>JACKKT010000005.1 GCA_024236295.1 Kordiimonadaceae bacterium | reverse complement strand
TCAGGTTGCCCGTATCGGTAATATGGCCGATCACGGCAAAATCAAGATCCCATTTGCGGAAAATGGCTTCTGCCTCTGCCACGCGGTCGGGTTTAAGGACCACAAGCATGCGTTCCTGGCTTTCAGACAGCATCATTTCGTAAGGGGTCATGCCTTGTTCGCGCTGTGGCACATTATCAAGGTTCAGGGTAAAGCCAACCCCGCCGCCGGACGCCATTTCAACCGAAGATGACGTAAGCCCCGCCGCACCCATATCCTGAATGGCGACAACCATGTCGGTTGACATCAGCTCAAGACAGGCTTCAATCAGCAGTTTTTCTGTAAACGGGTCACCAACCTGTACGGTCGGGCGTTTTTCTTCGCTGTCTTCGGTAAATTCGGCGGAGGCCATGGTGGCACCGTGGATACCATCCCGTCCGGTTTTTGAGCCGACATAAATAACCGGGTTGCCGACACCGGCCGCAGCGGAAAGGAATATTTTATCCTGATCGGCAAGGCCCACGGCCATGGCATTGACCAGAATATTGCCGTCATAGGATGGGTGGAAATTGGTTTCACCGCCCACGGTCGGTACGCCGACGCAGTTGCCGTAACCGCCGATCCCTTCGACCACACCGCTAAGCAGGTGGCGCATTTTCGGATGATCCGGGCGGCCAAAGCGAAGCGCATTCATATTGGCAATGGGACGTGCGCCCATAGTAAACACATCACGGAGTATTCCGCCAACCCCGGTTGCCGCACCCTGGTATGGTTCGATATAGGAGGGGTGGTTATGGCTTTCCATTTTAAAAATGGCGGCCTGGTTATCGCCGATATCAATCACACCGGCATTTTCACCGGGACCATGGATAACCCATGGTGCCTTGGTCGGCAGGGTTTTTAGATGCAGTTTCGATGATTTATAGGAACAATGCTCGCTCCACATCACCGAAAAAATACCTAGCTCGGTGAGCGTCGGTGTCCGGCCCAGGATTTTGACCATCAGCGCCCGCTCGTCAGCGGTCAGCCCATGTTCCTTAACCAGTTCATCGGTGATTTCCGGGTTATTGTTCCAGTTTATGTCAGTCATACGTGTCTCGTCCTTAAATGCCCGGAAGGGAATTAATTTAATCTGTTGATGATGCTTTCAAAAAAGCCGCGGCCATCCCTGCCGCCTTGCGCATCTTCGATCAGTCTTTCAGGGTGCGGCATCATGCCAAGGATATTACCGCGTTTATTGATAATCCCGGCAATATTATGCTGTGATCCGTTGGGGTTTGCGGCCTCAGTTGCGCTACCTGATTTATCGACATAGCGGAACGCGATCCGCCCTTCGCCCTCAAGCTCGCTCAGGGTGTTTTGATCGGCAAAATAATTGCCATCATGATGGGCAACGGGAATATCAATCACCTGTCCGGATTTATAAGCGTTGGTGAAGTTTGTGTCCGAATTTTCGACTTTCAGCTGCACGGTTTTACAGACAAATTTAAGCGATCTGTTGCGCATCAGCGCCCCGGGCAGTAGCCCCATTTCGGTCAGAACCTGAAAACCATTGCAGATGCCGATGACATTGCCGCCACGTTCGGCGTGGGCCATGATGCCCTTAATCGCCGGGGAGCGTGCCGCCATGGCGCCGCAGCGCAGATAATCCCCAAATGAAAAACCGCCCGGCAGGGCGATCAGGTCAACATCGGGAATTTCAGTGTCCTGATGCCAGATCTGATGTGGCCTTTTCCCGGTAATTTTTTCAAGCGCGTCAAACATATCCCGGTCACAGTTGGAAGCAGGGAAGGTAACAACAGCTGATTTCATTTTTTTGTCCCCTTAAAGGATTAATCGATATCGATGGTGTAATTTTCAATAACCATGTTGGAAAGAAGCTTTTTACACATTTCCTCAACATTGGCTTCTGCCTTCGCGCGGTCGGTTTCGGCCAGGTCCAGCTCGATATATTTGCCCTGTCTTACATCATCAACGCCGCTGAAGCCGAGCGCTTCCAGCGCATGCTGGATCGCTTTGCCCTGCGGGTCGAGAACGCCATTTTTTAAGGTAATATGTACACGTGCTTTCAAGGGTCTGTTCCTTTATTTCAATAATTATTTGTCTTCAGTTTCAAGCGAAATGCCAAGACGGCGGGCCACTTCCTGATAGGCTTCCACTTCACCGCCAAGATCACGGCGGAAACGGTCCTTATCCATTTTTTCGCGGGTTTTAAAATCCCACAGACGGCAGTTGTCCGGGCTAAATTCATCAGCCAGCACCAGATACTGTTCGCCGTCTTCACCATTAAAACGGCCATATTCCAGTTTGAAATCAATCAGTTCCAGCCCGATACCGGCAAAAAGCCCGCGCAGGAAGTCATTGATTTTTGATGTTGCTTCCAGAATTTCAATCAGTTCCTCGTCGGTGGCAATTTCAAGCGCCAGAATATGATTTTCCGGAATAAGCGGGTCACCAAGGTCATCATCCTTTAGTGAAAATTCGATGATCGGGCGGGAAAGGCGGGTGCCTTCCTCAATGCCGAATTTTTTTGCCATGGTGCCGGCGACAGTGTTTCGCACGATCACCTCGAGCGGGATAATCTGAACCGCGTGGCAAAGCTGTTCGCGGTCGGAAAGGCGCTCAATAAAATGGGTGGCAATGCCAATCTGGCCAAGCCGGGTCATGACAAGTTCGGTGATCTTGTTGTTAATGATCCCCTTACCGGCAATGGTGCCTTTTTTTACATTATTGAATGCAGTGGCATCATCCTTGAAATATTGAATGATGGTGTTCGGCCGGCTTCCTTTATAAAGAATTTTAGCCTTGCCTTCGTAGAGCTTTTCTTTGTCTGACATGATGGTCCCTGGGCAATTAAAAGTAGCAGAATCAAGCGAGGCCAATTTAGCTTATATGCCCCACAAAAACAATGACACTCGAGGCTTTAAAATATTTTTTTTCATATTATATGAAAAACGTGGAAATAGATGATAAAATAACGTAAACAGGCACACTGTATGAACAGTAAATTTGCAAAATTTAAGGAGCAATAACCCATGACACAGTTTAATGATCGGGAAAAAGCCGCGGAAAACAAGTTTTCGCATGATAAGGAAATTGAATTTAAGGCAACGGCCCGCCGCAATAAACTGCTGGGTCAGTGGGCTGCCGGTCTTATGGGTTTTTCCGGCGAAGCGATTGACGCCTATGCCCGCGAAGTGATTGAAAGCGACTTTGACGAAGCCGGTGATGACGATGTTTACCGCAAAGTGAAGGGCGACCTCGCCGAAGCGGGCGTTGAGCAGTCCGAACATCAGATCCGCCGCCAGATGGACGACCTGATGGTCACCGCCATCGCACAGGTGAAAGCCGAAGTTAAATAAGCCGAATATTTAGCTATAAAAAATTCAAGCCGCCTGAAGTAATTCAGGCGGCTTTTTTTATTTTTCAACGTTGTCATTCCCGCGCAGGCGGGAATCCATAAGACTTAAGTTGGTCGTGTATCATTTGATGATAAGTGGACTCCTGCTTTCGCAGGAGTGACGATTGGTCAGGCGTAACGGGGATTACTCACCGAACACTCTTTTAAATATCGTGTCGACATGTTTGGTGTGGTAGCCAAGATCAAACTTATCATCAATTTCGGCGTCGGATAATTTGGCGGAGACTTCGGGGTCGGCTTTAAGCTCGTCGGCGAAATTGGCGCCGTGTTCCCAAACCTTCATGGCGTTTCGCTGAACAAGGCGGTAAGCATCTTCGCGGCTGACACCGGCCTGGGTCAGGGCGAGCAGGACACGCTGCGAATTATGAAGGCCGCCGAGCTTGTCCATGTTTTTAATCATATTTTGCGGGTAAACCACCAGTTTATCCATCACACCGGTCAGGCGGGCGAGGGCGAAATCAAGGGTCACGGTGGCGTCGGGGCCGATCATCCGTTCCACCGATGAATGGGAAATATCCCGTTCGTGCCAGAGGGCGACATTTTCCATGGCCGGAATGGCCATACCGCGCACCAGACGGGCAAGCCCGGTCAGGTTTTCGGTCAGGATCGGGTTACGTTTATGGGGCATGGCAGATGAGCCCTTTTGCCCTTTTGAGAAAAATTCCTCCGCTTCCAAAACTTCTGTCCGTTGCAGGTGGCGAATTTCAACAGCCAGTCTTTCAATCGAGCTGGCGACCACACCAAGGGTGCAGAAGAACATGGCATGGCGGTCACGCGGGATCACCTGTGTCGAAACGGGTTCGGCCTTAAGCCCCATGGCTTTGGCCACATGTTCCTCAACCCGCGGGTCGATATTGGCAAAGGTGCCGACGGCACCGGAAATGGCGCAGGTGGCAATTTCCTCGCGGGCATTTTTAAGGCGTTGCAAATTACGGTCGAATTCGGCGTAGGCTTCCGCCATTTTAAGGCCGAAAGTGACGGGTTCCGCATGAATGCCGTGGCTGCGGCCGATGCAGACATCCATTTTATGCTCATAGGCGCGGCGCTTTAAAACGACCAGAAGTTTTTCAACATCATCAATCAATATGTCTGCGGCGCGGACCAGCTGAACATTCAGGCAGGTGTCAAGCACATCGGACGAGGTCATGCCCTGATGGACAAAGCGGGCTTCAGGGCCGATATATTCAGCGAGGGAAGTGAGGAAAGCGATGACATCATGCTTCACTTCCCGTTCAATTTCATCAATGCGGTCAATATCAAAATTGCCTTTTTCCCAAATGATTTTCGCACTTTCCTTAGGAATCACACCAAGTTCGGCGAGGGCGTCACAGGCGTGGGCCTCGATCTCGAACCAGATTTGGAATCTTGTTTTCGGTTCCCAAATTGTGGTCATTATTTCGCGCGAATACCGTGGAATCATGGTGAATTTCCCAAACTAAAATTGATTATTAATGCTCTGGCACAGGCTTTAGCACGGGCGAGGGGGCGGGGCAAGTTTTAATCGCCCAAAATTCCCCCCTTATTATTTTGCCTGATTAAGCTTGAGCGGGTTGCTGAGGAGCAGCACCAGCGGCATGGCGCAGATCACCACCCACATCATCAGATAAAAGTCATTAATATAGCCGATGGTGATGGCTTGATTATTAATCACCCCGTCAAGCAGGCGGAAAATCGCAGAGCTCGCTTCGATCCCCTGCGGCATAAGATATGCGGGCAGGCGGGTTGTGGTATCGGTGATATTTTCCGCCAGATACGAATGGTTGGTCTGGATGCTCTGCCCCAGCAGGGTGACGGCAATGGAAACCCCGATACTGCTGCCCATATTCCTCAGCAGGTTAAATAGGCTTGAGGCTTCGGTCCGGTATTTCGGGTCAAGGGTCGAAAATGTAATGGTGCTTAAGGGCACAAAAACAAGACCGAGGCCAAGGCCCTGTGTAATGCCGGTGGTGATGATGAAATGCTCTGGCACAAAGGTTGTAAATTCGCTCATTTCATAAAGGGAATAAGCCATCAGCGTCATGCCAATCAGCACCAGTTTACGCGGATCCACTTTTTGGGTGAGCCGTCCGGCAATCATCATGCCAAACATGGTACCAACGCCGCGCGGTGCCATCAGTACACCGATGCTCATCACTGAATAGCCCATCTGGTTCTGAAGGAACGGCGGCAGCAAAGCGAGAGTGGCAAGCAGGATAATGCCGACAATGAAGATAAAGCAGGACGCGGTCACATAATTTCTGTCCCGGAACATTTCCACATGATAAAACGGGTTTTTCGCGAAGCGCGAATGAATGATATACATCCAGAAAAATGCAACTGTTGCCCCGGTATAGGCGATAATTTCATAGGAATTAAACCAGTCTTCCTGCTGGCCGCGGTCAAGCATCAGCTGAATGGAGGCAATGGTCAGCGCCAGCATCATAAAGCCGAAGGCATCAAACGGACGGTCGCTTCTTTCGGATTCAGGCATAAATTTTGAAATGCCCAGAAGACAGATTATCCCAAGCGGCAGATTGATGAAAAACACATAGCGCCAGTCATAATATTCGGTGAGATACCCCCCAAGGGTAGGGCCGATGATTGGGCCGACCATCACACCAACCCCCCAGATCGCCATGGCGGAGCCGTGCTTTTCACGGGGGTTAATATCCAAAAGGACCGATTGCGACAGCGGGATCAGGGCAGCACCGCTTGCCCCCTGTATCACACGAAAGAGAACCATTTCATCAATGGATGTGGCAATGCCGCATAATACAGATGAAATGGTAAAGCCGGTTACGGAAATCAGAAAAAGTTCTTTTTTGCCGATCCTTCCGGCGATCCAGCCGGTGGGGAGGGTCATAATGGCGGTCGCCACAATATAGGATGTCAGCACCCAGGTGATCTGATCCTGGGTCGCGGAAAGACTGCCCTGCATATGCGGCAGCGCCACATTGGCAATGGTGGTGTCCAGCACCTGAATAATCGTTGCCAGCATCACTGAACCGGTCAGCATGGCTTTATTGGGAACGATTGAATGTGTCTTTACATCTGACATTAATTTTATCTTTTAAAAAATTGGTTTCATTAATTATTTCAGCTTTTTTCCATCATGCGATCAAGGCGGGTTTTTCCGGTATCAACGGTGATAACGGTGCTCATGCCGGAAAGAAGCCGTGGTTTATTCTGTGTATCCAGAATTTCAAATTTAACCATAATCCGCTGGACAACCTTAACCCAGTTGCCGGAACTATTCTGTGCCGGAAGGATTGAAAATTCCGCCCCTGTCGCCGGTGTGATGCTTATCACGCGCGCCTGCCATTTGACACCGGGGTAGGCATCTACCTCAACCTCGGCCAGCTGACCTGTCTCCATATGGGTCAGGTCTGTTTCCTTGAAATTAGCTTCAATCCACTGACCATGCTGCTCAACAATGGTGAAAAGTGGCATACCGGCTATGATATATTCACCCATATCGAGCGACAGGTTGGCGGCAATACCGTCAATGGGGGCAAATATTTTTACGCGGGACAGATCAAGTTCACGTCTGTCCAGTTCTGCTTTTGCCTGTTTGTAGCTTGGATGCTCGGTAATATCCATGTCCGGGTCGCCGCCAAGTTTTGATCTTATGACTTCGACCTCACGTTTGGCAGAATCCCGCTCGCGCAGGGCTTTGTTATAATCATATTCAACCTGGTTAAGCTTTTCCTGGGATATGACCTGTTTGCCGATCAGGCTTTGATAGCGGTCATTTTCCCCTTTACGAAAGCGGACATTTTCCTCTTCAACCGCCAGTTCGGACAGGGTTTTCAGATAATCGGACCGCAGGCTTTCGATTTCCACGACGGTGGCATTCAGCCGCGCTTTAGCGCTTTCAACCGCGATTTCATATGGTTCCGGATCAATAGAAAGCAGAAGTTGGCCTTTTTTGACCGGTTCATTATCCCGGACTTCCACTTCGGTAATTCGTCCTGTTACCTCTGCGCTGATGGATGTTGTATCAGCCTTGATATAGGCATTCTCGGTCGAAATATAACGGTCACTTTGCAAATAAAACCAAGCGCCGGCAGCAATCAGCACCGTGGGGACGCTGATCAGGATCAGGAATTTTCCTTTTTTAGACTTACCTTCTTTTTTCCATTTTTTGCCATTTTCGGCCGGATCTTCATCTTTATTTGTTTCTGACATAGGTTTTTCCATTCCTTGGAATTTATTTTTATGACTGCTGCCTATTTCGAAAGCAGCGGCGTAATAAAACTTTTTAATGATTTTTCAAGTAATTCTTTACGGGTGTTTTTTGGAAACCGTTTGATACCCAGCAATGTGGGCCAGATAAACCGTCCCCTGAACATGGCAAGTAAATTGTAAGCTGTTGTTTCCGTGTCCGCGACTTTAAGCACGCCGGCTTTTACTGCATCTTCAATCCATTTCTGAAGTTGAAATTCGGTTGTTGAATCGCCTTCCATTTTCACTTCTTCACCGCGACGAATTGTTTCAATAATTAATGCGCGGTAAAGGCTCAGCATTTCACGGCTGACTGACTGCTCCATAATACGAAGAAAGTGATTAACTAACTGTTCTATAATGCATTTTTCACATACATATTTCAGTTTGAAATTGCTGAATTTATTGATGCGGATGTAATCAAAAACTTCATCAAACAATTTGTCCTTTGAGCCGAAATGAGAATAAAGCGTCGGTTTGGTTGTTTCCGCCTTTTCAGCAATAATATCCATAGACGAGCCCTGAACCCCGAATTCACGGTAGCAATCCATGGCGGCAAAAATAATTTTTTCGCCTGTCTTTGTGATTTTTTTACCCATCAATTTTTCTTTTGCAATGTTCCGGCACGGAATATCCAGAGTCGTTCAAAATTTGCTGTTTATATAACTTAACTTTACCGTTAAGTAAAGTGCAAATTAAATTTTGAACAATGGAATAATTGAACAGCAAATTTGGATAGTCTTAAAATGAGATCTATAGGTCAGTTGGCTCTGGTTATTTATTTTATAAAGCAGTATATTTTTTCAATGCCAGAAAGTTAAAATTTAGATTATAATATTGTCATATAATTAAGGGATCGAAAATGACTGATGTCCATTTAAAATGCAGTTGCGGTAAAGTTCAAGGGTGCGCCTATGACGTTTCACCGCATGAGGGCATAAGGATTGTCTGTTACTGCGATCATTGTCAGGCATTTGCAAAATATCTTGGTCGTGAAAATGATATTCTGGACGAATATGGTGGGACAGACATATTCCAGATGTCACCACACCAGATTTCAATTGAAAAAGGTAAAAACCTTATCCGTTCAATCAGATTGACCAAAAAAGGCCCATACCGCTGGTATGCTGATTGTTGCAAAACTCCAATTGGAAATACGCTTCATTCTGAAGTTCCAGTCGTCGGCATGATCCATAATTTTATGGATGATGAGGATAAACGGAATAAAAATCTTGGACCTGTCCGGTTTTATGTGCAGGGGAAATATGCCCAAAAAAAACTTCCCGATGAAAAGTATAATGAAGGCTTCCCGCTGGCCAGCTATTTAAAGATTATGTTTAAGGTTCTCATCTGGCGCTTTAGCCCTAAAAAATTCTCTTCACCCTTTTTCGATGATACTGGAAAGCCTATCTCAAAACCTGAAGCACTTTACCAAAAAACGACTGATTAGGAAAACTTCATCTTTGGCTGATAAAATATTATAAAAATCACTTTATTATATATATTAACTATATAAGATTTAGAACATTCTAAATTAAACTGCAATTTTATCGGGGTGAATTCCATCATTATGGAAAAAATAAATTTTAAATATATTCTGTTTTTCTATATCTGTTTTTTTATAAATTCATTTGCCCAGGAATATTCCCTTACTGAAGAAGAAAAAATCTGGATCGAGGAACATCCTTTAATTACCGTAACAATTGCTTCGGATTGGGCACCATTGGAATTTATCCGAAACGGAAATCCGGTTGGATTTTCAATTGATTATCTTGACCTTATTGCTGAAAAAGTCGGTCTCAAACTTAAATATATAACTGCGAATTCCTGGAGTAGCTTGCTTGAAATGCTGAAAAACCGGGAAATAGATATGGCTCAAAGTATAATAGAAACGCCAGAGCGCAATGAGTTTCTGGACTTTACAAAACCATATTTAGAATTGCCAAGTGTTTATTATGGCAGGGTCGGATCAGAAAGAATAAATTCCGTAGATGATTTAAAGGGCAGGAGAATTGCCGTTGTTGTCGATTCTGTCCCTGAAGAAATATACAAGGAAAGATTTAAATTTCTTAATCTGATTGAATATCCGACACAATTGGAAGCCCTTAAAGGCGTTTCACGTGGTGAAGCAGACGTTTTTGCCGGAGTTCTTCCAATTGCCAACTATAATATAAATAATAACCTCATCAATAACCTTCAGGTAATTGGCTCGCGGTTTTTTCCTGAAGAAGGCAATGAAGAAAAAATCAGGTTGGCGTCACGCAATGACTGGCCGCTTCTGAACAGCATTCTTGAAAAAGGAATGAACAGGGTTAACGAACAGGAATTGTCATTACTGGCGAACAAATGGCAGACCAATATATCAGTTGATGACAGCCTCGGCTTATCTTCTGATGAGAAAGAATGGCTTTCCCAACATAAAACTATCAGAGTTTCGATTGAAGCCAATGGAATCCCATTTGATTTTCTGGACCAGGATGGAAATCTTTCAGGCATTTCTGGCGAAATACTGAATGAAATTGGGGCGCTTTTGAATGTCAGATTTGTTTGGTCAGGAAACAGAAACTGGGCAGAAGGACTTGAACAAATCAGATCTGGTAAATCAGATATAGTGGGGGCAATATTAAAAACAGAAGAGCGCGAAGATTATTTGGATTTTACTGAATCCTATTATTCTGCAAGTGATCTTATTTTTGCAAAAGTGGATAGAATAGATCTGAGCAGTCTGGAGGCGTTAAAAGGATTAAGTGTAGCCGTTATAAAAGGTGATGCAAAAATTGCATATTTTAAAGCGGAATATCCGTCAATTAAAATTGTCCTTGCTGAAAGTATTAGTGAGGCAATGAAATTTGTGGCTGATGGCACGGCTGATGCCTATATTGGCGGCATTATTTCAGGAAACCATATTATTACGGAATACAGGCTGGCAAACATTGGTGTGGTGGGAGAAACGGGGCTTGAAGCTCCATTAAGAATAGGGACAAGAACAGATTTACCCCTGCTTTCAAGTGCCATAAAAAAAGCCCTGAATTCAATTTCAGAACAAGATAAAAACAGGATTATTCAAAAATGGATAGCTACCCCCGTTTCGCAGGACGCAGATTATAGCTTTTATATTGAAATATTTTCCTTTTTGGTTTTCCTGATTGCCGCCGTTCTTTTTTGGAACTGGCGTCTTAAAAAACAGGTGGATCAAAAAAGTGAAAATGAAATTAAGCTTACAAAGGAGATTGCTGAAGAAGGTTTCATTAAAGGGCAACTGGAAAATAAACTGGGATGGTTTCATTCAGCTTTTGAAAATGTTGCGACAGGGGCCATTGTTACTGACAATAAAGGTAATATTGAAATATTTAATGCGGCAGCAGAGGATATTTTTGGTTATAAGTCAGAAGAAGTTATTGGGAAAAATGTTAAAATGCTTATGCCGGAAAATTTTAGCAGAGAGCATGACAGTTACATTAATAACTATATTACCACTGGCGTTAAAAAAATTATTGGAATTGGCCGCAATGTCGACGGGCTTAGAAAAAACGGCGAGACTTTCCCCATGCATTTGGGCGTCGGACAAATTAAATTTGCCGATGACTTATCATTCATTGGGTCAATTACTGATCTCACAAATCTGACCAATGCTCAAAATGCTTTAAGGAAAGCAGTTGAGGAAGCTGAAGCGGCGAATGCATTTATTTCAAACTTTCTTGCAGAGGTCAGTCACGAACTGAGAACGCCGCTCAATGCTATTATCGGTTTCTCGGAAATAATGGTAAATAAATATTTTGGGGATCTTAATGATCAATATTCTGAATATGCGCGATATATAAATGATAGCGGTGTTCATCTGCTTGAGCTGGTTAATGATATTCTGGATATAACAGCCATTGATGGCGGCAAGAAAATGATTCAAAAGGAACTTCTTGAAACAGATGGAATACTGGATGAATGTATAGTACTGATTAAAGATAAAGCGACAAAAAAAGGTCTTAAAATAAGCACGACAATTGATGATGACACGCATGCAATTTTTGCTGACAGGCGGTCATTAAAACAGATATTGCTAAATCTTCTGACCAATGCGGTAAAATATACAGAAAATGGTGGAAGTGTCACTGCGCATATTAAAACAGAAAATCATAAAATTGTTATCATAATATCGGATACAGGAATTGGCATAAAGCCCGAGATCCTGCCAAAAATCACAGAACCCTTTACCAGGGCAAAGGCGACTGCCTATGTTGCTGAGGAAGGATGGGGACTCGGACTTTCCATCTGTAAAATGCTGGTTGAGCTTCATGACGGTGAAATCACCATTGAAAGTGAATATGGACATGGAACAACTGTGAAATTAGTTTTTCCAGAACCGGGGGCTGAATAAAATAAGTACTGTCAGAATTTCAAGTCTTCCTAAAAACATGCCCAGACAGAGCACCCATTTCGCATCATCAGGAAGAGTGCTGAAATTTCCTGATGGTCCGATAATATCACCAATTCCGGGACCGACATTGGCAATAGCGGTCGCAGCACCACTTAAGGCCGTGTCCACATCCAAACCAACCCAGGTCAGTGCCAAGGTGATAAAGGCATTGAGCAGCACATAAAATGAAATGAACCCGATCACATTGATAAGCAGACTATTATCGACCGGGCGACCCTGATAAAAAGACTGAAAAATACCATTAGGATAGACCAACTGGTTCATTTGTTGTTTTGATCCTTTTAGAAAAACAAGCAGTCTCATTACTTTAAGTCCGCCGGATGTTGACCCGGCGCAACTGCCCAAATAGGTGAGAAAGAAGAAAATTCCCGTAGTAAAAGGCCCCCACGCGGTATAATCGGTTGTGGCATATCCGGTAGTCGTAATGACCGATACAACGTTGAATGCGGTCAGGACAAAGGCTTCTGAAAATGTACTAACATGATGATAAAGAAGATAGAGAATGATCGGGATTGATGTGACAATAACAATCATACAAAAACCCCTGACCTGTTCGTCAAACTGATAGGCGGACTGATGCATGAAAACAAATCTAACATGAAGCACGAAGGGAAGGCCGCCAAGCAACATAAAAAATGTTGCCGCCAGTTGCAGGGACCAGCTGTCAAAATATCCAAAAGAAAGATCATGGGTCGAATAGCCGCCTGTTGAAAGTGTGGTCATAGCATGATTGACCGCATCAAATCCGCTCATTCCCAATAGATAATAGGTTACAAAACAGGCTATACTTAAAATAATATAAACATAGATCAGACGGCTAACAAGATGCCTGGTCTGGGGAATAAATTTGTCAGATCGATCGGATGATTCCGTTTGTAATAGCTGCATTCCTCCAATTTTCAAAAAAGGAAGCAGCACAATACCGAAGGCAATAATACCAATGCCACCGATCCATTGAAGAATTGATCGCCAAAGGAGCACACCGCGCGACATACTATCAAGCCCTGAAAGGATGGTTGAGCCGGTAGTGGTTATACCGGAAAGGCTTTCGAAATAGGCATCAGTATAGGATAAATTCAGATCGGAGTAATAAAGCGGCAACGCCCCGGCCAAGCTTAACAGCAACCAGCTTGACGTTGTTATCAGGAATCCTTCTCTTATGCTTAAACTGGTAAAATTATCTTTGTTTGAAATGAATAGAGATGTTCCAATAAACAGACTTATGAATGAACCCATAAAAAAAGCTGTGGCATTAGGCACACCATCGGCAAGATCAAGAAAGGCAGGAATTAACATTGCAAACCCGAGAAGGGCCAAAAGCACCCCGCCCGTAAATAATGCAAGTCGAAAACTCATCTGTTACGCTCCCTCATTCACGCCTTTAACCCGTACAAAAGGTTGGCATGGACCGAGAGTATGACTAATGGCTTATTTTTTCAAGCCTATATATTTATTCATAAAATAATAATAGAAAGCGTTCTTATGACGATAACTTATAAATTAAACGGGATATCATTTTTCTTGGTTACCGTACGAAGCGAAAAATTTGATTTTATCTGACTGACACCGGGCAGGGTGGTCAGAACGTCCATATGTAGTTTCTCATAATCCGATGCATCGGAAACAATAACACGCAACAGATAATCGGCATCGCCACTCATAAGATAGCATTCCATGATCTGCGGGCAGTTTTTAACCAGCCGTTCAAATTCACCAAGCAACTCTTTTGTCTGTTTCTCCACAGTGATCTGGACAAAGACATTATCAGGCAGCCCTGCTGCTGTCTGATCCATGACCGCGACATAGCCTTCAATCACCCCTTCATTTTCAAGTGCCTTAACCCGGCGAAGGCATGCGGATTGGGAAAGACCTACTTTATCCGCAAGGTCGGAATTGCTGATGCGTCCGTCATTCTGAAGATAATCTATGATTGCAAGATCAATCTTGTCTAACTTTAAATTTCGAAATTTATCTCTCATTTTTCATTTATTACGCAATATTATGCGAAAAATCAACATTTAAATGACAATAAACGCAATGACATTTTTATTGAAATAGGATACTCTATGGCACTTTTATTCACAATTTTTTTCAGGGAAGAAGAAATAATGATCATTGGTTGTCCAAAGGAAATTAAAGTTCATGAATATCGTGTAGGGCTTACACCATCAAGCGCGTCCGAATTGATCCGTCATGGCCATAAAGTATTAGTTGAAACAATGGCAGGTGCCGGGATCGGTATCAGCGATGCAGATTATGAAGCTGTCGGATGCGAAATTATCAGTACGGCAGCCGATGTTTTTGCCAAGTCGGAAATGATCGTCAAGGTAAAGGAGCCACAGCTTAACGAATGCGCAATGCTGACAAAAGACCATTTGCTGTTTACTTACCTTCATTTGGCGGCTGACAAACCACAGGCAGAAGCCCTGATGGCATCTGGCTGTACGGCAATTGCCTATGAAACAGTAACTGCAAAAGATGGCTCACTGCCGCTGCTGGCACCAATGAGTGAAGTGGCAGGCCGTATGTCTATTCAGGCTGGTGCCCATGCGCTTGAAAAAGCGGCTGGTGGTCGGGGCATCCTTCTTGGCGGGGTGCCGGGTGTTGCTCCGGCAAAGGTTGTGATCATCGGCGGCGGCGTATCAGGAATGAATGCTGCTGAAATGGCAGTTGGATTAGGCGCTGATGTCACTGTTTTTGACCGTAATATCAATCAGATGCGTCATCTTGACCAACGTTTCAGAGGCACTGTTAAAACTGTTTATTCAACAGTACATGCGCTGGAACAGGCTGTACTGGAAGCTGATCTTGTAGTTGGTGCGGTTCTAGTTGCCGGTGCTGCGGCACCGAAGCTTGTGTCAGCAGAAACAGCAAGAAAAATGAAAGACGGTGCAGTGCTTGTTGATATTTCAATCGACCAGGGTGGTTGCTTTGAGAATTCAAAACCGACAACACATTCAAACCCGACATTTGTTGTTGACGGTGTGGTTTATTACTGTGTGGCCAATATGCCGGGGGCTGTTGCCCATACATCGACATATGCGCTTAACAACGCCACATTGCCATTTGCTGTAGCGCTGGCCAATAAAGGTTGGAAACAGGCCTGTGCTGATGATCCTCATCTTAAGAATGGTGTAAATGTTCAGAATGGAAAAATTACTTTTGAAGCAGTTGCAAAGGACCTAAATCTCCCTTATTCACCTGTTGCCCTTTAATTTTTTATCTTTTCTATTAAGGGAAGGGTGTTTGCCCTTCCCTTTTTTTTTGTTTCACTATAAATTTATGTATCCAATTTCAGGAAGATTTAAATGGTTGATAAATTTAAAGAAACGTCACTAAGATATCATATTGATCCAACGCCGGGTAAGCTGGCAATAATTCCCACAAAACCCCTTGCTAACCAGCGGGATCTGGCCAGGGCCTACTCGCCGGGCGTTGCATATGCCTGCGAAGCAATCATAGAAGATCCTTCTGCTGCGGCAGAAATGACAATAAGGGCGAATCTGGTTGGTGTAATTACCAATGGGTCAGCCGTTTTGGGGCTTGGTAATATAGGGCCACTGGCCTCAAAACCGGTGATGGAAGGAAAAGCGGTTCTTTTTAAAAAATTTGCCGGGATAAACGTATTCGATATTGAAATTGATCAGGCTGATCCTGCGAAGCTGATTGATACTATTGCGGCACTGGAGCCGACATTTGGCGCTATAAACCTTGAGGATATAAAGGCGCCGGAATGTTTTGTGGTTGAAAAAGCACTTAAAGAACGCATGAAAATCCCGGTTTTTCATGATGATCAGCACGGCACGGCGATAGTTGCCGGAGCGGCTATTTCAAACGGGCTTCGGGTTGTCGGAAAAAAACTTGAAGATATTAAATTGGTGGCAACTGGCGGTGGGGCGGCGTCTCTTGCCTGTCTTGATCTTCTGGTATCACTCGGGGTTCAGAAAAAGAATATTACCCTTATTGATATAGAAGGAGTCGTATATGTCGGCCGGGAAAAAGACATGAACGAATATAAAGACCGCTATGCGCAGGATACAAAGGAAAGAACGCTTGATGACGCCATTGACGGGGCGGATGTGTTTCTTGGCCTTTCAGCGCCAGGAATATTAAAACCTTCCATGGTCAAGAAAATGGCCAAAAAACCATTCATTCTTGCACTAGCCAACCCAACGCCGGAAATTACCCCTGAAGAATGTAAAGCAGCCCGCCCGGATGCGGTCATTGCGACTGGACGATCAGATTATCCCAATCAGGTCAATAATGTGCTTTGCTTCCCGTTTTTGTTCCGAGGGGCACTTGATGTCGGGGCGACGGAAATTAATGATGAAATGAAAAAAGCCTGTGTCTGGGCGATTGCTGATCTGGCCTACCGGGAAAGTTCCGATGAGGTGGCAAATGCTTATCGCGGTGAGGATCTGAAATTCGGACCTGATTATATTATTCCCAAACCGTTTGATCCCAGATTAATTCTTGAAATCGCACCAGCGGTGGCGGAAGCGGCCATGAATAGTGGTGTCGCAACAAGACCGATTAAAGATTTACAGGAATACCGTGAAAAAATCGGTAACTTTATTTTTAAATCAAACATGCTTATGTCGCCGCTTTTTGAGGATGCTAAAAAGAACCCGAAAAAAGTAGTATATGCGGAGGGCGAAGAGGAAAATGTTCTGCGCGCGGTTCAGGCGGCTGTTGATGAAGGCATGATCAAGGCTACTCTGGTCGGCAGACCGGAGGTTATCCAGAACAGAATTGAACGTCTTGGTCTTCGTCTTGAACGGGATAAGGATTATAAGGTGATAAATCCTCATAAGGATGACCGCTATAAGGAATTCTGGACCGAATATCACAGGATTGTTGGTCGTAAAGGGGTATCAAAGGAAGCGGCGAGGACCATTATCCGTACCAATTCAACGGTGATTGCGGCAATGGCGGTGAAACTGGGATATCAGGATGCGATGATATGTGGTACATACGGGCGATTTGATTTTCATATTCGTTATATCATTGACATTATCGGTCGTAAAAATCCGGCACAGAAAATTTCGACTTTAAGTGTTCTTATTCTGCCTCAGCAGACATTATTCATAGCAGATGCATTTATGGATGTTGATCCGACTATGGAACAGATTGTTGAAAGCACCATTGCTGCTGCCAGGCAAATTGAGCTTTTTGGGATCAAACCAAAAGTGGCCCTTTTATCCCATTCAAACTTCGGGTCATCAAAAGCCCCGTCAGCGGTTAAAATGGGCAAAGCTGTAAAAATTCTTCGTGAGCGGGTGCCGGGTCTTGAAGTGGATGGTGAAATGCATGTGGACGCCGCCCTTAATGAAGATCTCAGGGACAGGCTCATTCAGGATTGTGCCCTTAAAGGATCTGCCAATTTGCTGATTTTTCCAAATCTTGATAGTGCAAATAGTGCGCTTGGGCTTGTTAAAAGTGTTGAGAGGGGATTACTGGTTGGCCCAATTCTACTTGGGGCTGCGCTGCCGGCACATATTGTTACGCCAACTGTCAGCGCCCGCGGTATATTAAATATGACAGCTATTGCAGTGAAGGATGCACAAAATCTTGAAAAGGAAAAGTCCCATAAATGGCCGTTATAAGGCTAGCTTGCTTATGACTTGAAAATTGCCATAAGATGACTGGCGGTAAGCAGGAGCGCGAGAATGGCGATAAATAAAACGCCATTCCATGGCACTGACCACGGGTTTCCGGGCTCGGTCGGTATGCGTGATTTATAAAACGCAAACGCAGCAAGAAAGGTGGCAGTAATAAGCACGCCTATTGAAATATCCAGATCCATTTCGCTGATATAATAGAGGAACGGTTATTTTTCAACCGATCTTGTGACTATCATTTGATATGCGCCTTTTTGCCAGCTTTTGCCGTTGTCATAGGAAAGATCGGATTTCATTTCAAAGCTGTCATTTTTTATATTGAAATAAGTTTCACGATTTAGAAAATCACCTTTTTGATTATTATGTGCAAATATGGTAACAATCATTTTATCGCCATCAGAATGGGCAACGGTTTCGCGCCAGGCTCCACCCTGATAAATATTTCTGCCTTTCCAGCTTTTTGAACTCATATCGTAAAATCTGAACTCGCTGCCTGTTACATCAGGGCCTCTCCATTCCTGCATGACGGCATAACCGTTAATGATCCAATGATTATGCCATTTTGCCCTGTAAGTATCTGAAGGTCTATCTTCTGTATCCCAGGTGATGACAACATCCCAGTCACCGATCAGAAAATCAAACGCTTCTCCTTCACCTGTAAGTTCCGGATTTCTGGATAAAATCGGGCTGTCCGGATCAGGGTCAAATATAATCGGGTCATTACGAATTTGCTGAGAATTAGCGGAAAAAGTGTATATGCTGATACTAAGAATTGCTGTCAAAAAAAATTTAATCATATTAATTCTTCTTAAATTATAATGAGTTATTGTCATTAAAAAATATTATGTTTATATAATATATACGAATTATTTTAATCGTGTTGTAACATTTCTGTGAGGTTAGTCTGACCTTTATTAATAACTTGTTAACCATAGGTCTTTAAGGCAAGTATAGGGAATATGTTGTTCAATTTTATTGGGGAAGGGAAATGCCTACTGAAAACAGAGATATATATTTTAGTGAAAATGAGGTTAAGATTGCCCTCATGCAGTTTTCTGCACGTAAAGGATTAAATTTTAAAGTCGAGAATATTACCGGCTTTAATATGATAAATAAAGAAACAGTCAGTATTGAGTTAAAAGTTTTTGATGCCCAGAGCGGCAAAACGGGTACTGTAAAATATGGTCATCCGGAAATTGCAGCGGCACTTATGCGTTATTGCATGTTTTTGAAAATTCCACTGCCAAAGGCCGGAAAAAAATCATTGCAGTCAAGTAAGAACGGGGTGTTTCTAAATATAAAAATTTTATAATGTAATTTATTAAGAATATAATGCCACTTGAAATTAAACATATATATTTTACCGAAGCGGAACTTAAAAAAGCACTCATTAATTTCTCCGTTCTTAAAAAGCAGTTTTTTGAAGCTGAAGATATTAAGGAAATTATAATTGATAAGGCTAAAGCCTTGAGAGTTATTTTTAAAGTTGATCCTTCCCTTGGTTTAGAAGATAATAAAATAACCTATACGCATGCAGAGGTAGCAGCAGCATTATTTGCCTTTTGCATGGTTTCTAAAATTCCGCTGCCGCGTCGTGGAGTTAAGGAACTTCACGCAAATGATGAAAAAGTATATTTGACAATTACGCTTGAAGAAGATGTACAGTTTGAAAAATATGTAATCAGCAATGTATTGAAGAATTCATCAAACGTTAAAAAATAAATTTTACGCTTATCAGGGAGAAACAAAATGCAGGATAAACATAAATCTATTCTGTTAAAGATTTTATTTGTGCTTAGTGTATTAGGTATGTTGCCGTTATTAGGCGGTGTTGGTACAAAACTTGGACTATGGGAGCCATTGACCGGTTTTATGATGACCAGGAAATATATGATTCCAGCGTCTATTTCGGCGGCGATATTGCTGTTTTTTATTTTTGCCTATTTTATCAAAGACAGGAAAAGAGCTGTCAGTTCCTATGTCCTTGCTTTGGTTTTTGCCGGGTTTGGTTATTTTTATGGCGTTAATCAGGAACCAACCGACTGGACAGGTCTAAGGGGTGTTCATGACATAACCACTGATATGGAAAACCCGCCTGAATTTCAGGCACTTCTGGACGCACCCGGCAGAATAAACAGTTTTGATTATCCGGAAGAAACTGCGGAAAGACAAAAGGCAAAATTTCCCTGGGTTAAACCGCTCATTACCGAAATGGCACCTGTTGATGCCTATAATCGGGCACTGGCCGTTGCAAAGGAACTGGGCTGGGAAATAGCAGCTACAGACCCCTCTGCCGGGCGATTTGAAGCCACAGATTATTCAAAATGGTTCCATTTTAATGATGATGTTGTCGTGCGTGTTACGGCTGATGGGGCAGGAAGCCGTGTTGATATAAGATGCCTGACCCGGGTTGGCGGATCTGATCATGGGCTCGGTGCTATCAGAATTATGAAATTTGAGAAACAGTTTCTGGCCAGCTGAAATAAATTAAATAAGGTCCTTTTTTTATGGTTAAAAATAACTTATAAGGCGTTTATCAAGATTTAGTAACCGAGATCAGACGTTGAACGCATATATAAAAGCCAAGGACCGAAACAACCGACATGTTGCAATATGGTTGTTTATTGTTTGCGCCTTTGTCTTTGCCATGGTCGTGGTGGGGGGCGTTACACGGCTTACGGAATCCGGGCTCAGTATGGTAAACTGGAAACCGATCAGTGGTGTAATACCGCCCCTGAATGATCAGCAATGGACAGCTGAATTCGAAGCCTATAAGCAATATCCGGAATATCAGAAAGTAAACAAGGGCATGTCCCTTGATGAATTTAAAAACATTTTTTACTGGGAATATTCTCATCGTTTATTGGGGCGATTAATTGGTGTTTTGTTTGCGGTGCCGTTTTTTATTTTTCTGGCCAGGCGAAAAGTCAAACGGGCATTAAAGCCGCATTTATGGACAATGCTTATACTGGGCGGCTGTCAGGGTCTTTTAGGCTGGTGGATGGTTAAAAGTGGACTGATTGACAGGCCGGATGTCAGTCATTATCGTCTTACGGCCCATCTGGGTTTGGCCATTCTAATATATATTTATATGTTCTGGGTTGCATTAAGGCTGGTTATGCCAATAAAGGAAAAAACTTTTTATAGACCTACAAAATTGGCAACATTCTATGTCGTGATTATCTTTATTCAAATCCTGTTAGGTGGACTTGTTGCAGGACTAAACGCTGGATTAGTCAGTGATACCTGGCCGTTAATGTTTGGCAGTATGATCCCGGACGGGCTTTTTGGGAATACCCCGTGGTACAGTAATCTTCTTGATAATCCGCTGACGCTTCATTTTGAACATCGTACATTTGCATATATTGTTTTGCTTGTTGCCGTTACACTTTGGTGGAAGCTTCATAATGAGGGAAGCAGATCGGTCAAAATTGCTTCATATCTGGTATTATTCACTATTTTATTGCAAATAACGCTTGGTGTGCTAACGGTATTGAATATGGTGCCAATTCCGCTTGCTGCGGCGCATCAGATAGGAGCGGTGCTTACACTATCCGCTGCTCTATTTTTATTAAACAGGGTCAGGTCGTAGTTTAGATTTATTAAATAAAATTTTACATATTGGGGGTATCTTATATTCGGGGAATATAATAATGGTTTCAGTATAAATGAAATTGAAAATAGTCAAATGCACCCTGAAAATTGCAATTTTATTATTGTCGGCATTTCTTCATTCACAATTTGCCCAGGCACAATCATCTAATAAGAATAATGTAATTTTTACTCCTGAGGAACAGGAATGGATAAAAAACCATCAAGTTCTGACGGCCACTTTCAAGGACAATGTTGCTCCACTTGAGTTTCTGGAAAATGGAAAACCTGCCGGATTTTCAACAGATTATCTGTTAATGGTGGCTGATAAAATCGGCGTCAAAATAGACTTTGTCAGGGGTGTTCCTTGGCCAGAGCAGATTGACATGCTCATAAAACATAAGATCGATATATCCCATAATCTTGTCAATACGGCTGAAAGAAGAAAATTTCTTAATTTTACTGCCCCTTATCTTGATCTGCCGATGTATTATTTTATTAAAACCGGATCTCCACCGATTAATGATATTAAAGATTTAGAGGGAAAAAAGCTCGGAAGCGTCGCGGGCTGGGCCAGTACTGAACAGTATAGAAATAAATATCCGCAAGTTAATCTGGTTGAAGTGCCGACCATGTCAGACGGCCTTTCGGAACTGTCCCTTGGTCATATTGATGTGCTTGCCGGCATTTCACCAATTACAAATTATCTGATTGCTCAAAATATGGTCCTGGGAATTGAAGTGTCGGGCAAAACCCCGATCAGGGAAATGAGCAATATAAACAGTATCAGCATAGCCAGTCGAAATGATGATCCAATTCTTGCTCAATTATTAAAAAAAGGCACTGAAGCTATAACCGCGGAAGAGTTTCAGAATTTATCGCAGCGCTGGCAAAGCAGATATAGTCTAAATCGTAAATATTTCCTGACGCCTGAGGAATTGGACTATCTTGAAAATCATAAGGTCGTCCGCGTCGCCGCCAATGTTGATATGACACCACTGGAATTTATTGATGATAATGGAAAAATCAGCGGGATTTCAGGCAGCCTGCTGGAAGAAGTGGGGAAGCGGCTTAACATCAGGTTTGAATGGACAGGAAACCGGTCCTGGGCGGAGGCACTGGATCAGATAAAATCAGAAAAAGCCGATATTCTGTCTTCTGCAGTTTTAACCAGTGACCGGGAGAAATATCTGTTGTTCAGTGATAGTTATCTGGACCTGACTAACATGATTTTCACGAAGGAAAATGGTCGTACATATAGAACACTTAATGAATTATTTGGTAAATCTGTTGCCGTGGAAAGGGGGACGGCTATTGCAGAACAGTTAATGACCAATTACCCGCAAATTAAACTTGTTGAAAAGGAGACGGCTGCTGATGCCGTAAAAGAAGTGGAAAGCGGCGATGTTGATGCATTTGTCGGGGATATTACTTCAACGTCTTTCTATATGAGCAAGGCCGGGATAATTCCACTGGTTGCAACAGGAGAAACTCCCTATATGTCAAGCCCCCGTATTGCTGTCAGGAAAGATCTGCCATTACTGGCTAGCGCCCTAAATAAAGCACTAGGATCAATTAGTGATGATGAAAAAAACCAGATCACCAGCCGCTGGTTTTCATATAGAGAAAATGAAAAAAGTTTTTTTGAACAATATGGTAAGGAATTCATTTTTATTATAGTTATTTTTATGGGTGTGTTGATTTGGCTATATTTCCTCTATAACGAAGTCAGAAGACGTAAACTGGTTGAACAGGAACTGGTCGAAGCCAAAAAAAAGGCAGAAGTCGCCCTTGCCATTGCAGAGGAAGCCAGTAAAGCCAAATCAAATTTTCTGGCAAATATGTCTCATGAAATCAGAACGCCGCTTAATGCCATTATTGGCTTTTCCGAAGTTATGTCATCTGGTCTTTTCGGTGAAATTAAGGAAGAGAGATATAAAAATTATCTTAAGGATATTAATAAAAGTGGTCAGCATCTTGAAACGGTAATTAATGATATTCTTGATTTGTCCAAGATTGAAGCAGGTAAATGGCAATTGATAGAAACAACATTTAATCTTGAAGACTGTTTACGTGAATGTATTCGCTTTGTCAGCCCCGATGCCAATAAAAAGCAAATTGAAATTAGTGTGAATAATTTTTTAAATGAGGAAATATTTGTAAATGCTGATCAGCACGGCTTTACCCGTGTGTTTATGAATTTATTATCAAATGCCGTTAAATTTACACCTAGTGGTGGGCAGATAGTTTGTCGGATAAATAATATACAAAATGATTTTATCCGTGTTGAAATCGAAGATAACGGTATAGGGATCCCCAAGGAAAGAATAGAACAGGTTCTAAGTCCGTTTGGGCAGATTCATGAAGTGCGGGAAATTAATGAAACTGGCACAGGGCTGGGACTTGCTATTGTCAAGCAGTTAATAGAGCTTCATAAGGGTGATTTCCGGCTTCAAAGCGAATTGGGAGAAGGGACAATAGCAATTGTCTCAATCCCGAAATACAGAATGGTTGCCTGAAAGAGAAGATAATTTTTCTTTTAAAATGAATCTTTATTCCATCAATCAATTTATTTTATAATGTTTTTAGTGGTTTGTGTTATGGTATTATAATACCATATTTATAACTTATTGAAAAATAGCTTAAAAATATCATTGACATTCTTTATTTTGCTGGCATATTGCGCGCAAATTTAAACGTGAATTTAACAGGGATTTAATCCAATGAAAACTTACTCTGCAAAACCTGCAGATATTGAGAAAAAATGGTTCGTTATTGACGCCGATGGACTTATCCTCGGCCGTCTGGCAGCTGTTATTGCTACATATCTGAAAGGTAAGCATAAACCAATGTATACGCCTTCCATGGATTGTGGCGACAATATCATTGTTATCAATGCTGAAAAAGTAGCCCTAAGCGGCGGAAAAAAAGATAAAAAAGTCTATTACTGGCATACAGGACATCCGGGCGGAATAAAAGAACGTACAGCTCGTGATCTGCTTGAAGGTGACTATCCTGAGCGCGTCATTGTTAAAGCCGTAAAACGTATGCTTAATAACGGTCCACTGGGTCGTGAACAACTTAAAAATCTTCGTGTATTTGCCGGTCCGGAACATACACATGCTGCTCAGCAGCCGGAAGTGCTTGATGTTGCTGCAATGAATGTTAAGAATGCAAGGATTACAGAAAATGGCTGAAGATAAAAAAACATTAGAAGACCTAAAAGAGGTTACTAAGGCCGCTACAGCTAAAACTGATGCCGCTGCAGCGACACAGGTAGCTGGTGATGACGCTACAGGTTACGTTAAAAAAATTGATGAACATGGCCGTGCATATGCTACTGGTAAACGTAAAGATGCGATTGCCCGTGTCTGGATTAAACCTGGTAAAGGTGTGATTACTGTTAATGGCCGTGAAGAAGCAATTTATTTTGCGCGTCCGACGCTTCGCATGATTATTGGTCAGGCTTTTGAAGTTGCCGGTCGTGTTGGTCAGTATGACGTGATGGCTACTGTAAGCGGTGGTGGGCTTTCGGGTCAGGCGGGCGCAGTTCGCCATGGGATTAGTAAAGCACTTACCAATTTTGAACCTGAACTTCGTCCTGTCATTAAAGCTGCTGGCTTCCTGACACGTGACGCAAGGGTAGTTGAACGTAAGAAATATGGTAAGGCGAAAGCGCGTAAGAGCTTCCAGTTCTCAAAACGCTAATCATTTTTTTACTGCATTATCAAGAAAGGCCCGCTTATTATTAAGTGGGCTTTTTTTATTCACTTTCAAAAGGTTATATGAATTAAAAAAGTATTTTTAACGAATAAACCGCAAAAGAGTTTCAATTTGTCAAAAATTTGGATATCGTGAAAAAGGGGGTAAGTTTTAAAGTCCGGGTGAGTTATTTTATGGTGGGTTGGGCATTCATCGGAATTATTTTTAACAGGCGTTCGTTGAGGGTTAATGCGCGCGGCATCCTATTGCTGGGCATTTTATTTATTCCATTACTTAATGTTTATGCACAGAATAATTCAGTTTCAGCAAATTTAACAAATGAAGAAACTAACTGGATAAATGATCACCCTGTAATCCGGGTGTCGAATTTTACAAAATGGCCACCTATTGAATATATTTCAGAAGGAAGCCCTGCCGGTTTTTCAGTTGATTATATAAAACTGATTGCCTCTAAGGTCGGCATAAAAGTCGAATTTATTAGCAATGATAGCTGGCCTAAATTATTGGAAATGGCAGAAAATAAGGAGATTGATGTCCTTCTCAGCATGCTTGAGAAAAAGAAAGGAGACATTGATTGGTATTATTCATCGCCCTACTTCAATATGCCAATGATATTTTATGGTACAATAGGTGCCGATAAAATTGGTGGTATAAATGATCTGATTAATAAAAAAATTGGTGTGGTTAAAGACTGGCCAAGTGAAAAAATATTCAAGGAAAACTATAAACGATTAAACCTTGTTATTTTTGACAATATCAGAGAAGCTTTGATTGCATTATCAGCGGGTAATATTGATGTTTTTGTCAGTCGACAACCAAATGCCAGCTATATTATCGAAAAGAATTTTATTACCAATATTGATGTTATTGGAACAAATATTTTGGCAGAATCTTTATATGCCGATGAACTGCGGTTTGCGGTTCGTAAAGACTGGCCGATCTTGCTTTCAATAATAGAAAAAGGCATGGAACAGGTTTCCGCTTCCGAATATATGGATCTTAGCAGCAAATGGCAGACAGAAAATATCATAGATGATCAGGTCGGTCTAAACGGAGCAGAAAGAGAATGGCTTGATAATCACCATGTCATCCATCTGGTTTCAGAAAAAGGACTATTACCATTAATTGATATAGATGAAGATAATAAAGTAACTGGTATTGCAGGGGCTTATCTAGATCTGATTGCCAAGCGATTAAATGTTCGTTTTCAATGGATTGGCAATGAAACACGAGAAGAAGGTCTTTCAGCCATAAATGCTGGTAAAGCCGATATTATTCTTTCCTCAGGGGCAATTTTGAAACCACAGGAAAATCTGAATTTTACTGATAATTATGTGGTGTTTTCAGAAATGATTTTCAGTAAAAAAAGCGGTCCAGGTTTTATAAATATGGCATCCCTTAAAAATAAAAAAGTTGCCCAGATAAAGAATTATGCAGTTTCTGATGAAATAAGAAATGAATTTCCGGATATTGAGGTAGTTGAAGTTGATGATGTTAGCTCGGCCTTGAAACTATTAAATGACGGTATGGTGGATGCCTATATAGGTATCATTCCATTAACTTCACGAATAATTGCCCTTGAAGGCTATAAAGATATTGTTGTTAGTGGAGAAACGCCCATGAAATCATCTTACTCATTTGGCATCCGTAATGATTTGGATCTGCTAGGCAGTTCAATGCAGAAAGCGCTCAATTCAATTACTGCTGGTGAAAAGGCTGCTTTTTCCAGAAATTGGCTTTCAATTAAAGTTGAGCGTGATCAAACTAATCTTATATTGAATATTTTCGTTGTAGTATTCGCCCTGCTTCTTATTCTTTTTATTTGGATGAACAGTTTACGCCGGGAAATTTCCCGCCGAAAAATTATTGAGGGAGAACTTATAAAATCACAAAAGGAAGCGGAAACGGCAATGGCAGCAAAGTCAACCTTTCTGGCAAATATGAGCCATGAAATAAGAACTCCCCTAAACGCAATTATCGGTTTTTCTGACGTCATAACTTCAGAAACTTTCGGCAGAGTTTCCCAACGAAAATACAGGGAATATCTGAAGGATATAAAATGGAGCGGTGAACATCTTTCAGTGGTTATCAACGATATTCTTGATCTTTCAAAAATTGAAGCCGGAAAATGGCACATGACAGATATTGATTTTGATTTACTCAGGACTGTGGAGGAATGCATAAAACCATATTGCCAGAAAGCAAAAGAAAGAAACTTATCCATTAATATTAATATTAACAATGAAGATCGGGAAGTAGCATTACTTGCAGATGAAAGTTGTATCAGAAGGATTATAGATAATCTTATTTCAAATTCCGTAAAATTCACTGCGGATGGTGGAAAAATCGATATCAATATTAAAAGAGAACCCGTCGGATCACTAACGATTGAAGTTATTGATAATGGTGTTGGTATTGCAGAAGACAGGCTTAAGGTAGTTTTAAGCCCATTTGGTCAGGCATATGAGCTTAAAAATCTTAATAAAGGGGGGACGGGCCTCGGACTGGCTATTGTTAACCAGCTCGTTACATTACATGGGGGAACTTTTTCAGTAGAAAGTAAAGTGGGGATAGGAACGAAAGCGTCAGCAAATTTACCAAAAGAAAGGGTTATTAATTAATTTATTTCCTGTTCCTATTGTTTAACCGGCCTGGCGAACAGATTGATTTTATTTGTTAATATAAATTTAAGGTTAATCAAATATTCTGCATATTCCTAGGATGAGTATGCATGGTAAAGTTAATCAAAATTATAATTAAATTAAAATTTTTAGAATATTTATTTTCCACTTCGCGAAATAAATTTGTTCTGTTTCTATTTGCAATATTTTTGTTACTTGGCCCAGGTTATGCCATCAGTGCAGAGAATGATAATGGAGAATTGATACCAAATTTGAGCCAAGAGGAAAAAGATTGGCTTGCTCAAAATCCCGTTATTAGAGTTGCTGTTGATCCGGCAATCCCACCTGTAGAATTTATTGATAAAAATAACCAGATCAGTGGAATTGCTGGTGCTTATCTAAGAAAAATAGAAAACAAACTCAATGTTCGTTTTGAATGGGTTGGTAATAAAGATTTTGATGATGGCATGGCTATGATCCAGAACAAGCAGGCTCAGATGCTATCAGCAGTAGCACCATCAGAAGAAAGAAATAAATACCTTGCATTTACAGATAGTTATCTGAATGTCTCTAGCATGATATTCAGCCGTGATGGCGCTGAGATTTTTGGAGATATGGAAGGGCTTCGCGGGCATAAAATTGCTGAAATTAAAGGATTTGTGCTTAATAAACAGATTAAAGAAGATTATCCGGATATTGAAATTGTTGAAGTGCAAACTATTGCGGATGCTTTAAAACTTGTTTCAGCAGGTAAGGTGGATGCCCATATCGGCAGTGTCCCGATAACGAGTTATAATATGACGGCAGAGGCATTGACAAATTTGTCCGTTGTCGGCGTAACACCATATAAAGGTTTTATTTCCATGGCTGCACGGTCAGAATTACCATTGCTCGCTAGTTCACTTCAGAAAGCGTTATCGTCAATTACAATCGCTGAAAGAAATCAGATTCTGCGAAACTGGCTTGTTTTAAAAACCGTTGAAAACAAAAATAACAGTCTGGTTTGGTGGATTCTTGTAATATCCACAATAATTGTTGCTTTAATTCTTGTTTGGAACCTCGGACTTAGGAAAGAAATTAAACGCCGTAAAAAAGCCGAAGACGAACTTCTTATTTCCAGGCTGGATGCAGAAGATGCAAGAGCAGCTGCAGAACATGCCAAATATCTTGCGGAATTATCGCAAGTGGTTGCTGAAGAAGCTCAGATCGAAGCGGAAGAAGCAAATAAGGCAAAATCAGAATTTCTGGCCAATATGTCTCATGAAATCAGAACGCCACTTAATGCCATAATCGGCTTTTCTGATGTAATGCTTTCCGGAATATTTGGGGAAATTAAAGAACCTCGATATATTGAATATCTAAATAACATCAAAGACAGCGGCGAACATCTGGCTACGGTAATCAAGGATATCCTTGATTTATCAAAAATTGAAGCCGGAAAATGGCATTTGGTTGAAACGGATTTTTCTCTAGATGATTGTATTGATGATGCCATGAAAATGCTGGAGCCGCATGCAAAGAATAAAAATATTATCTTTACTAAACAAAAAGGGGAATCCGGGCGACGTATCAGTATCTATGGGGATGCTCATGCTATTAAGCGGGCGGTTATTAATATTATATCCAATGCTATTAAATTTACCGGAGAGTCAGGTAATGTCACCTGCAAAATAGAATTGGATGATAAAGGACAGGCGGTCATTAGCGTTGAAGATACAGGGGTAGGGATACCTGCAAACCGCATAGCGCTGGTTATGAATGCATTTGAGCAGGGGGATGCTTCCCATGACCTTAATGAAGAAGGTACAGGACTTGGTCTGCCAATTGTAAAAAAACTTGTCGAACTCCATGGAGGTCATTTTAATCTGTTCAGTGAAGTCGGTATTGGAACTAAAGCAGTAATTACGCTACCTGAGAATCGTGTTCTGTTGACTAAATATATGCCCATCAAGAAGGCTATCAACAGCTGAGCGGATTATTCTATCTGATTACGTAGAACTATTCTGACCCAAAAACTCAATTGACTTGTTAAATTTAAAAACGCTTTCTATAATTCTTTATGGGGAAGAGTAATTAAGGTTGGGTTTGTGACAAAATATCGGGTAACAAAATTCACATCTGGCTTAGTTTTGGGTTTTATATCCCTATGTTGTATTGTGATGACAGCTTTGGGACAGGAAACTTCGCCGGTACCAAAGGTTGGTGATTTTTTAAATGAAACGGAAAAAGCATGGGTAGAAGATCACCCTGTACTTAGAGCAACAAATTATACGAGCTGGGCACCACTTGATTATTTTGACGGAGAAAAACCAGCTGGTTTTTCCATAGATTATCTGAACCTGGTTGCTGAAAAAATCGGGTTTAGACTGGTATATATTACCAATGACAGTGTCGAGGAAATTCACAAACAGCTAAGAAACCATGATGTGGATATTACTCACGCCCTGGTAATAAATGAAGCACGAAAAGATTATTTGAATTTTACGAGCCCATATCTGGGGATGCCATTATATTTTTTTGGGCGAACAGGGTCGCTGCCAATTAGAACAATTGACGATCTTAAGGGCAGGCGCATTGGTGTCATTAATGGAATAGCCAGTGCGACTGTGATTAAAGAATATTACGGATATCTTGATCTGGTAGAACAACAATCCGTGGTTCAGGCATTTCAATCACTTCAGGACGGTAAGATTGACGTATTTACCGTGGTGCTGCCAGTCGCCAATTATACAATTTCAAGAAATGCTATTACTGGTGTAGAAGTAATCGGCCAAAGTGTATTTCCGGAACTTAATCAGGGTAATCCAATCAGGCTTGCCGCGCGCAAGGATTGGCCCATGTTGGCGCAAATACTGGAAAAAGGTAAAGCAGAGGTAAGTGACGCTGAATTCAGGGCACTTTCAAATAAATGGCAGGCGGAATATAAAAGTGAAAATGACATTGGCCTAACGGAAGAAGAAAAAGTCTGGTTAGCCAAAAACCCCATTGTTAGAGTTGCGGCAGACCCGACTATTCCACCGCTAGAATTTATTGATCAGAATGGCAGAATTAGAGGTATGGCTGGTGCCTATCTTGAAGAAATTTCAGGCAAACTTAATGTTCAATTTGAATGGGTAAAAAACAAGAATTTTTCTGAAGGAATTTCAGTTTTTTTAAATGGTGGAGCCGATGTTATTTCTGCGATAGTTAAAACCGAAGATCGTCAGAAATTGATGAATTTTACTGAAAGTTATATTTCACTCGCCAATGTTATTTTCACCAGAGATGATTCACAGGTTTTTAGCACAATGGATGGCCTTTATGGTCATAAATTGGCTCAAATTAAAGGCTTTAGAAATACAGAAGCCATAAGTCGTGAATTTCCCGGAATTGATATAGTTGAGGTTGATACCGTATCAGATACGCTCCGGTTACTGGCAACAGGCGAAGTGGATGCAACAGTTGGAGATATCCTAACCAGCAGTTATGCAATTGCGCAAGAAGGGTATACCCAACTTGTTGTCGCCGGTGAAACGCCCTATGCAACAGAGCTTTCGATGGCAATAACACCAAATAAACCACTTTTGGCAAGTGCAATGGCGAAAGCTATGCAATCAATTCCGGCAAGTAAAAAAGCAGAAATTTCAAGCAATTGGCTATCCGTAAAGCTTGATACCAAGCAAAATTATGATCTTATTTGGGCAATACTGGCGGGGTCGGTTGTCGTGATTTTGCTCTTTTTAATTTGGGCTATTAGTCTTAAACGGGAAGTTGCCAGAAGGCAAAAGATAGAGGAACAATTAAAAGAGGCAAAAGCCAAAGCTGAGGAGGCCAATAAAGCCAGATCAAATTTTCTGGCGAATATGAGCCATGAGATCAGAACGCCTCTTAATGCAATTATCGGCTTTTCCGAGGTTATGTCATCGGGCGTTTACGGTGATATTAAAGAAGAAAAATACCGTGAATATATCAAGGATATAAAAGACAGTGGCCAACATTTGGCAACCGTTGTTAATGACATACTTGATCTGACAAAAATTGATACAGGTAAATGGGAAATTTTTGAGGAAGAATTTGATATTCTGGACTGTGTTCAGGATACAGTCAAAATGTTAGGGGTACAGGCAGAGGAAAAAGGCATAAGTCTGACTTTGAATACTGATTATCTTAAATATGGCATTAGAATTTTTGCGGATGAACATGCGATAAAAAGAGCCCTTATAAATCTTTTATCAAATTCAATGAAATTTACAAAACGCGGAGGAAAAATTGTCTGTTACTTATCAAGTGAAGAGGATGGCGCATTAAGAGTTGTCGTAAAGGATAATGGTATAGGTATTCCGAAAGAAAAGCTGGAACATGTGCTTATCCCTTTCGGTCAAGGGCACGAAGATCACAGACAAAAAGATGCCGGTACAGGATTAGGCCTGCCTATTGTGAAGCATTTGGCAGAACTTCACCAGGGATATTTTATTCTGGAAAGCGAGCTGGGGGTGGGAACTACAGCGACAATCTGGTTGCCGCATACAAGGGTGCTTCAAAGTAGCAAATCCGGTTGAATATAAAATATTTTTGATGCAATTTGCATTTGCTACAAAGCCAATATATATGTCTGTAAAGGTTTAATGAATTTATTTGAGAAATTTTAATTATGGCAAATGAAAAAACTGTATCGGCAAAAGCAGCCTTGAAAATTGCTGATGAAGCCGCCGCAAAAGGCGATCGGGAAAAAGCAATTAAATATTATAATGCTGTATTACAGAAATACCCGGACAATGAAAAAGCGATTGCCGGTTATAAAAGACTGCATCCTAACAATCTGTTTAGAAGTGATATTGATGAATTGCAGCAATTATTTTCAGAAAAAAAATACAGAGAAGTTGAAGTAAAAACCAGTATGTATCTAGAGCTTTATCCTGATGTACAGGAACTCAGAAGTCTTCTTGGTTCAGTTCTTTCACTTAAGGGTGATGTGGAACAGGCACTAGTCCATTTTAAGAAAGCGGCCGAACTTGCCCCTCTTAACGCCGGGACCCAGTTTAATCTGGGTAACGCCTTTCGGTCGACAGGGGATTTTGAGCGCGCAAAAATTAGCTATGAAAAAGCCATAAAGCTTGACCCGAAAAATGCTAGAGCTTTCAATAATCTTGGCAAAATTTATATGCGGGAAAAGAAATTCGGTAAGGCGATTGATCAATTTAAGAAAGCCGCCAGCCTGATACCGAATGCAGTGGAATTTCAGATCAATGCGGCCATTGCCAATAAGGCAGCGGGTAATTATGATGATGCGATTATGCATTATAAGCTGGTTATAAAACTTGATTCTACCAATATGCATGTCTTTCTTGACCTTGCCAGTTGTGAAATGCTTAACGGCAATAATGAAATTGCAAAGGAATTATATGAATCTGTGCTTGACCGTTCACCGGATAGTGAAATTGCCCGACTTCATTACGGCCTTTTCTTAAGGACAATAGGTGACAACGAAGCAGCGCGGGTTCAGTTTGATAAAGCGCTTGAGATTAACCCGGCAATAAAAATTCCGGGTCAGGTACATTAAAGGCTGTCTGTAAATAAATTAGCTTATAGGTCAGGGCCGAGCTTAGTAAAAATATTGGCAAAAATCTCCATTCCGTCCCAAAGGTGACCGATTTTGATATTTTCATTGGGTGCATGCTGATTATTATCAAAATTGGCTATAGGCAGAATGACAATGTTGGTATCAAGAGCATTATCAATATAGCTAAGTGGCATATTGCCGCCCATGGTCGGAAGCACAATCATGTCACCATTGGTATAATCATCGATAATTTTAATAAGGGCTTTAGAAACCGGCGTTGCGGTGGATGTTCTGATCGCTTTATAACTACCGCTCCAGGATATTTTTGCCACCTTTTCATGAGATCTTAATGTGTCAACATCAGGGTTCTTATCAACAATAAAATAACCCTGCTTTTCAATATGACGAATTAGCCGGTCGGCAATCACCTGTGCGTCCATATCAGGTACGGTTCTTACCCGGATTTGCATGGATGCGGAAGTGGGGATCACGCCGCCGGTTTCGCCGGATGTTTCAATGCGGCGAATGTTTAAGCCTGGCAACATAATACTTTCCTCATAGCGTTTGCCGGGGCTTTCCTGCCTTTTTATGCCAAGGTCATATTTCAGCGCTTCATCGTTATTGGCCTGATTATTAATGATGTCGAGTTCTTCTTTCGTCGGCATAATAACCTGATCATAAAAGCCGTCTATCAGGATATTGGAATCTTCGTCACGCATGGATGTGATCAGATAGGCCAGTTCCACATTGGGGTTCGGGCTAAAATTTCCGTAATGGCCACTATGAAGCGGGCGGGCGGCCCCATAAACGGTCACAGACATGCTAAAACCGCCACGTACCCCGAAAACAAGTGTTTTTTTATCGCTTTGATGCAGTGGTGAATCACAGAACAACCAAAGATCCGCATCAAGCCGGTCTTTGTATTTTTCAATGAATTCGGGCACATGCGGTGAGCCGCTTTCTTCCTCGCCTTCAATAAAAAATTTGATGTTCATAGACGGGGAAATTCCAGCATTCTTCATCGCTTCGAGGGCGATCAGCATGGAAATTATCGGCGCGCGGTCATCTGCTGCCGAGCGGGAAAATATTCTGATTGTCGGATCAAGCGGATAGGTTAAATCGGAATAGGCAATATCCTTTCCACCACGATAGGGAAAATCTGTGCGAAAAACAGGCTCGAACGGCGAAGAAGACCAAAGTGCGGGGTTAACCGGCTGGCCGTCATAATGGGCATAAAACATCAGGGTTTTTGTTGCCCCGGGGATCTTAAGTTCACCATAAATTACAGGGGGTATATCAGGCAATTCAAGCAGACTGGTTCTTATGCCGCGTTTTTCCATCATGGCTCTAATATGTGCTGCATTCTTTTCCATGTCAGAGGGAGTAGAGGGAATATTCGGCATTTTTAAAAGCGCCATATACTCATCAATTATATCTTTTTCATGGTCCATACGATATGTCCTGACTATGTCCGATACGTTTTGGCCAAAAGCATTTGACAGCATAACCGTAAAGGTCAGGATAGCTATGACTGATCTAATAATCATTTTTCCCTCTAACAATTTTAAGAAATATTTAGTCATATAATCTGTTGTTTGACAAGCGCTGGAGGATGATTAATTATTATAAACGGGAAGAAGAGGGAGGCACATTTGCGTAAACTTATAATTTTTTGTCAAATTTATATCTGTGCATTTTCAATCGGTCTGGCACAGGATGGGGAAAAGCAGGAATCCCGTTCAGTGACCATCATTCAGGCAGGTACCCTTATGGCTGTTGCAGGGGAAAAACCGCTTAAAGAACAGTCCATTGTCATTGAAGATGGCAAGATCATTGATGTGCTGCCGTCCTACCTATCAACTTATGAGGATGCCGGGGTCAAACTTATTGATCTTAAAGACAAATTCGTCATGGCCGGGTTGATGGATATGCATGTGCATCTGGCAATGGCCGGTGGACCAGGTAAAGACTCAGGTGATGTGGCTTTGGCCGGGGTAAAAAATGCTTATAAGACACTGATGATTGGTTTTACCACGGTGCGTGACCTTGGTGCGACGGATGATACCATTTTCAAGCTTAGAAAAGACATAAACAGCGGTGACATTATCGGCCCGCGCATCCTTGCTGCCGGGCAGATTATCGGTGTTGGCGGTCGTTCTGACGGTAAAGAATGTAACGGCGTTGAAAGTTGCCGCAAGACCACCCGCGACATGATCAGCCACGGGGCAGACTGGATTAAAATATATGCGTCCTGCAGTGGCGGGCTTTTATGTTCCAATAAAGATGGTCCGTCGGTCTTTTTTGATGATGAAATCGGCGCGATCATGGATGTAGCCAGGAAATATAAAATAAAGGTCGCGGCTCATACCCACCCGCGGGATAGTGCTCTTCAGGTATTAAAATATGGTGTATCATCCATAGAACATGGTTCCTATATTAATGACGAGGCCATGGAAATCATGATCCGTGAGGGAGTTTATTATGTGCCGACAGTGTCGGTGATGGATTTGCTAGAGGATGTGGTGGCTAAGGGCGAAAATCCTCCTGAAATGCTCGCCCATGACCAGGCATTTCTGGATAATAACCCGGGCAATATATTTAAAGCCTATAAAAAAGGGGTAAAAATTGCCACGGGAACAGACGCCGGCGTTGTCCCGCACGGGAAAAATTACCGTGAAGTTGAACGTTTTGTCGAGCTGGGCATGACAAATGCTGATGCCCTTAAGGCGGGAACCATCAATAGCGCTGAACTGATTGACATGTCAGATAGGCTAGGCACCATAGAAAAAGGGAAAATTGCTGACATTATTGCTGTAATCGGAAACCCGCTTGAGCAGATAAAAGACATTGAAAATGTGACTTTTGTGATGAAAGAGGGGCGGATTTATAAAGGTACGAAAGATTAAGTCTTGCATATATGATTTTTTGTGAAATAGTGTGCCAGAATGAATAGATAAGTTGCAGGAGAAATAAAATGGCCATCATGCCCATGTCCGAATTTGAACGGTTTTTGATCATGTTTGATCGTCTGTTCGAATTTGTTGAAACCTATATTCATAAAACACCGGAAGATAAGTATGAATGGATCCCGATTAAGGGGCCTGGAGTCAGTTTTGGTGACCGGCTTGAAAATATCACGATTAAAGGGCTTTATGTGCATCTGACAACGTCTGAGGATGGCTTTATCAATTCGTTATTGGAAATTCAGGATGGCGGCGAAATCCCGCTTCCGATCAATAAGGAACTGACCAATAAAGTTTATGATGGTGACTTTATCGCCCTTGGCCGCGAACTTCATGAAAAGGCGATGGAAAGATTGAAGGATATTTCACCGGAACGGCTTTCCAAAACCGTTTATTTCCAGGGCGGCGAATATAGTGTGATGGGGTTCTTATGGGCGCTTTATGCGCATTATGCCTATCATCTTGGCAATATTGATACCTATATGCGACAGGGGGATATGAATCCGACAGCCTTTTTCAACTTCCCGACAAGTGAAATGGCATAAACTATATGAAAACAATTGGATTGCTGGGGGGATTAAGCTGGGAAAGTACCGTTGTTTATTACCGGGAAATCAACAGATTGGTTGGCAAGGCGCTTGGCGGTTACCATAGTGCAAAAATCATATTAAACAGCCTTGAATTTGCAGAGCTGGAAGACATGATGCAAAAAGGAAGCTGGCCGGAAATTCAAAGGATACTTATCGAAGGGGCCAGAGTGATTGAGGATGCTGGGGCAGATTTCCTGCTGATCTGTTCAAACACCATGCACCGCAATGAAATGGTGATCCGCGAAAATATAGATATTCCGGTGCTGCATATTGCTGATGCCACTGCGGAGGCACTGATCAGGGATGGAAAAAAGAAAGTCGGCCTGCTTGGTACCTCATTCACCATGGAGCAGGATTATTATAAAGGACGGCTTAAGGATAAATTTGGACTTGAGGTTATTGTCCCCCCCAAAGCTGAACGAGAGCGGGTTCATGCAATCATTGATGAAATTTGCATGGGGGAAACAAATGAAAAGTCAAAAGCGGATTATCAGCGGATTATCAGGAATATGGCAAAACGCGGTGCGGAGGCGGTTATTCTAGGCTGTACTGAAATCGGAATATTAATCAAGGATGGTGAAGCGGTTGTTCCGCTTTATGATACGGCGCTTATTCATTCGGAAGCCGCCGTGAAAATGGCCATAGAATAAGGAAAGATTATGAAAACCATAGGACTGCTCGGCGGCATGAGCTGGGAAAGCAGCGCCCTTTATTACCGGGACATAAATGAAGGCATTAAAAAATCACTCGGCGGGCTTCATAGTGCACAGATCGCCATGATCAGCGTGGATTTCGAACCGATTGAAAAGCTTCAGCATGCCGGTAACTGGGACGGCACAGCAGAAATTCTGATTAAGGCGGCAAAGGGAATAGAAGCGGCAGGGGCCGATTTTATGCTGATTTGCACCAATACCATGCATGAGGTTGCACCACAGATTGAACAGAATATTGGCATTCCCATTTTACATATTGCTGATGCAACAGCAGAAGTGGTCAAGGAAATGGGGCTTAAAACAGTCGGTCTGCTTGGAACAGCTTTTACCATGGAGCGTGATTTTTACAAGGGACGTCTAACAGAGAAGCATTCCATCAATGTCATTACACCGGATGATAAAGACCGTAAAATAATTCATGATGTCATATATCAGGAACTGGTTCTGGGCATCATTAAGGATTCATCAAAGGCTGAATATCACCGTATCATAAAGAAGCTTTCTGATGAGGGGGCGGAGGCTGTGATCCTTGGCTGCACGGAAATTGGTATGCTGGTTAAGCAGGCGGATACGGATGTGACTGTGCTTGATACCACATCAATCCATTCAAAAAAAGCGGTTGAAAAGGCCATAGAATAAATTCTTGAATGACGCATTTTTCAGAATAGACTTGACATTTGGCTAATATATCCATAATTCTCGATATATGGATATAAAAAATGCCCTTTCAGCGTTTCAATCGCTTTCACAGGAAACCAGGCTTCGTGCCTTTAGGCTGCTGGTTGAGTACGGGGTGAGTGGCTGTGCGGCAACGGTGCTTAGTGATAAGCTCGGTGTGCCGCAAAATACGCTTTCCTTCCATTTATCGCATTTAAGCCATGCCGGACTTGTCACCTCAAAGCGGGAAGGGCGCAGTATTATATATTTTGCTGCGCTGGAGCAGATTGAAGGTCTGATGAATTTCATGGCTGAAAACTGCTGCATTTCTTCCGATGCGGATTGCCTTACTCCCTCACGACTGAAAAATAAAAAACACTGCTAACGGACGCATTTAATGGAAGACCAAAAAAATTCACCGCTTGGCACTTTTGGCCGGTATTTAAGCCTCTGGGTCGGATTATCGATAATATGCGGTATTTTGCTTGGAAATATTGTTCCGGGACTGTTTTCCATGATTGCCAGCCTTGAGTATGCCAATGTCAATATGGTGGTGGCAGTGCTGATCTGGATCATGATCTATCCCATGATGACCCAGATTGATTTTACCAGTCTTAAAGATCTTGGCAGTCGTCCGCGCGGGCTTTTGATCACGCTGGTGATCAACTGGCTGATTAAGCCGTTCAGCATGGCAGCAATCGGCGTACTGTTTTTTGAATATATTTATATAGGGCTGGTCAGTGTACATGACGCAAAGGAATATATTGCTGGTATGATTCTGCTTGGGGTGGCGCCATGTACAGCGATGGTTTTTGTCTGGAGCCAGCTGACCCGCGGTGATGCCGGATATACACTGGTGCAGGTATCGATCAATGATCTTATTATGATATTCGCCTTTGCACCGATTGCGGCCTTTCTGCTGGATATGACCGATATCATCGTGCCGTGGCAGACATTATTTCTATCCGTCCTGCTATATGTGGTAATTCCTCTGGCAGCGGGAGCGCTTACCCGCCGCATGCTGGTCAGAAAAAATGATTTAAGGGCATTAAACAGGTTTACCAAGTCGCTTGAACCCTGGTCAATGATCGGGTTGCTGGCGACGGTGGTAATCCTTTTTGGCTTACAGGCTGAGACTATTCTGGCAAAGCCGCTGATTATACTGCTGATAGCAATGCCGCTCATCATTCAGACATATGGAATTTTTGCCATTGCCTATGGCTGGGCGTATTTCTGGAAAATCCCGCATAATGTGGCGGCCCCGGCGGCAATGATCGGTACGTCCAATTTTTTTGAACTGGCGGTTGCGGTGGCGATCAGCCTGTTCGGGCTTGACTCGGGCGCTGCCCTTGCCACTGTGGTTGGCGTTCTAGTTGAAGTGCCGGTGATGTTGTCACTGGTATCCATCGCCAACCGGACGAGGAATAAATTCGCCTGATCATTTAATCGGGGGCAATGAGCTTTCCGTAACTGCCGCGGTCCATGTCAATAATTTCCACCGTCAGACTTTTGGTGTTGCCGATATGGGGGCCAAGGGCGGCGATTAAATGATCGCTTAAGAATTTTTTTTCTTCCGCCGTTCGTCCGGACAGTATCCGCAGCTTAACATGAATATAATCATCACGGCTTTGACCGGATTTAAATATATCAAACCCTATAGCACGCGCCTTGATCGAAGCACGATCAAAATGACCGGAACTTTCAACGGCATCAAAGGCAACGTTAAGCAGTGAAGGCACATCAATTTTATTTTCAATATCACGGGTATACTCAATGACACAATGGGGCATGGTTACATATTCCCTTCGCGTTCTTTGATGCCTTCAATCGCGCCGACAACCATACGGTTTACCGCTTTCAATGTGACCTGTCCCGGGTCTTCCGCAGGAATGGAGGCAAAACCGATGGCGGCCGTTTTTGGATATTTTTTAAATATTTCCTTGAATAATTTGGCCAGTTCATAGCTGGTCGGGCCGTTTTCTGTCGGATAATTATGAAACGGCACTTCGGACGCATCAAGAATATCAAGATCAATATGGACATAAATTTTATCGGAGACCTTGCTGAGTGCTTCCATCTGATCATAAACATTTTTGGTCAGATTGCGGATATCATCAACTGTAATATTCTGTATGCGCGCAACATCAAGCATATGCTGTTCCATCGGGTCAACATCACGAAGGCCGGCAGTGACAATATGGCTTGAAGGCAATGGCGGATCCAGTTTTGAATCGCGGCGCACCTGTTGAAGGGCAAGACCATTGGCAATCGCCAGTGGCATGCCGCCCATGGAACCGGAGCGGGTGGTTTCCGGTGTGTTGTAATCAGCATGGGCATCTAGCCACAGAATACTGACCGATGATGTATCGGTGGAGGTTAAAGACTGCTGAAGCCCGGCCAGCATGCCGAGCGAGGACGGACAGGTGGCAAGAAAACCAATCGTAAAATAGCCGTCCGCTTCATTTTGCATGACATTGTCGGCAAGTCGACCATTGGCATAGCCCATTTTGCGCCAGCTGCCATATTCTGTTTTTTCCCGATCCGAGAGTTCAGCGTTGGAGACACGCACCGTCGCCCCAATATCACGCAGCATATCCTGTATGCCGCCATTGGCCATGATATGCGGGCCATCAGCGGCGAGCTTGCCGCCGGATGAGGGCATTTGCACCTGCTTGGCGATGGCAACACGCATAGTGCCGTCGTCGTTAAAATAATTATGGCTTGTTGTGTTATCCTTTTTAACCAGCTGAGCGAACGATAAAGCGGGAAAAAGTGCAACGAAAATAGCGTATTTCAGAACCCCTGTTTTCATGGAATATTCCTTTTCGTATTTAATTTTGTGATTTTGAAAAAGCTACTATATTAACAAAGGATAAGTCAATCAGCAGGACTTGATCATTTTGGTCTTTCTGATGATAATAACGAAATAATTGCTATTATAGACGGCAATGAGTAAACTTTGTCGGTATATAAATATGGGAGATTAGTATGGGAACATTTTTCAGGCGAATGCTGATCATTCTGTCCTGTGTCTTTATAACCGGATGCTCGGATAACGATACCTCCAATGACAAGTCGGTAACAATGGACGATGTGAGAGAGGCCACCCGCGACATTATCGGCAATAATGCCTTTCTTTATTATAAGAATTATGATGAGGCCGTTAAATTTTACGGCAAAATAATGGGACTTAAAAATGTATTTGAGTTTCCTGGTTTTGCCATAATTTATCAGACCAGCCCGACCACCTTTATAACACTGGTTAATGATGACGGATCAGGCCGGGGAATGCATTCGGCGGATGAGCCAAAAACAATTGCCATTGCCCTACTGACGGACCAGATTGATGGCTGGTACCAATATGCACAGTCCAGGAATTTAAATATCAAAAGCCCGCCAAAACCACTTGGCGATAGTCCCCATAACGGATTTCTGGTCACGGACCCTGGCGGATATATTCTTGAATTTGAACATTTTGCCCCGCATGAGGAAAATGTAAAATTTATGCCGCTGCTTGAGGCGTCGGAAAATATTTTTGCTGACCCTTATGCGCAAAGCTCACGGCCAATGGATCTGGGTTTTAAAGGTAGTATATACTGGCTTTATCATAAGGATGCGAAAGAGGCCGCTGATTTTTATCATGATGTCATGGGACTTGAAAAAATTGTTGAGCAGCCTTATTCAGATATTTATACATCTTCCAGAACAGGATATATTGGACTGGTGCTGGACGGCCGCGGCATTCATAATGCGACCCATGAAAAAGCGGTCAATGTCGGGTTCCTGACCTCTAGTGCCAAGGCCTGGTATGATCATCTTAAAAACGAACCCACTTTTAAGCTTCGCACAAAAGATCTTTTTCATGAAGCAGACGAGGACGGCAATGTGCTGATTGATATTGTGATCGGTTATGATCCCGATAATTATTATATTGAGATTGACCAATTTCTTGATGAAGAAGCGAATAAAGCGATCCGCGCTGCGGTAGGCCAGGAATAGATATTAACTTATTAATCAGATTTAAAAGCACTGCCGTAATTTCAGGCAGTGCTTTTTTTAATTTTATTCAGCTATTAACAAACCTTTAATTTTTATCATCACATAATGGCCATAAATTTTTATTACCAAAAGAAAAATCAGGAAAGTTGATGATGAGCAATTCACGAATTATATTACTGGCAACAACACTTTTAAGCAGCAGCGCCCTTTCGGCTTTTGCCGCAGTGGAAGGGGAACCTTTATCCCTTTCTGTTAATGCAGGGATTGAAAGCGACAGTAACATAACAGTGGATGCTATTGATGCGACGAGCAATGTTGGTGATGAAGCCTTCGTTTTCGACGGATCAGCAGATTACAAATTTGTCGATGACAAACAATACGGATTTTCGGCCGGATATAATTTATATATGAACCGTCATCAGGATCTTGATGCATTTGATATGACACTGCATGGCATAAATCTGGATGGTCGTTATACAGTTAGTGATATTGATCTGGGACTGGCTTATAGTTTCAATGCTGTCAGACTGGGTGGAAATTCATTTATTGATATAAATACTATTCGTCCCAATATCGGCTATCTGACAGCAGGAAATAAAGTTTACCTGCTTGGATCTTATGAATATCAGAAACAGAAATTCAAGCAGACAGCCTTGCTTGGTCGAAATGCTAAAAGAAATAGTGGCTCCATCAAAGCCATTTATCTAATGGGGAAGGGGCGTACTGTTACTGCCGGTTATACCTATCTTGATCATAAGACCGACCAGCTTGCCTATGCCTATACCGGACATGTTATTGAAATATCGACAAAATTGCCCGTTGATTTTATGCAGCGTGAAACCACGGTCAGGGCCGGATATAAATTACAATCACGTGATTATGATGATGCCAGCCTTCTATATGACACGGTTGTCAGATCAGATACCCGTCATTCTTTATCCGCTTCATGGCAGGTGCCGATTAAAAACGGGTTCAGTGCAAAAGCGGAATTCGAACATATAAATTCCAACTCAACCTTTGCCCCGGTGGATTATAGTGAAAATATCTGGACACTGACCGTCGGCTGGGAATATTAAGACTAAAATTCTTAAGAGAAACTGTGATAGTATATAGAGTTTTAAGGAATTTTATTAATCTGTTAAGACAATTTCCTTATTTTTGACAAATTGAGTCTTAAACTTACTGATTACTTTTAAAATAATTAATTGGAGCCAAAAATGTCTTATAAAACATTAATATCTATGCTTGCAGTGGGGGTCACATTCGCTATCGGATCAGCGGCACAAGCACAGGAAGCAGAGACAGATGTTGATGCTACACCGACTATGGAACAAATTAATGCCGATTTTACCCAAGCCCGCGAAGAGCGCAAAGCAGCGCTTGCGGCCAGAGAGAAATATGAAGACGACGATGAGGCAACTGAAAACGAAGACGGCACAGATGATGACAGCCTGACCAATCAGGAGCAGATGCAGGAAATAAACGCGGCTTTCGAAGCAGCCCGTGAGCAAAGAAAAGAGAGCCTGCGCCAGCGTCGTGATGATCACCTTGCTTCTGTAGAAGAAGCAAAACAAGCACGCGAAGAAGCGAAAGAAGCACGTGAAATTGCAAGGGAAGAAGCCAAACAGGCCCGTGAAATTGCAAGGGAAGAAGCCAAGGATGCCCGTGAACTTGCGCGTGAAGAAGCCAAACAAGCCCGTGAGCTGGCAAAAGAAGAAGCAAAAAATGCGCGTGAAATTGCTAAAGGTGCCATTAATAACTAATCAAAATCTGATTTCAGTTTTTTAAAAGCCCCGTTTTACGGGGCTTTTTTATTGGTAAAATAAAAAAGGGGCCGTGTGGAGCATTTTTAATGTTTGTTTAACATTTGTTAACATTTGTTAATTATTCTGTAATCAGTGCCCGCATTGAACGCTTACAGAAAAGTATTTTCGCGTTGTAAGAATTGTTAAATTTTTTCAAAAATATGAGAAAATGAAATGATTTTTAAAAACCGTATATTCATAAAATCTATCTGCCTGATCATGGCATTAAGTTCTGGTGCAATATTTTGCGCTCCTTCTCACGCTCAGGAAAATTCATTAACCCTGGCACTTATGGAAGAAATAACCCCGATGATAGACAGCACGGGTAATTTTAATGCGCAGCGTCGCAAATGGTTGGCAACAGTCAGGGAACAGAACCGGCAATCCGGGTTAAGCGATGGTCAAATACGCATCGAAGAACTAAGCAATACCTGCGATGGTGAAAATAGCCTTCTATCAAAGGAACTTTTGATCAGTTTCATGGATAAATTCACTGTAGAGCGCAAGAGCCAATAATATATTTAAAAAATATTCCACCCTTTGAAAAATATGTCAAATTGGCGTCATAATATTTTGTGATAAGCAAAATGAATTGAACGCATGTCCGAAAAGGGCTATATCAGACACATATTTAACGAAGGGCAGGATATGACAACACCTCATAAAAAACTTAGAACCGCCATTCTGGGCGCCAGCGGCTATACGGGAGCAGAACTGATCCGACTTCTGCAACGTCATCCTTATGTTGATATTGTGCTGATGACGGCTGACCGTAAAGCAGGAGAGCCTATTGAGCAGGTGTTCCCGCATCTTGGCGGTGAGGGGCTCCCTGATCTGATGGCATTGTCAGATGTTGAGTGGGCCGGGCTTGAGCTTGATGTTGTTTTCTGTGCTCTGCCACACGCCACATCACAACGAATTATTCGGGGGATCATGCATGCAACCGGTCATGATTTTATTGATGAAATGGTAATTGAACAGCCGGATGATTATGCCAATGCCATTAAAGGCAGCGTTAAGGTAATAGATCTTAGCGCTGATTTCAGATTACGTGATCCTGAAGTTTACGCCCAGTGGTATGGAGGTGAGCATGAAGCCTTATCCCTTCAAAAAGAGGCCGTCTACGGGCTGACTGAACATTACAGGGAAGAAATCAGAAATGCACGACTTGTTGCCTGTCCGGGCTGTTATCCAACGGCTGCTCTCCTTGCATTGCTGCCGCTTTTGTCCGAAAAAGCAATTAGCAAGGACGGGATTATCATTGATGCTAAGTCAGGGGTGACCGGGGCTGGCAGATCCCTTAAGGAAGCAAATTTATTCACCGAAGTTTCAGAAGCGATGCATCCATACGGGATTGCGGCCCATCGTCATGCTCCCGAAATTGAGCAGGAGCTTTCGCTGGCCTGTGGTTCTGATCTTCTGGTCAATTTTACCCCGCATTTAATTCCAATGAACAGGGGTGAGCTTGAGACCATTTATGTCAGCCTGGAGAACGGGCAATCTGCCTCAGATCTTAGGAATATACTTAAAACACGTTACGCGGATGAAAGATTTGTCACTATTCTGGATGAAGGGATGGTTCCGGCTACTCGCCATGTTCGTGGCTCCAATAATGCTCATATTGCAGTATTTGAAGACAGGATTCCGGGCCGGGCAATCATTGTTGCGGTGATTGATAATCTTGTTAAGGGGTCATCCGGTCAGGCCATTCAGAATATGAACGTTATGTTCGGGTTTGACGAGGCATTATCATTGGAACAGATGGCACTTTTTCCATAAAATTTATCAAATAAATACAGTTGAATTTAAAACATTTTAATCTTATCGGCCGGTCAATAGATCGGCCGTTTTGTTTATTATGATAAGTGAAAATATGTTTTGCCAATCCTGCAACTGCTGATGTCTTTTTCTATATAAGCAATTCATGAAAAATTAACCAAAATAGAGGATGATCCGTTCAATAATAAATAATAGAAGGCGGGAAAAATGAACAATACTCAAATTACACCGATAGACATTGAAAATATATTTGATGACAATGAAGTTATTGTGTCTAAAACGGACTTAAAAGGCCATATTATTTATGCCAATGATATTTTCTGCCGGGTCGCTGAAATGGCACCGGATGAAGCGATCGGGGCACCCCACAGCATTATTCGCCACCCTGATATGCCGAGATCTATTTTTTATATGCTGTGGCAGGCAATTCAGGAAAAAAAAGAGATTTTCGCTTATGTGAAAAATATGGCAAGGTCGGGACATTATTACTGGGTGTTTGCCCATGTTACCCCGACGTTTGACGAAAAAGGCGAAATTGTCGGCTATCATTCAAGCAGAAGGACGGCACCAAAAAAGAATATTGGAATTATTTCCGACTTGTATAAGAAGATCAGGGACGTGGAAAAAGGCTATTCCAATCGTAAGGAAGGGATGGAGGCCGGAGTCGCTTTTATCAACAGTTTGTTAGCTGAAAAAAATATGAGTTATGATGAATTTGTCTGGAGCCTTGGTAATTGACTTCAATTTTTTTGTGCAAAAAATGACTAAGATTTTTCGAGATTAAACTTATAAAAGATTGGTTGTTCTCTAAAATTTTACTAAATTCTGACAATTGGAAAAAAATATTAAATAATTTATTGGAATGGTTCTAAAAATAGCTCTTTGACCATTTAAAATACTGGAAAATGTATTTAAAATACATCTAAGTTATTGTAACCATTGCTTAACTATTGCACCATAATATCATCCTCAGCCAATTATGAGTCTTATATCGCCAGTTCGTATTAGTGAAAAATTATTTAAGACGACGACGCTACAAACCGCATTTTTGGGTGTACGTACCATTAATAGAATTTAGTAAGGAAGTGGAGTGGAAATGTCAAAATCAATGGTTACACCGTGCAATGAGGAAATTGCCGTTAGTGATGGAGAAATTATCGTTTCAAAAACCGATCTTAAGGGTGAAATAAAATATGTAAACGACACCTTTTGCCGCGTTTCGGAAATGAACGTGGACGAAATCATAAATCAACCACATAGCATTATAAGACATCCGGACATGCCACGATCAATTTTTCATTATTTGTGGCATCAAATTAAATCGAAAAAAGAAATTTTCGCCTATGTGAAAAACATGTCCAAGTCGGGGAAATTTTACTGGGTATTTGCCCATATTACACCGACTTTAGATAATAATGGTGAAATTACAGGTTATCATTCGAGCCGCAGAAAAGCTGATCCGGATAAAATATCTGCCATTAGCGAAATGTACAGGAAGCTTCTTGAAATTGAAAATGGACCAAAGAACCGCAAAGAGGGGCTTGAGGCAGCAGTCAGTTATCTTGAAAATTTCTTTAAAAACAACAACACATCATATGATGAATTTATCTGGTCAGTAGGAAAATAGTTATGTTTGGATTTGGTAAAAAAAATAAATCGCAGGATAATGACGTTATTAATTCAACATCTGCAGAAGATGTGGACGACCTTAAAGCGAAGCTTAAATTATATGAAGAGGCTTTTGAGGTTTTAAAACAGGTTACTCCCGAATTTCGTAAAGGAAATCTGGAAGCCAGGATAGTTCACTGGAACCAGTTTGAAGAATTTTCAAACGTGTTTTGTGATATCAATTATCTGCTGGATATTACGGATGCCTATGTAAGAGAAGCGGGTGCTTCGCTAAAAGCCGCTGAAAAAGGTCAATATTACAGAAAATTCTTAAGCCGCGGAATGCCGGGAAGTTTTGAAAGTGGTGCAAAAGTAATTAACGCCGCCTGTGAAAGCATTGAGGCTACTGAACTTAAATCTGTTAAAGACAGGGAAACTCTGGCGGAAGGCTTTAATGAAAATATAATGGAAATTATAAATTCCTTGAATTCTTCGACTTCGGAATTAAAAGTTCTGGGACATGGCTTGACTGAACTGGCCACGGAAACCCAGACGCTTTCTGCCAATGTGGCAGCAGCGTCTGAGCAGGCGAGTGTCAATGTACAAACTGTTGCAGCGGCAACAGAAGAATATGGGGTTTCAGTTCAGGAAATTTCCCGTCAGGTTAAAATTTCAACCAATCAGTCACATGAAGCGTCTGAGCAGGCAGTTTCGGCCAAAAAATCAATTGATGAATTGCAAAATTCTTCAGCTGCGATTGGTGAAGTGATCAAGATGATCAATGATATTGCGGCACAGACCAATCTTTTGGCCCTTAACGCGACCATAGAAGCGGCCCGTGCCGGGGAAGCTGGTAAGGGCTTTGCCGTTGTTGCGTCTGAAGTTAAATCACTTGCCGGGCAAACTGCCGAAGCAACAGAGAATATTAGTGCTCAAATTGACAGTATTCAATCCAATGTCAGTTCTGCGGTTAGCGTGGTTGATGGTGTTGCCTCAATCATCAACGAATTAAATGATATTGCTGTTGCCATATCACAATCAACTTCAGAACAGCTAGACACGACTGTTGAGATCAGTAAGAATATTCTGGAAGCATCTGTGGGAACACAGGAAGTTTCCAAACATATCAATAAAGTCAGTGAAGCCGCTGGTCGTGCCTTGACCAGTGCATCTGAAGTTAATGAGGCCTCAGGTACAATTGAAAAACTGGTTATTGATCTTGAGCAGAGAGCCGCAAGCTTCTTTGAAGTGCTGCTTGATCGAAAAGCGGGCTGATTTTTTATCGTAACTTCTTAACTGATGCATTAAGAAAAATTCATAACCTATTTATAATTAAGGCTTCTTTACCTAAATAAAGAAGCCTTAATTTTTAATCATTCCATAAATTTAATTAATTCACCAGCCGTTGCAGCGTTGCCACTGTTCGGAAATTTCATTATCATTTTCCATAACGTTATAGGTGTCATAAGCGGCGGCAGTCATACAGGCATGATTTGGCAATATACGCAGTTTGGTGCCGATAGGAAATTTTTCAAAATCAAGATCACCGTTTTTTGTTGAAATAAGTCCATGTTCCTGATTTGCACCGATGACAGTCAGATTTTCAATTATGTTGCCTTTGATGTCTGCAACAAGGCCATATCCACAGTCAAAAGATGTTCCTCTGGTGCTGTAATCCTTGGATAAGGCCATGCCGCCAGCATCGGTAATTATGCGGTTCTGATTTTTTTTATGGCTAATAACTGTTGTCAGAACGCTTAATGCTATATCGGATTTTTTGCAAACACCAATCCCCGCCTGATAAGCATCCTGAAACACAAAGACACCCGCTCGGACTTCTGTAACGCCGGTTAGGTCTTTTGCAAAAGTGGCTGTGGGTGTTGAACCGCAGCTGACAATTGGGCAGGGAATGCCTGCTTTTCTGATATTATCTGCAGCAGTGGTAATGGCGTGTCGTTCCTGCTCAGCCATTTTAACGAATGCATTTTCACTTGTGCCATAATAGGATTCACCGGCATGGGTTAAAACGCCGACCATTTCTGTTCCTTTTCCATCATGCAAGGCGCGGGCAACATAGATGACTTCTTCAGAATCCGGTGAAAGTCCTGCCCTGTGCATATCGCTGTCAATTTCAATCAGAACTTTGAGTTTGCAGTTTTCTTTTTCCCCAAATGCACTGATTTCTTTTGCTATATTGGCATTATCGATAATGAGTTTTAAATCAATGCCTTTTTTCAAAAGGGCGAGCGCACGGGGTAATTTAGCAGGTACCATGCTGACCGCATAAATGATGTCCTTAAATCCTGCATCAGCAAAATATTCGGCTTCCTTTAATGTTGAAACGGTTATAGGTCCCGTTTCTCCACCCGCACACATTAACGCTACCGGAACCGATTTCGCAGTTTTTACATGCGGGCGTAAACTGACGCCAAGGTTATTTATATGATTACACATTCGAGAAATATTCTGGTTTAATTTTTTCCGGTCCAGCAAAAGGCAGGGTGTATATAAATGGTCAACTTTCATATAATTTTTCCGTAACATAATCAGCAATGGCGAGAGAGGCTGTTAAACCGGGAGATTCCATCCCGAACAGATTCACCAGTCCCTTAATACCATGAACTTTTTCAAATTGAATGTTAAAATCTTCACCTGTTTTGGAAAGTTTTGGTCTTATCCCGGCGTAACCTGGGTGTAATTTTTCGGGATTTATCCCTGGAAAATAGCGTTTCACAGAATCTACAAACGCATCCTTCAGGGCAGGATCAACGCTATAGTCTTCATGGTGAATAAAATGAACATCAGGACCGAATTTTACACCGCCCGCAATATCAAGAGTAAGATGAACCCCAAGCCCGCCGACAAAAGGGATCGGGTAGACAAGATGCCGGAAGCGGGTTTTGCCGGAATAGGAAAAATAATGCCCCTTAGCCATGACAAGGTCAGGAATATAGCATGGGTCAAGGCCATTAATCAGTCGGGCGATATTCATTGCCCCAAGCCCGGCTGCATTGATCAGCAATCTGGAGGAAATCTGATATTCGTCATTGGTTGATACCAGAAAGACCCCGTCAGATTTTTCAATTGATCGAATAGTTACATTAAAGGCGACATTTCCACCAGCCGCTTCAAAATCCCCGAGCAGGGAGAACATATAGCTATGGCTGTCAATAATGCCGCTGGAAGGAGAAAAAAGTGCTGCTTTTGCCGTAATATCAGGTTCAAGTTGATTAAATTGGGTTTTTGTCAGATATTCAAGGTTATCAATACCACAATTTCCGGCATTTTTATAAATCTGGTCGAGTCTGCGAATTTCATCATCGCTGGTGGCTACAATCAGTTTGCCGCAACGTTTATGGGGGATGTGGCGGGAATTCGAATAATCATAAAGTCTTTTTTTCCCATCAATACACAGTGTTGTTTTTAACATATCCGGAGCGAAGTAAAGACCAGCATGGATGACTTCGCTGTTTCTTGAGCTGATGCCCATGCCAAAGCTGGCTTCTTTTTCCAGGATAAGAACGTCATGACCCTTATCCGCCAGGGTTTTAGCAATAGCCAGGCCGATTACACCAGTCCCGATAATGATTATTTCTATTTGGTCGGTCACACTGGAATTATTTTTTCTTTTCATCATAAAATTGTCATGTTATAAACTATCATCTTTGAGAGGAGAGCAAAACGGGAATTTCTAAAAAAATTATAATATTTACCGTTTAAATGAGTATTTCAAAGGGCAATCGGGCTACACAAAGGCCCCGGGAATAACATAAAAGGAAATTAATATGAAAAAATTAAACGGACCAAGCCGTCGTAATTTTATGAAAGGTGCGGCTGGTGTTACTGCGCTTATGTCAGCAGCGGGTGCCAGCGGCGCACTTGCTATGGGGCAATCAAGAGGGGGCGGAAAAGGTTATAACTTCGACGATATATACAGCCGTATCGGGCATAACAGCGTAAAGTGGGATGCTGCGATTAAACGTTATGGAAGAGACAAAATCACTGTGCCAATGGGTATTGCGGATCTTGATTTCAAACAGCCTCCTTTTGTTGTAAAGGCACTTCAGGAGCGCGCAAAATATGAACAGTTCGGTTATGAAACTGTTCCGGACAGCGTATATCAGTCAATCATTGACTGGAACAAAGATCGTTATGGTCTTGATGTAGAAAAAAGCTGGATCAAATTATCCTGTGCATTGAAGCCAGGCATGATTTCATCCATGCGCGGACTAAACCCTGTAAAAGGTAAAGTCATTCTTCAAACACCAACATATAGCGGTTTCACAGGGGCCATTCAAAAAGCGGGTATGCGCGTTGAAATGAACCCAATGAAAAAAATCAATGGCCGCTGGCATATGGATCTTGAAGATCTTGACAAGCGTCTTGATTATGAAACAAAATGTCTCATTCTCTGTAACCCGAACAACCCGTCAGGTGAGTGCTGGACAGCGGATGAGCTTCGTGCTCTTGGTGATCTTTGTATCAGCCGCGGTGTAACAATTCTGGCCGACGAAATCCATTGTGATTATGTCAATAAAGGCCATAAATTTACGCCATATGCATCTATCGGTGAAAAATATGCTCAGCACAGCATCACTTACCGTTCACCATCAAAAACATTCGGTCAGGCTGCACTTAAAGTGGCTTACTTCTTTACGAAAAACCAGGACCTTATGAACGCAACAATGATTGGTGGCGGTCATGATGAAGGTTGGAACGTATTTGGTCTTATTGCCTGTGAAACAGCGTTCCGTGAAGGTGGCCAGTGGGCAACTGACGTTTCTGCCTATGTAGATGCTAACTTTGATTATGTTGTCGATTTCATTAATAAATCAGGCAACATGCCAGGCATCAGCTATTCCAAGCCGGAAGGTACATATCTTGCATGGCTTGACTGTAATGAACTGATGAAAAAGGTTGTTACCCCAGAATATATGAAAGCCTATCATGACAAAATGCGTGATCAGGGCAGAAGACATTCCGGCCTTAAGCCTGAAATGGCTCTGGGTGAGTGGATTGTTGACACTTGCGGCGTACAGCTTAACTCCGGTAACTCTTATGGTATCGGTGCAGAAGGCTTCATGCGTATGAATATTGCTGTTCCACGTTCAAGCCTGAAAACAGCGCTAGAGAACCTGGATAAAGCCTGTAAAAAAGCTTTTGCATAAGGCTAGCAATACCAAATAAAAAAGAGGGCCGTTCCCGTTTCGGGGGCGGCCTTTTTTATTGTGGAATGTTACTACCTCGCGCAGTTATTGCAAAGGGTGATTGATGGATCAAAATCAAGGCGCTTTTTGTCAATATCGTCACCACAGTTCAGGCAATATCCAAAATCGTCTTCTTCTATCCGTGTCAGTGCAGCATCAATTTTCTTAAGTTCGTTTTGGCGCCGTCTTTTAACCTCTTCGGCCATGGCCTGTCCCTGCATGGCGTCCATACGGGAAAGGCGCCCGACAGACGTCTGGTCAAGGGTTACGGCCTTTGAGTTATCCTTTGTTCCCTCGATAATGGACAAAAGCGCCTGCCTTTTTTCAAGCAGACGCTTTTTAAAATGATTTAAGGATTGAGACACCTAAGCGATCTCGAATGTGGCGATTACTTCGCATACAAACCCGACCGGTAAGGAGTTGGTGCCGACAGCAGCACGCGCGGCAAGACCGCTATCACCAAAGACATCACGGAACAGTTCAGACGTGCCATTTATGACCAGATGTTGTTCAGTATAATCGCTGGTGGCGCGGACAAGCCCCTGAAGCTGCACGCATTGTACGACCCGGTCAAGATCACCGTCGCAGGCGGCTTTTAATTGGCTGAGCACCAGAATACCGGCCTCGCGGGCCATCTGATAGGCCTGTTCAGTGGTATAATCCTTACCGACTACACCCTGATTGCTTGGACCCTGTCCGGCGATATAAACCATATTGCCGACTTTGCGGATTGGGGTATAGGCGGCAATAGGGGTTCTTGCCTCCGGCAGCTCAATACCTAGTTCAGCGAGCTTTGCATCAATTCTGCCACTATTCCCCTGGGCAAGTTTTGATTGCATTTTTTCCTCTGACGCCTGTTCCGATTTGCCACAGGCGGCAAGAATACTGGTAACGATTGATGTGAGGAAAGCCCGACGGAACATTATGCTACCTCGAATACAGCGAGGACTTCACAGGCAATACCAAGCGGCAGGCTGTTGGTGCCGACAGCGGCACGTGCGGCAAGACCGGCTTCGCCCCAGATATCGCGGAATAGTTCTGATGTACCGTTAATAACCAGATGCTGTTCGGTATAATCATCAGCGGAATTAACAAGCCCCTGAATTTGAATGCACTGTTTTACGCGGTCAAGGTCACCATTAAGGGCCGATTTAAGCTGGCCTAGAATGGAAATGCCACAGGCGCGGGCGGCGGCATAACCCTGTTCGGTTGTCATGTTTACGCCGAGCTTGCCGATAATATTGCCATTTTCATCATGGGGAACCTGTCCGGCAATATAGACAAGATTGCCAACCTTGCGCCAGCCGACATAGGCGGCAACCGGTGCAGAAGCGGGAGCAACTTCAATGCCGAGTTCAGCCAGTTTGGCATCTACTTTTCCACCAGACTGGGCTGATGCTTTACCTGATAGCATTGTGGCCGCCAGGGCACTTAAACCGGCTGCGGCAAAGAAACTTCTTCTTTTCATGATAATATCCTCTTTTTTTATGAACTTGATTTTTATTGAATATAGTTAATCATTCTTATACCGTGAATTAAAGGGAAAAATAAAAAAATCTGAATTCTTGAGGGAGAAGCTTATGAAATTTTCAAAATTCCTGAAACTGCTGACCTGTGTTTCCGCCGCAGTCATTACTTCGGCCGCGTTTGCACAGGAAGCAGATAACCGTGCGCCAATGGTGGTGATTGATAAAGACCCGTTTCCTAGCACTTATGTACCTTGGCCTTCTGAATTAACGGCGATTACCAATGCTCATATCCTGACCGGAGATGGCGGGGAGATTGAACGGGGAACAGTTGTGATGGATGGTGGCAAGATTATTGCCGTTGGCGAGACGATCGATATTCCGGCCGGTGCCAAAATTATTGATGGTTCTGGAAAATGGGTAACCCCCGGTATCATCGATATGCATTCGCACATGGGCATATGGACTGATGGCGGTAACGAAGTAAAGGCCCCAAACACTGCCGATGTCTGGGGGGAGCATTCAATCTGGCCGCAAACCCCGAATTTCCCGGCGGCACTGGCGGCAGGGGTCACAACACAACAGAATTTGCCAGGGTCAGCAAACCGTTTCGGGGGCCGCGGCGTGACGCTGAAAATGGTGCCAAGCCGCTCAACCGAAGGAATGAAGTTTCCCGGGGCACCATACGGACTTAAAATGGCCTGTGGTGAAAACCCGCGCGGCGTTCATCGTTCGCAGGGGAGATTTGCCACGGCCATGGGGCAATTTGCCGGATACCGTACTTCATGGATTGAGGCAACGGACTATAAAAATGCCTGGGATAAATATTATGAGGATTATAAGGCGGGCAAGGATGTCAAAGCGCCGAAACGTGATTTGAAACTGGAAACGCTGATGGGTGTCTTAAACGGTGAAATCAGTATCCAGATGCATTGCTACCGCGCTGATGAAATGGTTGATGTGATCAATATGGCACGCGAGTTTCATTATAAAATAGCTGCCTTTCACCATGCGGTTGAAGCCTATAAAATTGCCGATATTCTGGCGGAAAATGATATTTGTGCCGGAATGTGGGCCGACTGGTGGGGATTTAAACTGGAAAGCTTTGACGGGATTGATGAAAATATCCCGATGATGGCGGCCGCTGGTGGCTGTGCCATTGTCCATTCGGACAGTGACACGGGCGGTCAGCGTTTAAATCAGGAAGCGGCGAAAGCCTGGGCAGATGGCGAGCGGGTTGGTCTTCATTTTACCCGTGGTGAGGTATTCCGTTGGCTGACCCTGAACCCTGCCAAATCCATTGGTCTTGCCGATCAGATCGGATCGCTTGAGGTGGGAAAGAATGCAGATGTCGTGATCTGGAACGGTGACCCGCTCAGTGTATATGCGCTGGCGGAAAATGTGTTTATCGACGGTGCCCTTCATTATGACCGTAATAACACTGAAAACCAGTGGATTACCGATCATGCCATTGGCTATGTAACAGCGGGAGATCATCAATGAGATATCTAGCAATTCTTATAGTATTATTCGCTGCACCGGCACTGGCAGAGACTATTGCCATTGTCGGGGGTAAAATTCACACAGCCACTGGTGCTCCCATTGAAAATGGTACAGTGCTGATAGAAAATGGAAAAATTACCGCTGTCGGGACCAATGTTCAGGTGCCGACTAATGCGCGTGTCATTAACGCAGGTGGCAAGGAAGTTACCCCGGGCATTATGAGCAGTAGCAGCATTTATGGTCTGTCCGAAGGGGCAACGCGGATTTTTTCATCGGATACAAGTGCCAATGATTCCGGCATGACGGCGTCTTTCGATGTAAAATATGCTCTCAACAGTGGCTCCGTCGTGATTGAGGAAGGAAGGCGTCAGGGAGTAACCCGGGCCGTATCATCGCCGACATCATCAGGTGATATATTCAGCGGCACTTCGGCGATCATTACCATGGATAACAAGCCGGATATGCGCTTTGCAGAAGGACCGATGCATGCAAAATTTGAAAATGCGCAAAACCGGGCCGTAGCCTGGAACCGGATCAGGGCGATTTTTGATCAGGTGCTTGATTATGAGCGTAATAAATCACGGGTGATGCGCGGGCAGTCGCAGGATTATTTGCTGTCCATTGCTGATATGGAAGCGCTTGTTCCGGTGCTGAAAGGCAATAAAAAGCTGGTCATTGAAATGGGCAGCGAAGCGGAAATCAGTGGTGCCATCCAGCTTAAGAAAGATTACGGAATTGATATTGTTATTCAGGGCGCACAGGAAGCCTGGAAAGTGGCCGATGATCTGGTGGCCGCTGACATACCGGTGATTATCGTGCCGGAGGATAATTTATTCGGCAATGTCACCATGGCCGGCACCACATTTTCAAATGCGGCACGTCTTGAAAAGGCGGGGGTTAATTTTTCTCTTATTTCGGGAAATGGCAGCCTTTATTACGGCCATCATATATTGCAGTTTGCCGGAATGGCGGTTGCTCACGGGATGAGCCATGACGGGGCGATCCGTTCAATAACCATTAACCCGGCGCAAATATTCGGTGTCGACAGGATAGTCGGATCAATTGAGGTTGGTAAAGATGCTGATGTGGTTGTTTGGGACGGCGACCCGCTTGAGGTTACATCAAACACTGATCATGTCATTATACGCGGGGTTGAATATGACCTTGTCTCTCGCCGCACGATGCTTCGTGACCGGTATCTTAATCTGGACCGCGGTGAACCATTTGGCAAAAGATATTATCAGAATTAAAAATTAAGGGCGGCATCACTGTCGCCCTTTACGCTTTCATAAAATTTGGGATAAAAAAATTGGGCGGCCATACAAGAGAACTCGATAGGGGAAACTGGCCGCCCCAGGTTAAGCGTTCTGCCATAATATCGTCACAGTTGTTAAAGAAACGTTAAATTTATAATGCAATTTACGATTAGTTGACAGTGCTAACATTGTGAGCTAGGCTCCAGTTGATGAAACAATAATAGAAAGGGAATTCATGGATCTTGTTACAATCGTAATTGGCGTTGCGCTGGTTGAATATGTATTTTTTGCAATGATGGTCGGTAAGGCTCGGGTGCAAAGCGGTATCAAAGCACCGGCAACAACCGGAAACGACGTTTTTGAGCGTCATTACCGGGTACAGATGAATACACTTGAACTTTTGGTGGCTTTTATTCCTGGCATGGTGATGTTTGCCAGGGCTTATGGCTCCGAAATTGCAGCGGGCCTTGGTATAGTCTTTATCATCGGACGATTCATTTATTATAAAAGCTATGTTGCTGACCCGGATAAACGCAGCATGGGTTTCGGATTAAGCTTTTTGCCGACAGTTATCCTTGTCATTGGCGGGATCATCGGCGCCGCGATGAATATGGCAAATTCACCAATGTAAAACTGATTTAATATTCTTAGAAAGGCGGTCTACTGGGCTGCCTTTCTTCTTTTTTTATTATTCAGGCGCTCTTATCCGGTCGCTGGCGCCACCATCAAAAGCATGTGGAACAGCAGGGCAGGCGGGGTTTTCAGTATTTTCACCTATGGTTTTAATATCCAGAAATGTGGAAGCGGCATAGGTCACAATAGTTTCAATGCCTTTATAAATATCGGTTTCCATGTTTGAATGTTCTACTTCCAGCATAAATGGCTGTCCGGCAAAAAGTTTTGATGCGGGAATTGTAAAGCTTTCCGCACGGAAAGTAAGGCTCCCGGGATCAAAGGCATGGCCGCTATGAACGGTTTCGATGCCCATACAGTTCCCAAACATGACATAGATCATATCATCAATGATGCCGTCCGGGTCTGCGGTCCCTTTTTCAAAAGGGCTCCATGTCACCAGCAGGTCATGTTCCGGGTCAATGGCGACGGGGTCCACGGGGCTTCCATTCTGTGATAGGGACAGGGTAATCGGGCCCGGGTTTAAACTTTCATCACCGTCCTTTTTAAATATGGCGGGAAGGTTTCTTATTTTTCCGGCTGGCGTATCAAAGCTGAAATAATAAGTGGAATCAGGAAATATTTTATCAAGTTCTTCAATGGTTCCCACCCGGCCGCCGGTTAGATAGAGTGTATCGCCATCGGAAAATTTAAGCCCATCCTTTGCTTTGCCCGGGCCGGTCAGGTGGGCGTTAGTGACGCCGATACCGTCAATTGCCCTTTTTGTCTGAAAAATTTCAGCGAAAAACACGGTATTGAGCAGATTTTTTTCACCAGACTGTTTCTGTCTTGTGTTGACCGATTTTCCGATTACCACATAATCGGCATAATCAGCTGGGGTAAGGAGTTTATCGTCTGCCTGGTCATTTCCACTGCAGGCAGATAAAGCAGTACACAAAAGGAGTGGCATTATTTTTTTCATTATTTCGGGTCTTTCTTTACCGTTTTTATACTTACCAGCATAGCAAGGCTTGAACTTGGGTTCAATTGCCCTTAAGCTTTCCTAAAATAAAACCAATTTGTCAAAAGGGGACGGCCATGTTACGGGCATTTTTCAGCACGTTAGTCATCATTATTTTTTCAGCCTCGGCACAGGCGCAGACCATATCAGATTTTACCAAAGAGATGGAAAGAAAACAGGGTTTTTTTGATATCTATCTGGATCATCAGAAAGGGGCTGTTTATCTTGAGATTAAAAAATTTGATCAGGATTTTATTTATAAAGTCAGTCTACCCGGGGCGCTTGGATCCAACGATGTAGCGCTTGACAGAGGACAACTTGGGGATACCAAACTGGTTTATTTCGGCCGCGTTGGCGAAAAAGTGCTGCTGCATCAGAAAAATACCCGCTATATCGCCACCAGTGACAATCCGAGCGAGCGGCTGGCGGCGGTGAATGCCTTTGCCCCATCCATCGTCTGGAGCTTTAAGGCGGTTGCCACTGATAAGGATGGCAGTACACTGATCAACATTACTGATATGATGATGTCGGACCAGCATGGTATTGCTGATAAAATTAAAAGAAGCGGGCAGGGAGATTTCAGCTTTAACGAGCCTCGAAGCTTTGTCAATTTTGATAAGGTCAAAACCTTCCCCAAGAATACAGAACTTGAAAGTTCCGTAACCTTCATGGGAAATAATCCCGGTAATTTTGTCCGTTCGGTGGCAGCCAATCCAAAAATCATCACCCTTAAACAGCGGATATCGTTTGTTGAACTGCCGGATGATAATTATCAGCCACGTATTTTTGACCCGGCCATGAGCTTTAATGACACGGAAGTGGTGGATTACGGCACACCGATTGATCAGCCGATCGTGAAACGCTATATCAACCGTCACCGTCTGGTCAAAAAAGACCCGAATGCAGCGATCAGCGAGCCGGTCAATCCGATTATATATTATATTGACCGCGGGGCCCCGCCACTGATCAGGGAAGCCTTGCGTGAAGGGGTTGAATGGTGGAACGAGGCCTTTGAAGCGGCCGGATTTAAAAATGCGTTTCAGGCAAAAATCATGCCTGAAGATATGGACCCGGACGATGTTCGCTATAATGTGGTCAACTGGGTTCACCGATCAACCCGTGGCTGGTCATACGGGGCCAGTGTCCGTGATCCGCGTACCGGTGAAATTATCAAAGGGCATGTGACCCTTGGCTCACTGCGGTCTCGACAGGATTTTATGATCGCCAATGCGGTGACCGGCCCCTATAAGGACGGCAAAGCCGATATTGATGACAGTATTGCCCTTGTCATTGCCCGGACCCGTCAGCTTGGCGCCCATGAAGTGGGTCATACGCTTGGGTTTGCCCATAATTATATTGCCAGCACAAATGATGATGACGATGTGATGGATTACCCGCATCCGAAAATGTCAGTGGATAAAGATGGTAATATTTCCATTAAAAATCCTTATCGTGAAAAAATCGGGGAATGGAATAAAATTGCTGTGAACTGGGGCTACCGTCAGTATGCGAATGAAGGGGAAGAAAAAGCAGGGCTACAAAAAATTCTGAAAGATGCCTATGCCTCCGGTCATCAGTTTGTGGCTGACGGACCGGACAGCCGCGGTGTATCAAGCCTTCATGCGGACAGCCATTTGTGGGATTTCGGCGATGACGTTCTGCAAGCGACAAAACAGATGTATGAGGTGCGTAAAGTCGCCCTTGCCAAATTCGGTCTGGATAATATTGCGGATGGCATTCCGCTTTCCAGCCTTGAGGAAACATTGGTGCCGCTTTATTATCTGCCGCGTTTTCAGATTAATGCAGCGGCAAAATCAATCGGTGGCATGATTTATGGTTATGAAGTCAAGGGGGCTAATCTGGTGCCGCGCCATACTATGGTTTCGCGCGAGCGGCAGGATGCGGCGATGGATCTGGTCCTGGAGGCATTATCGCCGGATTATCTGACCCTGCCCAAGCATATTCTTGATCTGATCCCGCCTAAGGCATTCGGTTACGAGCTAACGAATGAAAGCTTCCCGCGCGATACGGGGGCGAGCTTTGATGCACTGGCGCTGGTGGAGGCCCATGCCAATCATACGCTCGGCCTTCTGTTTGACAGATACAGATTGGCACGGGTCAATGATTTTAATGTGCGGGACAGCTCACAAATCAGTCTTGATCGCTATATCGTGAAAATTGCCCAGAATACAATTCTGGCCGCGCGGCTTGATGATCCGCTAAAAGCGGCGGTGCAACGCCGGGTCGGCTATGTTTTTGTTCATTATATGATGATGACGGCTGCTGATCAAGACGCTTCACCGGCGGTTCAGGCAATGGTGGCATCACATCTGGCTGGGCTTAAAGGCATTCTGGAGGAAAAAATCGCGAAAGAGGAAATGAACCGCGAATATAAAGCCCATTATCAGGCGCAGGCGAGGCGGATCGGACTTTTCCTTGAGGGGAAATATATGCCGAAATCATCGGATCTGGCGCAAATCCCGCCGGGTGAGCCGATTTAATAATATAATAAGACAAAAGGCGGTTTAACGACCGCCTTTTTTTCAAGGATAAACTAAAACTTATAACGGAGCTGGGTGCCGAGGCCGTAATCGGTGGTTACATTATTAAGGCCGACAACACCGTAGAAATTAACGCCCCAGTGATCATTGATCTGAACATCGGTATAGGCGAAGATTTCCTTGGGGCTATTAAAGCCGGGGGTGGCGCTTTCGCGGTACTCATAGCTTACCCCGATGCTGGTGTCATAGGTCAGATAATATGAAGCCCCGATGGAGGCAAAAAAGCTGTCCTGAAGATCATAAAGATGAGTTTTCCCAATAAAGCGGTAGCCCAATGTGGCAAAGGGCATAAAGTTACCGATGAGATAGGCGAAATCCGCTTTTACGATATAATCAACCTTACCTGTTCCCAGCCCTTTATACTCATTGGCAGTCGGTATTTTTATGCGGCCGGTCAGATCAATATAAAAATCATTGCTATAGGGGTTTTCAATAGAATATTTGGCTGACAGATAGACATCACCAAATCCGTCTTTCCGCGGATTTCTGTATCGATCGGTCGGGGTCAGATCAACGTCGGTTACCAGTGGTGCCCCTTCAATAACCGGCACAACATTTTTTGGCGCTGCAAAAGATATATATCCACTGTTTAATTTAAATTCCCAGGAGCCGGTTTCATATTGAAGACTATAGGGAATATAACTGATGTTGGTATTCGCGGGCAGATTGAATTTACCACTGCTATAATCATAACCGGTCATAAAAGTAAGCTGACGATCCTTATAAACAGGGACGGATGTATAATCATCCTCTATCGTTTTCCGGTCATAGGAGCGAACTTGTGTATCTTCTAAATCATCTATAATATCTTGCGCAAAAGTTGAAGACGGTAATAAGCTGAGTGCTACAAAGGTTTTTAAAATTGCCGTTTTTTTAGTCAACATTGCAGCCATTTATCCCAATCCCCCAATTTTAAATATTTAGTCGCTTGCATAGATAAAATTGTAATTCATCAAATATGATTATTAACTTATTTTACCTTGTCCTTTCAAGCGTAAGTTCAATAAAAAACACCCCTCAATTTCCAAATCCAATGCGTACGACGATATTTTGACAAAAAAAAGGCGACCACTATAATCAGGCCGCCCAAGTCTGGGGGAGGAAATAATCAATTTCAGGATAAAGCAGGATAGATTTACAAATAGTTAATAAATTGATTGTCTTTGATATATTGATACATCCATAAAGCGAAATTTTTATTATTTTTTTAAATCTTGCATATTTTTCAGTAAGTTAATCCAAGAATTCAATTAAAATTATTGTTGAAAATTAAAAGATTTAAAATCAAATTATCTGAAAATTTATAGAGAATTATTACCGAATCGTTAATCGTGGTTACATATTTTATTAACATTATCCGGGAATCGAAAACTAGCGCTTGACGAATGATAGTTTATCGTTAATTTTTTGCACTGATATAGTGTAACAGCGGGTTTAATTTTATGCTTCATAAACGAATATTTGCAATACCGTCCTTCTTTATTCTGGGGGCCGGGGCTCTGGCTGTGAATGCAGATGCACAGGAAGCGTCAGCCAATCCTGAAACAGAATTTGTCAAACCTGACGTCAGGGAACTTCAGCAGCAGATTGATGAGCTAAAAACCACTGTAGAAAAATTGACAGATGAGAAATCGCAGAATGATGCATTAGGATCAGATCAACCAAAGGAAAATAATTTTATTCTTACCTGGGAACCAGGGCCGGTATTAAGTTCTGCTGACGGGCGTTATTCATTCGAAGTGAATGGCCGTATGACTTATGATTATTCGATCATCACTTTCAAGGATGGTGATGGTATTGCGAGACCTCTTGAAAAAATTAATGGCACTAACATGCGTCATCTGGAGCTTGGTGTTCGGGGAAAGTTTCTCGGCAGTTTCAGTTACAGGATTGCTACAAAATTTGTTGATAATGAGGTTGATGTCAAATTGGCCTATATTGATTATTCGTTTGGAAATACGACCATAGTAGCCGGGCAGACCAGGACCTATACAACGCTGGATAAATTAACACCACCACCAAATGCCGCATTTGCAGAGCGGGCAGCATTTATTAATGCATTGCGAATTAATCCGCAAGTTGGCATAGGTGTTTCGCATCATGGAGCATATTGGTCGGTCAGCGGCGGGTATTTTTTTGAAAATGCCTCAACAGGGAATAGTTCACTTGACGATAATAACATGGTATCGGCCCGCCTTACCTATAGCCCGAGGCTGGAAAATGGTGTTGGTCTCCATTTTGGTGGCTCAGGGTTTTACCGAAATGAGAATGGTCATGCATATGACCTTAATTACAGTGCCAGACCATTTATAAATCAGGGGGATTTAAAGCCGCTGGCATCAACCAGTTTTATGGTTACGGGAGAGACGTTTTTTGACGGTGAATTTGTGGCAACCTATAAATCTTTTGGCTTTCAAAGCGAATATGGTTTTGTGAAGGATCATTTGAGCAGTATGGAAACACAGACAGGGATAAATCCGACATATGAAGGCGGCTATGTTGAAGTAAGCTTTTTTCCGACCGGTGGCGAGCGGGTGATCGATGGCAAGGATGGCCGTTATGACAATGTGAAGATTGCCAATCCGGTTGGGGCGGGAGGCATGGGCGAAGTGAGACTGGCTGCCCGCTATGATATTGCAGACTTTACTCATGAAATATACGGACGAAAGCAGAAATCTGTCATTCTTGCGGCTGACTGGTATCTTAATGACCTTATTAAACTGCAAGGGAATTATGCCTATACTGTGGTTCGTGATTTCAGCAATGAGAAGACGGATATTATAAATTCAGTCAATACCAGGTTAATGGTAAATTTTTAGAAAATTCTGTATTTTACTATTAAACCGAATAAAATTCGGAAAATAAATATGAAAACCGTATTTTTTTCTGGATTGGTGTTTTTTTCTATGCTATCAGCTGTGAAATTTTTTATAGGAATTATCCGTAATGATAATTGATTTACAGCAGAAATCTGATCAGGAAGACGTTGAAAAGCTGCTTGACCTTACGTTTGGTCCTGATCGTCATAACAAGGCGGCATATACTTTTCGTGTAGGGGTTCCGGCAATTGAGGATCTGTCCTTTGTAATCAGGGACGGAGAAAAGCTTATTGCAACACTTCAGTTCTGGCCTGTGCAGATAAAGGGCCAAGATGTGCTTTTGCTTGGGCCAATTGCTGTTGAACCGGCATTACAGGGCAAGGGATACGGCATCGGATTGATGCGGCACGGGCTTGAGCGTGCAAAAATGCTTGGCCATAAGCGGGTCGTGCTTGTAGGTGATGAACCTTATTACGCAAGGCTGGGATTTAGCCGCCAGATGGCAGAAGATTTTACAATGGAAGGGCAGAAGGACCTGTCAAGATTGCTGGCGCTTGAGCTGGAACCAGGGGCATTTTCCAGCCTCGCCGGGGCTATTGAAAAACAGCATTAAAAAAGAAGATCTTTAAATTGTCATAATATTTTCATATAGTTGCGGTAGGAGTAGCTTATGGAAAACGCAGATATTCATAATGGAAATAGTGACGGTTTTAGACCGGAGCATTTCATTTCCGAAGCTATGAAAGCCTTTACCAAACAAAAGCGGCCTCCGCTTCATCTATGGCATCCTGACTTTTGCGGCGATATTGATATTCGTATCGACCGTACCGGAAATTGGTATTATATGGGAACCCTAATCAATAGGGAAAGAATGGTGAAACTGTTTTCAACCATCCTGCGCCGGGAAGGGGATGATTTTTTTCTGGTGACGCCGGTTGAAAAGGTTGGGATCAGGGTTGATGATGCCCCCTTTACAGCGGTTGAAATGGATATCGCTCAGGGATCGATCATATTTCGGACCAATCTTGATGATTATGTCAAAGTGGATGACAGTCATCCGATTACGGTGAGCATTAATGACAAAACTGGTGAGCCATCCCCTTATGTGCGTGTCCGGGATAATCTTGATGCACTGATATCACGCAGTGTATATTACCAGCTGGCGGAAATTGCGGTAGAACATAACGGCAGGTATGGTGTGTGGAGTTGTGGCAGTTTTTTTCCCCTGGACGGACAGACTTTATGAGAAGACAGATTACACGATTATTTGAGCGACATGACCCGATCATGAGACGTGCATTGACCCCTGCGGAAGCAAGAGTATGGATTCGGCCGACAAATGGAGATCATTCGCTTTATCGACCGGATGAGATGTTGAAAGATAATGGTGATTTTACCCATGAATTACCGCTTAAAGCTTCTGCGGTGCTTGTTCCCATCGTTGAACGGGGTGGCCAGCTTTCAATATTGCTTACCAAACGCTCGGCGCAACTTAAAAGCCATAGTGGTCAAGTCAGCTTTCCAGGTGGGCGGTGTGACGATGATGATCTGCATGCGATGGCAACGGCTTTACGTGAAGCAAAAGAGGAAATCAACCTGCCACAAAGCCATGTTGAGGTGATCGGTGCTATGGAAGATTATGAAACGGTAACTGGCTACAGTGTTTCGCCAGTGGTTGGTTTTGTTAATCCTGATTTTAATCTGATTTTGCAGAAAAGTGAAGTTGAGGAAGTTTTTGAAGTCCCACTGGACTTTATCCTTAATGAAAAGAACCACACGATTGAAAGTATTCACTGGCGTGGTAAAAAACGATATTATTATGTATTTCCCCATGAACATTATAAGATATGGGGGGCGACGGCGGCGATGCTGGTCCGCTTTGCCAGACTGGTTAATGAATATGAACAATGTGCCGCTTAATATCGCGGGTGAAAAATGGCTTGAGGACGAGGCCCTTGTCCGGTTGATGAATGTGCTTAATCAGGATGAATTAAGCGCACGGATCGTTGGCGGCGCTGTTCGCGATGCGCTCTTTAATATTTTCTGGAAACGGGAACGTAAAATCGGCGATATTGATATTGCCTCCAGATATTCTCCGGAAAAAAATAGAAAAATACTTGAAAAAGCCGGTGTCACAGTCATTCCTACCGGCATTAAACATGGTACAATAACGGCGCGATTAAGCGGCAAAAATTTTGAAATTACAACACTGCGCCGAGATGTCAGCACCGATGGTCGCCATGCGGAGGTTGAATTTACCGACGACTGGCACGAGGATGCCAGAAGGCGGGATTTTACAATAAACGCCCTTTATCTTGATATTGATGGCACCATCCATGATCCGCTTGGTGGTTTCAGGGATATAAAAAAGGCGCGGGTCCGTTTCATTGGCAATGCGCGGGAGCGAATAAAGGAAGACGGGCTTAGAATTTTGCGCTTTTTCCGGTTTTCATCAAATTATGATGTGGGTGGTGTTGATGAGGCGGGCATGCTTGCCTGTGTTGAACAGAAAGCAATGATCGCAAAGCTTTCCGGAGAGCGGATCAGGGACGAGTTTGAAAAACTTCTTTTATCAAAACAGGTCGTGCAAATCATTCCAGTCATGGCGGCAATTGGTATATTGCGCGAAATTCTGCCGGAATATGAGCAATATGACGAACTATTAAAATATGCCAAACGGCAAAAAAAACTGGGACAGAAAGATTTTATCGGTCGTCTTTCCTGTCTTTTGCCCGGCGATAAGGAAATTATTTCTAAGGCGTCAAAGCGGCTAAGGCTATCAAACAGGCAGCGTGATCTGCTGATTTCCTATGCGGCACCCTATGAGAATCATGATCTTAGAAAAGAAACCCTGCGACGGGTGCTTTATCTTTATGGAAAAGATGTGGTTATTCATAACCTTACCCGATTGGGCAAGCTTGACCTTAAGACGCTCAGTTATATTGCTGATTATGAAATTCCGCAACTGCCGATCAGCGGCAAGGAATTGATGAAACAGGGTTGGAAAGCGGGCCGCGAACTGGGTGGGGAACTTAAGCGCCTTGAAAAAATCTGGATCGAAAATGATTTTAAAATGACCCTGCATTAACAGGTGTTTTTCCAATTATTTTTCAAGAAATTCAAGCATGGCCTTGATGCTGTCAGGATGATCCATGATCGTGGTATGGATGACATTGACCAGTTTAAATTCATGGGGACAGTCAAGACGGGTTTCTGAAACCCTGACGATTCCGTCATTATCGCCGCTGAGCATCGGGTTATAGCCGATATCATTACCCATGCCGCCGGCAATGACCAGTGTGGGAATTGGGGGTTCAGGCAGGTTTTTGATTTTCTTCATGGGCCTGACATCCTGCCCGGACGGGCCACTGATAAATTGATAAAGCTTCATACGATTAAGAAATTCGGCAATCTGGGCGCCTTTGTTCGGGGTGCCCATCATGACAAGCTTATCTGCCGTAACGCCATTCCATTCTTGCGCACGACTTAATATTTCCCGCACCACCAGCCCGCCTAGGCTGTGGGTGACGAAGGAGACTTTTTTGATCCCCTTTAAATTTTCAAGCAGATGGGTAAAATGATCAGCATGCTGCTCAACACTTTCAAAAAGAGTGGCATAATTAAGGGAATGGGCAGAAAATCCTGCTTTTCGCAGGGCTGCTTTCGGTTTATCCATTATGCCGGCATGGCGGCCAAGTCCATGGATCATCAGCACCAGATGATCATGGTCAAACTTTGGGGAAAGCTCATTAAGCTTATCTAAACAATCATCATAATCGGAAAGCAGTATCCTTTTTCTAAGACCATCAAGCAGACGGTAACTGCCCGTTTTGACATTTTTCTGAATATGATATTTGCCCTGGAGAATGACATCAGTCCAGACATAGTAACCGCCCATATTGCGGACTTCATTTTTTATCTGTGCTTCAAAATCAGCCCATTCCATCGGGGTAAATTATTTCCATTTTGCATGGGGCGGAAGCGACATCAAAATGGCATCCACATTACCGCCCGTTTTAAGGCCAAAGGCTGTACCGCGATCATAAACAAGATTAAATTCGGCGTATAACCCTCTGTAATATAATAATTCTTCGCGCTCTTCGGCGGTCCATTCCTTATTCATATGGCGCCGTACAAGAGCGGGATAAATTTCATTGAAAGTACGACCGACATCCTGGGTAAAGGCAAAATCACGTTCCCAGTCGGTCGAAAGTTGGTCATAAAAAATGCCACCTTCGCCGCGGGCCCGTTTTCGGTGCGGCACATAGAAATATTCATCGCACCATTTTTTATATTTGTCGTAATAATCATCGCCATGGCGGTCACAACATTTTTTAAGAGCCTTGTGAAAATCCTTGGTATCAAAATGATTGGGGATGGCCGCGTTAAGGTCGGCACCACCGCCAAACCAGCCGCGGGTGGTAACGATATGGCGGGTATTCATATGTACGGCGGGTACCTTGGGGCTGTGCATATGGGCCACAAGTGAAATGCCACTGGCCCAGAAGCGCGGGTCTTTATCGGCACCGGGGATTTGTGCGGCAAATTCAGGTGAAAATTCGCCGTAAACTGTTGAAACATTGACGCCGACCTTTTCAAAAACCCGGCCTTTCATTACCGCCATTGTGCCGCCACCTTTGGCCGGGTCATCTTCGCGGTACCATTTTGTGCGCTCAAACCGGCCGGGGTCAAGGTCGGTATAGACACCGGTAATATCATCTTCGATTTTTTCAAAGCTTTGGCAGATCTGGTCTCTCAAATCTTCAAACCAGTTTTTTGCTTTTTCTTTTTGCGCTTCAGTACTCATTGTTCGTCAGGGTTCCGGAAATAGTTTTGTTTGTCTTAAGGATTCACCCAGAACCATAGCGGCTGAAAGGGCAATATTCAATGATCTTGTCCCTTTTGCCATCGGAATTTTAAGCCGGTGATCAGCCCTTGCATGGACGTCGTCTGGTACCCCGGCACTTTCCCGTCCCAGCAGCAAAATATCACCAGGTAAAAAAGTAAAATTAGTATAGGGAATTGAGGCTTTAGTGGTCATTAAAATGATGCGGCTATTGCCAATTGCTCCAAGAAAATCTTCCCATGACTGGTGGCGGATTATCTTGCTCTGGTCGATATAATCCATTCCAGCCCGGCGAAAGGATTTTTCCCCGAACGGAAAGCCGCAGGGTTCAATAATATTGACCATGACATCAAGACAGGCGGCCATACGAATGATGGTGCCAGTATTGGGGGGAATATCCGGTTGGTATAGAGCGATCTGCATAGCAAACTATTAATCGCTCACTCCGGGCGATGCAAGGGCAATATGTCCATGGGGGGAGGCCGTAAGCAATTATTTTCCTTTTATTGATCAGGATCATTCACTTATGACTGATAAGACGGTATAGTTAATTTTAGAATTTTAGTAAGTCCTCTTAAGACAAATTTTGAAAGGGATTTAAATGAAAATATTATTGGCATTATTTAGCGGCATTATCGGCCTTTTATTTCTGGCAAGCTGCGATTTCGGACCAGAGTCATCCTATGGTTTTACTTTACCGGAAGGTAATCCGGAGCTGGGGAAGCGTTATTTCGTTGAGTTTCGCTGTATCGACTGTCACACAGTTGCCGGAATGGAGGATGAGCTGATTGCCCCGGAAGGGATCGAACCGATAATGGCCGTCCCCCTAGGTGGAACGACAACCCATATTGCCACATATGGAGAGCTGGTCACATCCATTATCAACCCGTCGCATAAAGTGTCGGATCAATATCGACTAACTCCCGCGGTTGGAGAAGGCCAGTCAATGATGCGTAATTATAATTCGATTATGACAGTGTCTGAATTGATTGATCTGGTGGCATTCATACAGAACCAGTATGTTTTGCAGCCTTATGCGCCGACCATTTATCCGGTTTATCAGTAGGGAATTATTTGAAATAATTGGTTACTGCCTGATCAGAACGTATAGGCAGTACCGATTATAAAGCTGTAATCAAATTGCCGCTCAATGGCGGGGTTATCCATGATATCACCGTCAAGAGCGGTGATTTTCGCCAGGAACAAAGTGTTCCAGTGATCATCAATTCGATAAACATGGGTCATACTGGCGGAAATGTTAAACACGGATGTAGTAATCCGGTATGGTTCCAGTGTTACTTCATTCAGATTGGCCAGTGATTTAAGATAAGTTTTATTATCAATGCCCCAAAGGTAATTGGCCAGTCCCTCACTCTGATAGGTGATTTCCAGTTTGGGAATGAATAAGAATTTTTTCCCCGGTGTCTGATAGGGAAAACTATAGGAAGCGTTAATTTCCATGCCGCCGGATTGTGCGGAAATATCATGAAGCATGCTCAATGTGACTGTTCCGGCAATGGACTGATAGCCGCCACTGACACCACCATCGAGCGATATTTTCCGGCGGCTGTCACCTGGTCTAATGCGCGGGCTTAGAAAAACATCAAGGAAATATCCCCCTTCACGCGGATTTTCGACTTTCTTGATATGATAACCACCACGCAGACCACGAATGAATAAATTTTTACTGCTGTAATCAACAACAGGAATCGGTGTCACCGAAATTTTTTCACCCTTAAATGGTGAATTGCTGACAACCGTGCCAAACCCGAGTGACCATTTACCATTTTCATCAAGAAGGAATTTTTTATAATTCCAAAGACCGTTTGAATCCTGTTCATTGACTGTATTTGATTGGCCTTCGCCTTCGTTAGCGGGAATGTCCTTTTCTTCGGCAAGGCAGATATTTCCGACAAGAAGTGTGGATAAAAGGATCGGTGTCGAGATATGGATTTTCAATTTGTCTCCGGCAGTCATGTCAATATGGTGTCAGATGTTTATTAAATTTTTGTTATGTTGGATTAGACAGTAGAAAAATGTTGAAAATGTGGCTTTAGATTGAGTCGTTAGAGGGCTTTTCTGAAGGTGAGGTTGTACCTTATATCATCGGACAGCGGATGAAAAGCATTTTCCAGTTTTTTTACGCCGTGATAGGCGCGGCGAGCCGGACCGCCGAAAATCAGCAGATCCCCTGAATGAAGCGGGATGTTAAGGGGGCGACCACTGCGGCTTTCTCCAAAAACCTGAAAGATAGCTGATACCCCAAGTGATACGGAGACAATCGGCTGGCTGAAATCCCTCTCATCCTGATCAATATGGGCGGTCAGGCGCACCCCAGGGCTATATCGGTTAATGAAGCAGCTGTCGGCGACAAAGCCGTCAAAACCCGCCTTGGCGGCAGCGTCACTGATAATGGTGCTTATATCTGCGGGGATTTCCGGCCAGGCTTTACCGGAAAGCGGGTCTATATGTTCATATCGATAGCCGCGTCGGTCCGAATACCAGCCGCATTTGCCGATGCTGGTGCCGGCAACATTTATTTTTTTGCCGCCCGGGGTCACCATATGACGAAAGGGGATTACGCTTGCCGCAAATTCTACCACATTCATAAATTTCTGTTCGTCGACATAGCGCTGAAACAGGAAGATGCCGGGGGCAAGTTCCTCCATTTCAGGGGCAATGGTGCGAAAAAGATCATTTTGCATCATGAAGTATAATTCCAACTGTATGACGCGAGCCGGATTTAAGCCGGGCGACGCCGTGACGTAATCTGGCCCGATAATAGCCTTTTTTCCCCAGCTTTGGAAATTCATTTACGGCAAAAATGATGGCATCACCGCGTTTTGGTTTTTCAATATGGGCGACAGACTGCATGCGCGGCCGTTGTTCAATCAGGGTGAATTCGCCGCCCGCATAATCATCAGGGTCGCTTAACATGATGGCGACCTGATAGGGGAAGTGGATGTCCCCGTATAGGTCCTGATGAAGGGTATTATAATCACCTTGCGCGTATTTCAGGATCAGCGGAGTCGGGCGGCATTGTCCTTGCCGATGACAAAGGGCCAGATAATCATCATATTTTTCAGGATAATCAGAGCTTAATTTCAGGCCCCCCGCCCATTCTTTGGCGACCGGGCGCAGGTTTTTATAAAAATACTGACGTAAATTTTGAATAATTGTAGGCAAGGGATAAGCATAATATTTATATTCGCCACGCCCAAAATTATAACGTTCCATAGTGATTGTGCTGCGGTATATGTCGTCATCATAAGCGGCGATCAGTTTGTCGCAGGATTCTGTGCTTAAGACATTGGCGACAACGATGAAGCCGTTTGCCAACAGGTCTTCCTGAACGGTGGGCCAGTTTAATTCCACTTGCATGTTTTTGCGATCCTTCCTAGAGTTTGATATGCTATAGCGATCGGGCGAGGGCGTGGCTATCCGAATATTGTCAGTATAAAAAAGGAATTAAAAATATGAATTTAAAACAGGTGACGCTTATTTGTGGTTTATCGGCGGTTCTTTCGGCCTGTGATCAGGGGGATGTGCCGGAAATAGCCTGCGAACCGGCGGATCTTGTCCTTCATAACACAACAATTTATACGGCGGATGATGATAACTGGACGGCGGAGGCGGTTGCCGTATTAGGCGATAAAATCATATTTGTTGGTAATGAGGCGGACGGGGCTAAATATATGTGCGGAAATGCCCGGGTCATGGATATGGCGGGTAAAACCGTTTTTGCCGGTTTTACCGACAGCCACCAGCATCTGGAACAAATCGGCGAGCGGGATAAAACACTAAGCCTTTTTGGTATTCCGACACTGAAAGGTACGGTGGCGGCAATTAAGGAATTTGCCGACACAGTCCCAGAAGGCCAGTGGGTCGAGGGTCGCGGCTGGATTGAACGGGAATGGAGCGACGAGGAACGCTTCCTGAACAAACATGACGTTGACCCGTTTACTGCGGATAAGCCGCTCTATATTCCACGCGCGGACGGTGTTTCGGCACTGGTCAATTCAAAGGCACTTGAGATTGCCGGAATTACCAAGGACACACCGGACCCGGACGGTGGCAAGTTTGAGCGGGAAGCTGACGGTACACCAACCGGATATATCCTTGCCAATGCCTTGAATATTTTTACAGACATTATTCCGCCCAAAACGAAGGAATATAAAAAAGACAGCCTGCTGCGCGGCTTTAAAACCAATGCGTCAATGGGCTGGACCCAGACCCAGGATGCGGGGATGGCTTATGATGTGGTTGAAATATTAAAAGAAATACATGATGAAGGGGCCATGTCCACCCGCGTTTATGTGGCGGTTCCGGTGGCGCAGGCAGCGGAAATATTAGAACGCGGCCGTGAGAAGACGGTCGATGATATGGTCGATATTCGCGGGATCAAGGTTTATATTGATGGTACGCTGGGATCGCGCGGCGCGGTACTGATTGATAATTATTCGGACGCCGAACATAACGGCTTTATGAACCGGACCAGCAAGGAAGAACTGGAGCCTATCTTACGTGAAGCTATCAGAAAAGGTATTCAGGTAGAGACCCATGTGATCGGCGACCGGGCGGTTCGTTCGCTACTGGATTGGTATGAGGCGGCGTATCAGGATGTACCCAAATCCGAATGGGCGGTTGATGATGTCAGATGGCGGCTTGAACATGCGCAGATCATTACGCCGGAGGACCAGCAGCGCTTTGTTGATTTGAAGGTGATCCCGTCGATGCAGCCAAGCCATGCGATTGGGGATCTTAACTTTGCCCCGGCGCGGCTGGGGCCGGTACGGCTTACCTATTCCTATCCGTGGGAGCAGCTGGTTGAGAAAGGGCTTGTGATCCTGGGTGGGACGGATGCGCCGGTTGAGCTGGGTGACCCGCGCATTGAATTTTATGCCGCGGTTGCCCGTAAGCGCCTTGACGGGACAAGTGGCGAGGGCTGGCATCATGAACTGGCGGTCAGCCGGGAAACGACCCTTAAAATGTTTACGATCTGGCCCGCTTATGGCGCCTTTCAGGAAAATCTGCGTGGGTCGGTTGAAGTCGGAAAATATGCGGATTTTACCATTTTTGACCGTGATCTGATGACGGTGCCGGAAGCGGATATTTTAACAAGTGAAAATTTAATGACCATTGTCGGGGGTAAAATTACCTATGAAAAACCCAATTTATAGAAACAGCCTGATCCTCATTTTTGTTGTCGCTCTGGCGATTTATGTCGGCTTTTTTTACCGAAAGGCGGGCGGGCAGGATAAAATGGCGGCGGATATTGTTATTCATAACGCGGCCATCTATACAGCCGATGACAAGAACCCCACGGCGGAAGCGGTCGCGATTAAGGGCGATAAAATCGTTTTTGTTGGCAAAAACGCCGATGCGGAAGGGTATATTGGCGAAAGTACAAAAACATATGACATGGCTGGCAATATGGTGCTTCCCGGGCTGACGGATGCCCACACCCATATCCGCTGGGTCGGACAGCGCGAAACCGGCCTTAATTTGCAAGGGATAGATGATCTTTCCGAAACGGTCCAAAAAATTAAGGACTATGCCGATAATGTCCCGGACGGTGAATGGATTGTCGGGGTCGGCTGGATCGAAAAGAAATGGAAGGAAAACCGCTTTTTAAATAAAGACGACCTTGACCCGTTCAGCGCCAATAAACCGATTGTTGCCAACCGGGCGGGGGAACATTCCATTGTTGCCAATTCAAAGGCAATGGAACTTTCCGGCATCACCCGGGAAACACCGGACCCGCCAGGTGGTCAAATCCTTCGTGATGAAAATGGTGAGCCGACAGGGATGTTTGTTGATAATGCCATGGCGCTGATCAGAAACCATATTCCCGCGCCGAGCCGGGAAAAAAATAAACGTTCGCTTCAGGCGGGTGTTGATTTTATGGCGCGAATGGGCTGGGCCGAGGTTCAGCAGGCCGGTGGCAATTATGATGATCTTGCGCTGCTTAAAGAAATGCATGATGAAGGCAGCCTTAATGTACGTGTTTATTACGCCATGCTTTGGGGTGAGGAAGCACATAAACTTCTGGAACGGGGACGCGAAAAAACACCCGATGATATGATTGACGTACGCGGGATTAAATATTTTGCCGATGGGGCGCTTGGCTCGCGCGGGGCGGCGTTGCTTGAGCCATATGATGATGCACCAAACAGCAAAGGTTCGGTGCTGATTGACCCGGATGAAGCTCTGCCGGTGATGGAGGAAGCCTTAAGAAAAGGCATTCAGATAGAAACCCATGCCATTGGTGATTATGCCAATCGTTTTACTCTTGATCTTTACGAGCAGGCATTTAAAGCGGTGCCGCCGGCAGAACGGGTGGACGCAGACCCGCGCTGGCGCATTGAACACGCACAGATTATCGATCCGGCCGATCAGAAGCGCTACAAGGATCTTGATATATTTGCCGTGGTGGAAGCATCCACGGTCAAAGGCGATTTATATTTTGCTCCGGCGCGGATTGGCTCTGAACGGCTTAAAAATGCCTATCTCTGGAAGTCACTGATCGATCAGGGAATCCGCTTTTCTGCCGGAACCGATGCTCCGGTTGAGGTGGGTGACCCGCGGGTTGAATTTTTTTCGCTGGTGCAAAGAACCGATTTTAACGGCTTTTATAATGATGACTGGCATGTGGAAGAAAAGCTAAGCCATGATCAGGCGCTAAAAACCATGACGCTATGGGCATCGCGCGCGGCATTTCAGGAAGACATGCGCGGCAGTATCGAGGTTGGCAAAAAAGCAGACTTAAGTATTTTCGATAAGGACTGGATGAAAATTAAACCCATAGAAATTATGGACAGCGAAACGGTCATGACCATTGTTGACGGCAAGGTGCGCTATCAGCGCTGACCCCGCCGTCAGGGTCATTACCCATTTATCTGTCCAGTATCAGCAGGTTATCAATAACGCCTTTGGTATTGACGCTTTTAAGCTCATTTGAGAGGTCGGAACTGACCCGTTTTCGAAACAGGCTGAATTTATCAGATTTTACCACGTCAACGGGATTATCAAACTGAAATGTATAGCGCTTGATATTCGGCATTTTTGACATATGAACCGAATGGACATGACCACTAAAGGCATGACCAAGATAGGTTCCCGATACTTTGTCACCGATTTCCGGCCAGGATGGTTCCTCCGGCTCCAGTTTAGAACAAAGCACATTCCAGTCACGGTAGCCGTGCTGATTGGCGATTGCCTCCAGCGCGAGGCTGTGACCGATTTCAATATTTTTGGACGCTAAAAATTTTCGCAGGCGTGTCGCCTGCTGCTTCAGGTTTGAAGCGGTAAGGTCTTGATTAATCATTTTTGTCTCCATTTTTAAAGGACAAAATCGACAGGGCCCGCTTTGCTGTGAAGTCCAAAATGGATCAAGAATAATTTTAAAGGGATTTCACCATGGCATTAAGCCGCGGGCGGCCGGCATCCCAAACCGTGGGCATTCTTTAATCCCGGTCGTCATTGAAGTCAAGCAGGGAATAAAATTTATATGATCGCAACTATCGGAACGATGGGAAATTGAATTTCCATAAAATGGGTTTATTATTAACGAATATGGAGCATTCCGATGAACGAAGAACAGTATTTAAAAGCGATCAGAGCCAGAGATAAATCATTCGACGGCAGATTTTATTATGGCGTGATTACCACGGGGGTTTATTGCAAGCCGTCCTGCCCGTCGCGCCCGGCGCTACGGGAAAATATGCGGTTTTTTAATACACCCGAAGACGCGGAAAAACAGGGCCTTCGCCCCTGCAAAAAATGTAATCCGCGGGATATTAACCCGCTTGCACGCATTGCCGATTATATTGAAACGCATGCGGACGAGAAAATAACCCTTGATAATTTGGCCGAAATTTCAAAGCTTAGTCCCCATCATATCCAGCGAAAATTTAAAGCGGCATATGGTGTCAGCCCCAAGGAATATCAAAACGGGCTTCGGCTTAATCATTTCAAATCGGCGCTCAGGAGCGGGGATGATATCAGCGGCGCCATTTATGAAGCGGGCTACGGATCATCAAGCCGGATATATGAACAGATTGACGGTCGCATCGGCATGACACCCGCCGCATACCGGGCCGGGGGTAAGGGCGAGGAAATATCTTATGCAATCCGCGACTGTTCGCTTGGGCTTATCATTATGGCGGCGACTGACCGCGGTGTTTGTATGATCCATTTTGGCGATAGTGTAGAAATGCTGGAAGATGAATTAAGGCGCGAATATCCTCATGCGGTGCTGAAAAAAACACCCAAAAGCAGCGATGATCATTTAAACGAATGGATAGAGGCGTTCGAGCGCCATATCAGTTTCGGTGCCAAACGGCCCGATATTCCGCTTCATTTAAACGGGACAGCTTTCCAGATTAAAGTCTGGCGCTTTTTAATGAGCGTCAAACCGGGGGAGGTATTGAGTTACAAGGAACAGGCCGAACGCATGGGTATTCCCAAAGCTGTGCGGGCCGTGGCCTCCGCCAATGCCAGAAACAATATTGGTGTGCTGGTGCCGTGCCACCGGATCCTGCGTGGTGATGGCAGCCTTGGTGGTTTTCGTTGGGGGCTTGACCGAAAACGCGCGCTGATTGACCAGGAACGTCAGCAGGCAGGGTAAACGACTAAAGTTGATAATGCCCCCTTAAAAATCAAGGGGGGCGTTGTCGATCACTTCTTTCATCACAAAAAATGTGCGGGTCTGGCGCACCCCGGGCAGGCCGAGAAGCTTATTGCCATGCATTCGGCTGAAATCTTTTAAATCCCGCACCCTTATTTTGAGTAAATAATCAAAATCCCCCGCCGTCAGGTGACAGTCCAGCACAAAGGGTAGCTTTAAAACCGCCGCTTCAAAATCGCAGAAGCTTTCCTTGGTTGATCGGTCAAGTACGACACCGACCATGAAAAGGGCTCCATTGCCCACTTTTTCCGGGTCAACGGCGGCACGGACCGAAGTGATCATCCCGTCATCAAAAAGTCGCTGGGTACGGCGGTGACAGGTGGCAGGGGACACATTGACCATTTCGGCAAGATCGGCATTATTTAGCCGTCCGTCCCGCTGCAGGGCGCGGAGAATCTTAAGATCGGTTTTATCAATATTTTGCATAATGGAAGAAGCTTTCATTAAATTATAAAAAAATGAACAATATAATAAGTAAAATATCATATTATTGTCAATTATTGATAAAAATAATCAGAAATTAGAGAGCACATTTCGTTATTAATTTGCTATGATCATTGCAGATTTAACATAAAGGATTATACCCATGCTTGAAAAATTTGAACGATACCCGCTGACCTTTGGCCCGACCCCGATTGAGGAATTGAAATCATTAAGCGCCCATCTGGGCGGCGATGTGGCGGTTTATGCCAAACGGGAAGACTGCAACAGCGGACTTGCCTTTGGCGGTAATAAAATCCGCAAACTTGAATATATCGTGCCGGATGCCATTGCCTCTGGTGCGGATACGCTTGTTTCCATTGGCGGGGTCCAGTCAAACCACACGAGACAAGTTGCGGCGGTTGCTGCCAAGATCGGTTTTAAATGCCGTCTGGTGCAGGAAAGCTGGGTTCCGCATGAAGATGTGGTCTATGACCGGGTTGGTAATATCCTGATGTCGCGGGTGATGGGCGCCGATGTTGAAATGGTCGATGAAGGCTTTGATATCGGTATCCGGGAAAGTTGGGAAAATGCGCTTAAGGATGTGGAAGCCAAGGGCGGTAAACCATACCCGATCCCGGCCGGGGCATCGGTTCATAAATATGGCGGGCTGGGTTTTGTAGGCTTTGCTGAGGAAGTGCGGGCACAGGAAGCGGAGCTTGGCTTTAAATTTGATTATATTGTTGTCTGCACCGTGACCGGATCAACCCACGCGGGGATGCTGGTCGGCTTTGCGGCAGATGGGCGCGAGCGTAAAGTCATCGGCATTGATGCCAGCGGCACCCCGGCACAGACCAAGGCACAGGTGCTTGATATTGCGCAGAAAACCGCAAAACTGGTCGAGCTGGACAAGGACCTGGTCGAGGACGATGTGGTGCTGATTGAGGATTATGCCTATCCCGCATACGGTGTGCCGTCAGAAGAAACCAAGGACGCCATCCGCCTTTGTGCGCGGCTTGAGGGCATGATGACCGACCCGGTTTATGAGGGAAAATCCATGCAGGGACTTATTGATCTGGTCAAGCGCGGTTATTTCCCTAAGGGCTCAAAAATCCTTTATGCCCATCTTGGCGGCGTGCCGGCCATTAACGGCTATGGATACGCATTCAGGAATGGTTAAATTCACTTAGGGTAACAATTTATTGATGCCGATATGGCTAGGCAATTGACCATGGATAAGGTACACTTATTCCCAGAGAGAGAATTATGGGAGGGTATGTTATGCTTGATGTTAAGGCAATCGGCAAAAATGAATATGATGACTGGTACCGGCTTTGGCAGGGCTATCTGAAATTTTATAAGGCGGAACTACCGGACGAGATTTCAAAAAATAACTGGCGGCGCTTTCATGATGCGGCGGAACCGGTCTATGCTCTTGGCGCTTACCGCGAAGGGACTTTGGTTGGCTTTGTCCATTATCTTTTTCACCGGACCAACTGGTCATTGAATGATGGCTGTTATTTGCAGGATTTATATGCGGCACCAGCCGCCCGCGGCACCGGAGTAGGCCGCGCCCTTATTGAAGCGGTTTATGACGCGGCCAAAAAGAATAAATCCGCCACCGTATACTGGCTCACCCAGGAGGACAATAAAACCGCCCGGCTGCTTTATAACCGCATTGGCGGGGTATCCGGCTTTGTCCATTATGAAAAGCTGCTTTAAATTTAAACAGCGAAAGACTTACGCAACCTTGCGGGTAGAGGGCAGGTGAATACTGGCGGTTGTGCCGACGTTAAGCTGGCTGCTCAGCTCAAATTTCCCGCCATGAAGTTCGACCAGATGTTTGACAATAGGCAGGCCAAGACCTGTACCTTCCTCGTTGACCTGATGATCATTATGACTTTGTTCAAACGGCTTTAGGACCTCTTCAATGCGGTCAGGAGGAATGCCGATGCCGCTATCGCTTATTTTAAGGTCTATCCCTTTATTATCATTGGCGATTGTGCATTTGATCCGGCTGTTCTGATGGGAAAATTTAATGGCATTGGAAAGTAAATTTATAATGCAGCGGCGCAGGGCATGGGTGTCCCCAATCATATTAATGGTAATGCCATTGTCATAATCAATATTGATTTTTTTCATTGAAGCCTGTGGTTCAACAATCTTAAGTGCATCGTAAATACAGTCATTTAGGGAAAAGGCTTCTTCCTTCAAAATCCATTTGCCGCTTTCTATTTTGGAAAGATCAAGGATATCATTAACCACTGTGGCGAGATGATCGCCGCTTTTCTTGATATCGTTTAAATATTCCTTGTGTTTCGGGTTTTCAATTTCACCGCCAAGGCCGGCCAGCATCGCGTCGGAAAATCCAATAATTGCGTTAAGCGGGGTTCTGATCTCGTGGCTCATATTGGCGAGGAAGGTTGATTTTGCTTTATTGGCTTCTTCCGCTTTTGCCTGGGCATCCTGAAGCTGCTTATTCCAGATTACAAAGAACAGAACAATAAGTGATGCCACAATAAATATTTTCCAGATAAGGTCATAATCCACGGTCGGCGCAGCCGTCATGCCAAGCCAGTTTCTTGAAATCTCGGTCCGTTCCTGAATCGAAATTGACTGAAGCGCTTTTTGCATAGCGCTTGCGAGTAAAGGCAAATCGTTACGGATGCCGATTGCATTATCATTTCTGAATTCTGTTTCGCCGACAATGGTCATATTGGTCAGGGCCTCGGCCGAAATATAATATGTGGCCAGCGGCATACTGCCAATATAGGCGTCTGCCCCGCCATTGGCGACAAGTCGCAAGGCATCAGGGATGCTCGGGGTTTCAATAACCTCTATATCCGGATAACGGCTTTTGACCATTGTAGTGTTGGCAAAGCCCTTAACCAGGGCAACGGAATGCCCGCCAAGCGCATCCATATTGCGATAGATCGGTTCATCATCGCGGGCAAAGATTATATAAGAGACATTAAAATATGGATCAGTGAAATTTAAATATTGCCGTCTTTCCTTTGTCGCGGAAAGCAGCGTAATGATATCGGCTTCACCCTTTTTGATTTGCTCCATGCCATCGGCGAAGGTAGGGTTACCGACCCATTTGAATGTGACATTGAGCTTTTCAGCGATTTTATCAAGATAGGCGCCGGTGACCCCTTCAATTTCGCCTTTTGAATTGACAAATTCCAGCGGGATCTGTGACGGGTCAACCGCCGTATTGATCACTTTATGGCTAGAAAGCCAGGCTCTTTCATCCGCTGTAAGATCAAGCACATCGCTGGTCAGTATGGCCCGGTTGCTTTGCCATTTTTCGGATATTTCCATAAATTCCTTATCGGAAACGGCGGCCATGCCTTTTTTCAGTATATCAATGAGAATAGCATTTTTCTTAAGGGCGCCAAAACGGTGGTCCAGTGTGTTGACATCAAGCACAAAATCAGGGCCGATCACTTCAAGGTCGGGAATAAAGTTCTGTAAAATTGAATAATTTATGGCGACAACATTGCCGGTAAAAACATCAATATTCGAAGCGGAGAGTGCCTTTAACGCATCAGTGATATTGTCAAATTCCACATAATCAAGTCCGGGATACTTATTACGGTAGGCATATGTCAGCACATAACCACGTATCAACCCAATGCGCTTGCCGCTCAGGTCATCAATTGAATTCAGGTGCGCCGTTCCGGCACGGCCCATATTAACAACCGGCACCCTTAAATAAGGCTGGGTGAAGGAAATATAAGCATCCCGCTCATCATCCATTAAAGAACTATGAATTAAGTCAATTTCCCCAGCGCGGAGCATTTGCATCATGCTTGTCCAGCTGCCCTCCTTGGCAAATTCTACTTTCAAGCCGATCTTTGATGCCACCAGCTCAAGATATTCTGCCGCAATGCCCTGTACCTTGCCACCGCGGGTCAGGGAAAAGGGTGCTGAATCCTCCGGATTGGCGGCGGTTATAACCGGGTGGGCCTTGATCCATGCCTGTTCCTCGGCACTAAGTTTAGGGAGTTCAAACGGGTTTTGAGCACCGGCCGGCTGTGTGACAATAAAAGTCAGCAAAACGGCAAAGATGAGGGATAGTCCATATCCTGTGTGCCCCCCAGCAAATCGTTTCTTTACGGCCACTTTTAAAGTAATCCTGACTTTTAGCAGTTCAAAATAGTTCTGAGCTTAAAAAATAAATTAAATAGGTTAATATTCAATTAGCCGCAAGCCTGATTTCAGCCATTTTCAAGGTTTTCTACCTTGGAAAATGCTGATCCGGATTTTATTGAATGATTGTAGTCTGTTATCGTTCGTGGTTTATTGGAATGATAAATTTAAATTTTTTGGGGATATCAATATCATATGAATAACAATTATTTAAAAATCATAATTTTTTTCTTGAGCTTGTTCCTGTTTGGGAACTATGCATTTTCTGAAGAAAAGGCTGAAACCTGCCCAAGAGTTGAAGTTGTACAAGATTTTTTTGATAAAGAGTCCTTTGCTTCAATGGATACATCATTTACACAATTTTCAGTGTGGCTTTTATTAAACGAGGATGAAGACTACGGAATATGCGGATCTACAACAGACAGTTATATAGCAGGCACCTTGTATGGCAAAATGAAGAGAATTGTTGGCTATGTAGATGGTCATACCGTGGATTTAAAGCTGGGGCAATGGGATAATAAAAACCTGCTTTTTGTTTATTATCATTCGGGAGGCAATCAATATATATTAAAAATATTTGAAATACTTGAAAGGGATATTAGTGGGGAACCATTATTTGTTAAAGCCAGTAATATGGGAAGTATTGAGGTTGAACAACATAAAATCATAGTTAAAAATAGTGAACGTTTAAACATGAATGAAGCTAAAATTACTTATGATACCTATGAATTTAAGGATGGAACCTTCACGCTTTTAGGCAGCGAAAATAAAACAATTCACCGTGACTAAATCAGGTATAATTTAAAATTTACGATGGCAGCAACTAGAAAATTCATCCGCCCTTAAGCCAGACACCGTTATCATGATAAACCACGCCGCCGTTGGGGGCGGCGACTTCGGCGCTGACCAGCTGGTTTATGCCCTTGCCACCATTAAAGGCGGCATTCTGCCAGATGCCTTCTGCGACGAGCACGCCGGGTTTGGCGCCATCGACGATTTTGGCAAATAACGTAACCTCACCCAGTTTATTGCCGATGGTAACCGGGTCACCATCATTAATGCCGTATTTTTTTGCGTCCGACCCATGAATTTGCAGTGTCGGGCGTATTTCCCGTTTTAATGAGCTTGGCGTGTTGTTAAAACTGGTGTTGAGGAAATTCCGTGCGGGCGGGGTCACCAGCCGGAATGGATGATCATCATCAACGCCGCCGGGCGCCACATAATGATCGGGTAGGGCGGGAAGCTCACTGCCGCGCGGGCCGATATTTTCCCAACCCGGCTTAAAGCGGAATTTACCGTCGGGGAAATTAAAGCCGTTCAGGAAATGATGATTTTCAAAGCTTTCCGCGCAGTCATAAAAATGCTTTTGCCGCATGTCATCAAGGGACGGATAGCCGGATTTTTCAAAGGTTTCGGCAATGATGTCATTGGCGCTCATTGAAAAGCCGCGGTGTTTGGCACCAAGCCGTTTTGCAAGATCGCAGATCACATCATGGTTTGAACGGCTTTGTCCAACCGCATCAATGATTTTGGGGCCATAATGAAGGAAGGTATGACCGCCGCCCTTATAAAAGTCATCATGCTCGACAAAGGTGGTGGCGGGCAGTACAATATCAGCCATCATCGCGGTTTCGGTCATAAACTGTTCATGGACACATAAAAAAAGATCTTCACGGGCAAATCCCGCCCGTACTTTATTCTGTTCCGGGGCAATCGCCATAGGGTTGGTGCCCTGAATGATCATAGCGGTGATGGGTGGGCCGTCGCCAAGGTCGGCTTTATTGCCGGTCAGGGCCGGACCGACCCGGGAATGATCAATGGAGCGGACATTTGCCCGCTTATTTTCAAGGCCGTGGATCAGGGTAAAATCAAGATGATAAATACCGCCGCTGTCAAAAAATATGCCGGAGCCGGGGACTTTCCATTTGCCCGCCACCACCGGAATGCTTGAGACCGCATGAACATTGACCGCGCCATTGCGACAGCGCGACAGGCCAAACCCCAGCCGGATATAGGCACGCTCCGTTTTAAAATAAACTTCAGCCAGATTTTCAATCTCCCTGACCGATAACCCAGTGATTTCCGCCGCCCATTCGGGCGTTTTGGCGGCAAGGTGCGTTTCCAATTCCCCCGGCACATCGGTATATTTTTCCATATAATCCCGGTCGGCATAGCCATCGCGAAAGGCAATATGCATCATGGCGCAGGCAAGGGCGCCATCGGTACCCGGGCGCAGGGCAATATGAATATCGGCGGTTTTCGCGGTCGGGTTTTCATATGGATCAACCACGACCACTTTGGCATTTCGGTTCTTTTTCGCCCGCGCAACATGGGTCATGACATTGACCTGGGTCGAGACCGCATTGGTGCCCCAGATAATAATCAAATCCGCTTCGGCCATTTCACGGGGGTCCGGGCCGATTTTACGGCCAAACCCGGCCAGCCAGCCGGTATTCACCAGCCCGCCGCAAGTGGTTGAGCGCATAATGGAATAGCCCATTTCATGGCGTAGCCGTTCAAGCCCGCCTTCCTGCACCAGCCCCATGGTGCCGCCGTAGCTATAGGGCCAGACGGTTTCGGGACCATGCTTTTCTGTCGCTTTTTTGAAGGCGTCGGCGACGGTGTCCAGCGCCTCATCCCACGAAATTTCGGTGAACTGCCCAGAACCCTTGGGCCCGGTGCGTTTTAAGGGCACGGTCAGGCGTTCGGGATGGTGGGTGCGCTCGGCGTATCTCGCCACCTTGGCGCAGATCACCCCGGCGGTATAGGGGTTATCCGGGTTGCCACTCACTCGGCCGATGGTGTTATCATCCAGCTTTTCGACCACCAGCGCGCAGGTGGACGGACAATCATGGGGGCAGGCGCTAAAATGAATTTCAGGTTTCATGGTTTACTTCGCATGCTCCTTTAACCAGCGGCGGACTGTGCCGATGACAAAATCCTTCTGCTCGCCCAGTGTGGCATGACCGGCACCGGGCACCACCACATTGGTGGCGTCCCCGACCATTGACGCGTATTTCGCGCATGATTTGGGTGCCGCTTCATCAAATTCGCCGCACATCATGAGGACTGGAACTTTTACCGTATTCAGTTTCGGGCTGATATCATAATTTTCCAGTGTGCCGTTGGCGGTAAATTCGCTAGGCCCCCACATGGTCATATACATATCGCGGTTGCCCTTTGCGCCGTTATCCCGAAAGCCATAATCAACGCAGTCATTATGGCACATATGCTGATCATAAAAGGCGGCCTCCGCCGCGCGGTATTCGGTATTATCAAAGGTGCCGGCCGCTTCATTTCGTTCAATTGCGGTGCGGTAATTTTCCGGTAATTGGTTGATCCATTCACGGTTATCGGCGACCCACTGTGGTGTGCTGATCAGCGGGCTGCTGAAAATGGCGGCGATCAGCCCTTTTTCATTTTTAACCGCATATTCGGCGCTTAACGTTCCGCCCCAGCTGTGCCCGGCGATGATCACTTTATCAAGTCCCAGCGCTTTTCTGATGCTGCTGATTTCGCTGACGAAATGCTGAACCGTCCAAAGACTTTGGTCATCCGGGTCATCAACAAATTTGGCCGACATGCCGGTGCCCAGCTGATCATAAAGAATGACGGGGTAAGTATCCGACAGCTCAACATAGGGCATAAGCCCCCGGTGGGTGCCGCCCGGGCCGCCATGCATGACGATAATGGCAGGCGCCTTGCCCAGATGTTCAAGCCCGTTAAGCCGGTACCATATTTTACCGCCCTCCACATCGATAAAGCCCGACTGGTCCGGGTCCTGATGGGCCAGCGCCGGGGAGAACGTAGTGAAGAGAATAATCAGCAAAAGGTGAATAATTTTCATGACAAGGTCCGGTTTTTTTGGTTAAGTGAACTGATTAGCAGTTTAAGTACAAATTCAGTTTTATTGCAAGAGTGAGTGAGATAATGACAAAAAAATTTACCCACCGTTTGGCGCAAATGTCCGATGTTGAGGATATAAAGGCGCTGATGGCGGCGGCCATTTATGAATTACAGAAAAATTATTTAACCAAGGAACAGCTTGAAATCGCCGGGCAGTTTATGGGCGTGGACACCCAGCTTATTGAAGACCAGACCTATTTTTTGATCCTGAACGGTGAAGGCACGGACGAGGAAACCATCGTCGGCTGTGGCGGCTGGGGCAAGCGAAAAACCCTTTACGGCGGTAACCACACCCCGGGGCGGAGCGATGAACTGCTGGATCCGGCCACCGACCGCGCCCGCATCCGCGCCATGTATTGCCACCCCGACTGGGCCAGAAACGGCATCGGCCGTTATATCATGAGCATCTGCGAGCAGGCGGCACGGGACGCCGGCTTTAACAAAATGATTTTGGGCTCAACCCTGGCCGGACAGCCGCTTTATGAAGCCTGTGGCTATCAGGTCATTGAACACGGGCTTGATAAGGCGCCATCCGGGGTGACCGTTCCGGTCCTGACCATGACGAAAGACTTTTAAAGATAGGAAATTATATTGATACATCATACAAACAGTACCATTCACCTGACGGATATTGTTTTTCCCAGAAACACCAACCATCATGAAACGCTGTTTGGCGGGGCGGCGCTTGGCTATATGGACAAGGTCGCCTTTATCGCCGCCACCCGTTACGGGCGGCGCAGCTTCGTTACCGCGTCCTGCGACAAGGTTGATTTTGTAAAACCCGCCTATAAGGGCAATATCATTGATTTTGCCGCCAAAGTGATCCATGCGGGCAATCGGTCATTACAGGTTGAGGTGATCATGCAGGCGGAAAATATGCTGACCAATGAGCGGCATATCTGCACCCGCGGCATATTTAACATGGTGGCGGTACCTGATAAGGCCGAAAAGGCGGCGGATATTATACCGCTTTCGGACATTGAGCTGACCCCCGGTATCCACGCGGAGCCGGATGCGGATTTGCGGATTGTTGAGCTGGTCTTTGCCGATGATACCAACCATCTGGGCACCCTGTTCGGGGGGCATGGCCTCTCACTGATGGCCAAGGCGGGCTTTATTGCCTCCTCCCGCAAATGCAAGGAGGTGATGGTGCTGGCCTCTGTCGAAAAAACCAATTTCCTTGCCCCCATTGCCATCGGCGGCATTGTGGATTTATCGGCCAAAGTGGTGCGGGTCGGCCGCAGTTCCATGACCGTCAAGGTCAAAATGTGGGGGGAAGAACTTTTAAGCGGCAAGCGCACCTTCTGCGCCGATAGTGATTTTATCATGGTCGCCGTGGGCGAGGACGGCAAATCAAAACCGTTTAAGAAGGATAGTGAGTAGGACTGTGTTGGATTAAGGGGGAAATATGCAAAGCAGAAAAATTCAAATTATTAGTATAGGGGCATTTTTATTTGTTGCCTTTTGTCTTTATCATTTTCTGTCGGTGCATTTTCAAGAAAAAAAGTTTGAAGCTAAACTGGCTGAAATTAATAGCAGTATTACCGTTAGTATGGGGGTAGAAGAAGTCAGGTCTTATTTGAAAAAGTCATCTATACAATTTAGAGAGCAATATAAAGAAGGGACAGATTGGGGGAACATGGATGATATATATGCAGATTTTTATTTGCAGTTTTCGTTTTTTCTGAAAGGACCTGATCTTATGTTAGGGTTGGTTGATCAGGATGTCATGATAAAGGTAAGGTTTAATGAAGACCTTACGGTGAGTGAAGTTACAAGTAAAATAGTTTATGGGAGCCTATAAAAAACTTAATGACCATCCGTTGATAAGGACGGCAAATCAAAACCGTTTAAAAAATCAGATTTAGACTTTAAGGAATAAGAAAAGGACTTGAGAAATGGCAACAGTAGGCAATGAAAAAAATGTGGTGTTTGTGGTGATTGATGTGCATAAGGCGGTGCTTAAAAACGCGTGGCACGCGGATGAGGTCATTGCCAATATTTCCCGCGCGCTGGGAAAAGCGCGGGCGGCGGGGATCCCCGTGCTTTGGGTCAAACATTCAAGCGATGAAATGCCAAAAAATAGCGACGGCTGGCAACTTGTTGATGGCTTAAGCCCGTTGGACGGGGAGCGGATCATTCATAAAAGAAACGAGTCCTCGTTTGAGGATACCGACTTTGCAGAAGCCCTGGCCGAGCATGACTGCGGTCATATCGTGATTTCCGGCGCGGCGACCAACTGGTGCGTGCGGGCGACCGCCTACGGCGCGCTTGACCGTGGTTATGACATCACCCTGGTTAAAGACGCCCACAGCACCAAAAATATTGAACTTCCCGACGGCAAAGTCATCGACGCGGGCGGGATTATCACTGATCTTAACATTGTCATGACGTACCTAAGCTATCCCGGGCGCAAGACCAGCACCGTCACATCCACCGATCTCGATTTTGAAAAGCTTGCGGGTTAAGAATAGGCAGTGATTAAGGGGGAAAATGAAGATATGGTTTGTTATTTAAAATTTTCTTCAGCAGTAATTTGGCTGCTATTTTTTAGCATGGCGTTATTATTTTGTTTATGGGTTATATATGCATATGGATACATTCCATTAAATATGGATATAGGAAATCTTAATAATGCACAGAACAATATATATAGAAGATTTGGTATTTTAATTATCACTACCCCTTTTTTAATTTTAAGTGGGGTTTCTATTTACCAAATAATAGTGAATATATTTATCAGAAAAAAAATGTATCTTGAAATTTCCAAAGAAGGATTGCACTGTCTTGGCTGTAAAGATGGTGTCAAAATACCTTGGGGGGAAATAAATTTTATCGAATTACAGGAAATGAATTTTTATGGCATTCATAAAGCCAGAACTCTGGTTGTTGATATTAAAAACAAGGATATATATTTCAAACCTTCTATTCTTCAAAAATTAGGTGTGACTACTGGGATAAACTTAAATTTTCTAAATGCAAAAGAGGATGAAATAATATCAGAAATCAATAAATATCATCATGTTTCAAGTGATGTTGATTGTGAGGAGGATCAGTAAGGGGGAAAATGAAGATTATTTTAGTTATCACATTATTGGCTTTAATAATTTTTGGTATATTTCCAAGCATAAATGTATTGGCAGAAAATAAGAAACTTAGTGAAAATAATTCGATTTTAGTAGCATATAATTACAGGGTTTCCCCGGGATATGATGTGTGTAATGGCGCTTTATGTGAATGTGGATTATATATAAATGAGGATGACAATAACTATTCAAAAATATTAGCATCTTTGCGTTCATTAAGTGATGAAAAGGAAGAATTTTTTAGGGGCTCTTACGAGGTACAATTATTTATTAAATATAAAAATGAGGACTGGGAGTTTTTCAATTCAGGGAATTTAGAACATAAATTCTTAGATGGCCGGGGACAAGTCATTGTTGAATCTAATCAGGTATCAATGACAAAAATGACAGAAATTGCAAAATTAATTGAGGAAAATGCTGGTCAGGAACTTGGATGCCAAAAGGGTGAGATAGAATATCCACTCATAGGTAATATATATTAAAAACTATCCCGGGCGGAAGACCGGCACCGTCACATCCACCGATCTCGATTTTAAAAAGCTGGCGGGTTAAAGCTTACTGATCCGGTTCAGCTTCCGGTGCGGCGGCATCATTTTCTGCTGCGGCGTCTTCGGCGGCTTTCTGGTCGGCAGCGATCTTCTCGGCGCGTTCAGTGATCAGGGCCTTTAATTCCTCGGAATGGTCATTAAGGCGCTGAAAACCAATTTCGCCGCCCTTTTGCATCAGTTCGGGGATTTTATTTTTGACATTCTGTCCGGTCGGGGACTGGTAAAATTCAATCATGTCATTAAGTTCATCGGCGCTGAAGGCTTCGGTATAAATGCGGATGAATTCTGGTTTTAAGCTTTCGTAGCTCATATACTGGTTGGTGAATTTGATCAAAATATCGCTGAACTGGACAAGGGCGGGGTTTGCCTGCACCTGCATCATCAGCATCTGTTCCATGGACTGGTTCATGGTTTTTTCAACGTCAAGAATATCCAGTAGCTTTGCCGCCGCCGCGTCGGCTGCTTCGTCGGCCATTTCATCGGCTTGTGCAGGCAGGGTGATAAAAACCATAATGGCGATAAGAAGTGATTTTAATGGGGTCAACGGGCGCTCCAGTCCAAAAATTTAAAATATGTTGCTGATCATAGCGGCGGGCAAAATTAAAACAAGCCGAAAAGCGCGCAACATTTGAGCTATATCAAGTTATTTGCCTTAAAAATTTAATAGGATTAGAGTATGGTGCATTAATGCCGGACTTTAAAGGTCAAGGAGCAAACCCCGCCATGCTGGACGCGGTTAATGATAAAAATATGGTTTTTAAAACCGATGCCATCACCAAGCAATATGGCATGGGGGAGCTGACCGTGCATGCGCTTCGCGGGGTTACGCTTGAGGTACCACGGGGGGAACTGGTGGTGCTGCTTGGCCCGTCAGGGTCGGGCAAGTCAACATTCCTTAATATTATTGGCGGGCTTGACCAGCCGACATCGGGCGATGTTCATTTTGAGGGACATGCCCTTGCCGATATGACGGATCGGGAGCTGACCTATTTCAGGCGGGAGCATGTCGGTTTCGTGTTTCAAAGCTATAATCTGGTGCCGAGCCTTACCGCGCTGGAAAATGTCGAGCTGATCACCGATATCGCGGAAAACCCGATGCCGGCCAGGGAAGCGCTTGAAATTGTGAAATTAAAAGACCGGCTTAATCATTTCCCGTCCCAGTTATCAGGGGGTGAGCAGCAGCGGGTGGCGATCGCCCGCGCCATCGCCAAACGGCCGGAAGTGATGCTGTGCGATGAGCCGACCGGGGCGCTGGACAGTGAAACCGGCATTCTGGTGCTGGAGGCGTTACAGAATGTCAACCGCACCTACGGCACCACCACCATCATCATCACCCATAATGCGGCGATTGCCAATGTCGCCGACCGGGTTATTTATTTTGCTGACGGGCAGGTTGCCAAAGTGGTGAAAAATGACCATCCCAAAGATATTCACGAGATCGGGTGGTAATGATGCGGCAGGTGATAACAGCCATGAACCGGAAACTGCTTCGTGATCTTTGGAATATCAAAGGGCAACTGGTGGCGATCATTTTTGTGATGGCGTCGGGGATCATGTCATTCGTGCTGTCATTTGGCGTGATTGACAGTCTGGAACTCGGCCGTGATGTTTATTATGACCGTTATGAATTTGCCGATGTCTGGGCCAGCGCCAAACGGGTACCGGAAGGGGTTAAGGAACAGATCGCCGAAATAAACGGTGTGGCGCAGATTGAAACGCGGGTCACTTTCGGCGCCACAGTTCAGGTAGAGGGGATGGACGTCCCGGCAACCGGGCGAATACTCTCTTACCCGGATGAGCGGGAACCGCTCTTGGATAAACTATACCTTAAAAGCGGAAGATTACTCAACCCGGATGAGGAAGATGCGATCCTCGCCAGTGAGGCTTTTGTGGTGGCGCATCAGTTCACCCTTGGCGACCATATTGATATGGTGGTGAATGGCAAAAAAAGATCCTTAAAAATTGTTGGTATCGTACTTAGCCCCGAATATGTCTATAGCCTTGGCCCCGGGGCGTTATTTCCAGATGATAAGCGCTTTGGTGTGTTCTGGATGAGCCGCCGTGCGCTTGAAGCGGCGGTTAATATGGATGGGGCCTTTAACAATGTGGCATTACGCCTTAGCCGCGATGCCAATGTGGAAGACGTCAAAGAAAAACTCGACCGGATATTAAAGCCATATGGCGGGCTGATTTCCTTTGACCGTTCGGAGCAGATGTCCAACTGGTATGTGGAAAATGAACTGACCCAGTTAAAAACGACGGGGACGATCACACCAATCATATTCCTGTGTGTGGCGGCATTCCTGGTCAATGTGGTGATGACACGGCAGGTCGCGACACAGCGGGTCCAGATCGGTATGCTGAAAGCGGTCGGATATTCCAATGCGGAACTGGCGGCACATTATCTTAAAATGGTGATGGTGGTTGTGGTGATCGGCTCGTTCCTTGGCCTTGCCGGGGGAGTGTGGCTTGGCTCGGGGCTTTTAAATATTTATAGCCAGTTTTTCCGCTTTCCCTATCTTCATTATACCTATTCCGTCGATATCATGATTTTATCGGTCGGTTTCTGCGCCGCCGCGGCGACGGCGGGCACATGGATCGCCATGAAACAGGCGGCCGACCTTCCCCCGGCGGAGGCGATGCGCCCCGAAGCCCCCACCGAATTTAAGGAAACCATCCTTGAGCGGCTTGATATTGATAAATTTTTCTCATTTCTTTCAAGGATTGTGCTGCGGCAGCTGGAAAGGCGGCCGATCCGGGCGTTCCTAAGCGCGGTCGGGGTCGGGTTTGCGCTGGCGATCCTTGTGTTTGCCAACAGCATGACCGACAGCATGAATTATATGATGGATGTCCAGTATAATATCGGCAACCGGGAAACGGTGCTGCTTGGCTTTGTTGAGCCGCGGGGCATTTCCGCGCTGGAGGAAATAAAACTGATGCCCGGCGTGATGAAGGTCGAACCGCTTCGCGATATTCCGGTGCTCTTAAAACATGGTCATTTAAGCAAACGGACCGGAATATCGGGGATCAGGCCGGATCCGGACCTCCACCGCGTACTGGACCAGAGCTTAAAACCGGTCGATGTTTCGGGCGGCGGGCTGGTGATGTCACGAAAACTGGCCGAGCTGCTCGGCGCCAAGGTCGGCGATATGGTTGATGTTGATGTGCTTGAGGAACGCAGGCCGCAGCTGAGCTTGCCCATATCCGCGATCTATGATGAATTTATGGGGATTGGCGCCTATATGGATATTGACCGGCTTAATTCGCTGCTTAACGAAGGCCCGGTGGTGACCGGTGCGGCGCTCCAGACCGACCCCAACTGGAACGGGCCATTATACCAGAATATAAAAGATGTTCCCGCCATTATCAGCATGGCGATCATGGTTCGCATGCGGGAAATTTTTGAACAGATCATGGACGAAAACATGATGCGGATGATGGCGGTTTATATTGTGTTTGCCGGGGTTATTGCCTTTGGCGTCATTTATAACACGGCGCGGATTGCTTTTTCCGAACGATCACGGGAACTGGCGGCGCTCCGCGTGCTGGGTCTTACCAAGGGCGAGGTCGCCTATATCCTGTTCGGGGAGCTTGGCTTTGTCGTCATGGTGGCGATCCCCATGGGGCTTTTTATCGGCTACGGGTTATGCGCAGGGATGGTGGCGGCGCTTGATACCGAACTGTTCCGAATGCCGCTTTATATTAAAAATGATACATATGCCTATGCGGTGATTGTGGTGCTGGTCAGTGCGCTTATCAGCTTTTACCTTGTCTGGCGGCAGGTGGATAAAATTGACCTTGTCGCCGCGCAAAAGGGTGTGGAATAAAGCAAATAAATGGATGAAAAAATATGAAAAAAATTAAGCTTTATATCAAAATTGCTCTTGGTGTTTTTGCCGTCGGGCTGCTGATTTTCGCGCTGATCCCGGCCCGGGTTCCGGTCGATATGGATGTGGTCAAGCGCGGTGATGTGCTGGTGACCCTTGACGGGGAGGGAAAAACAAAAATCCATGATATTTATGTGGTCTATGCCCCGATTGAGGGCCGTGTGACACGGATCGAAAGCGAGCAGGGCGACAGCGTCACCGCCGGTGAAACCGTGATTGCCAACATGAAACCGGCCGATCCGCATTTCATTGACAGCCGCACCGAAATTCAGACACAGGCCGATATTCAGGGCGCGGAAGCAGCCCTGGGGTTTGAGGTCGCGAAACTGGAACGGGCACAGGCGGAACTGGATTTCGCCAAAGCGGAACTGGCGCGGACACAGCGGCTTTATGATAACGGTAATGTATCGATCGCCCGGCTTGAACAGGCGCAGTTAACGGTAAGACTTCGGGAAACCGAACTGAACACCGCCAATTCAGGGATGGAGGTCGCAAAAAGCACCCTTGCCGCCGCCAAAGCCCGGCTGGTCCAGCCCGGCACCGCGGCTGACGGCACCGACAGCAGCAATCTGATTGTCCGCGCGCCCATTTCCGGCAAAGTCTTAAGGATACTTCATAAATCCGAAGGGGTGATCCCCTCCGGTACACCACTGGTGGAGGTCGGCAACCCCGAAGACCTTGAAATCGTCATTGAAATGCTGTCCCGCGACGCGGTTAAGGTGAAAAAGGGTGACATGGCGCTCATAAAACGCTGGGGCGGGTCGGACGATATCCGCGCCCAGGTGCGGGTGGTGGCCCCGTCTGGCTTTACCAAAATTTCCGCGCTGGGGGTGGAGGAACAACGGGTGAATATATATTTGAATTTCATTGACGGCCCCGATAAATGGCGCGGGCTTGGTGATGCCTTCCGGGTCGAGGCAAGCATCATCGTCGACCGCGCCGATAATGTGCCCTACGTGCCGATCAGTGCATTGTTCAGGTACGAGGGCAAATGGAGCGTCTTTAAAGTGATTGACGGCCGCACGGTCAGGACAGAGGTGGGGGTCGGCCGCATCAATGACCAGATCGCCGAAGTGGTCAGTGGCTTAACCGAGGGCGACACCGTCGTCATCCACCCCGGCACCGACATTGACGACGACATGCGGGTTGTGGAGAGGTAGACTGTTGTGAATGGGGGAATGTATAAATATTTTGTCCTAATAATTTTAACTATTTTTTTCATAGCCGGATGTAGTAATTATGAAAAGGCGGATGAGAATGATTTAGCTGGCGGTTCATCAACCGTTATTCTCAATGGAAATAAAGATAAAATATATTCATTCGACTTTTCGACGAAGAGTTTAAAAATAATTGCTGATTTATCAGGCAGTTTTGATGGAGCCATTGATGGTTTCAAAGCAATGGCTCCAATTGATAAGGACCGAATAATTGTTCAAAGCATGTTTGATGATATTAGGCTATATTATCCTGATAAAAATATTCAAAAACTAATATTTAAAAACGCAAATTGCCCGATTTATTTTCACAATAAAAATAGACTATTGCTCAATCACTTTATTGAGGAAGAGGATGGGCGAAAAGCATATGTAATTGCACTAAACCCTGATGCGACAGTGCAGTTTGAAAAAATATTAATGATTAATGAAATGACCACTAATGGCTGTGGGCTTAAACTTTCAGAAAGTGATGCACTTCTCTATCAGTCGGTGTTCGATGATGTAAAACTCGTCAGATATAATGTGATGACAGGCGATAAAACTGAAATTGAAAGTAATAATTGTCATCCGGTGATGAAACTGGGCGGTGAAGAAATTCTTTGTGCAATCTATAATCAAAATGAAAAAACCAATTATACAATTGCCAAGATTGAGGGAAATAAAATAGTTCATTTGCGCAATACGAAAATCAACAATTATGTGAACATGCATAACCTTTATGTAAAAGAACTCAATTCCATTCTTTTTTATGAACCATCAGAAGGATTGTTCACAAGAACGAAAGGCAAAGTGCTTATTCATAATCTGAATAATGGCTCAAGCAAGCTATTAATTGATGATTTCCATTTGGATAGTGGATTTGTAAGAGCAAATTAACTAAAATGACGACATGCGGATTGTGAAGCGGTAGTATTTACGAAAGGGGGATTATGAATATCAATAAAATCAATATTTTATGTAGAGTTATAACGTTTTCAACTCTTTCTTTCCCTGTGTTTCATGTTAATTCAAATGAGCAAGAAAATCAGATAAATTCTGGTTCATTAATTTATAATGAGAGACAGGCGACAGCTGAGGAAATCCAAAATGTCATTAATATAACCAATGGCTTTGATGTAAGTTTGGAGGATAAAGTTTATTTTGATGGATCATATTATTCAGGTGGTATGGGGGAGTCCCATTATATTGTAAAAGCCTTTAACCAATTGCCATATTTTACTATTGATCAGGTTGAAAGGATTGATGGCGCAAGATATGTTTTATACGATAAATATTATAATCTGAAGAAATGTGAAATTCAGTCATCATCTACTTGTAATATCAGAAATATACATTTTGCAAAATTGTCATCAGAAAAAACCAGCGCCATAACCAAAGATAATTTAAAAACCTTCGTTGAGTTATGGCATGATTTTGAGGATGGCGAATTGGCCCGCCTGTTAAAAATATCAGCTATTCCGCTTTATGATCTTATAAGCAAGGATCGTATAACTGTTTCATGGGATTATTACGACATTGTAGCTGACAAATATATTCTGGAGAACTTTTCTGATTTAAGGGATTTAAATAAACTGAAACCCCGGTTTATTAATTTGGAAACACCAAAAAACGGACTGCGGGAATATGTCATTTATTTTTATGATATTGAATATAAAATACCGGGTGTCATAATGAAAATAAGAAGAAATATTGATAAAGGCAGTAAATACAAAATATTCATTAATTTAAACCGCTTTGTTCCTTAAATTAATGGCGACAACGTCATCATCCACCCCGGCACCGACATTGACGATGACATGCGGGTTGTGAAGCGGTAGAGGAATTACCTATGTTTACTTCTCTTTTAAAGTACCTTTAAAAGGAGTTTTGGATGTGGTCTTTACTTCCACAAATCTGCCAGTTTTTGGATCTCGTCTTACATAGTTTACTGTTGGCGTAGTAAACCTTCCAGTTCTCATGTCACGTTTTACATAGTTTCCATGCGAAACTATGTATTCTTCATTGATTTCAAATTCTGCAATTTTATCCATAATACTAAGCAAGATATTTTTGTAATATACAATAAGTTCATTAGAATAGTTTGAATTTCCATGTGCTAGACGGTTTCTAATTAATCTTATATCATCTAATATTAATCTATCTTCATGGCTTAAAATACTATATTCAATTAGGCCACTAATTATCTCACTAATTGAATGTTTATTATACGAAACCCTTAGTTCATCTAACTTGTTTTTGCTGATCTTTTCAAATTCCGACCAAAGAAGTATTATATTAATTGCATCGTAGTAGGATAAATCTAATTCCTTTCTCTCACTCTCTTTTTGTTTTGAATAAACTAACATTGCCCTAGACATAAGTGAAAGTGCTAGTCCTACACCGGCAATCATGAGAGAAAGTTGTTGATTTTCTGTCAGTTGAAAGTCAAACAAAGAAAATAAAAAATAACCAAATGCAAATATTGAAATTAATAAGCCAAACAAAGAATAAGCATTCAAAATTCTTTTAAAAGAGTAATTTTTTCTTTTTTCATGAATTACTTTTATTAATTGTTCTTCATTTTCAATATATTCATTTAGTTGTTCTTCAGACATTACCTTCTACTCCTTAAAAATAGATACGGTAGTCAATAAAATGGAAACTGCTATCATAATGATAAATCCAATGAAGTATAATCCATCTTGTAATTTATCTTTATCATACATTAATCCTACAAATAATGGAGCAATCGAAGATGAGATAAGTAAAGTTTTATGACTAATTTTCTTTTTTTTGGGAGAAAGTAATTCACGAAGAAAAATATTTGCATGAATAACATTGCTACTTGTTATTTCTGGTGCTCCACCAGATGAATTCCTGTTGGATTCTAGGCGATTTGATTCTTCAATTAAATCAGTTGCAAATAAACGCGTTTTATCTACTAACGTATCTTTTGCTTGATCATTAAAGCCTGTTAATTCACTTTCATCAAATTCAATGTTCATTAGCTATTTCGCAGTTTTTTACTAAGATCAATCTACGATAGCATATCTATTCTATATTTCAAAATTTTATATATATGTTGGAACCTAGAGATCTTTATTCGAATTATAGATAACATTCCCACTCGCGCGGAGGGTGGTTGTCTGTTATGGTGGGGGATGGTTTGATGATTTTTATGGCGGATGATGTGGTATGATGCGGGTGGTTTATTCATTCATTTTCGGGGTGGTGATGATGGTGGCAAGTGCAAGTGCAAATGCAGGGACGGTTTATGACCATGTGCCAGATAACCCGCCGCTTGACGGGCAATATATTATCTATTCCCATGGTTTTATTGTCGAGGGGACCGAAGAACGCCCGGTCCACCCGGACTACGGGGTTTATGAATTCCCGGCCATTAAAGACGCGCTTTCCACCCCCGATTTTACCGTCATCGCGCTACACCGCCCGGCCGGGATTAAGGCGGAGGAGCACAGCAAAACACTTGTCAAAATGGTGCGGGAGCTGATCGCCAAGGGCGTTAAGCCCGCGCAGATCACCCTGGTCGGGTTTTCCCAAGGCGGTTATATCACCGGCATGGCGTCAGCCCAGTTATCCGATACGCCCATTGATACGGTGATTATGGCGGCCTGCTGGAGCTGGATCGAGCAGCAGCCGGATGTCAAACTGAATGGCAATTTCCTGTCGATTTATGAGCGTTCCGACGCTGTCGGCTCCTGCCAGCGGTTGGCGGACCGGAGTGACCATTTAAAATCATTTAAAGAGGTGGCGATCAACACCGGCAAAAAACACGGTGCCTTTTTTCAGCCGCGTGATGAATGGCTCACCCCCATAAAAGAATGGATAAAAGAAATTAAAAGGTAGTTGGAATATAAAGGATAATTTGTTATCATAATTCTGTAATAGTTTTTATGTATAAAGGGGTTACCAAAGGAGACAATGGTAAATGAGAAGAGGACTTTATGGATAAAATGACTTTGGGGGGCCCTAAAGAACGGCTCTCTTATGAAGAATGGAAGGCGCGGATCCTCCGTGATCAATGGCTTTTCCCGGAGGTAAGGGTATTCCCGCCTCTAAGTCAAAAATCCGACCACAGACAGCAGAAAAACAGGGCGCCTTTCGCGCCTTTTTTTGTGGCCGGGTCAAATTCAGCAAACAGCAACCAGATAAAGGAAACAGTGAATGGGCCGAAAAGGGTCAATGAAGCGGCGTCCGCCGATAAATATTCACCTGACAATGCGGCTTAGTATTGTGAGAAATTGGAAGTTTGGTGCGGCTTCCTTTTATTTATTTGATGGGTGGAACTACCGTTCGCTACTCGCTCACTACTTGAGTTCCCCCCGCGCTCGCGCGCTCCCCCCTTGGGTATCATGAAAGGGTTTTGTTAAAATAGGGCCTTGTTAATTAAGGGTTTTAGGCGGCGGTATCCACCGTCGGCGTCAGCAGGGTGAGGGCCAGTTCCGCATCGCTATAGGAATTGGCCGGGATGACCGGACTTTGTATTTCGCTGTTTGGCACGCTGTTTAATTCGCTGTTTGGCTCGCCATTTTCAGATGTTTCGCCCGTTTCAGCTGCTTCTGAAACGATTTCTGTATCATCGGCCGGTTCGTTCGGCTCCACCGGTGGCAGCAGGCTGCTTAATTCACCGCCACGGGCCAGGGTCGAGACCAGCTTGCCGAAAGGAAGCCCCCCAAGGACAGAAAATTCCTCCGTCAGTAAAGCGGCCTTGGCACGCTGGGCCGGGGATTTCGGGTTTTTCCCGTTTAAAAGCTCGGTCGCGTCGGTGCTTAAAGTGACCTGATCAGTGTCCGATTTTTCTGTGTTGCCGCTTTTCGCGTTGCCATTCGGGGCGCTTTGATTATTTTGCGCAAAATGGGCGCTGTGGGCATAAGCGGCGGCGTTTATATTTGTCATCTGATCCTGTCCATCATTAACCATATTAATTTCAGGGGCTAACTTTAAGGGGGTATGGTTAACAAAATGTTAAAAAATTGCCACAGTTCCGTGCTATAATGGGTCCTTGGCATTCAATTAACGCCAAAAACCAATTTTCATTTTAACAACATCAATCAAAGGAGTGATAAAATGAAAAATATCTCTAAATATTCAAGCATTTTCCTGATGAGTTTATTCTTTAGCCCGGTTGCCCTCGCGCAAAGTTATGAGGGCGGCTATGGCGGCCATATGATGGGTGGCTGGTACGGCTGGTTTTTAGGGCCGCTGATGATGATTTTCTGGATCGGGCTGGGTGTTGCGGTGATTGTTTTTGTGATCCGTATGGTTGGGGGTGACGAACACCGGCAGCTTCACCGCCGCATGCGCGATCATAAAGGCATCCTTAAAGCGCGCTATGCCCGTGGTGATATCAGCAGGGAAGAATATCTGGAAATGAAAAAGCTGCTTGACGAGGATTAATCGTTTCCAAGAGCGGGCATATTTATTCTTGACATCTTTGGGTCCCCGACTGACCATTTTCATGAAGCGATTTTTATAAAAGGGAACTTCAATCCGGCCTTGCCGGGTTGGTTCCTTTTTTTTGTTTGGTTCCGTGACGCTTCGCGCACATGAACCGAGCTCAGGGCTGCTTTTGTTTTGGTTCTGTGCGGATCACGCACCCATGAACCGGGCAGATTAATAATGACACTTAGATAAAGGATTTAAAAATGACCAATTATTTTTCAAATAAACCACCTTCTGATAACATTTGGGATCAGCCGGACTACCCTTGGGGGGACGATTTTAACCGCGACATGCTTAAAATTGAGTATGACAGGCGACTTGCCCGTGAACTTGGCAGCAAGCGGTCCGGTATCGCGCTGCCATCAAACCATGCGCCGTCATCGGAAATGGTTCAGCATATGAAAAATCTGCAAAATTACCAGCAGCCGGAAAAACAACCAATAAGAGAATTAGTGTTGAACAACTCAAGCAATGATGATAATGTTGCTTCCATGATAATGTCAGAACCACAAAGACCAGCAATTGACCCTGCCATACTTAGCCGCGCTGACCAACAGGCGACGGGGTATAAGCCGATCCCGGAACGTCAGGTCAAGGACTATGCAACAGGGCAGCGAATTGATGCGTCAAAATTGCGGGCGAGTGATCATTTACGCAACCATATCAGAAAGCTGGAAACTTATGTTCCCAAAGTATCGGATGACGGATATGGCAATTCAACAGGCGGCTTTGGTCATACCGAAGGGATTGGAGACGCCTGGTTTGGCGGGATGGATGTGTCGAGAAATTATGGAAATATGCTGTTTGACCGGGATCTGGCAGAGGCGGAAAGAACAGTAAAAAGGCTGGTTGGGAACCTTCCACTCAGGCAGAATGAATATGACGCCCTTGTTGATCTGGCCTTTAATGTCGGGGCACCAGCTCTGAATTTGAAAAATAGTCCGGGCCTAAATAAAGCCATAATAGCAGGTGATTATGCAAAAATCGGTCAAAATTTAATATATACAAAAGCAAATAATCAATTTTCATCAGGGCTTGGAAACAGAAGCAAATCAAGAATTGATCTTTATACTCTTGGAGTTTACGCAAGGAGATATGACTAAAAATGACCATTTTAGCATCAATGCTGGTTTTTCTTTCGGCGCTGTCGGCGGGGACCAATTTCCCCGCCAGTATGAGTGATAAGGAAAAAACCTGTCTGCTGACCGTGTGGCAAAGAACCCTGCCGAGTGATGAAGAAAAGCAGTTTGATATGGACCATGACGTGGATATAGATGGAAATTTTTATTCATGTAGAAATAATATAACGGCATCGGAACTGCAGAAATCACTGACAAAAATAAAAACGGCCATAAAAAATGATGATGAACAGGCCTTTGCCAGCATGCTGATATATCCTTTTGTTTATACGCCAAAGCGAGATGAGCCTGATAAAGATGGAAGTTTATTCGATTATAGAAAATTAAATAATGCTTCTGAAATTCATCAACATTATAAAGCTATCACAACACCTTTGTTTAGGGACGTAATGGCTTGTTCTTCATTATCAAAAATGAGTGCATCACGAAATTTCGGAATATTGCTGGCCCGGGGCTATATTTATTTTGATCGGGATAAGACTTCCGGTGAAATTAAAATGTTAACAATACATGCCTATACCAATGTATTGAAAGAATGGCTTAAGGATCATTGTGAGTAGTGTCTTTGCCTGGGAGATATGATTAAAAATGACTATTTTAGCATCAATGCTGGTTTTTCTTTCGGCTCTGTCGGTGGGGACCAATTTCCCCGCCAGTATGAGCGATAAGGAAAAAACCTGTCTGCTGACCGTGTGGCAAAGAACCCTGCCGAGTGACGAGGAAAAGCAGTTTGATATGGACCATGACGTGGATATTAATGGGTTATTTTATTCGTGCGAAAATAATATTACGGCATCGGAACTGCAGAATTCACTGACAAAAATAAAAACGGCCATAAAAAATGATGATGAACAGGCTTTTGCATCCTTACTTGTCTATCCTTTCACATATTATCCTAAAAGGGATAATCCGGATGAAAACGGGGATTTGTTCGATTCAAAAAAAATGAATAACCCGAAAGAAGTTCATCAACATTATAAAGCTATTACACCGCCTCTATTTAGGGACGTAATGGCCTGTGCTTCATTATCAAAAATGAGTGCTTCCGGTAATTTCGGAATTTTGTTGGCCCGTGGTTATATTTATTTTGATCGGGATGCTGCATCTGGTGAAATAAAAATGTCTTTTATCAATGCCTATACCAACTTACAGAAAGAATGGCTTATGGATCATTGCCAATAATGCATTTGTATGGGGGATATGACTAAAAATGACCATTTTAGCATCAATGCTTATTTTTCGTGTTTTTCCTTGCGCACGCCTTTAAACGGGGTTTTGTCAGTGGTTTTTACGTCCATAAAGCGGCCGGTTTTGGTGTCGCGTTTAACATAATTGCCAGATGGTGTTTTGGTTTGTGAGCGGCCTTTGACCGCGCCTTTTCTGTGACCATCGCCGGGTGGGGGATTGGTTGCCATAATTTGTTCCTTTCACTTATGGATGTTTGTCAGAAAAAATTATAACGGATTGTTGGGGTATGGACATTGACCCGGATCAAAAATAGCTGATATTTTTATTTAAAGCCATTTTGAGGAAAAATAAAAAGGCCCCAATAGCTTGAGGCCTTTTATTAATGTAATAGTTTAGAAAACTAGATGGCGTCGATTGCTTTTTTCATGGCGTTTAGGGCACCATGCAGTTTTCTGTGGGTGGTGGCCAGGTTCATCCGCATATAATTGACACCGTTTTGGCCATAATTTTCGCCCTGGTTAAGGTTGACACCGGCTTTCTGGATGAAGAAATCCTTCAGCATATCACCAATCCGTTTATCGCCCATTGGTTTGCCAAGCTTTTTAGCAACAGCCGAACAGTCGATAAAGGCAAGGTAGGTGCCTTCCTGCATTTTATATTTAACGTCCTTCATTTCCTCGGCGCAGAATTTTTCAAGGAATCTGCAGTTACCGTCAATATAGGCGCGCATATCATCCATATATTCGGCGCCATATTTATAGGCTGCGTTACAGGCGATCATGCCGAGCGCATTGAGCGATCCGCGCTGATGGCCATGCTTTTTCAGCTCGGTGATATAATCATCATTGTCCGAGAACAGATAGGCCACATGATGGGCGGCGAGGTTGAATGATTTACTGGTTGATTTCAGCGTGTAGCTGTTTTGCGCATATTTGGCGCCGATGGTGGCATAAGGTGTGTATTTTGCGTGTTTGTTTACAAAGTCGCAGTGGATTTCATCAGCGACAACAAGAACACCTTTGGAAAGGCAGAGATCGCCCATCGCCCGCATTTCATCAGCGGTCCAACAATTGCCGGTCGGGTTTTGCGGGTTACAGAAAAGCATGACTTTTACATCATTTTCATCAATCTGTTTTGCCATTGTGTCCAGATCCATGGTCCAGCGTCCATCCACCAGCTTAAGCGGGTTTTCAAGGGCCGAGAACTGGGCAGTTCTGATAATGCCGAAGAAGCCGGAATAGCCCGGTGTCTGCACAAGAACGGGCTTTGCTTCCTTGTTATGGGTCAGCAGGATGGAAAGAACACCGTCAAGCACACCGATGGCATTAAGGATATTTTCGCGCTTAACATCCTGATTATAACGGTTTTTGTTCCAGGCAATGATATTGTCATAGAAATCAATCGGTGCCGGATGATATCCCCAGTTTTCATGGCCCATGCGGGTCATTAGCGCTTCGGTGATGCGCGGGAATGTCCTGAAATCCATATCGGCAACACCCATTGGGAAGGGTACGTCATAGGGGCGGTTCGCTTTGCGGATCATGTCCCATTTGCTGTCCCCGGCGCCAATACGGTTGAATTCCTCGTTTAGGTCATAGGTCATTGACATGCCCATGCCACCCATGCCTTTGGCAGATGCCAATTGTGGCAGTGCTACACTTCCCCCCAGTGCACTGCCGATCAGGGCTGATGCCCCGGCCCCTTTCATAAAAAAGCGGCGATTAAGTTTTGATTTTTCGTCCATTTTATCCTCCCTGATATAATTTTGGGAACTCATCGTGCATCAATCATTGGGCGCTGTCAATGTTCGCCAAAAAAAAGCCCCGAAAATCAGGGCCTTTTAGACTAAAGTATAGTATAAAATGATCAAATAGCGTTGATTGCCGCTTCGATATTGCTCAGTGCCTTGGTTATCATGGCGCGGTTGGTGGCAAGGTTCATGCGCATGAAACCGTCACCGCCTTTACCATAATCCTGTCCGGCATTGATATCGACACGGGCCTGATCCATTACCCATTCCTTGACATAGCGACCGGCATTATATTTTTTAATGATCTCACCTTCGAAAAAGTCCATCTCGGTAATATTGTTTTTGGTGTTATAGTCGGTCAATTCTCGTGCCTTGTTATGGGCGTCCAGCTTGTCATAAAGACCCGTACAGTCAAGCCACGCCAGATAGGTGCCTTCATGGGGCTGATATTTGATCAGCGGGATCCGGTCGGCGCAGAATTTTGCCACATAACGGGTGTTTTCGGTAAGATAGGCATTCTGTTCATCAATATAATCATCGCCATGCTGCAGCGCGACATTTGATGCAATCATTCCCATCACATTCAAAAGAAGGCGTTGATGACCGTTTTCAATCACCCGGTCAATATAGCTACGGTTATCGGAATAGAAATAGGCGGTTCTGTGCGCTGCCAGATTAAATGACTTACTGCTGGATTTTAGGGTAAAGCTGTTTTGTGCATAAGCATCGCCCAGTGATGCATAGGGGGTATATTTATGCCCAGTCATGACAAAGTCACAGTGGATTTCATCGGCGATCACAAGGCAGCCGTGTCTGTTACAGATATCACCCATTTTACGCATTTCATCCGCGGTCCAGCAGTTGCCGGTCGGGTTTTGCGGGTTACAGAGGATGAATAATTTAACACCGCCGGCGATTTGTTTTTCAAAATCATTATAATCAACTTCGTAGCGACCATTAACGCGCTTCATTTCGCTTTCGGCAGAATGCATTCCCGCATCATGGACCGTGTGAAAAAAGCTTGAATAGGTTGGCGTTGTCAGCAACACATGATCCCCTTTTTTGCCAAAGGCAAGGAGGATGGACAGGACACCGTCAAGCACACCAAGACTGTTTAAAATATTGGCTTTGGGCACATCAATGTTATAGCGGCGCTTGTTCCAGGCAACAATATTATCCTGATAATCCATCGGTGGCAGCTCATAGCCCCAGTTTTCTATTTCAAGACGTTTTTTCAATGCCGATGTTACCGCGGGCAGGGTGCGGAAATCCATATCGGCGATTCCCATTCCGACATCAAGTGTTTTGCCCGGATTAATCATTTTAATATAATCAAATTTAATACTGTTTGTGCCGACGCGGTCATAGCCCGCATCAAAATTTACCGTATTTGACATCCCGCCCATTTGCCCCATGGCGGCTGTTGATAGTGGTACGCTCCCCAAAGTTCCCCCAATGACAGCCCCCGCGCCAACGGTTTTCATAAAGAAACGCCGATTTAATTTTGTTTGAATTGTCATTTGAAACTTTCTCCCTTACTCTTTTATCAGAATTTACTTATAAAGTTGAAGGTGCCCGATAAAGGTGACGCTGTCAACTTGACGTAGAAGGCAGAATTATAAAATTGACTAAATTTTTCCTAGGAAGCTTTGCCACACGGTACTATATAGGTAGGATATTTGAGAATTAATTGACGATCAGGCCCAATTCAGAATGAAAAATAATAATAATGATAATGGTTACGCTGAACAAAGGCGGGCTGCGTGGGGGGAAAAGCAGAACCGTTCATCACCAAAAAAACGGCGAAATAATGTACTGACCAAAAACCAAGTTTACGGTGTCGTTGATCTTGGTACAAATAACTGCCGGCTTTTGGTGGCGGTACCAAATGCAAGTGGTTTTAAGGTAATTGACAGTTTTTCCCGTATTGTCCGCCTTGGCGAAGGATTAAAGGAACAGAAAAAAATATCGGTGGAGGCAACGGAGCGAACCGTATCTGCTTTAAAAATCTGTATGGAGAAAATGCGCCGCCGCGGGGTGACCCGCATGTGGAATGTGGCGACACAGGCTTGCCGCGAAGCTGAAAACGGTGCCGAGTTTGTCAAAACCATTGAAGATCAGGTAAAAATAAGCCTTGATATCATTAACCCGCAGGAAGAAGCCCGACTGGCGGTGATGGGTTGTAAGGAACTGCTGGATACGAAGTATAACTGCGGTATTATTTTTGATATCGGCGGCGGCAGCACGGAAATTATCTGGATCAATTTCTGCAACAGACGCATTCCGGAAATTATCGACTGGATTTCAATTCCGCTTGGCGTTGTTAACCTTTCCGAGGAATATGGCACGCGGGAAGCGCTGCCGATTGCCCATTACGAGGAAATGAAGGAACGGGTTAAAGAACATATCGTCCCGTTTGAGGAAAAGCACGGTATTACAGCCTCCATTGAGGAAAACAGGGTTCAGCTGATGGGAACGTCGGGCACGGTCACGACCCTGACAAGCATGCATCTTAATCAGGCAATTTATGACCGAAACGAAGTGGACGGTGCCTGGATGAAGGCGGCTGATCTGGTCAATCTTTGCCAGGATCTGGCAAAACTTGATTATGCAGAGCGGCTGGCCCTTAACAATATCGGCAATGACCGGGCCGAACTGGTGGTGGCGGGTTGTGCCATTCTGGATGCGATTATTGATGTATGGCCGATTAAAGATGTGCGGGTGGCCGACCGTGGTATACGCGAAGGGATGCTTCATCACCTGATGGATGAACAGCGCCAGAAAAACCGCGCCAACCGCAGAAAACGATCCCGCAAAAGATATTTCCTGAAACGAAAAAAGAAAAAAGCAGTAAATGCAGAGCAGGGGACAAATGATTAAGAAACCCAAACTCAGCAAGAGCGGCAAGGAAAGAAAGCTTGACCCGCGCGGTATTGTCCGCGGTGAAAAAACACGGGTTAAAACGGCGCGTTACCGCAAATCATCGTCAACACGCTGGCTGCAACGGCAGCTTAATGATCCCTATGTGGCGGCGGCAAAGCGCGACGGGTATCGCAGCCGGGCCGCTTATAAGCTTCTGGAGCTTGATGAAAAATTTAATTTTCTGCATGGGGTTAAATCGGTTGTTGATCTTGGCGCGGCACCGGGCGGATGGACGCAGGTTGCAGCAAAGGAATGTGCGGGCGACGTGCGGATTATCGGCATTGATCTGCTCGAAGTGGCACCGGTACCCGGGGCAACCATGCTGAAAATGGATTTTACCACGGACGAGGCGGAAAAAGCACTGCTTGATCTCATTGACGGACCCGTAGGGCTGGTGATGAGCGATATGGCCGCGGCGACAACCGGCCATCAGAATACCGATTATTTAAGGACCATTGCGCTTGTCGAGCTGGCGTTTGATTTTGCCACCAAGGTATTGGAAAAAAATGGCACTTTCATTGCCAAGGTTTTTGCCGGGGGCACAGACAATAAGCTGCTTGAGGATGTCAAGAAACGTTTTAAATCAGTCCGCCATTATAAACCACCGGCCAGCCGCTCGGAAAGCAAGGAAACATACCTTGTGGCGCAAGGGTTTCTTGGGTAAACTGTTGCAAAATATAGAAATTTGAAGGGGGAATAAATGCTTAAAAAACCTAATTTTATTATTAGTTTCTTGCATATTTTATTAGTATTTCCCTTTTTTTTGTTAGTTCTTTCCTTGTTTGGCCTTTATGGAGTTCCACTGGTATTCATTTATTGGATGGGAGGAGGTTGGTATTTAGGTTCCAGAAAGTGTGAAAGGTGCAATTCCACTGCATCCTATAATCCTAAGGGATACAGTAGATATGTGCCAATGTGGTGCCGAGTGTGTGGCAAAAGCTTTATCAGTGACAGATTTGACAAAAAGTTTGATTTTAAGCACACACAAAATTCTACAGATAATACTTTTAATGTGTGGTTTTATATAAAATTATTTGGTGAAGCCATTGTTACGTTTAGCGGTGTGCTTATCCTATTAAGCTTAATATATGATATTATTAATGTAATGGATGATGGGGAATATTTTATTCCAACCATAGTTATTTGGATTATTTTCACTGGAACATTGGTGTCTATCTTACTTTATTGGAGACCAACTAACCAAATTTACAAAACGCTTGTAAATGTGGTTGCAAAGTTAGTTTTTATTTCACATGGGATTGTTGGAATTCTCTTAATAATAGATAAGCAATATTTAATCGGAACATTTTTATTCATCATTTCACTGTCAGTACTTGCCATTTATGATTTTACTGTGCTTGATAGAAAATAGTATATCATCTTAAATCACTTGCTAACTTTAACCTTCAAAATTCTTGAAGAAAAATTCAAATATAGGAAAAATAAACTAATTATGCGGACTGGCTGTCAAGTGAAGGCTGGATTATATAAATTTCCCAAATTACCGATAGCCATCCATTTCCAATTAATGTTACATAGAAGAATAAGCAAAACGGAAGTGATGAGCAGACGGGACTATGGAAGAAGCAGAGAATTTTTTACCGCGAAAAACCCTTAACCTGACCGGCCATGAGGGGGCAGAGAGGCTCTTTCTGGACGCGTTTAATGCGGGCAAAATTCACCATGCCTGGATGATCACCGGCCCCAAGGGGATCGGAAAAGCGACGCTGGCCTATAAAATGGCACGGTTTTTACTGAATAATCCACCAGAAGAAGACGAAGGACCGGGCCTGTTCGGGGATGTGCTGGAAAAGGTGGCGGCATTATCGCTTGATACCGATATTGAAAGCCGGGAAAACAGCCAGATCAGCGCCGGAAGTCATGCCGACCTGCTGGTTATTGAGCGGACGGAAGACCCGAAAACGGGCAAACTCCGCAACAATATACTGGTCGATGATGTGCGGAAAATTAATGATTTTTTTCATAAAACATCAACGGCCGGCGGCTGGCGGGTAGCGATTGTTGATACCGCTGATGAAATGAACCGGAACGCCGCCAACGCGATTTTGAAAATACTGGAGGAGCCCCCATCAAATTCCATCCTGATTATACTGGCTCATGCGCCGGGACGGTTGCTACCGACGATCAAATCACGCTGCCGGATGCTGCCGCTAAAACCTTTAAAATCGGAAACGGTGAAGGAAATTCTGCAAAGTAAATTCCCGGATATGGATGAGCATTTCATTGACGGCTATGTGGCCCTGACCAATGGCAGCCCGGGTAAGGCGATATCGCTGATCAATCATGACGGGCTTAAGCTTTATGGTGATCTTCTTAGCCTTCTTTCCTCCATGCCGGATATTAATGTGCCGCTGATGCATAAATTTGCTGATGAGATAACGTCAAGAAAATCAGGGGATATGTTCCAGCTTTTTCACGAGCTCTTGAGCCGCTTTATCAGCCGCATGATCCGCCATGTCAGTTATCAGGGCACCAGTCATATCCATAATATCAAACCCGCCCTTGAAAATGAGTTTGCGCTTATGGAAAAACTGGGGGCAATAATTCCGCTTGATCAATGGGCGGAGCTGTGGGAAAAGATAGCCGAAAAAATGAAGGCGACGGATGCGCTTAATATGGACCCGAAACAGACGGTTCTTGATATACTGAATATGATCAGTGCGGCGCTGCGCTTAAATTAAAAAAGTTAAGAAAGAAATTTATAAATGTCAGGTAAGCCATCCTTTTATATAACCACACCGATTTATTATGTGAATGATATTCCACATATTGGTCATGCCTATACGACGCTGGCCTGTGATGTTATTGCGCGCTTTAAGCGGCTCGATGGTTATAATGTCATGTTCCTGACGGGGACGGATGAACACGGGCAAAAGGTTGAAAAATCGGCGGCGGCAGCCGGAAAATCACCGCTCGAATTTTGTGATACGGTGTCACAGCGTTTTCGTGAACTTGCTGAATTTATGAATTATTCAAATGATGATTTTATCCGCACCACCGAGGAACGCCACAAACGCGCCTGTCAGGCGCTATGGAAAAAGCTGGAGGAAAACGGGCATATTTACCTTGATAAATATGCGGGCTGGTATTCGGTACGTGATGAGGCGTTTTTTGCTGAAAATGAACTGATTGACGGGAAAAACGGTGAAAAGCTGGCCCCGACAGGCGCGCCGATTGAATGGGTCGAGGAAGAAAGCTATTTTTTCCGCTTGAGCGCATTTGAAGAAAAGTTGCTTGATTTTTATGAAAGCCTGCCGCCAACCGTGCTGCCGAACAGCCGAAAAAATGAGGTTAAAAGCTTTGTCAGTGGCGGGCTTCGTGATCTGTCGGTTTCGCGCACAAGTTTTAACTGGGGTGTGCCGGTACCGGGCAATGACAAGCATATTATGTATGTGTGGATCGATGCACTGACCAATTACATGACCGCTGCCGGGTATCCGGACGTGGATAGGGAAAAATTCAAAACATTCTGGCCCGCCGATATTCATATGGTGGGGAAGGATATTTTACGCTTCCATGCGGTTTACTGGCCGGCCTTCCTGATGGGGGCGGGTATTGAGCCGGCAAAAAGGGTCTTTGCCCATGGCTGGTGGACCAATGAGGGGCAGAAAATTTCAAAATCGCTCGGCAACGTGATTGACCCGTTCCAGATTGTTGATGAATTCGGACTTGATCAGGTCCGCTATTTCCTGATGCGGGAAGTACCGTTTGGCAATGATGGGGATTTCAGCCGTCAGGCGATGATCAATCGGATCAACAGCGACCTTGCCAATGATCTTGGTAATCTGGCGCAGCGCAGTTTAAGCATGATTTTTAAAAATTGTGATGGTGTCATGCCGTCACCGGGTGATTATAGCGATGCGGATAACGCGATCCTCGCGGCTACGGATAAGATGCTTGAAGAGGTAAGAGCGCATATTGATGTTCAGGCGATCAATAAATCGCTTGAAGTGATCTGGAAAGTGGTATCGGATGCCAACGGTTATTTTGCGCTGCAGGAACCATGGGCTTTGAAGAAAACAGATCCAGCCCGCATGGCAACGGTGCTTTATGTGACCGCCGAAATAATCCGCCAGGTGGGCATTCTCATCCAGCCGATTATGCCGGACAGTGCCGGGAAATTATTGGATCTCTTGAAAATTCCTGCCGAAGAACGGGGTTTTGACCAGCTAGGCGGCGGGGAGCGGCTTAAAAGCGGCTGGACATTGGAAAAACCTGAAGGGGTGTTTCCGAGGTTTGTTGACGAATGACGTTTATTGTCGACAGCCACTGTCATTTAAATTATGGCAGCCTTGCCGATGATATGGACGGGGTGCTTAAGCGGGCGGCGGATGCCGGGGTCGGCACCATGCTGGCGATTAATGCCCGACTTTCCGAATATGAAGACGTGCTAAAAATTGCAAAAGCCCATGATCATATTTGGGCCACGGTTGGCAGCCACCCCCATGATGCAGAGGATGAATGGGGGATTAAACCCGAACAGCTGATTGAAATGGCAAAACATGAAAAGGTGGTCGGGATTGGTGAAACCGGGCTTGATTATTTTTATGAACATTCGCCGCGCGACAAACAAAAAGAAAATTTCATTGCCCATATTGAAGCCAGCCGCGAAACCGGCCTGCCATTGATTGTTCATGCGCGGGATGCGGATGATGACTGCGCCGAAATTATGGAAGCGGAAATGAAAAAGGGTGAGTATCCGGCAGTTATTCACTGCTTCACCGCGTCAGAAGAATTTGCCAGACGCAGCCTTGATATCGGATGCTATATTTCGCTTTCCGGCATTGTCACTTTTAAAAGTGCGCGGGAATTACAGGAAGCGGTTAAAATTATCCCGCTTTCCCGGCTTCTGATTGAAACGGATGCGCCGTTTCTTGCACCGGTGCCGATGCGGGGAAAACCGAACGAGCCAAGTTTCGTCAAATATACGGCAGAATTTTTAAGCCATCATTTTGATGTGAGTTTTGAGGATTTGGCCCGCGCCACCACGGATAATTTTTTCACTTTATTTTCAAAAACCAAAAGACCGGAAAATTCATGAAAATCACCATTCTCGGCAGCGGAACTTCACAGGGCGTGCCAAGAATTGGCGGAAAACTGAATAACGGCTGGGGACTGTGTGATCCGAATAACCCGAAAAACAGACGGCGGCGCGTATCCATCATGGTGGAAGAGGGGGATACAAGGATCATTGTTGATACCGGTCCCGATTTTCGGGAACAGGCATTAAGTGCGGGGATCACCACACTTGATGCAGTTCTATATACCCATGATCATGCGGATCATACCCACGGTATTGATGACCTTAGGGCCTTTTCCCAGAATATGAATAAAAGAGTGCCGATTTATTCCAACAAATATACACTTAAAATTTTGCAGGAACGGTTCGGGTATATTTTTAAGGGCCGTAAAAATTATGATGCGATCTGCGAAGCCCATGAAATCGACCTTGATCCGTTCCGGATTGGCGTGTTTGATATTCAGCCGATGGCGCTGGTCCACGGGGCAATATATTCATACGGCTACCGTTTTGGCAGAATGTGTTACTGCACCGATTTTAATGATATCCCGAAAGAAAGTTACAAGCATTTATACGATCTTGATTTATGGATTGTTGATTGCCTGCGCGAGGAACCGCATCCGACCCACTGCCACCTTGAACAGACGCTCGGCTATATTGAGGAATTTAAACCCAAACAGGCCGTGTTGACCCATATGACCGCGGAACTGGATTATGAAACTTTGAAAAATAAGTTGCCAAAGGGGGTCGAACCCGCCTATGACGGGTTGGTTTTAAATATATAGAGTGAATGTGATGGAAAATGTAAAACGCAATTTATTCCTCCTATCCATGGCGCAGTTTATTTTGCTGTCTTCGGTGATTACGGTGATTACCTATTCATCGCTATTGGGCAAAATGATGACCGGGGATACGGCCCTTGCAACCATTCCATCGGCCACGGCGTTTCTGGCGACGGCATCATTCGCTTTTCCGGCGTCACTTTTTATGAAACGGTTTGGCCGCAAAACCGGCTTTTATACCGGTGCTTTTTTCGGCGGCCTTGGCGGATTATGTGCGGTCATTTCCATTTATACAAATAATTATTATCTGCTTTGCTTTGCCACTTTTCTACATGGCATATATCAGTCATTTGCCAATTATTACCGCTTTGCTGCGATGGAAGTGGCCCCCTCACATTATCACAAACAGGCCGTATCTTACGTTATTCTGGGCGGGGTTCTGGCCGGGCTTTGTGCGCCGACGCTGGCACGGACATTTGAAAGCCTTTATTTTGAACCGGTTCAATATGCGGGAACCTATTGTCTGGTGATTGCGCTTAGCCTGGTGGCCCATACGCTTATTTATTTAATTAAACTGCCGCCAAGGAAACCTAGACCGGAAGGATTTGTGCCCGTGGCAAACCCGAAAGTCATGGATGTTCTTAAACGCCCGGCTTTTATCTGCGCATCCCTTTGTGCCGCATGCGCCTATCTTTCCATGTCCTTCATTATGACGGCTACACCGCTTGAAGTGGTTGTGGTCTGTGGTTATCAGATTTCCGATGCGGCGGGTGTCATCCAGTTTCATTCAATGTCAATGTTTGCACCGGCGATCATTACCGGAACCCTCATTGCGCGTTTCGGCTCAATCAGGATCATTCTGGTCGGGATGGTGGCAATCCTGATTTCTACGCTGGTTGCCAAGGCGGGGGTTGAGCTCTATAATTTTTACAGCGCGCTTATATTGATCGGTGTTGGCTGGAATTTCATGTTTACGGCCGGAACAACGCTTCTTGAGCATGCTTATGATGAAAATGAAAAAGCCTATGTTCAGGGATTGAATGATTTGGTGGTCTTTACCCTGGCCGGGCTGGCGACACTGACATCCGGCTTTATGCTTGATAAAATCGGCTGGCAGAATATGAATAATATTGTCATTTCGATACTGATCATGCTTATTTTTGTTATCATCTGGTATACGAAAATTGGCAACCGCAAACCGAAGAAGCGCGAAGAGGTCATTATTTTTGACCAGAATTAAGGGGTCAACAATGCTTGGAAAATTTTTAGTTTTTTCCATATTTGCCATGATTTCATCATTTGCTCATGCGGAAAATGTCAAAGTCAAGCTTGAGACAACAATGGGCGATATCCATATCGAGCTATATGCCGATAAGGCACCGATCACTGTGGCCAACTTTCTTCGCTACATTGATGGGGGCTATTTTGATGGCGGGGCCTTTTACCGTGTCGTGCGCATGGATAACCAGCAGCAGAACAGAATAAAAATTGAAGTGATACAGGGTGGTATGAGCGGCGACAGCAATATCGGGGCATTCCCGCCCATTAAGCTAGAGCGGACCATTAAAACCGGGATCAAACATGAGGACGGGACCATTTCGATGGCACGTGATACACCGGATTCGGCCAGTTCGGAATTTTTTATCTGTGTCAATGATCAGCCTTCGCTTGATTACGGCGGAATGAGAAACCCTGATGGGCAGGGCTTTGCCGCTTTTGGCAAGGTCGTGGAAGGCATGGATGTGGTCCGGGCCATTCAACAGGTCAAAACCATCCCGCCACAAGACCCAAAAGAATTTACAGGCGGGCAAAGGGTCATGGACCCGGTGATTTTTAAATCCTTTCACCGTGAATAACGGTAATAATCCTCTTTTCAGATCAAAATTAAAAATCCCGTTTAGGGAATCTGTCCATTGTTTTCTTAATTTTTCGACCATCATATTCCACGTCTCCGGCTCTTCGAATATTAATAAAGAGTTAAAAATTTTATGAAAGCGGCAGTTTTTAGCGGCCTTACCAGTGCTATTGTTAATAAGCTGTTTACAATGTGTGCGAATAAGTTAAATTAAAATGGATTTTTGCCTAAAAAGCATTGCAATATGAAGTTAATATAGGTAAATAAGTCTCGCATGCTATGCGATGGGTAAAGGGAAATACTTAAGCGTTGATTTTTTGTTTCTGGACGAAGTCTTTTCCTTTACTTATTAAATAATTAAATAGAACCCTCACGAGGTTTATGTATGACTACACATGATGACGTTGTTGAAGAAAGACGTAATTTTCTTTATATAGCTACCGGTGCTGCCGGTGTGGTCGCTGCGGGTGCCGCAGCATGGCCGCTAATTGATCAGATGAATCCTTCAAAAGATGTTCTGGCACTCTCCTCAATCGAAGTTGACTTGTCAAAAATTCCACTGGGACAAAACGCTGTATTCCTATGGCGCGGTAACCCGGTTTTTGTTCGTCACCGTACCGAAGCGGAAATTGCAGAAGCGAGAGCCGGCGATACTGCTGATCTGGCTGATCCGGAAAAGGATGAAGACCGCGTTCAGAAGCCTGAATGGCTGATTATCAGTGCGGTTTGTACCCACCTTGGTTGTGTGCCGCTGGAGCATCATGGTGATTTTGACGGGTGGTTATGTCCATGTCACGGGTCGCATTACGATATTTCAGGACGGGTTACCAAAGGCCCGGCACCACTGAACTTGCCTGTTGTGCCCTATGAATTTTTAGATGATTCAACAGTACGTATCGGATAGGATAAAAAATGGCTTCAGAAAATAAATTCGAACCGACAAATCCGACATTAAAATGGATTGAGGATCGTCTTCCCCTTATGGGACTGATTTATAATTCAATCGGTGGGGGATATAACGTACCACGCAACCTTAACTACTGGTGGAACTTTGGTGTTCTTGCCGGTTTTATGATGGTTGTACAGATCGTAACCGGTATCATCCTTGCGATGCATTATATACCGAATATTGATCTTGCTTTTGACAGTGTTCAGCATATTAAACGTGATGTAAACTACGGCTGGTTGCTTCAGGCGATCCACGCCAACGGCGCATCCATGTTCTTCATTGTTGTTTATGTTCATATTCTTAGAGGGTTTTACTTCGGATCTTATAAAGCACCGCGCGAAATTCTCTGGTTCCTCGGTATTATCATTTATCTTATCATGATGGCGACAGGCTTTATGGGCTATGTTCTTCCATGGGGACAAATGAGCTTCTGGGGTGCCAAGGTTATTACCAACCTGTTCAGTGTGTTTGACTTTATTCCATTCATCGGGGACGGAATTGTTAACTGGCTGTGGGGTGGTTTCTCGGTTGGTCAGCCAACGCTAAACCGTTTCTTCTCGCTTCATTATCTTCTGCCGTTTGTTCTGGTTGGTGTGGTGATCCTTCATGTGTGGGCTCTTCATATTCCAGGATCAACAAACCCGCTTGGTATTGATGCAAAAGGCAAACATGACAAGATCCCATTCCATCCATATTACACTGCGAAGGATGCGTTCGGGCTTGGTGTATTCATTATATTCTTTGCGGCCTTCGTGTTTTATATTCCGGATTTCCTCGGACATCCTGATAACTATATAAAAGCGAACCCGCTTGTCACACCAACGCACATTGTTCCTGAGTGGTATTACCTGCCTTTCTATGCGATCCTTCGTGCGATCGATAACAAGCTGATTGGTGTGCTTGCCATGTTCTCATCCATCCTGATTATGTTTGCGATGCCATGGCTTGACGGTGCAAGAGTACGTTCCATGCGTTTCCGCCCATTGTCGCGTTTCTTCTTCTGGTTGTTTGTTGCAAACGGTATCTTCCTTGGATATCTGGGACAAAGAGCACCGGATGATATTCTGTGGTTCGGGCTTGTCGCGACATCCTATGCGCAAATGGCGACATTCTTTTACTTCGCATATTTTCTTATCATTATGCCGCTCGTCAGCAGAATGGAAACAACCAAGCCGGTACCAACCAGCATTGCTGCTGCGGTACTCGAAGCAAACAAGAAAGGCTGAAGAAATGTTGAAAAACATCAAAATTAAAGGCCTTCTGGCTGGTTTAGTTGGTGCGACAATTGCCTTTTCGGGGGCAACTGCTGCTGAAAGTACAGCGAAGCATCCGGAGCGTCATCATTACGAATCTGCCGGTATATTCGGTAAATTCGACATTCCGTCCATTCAACGCGGGCTTCAGGTTTACCGTGAGGTTTGCTCTGCCTGTCATTCACTTAATCTGGTGGCTTTCAGAACCCTTGGTGATATCGGCTATAACGAAGACGAGATCAAGGCAATTGCTGCGGAATATGATATTGATACCATTGATGAAACAGGTGAAGTCACATCACGTCCCGGTATCCCTGCTGATTATTTCCCGTCACCATACGCGAATGAGCAGGCGGCCCGTGCGTCAAATAATGGCGCGCTTCCACCTGACTTCTCAACCATAGTCAAGGCACGTGAGCATCTTTCTTTTATGCCTTGGTCAAGCGTATATGGTGAGGATTATGTGATTGCCCTTATGACCGGGTATCATGATGAGCCACCTGCCGGTTTTGATCTTTTGGAAGGCCTCTTTTACAATGATGCCTTCGAGGGTAACCAGATCGCGATGACGCCTCCATTATCCGACGGTATTATTGAGTATGCCGATGGAACAGAAACGACTGTTGAGCAAATGTCTTATGATGTTGCCAATTTCCTTGCCTGGGTATCGGATCCGACCATGCAGGCTCGTAAGGAAATGGGTCTTAAAGTCATGCTCTTCATGTTTGTTTTCGTGGTCCTGCTTTACTTCACAAACAAACGTGTGTGGAAGAAAGTGAAAAAAGGCGAAGATATCGATCCTTCAGAAGTTTAAACATTGTTTTTAATTTCTGTTTCGTTTTAAATGTGAGGGCTGCCAACTGGCGGCCCTTATTTTTTCAGGAGGTTATCATAATGGCAAAAGTGCTCGGGATTATCGGCGGTAGCGGTTTATATGAAATTGACGGTATGGAAAATGGCCAGTGGATTTCAGTTGAAAGTGGATTTGGCGAGCCATCGGATGCGCTTTTTGTCGGGGAAGTTTCCGGCCTTAAAGTCGTTTTTCTGCCTCGTCATGGTCGTAACCATGTCCATTCACCGTCCACGATCAATTACCGGGCCAATATAGATGCGCTTAAAAAAGCGGGCGTGACTGACCTGATCAGCATCAGCGCCTGTGGCAGCTTTCGGGAAAATCTGGCCCCGGGGGATTTTGTGCTGGTCGATCAGTTTATTGACCGTACCTTTGCCCGCAAGAAAACCTTTTTTGATGAAGGGGTGGTTGCCCATATTTCTGTCGCCCACCCGACCTGTGGTGAGCTGGGATCGTTAATATTGGAAGCCGCGGCCCTGATGCCATTGACACTGCATAAGGGGGGGACCTATCTGGCTATGGAGGGACCGCAATTTTCAACACTCGCCGAATCCCACCTGTACCGGGCGTGGGGCTGTGATGTGATTGGCATGACCAATATGCCGGAAGCCAAGCTGGCCCGTGAAGCGGAAATTTGCTATGCCACCGTTGCTATGGTCACGGATTATGACAGCTGGCACCCGGATCATGGCGAAGTTGATGTGGTTGAAATCATCAAAACGCTGAACGCCAATACCGCCAATGCAAAAATGCTTATTAAAAATATTATTCCGCTTATAAGCGCCGCGCAATCGCGCCATCCATGCACCCAAGGCTGCGATCATGCGCTTGAATATGCCATTATGACAAAAGGGGACATTGATCCGGCGATACGCGCCAAGCTTTCATCGGTTGCGGGAAGAGTGCTGAACCGATGAACTGGATCAAAGACTATGTCACCACCATCGCCGATTACCCAAAGCCTGGGATCATGTTTCGCGATGTCACGACCATATTTGAAAGTGATGTGGCCTATAACCGGATGGTAGAAGAATTTGTCAGATATTTAAAAGACAAAAAAATTGACAAAGTCGCCGGGATAGAAGCCCGCGGCTTTATCCTAGGCGGGGCGATTGCCCATCGGTTGGGGGTTGGCTTTATCACCGTTCGTAAGGCCGGCAAACTGCCACGGCAAACCCACAGTGTCAATTATATGCTTGAATATGGGGAAGACGCGCTTGAAGTTCACTGTGACGCGATAAGAGCGGGGGATAATATACTGATTGTCGATGACCTGATTGCCACGGGCGGGACCGCCATTGCCACCCACGAGCTGATTACTATTGCCGGCGGGCGGGTTACGAATTGCGTTTTTATCATTGATCTGCCGGATCTGGGCGGGGCGGATAAGTTAAGGGCCAAAGGCTGTGACGTTTTTGCGCTTACCGCATATGAGGGGGAGTGATCAGGGTGGCTGCATTCAAAGATCATTTTTCAAAGCAGAGTGATCAGTATAGCAAATTCCGTCCCGACTATCCGGATGCGATGTTTCAGTATCTTGCTGGATTATGCATGGGCCATGATCTGCTTTGGGACTGTGCCACCGGCAGCGGTCAGGCGGCGAGGGGCTTTTCTCCATATTTTAAAAAAATCTATGCCAGCGACGGCAGTGAAAAACAGATCAATAACGCGCATGGACCGGATAATATTGACTTTGTCGTGGCCGATGCGGCAAAAAGCGGTCTGGCGGATCACAGTGTCGATCTTGTCAGTGTGGCTCAGGCGCTCCACTGGTTTGACCTTGACGCCTTTTATGCGGAAGTAAGGCGGGTCTTAAAACCGGGTGGGATTATCGCGGTCTGGTGCTATGGATTGATGGAAATTGACCCGGAAATTGATACGCTTTTCTATGAATTCTATGACGGGGTGGTCGGGCCGTACTGGCCACCGGAGCGGGTCCATATTGAGCGGGGATACTCTGATCTTGATTTTCCGTTTGAAAAAATTGAAACCCCGGCTTTTGCCATGGATTTAAAGTGGGACCTTGATGCGTTTCTCGGCTATTTAAGTACCTGGTCCGCAACCACCCGATATATTGCGGAAAAAGGGCATGACCCGGTCGCACTTTATGCTGATAAGTTTCGTGTAGTGTGGAAAGGACAGCCTTATAAGGAAATAAACTGGCCCATCACATTGCTGGCGGGGAGGGTTTAGCATTTCAGTTATAAAATTTAGTTGTATAAAACAACAAACCCCATTATAGTTGTATTATACAACTATAATGGGGAATGAATATGACTGAAATTGATGAAAAGCAGCTGGCCAATATCCGCTCATCATCAAGAAGGCTGGTTCGGGAACTTGGCTTTTTAAATTCGACGCTTGCCGATACCCGCTATTCGGCATCAGCGGTTCACGCAATTATCGAGATCGGTGCAAGTGAAGGGGGTATTACCGCAAAAGAACTTTCGGAAATCTTAATGCTGGAAAAATCATCGGTCAGCAGGCTTATTAAAAATCTGATAAAAACAGGGGAAGTGGCCGAATTTAAAGCCGTGGAAGATGCTCGGCAAAAGGACATTAAATTAACCGATCAGGGCAAACAGACCTTAACGGAAATAAACGGGTTTGCCAGAAAAAAGGTCGAAGGGGCGCTTAGCCCGCTAAACCCATATTCTAGAAGCGTGATTGAACAGGGGCTTCAGATTTATTCTGATGCGCTTGATAATAGAAGGGTAAGTGCGGATGGGCCGATTATTGAGGAGGGCTATACACCCGGACTTATTGGTGGCATAGCAGCTCTGCATGGCACTTTATATCAGGATATTGTTGATTTTGGCGTGACGTTTGAAGCAAAAGTTGCAACCGGACTGGCCGAATTTATGCCGCGTATTGGACGCCCCCAAAATAACAGCTGGTTTGTGCGTGAAGGAAAAAGAATTGCTGCGGGGATAACAATCGACGGTGAGGATCTGGGCAATAATATCGCCCATTTAAGATGGTTTATTGTTGATAAATCCCTTCAGTCATCCGGTGTTGGCAGGGGGATGCTTGCAAAGGCAATTGAATTTTGTGAAGAGCAGAGGTTCAGACAAATTGATCTCTGGACTTTTAAAGGGCTAGATGCGGCGCGCTCGCTTTATGAACGAAACGGCTTTAAGCTTGTCGACGAATATCCCGACAACCATTGGGGGGCAGAAGTACTTGAGCAGAAATTTGTAAAATTGCTCTGAAACTTTACTGTGGCTGTGGCAGTCCAGCATATTCAAAGGAACGGTTTAAGCCGCCTTCGGCAAGGGTAGTCAGATCACTTGGTTCATTTTTCCATGCCACGATCCGCTCGTCACTTGTCTTAATTTGATCTTCGGTAAGAATTTCTTCAATCTGTGTGATTATGGGTTGGAAAGTTTCATTCAGTTCCGGGTTATTATCTTTAAGAAACAGTTTTAAATAAGTTCTGGCATTAACGAAATTCTGTTCTACCATGTCCCCACGAAAATTAATCAAAGCCATAGTTTGTAATGCCTGGAGATTGCCCTGCTTTGCCGCAAGTTCCAGATAATAGGTACCACGTTCAGGGTTACCGAAATTATAATACATGATAGCAAGGTTATACTGAGCGGCTGCATAACCTCTGTCGGCAGCAAATTTCATGTTTTGAAAGGCTTTTTGCGGCTCGGCGTCAGCAATTTCGCCTTCCTGTCCGGTATAAAAATAACCAAGTTCATAAGCGCCCAGAGGATTTTTGGCTTCTGCAGATTTTTGAAACCATTTAAAGGCTTCTTCCTTATTAATCTCTGTGCCGACCCCATAATTATAAAAGTTTCCCAAATGATAGGCGGCTTCACCATCACCGCTTTGTGCCATTTCAGTCATTTTATTAAACAGGGCCGAATAATCCTGAGCATAGGCAGCAGAATTCAGCAGGAGAAAAAGTGTGGAAAGCAATAATTTTTTCATGATTATTTCCGTGAAGTGAACTGACTAGCCTTATAAACTTAATTCATCCAATCCTCAACTGAAATAGCGATAAATTATCAAGCTTGTCATTCATTAATATATTAAGTATCGTAATATCACATTCAGGGTAGTGGTGGGTTACATGATTATTAGACGCAAGTTTAATTTGCTGTTTTGCAGTGCTTTTCTGTGCTCATTTTTTCCTTTTTCCTGGCAAAAAACAAAACTGACCGATGGTTGGGTTCTCAGAGAAGATGACTGTTAAATGCGGTTAAATTTTGAAGAATTTAAGAATGATCGCATTTACGATCATTGCATCATAGGTGCTGGCCCGGCCGGAATAACTTTGGCACTTGAACTGGCAGATAAAGGTAAAAATATTTTATTGTTAGAAGGCGGGACAGATGAAATTTCAGAAGGGTCACAAGAAATTTATGATGGGACTGTTTCAGGTGATCCCTATCTTGATTTATCTTCATCAAGGTTGCGTTTTTTCGGCGGTTCGTCAAATCATTGGGCTGGCTGGTGCCGTACTTTAGATAGTTATGATTTTAAAAATAAAGGCGGGATTGAAACCGAATGGCCGATTGAAAAAGCAGATCTTGACGGTTATTTTGACAGAGCGGCAAACATTCTGGAATTGGCCCCATTACAGACTGATCAGTTATACGGTAACAGTGGACTTAAAATTGTTGACTTTACCTATTCTCCGCCAGTTCGTTTTCTTGATAAATATTTTGACAGGGTTAGTAACCATTCGAATATCACACTTGTGCTTGGTGCCAATGTAACTTCGCTTAAAACTGATGGGTTTAGAATTACAGAGGCAATCATAGAAAGCTATTTCGGGAAAAGCCAAAATGTTAGGGCGGGTTATTATCTTCTGGCAACTGGTGGTATTGAAAATAATCGGCTGCTGCTGTGGAGTAATCGCCTATCGGATGGTAAACTTGTCAAAAATGACAGTACCCTAGGCCGTTACTGGATGGATCATCCGGATTTTACACTTGGTTCGGCGATTGTTCATTATAGTGTGCTGGAGCCGCCGGAAGGGGAAACTACCTGTTTTATAGCACCGAGCGAACAAATGATTATAAAAGAAGGGATATTAAATTGTTGTCTGCGGATAGACCGCTTTAATTATGAGGGCAGCAAAAAACTGATTGGCGATCTGGCCTGTGTCGCGCCCAAACTGGGCAGGGCAGTTTTAGGTATGTTTAATAAAAATCTGACTTGTGGTTATCAGTTGAGGGCATCATGGGAGCAACAACCGGTTAGCAGTAATTTTATTGAACTTGATGAGAAAAAAGACAGATTTGGCATGCCTCGGGTCAAACTTAATTATAGAAAAACGGACCTTGATTTTAAAACCATCAAAAAAACGGCATTAAGATTTGCCGATTATCTGGCAGAAACAGATCAGGGTAGAGTTTTATTTAATAACTGGTTCATCAATGAAAAGGGCTTACCGTTTAATGATAATATTGCTGGTGCTCATCATATGGGAGGAACCCGAATGGCGGACAAACCAGACAAAGGGATCGTAGATAAAAATTTAAAACTGTTTGGTCAGGATAATCTTTATATCGCCGGGTCCTCCGTTTTCCCGAGTTCCGGATTTGCCAACCCGACATTGACAATTGTTCAACTGGCACTGAGGCTCAGTGACCATTTGTTGAAACTGGTTTAATCAATTATTCCTTTATGAAATCTGGATGGGCAGGGTTATTGTAAAAGTGGTGCCAATATCTTTTTTGCTGTCAACACTGACAGTGCCATTTTGTAGTTCGGTCAGTTTTTTCACGATGGTAAGCCCAAGTCCGACCCCCTCATGAGTGCGAAGATAAGAGGAACTTGCCTGCATAAAAGGCAGAAATATCGCGTCAATTTCGTGTTTATCAATACCGATACCCTGATCACTGAAAGACAGCAAAATTTTATTTTTTGTAGTACTGAGATTTATTTTAATAATACCGTCATTATAGGAAAACTTAATCGCATTGGATAACAGATTAAGTACTATTTGCTTGCAGAGTTTAGGATCAAGATAGACTTTGTCACTACTATCTTCAAGCTCGGCAATAATCTTTATGTTTTTGTCTGCTGCTTTTTTTGAAAGACTGTTTATGGATTCATTAATCACATGGGCAATGGAAAAATAGCTTGGTTGTGGCTCAATTGCATCCAGTTCCAGCCTTGATGTATCCAGAATATCTTCAATCAGGGAAAGAAGATGTTCACCACTGCTGTTAATGATTTCTGCATATTCCTTATATTTGTTATGACCGGCGGTGCCGTGTATTTCATCTTTCAACAAAGAACTGAAGCCAATTATAGCATTAAGCGGGGTGCGCAGTTCATGGCTAACAACGGCGAGAAACTGTGTTTTTGCCTGATTGGCCTGCTCGGCACGTGTTTTGGCAATGATCAGTTCCTGTTCATTCAGCCAGCTTTCAGTAATATCCTGTACTGTGCCGTCCATTCTGATGGCATTGCCTTTATCGTCCCTGAAGACTTCGCCAATTTCGCGAACCACTTTTTCTGTACCATCAGGACAAATAATTCTGTGGGTAATGGAATAGGGTTCATCATTCTCAATTGCCGCAATTACAAACTTTTCAACAGTATCACGATCATCAGGATGAATTCTTTCAAGAAAGGCGTCATAATTCGCATTAAACTTATTTTTTTCAAGTCCGAAAATATTATAAATTTCATCAGACCAGATCAGTTCATTTGAATTTATTTTCCATTCCCAATTGCCCAGATGGGCTATTTTCTGGGCGCGAGAGAGTCGCTCCTTGCTTTCAATCAATAGCTTGTCAGATTCAATTCGTCTGGTTACATCACGTAGCATGACGATATAGACGTCTTCATTTTCAATGGCTATTTTAGCGACAGAAGCCGTAGCGGGAAATATTTCTCCAGTTTTTCTTTTGGCGCGAATGTCACTGCGTTGATCCATTGACAATGTTTTCTTTCCGGATTTCATGAAACTATCGATATGTTTAGCATGAGCCTCAACGGCATTTTCCGGCAAAAGAATATTAAGATGTTTGCCTTTAACCTCTCCCTTATTATACCCGAATATTTTATGGGCATTTCCATTCATATACATAATTTTAAAAGTGGAATTGAATGTGATAACGGCCTGCGGGGCCAGCTCAAGTATGGTTTTTAATCGCAATTCTGAGGCGCGCAGTTCTTCCATCGTGACGGTTTTTTCGTTGCTGGCTTTTTCGGCTTCGGCCTGGGCATTTTGAGCTTTTTTTCTTTCTGCCAGTAATTCTTTTTCGAATTTTTTGCGTCTTTTTATTTCCTGATTTTGCTTATATAGCCAAAGAAGAATAAACAGAAATATGGCCAATACAATTAATGCCAAACTTCTTATTGAGGAATAATCCGGCTCAATATGTGTATTTACAGGTATCCATCTGTTTTGAATTTCATTTCTTTTCTGGTCATCAATATTTGCCAGAGCTTTCTTAATTGAGCTGGCTAATAAAGGCAGATCAGAACGAATTCCAAACGCATTTTGCGAGGAATGAGGCGTTGTCCCGGTAATTAATATCGTAGTATATCCAAGACGTGATATCGTATTGGACGTAGAAGGAATATCACCGATGTAGGCATCTGCAAGACCGGCTGCAAGATATTGGATTGCGTCTTGAGTATTGTTCACTTCAACAATTTTAATGCCGGGATAATTTTTCTTAAGATAATCAATTAGTTCCGTGCCTTTTGACTGAACTATTGTGTACCCGTTTAAATCATCTATCGTAACAAATTTACGGGTGATGCCATTTGAATATATGACATGTGCCAGATTCATATATGGTTTTGTGAAGGTTAAATAGCTTTCTCTTTCTTTAGAAGGAGAAACAACGGTCATAATGTCGGCTTCATCATTTTTAATCATTTCGATGCCGTCATTCCAGTTTTTGTTGCCTGACCAAACAAATTTAATGTCGAGGCGTTTTTCTATTTCATCCATATAATCTCTGGAAATGCCGTTTATTTTGCCATTGCTGTCAATAAATTCCATAGGACGAAAATTGATGGCAGAAGCCACTTTTATAGTCTTATGCTGATCAAGCCATTCAATTTCCTCTTTGGTTAGGCTGATATTTTGTTCATATTCTTCATTAATCATCCACTTATCAATAAGGGCTAAATATTCCTGTTCACTTATAGCAGACATTCCCTTTTTAAGAATTGAGAGCAAAGTCGGGCGATTTTTATGAATTGCAAGATGTAAGAAGTCTTTTTCTTCTGGTTTTAGAAGAAAATCATCTCCGACAATTTCAATATTCTTATAGAAGTTTTTTGATATGGCATGGTTAATTACCGGAAGCGTATAAATTAGGATATCTATGGATCCTTGGCTTAAGGCTTCCAGCGAATTATCAATACTTTCAAACTGTATAAAATTTAAGTCCGGGTAATTTTTAAGATATATTTCTGTTATGCTTGAGTTTTTAATAAGGCCAATTTTCTTATTCTTCAAATCCTCAATACTTTTAATCGGGCCCGTGCCGGCAAGACCAAAGTAAGCAACCGGAAGAATTAAATATTCATCTGTAAAATCCAGATAGGTTTGTCTCTCATTCGTTATTGATATTCCATGAATGATATCTGCATTACCGGATTTCATTAAATTCATACTTGTTTCCAGGTTAACCCCGTTGACATAATTGATTGTTAATCCAACTTTTTGGGCTACCAAATTCAAATAGTCGATTGAAAATCCGGTTGGATTATCATTCAGTGTAAAGCTCATAGGTGCCCAGGTTTTCTGGTATAAAGAATTCAGCTGTGGATGTTCAGATACCCATTTACGCTCCGCTGGACTAAGAATGTCTGTGGTTCTATCATGCGATACAGATTTTTGTGGAATTTGTATGACAACAACAATAGATATTAAGTAAATTATTCTTTTTATATTTTTTATCATCTTATATTTATAATTTATTCAGCAACAAAAGATGTAAATCAAATACAACATTATGATTAAATAATCGTAAATGTTGAAAAAATGTCTATTTAATTAAAACTATTCGGCGACAGATTTATGTGGATGCATAACTGGGGCAGGTTCCAAACCCAGGTCAGTTGCAAAACGGCGAAGAATGGGTTCAGCCTGATATTCGGAAGCGCGGATAAAGGAATCATTTTTCATGGATTTCCTTAAAATATCATCGCTGAAAAACTTTATGATCCTATTGCTGATCTGTTTCTTTGTATCAACCAGAAAGCCGTTTTTGCCATCAATGATTATATCTTTTGGTCCCTTGCAGTTATAGGAAATGACGGGCATGCCGTGTGTGTTGGCCTCTAAGATAACATTACCGAATGTATCAAAGCGCGACGGGAATATGAACAGATCCAGTCCGAGATAAAGGGCGGCAAGCTGCTCTTTTGACTGCCAGCCGGTAAAGATAGCATCCGACATAAGCTTCTCAAGCTCTTTTTTGGCAGGGCCGGAACCGGCAATGACAATTTTAAGGTCAGGTATTTTTTTTCGCGCGCGTTCCATGATTTCCGGCAGTTCAAACACGCCTTTTTCCCGGCTTAAGCGACAGGCAATGAAAAGAACAGGAGTGTTCTGATTGGCCCCGGGGACAATGTCAGCTTTTTTGATGGGATCAATACTGTAATTTCGCGGTTCGCTATGATGGGCGGCGAGATGGATTTTATTTTTATCCAGCATCATTTCATGACCGGCAAGCCATTTGCGGTGATCAGTGTTAAGGACAAAAATACCGTCAAATTCATTATAAAATGCCCTAAGCAACCGTCTGACACGGTCGCGTTCATGAATATTAAGGTCCGTGGTGTTTTTGATAAAATTAATCCAGTCCGTGTGCATGAAAAAATATGATGGCACATTGAATTTCTGTTTAATAAACATGGCGATTAGGGCCATCGGCCCTTCGGTGGAGCAGATAATGCGGTCATAGCCGCCTTCATAAAAAATTCGGGCAATTTCCATCAGGTTAGGAATACGGATGGGCTGGCCGCCGAATTTTTCCAAAGTAACGGTGGTCAGTGGACGAACAACCCGCAGGTTCATTTCTTCCGCCGCATCATCATGGCAGATCAAAAAATCAATGGGCAAATCAAGGCGCTGAATTTCCCGTAGTTTCCCGAGCAGTGACGAAGAGACACCGTTCTGGTCACCCCAGGTGTCGCTTAAATGCAGGGCTCTTTTCTGGTGGCGGTTCTTGCCAATTTTTTCGGCAAAATCATTAAGCAGGCCGCGGTTCTGATAAAGCACCCGGGTCGCGGCAAGGGATGCTCCGGCCAGCGTCGCGGAAATAAGCAGCGGAAAGGAAAGAGTATCCAGGATCTGATCTATTTTAATGTTGCTTAAGTTTTTATTATTCTGATCCGTACCAAAAAAAAGCGCAGTCATCTGCGAGGGGATTTCAAACTTTCTGGTCAGTTCGGCGGTTGAGAAATTTTCAATCCGGAGATGTTTATTTTTTTCAGCTGCCTTTTTTATCCGCTCAATCAGAAGCAGGTTAAGGTCAGTAAATAAATTAAGAACCGCATCATTGACCGTTTTGATGAAGACGTCGGTGGAGCAGTTTTTACTTATTGCGATTTCTTCCAGATATTTAATGCAGAAGCGATAATCTTTTGGGATTTTCCATTTGGTGATGCGGTTTATTTTTTTACCGTTTAAGGCATGATGGACAAATTCAAAAAATTTCATGGTTTTTTTGTGCTTCTGCATTTCCAGAAGCAGATTGCTAAGGATGAAGCAGCCAATTTTATCTCGGGCCGTGCCACGGTGCAGAAGGATGCGAAAAAGCCCGGGATCGCTTACCTTACCCACAACTTGCGAAAAATAATCAAGCAGGGCAATGGTCAGTTTTTGATTTTCACCAACCCTACCGACGGGGGCAATATTACCGTTTCTGATGGCTTCAAGCGCGAGGTCGGATAGCTTTTCAGTTTTTGAGCGTTCAGCCAGATTTTCTATATAAAGTTTTGAATAGCATTTTCCGGCGAATATGCCGGTATGATCGTCCGAGCCGCCGGTCAGAATTTTTGGGCGGTTGGGGTCTACGCCGAATTCTGTGGGGGAAAGATTATGTTTTTTGGCATAAGCAAGAATTTTTTGCGGGGTCAGGCTTCTGGCCCAATTCAGGGTAAGGACCGATTGCCATAAATCACGCTGTCCGTTAAGCACTTCAAAGCGTTCAAAAAGGACGGCGAATTTTTCAAACAGGCTGAAGTCGATATTTTCATTTTTGGTATAAAAATAAAGCGGATGTGGCAGGATCAGAGGAATATTATGGCGGGCGGCATAGCGGACAAAGTCATAGATATTCTGCCGGTGATGATTAAGCCGTACCTCTTCATCCGGGCTAAAGCCATATGCCAGCACATGGATATAAAGTTCATATTCAGGAAAATAACAGGTAAATTCACTACCGACCAGTATATCATGACCATCAGCAATCAGGGTCCAGCAGGAACGGGCATTGTTATGGTTGGTGACTGTGACCACATCCATATTATTCTGACGCAGTATTTTATAAAGCTTATTGGTATCAAGCCATGTTTCCGGCAGTCTTAAAATCCGGCCCCAAAGTTCATCGGGTATGTCGCTATTCTCATCATGGCAGTGAAGATCCACATAAAGGCAGTCATCTGAATGAAACCTTTTTTCCTGTTCTTTCAGATAATCATTAAATTCATCAGCGATCCTAATCCGGAAATTATCATTTTTCAGATAGGGGCTTAAACTGTTCATGCTGGCTCCTGCTTGTTTTAAGGGGAAGCTAGCATTTTTTGTTTACAGAACTATTTCAGTAAAAAGACAGTTTTATGTCGTTTCCTTGCCTTTATTCCTTGCGGCTTTGATTAAGCTCGTTTCTTTTCTGTTGTGCCACGCGCAGGAATTCATCAAGTGCGGCGCGGTCAAAATAGGCCCCATTATTGATCACAGCATAAATATCCTGTGTTGCTCTGATATTGTCGAGCGGATTGCTGTTCAGGACAACGATATCGGCTTCCTTACCCGGTTTTAAAGTGGATAAGCGGTCCAGTTTACCCATAAATTTGGCATTATTGATGGTTGCTGCCTGTAATGCTTCAAGTGTAGTCAGTCCGGCATCCTGAAAATAGCCCAGTTCTTCATGGATGGCGAGTGCCGGGTAAACATAGGTGTTCACCGGTGCAGAATCACTGCCGGCAAGAATAAGCATGCCCGCTTTCTGAACATGGGGAAGCTGACTTGCCACCAGTTCATAGCTTTTTATTTTGCGGGCTTTATCAGTGGGGGTGTCATTTGCCATCCTGTCAATACGCCATTGATATTTGGCGACGAACAGATCGGTCAGATATTGACGGAAAGGATGACTATTTTCTGTTTCCGGATCAAAATAGGTCAGTTTTTTGCTGCCAATCAAAGTGGGGCAGACGGCAACATTTTTCGCAGCCAGTGACCGATAAGCGGCGTCGGCGCGGTCCTGGTCAAAATTATTGATATAGGAAAGCTGGGCCTCTGAAGTGGTTATTTCCCCGGCTTTTATTTTTTCAACCATCGGTCTTTCGTCACTGCCGAGCCGAAGCAGATAATGGGCATGTTCAATGCTTGAAAGGCCGGCATCGGCAACGTCACTTATGACCAGATCATAGGGGATATGGGCCGACACAATATAGCCGCGATCGTGGGATTTTTGCACGCTTTTTAAAAAGAGTTCGCCTTTTAAAGCATTATCGGTGATTTTAACCAGATCAACATGATAATTATCCAGCTTGACCAGCATCTGGTCCAGTTCAGCTTCATTGGCTATTTCAAGATCATCAGGCCAGATGGATCCGATCCCTTCAAGTTTGCGGCCGGCAGTGAAAATTTCCGGTCCGAACAGCTCACCTCGGTTTATCTGATCACGCCAGGCAAGGACCTGTTCGCCGAGATCACTGGCCATATCGCGCACAGTGGTGATGCCGTATGCGATATATACCGGGAAAAGGGCTTTATTATCTTCGATCAGGTCTTTGCCTTCGATATGGACATGATTATCCCAAAGGCCGGGAATGATATATTTTCCATTTAGATTAACCTGTTGCCTTCCCTGATGTGAATTTGCCGAGGCTGCATCACCGACAAAGGATATCCGGTTTTTATCAATGGCAAGAATACCATTTTCGGTAATGTTCCCGGTTTCCACATCAATAATATTGGCCCCTGTCAGTAACAGATCGTGGGTTTGCTGGGCATGGGTGACTATTAAGCTACTGCCAAAAAACAGAATACCAACTAACAGAAATAGATATCTTTTCATCTAACGACCCCTTGAATACAAACCCCATAGGGTTGAGCTTAATTGATTAAATAAATTAATCAAGCCGGGCAGGGACGTTATTCTATTGAAAAATTGATACCGGTATTAATTTGCAAAGCGGAAATGCATAATATCGCCGTCAACGACGACATATTCTTTTCCTTCTAGGCGCATTTTTCCGGCATCTTTAGCACCGTTTTCACCACCGAAATTGACATAATCATCATAGGCAATGGTTTCTGCACGGATAAAGCCGGTTTCAAAATCGGTATGGATGACGCCTGCGGCCTTTGGCGCTTTTGTGTTGCGCGTAACGGTCCAGGCGCGGGCCTCTTTAGGGCCGATGGTGAAATAAGTAATCAGTTTTAGTAGGTCATATCCGGCGCGGATCACCCGGCCAAGACCGGTTTCACCAAGGCCAAGATCAGCCAAAAACATTTTCTGTTCTTCCGGATCGTCAAGCTGGGCGATTTCCTCTTCCAGAGAGGCGCAAATTTTAACGGTGACGGCGCCTTCTGAAGCGGCTTTTTCCTCAACCCGGCGGGTCAGGTCATTTCCGTCCACTGTGTCTTCCTCATTAACATTACAGACATAAAGTACCGGTTTTGTAGTAATCAGCTGAAGGCCGTCCAGCAGTTTTTGTTCTTCATCATCCTTGACCGTTACGTTACGGGCTGGTTTTCCTTCCTCTAAAACTGCAAGGCAGCGCTCTACCATACCCATGATGGCTTTTGCTTCCTTGTCCTGTCCGCGAATACGGCGCTCAAGGCCGGATTTTCTTTTTTCAAGGCTTTCCATATCGGACAGCATCAATTCGGTTTCAACGGTTTCCGCGTCGGCAATAGGGTCAATTTTCCCTTCAACATGGGTGATATCATCATTTTCAAAACATCTGAGCACATGAATGATGGCGTCCACTTCACGGATATTGCCAAGAAACTGGTTGCCAAGACCTTCGCCCTTGGATGCGCCACGGACAAGTCCGGCAATATCAACAAAGGAAAGCTGGGTCGGGATGATTTGCTTTGAGTGGGCAATTTCGGCAAGTGTGCTAAGACGCGGGTCCGGCACCGGTACCTGACCGACATTGGGTTCAATCGTGCAAAATGGATAATTGGCGGCAGCGGCCTGCGCGGTGTTGGTCAGCGCATTAAACAGGGTCGATTTGCCGACATTGGGAAGCCCAACAATACCACACTTAAATCCCATTATTCATTTTCCTTATTGTTATCGTCTTTGCGTTTATTATTTGATTTATTTTCATTGGGTTTCAGGATCAGGCCGACTTCATTTAAAAAATCAATCCCGTCGCGGGAAACGAGTTTGTCTGCGGCGCGGCCAACGGCATCAAGCAGCGGATCAAGCCATTTTTCATCATTTTTGCTGAAATCGCCAAGCACATGACCGGTCACCATTGTTTTATCACCGGGATGACCAATGCCAAGCCGGATACGGTGATAATTTTTATTGATAAACTGATCAAGGCTGCGAAGTCCGTTATGTCCGGCATTGCCGCCGCCGGTTTTAAATTTTACTTTTCCAGGGGCAATGTCCAGTTCATCATAAAAGACAAAAATGTCTTCTGATGGAATTTTATAAAAACTGGCAATTTCACCAACCGATTTACCGGACTGGTTCATGAAGGTGAGGGGCTTAAGGATAAATGCTTTTTCCCCGCCAAGAGTTCCTTCGTAAAGGGCGCCCTGAAATTTCATTTTCGGCTCAGAAAAATTATGGCGGAGAATAATTTCATCCACCGCCATAAACCCAATATTATGCCGGTTGTTTTCGTATTTTATGCCGGGATTTCCCAGGCCAACGATCAGCAACATGGCATTATCCTTTTTTCCGAGGGAAGCTTATTCCTCAGATTTCTGAGAAGTTGCTTCAACTTCTACGCTATGCTCTTCGTCCTCGTCCTCATCCTCATCAGCTTCGTCTGATTTAAGACCGCTTGGAGCAGCAATAGTTGCGATTGTGAAGTCACGGTCATCAATTACCGGTTCTACGCCCTCAGGCAGGGTGATTGATGAAATATGGACACTGTCACCCAATTCAAGACCGGTCAGATCAATGGTAATTGATTCCGGAATGGCGTTTGCAGGACAGTAAAGTTCGATATCATGCCGTACGACGTTGATGATACCGCCTTTTCTAAGGCCAGGACAGTCGTCTTCATTGATGAAGTGAACCGGTACGTTAATGGCGATCATGGCATCCTGTGCCAGGCGAAGGAAATCCACATGCAGTGGCCAGTCGGTCACAGGGTGGAATTGTACATCACGGGGAAGGACCAATTGTTTTTTGCCTTCAACCTCAATGTCATATGTTGAACTTAAGAAGTGACCGGTATCCAGAAGTTTTCTGATATCAATCAGGCTGACGGTGATTTTTGTTACTTCTTTTTTTGCGCCGTAAATTACTGCCGGAATTCTGCCATCTCTACGTATTGCACGAGAGGACCCCTTACCCGCTTTGGTGCGCACTTCAGCTTTAATTACTTTATTAGTATTAGCCATTGCTATTCTCCAAAAAATTAAATTGATACCGGCCTCCAGGGGTGCCAATATCAAAGGGCCTGTGATCATGGTGATACAGACCCTTATGAGCGCCGCTTTTAACGCCTTTATGCGTAAAACTCAACGCTTTTTTTTATTTTTTAGCCTTTTATTCAAACAGGACGGAAACAGAGCTTTCCTCATGGATACGGCGGATTGCTTTGGCAAAGAGAGGGGCGATGCTGATCTGAATAATTTTTTTGCAGGCTTTTACCCGATCCGTTGCCTGAATTGAATTGGTTGTGACCACATGTTCAAGCACTGAATCGTTAATTCTTTCAATAGCCGGTCCCGAGAAAACACCATGAGAAACATAGGCGCTAGCCGACTTTGCCCCGTGGGCAACCAGAGCACCGGCAGCGTTACAGAGGGTGCCTGCGCTATCAACAATGTCGTCAACAAAGACGCAGTGATAATCTTCCACGTCGCCGATCACATTCATCACTTCAGAAACACCGGCTTTTTCGCGGCGTTTATCAATGATGGCAAGGGGCACGCCCATTTTGCTGGCATAGGCACGCGCACGAACCACACCGCCGACGTCAGGGGAAACAATCATCAGTTTTTCACGGTCGGCATAACGCTGCATGATATCATCAATCAGAACCGGTGAGGCGAAAAGGTTGTCCGTCGGAATATCAAAAAAGCCCTGTATCTGTCCGGCGTGGAGATCCATGGTAAGGACCTTGTCTGCACCGGCTGTGGTGATCAGATTTGCGACCAGTTTTGCACTGATCGGTGTGCGGGGCCCGGGTTTACGGTCCTGACGCGCATATCCGAAATAGGGGATAACGGCAACGATCCGCTTTGCAGAAGCCCGTTTCAGGGCATCAATAACAATCAGCAGTTCCATAACATTATCATTGGTAGGGCTTGAGGTCGGCTGAATGACATAAACATCCTCACCGCGGACATTTTCCTGAATTTCGACCCATATTTCCTGATCAGAAAACCTTTTGATGTTTGCTTTTGTAAGTTCCATGCCGAGATGGGTTGCGATAGAGTCGGCGAGTGGAATATTACTATTGCCGGAAATAAGTTTCATATTTCAAAAGTTCCTCTAGTGTTTCCAGAAATGTTATTTTTCTTATACAGATATTTTTTTAAAAAGCGAGCGTGAAATACCATTTTTTTGACATTAATGTTGCACAATTATTGAAATCTGGCGACCATAGTCAGGCTCATTCAGGTGAGTTTTCCTGCGGTAACTGAAAAAATTATTGGCATATGGGTATGTATCAAGCCCAAGTGCATCTATTTTCGTTACTTCATTTTGCCATATCCGATCAAAAACATAGCTTTCAAGATCAAACTGGTAATGTCCTGCGCGTGCACCTGACAGAAAATAACTGTCATTATCAATTTCTTTATAAAGATCCCCGCCAACTTCATATGATTTCTGGGCAATACAGGGGCCAATGGCAGCAACAATATTTTTGCGGTCTGCCCCAAGTTCACACATGGCATTGATGGTGTTTTGGATGATACCGTTTCTGGCCCCTTTCCAGCCGGCATGGGCGGCCCCGATCACAGCGGCGAACTGGTCTACAAAAAGTACAGGGGCACAATCCGCCGTTACAATGGAAAGGGCAATATTTTTTTCATTGGTGACAATTGCGTCAGCATCAACGGTACGGATATCGCCATTAAATATATGAACTTTATTGCTGTGAGTCTGATGAATTTCGGCAAGGGCCGCCCCGGGCAGCAAGGTTGCGCTGGCAATCAGTCTGTTTTTGGTTACATTCTGTTTCTCATCATCGGAATGGGTGCCGCAGTTCAGGGAATGATATATTCCCGTTGAGACCCCGCCAAGCCGACCGAAAAAACCGTGTTTTATATTGGCTATTTTTTCCAGTTTTGGTGATTTTTTATAAATAGTCATCTCAGAAGCCCGCCGCGTCTATATTTTTATCGGAAATCATGCCAAATGCTTTAAATAATTTTCCCATTTCATCCGGAGACGTGAGCCGATTGAGTTCACCCATAATTGTTTCTCTTTTTTTCTCGTCCGCTTTTTCACTAAGCAGGGATGCCCGTTCACCTATTCCCATGTCATTAAGAAAATCACCCTGGGTTACCGGACCAAGGATTTTAAGCCCTGTTTGTCCGATAATATCAGCCATTTTACGGAAATTGACATGCGCGGAAAGATCAGCCCATCCCGGTTCATCGTAGATATAGGTATATTTGTGATCCTTTACCGCCTGCAGCGTTTCACCGGTGCGGTAGTCGGTATAGCCATAATCAATGAAAAGCGCCGCCCCGGTACAGGCGCTTATGTGGTCGGCAATCAGCCGGGTGATATAATCGGCCATAGGGGATACTTCAATAATACTATGAATTTCCGCGTCCTTTACAGTAACGGGCAAAATAAGATCCTCAAGCGGGAAGGGAGAAAGCATTGTAGTCAGGCCATCATCTTTCTCATTGACCGTTACCATTCGCTCATGCCAGCCAAGCTGGCCTTTCTGAAACTGGCGGATCGGCAGGGCATCGAAAAATTCATTGGCAATCAGAAATGTGGCTTCATCATCGATGGCGGCGGCGTCAAGGGCTGATTTTACCGTGTCGTGCCAGGTGATTTTACCTGGAAAGCGGTAAAGTTTGTCCTTTTGAACCTCCTTTAATTCGGGGGAGGCCTCAACCAGATGAATATGGACCGCCTTTTTAAATTCGGGAAGGACATCAAGAACCCGGATCAGGTCAGCCATAAGTGTGCCCCGTCCAGGACCTAGTTCGATCAGATGGACCCGGAACGGGCGGTCCATTTTCAGCCAGAGGTCAGCAAACCATAACCCGATCATTTCACCGAACATCTGGCTTATTTCCGGTGCGGTGATAAAATCGCCGCTTTTGCCGAAAGGATTACGTTTTACATAATAGCCATGATGCGGGTTGGTCAACGCTTCGCTCATATAGGTGCTGACCGAAATCGGGCCGTGAAGTTTTATCAGTTTTATAAGATGATCTTTTAAAGCTGATTTTTCAAGGTCGCTCATAGGGCTGGCTTCCTAGGACGGAAAATAAGATAAAGGCCAAAAAGGATCATTGGTACGCTTAATGTCTGTCCCATAGTCAGGCTATGGGTTCCAAATAGAAAACCAAGTTGGCTGTCTGGTTCGCGGAACTGTTCAACAAAAGTACGGGCCATAGCGTAACCGATAATGAACAAGCCGGTAATCATACCCGGTTTATGACGGGCTTTTGTAAAGTGAAAAACGAAAAAAAGGATGAAGAAAAGCAGAAACCCTTCAAGAACGGCTTCATAAAGCTGGCTTGGGTGGCGGGGCAGCGGGCCACCATGCGGGAATATCATGCCAATCGGCGCTTCAGTCACGCGCCCATATAACTCACCATTGACGAAATTGGCAAAACGGCCGAGCATTAAACCAATTGGCGATGCACAGGCAATAATATCAGCAAAGCGAAAAAGCGGAATTTTATGTTTGCGGCAATATAGTATCGTGCTGATACAGACACCAAGAAATCCACCGTGAAAGGACATGCCCCCATCCCATACGGCAATGATTTTTCCCGGATTGGATAAGTAAAACGGCAAATTATAAAAAAGCACATAGCCGAGCCGGCCGCCGAATATGATACCCATCATGGCCCAGAAGATATAATCGCTGACCTGTTCCTGGGTACATGGTGCTGGTTTGAACCGGATCAGGCGTGACATATAAAGCCAGCCAAAGATCAGTCCGCCAAGATAGGCAAGCGAATACCAGCGAATCGCTATCGGGCCAAACTGAACAAGGATAGGGTCTATATTGGGATATGTCAGCGTTGCGGAAAATAAATATTCAATCATAAAATTCTGCCATTAACCAATGAAAACCAAGCAAAACAAAGCATTACACGTTAGAGCGGTTCTGACCTGACTTGTCCCATATTTAAGAAGACTTGGCAACCCCTCAATGTTCCGCCATAGTGCAAAAAATTGATGTTGAAATTAAACATTAAGCCGACCATAAAAAAATAAAGGATCTATCAGTGCAATCTGACAATAAATTACTCAGTGATCTGGCCAGATTAGGGCAGAGTGCTGCAGGGACAATTCACGGCGTCAAATCGGAACTTGAAGCCAAGGTGAGATCCCATTTGGAAAATATCCTGAAAGATATGGATCTGGTTGCACGTGAGGAGTTTGAAGTGGTTCAGGAGATGGCCACTGCTGCCCGTGCCGAAAATGCCGAATTGGCAAAACGTATCGAAACGCTTGAAAAAGAAATCAGCGCCTTAAAGAAAAAGAAGAAATAAAATGTTATCGACAGAAGAACTGCACGAGGGTCAGGCTAACCCGCTTGACACGCTTGAAGTTATGGTCAGTCAGAATGAATGGCCATATGAACGCCTTGGCAATGAGGAAATTGTCGCGGCGGTGATCGGCGAGTGGTGCGATTTTCATATGCGCTATATCTGGCTTTCGGATAAAAATATTCTTCAATTCAGCGGACAGCTTGATATTAAGGTTCATGAACGTAAACGCGGCGCCATTCTCGAGGTGATGGCGCGTATTAATGAACGGCTTGATATGGGGCACTTTGGCATCTGGAGTGATGATGAAACGCTGATGTTCAGACTTTCGCTTATCCCGCCGACTATCGGCATTGACGTCAGCAATATATGTGATTTGATGACCAGAACGGTAATTGCAGAAATTAACCGTTATTATCCGGTATTTCAGTTTGTTATCTGGGGCGGTAAGTCCCCCAGTGAAGCAATTGAAGCTGCCATGCTTGAAACTATTGGGAACGCATAAGGACTTAGATGGGGAAATTATCAGCCATTACCAGTGATAAGCCTATTCTGCTGGTCGGATGTGGTAAAATGGGCAGTGCCATGCTTTCTGGCTGGCTGAAGAGGAAACTTGACATTGCGGCTATTCATATAGTTGAGCCGAATATTGATCATGTAAAAGCAGAATTTGAGGAGCTTGCCAGTAGTCAGCTTCATAATTCATTTGAAAGCATCCCCAGTAAACTTAAGCCTTCTTTCATTATTTTGGCGGTTAAGCCACAGATGATGGACGATGTTATGGAAACCTTAAAGGCTAGTCATTTAAGTGGTGATGTGATTGTTTCGGTCGCTGCGGGCAGAACCATTCATTATTTTGAGGATCATATTGGTCGCAGCCAAGCCATAATCCGTGCCATGCCCAATACACCCGCCGCCATTGGCAGGGGGATTACCGTTTGTTGTGCCAATCGGCTGGTTAGCGATGAAAAACGGGAAATATGCACTTTACTGTTACAAGCAGTCGGGCTGGTGGAATGGATTGATGATGAAAGCCTTATGGATGCGGTTACCGCTTTAAGCGGTAGTGGTCCGGCTTATGTATTTGCCATGGTGGAAGCGATGGCATCAGCGGGTGAATCTATTGGCCTTGACCCTGAATTAAGTCGCCGTCTGGCACGTGAAACAGTATGCGGGTCCGGTGCGCTTCTTGATAAATCAAGGGAGAAGGCTTCAAAACTGCGTGAAAATGTGACAAGCCCGGGCGGAACAACGGCTGCGGCGCTTGATGTGCTGATGGCGGATGATGGTATTTTCCGTATAATGCGCCGTGCGATGCAGGAAGCAAAGGCCCGGTCAAAAGAACTGGCCGGTTCATAATAATGCAGGATTTTGATGTAGTTATCATTGGCGGCGGGGCTGCGGGCCTTATGTGCGCGATCGAGGCCGGGAAACGTGGCCGCCGTGTGATTTTACTTGAAAAAGGCAAAAAGGTTGCCGGAAAAATCCGCATTTCCGGTGGCGGACGCTGCAATTTCACCAATATTCATACAACAGCCGCCAATTTCCAGTCGGCCAATCCCCATTTCGCCAAATCGGCGCTCAAACGATATGGTCCGAATGATTTTATTTCGCTTGTTGAAAAACACGGCATTGTCTACCACGAAAAAACGCTGGGCCAGTTATTCTGCAATAACAGCGCGCAGGATATTATTGACATGCTTCTTGATGAATGTGTAAAAGTGGATGTGGTGATTAAAACATCCATAACCGTTGAAGCCATTGAAAAAAAAGACGGATTTTTAATAAAGACGGAAGAGGGGGACATAAAATGCCAGTCGCTGGTGATTGCCACGGGCGGGCCATCAATCCCGAAAATGGGGGCAACCGGCTGGGGCTATGATGTGGCGCGGCAGTTTAAATTAAAAATTGTTGACCCGGTCCCAGCATTGGTGCCGCTGACATTCGGGGAAGCCTTTATTTTTGATTTTCGTAAATTAAGCGGTGTATCGGTTGATGTCCGGGTGCAGTGCGGCAAGGTCAGTTTTGATGAAGCGCTGCTATTTACCCATCGCGGTCTAAGCGGGCCCGCCATTTTGCAGATTTCATCATACTGGCGTAGTGGACAGGATATCATTATCAACCTGGCGCCGGGCAGGGATGTTTTTGAAAGCTTAAAGGAAACAAAGCAAAATCACCCGAAACAGGAGCTTCCGACGGCATTGGCCGCTTTGTTACCAAAGAGACTGGCTACTTATATTAGCGAACATACCGGAATTACCGGCCCGCTTGCCGATTTATCCCATAAAAAGCTGGAAAAGGTGGCTGACCTGGTCAATAACTGGCGCATTACCCCGAATGGAACGGAAGGCTTCGCCACCGCCGAAGTGACGCGGGGCGGTGTCAGCACCGATGAGCTTTCGTCAAAAACCATGGAAGCGGCCAAAGTATCGGGTCTTTATTTTATTGGCGAAGTGGTCGATGTGACCGGGCATTTAGGCGGCTATAATTTTCAGTGGGCCTGGGCATCGGGCCATGCCGCCGGTCAATATGTATAATTTAATAAATTAAAGTGATAGTTTAAGAAAATTATATAACTATTTATTATTAAAAATATTATTCAAAATTTTATCACGATTTTCAGGATTGATCAGCTCAATCAGAACTTTCCAGAACCCGTCCGTTGCTTCTATCCCTGCCGATTTACAGGCATTTAGCATTTGTTCTTTCTGATGTTCGGTTATTTCACCAAGCAGGGTTATTCCCTTATCCGTCAGGTTAAGCAGGCGTTGTCGGCGGTCCTCCCGTCCGACATCCTGAATAATATAGCCTTTATTTATCAGGCTGCCAAGAACACGCGACAGGCTTTGTTTGGTGATATTCAGGATTTCAAGCAGTTCCGCGACCGTCATACCGGGGTTTTGATTGACAAAGAATAAAACCCGGTGATGGGCGCGGCCAAAACCATATTTCTGCAAAACTGCATCGGGCCACGCGATAAAATCCCGATAGGCGAAATAGAGCAGCTCAGTGCTTTTGAGAAACAATTGTTCGTCATCAAGCGATTTTATGTCATAATCTTTCAAAAATATGTCAGCCATGTTGACATATATTAAAGCAGGTGCTAGAAAGGTCAAGAAGTTTATGAATTAATTTAAGGACCACAATCATGTCTATAATCCCCTTTGACGACCGTGACGGTGTAATCTGGTACGACGGTAAACTAATCAACTGGCGCGATGCCAATTTTCATGTGCTTTCCCATGCGCTTCATTATGGAAGCTGTGTGTTCGAAGGGCAGCGGGCTTATGGCGGAAAGATTTTTAAATTGCATCAGCATAGTGAGCGTCTGATCCGTTCCGGTGAAATTCTGGGATTTGATATGCCGTTTACGGCGGAAGAACTTGACGCGGCCGCCAATGAGGTGGTTGCGGCAAATGGCCTTGTTGATGCCTATGTCCGTCCGGTAGCCTGGCGCGGATCGGAAATGATGGGCGTTGCCACTAAAGGATCAAAAGTTCATGTGGCGATTGCCGCGTGGGAATGGCCATCCTATTTCAGCAAGGAAGCAAAATTAAAGGGTTTGCGGCTTGAGATTGCCAAATGGCGCCGTCCGGCCCCGGATACGGCACCGACAGAATCAAAAGCAGCAGGTCTATATATGATCGCTTCGCTTTGTAAGGATGCATCTGTTGCGCATGGCTATGATGATGCTTTGATGCTTGATTATCGTGGGCAAATTGCCGAAGCGACAGGGGCTAATATCTTTTTCTTAAAAGACGGGGTGCTTCATACGCCGAAGCCGGATTGTTTCTTAAACGGGATTACCCGGCAGACAGCAATGGAACTTGCGGCAAAACGCGGGATTAAGGTAATTGAGCGGGCGATTATGCCGGAAGAAATGGCCGATTTTGAGGAGGCTTTTATCACCGGTACGGCAGTTGAAGTAACACCGATTGCCCAAATTGGAGAGTATACTTTCGAGGTCGGAGATGTGTGTAAAAATATGGTCCATGACTATGATGACCTGGTGAATAACCGTCAGGTATAATTAATAAAAATAATAAATCCTCCCAAATTAAAAGGCCCCGTTGAATAAACGGGGCCTTTCTTTATAGTACTTAGTTATACCTGATTAGATATTTTTAATTGCGCTTTGCATTGCTTCGAGTGCGCGGTGCAGACGTGAATGCTGTGTCGCAAGGTTCATACGCATATAGCCTTCACCTGTGCGACCATAATGTTCACCAGGGTTGAGGTTAACACCGGCTTTCTGAATAAAGAAACGCTGCATCATGTCACCAACGGTTTCATTGCCCATTGGGTTACCGAGCTTTTTGGCCACTTTGCTACAATTAATCCAGGCGAGATATGTTCCCTCATGGGCTTTATAGCTGACATCTTTCATTTCTTTTGCACAGAAATCTTCAAGAATATGGGCATTTTTGTCCATATATGACTGCATATCATCCATATATTGTGCGCCGTGTTTATAAGCCGCGTTTGACGCAATTGTTCCCATTGTGTGCATTAGTGCGCGGTAATGATTTGCTTCACGCTCAACACGGTCCATGAAATCAGGGTCGTCGCAGAACATGTAAGCCGTGCGGTGTGCCGCAAGGTTGAATGATTTACTGGCTGATTTGAAAGTAGCTGAATTTTTTGCATTGGTGGAATTAACGGAAGCATAAGGCGTATATTTGGCGTGTTTGTTGACAAAGTCACAGTGGATTTCGTCAGCCACGACAAAAGCATTATATTTTTCCGCTAGATCGCCAATTTTACCAAGCTGCTCCGCAGTCCAGCAGTTGCCTGTCGGGTTTTGCGGGTTACAGATAATGATGGCAGAAGCCCCTTCTTTAAGAAGTCTTTCTGTATCGTCATAGTCAAAATCATAGGTGCCGTCTTTTTTAAGGATCAGGTCACTTTCGGCCAGCTCACAAAGAGCGTCCGGAATGACATGGAAGAAACTTGAATAGTTTGGCGTGTGAAGAATGATTTTATCGCCTGGCTTAGTCACTGTGCGTAGAACACTGGTCACACCATCAAGAACACCAAGGGAGTTTTTAATGGATTTTGGATTAACGGTCTGGTTATACCGGGCTTTGTTCCATGCAACGATATTGTCGATATAGTCTTCCGGCGCAGCCTCGTAACCCCAGCATTCGTTGTTAAGGCGAGTTTGCAGAGCTTCTGTCACATGAGGGCAGGTTCTGAAGTCCATATCGGCAACACCCATTGGGTATGGCACGTCATAGGGGCGGTTCATTTTACGGATGCCGTCCCATTTAAAATCACCGGCACCGATCCGGTTATATTCTTCGTTAAGGTCGTATGCCATAGACATGCCCATGCTGCCCATGCCTTTTGCCGATGCGCTTGCCGCAGGTAAATTTACAGCGCCGGTAACGAATGCTGCCGCACCGACACCTTTCATAAATAAACGGCGGTCTAGTTTAATGTTGGTCATAGAAATTTGCTCCCACTTCTATACTGGTTGAGTTGAAAAGGGACGAACCCTTTACGTTGAAAAATACCCTATTTTTAGTATTATTTTTGGGTTTTCGCATAGTAAAGTGCAATAATATAACAATGTTGTCAATGACTACATTAAAATAATTTTTTTTGAGTTATTTGCCTTGACTTTAAAAATATTGTTTTGAAAAGACCAATTCGAGGGATATTTTAATTTTTAGTCGGCTTTTTGCCAAAGAGCGCAATGTGCACCTGCGGGATCCCGGATAATAGCATACTGCCCCTGGGGCATTTTGCGTGGACCATTGATTAAGGTTCCACCAAGCCTTTCCACATTTTTTAAACAGTCATCAAGGGAGAGAACGGATATATAGGGAATCCACATTGGCGGTATTCCGGAATTTCCTCCACGGGCGTGACAGATTCCGGCAACCGTATCGCCATTATCATCATTCATATTATAGTCATTATATTCACCCATATCGAAAGAGTCAGCAGACCAGCCGGCAACAGTCTGATAAAACTCACGAAGGTTTTCGGCATCATCAACCGTAAGGTCAATCCATTCTATTTTGCCAGTTGTTGTCATCAATTACCCTCCCTTTGGTTATTCTCTTATAATTTTTATTTATGACCATTTTTTTGTAAATTTTTAATAAAATATTAAGTGGTCCTGAGTAGTCTAGCAGAAATTTCATCATTTCAGAATGTGATTTTTGCAAAAGTGAGTGATTAGCCAGGAGAAGCCACAACAGGTCCAAGGTTAATAAAACTGATTTTATATTGAGTAGTAGTCGCGCCGCAGAGTAACAGTGTTTGGGTATTTATTTAAATGGCGTATTAAATTGTTGAGTAACTCTCCCTCTTAGCCCCGTTTCTCCCTACGGGGCTTTTTTTTTGGAAAATGGTTAGCCCCCAAAAGCCCGATGGGCAGACACAGAACGGGAAACAGACTGGCCGGACTTAAGGGAGCTATGATTTCAATATAAAATTTAGAGCAGGCAGATAGCAAATCACAAGCCTCTCAAAAACATCAAAAGATTGTGATGGCTTTGTGAATGAATGATTAAACGATTTAATTCTGTGCAATTATGCAGCTGTCTGTAGCACCAAATGGCAATGGAGGAATTTTGAAATTATCAATATTTTCCATGCCATCTGCCTGTTCCGCCTTTAAGGCATCGAGCTCTTCATACATGCTTTCAATAATACGCGGATCGGACGCGTTTTTTTCCTTTTCCTCTACAGATGCGGTGAGGTCGGCAATTTTTTTGTCAAGCTCAGGCTTATATTTACTGTCATAATTGGCAGTATAATCCTGATAGGCGGTCTTTCGGTGATCGACATTGACTCGTGCAACGCAATTGCAGTCAAATTTGGTATTGTTGATGCTGCAGAGATCATAGCTGCTTGAGAAGTAGGCCTGATCGGTCTGGTCAATACCACTTAAATCCGGGCCTGATGGTTTGTCATTGGCGCCGCAGGAAGACAGAACAATAATGGCCCCGGCGACCACGACAGTTATTTTGAAAATCTGTTTCATTTTATACCCTGTCAATTTTCTGACTTAGAATTAGCATAGAGTCTAATAAATATCGGTCCGATTGGCAACAGGCTAAAATAATTACCTGAAAATATCGGGCAGGGGTTAACTGATCAGCTGGGTAATATCATCGTCAATCAGCAATGTTGCCCCGCCAGCGGTATAGGTGTGATAGGTATTGCTGTCAATGACCTGATCCGCACCCTGAACCCAGCCTTCACCAGTTGAATCTAGTAAAATGGGGGACCCATCAATGATTAAAGTATTATCACTATCCGTAACATCCAGTATATCCTGTATTGTTAATGTTAGATAACTATTAGAGTTAAGATTTACTTCTTCAATATTGGATGCAGATATTGTTGACAAATCGAAGTGAAACCCGCCTGGAATACCAGAAAATATAAGAGTGTCACTGCCATTGCTCCCATCGATAATATCATTAATATCATTGGGGCTAAAGTAAATTGTATCGTTTCCATTTCCGGCATCAATGAGGTCATCTCCAGTGTCAGTGGCAATAGTATCCGATCCATCCCCGCCATAAATGGTATCGTTGCCTGCACCACCGTTTATAAAATCGTTTCCATCATCACCATAAAGCGTATCGTTATCATCCCCGCCTTCGATACCGTCATTTCCTCCGCCACCATGTATTGAGTCGCTTCCTGTTCCACCATCAAAATAATTGGCACTGTCATCTCCGGTAATATTATCGTCATAATCACTACCATAGGCCGCCCAAAAATTATAAAAGGTATCGCCCTCTGCATCACCGCCAGTTCCTGTTCCGCTTACAAAGTCAAGCGTTACACCGGATGAGGAATCTGCATAACGCAAGGTATTTGATCCGCCGCCACCGTAATAAGTATCCGCACCGGCATCACCGTAAAATTCATCTGCATATATGCCACCGATTATGGTATCATCACCTTCACCGCCCCAAAAATAATGGCTGGTAATTCCATATGTGATAATTGTATCGTTCCCGCCTTTGCCAGTTATATGTGTGCCCGTATATACATCACTCTGGACATAGATGGAATTGGTATCATCATCGGCTTCATACATATTCGGTGATGTTTCGGTAAAGTTACTGGTTACCAAGGTGTTAAAGCCGAGGTCCGCCGCGATATCAACGGCTACATTTAATGTTGCTGCACCGCTGGTATAGGCATAAAAGGCACCATTTTCATTGACAACAAGGCTATCATAAGTCCAAGTATCACTTGTAGTAATGCCTGAAATGCCATCCCCCGAAATGGCAAAAATATTATTACCATCCGTGATATCAATAATATTCTGGGCTGTGAAGGTGAGTTCGTTTGCTCCACTTGTGATTGCCAGCTCTTCCATATTAGTGGCATTAAGGTTGGAAAAATTAATTTCCACTGTATCTAATGAGTAATTAAAAAGACTGAAAATATCATAGTCATCGCCGCCATCTATCTGTCCGGTTAATCCTGCATAGGGTTCAAAGTAACCATTATACGAAAATAGGAAGGTGTCATTTCCGGTACCGCCAGACAAAATATCAGCGCCACCTCCACTAATTAAGGTATCATCGCCACCGAGACCATTGATGATGTTATTGCCTCCGACCCCATTAAGTATGTTGTTATTGGCGTCTCCGGTCAATTGATCGTCGTAACTGGATCCATATATATTTTCGATATTGGTTAGCTGATCACCTTCCGCATCACCTCCGCTGAAAGTACCGGCATCAAGATTTACAATTACGGCTTCACCTGAAAATTGATATACTACTGTATCGCCGGAGCTGTCATGGTCGCCACCATCCAATATATCGGCGCCAGGATCTGCATAGAATGTGTCATCACCACCTTCACCGAAAATGGTGTCATCGCCATCCCCACCTTCAAAATGATTTGATGCATCATCTCCGGTAATATGATCATCAAATGCACTGCCGTTAACTGTGCTAAAGTTTGAAACAATATCCCCTTCCGCATCACCACCGGAGCCTATGCCGGTTTTGAGGTTTATCGTGATTCCTTCGGGTGAATTTGTGTAAATTAATGTTCCGGCGTTACCAACAAGTGTGTCGGCGCCTGCGCCGCCTTCAATATAGTTGTATCCGCCCGTTGCAGTAATAATATCATCACCGTCTTCACCGCTTATAGTATTACTTCCGCCGCTAACATTAATTGTATCATTACCGGACCCGCCATATATTTGATTATACCCATTAGTAACGTTAATCGTGTCAGCATTATCACCGCTGTTGATAAAAGTATCACCCGAACCTGCAACTGTTATCGTGTCGTTTCCAGCACCACTAATTAACGAATTACTTCCATCGCCGGCATCAATAATGTCATCGCCGATACCCGTGATTATTTCATCGTTTTGCGCTTTTCCTGTAACAGTCAGATTATCAGTGCTGTCACCATACCGGAAATAGCCATCAATATCGTCCGGCGCCACAAAAACATTGGTCGAAGTTTCGGTATAATTTGTGTTGGGGACGGGAAACCCAGTCTGGTTTTCAATTCTCGTATCAATATATATTGTTGCTCCATTGCTTTCATATTGAAGGTAATATGATGAATATTGGCCATCATGATCGGTAAAACTATATTCCACTTCATCGATGTAAGTCCATGTGGAATCAGTAGAAACAGTAATTGTATCCAGATAGTTTGAATTGAACGTGGTTATATACAGCGCATTATTATCATCGGTAAAATCAATGACATCCTGTGCAGAAATATCAATGTTGGTTTCGGCATTTTCCCCATTTGACCGCACACGAAATATTTCAATATTTTCGAGTGACATGGACGTCGGGAAGGGGTCCCAGGAATTAGGTTGGCCATCATTATAATCCACATAGAAGTTTACAACATCAATACCTGTCCCCCCGTCGATAACGGTATTGCTGTGATCTTCCCGCTGGTTAATATCAAAGCTATCATTTCCAGCTTCACCATAAAGCTGTCCCATGCCGCGGATTTCATCATTACCAGCGCCGCCATAGATTAGTTCGAAACCGGCATCGCCACCATATAGCCCGTTATCGTTTGCGTCACCTATAATTGTGTCATTGAAGGCACTGCCGATTACGTCTTCTATATTTAATATGGTGTCTCCATCGGCAAAGCCACCATACACCACACTGGTCTCCAGATTAATATAGACCGCTTCAGGACTTTGGTAATAGTTTATCTGGTCCTGAGTACCATCGCCGCCATCCATATAATCGGCGCCATCACCACCATAAATTCGGTCATTGCCACCACCGGCCAAAATGATGTCGTCTCCTTCCTTGGCGCGAACGGTATCCCGACCTGAGCCACCGGTGATAAAATCATTCCCGGCCCCTGCATATACATATGACATTATTTGCTGGTCACCAATTGTTATGTGATCGTCACCGGATCCGGTAGATATCCAGATATATTGGCCATCATTTCCTGTAACAGTAAGATTTTGATCTGATAAGGATTGATCAAGGGTCGGTTCCAGATTATTTTCATCCGCTAAAAACTGGTTTGGTTCTGTTTCAATAAATCCGTCAGGAATTGTAAACCCGTTGGCTTTTGCTAGGGCAGAGTCGATATAAATGAAGTCATTGCCATTTCTATAAATATATTTCAGACCTTCACTGTTAATCTGTGAAATTTCAAATGTCCAATCATCTGATCCGGTATTAAGTATATCTGTTTGTCCACCGTAAATAAACAATCTTGATGAGATTGAGCTACTGTCGTCCCAGTCTTGTATATTTTGGTCGTTAAAGGTAATTTCTTCCACACCATTTTCACTGAGATATATTCTGCCGATGCCTGATAGATCGTATCCGGTAAGGTCTAATGTCCAGGTTTCATTTCCACTCTGGTCACCATAAAGATAAAGACGAGGCGAATAATCATAATTTTGGGCGATTTCAGAAATAAAGCCGCTTTGTGCATCGGTTTCAAAATTTCCGCCAGCATTATAAATCATCGGATAGACATAGCCATCCCCTTCATAGTCAACAACGATGACCTGATCAAAAACAGTCGCAATTTCATCAAGCGTGATCACTGACATGGGTTGTTGCTGATTGATTTCCAGATATATTTCACTTCCGGCTTCCGCTGAAATGTTCTGGATACCAGAAAAATCAGTTGCATCATCTATAACAAATGTAAGATCACCGCTGACATGTATTTCGGCGATATCGGTCAAATTAATTTTTGTTAAATCAAGGATATAATTATTGGCGTCATCCGGGACGACAATATTAAGAACAGAATTCCCATCGCCGTCAATATTTGTGAATTGTAAAATCTGGGAAACAGTTAGCGTGACATCGGAATTGACCACCAAATTTGTAATATTACTGATGCTGACCCCTGTCAGGTCAGTATTTCCGTAAATATAAAGGGTATTATCCCCAGCACCACCATCAATGGTTTCGCCGTTTACGGCATCGCTGATCAGGTGTCCGTTAAGATCATCCAGACTTATCAGGGAAGATAAATCAAACCCGCTACCCCCCGGATTAGTGATTGCTGAAGCGTCATACTGTCCTTCGGTCGTGGTGCCGATAACAACTATATGATCATTGCCCTGTCCGCCGTCAACTGTATCCATGTCTTTACCGCCATAGATCAAGTCATCACCATCGCCGCCGGTTATTATATCATTACCACTGCCGCCATTAATTATGTCGTCTGCATCTGTTCCGTTTAATGTTTCGGATGCATCGGTGCCATTGATAATGTTCGTTGCCCCATTTACGGTAACGGTCAGCGTGGCGGTATCAACACCGCCATTGCCGTCAGAGATTTCATAGTCGATCAAGACATCGGCGCTTTGCCCGGCATTAAGATGTGCATAGGTGCCATCGGGGTCATACACCAATTCATTATTGACGATTGAAACTGTTCCGCTGCCATTTGTAATATTGGCACCGGTAATGGCAAGTGCATCGCTGTTTTTATCGGTGTCGTTGGCTAGAACGTCAAAGGTGACAGGGGAGTTTTCATCTGTTGCTGCAGTGTCTGATACAGCGACCGGAGCTGAATTTGCAACAACATCCACATTATTGTTAAGGGCATCGTCAATATCATTGTTGCCGCCGGTATCGATATTCCCGCTTCCGGATATTTCGCTTAAGCCAAGATTTGTAATGTCATCCGCATCGTCAACCTGCAGCGTGACGGTGGGGGCAAGGTCAATGGTGGTGGCATTATTGATTTTGGCAGCAATATCACCAAGATTTACATTGGTGCTGCCGCCATTACCGTTGATCTGTACCTTTACATCGGCCGTGCTGCCGGTATTTATGGCGCCGATTTCAGCAAGGTCAGTGGCATCATCAATTATAAAAGTGACATCGCCGTCAATATTAAGATTGCCAATATCGGTGATATTAAGGCTGCTTAAATCAATGATATAGTTATCACCGGGCGGCACCTCGATATTGATCACTGAACTGCCGTCCCCGTCGACGGTGGTGAACTGTGCCATCTGAGCGGCGGTCAGGGTGACATCTGAATTGACCACAAGAACCGTGACATTGGTCAGGGTTACGCCGGTCAGATCAACAGTACCATAGATAAACAGTGTGTTAGTGCCGGTTCCGCCGTCAATGGTTTCGCCGCTGCCCACTTCGCTGACGCCACGGCCGTTAAGGTCGGCCAAGGTAATAAGTGCCGAAAGATCGGTTCCCGACCCGGCGGGGTTGGTAATATCGGCCTGGACATACTGATTGGCACTTGTGGTGCCGACGACAACGATGGCATCATTATCAGCACCGGCATTGATGGCATCGATGCCATTACCGCCTCGGATTAAATCGGCACCGGTCCCTGTTGAAATGGTGTCATTGTCCGGACCGCCTTTTACAATATCATCGCCTGCGCCGGTTGAAATAATATCATCACCGCTTCCGCCATCAACGATGTCATCGCCGGATCCGGTGCTGATCGTGTCATTGCCGCCCTTGCCGGTTACGGTCAGATCTGCTGTTGCAGAAGCTTTGGAGAGGACACTGTCGCTGCTGTCAACAGCGATAAAGACATTGGTCGGGTTTTCAGTAAAATCAGGGGTTGGTGTCGGGGCAGGCGGCGCAGGATCAGGCGTATCATCAGGATTCTCACCTCCGCCGCCACTGCTTCCACCGCAGGCCGCAAGCGGCAGCAACGACATCAGAATGCCGATTTGCTTCAGTTTTTTGTTTTTGGGTTTCTGGCTGATTGTATCAGCACTGGCTGTGCTGGAAACTGTGGTGGAAAGGCTTTGCTTTTGATCGCTGTCGGACATACTGAATTCCCCCAATACTACAACTATTACTATTATTTACAAAAAAAACTATACCTGGAAAACAGCAGAATTCAAGCACAAATTATTAAAAAATCGTTAACCATAATGAGAAGTTTATATAAAAAGGTTGATAGTTACATATTTGATTAGGCCTTTATAACGTAAAGGACCCGGTCGGCCCACTCATTAAATATTAGCCTCAATTGCCGGCTCTCGCGCTTGGGCTTTCGCGCTAAACTGCGCGGGCCCACTTGGGGCCTTATCTTGTGGGCAATGGCTCAGGCTTTTTTTACATAAAGAACCCGGGCTGCCCATTCGATGGTTTTATCATGCATGGGTGGGGCATTGTGGCTTTCAAGATGGTAAAGACCGGGGGCGGAACCGCGGGACAGGCGCTTGATATAAATGGGGCCGTCCAGAACTTTGATAATACACTGGCGCCCAATACATTCGCTTTCATCAATATCTATGCCGTTTCGGATATAAAAAATAATATCGCCGTCCTCATAAGCGGGATACATGCTGTCACCGGAGACTTTAACTGCAACCGCGGTATCACGAAGCCCGGGTGGGGTTTCAACCTCGTCCATACCATCACCATGTGCATAGTCATCAAAAGGGATATTTACTTCGCCGGCACCAACATAGCCGACAACAGGGGTGAGGCGGGGTGTTTCGGGAAGGTTTTCCGTACCCAGCAAATAATCAACCGAGCAGTTGAAATAATCGGCGAGCGCGCGCAAATGGTCGTGTTCCGGTTCATCAATACCCGCTTCCCACCGGGAAATGGTTGATTGCTTTACCCCCATCAAATTGCCGAGATCGGTTTGGTTGATATTTTTCCGGTTTTTACGCATGGTTTTCAGGCGTTCACCGAATTTTATGTTTGGCTTTTTTTTCACTTTAATATCCCTAATCTTCCCTATGCTTATACCGTATATACTTTTAACGGATATTTCAAGCTATAATTTACATTTATACTCTTGACAAAATATACGGATAACGTATATTAAGAATTAACAGAGCATGAGTCCCGCCCTCATAACCGTTCATAGTTCGGTTTGGCGATCGGGGTTCTTCAGCCTCCTGTTTCTATGTCGCAGTTGAGAATGCTGGGACCCTGAACTTGAAGGGCCATGGTCTGTTAAAAAGTGACTCCAGGGGGGAATTCGCTTCCTAAAGTTCGAGATTTTTTCCCGATCTCGAAAATTCCCATAACCGTTGTCACTGGGCTTTGTCTCAATTTCCCAGGAGATAAGGCAAACTCGAGCGGATGGGATTTTCTCCCTTTCACGGTCCCATCCGCTCACTTTTTTAAATTTGGTCATTTTAGCACGGCTTTGGCAACAAGGCGGGAACAGGATAGTTATGTCGTTAAAAAATATTGGAAAATTAGAAAAATTTAACCTTCAGGAGCAAGAACAGATCAGGATTAGGCCATCATTCTTTGAGGCGGTTTTGATATTCATCTGTTTTTTCGGGCTTTGGTTATTGCTGGTCAGCATCAGTCATTTACTGTGAGGGTGGCAATGGCTGATATGTATATGCGTAATATCCGCGACTGGCGGGAAGGCACCATCATGCTCACTTTTGAAGAGAAGGGCTATTATGATGAGCTTCTTAACCTGATTTACCTCCATGATGATTTGCTTCCGGATAATGATGCGCTGATCTGCCGGTCAATGCCGGTTCATACGGTTACCCACCGACGGCTTAAACAACGGCTGATTGATGCCGGTCTGATCGACATTAAGAACGGCTTTTACCGCAACAAACGGGCAAGCATGGAGATTAACAGGATCAATGAACTGTCGATAAAGAACAGAACAAGAGCCGAGAGTCGTTGGACCAAGTCATTGAAAAATAAGGAATCGGGCGATGCCACGGCAATGCTGAAAGTGAAAGTGAATAGTGAAAGTGAAGGATTAGTTATCAAAACAGAGGATAGTGAAAATGCAGAAAAATCAGGAATTCAAAATCACAGGAAAATGCAAGGATGCAGAGGATCAACAAAATGCACCATTGATCAGGTGCTCGACCCTGAAGGAGAAATCCCCGAAGACTATCTTGCCTATGCAAAGCAGTGGGGTATTGGTAACCCGCAGCGACGCTTTCTTGACTGGGCAGGATGGTGGCTTGGTGAAAATGGACGTAAAGCCGGTGCCCGGGGGTGGCTTCAAACCTGGAAGTCACGGGTCCGTAAAGACGCTGACAGGCAGCTGGCAGCGGGTGGCGATCAGCAGGGATCCAAACGGGATCGCGCTTCTGCCACCACTGACGGTGCGCGACTGGCGCTTGATCGACGACGAAATCGATCGCGAGAGGTATGATAATCCGCGATGGATCAGACTTCACGATAATGACCGTGACTATTGGCAGTCGGTTCTGGTTCAGGGGCAGGCGGCCCTGCTACCGGCTCCGTTTGAACATATTCTGACGCGGCTGACGCGACTGAAGCTGCAAAAACCGACCCAGACCATGAATGAACAGGCGGTCTCGGTGTTTCTGGAAGATATATGCGAGCATCTGGAACGGCGGGACTATGCCTATTTTGCCATTGATCAGGGCATTATCAACCTGATCGAACAGGAAGATGACAAATTTTTCCCGACCATGAAGGTGCTGATCAAATATATCCATCCCATTCACTGGAAACTGAAAAAACGTATTTCCAAAATTGAGGAATTATTAAAGCAAAGCATTAAAAAAGAACATTAATTAATTGATATAAAATTATAAAAAAGGTTTCTTTAATGAAAATCAATATCAGCAAAAAGGACAGGGACATGATCATTACTATGCTGGAAAACGGGGCGGGCAACGGACGGATATCCCTTAAATATCCCGGGATAACGCGGACGCAGATTGAAAATATCCGAGCAGAGTTTAACAAAGGCACGGCAGAAACCAAAAGAAAACTTAAAATTGACCCGCTGCTCGGTCTTTTCCGTCGCGGGGATATTGATATTTACGCGCTTTATGCCGCGGAACATATCCGTTATGCATACAGCCTGATGACCGCTGATATCAGGCTGCGTGTGATGAAATTTGAAAGTATGATTGATGTCATCGGCCGCGCCGAAGTGGAACGCGAAAGTGCGCTTCAGGCGAGATTACAGAACCAGTATGCTGACTGGTTTGATAAATGCGGTGAAGAGCGGATCAAGGTCGGCCCGATCCTTCATGTATTGACCGAGCCAGTCACTTTAAAGGATACGGACCGTTATTACGGGTACCGCAACGGCCGCAGCCGGGCCTATCTGATTGCGGGCTTAAAATTATATGTAAAAATGTTCCACCCAAAACAGGGTATTAAGGGATAAATGTTTGCGGGGATTAAGCTTTATGCTAGATTTCAGGAAAGTCATGTGGGAGGACGGGAAATGGCGGAATTCGGCAGTGAGGAAAATATCCTATGGTTCTGGGCGGTGTTGTTGATCACGGTGCCGCCGGTGCTTAGGCTTAGGGAAAATATGATGGTGCCGATATGGGGGGCGCTTTTGGTATTCGGCTTTTATACCCAAAGCTACTGGATGCCTGATTTTTATGCTTTGTCCGACTGGCCGCGGATCATAGTCACAATTTTGCTGATCCTTGGTTTTTATTTTGTCTGTGGATTTATTGTGCATTTTTTATGGTTTCGGGGTAAATCGGCAAGTCTTAAGGCTTACGGCGCCTTTATGCCGCTTTTTAAAGCATGGATTTTCGGAAAATTTTACGTGGTGAGTGATGATTTTATCGCTGAAATCAGGCGCTTCAAACTGTTTGATGTGGCCTGGTCCGATATTGCAACAGTTGAAAAAGAAGGCGACAGGGTGATCATCCGCGATAATATCCAACGCGAACCGGAAATTTTAAGCGAAGTGAATATCGGCCCGGAGGCATCAGACTTTGAAAAAGTGAGGGAAAGACTGGAGAAAATGGGTAAGTTATGAGTTTAATATTTCTGATTTTTATTATTTTTATTTTCCCGTTTGCCTTTGCGCTTTATCTGTGGCGGGACACGGTCCCAAAAAGAGCGGTTTATTTCATGTGCTTAAGCGTTTCTGCCCTGGCGCTGATCATGCTTGTTACCGGCGGGGAAGCGATTGCGGCGGTCATGCCGCTTGGGCTTTTTATGGCATCGACCAGCTTTTTTGCCGGGGTTTACCTGTCAGGGCTTATCAGAGCCTGGCGTCAGGGTCGGGCGGGCGACCCTGAAACGCCACCTGACGAATTAGAAGATTAGGATTTATTGGCTTCCTTATTGGCTTCCGGGGCCGGGACGGTATCCAGATTTTCCTTGATAAAATCATCTTTTTGTTTTTTGGCACGGTCCATATCATCATCCGAAAGTTCACTGGCCAGGAAATCCTTATTCTGTTCAAGGCGTAAAAGTGTCTGCTGGTTCATCTGGCCGCCGGGAACGGTTGAGCTGATTTCTGTGCCAAGCATCAGCCACATCATGGCATTGACCGGGCTTTTGCCGACCCCTTTGCCCATATAGTGATATTCGGCGAGGTATGCGGCGGCTTCCGATTTACCGGCAACAAAAGCACGGCGGAAATATTTGGCCGCTTCAGTATAATCCTGCGCTACCCCTACGCCCTGATGATAGATAATGCCAAGGGTATAAAGGGCATCCGGGTTTTCATTGGCGGCCGCCTTTTCCAGCCAGCTACGGGCTGTTTCCTGATTTTTGGGGACACCCTGTCCGTCACCATAAATACCGGCAAGGTTATTTTGGGCGGCAGCGTGATTTTGCTCTGCCGCTTTTTCGTACCATTCACGGGCCTTGTTAAAGTTTCTTGCGACACCAACCCCATATTGATAGGCGACGGCAGTTTCATATTCAGCCTGGGCCAATCCTTTTTCCGCAGCGGAAAGAAACCAGTCAAAGGCTTTTTTATCGTCTTTTTTAAGACCGCCAATGCCAATTTTATAGGCGATACCCATATTCAGCTCACCACCGGGGTCCCCGAGCCTGGCCGCTTTTTCCATCCATTCATTTGATTTTTTTTCGTCGCGTTCAACCACCTGGCCCTGCGCATAATAAAGGCCGATCATCACCATAGCCTGAGTGTTACCGGCTTCGGCCTCTTTAAGATATTCATTATAGGCGGTTTTATAATCCCCGTCCTTTTCCGCCTGATAGGCTTTATCCATATCTGCCAAAGCTGGACTGGCAAGGATAAGGGAAAGAGGAAAAAACAGTTTTCCGATATTTTTTATCATCATTATAATCACCACCATAAATTTATTACTTTGCGAAATTACTATATCCATCATAACGCAGGGCATATGAACCCCGAATTAATCTATCTTGCAAGCAATATTCATCAATAAAATATTTTTAAGTTTAGCTGTGTGTCCAGTCATCCGGATCATCACTATTGCCGGGACTTAAGCCGATTTTTTCATCTTCAAGTCCAACACCAAGGCCAAGTACAATCCGGTTAGCATAATTGAAATAAGCTGTGACCTGGTTGATTTCCAGTATTTCACCGTCCGTGATATCATAACTGTGCATTTTTTCAATCAGATGCTCGGTAATTTCAGACGGGCTTTGGGTAAGGTATCGGGCATATTTAAGCATCAGCGCGTGTTTATCATCAAAAGTTTGCTTCGGTGCGTGGATTTCAAGAGCGGCACGGATTTCAAGGGCACGTTCATCATCATTCAGCAGCCGCGCCATGCCGGCATAATGATGTTCAACACAGTAGCTGCATTTATTGATGATCGAGACATAGACACCGATACATTCTAGAAAAACTTCAGGAATGATATTTTCCCTGTTATGAAGCAGATTTTTATAAATCTTCATATGGGCTTCCAGCGTGTGGGGGCGCAGTGAATGGGCCATCAGGATATTATCAATATGATTATCAGGCCCTTTGATACGGTCATAAAGGCTTTTCAGCTTTCCCGTCGCTTCATCATAGGAAATGGTTTTAATCCAGGTCATCTTGCCCGCTCCCCTTTATTTTTGAAAAAGATGTTACATCAGTCATTAATCAAAGGCAAATTCAGAGATCTTTGCCCGAAGCGAGGACTTTGGCACGTTGTCGATCTGTGGGGGAAAGAGCTTCAGTGACGTTTTTCAGGTCTGCTTCATTGGTTTTGGCATCCTTTTCAGTTGCACGGATCAGCCATGCAGCACAGCGCACCATATCTTTTTCAGTGCCATTGCCGTTGCAATAAAACAGTGCTGTATTACGTTCTGATTTAACATCGCCAAGCCGTGCCGCATGGAGATAATGTTCAAAGGAAAGGGGCATATTCAGGTAACCAAAATCCGCATTGGCGTAAAAATCACCAAGTTCACGGGCAGCCGGCACATAATTATTGGCGGACGCCTTTTCAAACAATTGCACCATTTTCGGGATATCCTTATTAACGCCAAGACCATTGAAATACATAATCCCCAATTCATGCTGGGCAATGGGTTGCTGTTTTTGCGCGGCGGCGGTCAACCATTTAATAGCAACGGCATAATCCCTTTTGCTTTCGTAATTTTTAGCATAAAGGCCTACTTTCGTCTGGGCAGGGGCATAATTTTTTTCTGCCGCTTTAAGATAAAGAGCGTAAGCCTTGTCATGATCCTGTGTACCGGCAAGGCCGGTTTCATATAAATAGGCCGCATTCTGCATGGATGGAATATTGCCATTCTCTGCCGCCTGTTCCCAGTAAAATAGAGAATAGGTCAGGTTAGGTTTTATCGGGTCTATACCCTGGGCATAAATATTGCCTGTTATGTAACCGGCATCGGGATTCCCCAAATCAGAAGCATGTTTATAATATTCAAGGGCGGATTCCGGGTTTTTATCAATGCCCTGACCCAGTAAATTCATATCCCCGAGCATTTTCATGGCCTTGTCATCACCATTATCACCATGTTCTGATGCAGAACGGAGGAACCAGTCTATAGCCTTGTTATAATCCTGCGTGGTGCCGGTGCCGTTATAATACATCATACCAACCCAGTAAAAAGCTTCACTATTGCCATTACCGGCTTCCCGCGTATATTCGGCGAAGGCCTTGTCATACTGTTCAGTGGCAAAATACATTGCCGCATCAACCATGTTGGCTTGCGCGACTGGGGTGGTCAAAAAAAGCAATGCGGTGAAAAGGCAGCTTTTTTTACTGAAAAGGTCCGGTTTTTTCATGATTAAATACTCAACAATAATACTCTTAACTGTTAGAGGATATTATAAGTTTCCATCGGTTGCAAGTTCCTGCAATTTCCATATTACTGGCTATAATCGCGCAAAAAATTAAGTAATCGTCTTGTGTTGCTGCATTCAGTAATATTGCCATGCCAGACAGCAAAGAAATTAAGCGGCTCCACTTCCCAGCCGGGCAGGACCCTGATCAGCCGTCCGTCATTAAGATAATCCTCAACCAGCCAGCCGGCGGCTGTGGTCAGGCCAAGGCCGTTTAAGGCAAACTGAACCATGGCTTCGGCAGAATTGGCGCTGATGTTACCGATCAGGTTCATTTCATATTTTTTTCCGTCCTTATAAAAGATACGTGTTACCGGCAGCATATCATGTCTGATCCAGTTCCAGTCGCGAATATCATCAGGGCATTTCGGTTCCGGATGGCGGGCATAATAATCGGGCGAGCAGACAAGCGTTCTTTTCTTGGTGGCGATTTTACGGGCATTGAGGCTGCTGTCCGTTAATTTGCCAAGTGAAAAGGCAATATCAATTCCTTCCGATGTAAGGTCAAGTCGCTCATCACTATAGATGCAGTGAAGTTCAATCCCCGGGTTCAATTTTGAAAATTCGGCGATCTGACGGGTGATGACATCGGTTGTTACAGAAAGCGGAAGGGTAATGGTGAGTTTTCCGGTTGCCTGATCCCGGCCGGAGACAGCGCGAAACCCCAATTCCGCCTGATCAAGCATTTGCTGGGCATGGGCGTATAGGGCTTCACCTTCCGCTGTCATGGACAGTTTGCGGGTTGAGCGGTAAATAAGTGCCGTACCAAGACGTTCTTCAAGTTTTGTTATCTGATAGCTGACCACAGACGGGGACAATGCCAACGCCTTGGCTGCCGCGCGGAAAGACCCTCGGCGAACAGTCTGGGCAAATATGGCCATTGATTTCAGATCATCAATCATTTGTTTTGCTTTATAAACCAGATACTAAAAAATTATAGAATAATGAAATTTAATTATTCTGTCTATCCAGATTATATTCAGAATGGTAAGGTCAGAAAAATCATTGATTAAGTCAATGAACGCCTGTCGAAGAGGGGAACAAACATGACAGCCTTGATCGCAATGTTTATATATGCTTTTTCAATGGCAATTACGCCGGGGCCGAATAATATTATTGCGCTTTCAACCGGTGTTAATTACGGCTTTAAAAAAGCCGTTCCCTTTACACTCGGTGTGGTGATAGGGTTTAATCTGCTACTGGCAATTATCGGGTTTGGCATCGGATCAGTTGTTGCGGGCAATGAAGGTTTTATGCAAATTTTAGGATATGGCGGCGTTCTATTTATGGCCTACATGGCTTATAAAATTGCCACAGCCCCAACCCATATAACCCCAAAAAGCGATCGTGAAGCCGGATTTATGCATGGGGTCCTGTTTCAATGGATCAATCCGAAAGCCTGGACCGCGTGTATTGGCGGCATTGGTGCCTTTAATCTGGCGGGTAATAATCTGGGGATAATATATTATATCGCAATTTCGACTTGTGTTGTGCTCTTCAGCGTATCAATGTGGGCCTATGCGGGATCAAAAATAACACGTTTTCTTGAAAATGAACGAAACCATAAATTTTTCAATTATGCCATGGGAGCATCCCTTTTGGGCGTGGCGCTCTATGTGCTTTTGATGGATAAATAATGATGAGCGCCTTTGCATTTGCCACAATGATATATGCTTTTACCATGTCGATCACACCGGGGCCGACCAATATTCTGATGATGACAACCGGGGTTAATCACGGCTTTAAAAGCACAGTTGCCTTTGCCACAGGTGCCGCATTTGGTTTTTCGGCAATGGTGATTAGTGTTGCACTGGGTTTTGGGGTGATGCTGACCGAGAATGAAATGATTATGCGTATCCTCGGTTATGTGGGGGCAGCTTTAATCGCCTATATGGGGATTAAGATTGCGCTTTCATCTGCTGATCTGCACGGGGAAAAGAAAGAAAAGCCAGGATTTGTTTTTGGTGCCGTGCTGCAATGGCTGAACCCGAAGTCCTGGATTGCCTGCCTTGCCGGGGTCAGTGCCTTTAACCTTGCGATCGGGGGATCACGACTTGCACTTTATATGAGCGTATATACAGTGGTCGGGTATTTATGTGTGCTTTCATGGGGGTTAGCCGGGGCAAAGATTAGTCATTTTTTAAAAATCAGGCGCAATTTGCGTATTTTTAATTATGTAATGGGTGGATCATTAATTATAGTTGCTCTCTATCTGGCAGTGATGGATAAGAACGGCATTTAAAAAACAGCTATGAAACATGTAAAAACGGCCATGCTTGGCCTTGGCAATGTCCATAAAAACCTGATCTCAATACTTGAAGAAAAGAGAGCGTCTCTGGGCGCGCAGTATGGTCTTGAATTTAAAATCATTGCCATTTCAGATAGCAGTGGAATAGCCGTTAATGAAGACGGTTTTGATATGGCGGCGGTGCTTGACCATAAACGTAACGGCGGCCGGGTGAGCGGCCTTAAAGGATATCAGGGCACACGGCAGCAACATATTTTAAATGAACTTCCCCTTGATCTGATATTTGAAGCAACACCTGTTGATTTGAAAACCGGTGGAGAAGCACTTGATATCTGTCGCAGCGCACTTATTCGCGGGGTATCAGTGGTGCTGGCCAATAAGGGTCCGGTGGTTCAGGCACTAGCCGAACTGGAAGGGCTTGCAAAAAAAAGCGGGGCAGGAATTGGCTATTCGGCAACGGTGTGTGGGGGGCTTCCGGTTCTTAATATTGCCAGACGGGATATGGTTTGCGGTGATATCAGGAAATTATCCGGTGTTTTTAACGGCACCAGTAATTTTATTTTTGATGCCCTTGCCAGGGGAATGAGTTTTGATGAAGCGCTTTTGGAAGCCCAGAATGTCGGCGCGGCAGAAGCGGACCCAACCCTGGATATTGGGGGCTGGGATACGGCATTTAAATTGCTGATAATTGCCAATTCGGTTCTGGGGGCAAATATCAGCCTTGATAATATTGAGGTCGAGGGGATTGAGGAAATAACCGACGAAATGCTGATAAAAGAAAAGGAACGGGGCAACACAATAAAGCTTGTTGCCAATGCTGAAGAGGGACGCTTTACAGTAAAACCGGTTTTGTTGCCGATTGATAGTTTTCTTGGTTCCTGTAACGGTTGGGAAATGGGGGTTGAAATTCATTCTGATATTTACGGAATCATGTATCATAAGCTTTATGAAAAAGAGCCGATCCCGACAGCGGCATCCATGATGAGGGATGCGGTTAATATTTTTCGGAATCGATAAAAGTTTCCCCGATAATTTACTTTACATTTAGGAATTTAGTGTATCAAATTGTCCATAACGATATGGAGGTTGTTAAGTGATAAGTATACATTATCGGGGGACAAACAGGGATAAAGCGAGTAACCAGCAAATCTTTGCACTATGCCAGCTACTATGGACAGATGACAGACTTCATCCGGCATTTAACCGTGTTGGGGAAAAGGGTTATTTTGATATGGATGAATATATCCGTATTCACAACATGGTCATTGAATATTGGCAGGCAACCGGCGGCGATATTTATTTAGGTGATCTTTTTCTTTCAGAGGCAATTGTCCGAAAAGTTGCCGCTGATGTTTTTCCGGAAATAGATTGTTCTCAGTCGGTAAGTTTTATTCAAAGACACAGACCGCTTCGCCACGAGGATGGCAGCCTTATGCATGGAATGCCTGCCTCAGTTGATGAAGTTCTTGAGCTGATACAGGACCTGAGGCAAATGATTGGTGTCAAGGAACTTTGCGACCAGGCACAGGCCGCCTATGAAGCAGGGGACCGCGAAAAAATTGAGGAAATCATTGCCAAGGAAAATTATCTGGCCGAACGTTATCGCCGTAAAAAAGGCTATATGGAAAAAATGGGCTATAATGAGGCTTTTACGGTGCTGCGTGACCTGCTCAGCGGTGAATATAAACAGGAACTCAATAGTGAGCGCCTAAAGGCACGGATTGAACAGGGACTTCAGTTCTGGAATTACTGAAAATTGGTTTCACATATTTGTGATTGATTTATGTCTTTTGTGATAAGTATGAGATATTAAAACCTATATTATCAACATAAACAATATGGGAGCTGGGGGAATTATGTTGAAAAATTGGGTTATTTTATTTTCAGTTTTATTACGTGGTTGCGCAACAGTAAAGCAGAGCTGTGGTGTTTTTGAGCGCGGAAGTATGAATTACCGTCTCTGCCGGGCGGAAAACGGGTCTAAAATTTATCAGTTTCGCTACGCAATGGAACTTTACGTCATTGGTGATGTTGATGAAGCCAGAAAATGGTTAATTAAGGCCTCTAAGGATGATGTATCATATAATAAACAGGATATAGACCCGAATGGATTAATGTCCGGTAAAAATATCAGCGTTACAAGCAGCAAGACACTTGAAAAAGGGGATGAGGCAGCCGCCTATATGCTTGCAAAATTTTATTTTGAAGGATTAGGCGTTAAAGCAGATAAGAAAAGTGCAGAATATTACCGAACAAGTGCAAGAAATACTGTCGTCGAAATTGAAGAACTTTCCGATCGATTTAGAATTCATATTAAAACAAAAATGGCCATCTTAAGAAATGGGGCAGACGAGAATGAACTTTATGAACTTTATTCCTTCAGAATATCAAAGTAATAAATTTTAAAAATCATGATCCAATATTTTAAAAAGCAGAATTATTTATTGATGCCATGGAAAAACGGTCTTGGCATGACACGCCAATTAGCCCTTTTTCCGCATAAGCCCAAACGCAAAGACAGCCCCTTTATATGGCGCATCAGTATTGCAGCGGTGACAGAGGACGGGCCATTTTCCTTATTCCCAAACATTGATCGACATCTAATGCTGATAGAAGGGGGTGGTCTTACCCTTCATGGTGGGGAACAGGGTATGGGGATGCTTTTTGAAGATTTACAAGTTTTAAGTTTTCCCGGAGATATAGAAGTATCCGTCAAATTGGCGGATGGCCAAATCAGGGATTTCAATGTGATGGTCGATCGCCGTTTTGCCAAGGCGGATTTAAGAGGCTTTTGTTTAACGACACCGGAAAAGCTTTCCCTAAATGCAGATTTTCATTTTATTCATCTGCTGGACGGCAGTAGCCCGGTGGTTTTTGATCTTGATGGTTCTTTAAAGGTTTTGTCCGGCGGGGACAGTTTGAAAATCGAAAATGAAAAAGGTCTTGCCACCATCATGCCGGTGGAAGTAGGAAAAGGGACATCCTCTATTGCCTTTGTTTCAATTGATCTTATCAATCAGAATGGCTTAATTCAGATAATAAAGAATAGAACTTAGGATTTTCAATTCATTTGACTTTTATTAGAAAATATGTATAGTACTTTTAATTACATCTGTCGGACTAGTCCGTAGATCGCGAGGCTCCCTAGGGAGCCTTTGCTATTTATAGAGATATAATGGAAGCAGTTTGTGGGGGAAGAATGCGAACAGGTATTTATATAGATGGCTTCAATCTTTATTATGGATGTTTAAAGAATGGTCCATACAAATGGTTGGACTTAAATAAATTATTCTCAATTGTTCTTGGCAGAAATTTTACAATAGAAAAAGTAAAATATTTTACAGCAAGGATTAAAGCTACTCCAGCAGATAGATCAGCGCCACAAAGGCAAGATGTATATATTAGAGCACTTAAAGAATTTATTCCCGACATTGAAATACATTTTGGTCATTTCATGAGCCACAAAGTTAGAATGGCAAATGCCAATCCACCTCCTAACACACTGGAAGTAATTAAAACTGAAGAAAAAGGTTCAGATGTAAATCTAGCTGTTCATGTCCTGAATGATTCATGGCAAAATAAATATGACTGTGCTGTTATTGTAAGTAATGATAGCGATATGGCGGAAGCCATGAAATTAATCAAAACCCATCATCCCCATATTAAATTAGGCTTAGTGACACCTTCAGATAATAGAACTTCTCAACAACTAAAAATACATGCAGACTTTGTCAGATTAATTAGAGAAAGTGCACTGAGAAATAGTCAGCTTCCGGATTTAATACCGGGAACAACAATTCATAAACCAACCAGTTGGTAACTAGTTTTTATAAGCTGTTGTTTGGATAAATCATCGTCCGCCACATATGGGCGGACGGGCTGCCATCATAGCCGAGGCCTTCTTCCGGATCACGCCAGTATCGGCCAATTATATCGTGAAAATCCTCCAGCTTTACGGTTACATTCGGATCAAAACTGTAAACGTCATTGATGCAAATCTGACGGGCCGTCATATACCATTTATGATTTCTCGCATATTCGGCATCTTTGAATATATAAGGTTCCGGCTTATAATCCTCACCAAAATAACGTATATATGCTTCAGGATAGGGATATCCAACATCCTCATCCGGGATAAAGCGTAAAGACTGGTGATATTTGATGGCCCAGGAGACTTCCTCATCAACATAAGGAGCTACAAGGGCGGCACCGTAATAGCCGTGATCGCCGGCAATATAAGCTATAACGCTGATATCATGAAGCAGGCAGGCCAGCACAATTTTTTCAGGTAGTCCATTAAGCTTTGCAAGGCGGGCTGATTGCAGCAAATGGCTTGAATGGCCAATCCTTTTATCAAAAAATTCAAGTAGCGTTGGCTTATCCGACATTTTCGGAAGTCGTGGATCATCACCCATATGCAGATATTTTGCATTGTTGGCTGTTCCTCGGTCCCAGCTATTATCAGCGCCATATGCCCGGCAGATTGCCGATTTCCTAAGGCGTCCTAACTGGTTTTCCTCCAGTTCCTGTCCCATGGCCTGTTCAAGAGCGTCGGCTTTCTGATTGGCATTCATTGCGGCAAGCGCACTGGCGCCGCCAACAAAAGCAAGAAATTTACGTCTGTCCATTGATTTTCTCCCTTAATATCTCCCCGATATGGTGTATATAAGACCATAATATTTGTGGTTCTGTCAATTGCGACTGGATTAAGCACCCTAAAATATGAAAGCAGTATATGAAAATCGGCACCATCTATTATCTGATCCCTGATATTTTCAGACAGAAATTTTCACTTCGCCAGTTTTTACGTGCATTAAGGCAGGGTAACGGGATTGACTATATCAAGGCCTGTTTCAAGGACAGAAAAAAAGCCGTCGGCGGAGTCAAGGTTTTCTACCAGCATGTCAAATTATTGCGCGAGCTGGGTTATAATGCGGATGTTTTGGCATTGGGATCATTTGATGGTAATATTTATTATCCGGATATAACGGCCCTCAATATCCGGGATTTTGGCTGTGATTTAAAGGAAAATGATGTGGTCGTTGCATCTGAATTTTTCCCTTATGATGCGCTCAAATTCAAAAATGCCATAAAAATCATGTTTGCCCAGAGCTGGGTGTTTTTAAAAATGACGCTCAATGAACAGGACCGGGAAAAATCATATCGCGATCTTGGTTATGACTATGTAATTTCCTGCGGCGATTATATTACACGCACTATAAAGGCGGTTAATGGTGAAGACTGCATAACCATTTCCAACGGTATTGATGATAGTGTCTTTTTTCCGGATCCCGCGTTACGCGAAAAAAATACCGTTCTATGTCTGCCGCGGAAAAACCCGCAGGATATAGACATGATCAGAAAAATTGTTGAACGCGAAATTCCGTATGTGCGTTTTAAATATGCTGACGGTCTTGATGAAGCGGGCATTGCCGATGCATTTCGCCGCGCTGATATTATGCTGGCCAGTGGCTATCCGGAAGGACTTCCCCTGCCACCATTGGAAGCTATGTTCAGTGGTGCTGTGGTTGTTGGTTTCGCAGGGCGGGGTGGGCGTCAGTTCATGATTAATGAGAAAACTGCCCTTGTTTCTGAGGATGGGGACTGTGTCAGCGCGGCGGAAAATCTGATCAGCATTTTGAAAAATGATGAGCAAAAAGAAAGATTGAGAGAAAATGCTCTGCAATTTGTATTGGAGAGTTATAAAATCGACGATTTAAAGGATAGACTAAAATCATTTTATGATATGATTTCCGATCCAACGATTAAATAATTTTTATATTATATTTCAGAGTCGTTAATGATCAAGTTGAAATAGTTCATTGTTTATTTCAAGTGTATTTTCCTTAAAAAAAATCAAAATCCCAGAAAGCTTAATCCATTTATTAATAAATATAGTTAAAATTTTAACAAAAATTAACTTTTTCTAAACTACTTGCATTTTTGGCGGAAAATAAGGGATAATACCTATGCTAATGTGTGAATTGTAGTATTTATGGGTAAGTAAAGGGATAAGCATGATCAAGATCAATCGTTTTCCAAGTGGGCAATTTCTGGAATATATGGCACGGGATATTCGCAATCGCAAATGTGAGGCATTGGAGCCCGAAAATATGCTTGATGGCAAGCTTGGTTTTATGTGGTTAATTTTCGGCACTTGTTTACGAAACCGCAATATCGAATGGTCAAGTAATCAATATGAACGAAACAAAGTTGTTATCAGGACACTTGATAAGGCCAAAGAATTGCGCGGCAAATTGATCAAGGGTAAAGACGTAGAGGAACAGATAGAGTTTTACCATAATATACTTGATTTAGAGGCCAAAAAACGTGGCGGTGTGATTGTCGATATCGATATCTATCACTAAATGATGGTTTCTTCATAAGTCACACAATAATAAACAGAACAGTTAATTTTAGTGTGTAGACATCCAGCGTTCAGCCATTTCACGCGCTAGTATGATCTGGTCAGGTGCCATATAATTTTCAGTATACATTTTATCCTGCCCAGCAGCTTTAAAACCATTTTTAGTCGAAATGGTGTACCACATAAGCGCTACTACGTCACTTTTTGGTACGCCATAGCCATTTTGATATATTAGTCCCAATTTATGCTGGGCTTCAATATCACCATTTTCAGCGTTGTAAACGATTTGTTTTAGATTTCGACGATGTTGTTCAAATGTAAATAACGCTTTAAAATATATATCTTTTGTTAGTTCATATTGACCTGCTACCGATTTATTTGAAGGTAACGTTGAGGCGGATGTTATTAAATCACTTTCCGCATGGCCGCTATTTGAATAGCCGAAAGCCAGAAAACCGATAAACATGATTTTTAAATTACGTCTGGTAAGTTTCATTTGCCCTGTCCCATTTAAATTTCATAATACCACTACTTTTCATAGTATAAGTTTTGTTGGTTAAATTTTGATTAAAAATTTACATATGTAATTTTTATTACAAAATGCTAATATTCGGCAGTTCTTATAGAAAAAATAGTTTGGGCCATTTTTGTATTTAAAATCAACTACACCCTTAGGTTTATAAAGTTAGGATAATAATTCATTATTTGCGATTGCAGGGAAAGGTTACAAACGTTTTCCCATGCTGAGAACCAGATCTTCTGCATAACCCAGACTTTGGTAAAAGCATATTGCCTGTTTATTTGTTTGTCTGATTTGCAAATTTACCTTTATGCAACCGCGTTCACCAAGTTTTTGTTCGGCATGGTTCATGATTTCCCGGACATATCCGGATTTTTGCTCGGATGGTTCAACAGCTAACAGATTGATCCAGCCCCTGCGCCCTTCGTATCCGGCCATCACAGTGGCAATAATTTTTCCGTTTTTGCGTCCGACATAGAAGAGTTCGGGACTATGGTTTATTTTCCTCTTTATATCCTCATAAGGATCGTTCTGTGCTCTGAGAAGGCCGCAGTCCCGCCAGAGGTTTATGACTTCGTCCTGGTCATTGATGTCAAATATTGAAATTTCCATCGGCTCACTCGTTCTTATCACTGCCTTATTTTGATCCATATGCTACGATAAAGGAAATATGTTACAAATAATAAAAGGCGTAAAAATGAAAAAATTACTTTTTCTGATCATTATGGGTTTTTCAGGCACAGCCCATGCGGGGCAATATGCATCAGCGTTATCACAATGTCTGATCAGCAATACCACTGCCGCTGATAAGGATATCATGACCAAATGGGTTTTTTCATCACTGAGCAATCATCCTTCACTGAATAATATGGCCCATATAAGTGATGCGGTCAGGACCGGAGCCGATCAGGATATGGCGCGTTTAGTGGAAAGTTTCATGTATGATAAATGCAACAGCCAGCTTAAAAATGCGGTTAGGAATGAGGGGCCCGCGGCTCTTGAGCTAAGCATCAGATCCTATGTCGAGGTTACAGGGCGGGAAATCTTAAGTGATCCGAGTATTGCGGGAAGCATTAGCGGCGTGGCACGACAGCTTGATGTCAGAAAACTTATGGAAGCGCTGATGACGAAATAATCAAAGAAGTTGTTCTGCTTCACTTTTTAAGTCGGCGAGGGCCTTTTTACTGCCAATTGAAGTATAAAGAGTGGCAGCTTCATTATATAGTTTTGCGGCCTCATCTGTTTTTCCGTTATTTTTTTCGAGCCGGGCCAGGTGCTTTACCACAGTTGCTTCATTATATACATCGCCGGAGAGTTTAAATAAGTCCCGGGCGCGGCCATAGGCAATTTGGGCATTTTCATAATCATTCAGTTTGTTTTCAAGCGCGGCAACATTCCATGTCAGGGTGGCTTCGCCCTTATTATTGGTATGGATGCCATAAATAGTGCTGGCCTGTTCATAAGCGGTTCGGGCAGCCGCCACATCACCATAATCGCGTTCAAGATTGCCGATTTTGGTATAGAGTGCAGCGACATCAAAATAGGCATCAATATCAGCGGCGAGTTTAATAGCATCGTTATAATAAACCCGCGCGTCTTTAATGCGGCGGGTACGGAGTTTTGTATCGCCAAGTTTGCTAAGATATGTGATCTGCCCGGGCAGATAATTAAGCTTTTTGCTTAAGCGTAGGGCAGTGTCATAATGATAAATGGCTTCGTTATGATCATTGATGGCCAGATCCATTTCGGCAAGCCGGTTTAAACTTAGCAGCATGCCGCGACCATTTTTATCTTTTTCAAAAAGGGTGTAGGCCTGCTCAAAAAGTTTATGGGCATCGTGGATACGGCCACGGTTCTGGGCATCATAGGCGTTGTTTAAGGCGTCATTTCCGGTCAGTCTGGGCCGGGTGATGATTTTAAGGCTGATACCAGCAATTACAAACATCAGTAATAGACCAATGCCCACTTTTTTATAGCTCAGCCGGCGCAGATAATAGCTGGCATAGCCATAAAGAACATATAGGCCGACAAACAGACGGCTGGAAATTTTTTTCACCGTTGAACTCATGGTGCAATAATACAGCAATTATTTTTAATTTAAAATGACTGAATGAACAGGAAATATGAAAATTGAAAAATTTATGATATATTTCAATCACAGGAGATTTTTTTAAAAGGGGTGAGAGATGAATAACAGGAGCTTTATTATAACGGTGGTTGCGTCTTATGTCATTATGGCAATCGCCGGAATTATTACGGATATGGCCACAAAAGTACAGATGGCCAGCTATTTTGCCATTGGTCGTAGTGAACAAGATATGGCGGCTATGATGCCATGGCTACTAATAGGTTATTTAATAACCACTACCGTCTTTTGCTATTTTTTTGTCAAAGGCCGCGAGGGTGGAGGTGTTATGGAAGGAGTACGTTTCGGTGCCTGCTTCGGTGTGATGATTTCGGGCACAGTACTGGTCAGTTACAGTGCTCTTCCCTTTGATATGACAGCACTGATTACCCAGATTGTCGCAAATATTGTTATTTATATGATCGGCGGGGCAGTTGCGGCGCTGGTTTATAAACCGGCAAATTAGGACGTAAAATTAAACGCTGAAAAGCCACAGTCAAAAAAATAAAATTTTGTTCTTGACTTTATCGGGACCCGCTATGACGATTTATCACTATTAGGGGTCTGTGCGTAAAATTCAGGAATTGCCTTTTTATTGAGATCCGTCAGAAGGGATGACCACCCGTTCCGGCGGCGGGATTGGCTTGTCATTTGCGGCCTGGTCCATCTGAAATAAAGCATAGACAAGCAGTGCCAGCACGGCAATCGTGGCTATTATTGTTATTCTGGTTGCGTTCATAGATTTATTTTTCCAGGCAGTCCTCTAAACACACAAAAAAAGAATACAATAATTACTAGATTATTTCAATTATTGGGCCATCGCTATCCTGCTGGGGGCTTTTTTGCTGTTCAATCACAAAATTATTTCAATTTCATATTTATAAGAGGAGGAGCCAATGGCATTTCCAACTGGCTGGGGCCGTAAACAGAAAATCACCATACAATCATCAAAAGTGGCCGGGTCAGGTTCCCACAGCAATTTCCCGGTTCTTATCACCCTTGATATGCTTGATCACCTACCTTGATAATGATGGGCGGGAGGTTACGGAAACAGCTGTGACAAAATATAAAATCCGTAAAGATTGGGAGAATGGCATTACATTAATGCGTTATGCATAAAAAAATATACTTATGAAATCTAAAGATGCCCCGCTGAAAAGCGGGGCTTTTTTTGCGTTTTAGGGGTATTCAAACCTGATCGATGGCTTCGAAATAATTGCGGGCGGCAATGATACGTATATGAAGCTCGTGATCTTCCGGGATGTCAAAATGCTTAATGGCGCCTTCAAGCATATCCATGATTATGGCGACACGGATCAGCAGATTAACCTCGTCGCGGCAGCGCTCATCAAAATCCATCCATTCAGGGTGGGAATGGTGGATTTCCACTTCTTCTTCAATGGTGATGACGAATTTTTCAATGCCGCCGACCACCTGTTCGAAGGTTAAATCCTTTGGTATGTCATTTATATCGCTCATATCAGCTCGCCATCACCGGAACTCCGGTAAAATAAGGATGAAGAAACACGATAACCGTATATAAAACCAGCGCCGCGACAATCTTGATAATGTCTTTTTTCATGGGTACGGGCCCTGGTGCCTGGTAAGCGCCGTCACGTTTATTAATCGCCAGTATTTCCACCACGGCCCAGATAATCATGCCGCCGAATAAAAGCAGGCTACGGCTGTCGCCATTGGCGATAAGATGGGCAATGCCCCAGACAATGACCCCCGTCAACATCGGATGGCGGATATATCGTTTTATATTGCTGGGCCCGTGGGCAGCCCCAAGCAGATAAAAGGATATAATCATCAGCACGCTTGTGATCTGCACCGCATCGGGCAGGGGATCATAAATCGGGGTTGGGACAGCCCTTTGCCAGCCAAACACCATCAGCACGATACTACCAACAATCAGCAGCGCAAAGACACCACGATAGCCATTCCCCAGTTTTTCGACCATTGTGCCTTTTAAAGCCGGCATCAAACTTGGAATATAGTGAACGGCGGACCACAGCAATATTCCCGCAAACAGCATATCCATGATTAATACCCCTCCGTTTTTAGTATGCTTTTAAACAGCTTAGCGAAAAAAAGCCTTTTTTGCAATATCAATGCCTTTTTTGAAATATCCCGGCGGCAGGTTTATTTCCCGTCCCGATTATGTCATTTGACAGATTTCGCCAATCGCGCTAGTGATTATGTGGGTGGAGGGACATATCATGGGCTATAAAATCAGCAATAAAAGCGAAATGGATTATTTTCTGGCAACCATTGCCGAAGCGTCCCGGCATGTGCGATCACTGCTTTTTATGCTTTTGTTCAGTTCGGTTTATGTGGTGGTCGCGGCCTATACCGGCGACTGGCAGAGCGAAACCCTGGTGCTGCCGATTGTCGATGCGGAAATATCCCGCCGCTGGTTTTTTATCATCAGCCCGGTATTTATTCTTTTCAATTATGTCTATATGCATTTATTTTTGAAGGATCTGATGGTGCGGTTTCGCCTTTACCGTGAAATGCCGCTTGAAACCACATATATTCCCAAACGCTATCTTTATTTTCCGTGGATTTTACCGACCACAGAACCCGACCTCGACCCGAAAACCCGGACCTTCCGTGGGCGATTTCTTTATTTCTGCCTTGATATCGTTTTCTGGTGGTCTGGCCCGCTGGTGCTGCTGGCGATACTTGCCGCCTATATTTTCCAACAGGATATAGCGGCGCTTGTCCCTTATGTCTGTTTCTGTATTTCGATCCTTCATTATGTGCTGAATTCGCGTTTTGAAAAATCGCGCTTTAAAAAATTCATGATGATCTATCTGGCCTTTTTCCTGCTGTTCATCACCCTGACGGCGGTGCCGCAGATATTCGGGCTGCTCGGATTTGGCCCGATCGGGCAGGATACATTCCGTTTTTTCATGAGTTTCTTTGTTGATGGCTATATCATTATCTTTTTTATCTTTTTTGCCATTCCCAAAACCCTGCAATCGGTCAAAAACAAAACTTACCGCATTTTGCTGATGGGTCTTTACCTGATTATCATGCTAAACTTTGCCCTTCATTTCATTATGCTCAATACCAGCGGGTTTGACGGGGCATAAGGGGGAAATGATTTAAAAATAAAATCTCAGCAATGCTTTAAACTTCATTTTCTGAAAATCGGCATTGGTGTCAGCCATTTTAATATATTTAATGGTGCCGATGCTATCGCCAGGGGGCCAGAGATAATCGTTATAGGCCTGGAAATATCTTTCGGCAAGCTGCTCAAGCTGAGTATTTAAGGCAACGATCTGGGCCTTTAAATTATCGGACAGGGTGGTTTGCAGCTTTTGAAATAAAAAATTATATTCCACATTCCATTGATTGGCCGCTTTTCTATGACAATCCACCATTTCGGCGGTCGAATAAGCTTTGTTCAAGCAGGCTTCCTGACCAGATTCAATCGGGTCATATTCATTCACCAGAATAACTTTATAAAACATATCCGTTTTTTTGCGGCGCAGGCCAAAACCCATTTTTTCATTATAGACCAGATCGATTTTTTCTCCCGGCTCCCAAGTTTTAACATCTTCATAGGAAATAAATTTATAGAAAAACCATGCGGTAATGACCTGACCCTGATCATCAAGTTCCATATATCCAATATCATGGAAGTCATTAAAGACAAGGTCTGCTTTCATCACTTCCAGTTTATTTAAATTGGCCGGAATTTGTGCCGAAGCGGAGACGGAAAAAAGCAGACTAAAAAGAATAAAGAATTGTTTCATTGGAACCCCCAAATTTGATTGATTATTTATAAACGTTCTTACAGCTTTTCACGGCGATTGTTGGGCGGGACTTTGTTCCTTTTGTGATTTTTGGAAATATGATAATATTAAGTGGCTAACATAAAGGGGGAATTACAATGCCTGAATATTGCAATTCAAATAATGTTAAAGAAACCAAATTTGATTACCTTCCATTTTGGCTGGCAATCTTAGCTTTCGTAATAATTATTATTTTTTATATAGTTAATTTGTGGGGTTCGATTTCAACTAAATCAGAAGATTGGGGAACATTTGGTGATTATGTTGGGGGACTTGGAAATCCTGTTATTGCCCTAGCTGTTTTATATTATGTTTATCACGCATTTAAAATTCAGAAAGAAGAATTAAGGGCAACAAAAGAAGCATTGAAGACAACAAGTGATGAAGCAGTAAAGCAAACAGGAATAGCAAAAATTAATACGTCTGTAATTACATTAGCTACAATTTGTAGAGAAATTACAACATGTATAAACCATACTGAAAAAGAGATTATTAAGAAAAGAGATTTTTTGAGAAAAGCTGAAGAAATAAAGAATAGGTATATCAAAATACAAAAGCAATGTGATGAAGAAGGATTGAGAGATAAAATAGAACAAAATGAATCTTTTTCAACCTTATCAGATTTAATAAAGGAAATGCCTAAAGATGTTGAATTGATTGAAGAACAAAAAACAATTTTAAATAAGCAATTAACAGATTTTTCAAAAGTATTGACTCAATCAAATATTAAAATATTAGATTATTTTAAAGAAATTTCTGATTTATGAAATAAGTTAAGGACTATATTATTTGGCCCTCTTTCCCTTGCCCCGTGAAATGTTCCGTGATAGCCTCTTTCCCTACAAAATACGGGAATAAAACGAGGGAAGAAATCATGAAAATAAGAAAAATACTGCTGCTTGGTGCGGCGCTGAGCCTGCTTCCGGCGGCCCTGCCGCAGGTGGCGGTTGCCACCGGGGTAAATATCGGCGGCAAATATGAAAGCTATGAATTCCGTAATGTCGGGCCGACCCGTGGCGGGCGGGTGACCGCGGTTGCTGGAACGGTGGCGGAAACGGGAACATTTTACCTTGGTGCGTCCGGCGGCGGGTTATGGAAAACCGAAGATTACGGCACCACATGGCATAATGTGTCGGACGGTTATTTTGCATCGCCTTCCATCGGTGATATCGCGGTCGCGCAGAATGACGCCAATGTGGTTTATGTGGGCACGGGATCAGACGGGCTTCGCTCAAACGTCATTGCCGGGAAGGGCGTTTATAAGTCAATCGACGGCGGCACAACATGGAAACATATGGGACTTGAGAGTACCGGCCATATCGGCGCCGTGGAAATTGACCCGCGAAATAACGATACGGTCTATGTGGCGGCGATCGGGAATGCCTTTGCCCCCAATCCTGACCGCGGGTTATTTAAAACCACCGATGGCGGGCGGTCATGGAAAAAAGTGCTCTTTATTTCCGACACTGTCGGCATCACCGATGTTGAAATGAACCCGAGTAATCCGAATATTTTATATGCGTCCGCCTGGAAAGCGGATCGGAAGCCCTGGACCATCGTGTCCGGCGGCGAAATGAGCAAGGGTGAGGGTGGCATCTATAAATCAATCGATGGCGGCGAGACATGGGAAAAAATCAATAATGGTCTTCCCACCGGACTGGTCGGGAAAATTGACCTAGCGGTCACCCCGGCCAATTCAAGCGTTGTTGCGGCACTGGTCGAGGCGCCAAACCCGGACGGTGGGTTATACTGGTCAGTGGATCAGGGCGAAACATGGAAACATATTTCCAATGATACCGGTATTCAGAACCGGCCATTTTATTATACCAATCTGGATATTGACCCTACAGACGAGAAAATCATTTATTCTAACGCCAATCCGCTTAGAAAATCGGTGGATGGCGGCAAAACATGGGTGACCATGACCGTACCGCATGGCGATAACCATGATATGTGGATCAACCCCAACAATCCGGATCTGTTTATCCAGTCCAATGACGGTGGTGCCAATGTTACCTTTAACGGCGGCAAAACATGGTCAAGCCAGTTTAACCAGCCCACGACCGAGGTTTATCAGGTCGAGGTTGATGATCAGCATCCTTACTGGCTATACGCAGGAATGCAGGACAATAACAGCACCATTTCGGTGCCAAGTAACGCGCCGTGGGGGGCACAGCACACCAATTCCTATATCCAGATCACAGGGGGCTGTGAAACCGGTCCGGCGGTCCCAAAGCCGGGTGATGCGAATATCATCTATACCGATTGTAAGGGCCGCTTTGGTGTTTTTGACAAGCGCACCGGCACCGAGCGCGCCTATTATGTGGGGGCGACCAATATTTACGGCCATAATCCGGCCGATTTGAAATACCGTTTCCAGCGGGTGGCCCCGGTTCATGTGTCGCCGTTTGACCCGAATGTGGTTTATCACGGCTCACAGTACCTACACCGCACCCGCGACGGCGGCATCACATGGGAACAGATTTCCCCGGACCTGACCGCGAACGAGCCGGATAAACAGGTTATTTCCGGTTCCCCCATCACCCGCGATATCACGGGCGAAGAATATTACAGCGTGATTTATTCCATTCAGGAAAGCACGCTTGAACAGGGGGTAATCTGGGTCGGGGCCAATGACGGCCCGGTTCATATAACCCGCGATGACGGGGCAACATGGAAAAATGTAACCCCGAGAATGCCGCCCGGCGGCCGGGTCGACAGTGTTGCGCCAAGCCCGCATCAGCCGGGTAAGGCCTATATCACCGTGCTGCGGTATCAGCTTGGCGACTGGAAACCCTATATTTATAAAACCGAAAATTACGGCGACAGCTGGAAGCTGATCACAACCGGCATTCCCGCCAATTTCCCGGTGCGGGTGGTGCGTGAAAGCCCAGACCATGAAGGGCTGCTGATTGCCGGTACCGAATATGGCATGTTTATGTCGGCCAATGACGGGGCCAGCTGGGAACCGTTCCAGCAGAACCTGCCCGTAACCCCGGTATCGGATATTAAATTTATCCGTGGCGACCTTGCGGTTTCCACCATGGGGCGGGGATTCTGGGTGCTTGATGATGTCCAGTCGGTTTTTGATGCGGCGAAAGCTTCCGGTACTATGCTTCAGGTCTTTAATCCCAATGACAGATACCGCTACCGCTATCCGTTTGGCATGCCGACTGGCAATGTCGCCGACGGTGATGCGGACGGGGTTCCCGATCTGCCGAAACCGACCGTCGCCATTGATTATTATGTTCCGGCGGGCGATCATAAAACCATTAATCTTGAAATCCTTGATGCCCAGGGCGACCCGGTCACCACCTATTTCAACGATGGCAAGGAACAGGAAGACAAGGGGGCCGATGCCCCGCTTTATATCCACACTAATAAGCTGGAAATGGACGGTGGGCTTAACCGCTTCCGCTGGGATATGACCTATCTTGGCCCGTGGCGGAAGCAAATGAACCGCCGCTTTACGGACGGCCCCGTGGTGACGCCAGGCACGTTCCAGGCCCGTATCACCCTTGACGGGGATCAGTCTTCAACCGTCAGTTTTGATCTGATGGTGGACCCGCGGGTGACCGATCTTGGCGTTAATGTCACCGACATTACGGCGCAGACCGAACTTCAGCGGCATATTTCCGACCTGCTGAGCCGGTCCCGCAAGCTTGAGGAAGAGGCAAAAGCGGAACATGGCGCCCTGCACCGGCAATATCGCGGGCAAAGCGCGGATCAGCGCGGGGCAGAGGCCAACGCCAATTTTGACCGGGTTCATGCGGCAATACGTGTTCTTGCCACCCCGAATGTCATTTACCCGAAAGCGGGGCTAAGCGACATGATCAGCTATCTTTATGATATCAATAACAATGCCGATCAGGTGCCGGGCAGGGACAGCATTGAACGCCTGGCCGAGCTCAGCGCCGAATTTGACAGGGTTGAAGCGGCCTACCGCGATAAATAACCTGTCATTTTAACTCTATCTGCACCGCCTTTTACGAAGGGCGGTGCTTTTTATTTAAAGCTTGACTTTTTCGGGTCCCGCAATGACCCTATTTCCATAGTGTGCGTTTTGCGGCCTGATCATTGCCGCATATTTTTTTACACATAATCCCACTTAACCATCATCCATACTTGCACTATCCCCGGCGGTGTCTTTGCGGCTTGGGGATTTTTTTATATTCACAAAATTGAACTGAAAAGGAACTACCCATGACAAACTATACTGAAAATAATACAACGCCTGAGGTTTGGGATTTGCCAGACTACCCCTGGGGTCAGGATATCAACCGCGATATTTATAAGGTTGAATATGACCGGCAAAAGAATAAAGAAAGAACTTTTGCCGAACTGGGTCTAAGACTGCCACCGGATCACCAGCATTCAACCGAACTGGCCGGATATATGCGGCAATTACCCGGTTATAAACAATCCTTAAATACCCCAAATACAGGGTTGAATGAAGTAGCTAATAATGCTACTAATGATAGTAGTTTAATGAATTCATCAATTGATAATAACTTGCTTAAAAGAGCGGAGAATAAGTTAATGCAAGGCCGACCCCGGATTGACCCCTCCCGGTTTGAATTAAGTGATCATCTTGACCGTTTTATAAGAAAACAAGAAAACTTTGTTGATACTGTTTATAATGATACTGCAGGTAACCCAACAATTGGTATTGGCCATAAAGTAATTGGCAACGAATTTAAAGAAGGGGACAAAATTACCCGCGAACGGGCAGAAATACTTTATGCTAAAGATAAGGAAAAAGCGAGGCAATATGCCTTAAAACTGCTTGGTGGATTACCCATGTATCGCTATGAATTTGAAGCGATCGTTGACGCAATGTTTAATGTTGGACCGGGTAATCTTGGTCTTGGAACAAATAAATGCCCAGACCTTAATGCTGCCATAAAGGCCCGCGATTATGATGCCATTGGGCGGAACCTTATGTATTCACTGGACAGTAATGGTAAGAGGCAAGAAGCACTTTATAACAGAAGCCTTGATCGGACAGATCATTATCATGGAAAATACAAGGATTATTAATATGAGACTAATATCACTATTACTGATTTGGGGGTTTATTGTATTTCCGGGCTTAGCCCAGGAACAGATGAAGCCTCAGAATGACAATATCGTAAAATCACTTGATCTTGGCTGCCTGCCAAGAGAATGGGCAGAAATCAACCCAACCGAGACAGAAAAATTATTCGATGTTGAAAATGACCACGATAAATATGGAGTAAGAATATCCTGTAAGGGTCATTCAACACCAACGGAGCTCAATAAGTTTTTTAAAAAAATGAAAGACGCAACGAAAACCGAAGATAGAGAAGCTCTGGCCGATCTTATAAAATTTCCTATCAGTTCCCTGATTGATGGAGAATATGAAGATAAGCTGAACAACCGTAAAATAATAAATTCTATGGTTATAAAAGACAGACGTGATTTTATCGATAACTATGAAAATATCATGCTGCCAACCACAATTAAAATTATACAATGTATGTCTTTAAAAAATATTTTTGTTCATTTTAGCCAGGGTATTGCCACAGAAGCCGGTGAAATCTGGTTTTATCCAAAAAGAGGAACACGAGAATTACAGATTATACGTTTATCATCCAGCCCTGAAGCCGATAAACACTGGCTTGATGAAAAATGCAGCTGGTGATGAAAGTTTCTTAAATGGATTGGATTATTAGTACACCTCTGATTTTGGCAGCTATTATGGGATTAATTCTGAGCCTATATAATATTCGTGATTTTATTACCCTACTTGCCTGTTCATTTGCCCTACCACTTTGTTTTATTTTTGAACCGCTCATCATCAAAGGGGATTATGTATATTTTTGGATACTTGTCGTTCCCATATTCTGGTTTTCAAACATTGTTAGCGGACTTCTTGGATATGCTGTCGGTCATTTAATCATAAAATATAAAAAGAAAATTTGGACAAAAAAGATTAACTCTTCAAATCCCCAAACCAAAAAAGCATTGACTGGGGTATTGGCTATTACATTTCTTTATTTTGCATGCAGCGGTTTTTATGATTATTTCCAGTGGCATTTTGTAACAAGAGACTATTTTGATGGAAGAATTCCCCTGTCCGCCAAAGTGATTTTCAAGGAAAGAAAGGATGAGGGGCGAAGCGGTTATTATTCACTGGCCTATCAGTTTTCATTTGAAGATTATCAGAATTTCAATGGTTGCAGTGTCGTTCCAGCACATTCACTTAAAGAAATTAAAGAACTTGACCGCCTTGGGCTGCCTTTAAAAATATTCGGGATTTTGCCCGATGACGAACAAATATGCACAAATATTACAATGGAAAAAAATTGGGGGCTTATTCTCATTGCGAGAAAGACAGGAGCAGTTTTTATCCAATGGAATTTCGATTAAAGAGAAAATGGCAATGGATTTAATATTTAATTTTGGAATTCTGTTTTTGGCGGCTGTCATGGGGCTGTTTCTTCGGCTTTCCCATATCCGTGATACGGTTTCTATGCTTATTTGTAGCCTGACCATTCCGCTTGCCTGGAGCATTGCAAATATAATACCGCTTCTATTTTCTTTGTCTATTTTTTGGGCTTCGCTACCAGCGGCAATTTTTTTCAGTGTCGGGTCCGGCCTTGCTGGCTACATAATTGGCAATCTGATTTTGAAACTAAAATATGGTGATGCGGATCAACAGGTTCCGTCTAAATTAATGACCAGAAAAGCATTAATTGGCGTGTTGATAATTTTAACGTTGACCACGACCTATATTGCCATCATGGGTGAATATTTGCCAGAATTCTAACTGGAAACTACAAGGGCAATTATTTCCATTATTTATCTTGACATTTTCGGGTCCCGCACTGACCCTATTTCCATAGTGTGCGTTTTGCGGCCTGGTCGCGCCCGCATATTTTTAACCCCATAATCCCACTTAACCATCATCCATACATGCATTATCCCCGGCGGCGTCTTTGCGGCTTGGGGATTTTTTTATGTCCACAAAACTAAAAAGGAACTACCCATGACAAACTATACTGAAAATAATTCATCACCCGAAATCTGGGACATGTCAGACTACCCTTGGGGTCAGGATATCAACCGCGATATTTATAAGGTTGAATATGACCGGCAAAAGAATAAGGAAAAAACTTATGCAGAACTGGGACTAAGACTACCACCGGATCACCAGCATTCAACCGAACTGGCCGGATATATGCGGCAGTTACCCGGTTATAGACAATCCTTAAATACTCAAAATACAGGGTTGAATGAAGTTGACATCAATGCTACTAATGATAGTATAGCAGATAATGGAAATGCGAAAGAATCTAGAGTGACCAATAATGACGGATCTATAACACTTACCAGAGAACGACAATTTGGAGATAATGGCATAATTCAGACAAAAATTGGCCGTATAAGATTAATGCCTCAATACGAAACTGCATCTGGGGCACCAGCAATAATAGGCAGTTTGATAAAGAAAAAACTTTTTGATTTAAGTGAACGTGAAATTGGGAATGAAATATTGGTCTTTAGTGGAACCAGAACTCCAGCTCAAAATGATATACTTGTAAAAAGGGGAATAGGAGCAATAAATAGCCCCCATTTGTCTTCAAATGCCGCAGATATACAAATCATGGGTAGGGCCCCGGAGGAAGTTTCTGCTATAGCTTTTAATACAGGCTTTTTTAACAGAGTAAACTCATATCCAAGTGGTGCTGTTCATGTTGATACTTTGCCTAGGCCACCTGGCACAACTGGATATTACAATAATTGGAGAAGAGTACCTTTCCCAGAAATTAGAACAAAACCAACTCCTCCTAAGCGATAAGGATCTATTTTTTATGAACAACCTGATACGAATTTTGCTATTATGTTTATCATTATTTTACTGGCATATTGCCTATGCGCAAAACATAAACACTAATCTCGCTCAATTTTCCAAAGGAAATATTTGTGATATAAAAGTTGGCGATGTTATTGGCGATTTACTCAATGATGGTGAAAAAGTTGAGGTTGTTAAAGAGAGTGGCGAGGGTCGTTCCTATTTTATATTTAATGTCAAAGTCTTAAGCTGTGGTTTTGTAAAAACCTATGTCGATGACCACTGGACAAAAATTTTCAGACTTGAAAGTGACTTTAAAAAATACACAACCTCTCGTGGCGCGCGGGTTGGCATGACTTTAAAGGAAATTAAAGCCCTTTATCCCGATGGTCAATTATCCGCGCGCTTTTTTACCGATGCGACTTCTCTATATAGTTTTTATCTTCCGGAAGATCAGGGACAGTTTGACTTTGACGGCACGGGTATCCAGGAAAAATGTGGTAAACCGTTTGCTGAATGTGGGCGCTTTCTGGATGAATTGAAATCAGTCCGTTTTGTCACATATTGATGTTATTTTGGCTTAAGGTAATCAGATAATAAAAATGGGGGATTATTAATATGAGACTAATATCAATATTACTGATTTGGGAGTTTATTGTATTTCCGGGCTATGCCCAGGAGCAGATGAAGTCTCAGGATGACAAGATCGTAAAATCACTTGATCTTGGTTGCCTGCCAAGAGAATGGGCAGGAATCAACCCAACCGAGACAGAAAAATTATTCGATATTGAAAATGACCGCGATAAATACGGTGATCGGATTTCTTGTAATAATCATATTACGCCAACAGAGATTTATAAATTTTTTGTGAAAGTGAAAGAAGCCACAAGAACAAAAAATAGAGAAGCTCTGGCCGATCTTATAAAATTTCCAATCAGTTCCCTGATTGATGGAGAATATGAAGATAAGCTGAACAACCGTAAAATAATAAATTCTATGGTTGTTGAAGATAGACGTGATTTTATCGATAATTATGAAAATATCATGCTGCCAACCACGGTTAAAATTATTCAATGTATGCAATTACATAATATTATGTCGCACCCAAGTCAGGGAATTGCCACAGAAGTCGGTGAAATCTGGTTTTATCCAAAAAGAGGAACACGAGAATTGCAGATTATACGTTTATCATCCAGCCCTGAAGCCGATAAACACTGGCTTGATGAAAAATGCAGCTGGTGAAATTTATATCTTAATACTTTAAGAACCGCTCATTCGCTTCTTCCATGACTTGGCGCATAATTAATGCTATGATCCCGCCACAATTATAATCGGGAGAGTATTATGAAACAATCAACTAGATCAAAGGTGCTTGGGTTTGCGCTGATTATCGGGTCGTCCATTGTCGGCGGCATGACGATGGCGCAGGACACAAGTTTAAGTTTTTTCATCACCAGCAAAGGCAGTGGCAAGGGGGCTGATCTTGGCGGGCTTGCCGGGGCCGATGCTATTTGTAAATCACTGGCAACCGCAGCCGGACAGGGGGATAAAAACTGGCGTGCCTATCTTTCCACCATCGGGCCGGACGGCGTTAATGCCCGTGACCGGATCGGGGCCGGGCCCTGGTATAATGCCAAGGGGATTATGGTGGCCCGCGATGTCGATGACCTTCATTCGGATAACAACAAGCTTTCAAAAGAAAATTCGCTGACCGAAGGCGGCATGATGGTCAATGGCCGCGGCGACAACCCCAATATGCATGATATCCTGACCGGGTCCATGCTTGACGGCACAGCGGGGCCAAGCACCTGTATGAACTGGACATCAAGCGGGGAAGAGGGCAGCGCCAATGTTGGCCATCATGACCGGCAGGGCGGCGGCGAAAACCCGACCTCATGGAATTTTGCCCATCCGTCACGCGGCTGCAGCCAGCCAAACCTGATCGCCACCGGTGGTAACGGTTATTTTTACTGCTTCGCCGCAAATTAGGGATTAATAGCCGGGTTTATGTATAGAGTTCTGGTTGTCGGTGTTGGTTTAATGGGGTTTGCACATGCAAAGGCGTGTGCGGCCCTGCCGGATACAAAAATTGTCGGGCTGGTTGCCCGGGATTTTCGAAAATGGCAGCCAGTGACAGATTATTTTCCGGATGTACCGCTTTATAATGATTTTGCCGATGCGCTGGAAGGCAGTAAACCCGACGCTGTGATCATCAGCAGCTTTACCGATACCCACGCCGATTATGCGATTAAGGCGATGGAGGCGGGGGCCCATGTTTTTGTTGAAAAGCCGCTATCCACCACGATCCATGATGCGGGGCGGGCGATTGCGGCCGCGCGCAAATATAACCGCAAGCTTTATGTGGGGCTGATCCTGCGCCATCATGCGCTGTGGCAGAAATTCTGTGACTGTGTCGCCGAAATCGGCACACCGATCAATGTCACCATGACCAGCCATCAGCACAGCACCGGGGATGACTGGCAGCATCATAAAAATATTCTCTCCGCCGGCTTGTCACCGATTGTCGATGTCGGCATCCATTATGCGGATCTGATGATCCGGCTGATGGGTGGGGATGTGGCCAATATCCGCAGCCGCGGCACCAAGACCAATGCGGAAAGCCCGGCAATCAATGATATCAGCCTGAAAATCAGTTATTCTGACGGTTCAGTTCTTAACCTTGAAAGCGGTCTGGGCCCGGAAATATCACCAAACCGGCCCAATATAAAACAGGCGACCGGGCCGGATGGTATGGTACAGATTACACCGGATAATACAGTTAAATTTTACGATAAAACCTTTACATTTGCTAATGATATTTATGATCAGGCCATTTTAGAGCAGCAAAAATATTTTTTTGACGCTATAAAGGAAAACTGGAATATGGAAGATCATTACCGGCAAGTCGCCTTGGGTATGGCAACGGTGCTGGTTGCGGAGCAGGAAATGATTAAAACTTAAAGTAATAAATTAAGATAAATGCATAACTTTTTAAAATTAAATATTTTATTGTTAATTTTTGGATTAATGACTATCCAGGTTTCGGCGCAAAATGCCGATAATACCTATGTCCGGTTTATCAATACATCGGCGAAAGTGGTGCAGGGGAAAATCACGGGGCGGGAGGCGATCCATTATGATTATGATGGGGAAGACCTGATCTGCGGTTATGTTCTGGATATTGCGGTCACAAAGTCCTGGAAAGGCGGCAATCAGAATTTCAGGGTTTTTGCCTCCAACAGTGATGTATTAATGGATGGGGATTATGACTATTTCCTTTTTGCCCGAAAAAACCCCAAATTTGGCGCTAATGGGCGTGATGCGCTTGATTTTATCAATTGTGATGACGCAAAATCAACGCGGATGGATGTGTCCGGCTTTCAATTTCTGGCAACCCGCCTTCGGCAGCAGATTTTCCCGCTGATTTCCTATGATGGGGGGGAAAAAATCGTTGATGAGGATACGGGTGTTGTCAAACGCGGAGAATGGATGATGATCGTCAGTCGCATTGCCAACTCGGCGTTGCCCTTTACCATCATGCGCCGACGCCTTAATAACGGCAATCAACATGTCATTGAAGAAATGAATTATGCGGATTTTCAGGATGAATTCCTGAATAAATAAAATTGCCCCCCTGACAAAAAATGTAAAATATGCTATACTATGCCTTATCAGCAGTTCTTCGCTGATCCTTGAAACTTTTTTATTAGCAACTGCTGTTAATTTAGCCAAAGGAGAAGATGATGAAAAGAAGATCAATTATTGCTCTGGTGCTGCTGATGATGGCCTCTTACTCAATGCCCGCTCTTGCACAGCACGCCAGCAAACAACATTATGAAAGTTATTTTTCCCATGCGGATCGTGTCGCAATCGGAAAAATAATAGATGCGCAGAAAGTTTCCTTTTACCGCGATGGAGAGGAGAAATCCTGTGGTGTTTATATGGAGGTTCAGGTTGTAAATCCGATGCGTGGCGGTAACGAAAACTTCTGGATTTATAATACACACAGTGATTTTTTGAGTGAGGATAAGGACAGGGAATATTTAATATTTGCCTTCAAAAATAAATATTATAACCGCGATGATGGCAAAGGTCGTTATGTCCTTTGTGAAGGTCTGGATTCAAAGCTCACTGACTTAAGTCAGTTTGAATATCTTAGTGACAGTCAGGTTCAAAGAGTTTTCCCTCTGGTTGATGATACAGAGGGCGGTGAATGGATGCAGATTATGCAACGTCGTTCCAATGCCGCGATACCCGACAGCATAGAAACCAGAATTGCCAAAAGTGACAATAAAAAAGTGATTGAGGAAATGTCCCTTGATCAGTTTATTACCGCTTTTAGCAATAAGGATAATGGCTAGTTAAATTTTAGACCCGCTTCAGGAGGAGCTCACACATGGCTTTCTTATGCTCAAGCGTTTCAGAAATTGACGTGTAGTGGGTTCCGACTGATGACGTATACATGATTTTTGCGCGCAGTTTGCTTTCGTTCTCAGAAAATCCCATTTCTTTAAAAAGTCCACTTGCAACATCAAGACGTGTCCGATCGACTTTAGCCAGCGCTGCATGGGCATTGGGGCATTTAAGGGCCCAGTTGCGGATGGCAATTTCGTCCTGCTTGTCGGCATGGTGAATAACTTCGACCATAGTTCTTATGATATTCTCGGCGCTGCCGCCGATTTCTTCCATCATGTCAATATACTCAAGGGTTTCTTTCTCGTACCAATGGTCCAGAATTGCAAAAAGGTAATTTTCCTTTGTTTTAAAGATACGGTTAAATTCCGTTTCCGGCTTTTCCAGTTTTGCGCATAAGTCATTAATGGTAATCAGATGAGGGCCATGTTCTCTAAGCAGTTTTATGCCCGCTTCAATCCATTCCAGTTCTTCATTCTGACTGCCCGGGGCGGGGATTTCCTGCGCGGTGAAATCTGCTTCTATTACATTCTTATCCATCATAATACCCATTCATTTCATATTTTGCTTATATGAAAATATAAGGTTAATTTTAAATTCAGCAAGAGCTTTACGTTAAAAGAACAAATTTTTAGGATAAACTAAATTAATAATTTGATGTCACTATTCTGTGTTTAAGAGGCCTCAGAATAGGCCAGTTGTCGTTCCTTTAGCATCCGGTCATTGAAAAAAGTGCCAAAAGGTATGATTGACGCAATAAGTATCCTGCCGAACTGTCCGGCGTTAACATGTCTTGCACTGATCAAAGCGATGGCAAGCACAATATAAAGCAAAAATAAAACACCGTGGCTCATGCCAATTATGTAGGGCAGGGTTCTTATCTCAAAAATATATTTAAGTGGCAGGGAAACACCAAAAATGAGCAGAAATGACACCCCTTCAAAAAGGGCAACAATTCTGAATCTGTGAAGCGGGTTTTTTAAAATGTCCATCATTGGCTTTCTATAACAAACTGATTTTTTATAATCTTATTGGCACGGAACATTTGATCCGCACCCTGAAGGATTTTAAGCTTAAGCTGATGATTATAATCAGGATGATTGCTTAAAAAATCACGAACTGTTTTGACTGCGTTGTCGCTATGATAGAATTCAAATGTTTCAGTAACCCATCGGCCGGGGAAAAAGATGTCGCCTGTCGCCTGTATTTCTTCCAGCAGTTCAAGGCTTTTTTTAAGGTATTTTTCACTCGCCCCATTTCGTAATGGGTGATGAAGGTAACCCAGGGCCGTGAGTACCCAAGGTTCTTTGTCTCTGTTTACCTTATTTGACAGAGCATCGAAAAATTTATCCCTGATCGTTTGATCCGGGGACAGGGCATATTGAAGAAATTCAAACCTTGCCTGATTATCGGGTCCATTAATGCGCTTTTTCTGGGCCTCTATCAATTCATTTGCCTGATCGGGTAGTCTGATTGCCAGATTAGCTGCCATATTTGTATAATCCCGCGTGGCGAGGTTCAGATCGTCCATGGCAAGGCTTTTATCCCATACAAATCTGACTTTTTCAATTCCATCTGCTGTAATTGCAATATTGGCAAAATTCCTGAAATAAATACGTCTGACTCCCGCATCATGGCGGTGATCATTAATTTCCTGCCACATAATTCTCTCAAGGGCCGGGGCAACCGTTTCCCGCTCCCTCTTATCCAATAAAGACCAGAATATAGTCGAAAGCTGACGCTGCAAATGATTTATAATCAGTGGATTATTTTCTCTCGGCATGGCCCACTCAAGCAGGTCCAAAAATTCCGCTGGGCTGATGACCCCGTTTCCTTCCATCAACTGTTCATAAAGATTGACAAATGCCGCTGCCCGTTCCAGATCGGATAGATCGGCCCAATTTATTTTTATAAAATCTTTGGTGATAGGGAATAGTCCATATCCCATACCATCAGCATTGGCAAGAACCGTATCTTCGTTATTATTGCCAAGGCTATCCAGATTGATTGGTTTGTCTGAATAGGTGATTTCATAGGGCATTTTCCCTTTTTTAAGGGAAAAGCTCTGTGGCCAGCTGCGATTTAAATGATCCGGATCGCTCTGGCTAAGCATAAGACCGCGTCCTGCAACCTGATTAATGTTAAAGACAGGACGGCCAGATGTATTTACCCATACTTCGCTCCAGCTTTTTAAATCCATAGGAGAGCGCTTATCAAGAATATCAATCAGGTCAGGCCAGGTCGCGTTTGAATATGCGTATTTGGCAAGATATTCCCTTATACCTTCCCGAAAAATATCTTCACCAATCAGGGCTTCAAGCTGGCGCATCATGATGGGCGCCTTGTTATAGATAATGGCCCCATACATTGACCCCGCTTCATTAAGATTTGAAAGTTCCTGCCTTATCGGATTTGGTCCTTCCGAACGGTCAACAGCATAGGCACCAGGATGAAGTCTTAGATGAGCCTGTAATTGATGATTTATTTCGGGGAAGTTGGGATTGACAATTTTTGCAGACATAAAATTGGCAAAAACTTCCTTGGTCCAGACATCATTGAACCAGTCCATCGTCACCAGATCACCAAACCACATATGAGATGTTTCATGTCCAATGAGGGCAGCGCGTGCTAATAGATCAGTTTGTGATGGATTTTTATCCAGCATAATTGTTGTATCTTTATACTGAATTGCCCCTACATGTTCCATGCCACCAAACTGAAAACTTGGAATAAGCACAAAGGCAAATTTTTTGAACGGATATTTAATGCCTGTATAGTCCTCCATATAATCAAGGGCAGCTTTATGAAGCCTGAAAATCTCATCCTGATTGCGTTCTACCTTTTCATCATCCGGTTCACGGTGAAGCATTGTCATTTCCAGCCCGTCAACATTTCGCACGATTTTTTTAAATCGGCCAGCAACAAAAGAAAATAAATAGGTGCTCATTTTGTCTGATTTTTCGAAAATAATTTTTTTTCTTAAATTCCGCCGGGTAGAATTTTTAACAGGCGCACTGGACAGGCTTTCCCAATTTTCCGGAATTGTAAGGGAAAGTTCAAATGTAGCCTTAAGATTTGGTTGGTCAAAGACGGGAAGAGTTGTCCTCATTCTATCCGGGACAAAAAGGGTATAAAGAAAATTCGGCGACCTGTTTAAGGCCCCATTCCCGGCTATATAATTAATCTTGACAATATTTTTTCCTATTCTTAACCTGTCACGATCAATGATTATATGTTCTTTTTCATGTTTAACTTTTTGACGCCTGCCATTAACCCGCATTGATAATATGTTTTCTTTTCCTTCTGTAAAATCAATTTGTAAGTCCGACGAAACGTCATTCAGTACGAAGCTTATTTCAGAGGAACCACTGATTGAAACGTTGGCTAGTGCAGGGATATTAAGGTCAATTTTATAATTTATATCAGATATATTTTTTTTTCTGAATTTCGCCAGGTCCCATGAAACGCCGGCTGTAATAGGCAACGGCTCATTTAGCTGCGCAAAAACTGGAGACGAATTGACAGTGAGGAAAAGAAAAATAAAAGAAAACGCAAGCCCAATATGTTTCATAAAATTTTGATCCAAGTTTGCATTTCTAACCATATACTGAAGGTTTAAGATTTGTAGTTATAAGATAACATCTGCAAAATTTAATATCAATGTCCGCTTTTATTAATATAACTTTTAAAATAATATCAAATTATTTGCATTGAAATTTTATTAATCTTACATGTAAGATAAAATAAGTTCATAAAAAACGAGCAGGACCTTAAAATGGCAGATGACATCATAAAAACTTCCGTTGATATCAGTTCCGAAAAAGATATTTATTGGAAGCAGGATATTAGTTACGGCGATTATCTGGAACTTGATCAGTTATTACATGCCCAATGTTTAAGGTCGGGAGCACATGATGAAATGATGTTTATCATTATACATCAGGCATCTGAACTGTGGATGAAGCTGTGTATCCATGAACTTTCAAGTGCTATGGATAAACTTAAAGCTGATGAAACAGGACCGGCAATGAAAATGATTTCTCGCATAGCACGTATACAGGAACAGCTAATACAATCCTGGAATATATTGTCCACGATGACACCAAAGGATTATATGTCATTTCGGGATGGACTTGGTCAAAGTTCAGGATTCCAAAGCTATCAGTACCGAATTATCGAATTTTCACTGGGAAATAAGAATGCTGCCATGATCAAGGCCCATTCAGATCACCCGGACCGTTATAATTCTGTCAAAAAAGCACTAGAGGAACCAAGCCTATATGATCTGACTTTACAATTACTTTCGAAACGCGGGTTTGACATTCCTGACAGTCATCTTAAACGAGACTGGACACAGCCTTATCAGGCGTCTGACGCCGTTGAAGCGGCCTGGAAAAAAATCTATACCGAAGGCGAGAGTTATTGGGACCTTTATGAATGGGCGGAAAAATTGGTTGACCTCGAGCACCGTTTTCAAACCTGGCGTTTTAGCCATATGAAAACCGTGGAGCGGATTATTGGCTATCGGCGCGGGACAGGGGGGACAGCTGGTGTTCATTACCTAAAAAAAGCGCTTGATCTTAGATTTTTTCCTGAACTCTGGAATGTGAGAACATCCCTCTGACAATAAAAAAAGGCGGCAATTCTGCCGCCTTTTCATCTCCGGTTTTTCGCTATTATTATATAGCGCGGATTTTATGGAAGAACTCTTCAATATCTTTTTTCAGAGTTTCCGAAATCCGTCCCATTTCAGATGATGCCTTCAGCACATCCTGTCCTGCACTTCCTGTCTCATCAGCTTCATTGGCGACTAGCGAGATATTATTTGAAATATCGGCCGTACCAACAGCAACTTGCTGAATATTTTCAGAAATTTCTGAAGTTGCACGGGACTGTTCCAATACCGCATTGGCAATTGTCGTAGTTGAATCATTAGATTCATTGATAACCGCCTGAATGGCTTCAATGCTGGCTACGGTTTCATCAGTCAGGCGCTGCATTTCAGAAATATGATTGGCAATTTCCTCAGTTGCATTGGCTGTCTGACCAGCAAGAGCCTTAACCTCATTCGCCACAACAGCGAACCCTTTACCGGCTTCACCGGCACGGGCACTCTCGATTGTCGCGTTAAGGGCCAGAAGGTTGGTCTGGCTGGCAATATCATTAATCAGGTCAATAACCTCGTTAATGCGTTTTGCAGATGTGGCCAGCTTGTTAATGGCTTCATTACTATGGCTTGCTTCACGAAGTGAGCGTTCTGCAATAGCGTTTGCGCTTTCAACCTGACGATTAATTTCGCCGACTGATGCGCTAAGCTCTTCTGCTGATGCTGCAACCGTCTGAATATTACTTGCTGTTTGCTCGGATGCAGAAGCCACTTCTGATGAACGTGTCTTGGTGCTTTCTGAAATAACCACCATCTGGTTGGCTGTCGCTTCAAGCTCAGTGGCGGAAGAGGCGAGAGCATTAAGTACTTCAGTAACCTTGGCGTCAAATTCCTGCACAGTGTCATTAATTCTTTTGGCGCGGGCTTCTGCCTGTTCGCCTTCTTTACGGATACGTTCAGCTTCTTCACGTTCACGTCTGGCCTGATCTTCACGCTCTTGGGCTTCATGGGCAAGGCGTTCTTCCTCGACCCGTTTGTTTTCTGCGGCAAGGCGTTCACTTTCAAGCGCAGCTTTTCGAAGATCTTCAATAGCATTCGAGAATTGGCCCAGCTCGTCTTTACGGGTTTTACCGCGCACTTCCTGGGTATAGTCACCAGTTGCAATAACGGCAACTGCTTCACGAAGCGTTGTAAGAGGGATGGAAATACTTTTCAGTATAAGCCACCCGAAGGCACCGACAAGCACTACAAGAACCGAACAAAGTGTTTCCAATAATATCGTTGCAAAATCACGGGTGCTGTCCAGTTGTTTGGTTGCCGCGGTCAGCTCACCTAAGGCTTCATCTGAAAGAATATCGAAATGAGGCATCATTTCAACATATACATCATTCAATTCTGCACGAACATCAATCAGTGCCGAAGCCTGTTCTGCGTATGCGTTAAAAACATTGCCATATGTTTCAACATTTGCAAGCAACTGTTCCTTTACTTCAGGCTCAAATTTTGCAGAACTGATTTTTTCCGACAATTGTTGAAGTGTTTCGTCCATACGGCTGATATATTTACTATCAGTCCGCATGATAAAATCTTTTTCATAGCGATGTGCCATCAGCATGGTAGCTGTCAGATTAATATCATTTTTCTCGGTAAGAACTTCTTCAATGTCATGCACAACAGCGCGCATTTCACCTTGAAGTCCGCTATCCTCATCATAACCAACTTTTTCCAAAGCATCTGTTGCCTTAGCAAAGATTTCTTTATATTTCTCAACAAGACCAGTGAGGGCATTTGCAGCGTTGACAGCCGCTTCACTTTTGGTGTTTCCCTCAACATCATATGTATATGTTTCCATATTATCTGCTGCTTCTACAGCAAGATCAGCATATGCAGGTTCTTTTTGAAGGAAAAATTCTTTTTCCGATTGCATCATATCAAGGGAGGATGATTTAATATCAGCCGCAATCAGGCTAAGGTCAGAACTCATGGAATATTGGTCCTGTCCTGCTTTCAATTCCTGCAATGTCAGGTAACCAATAACACCAACACCAATTGTACCGAGCAGCGATACAATCGACAATGCCATAATTTTTTTAGAAATACTTACATTTTTGAAAAGATGTGTCGCTAACAACTTATCAAAGAGCCTTGTTGGCTTAAACGCACTAATCACTATTTTACTCCTCCTCACGGGGTTTAACAAATTTACAAATTAATCAATATAATTTTCCTATAATAAACATGTTAATATTTAGTGAATTAATTAACCATAATTAGCAAATAACCGAATTTATTTTTTTTGGTCAGTTTTTGGTTTTCGACCGTATAATGAAAAGTCACATTTTTGTGATTTGAGTTTTTATGTAATTTAGGTATTAAATTTCAACACTAAAAATACAGAATTTGGGCAGATGAATATAAAAGATACAGAAAAAAAATACGGGGTTTTTTCAAAATTATTACATTGGGGGGTGGCACTTGCAATTGTTGGTATGTTTGCACTTGGATACTGGATGCGAACTCTCGACTATTATAGCAAGTGGTATATGAAAGCACCTCATATTCATGAAAGTATTGGACTTATTATGTTTTTAGTTGTGCCGCTATTTCTGTTATGGCGGCTTAAAAACCGAAATCCGGATGACAGCTATCTAAAACCCTATGAAAAGCTGACATCAGGACTAATGAAAATTGCTCTTTATGTATTGATGTTTTCAATATTAATAACAGGATACCTTATTTCAACAGCGGGGGATACACCGGTGGCTCTGTTTAACTGGTTTGAGCTGCCGGCCCTTATTAATGTTAATGAAAGCAAGGTCCTAATTGGAAATATTCATCAGTATATGGCTTATTTCATTATACTGCTTGCAGTCATCCATGCACTGGCAGCGCTCAAGCATCACTTTATCGATAAAGATAATACGCTTTTACGTATGTTGCCATTTGCAAAAATCAAATAAATATCAGGGTACACTCAACCAAAGGAAAGAATTCTATGAAAAAACTGCTTATTGCTACATTTCTTCTTATTTCACCGGTGACTATATCGGGGGCAACTGCCGCAGACTATATTATTGATGCCGAAGGAATGCATGCTTCCATTAATTTCCGTGTAAAACATATCGGATATAGCTGGCTTGTTGGGCGCTTTGATAAATTCTCTGGAAAGTTCACCTTTGATGAAAATAATCCTGCTGCTTCAAAGGTTGTTGTCGATGTGGATGTCCGAAGTGTCAATACCAATCATGCCATTCGTGATAAACATATCAGTGAAGAAGCTTATCTGAATGTTGAAAATAACCCGATGGCTCATTTTGAAAGCACATCAATAGAAGTGACCGGGGCAGACAGTGGCATTATTAAAGGTAACCTAACCCTGAACGGTGTGACAAAACCTGTTAACCTTATGGCAAAACATGTGGGCGGAGGCGATGATCCCTGGGGCGGTTTCCGCCACGGATTTGAAGCCACAACCACATTGAAGTCAAAAGACTTCAATTATGAATTTGACTATGGTGACATCTTTTTAAATTTATATGTTGAAGGTGTAAGACAATAATTCAAATCAGATAGCGTATTGGAAACCGCGTCATTCAGGCGCGGTTTTTTTTCAGGTAATGATAAAAAACATCCAGCATTTTATCCATACCGCTTCGGCCAAAGCCAATACGGAAATGATCCTGTGGTGTGGACATCAGTTCAGAATTATAAATGCGTGGCGGCAGCAGCAAAATACCTGTTTCATCCAGTAGTTTTTCGCAAAATTCATTTGCCGTATCCGGCCCCAGATAACGCGGGTAGGCAACGGCACCGCCATCCGGGCGTTTCCATTCAAACAAATTGGGAAATTCAGAGAAGAATTTATCAAGTTTATTCAAATTTTCAGATAGTAATTTTTTGTTTTTTTCCAATATTTTATTACGTGATTTTAAAGCAATAAGTGAAAGAATTTCTGATGGTGCGCTGTTGCATATGGTCAGATAATGCTTATACCGTTCTATTTCAGCAAGTATGGCCGTATCCTGCGATGCCAGCCAGCCGATCCTTAAGCCCGGAAGACCATAAGCTTTCGACATGACATTAAGGGAAATCCCTTTTTCATAAATATCGGCAATTTGCGGCAGTCTTTTATTTTCATCAATCTCAATTCCGCGGTAAACTTCATCACTGAAAATATATACATTAAACTCACGGGCCATATTGACCAGACTATCGAGCTTTTCACGGGAAATAATTTTTCCGGTAGGATTATTGGGAAAATTTATGGATATCATCTTGGTATTGGGCCTTAAGGCACCAACGACAGCATCTATATTCAAATCCCAGTCATTGTCCGCATCAAGTCTGATACCCGTTACGTCACAAATGCTTATGGGCACCGTTTCTGCCGCCTGATAATTGGGTACGATAACTATGGCATGATCATCTCTGTCCAGCATGCTTCTCATGGCGGCATAAATGCCTTCCTCAGCACCGGCAAAACAAAGGATATTCTGATCCTTCATATGATCATAAGTGCTTGCAATTTCACGCCTTAAGGCAGGAAGACCATATGTTTCAGTATAGCCAAGCCACAGATTTTCAAAAGCTTCCCTGTCTTCCGGACTTGCCATGGCCAGCAGTTCTTTCATCGTCATGCTTTCCACATCGGAAGCGGTCAGATGATATTTGGCTTTAAATTCCCATTTAGAGAAAAAAACTTCCAGTTCAAAATTACGCATTTCCTGCCTCATTCTTCATTTATATTGGTTTTTTTAACATGCCTGAATGTTTTGATAAAGTATATTGCTTGACTTATGGTGTTAAAAAGCGCATTACCGGGCCGTTACAGGATTATTTAATAATTCAATTCCGCCAGGCAGCCGTGACAAGTAACGATCACGTGTATCCTTTTATGATAAGGCCAAGTGCATTCGCGGAGAATATATAAACCCGGCAGATCGGGTAAACCCGCGAAGGAAATATTATGACGCTGGAAAATGCGCAGGGCGTGGATGCGCCTGTTTTTGATTTTGACAAATTCGGCTTTGACAAGGCCATCATCAAATCCATTAAAAAAGAAAGTTTTAATACCCCGACCCCAATTCAGGACCTTGCCATTCCATATGTGATGGGCGGGTCTGACCTGATGGGCATAGCCCAGACCGGCAGTGGCAAAACCGCTGCTTTTTCATTGCCGATTATCAATAAGCTGATCGATGATTATCAGAAACCGGAAAGCCATAAGCCTAAAGTTCTGATCCTGGCGCCAACCCGTGAACTGGTAATGCAGATTGGAAAATTCATCGAAATCATGAGCAGGGGCACACCAATTAAAAATCTGGTCGTTGCTGGCGGGCAAAGTTACCAGCCGCAGATCCGCAAACTTAAATATGGTGTAGATATTCTAATTTCCACACCCGGTCGGCTGATTGATCATATGGGAAGCAACAATGTCAGACTGGACGAATGCCGGACATTTATCCTTGATGAAGCGGACAGAATGCTGGATATGGGCTTTATTGATGATGTGATTGAAGTGCGTAAAAACCTGCCCGAAGATCACCAGACGGTCATGTTTTCCGCTACTATGAACGAAAAGGTAAGAAAACTTTCAGGTGAGCTATTAAAAAATCCGGAATATGTTGAGCAGGAAAGAAAAACGGTCGTTGCCGATACCATTGCCCACCGGTTAATGAATGTGCGACGCAAGGATAAACTGGCTCTTCTTATTTCATTATTACAGGATGAGACAATTGACAAAGCGCTTGTTTTTGCCCGTACCAAACTAGGGGCGGACAAACTTTGTGACGAGTTAAAAGCCGCTTTTGAAGGAACGGATATGCGTATTGATGCAATCCATGGGGACAAAAAACAGCGCACAAGGGAAAAAATCCTGCTTAATTATCGCAAAGGCAGAACCAAAGTGCTGGTGGCAACTGATGTAGCTGCGCGCGGTATTGATGTGGAAGGGATCAGCCATGTCATTAATTACGAGCTGCCAATTGAAGCGGAAAATTATATTCATCGTGTCGGACGCACAGGTCGCGCAGGTGTTCGTGGTCTTGCCATTTCCTTTTGTGATCCAAGTGATGTCCGTCTTCTGCGGGAAATTGAAAAGCTTATAAAACTGCCGATTGAAGTTGATGAAGAACAGAGATTTCATTTTGATATTGCTGATGTCGGTGATTTTAAAAAGGGAAAAAGAAATAAGGCAAGAAGCTCCAAAACCATGAGCCGCAGGCCTGGACGGGAGCCGTCAGTAAAACAGGAAAAGAAAAAAGCAAAATCTTTTAAGGCTGATCATCAAAGACCGTTAAGAGAAAAAAGCGAAAAGCCGGAAAGAGCAAAAAAAGCCTACGACCCGCTACAGGACAGCTATCAGCTTGGCGCCGCAGAATTTGGTGACGATCCGGTCCTTAAAAAACTGCATGGGAAAGCGGGAAAAATAAAACCAGCGAAGGTAAAAGCCAAAAAGCGCGAAGAACCAAAAGGAAAACGCGAAAAACTTTATGGGAAAAAGTCTGAAAAACCCGCTGCTGTAGGGCGGGAAAAACCGTCATCCAAAAGGCGGGAAAAGCCAAAAGGCAAGAATTCAGGCAAGCAAAAACAAACGGGTGGGTTCACCCGATTTTCACCAAAAGGAAAATCTTCTGGCCGTCGTGGTACTAAATAGCATAAGTTATTGATATATTGAGCATTACCGTGCTAAAATAGCAGAGTAAAACAAAATGGGGAAAAATGAGCAAGATTCTAAAAATTGCCGCTCTGCTTGCGCTTGTTTTTATTTCTTGGAACTTGTTAAGTAAAAAAAGTTTCGATGAAGGGCTTATAGCATATAGAAGCGGTGATTATAAAACTGCATATGATATATTTATTGATGAAGCGGAAAACGGTAATATCAATGCCGCTTATAATGTCGGCTATATGTATAAAAATGCGCTGGCGGTTGATCAGGATCTTGCAGAAGCCGTAAAATGGCTTAAAGCGGCCAGTGAAGGCGGCCATGCAATTGCACAAAATGAACTGGGGCAGATGGCCAAAAACGGCGAAGGAATGCCGGTCAATTATGATGAAGCCATGTCATGGTTTTTAAAATCTGCCGATCAGGGATATTTTGGTGCACAATTTAATATCGGGCAAATGTTCTATCAGGGGAGTGGCGTTGAGCAAAGTTACGAACAGGCATTGAACTGGTATCTCTTGGCTGCCGGGCAGGGTATGACTGCCGCACAGAGAAGCCTTGGTGTAATGTATAAGTTGGGACAGGGAACTTTGCCCAGTAATTTATATGCTTTTATGTGGCTGTACATTGCAAAAGAGCGCGGGGATGGGCCCGCGGCCAGTTTACTTGATAGCTATACCAAAGAAATGGATGTGGATACTGTTACTCAGGCAATTACACTTGCCAATCAATGGATAGCCAATCATCCTGGATGATAGATTTTTTTGCAAAAATTAACACTTTATGAGAATATAAGTGCCTAGTATGTGTTTTTATAAATAGTATCCTTAATTTCAGGGAAATTGAAATGAGTAAAAAAATCCTGTTTTTCTTTCGTTTAGTATTACTTTGTGGCCTGCTTGAGGCCTGTGCAACCGGCATGTCAATGGATGGTGCCAGACTGGCCTATGATCAGGGGGATTATGCCACGGCGCTGAATTATTACCAGGAACAGTCTGCTGCTGGAAATATGGAAGCAAGCTTTCTGGTTGGTCAGATGTATGATCAGGGTACAGGTGTTGAAAAAAACAGTGCGCAAGCACAAGCCTATTATAAAATTGCTGCGGACAATGATTATCCGGGGGCGGCCCTTGCACTTGCTACATCTTATTATTTTGATAAAAAATACAATATGGCAAAACCTTATTTTGATAAGGCGGCAACATCAGGCAATGGTGTAGCGCTTTATTATCTTGGCGAAATGTCAGAAAACGGTTTTGGAGTAAACCGGGACAGTAATAAGGCACTCGACTATTATCTTTCTGCTTCGAAAGCCAATAACGGCGCGGCCCAATATAAGCTTAGCGAATTTTATCAAAAGGGCACAGGTGTTGAAATAGATGAGGATAAATCTGAACTTTTATTAAGAAGTGCAGCCGGAAATGGCTACCCGCAGGCTGAATATCTGGTGGCAAAACAGGTTTTCGATGGGCTGGATGCCAGCATAAACAGCCGGCAGGCCGTTGATTGGATGAAGGATGCTGCCGATAATGGTATAATGGAAGCCCAGACCATAATCGGAATAATGTATAATACTGGCGACCGTGTTGACCAGAATGTGAATGAAGCGTTTAAATATTTTGAAATGGCCGCCAATCAGGGCGACGCTGAAGCGCAGTATAACCTTGGCAATTTATATCGACAGGATAAGGGCATAGAACGTGATCTCAATGAGGCGATGCGCTGGTACAGAACGTCGGCTGATCAGAATTACCGCGCAGCTGAATATGATCTGGGCTCCATGTATTATATCGGCCTTGGTGTTGATCAGAATATTAAGGAAGCAACAAAATGGTTCCTTAAAGCGGCCGAAAAAGGCCATCCGATTGCCCAGTATTTTCTTGGAAATATTTATCGTACCGGGCAGAATGTCATCATTAATGAGGAAGAAGCCTTAAAGTGGTATCAAAAGGCGGCGGAACAGAATATCCCTGAAGCCCAGAATAATCTGGGGTATATGTATGCCAACGGTCAGGGTACAGATAGAAATTATATTCTGGCTCATATGTGGTTCAGCATTTCGCTGGTTAATGATAATCTGAGTGCGCAACAGGCCAGGCAATTTATAGAATCCGAAATGACAGAAGACGAAATTGATGTAGCAGAAAATATGGCGAGGACCTGGCTTGAAAATCATGGGCATTAAATGAAACAAATATTTATTCTGCTTTTGGTTCTATCTTCAATTCCTGCCTTTGCGGATATAGAGCAGGCCAAAGAAGCCTATTTTATGGGCGATTATAGCAGAGCAATGACTGAATTTTTGCCGCTGGCCGAGCAAGGTGATACATATGCGCAGATAAAAGTCGGACAGTTATATGAAAATGGGTGGGGAACAGACATAAATTATGAAAAGGCCCGTGAATGGTACGGAAAAGCGGCCGCTGTCGATGATCCAATGGCTCATGTGGCACTGGGCAAGCTTTATGGATATGGGCATGGTGTTTCAAAAAACTACAGCCGAGCCCAGTCTCATCTGATAAAATCGGCTGATCTTGGCTATACCCATGCCTATTATATTCTGGGTGAACTCCATAATGATGATTTTGCATTTGGTCATAACGAAGATTATGCAATTGAATATTATATTCTTGCAGCAGAACATAACAGTGCGGCATCGCTTATAAACGGACATTTCAGGACCGGGACCGGCCAATGGTTCAGGTTAATCACCCAAAAAGGGGTTGCCCTTACCCGAAGATATGCCGATGCCGGTAATATTTATGCCCAGTTTAATACTGGCCTTCGCTATTATTTTGGCGAAGGGGTGGAAAAAAACCACAGGATGGCAGAAACCTATTTTATGATGGCAGCGGATGCGGGCAATGCTGAAGCGCAGAATTATCTGGCCCAAAATCGCGTAATGGAAAACCCGGCAGGATTTGACAAAATATTTGTCGATAAATGGTTTTTTGTTGCAGCGGAAAATGGCAATCCGGATGCCCGCAATAATCAGATCCGAATAGAAGCGGACATGACAGCAGACCAAATTAAAGAAGCCCATACCGCCGCCTACGCCATTCTCAATACACAGAAAAAATAAAAAATGGAGGGTAGGCAACGAGAAACCCACCCTCCAATCCTTTACTGCCGCATGATCAAGAACAGCAGAAGGGAGATATTGTAAAACATAAAGAATCACATGTTTACAGTGAAAACTTAACCCATATATTGACACTGTCAACTTTAAATTTTAACCAATTGAAATTCCGTCATATTTTGCGTAAAAATAAGTGGGAACTTTATAAAATTTGGGAGAGTAGGATGAGTTTTGATGAAGAATTATTTAATTTTGTGATTGAAACAGCACGGGAATTTGAAAATAACCTGATAACCGGTCCGGTTGTCCCTCCTAAAGCAGCGATAGAAGCTCTTGTTGAATTTAATGAAGCAATGCCAAAAGGTAAAACTGATGCACTTGATGTGATAAAACTGTTAAAAAGACTGGGAAATCCGGCAACAACGTTAAGCCGCAGTGGCCGATTTTTCGGCTTTGTGGTTGGCGGCACATTACCTGTAACGGTGGCTGCCGACTGGCTTACCTCAACATGGGATCAGAATTCTGCCCTGACCATGCTTGGATATGTTAATGCCAAGCTGGAACAGGTATCGCAAAGATGGATTATCGAACTATTATCCCTGCCGCAGGGAACGGCCGTCGGCTTTGTAACCGGTGCGACTATGGCGGGCTTTACCGCGCTATCATCAGCACGGACAAGAATTTATAAAAATCTTGGCTACGATCTTAAAAAAGGTGGTTTGCGCCGGGCTCCCAAAATCCGCTTTATCATTAGTGAAGATATTCATGCGACCAATATCCGTGCGCTTAATTATATGGGCCATGGAGCGGAGGAATTTGAATTCGTTCCGGTGGATGATGAAGGAAGAATGAGACTTGATCAAATGCCGACGCTTGATAACAGCTGTATCATTCTGGCTCAGGCAGGCAATATCAATAGTGGTGCATTTGATGATTTTACTGAAATATGCGCCCGTGCACGAAAAGTCGGTGCATGGGTTCATATTGACGGGGCATTTGGCGGCTGGATAAAGGTTTCCCCGACGAGGGGACATCTGGGGGAAGGAATGGAGCTGGCGGACAGCTGGTCAATTGATTGTCATAAATGGTTAAATGTGCCTTATGACAGCGCGATCGCCATTTGCCGCGACCGCGAAGCGATGCTGGAAACATTTTCCATATCAGCAAGCTATCTTACAACCGATGGAGAAAGGATCCCCAACAATTTTACGCCGGAGCTATCCCGCCGTGCCCGTGGAATTGATGTTTGGGCGGCCCTTAAACATCTGGGACAGGAAGGTTTCGGTGAACTGATTGACCGTTGCTGCGATCATGCCATCTGGTTTTCGGGGGAGCTTCAAAAAATCGGCCTCTTTATCATGAATGAAGTTGTGATTAACCAGATTGTCTTTTGTCTGGATGATAATGATGATAAGCGATTGAAGAAAATAATGGATCATGTGGCGGCCAGTGGCAAAACTTGGTTCGGGCCGACCCATTGGCTGGGCCGGGATGTTTACCGGATGAGTATTTCTTCCCATGAAACTACACAGGCAGATCTTGATATTGCCCTTGATGCCATTAAAGACGCAATCAATGCGTTTGGTGGTTAAGGTTTTTTCCCGGACTTTGAAAAAATAAAATTGCGGATATCATAGGCAAATAAACTGGGGCCGGTGTTAAAATGAAAAACTTCGGAAAGGTGATTATTATCCATCAGTTGCTTAATCATCGGCAATTCATTATCCCTGCGGTAAAGCGCATCAATCAGGCGGGATGCCTGATATTGAAAATTATCCTTGTCATATTCCGCATAGGAAATAAACACAGGGATTTTCCGCCCGTCAAGTTTATGAAGTATTGACCGTACCGGGTAAACCTTATTATCGCGCCCGAAATAATCATAATATTGCGGGTCGGCATTATGATTTAAAATATCAGTATCATAGACGGACCCGCTGGCCAGGATTGCTCCGGTGACCCCGTCATTTTCAATCTGGAATTCTTCCTCGAAAATATAACTTGCGACATGCTGGGCCCCGGCGGAATGACCGAACAGAAATATTTTTGAAGTATCACCGCTTTTAATTTTTTCCGGATTATCCCTGATCCATTTAAGCTGAAGCGCCAGATCAAGGGTGCCCGTAGGCCATTTGAATTCGGGCGCCAACCTATATGTCATTACCACCGTCGGGATGCCGAGTTTGGCAAAATGATAGCCCACATTGGCATACATGGCCTTATCCCCGGCAACAAACGAACCCCCATGAAGAAATATCAGGATGGGGGCTGGTGTTTCCGGCATCTTTGCCGGTTCATAAAGGTCAAATCCCTGTTTTGGATCAGGACCATATTTCAGATCGCGACTTACTTTGACTTTACTATTGTCAGCCGCATCCCATAAAGGCTGCCAACGCTTTAATGATTTGCCTACATCAATTATTTTGCCGTCGCTTCTGATTTGTTCTGTTATTTCCGATATTGACTGTGTCTGGGCATTTGCGTTTAAAAGAGACATCAGAAAATATATAAAAATTACTCCCCGGAAGATCATATCAGCTACTCATTCTTATTCTGGTGGTTATCATTTTCATATTTCTTCAAAATAGACGGATGAAGGTTTGCTTTAAGCTCTTCTACCGATTTTGAGCGCAATCGCTGTCTTTGAGTGACTTTTTTCTTAAGCAACGGTTCTTTTCTCTCACTCATCAAAGTATGGATAAGAAACAGTTCGAAAATTACCCTCACCAGCGACAGGCAAAACTGAAAAGCATATGTAAAATTGGGATAAACGACATATTCAGGAAGATCGGCAAAGGGAACATCACGCCAGACAATATCCCGGCGGACTATTTTTGAATGCTGAATGAAAAAAGCTTCCTGATTAAAATAAAGCATATAGCCATCATAAACGATAAAGAAAAATATAAAAATGACAATTAGAAATTTAAGATAAACAAGATCATAAATCCGCCCGACTAGCTCATACCGGTAGTTCAGCATTATTCCGTAAAATACTATTCCCACACTGACCATACCTATGAATATAATAAGATACGGCCCCACTTCTGTAAGTCCATACGCGCTGATCAATAGTTTGGCAATGATTTGTGGTACCGCCAGAACGGCAAATAATAAAATTGTCTGGACAAAATTAACCCCATATTCCTTCAACTGATCCTGCAAGATTGACCCTTTAGATTGCTTAAATTTTTAAAATTATAAATTCTAGTCTTTGATATTGGCATTTCACTACAATTCAGTAAAGTCGAAATATCTAAAAAAAGGAAAGCATGATGAATTTCGACCAGCAATTATTTGATTATGTGGTGAGTGCCGCCAGAGAGTTTGAAGAAAAACTGGACAGCCGCCGGGTAACACCGGACGCCGACGCATTAAAGTCGCTTGAGCGTTTCAATGAGCCGTTAAGTCAGGCCGGAGAGGCCGCCACCTCCGTCATCAAAATGCTGAATGAAGTTGGTGAACCCGGGGTGGTTTCGTCGCGTGGCGGGCGGTATTATGGCTTTGTGACGGGCGGGGCGCTCCCTGCTGCCGTGGCGGCAAACTGGCTAGCGGCAAGCTGGGATCAAAACGCTGGTCCACTGGTTATGAGCCCCACTGCTGCCAAAATTGAGGAAGTGGCCGGGGCATGGGTGCTTGATCTGCTTGATCTGCCGCGCCAGAGCGGGTTTGGTTTTGTCACTGGTGCCACTATGGCGGGCTTTACCGCGCTTTTAGCCGCCCGTAACCGGCAATATAAAAAACTGGGATATGATGTAAAGGCAGATGGGATAAGGTCAGCGCCAAAAATCCGCTTCATTATGTCGGAAGAAATTCACCCGACCAATATTATTGCCCTGCAATATATGGGGTATGGGAAAAATGAGCTGGAATTTGTACCCTGTGATAAGCAGGGGAGAATTGTGGTTGAGAAAATTCCCCCCCTTGATGATCACTGCATAATCCTACTTCAGGCAGGCAATGTGAATAGCGGTGCCTATGATGATTTTAATACCGTCTGCAGCCTTGCGACAGGAACCGGCGCATGGGTCCATGTTGATGCGGCCTTTGGCGGCTGGGTTCGGGCTTCACGGACAAGGGCAATGCTTACGAATGGAATGGAGCGGGCCGACAGCTGGTCACTGGACTGCCACAAATGGCTGAATGTGCCTCATGACAGCGCCATTTCAATCTGTCGTGATGCCGGCAGCCTTCAGGATATGTTCGGGGTAAGGGCGGCATATCTTGTTCAGGGTGCGGCACGTGAGCCAAACCATCACACCCCTGAACTTTCCCGCAGGGCACGGGGTATTGAAATCTGGGCGGCGCTTAAATTTCTGGGTAAGGACGGCTTTACCGACCTGATTGAACGGACATGTGATTATGCAAAATATTTTGCTTCCGAGCTTGAAAAAATGGGTTTTGAAATATTAAACGATGTGGTGATTAATCAGGTTGTAGCAACGATGGATGAAGAGAAACTTGACCAGTTCATCAAAACTGTGCAGCAGGACGGAAAAACATGGTTTGGACCAACCGCCTGGCAAGGGCGTAAAGGGTTCCGCATCAGTATTTCCTCCCATGTCACTACGGATCGGGATATTGAAATTGCACTTTCCTCAATCCGTGCCGCACTTTAGGAAATAATTTCCGTCACTATTTCCGTTGTCACCGAATTGGCAATAAAGCATAATTCATGGGATTTATGGTGGATACGTTTAAGGTCTTCTGCGCTGGGGATTTTATCGCCGCTATAATGGGCTTCCGGTTTTAAGATTACCTTGGTCATAGCCATTTTATTGCGGCCGATCCGTTCAAGCGTGCCGACAGCTCGGTCGGTATACTCATCGACGATAAACCCTTCGCGCGAGCAGATATCAAGGAAAAAAAGCATATGACAACTTGAAAGACTGGCAACAAAAGCCTGTTCAGGGTCAATAAAATTCGGGTTGGAATAGGGGAGCGGCACAATATGATGGGATGGACTGGCCGGAATGGTCAGACCACCGGCAAATTCCCATTTATGTTCACGGCTATATTTCTGATCTGTATATTTTTCGTCCGGGCGGCGCTTCCAGCTAATGACTGCTTTGTATTCCGACATGCTTTTCTCCTTTAATTCAAAAAACTATCACAGTTTTAAAAAAGCGTGTATCCGAATGTTGTTTTTTTGATCAGAAAAGTTATAAAAAGAAATCAAAAAATATAACTTAGGGAAAACCATGAAAAAATATATCACCGACAGTGCACGGACCGCTTCAAACACTTATTTCACCGAAAAAGTTACAGACGAGGAAGTTAAAAACACTTTTGAGGATTTTGCCAAAACCGGCGAAATTCTGGATAACCAGAAACGCCGGCTTTTTTATGGTAAAGGCGACACCATCAAAGGCGGAGAGGTGGAAGATTTTTCAATTTCGAATTTAAACGGCAATATTATCCATGCCATTTACGGGATCTGCACCGAAGCCGGGGAAATGAGCGAAGCGTTGCTCAAAGCGGCAAAGACAGGGGAATTCGACGAAGTCAATTTAAAAGAGGAAGCAGGGGACCTCATGTGGTATTTGGCCATGCTGTTTCGTGAACTGGGGACCGACTTTACAGAGGTTGCCTTTACAAACCTGAATAAACTTAAAGCCCGTTTTCCAGAAAAATTCTCCCAGGAAAAAGCCTATGATCGCGATCTTGTGAACGAACGTGAAGTGCTTGAACGTTGACAATTTCTGTTGCCGTTTAATACACTGACTCTAATATTATTTTAATTACCATCATTTTAGGGGGAAATTCATGAAATTCTATCGCATTTTAATTGTACTTACGGCAGTGCTTTTTACTCTATCCATGCAAGTTTCAATGGCAAAAGATAAAAGCTATAAATTTAATTATCGTCTTGAGGCAGATGAAAAAATCACAGATGCAAAAGATCTTGAAATGTTAAAAGCCGCTGAATATTCCCTTAAAAAACGCTGCATTTATTTTTCAATCAAAAATTCACGAACATATGATAAAAATGCCTCGCAGAAAACTACCCGTTTTGACCATGTCCGATTAAAAAAACCGCAAATGAGAACAGAACTGATCATTAACTGTTTTGATCAAAATCCTGGTCTGGAAAATGTCTATAATGCCCAGGAAATAAAATCATCCATTGATGCAAAATATGCAGATTAATGAAGGCAATCCGAAGCTAATTCTGACATAATTAATCAGGCAGTTCTTCAAATTGGGGGAGGTCGTCTGTGATCTCAAACCAAGGTGCTTTTGAGCCGACAAAAATATGCGCATTCGGTTTGATTGACGGCTCATCAACAAGTGTGCCCATGGTGACATGGGCATATTCACCATCCCGCACCACCGAATAAAGCAGCGAGCCGCATGTGCCACAGTGAATATCATAATTCAATTCATCGCCATATTTAAGGATATTTTCTTGTCCCTTAACTTGTTTCAGATGCTCTTTCCTGATCCCGGCAAAGGATTTGAAGGGCGACCCGGTTGACCGCCGGCAGTTTGAACAATGACAGTTCATGGCATATTCAAAATCATCATCCACATCATAATGAACAGCGCCGCATAAACATTTTCCGGCAAGTTTTTTCTGTTTTGTCATGGGTGTCCTTAGTTAATATTTTGATTGCGATACTAAGTCTAATTCCCCACACTGTAAATTATCAATTCCCGGGCTTTCTTTTTTTGGGTGGCGTGATAATGTTAGGGCGTAAGAAAAAGGGAGAGATTTATGCGCAAAGTGTTAATTGGAATTGTTCTGCTCGTTTCAACCTCAATAGCGACGGCACAGGAAGACCGGTCTGTCACCATTTCGGGGCTTAGCGAGCCGGTTGAAATTATCAAGGATAAATGGGGTATTTCTCATATATATGCGCAGAACCAGGCCGATTTATTTTTTGCCCAAGGCTATAACGCCGCCCGTGACCGGCTGTTCCAGTTTGAAATTTGGCGCCGTAAAGCGACAGGGACACTGGCCGAAATTATGGGGGAAAAGGCAATCGCCCATGACGAGGGGGCCAGACTGCTGCGTTTTCGCGGCGATCTAAAAGCCGAGCTTGCCCATTATCACACCGACAGCGTCGAAATTATCAATGCCTTTGTCGCCGGGGTTAACGCCTATATCGGCGAGACAGAGAAAAACCCTGATCTGCTGTCCTTTGAATTTAATCTGCTTGGCATCAAACCCGGCCACTGGACCCCGGAAATTGTGATTTCCCGCCATAACGCGCTGACCGGCGGAATATCAAGCGAAATAATGCTTGCCAAAGCGATAACAGCTCTTGGCGGTGAAAAAGTGCGGGAGATTATGCCTTTTTACCGGGATACCTATCTTAAACCTTTTGAGGGTATTGATCTTTCAAAAATAACCGATGACATTATGGCAAGCTATATTGCCTCGCGTAGCCAGCCTGTGTTTGACCAGAGCGATCTTAAAAATCCGCAAATGGCTTTTATCAATGAGAAGCCCGAATTTGTCGATGAAAATTTCTGGCATGACCCGATTGAGGGCATCAATAATATCGGCAGCAACAACTGGGTTATTGCCGGAAGGCGCACCAAAAGCGGTAAGCCGATTATGGCCAATGACCCGCACCGCACAATCCAGAACCCGTCGCTTCGCTATATGGTGCATCTTAATGCCCCGGCAAAAGACGGTAAACGCGGCTGGAACGTGATCGGGGGCGGTGAACCGGTACTTCCCGGGGTTTCGATCGGTCATAATGAATATGGCGCCTGGGGGCTCACTATTTTCCGGATCGATCAGGAAGATTTATATGTCTATAAAACCAATCCGGCCAACCCGAACCAATATTGGTATGATGACAACTGGGTTTCTATGGAAACGGAGCAAACAACTATCCAGGTAAAAGGCCAGGGTGATGTGACCGCTACCCTTAAATATACAAAACACGGCCCCGTAATTTTTGAAGATCCGGCAAATCATCTGGCTTATGGGCTTAAAGCCGCGTGGCTTGATGTCGGGGCTACACCGTATCTTGCCAGCCTTAGGATGGATCAGGCACAAAATTTCAGGGAATTCAGGGAAGCCTGCAGCTTTTCCGGTCTTCCCGGTGAAAATATGGTCTGGGCCGACAGGGAAGGCACCATTGGCTGGCAATCTGTGGGGCTGACCCCGATGCGCTTTGGCTGGGATGGCAGTCTGCCGATCCCCGGTGATGGCACTTATGAATGGGATGGTTATGTGCCGATCAAACAAATGCCCCATATTACAAACCCGGTTGCCGGATGGTATGGAACAGCCAATAATCATAATGTTCCGGCAGGGTATCCGAACATCTTTTCCGATTTTTATTCGGACCCGGCCCGGGCTGAGCGTATGGCTGAAGTGCTGGACGCGGCAACGGATCAGACGGTTCAGGACAGTATGGCCCTTCAATATGATACCAAATCAATGAATGCCGAAAAAATGACCCCGATCATTGGCAAAGTCAGAATGTCCGGGAAATCACGTGATGCGCAGAAAGAACTGACAAACTGGGATCATAGGCTTGACAGGAACAGCGTTGCCGCCGCAATTTTTGATATCTGGGAACAGTCCATGCTTTCACTTGTTTATCAGCGACTAGTACCGGAAGAACAAGCCAGCAATGTATCCATGATCACCCGTGAAAAACTGACCCAGTGGCTGACTGACCCGCCTGACTTTGTGTTTGGGGATAATCCGGCAAAAACACGCGATCAGATGATCAAGGACAGTATGGAAATGGCTGTTACCAAACTGAGCGAAAAACTGGGTCCTGATATGGATAATTGGCTATATGGGAGCTTACATTATGCGGAAATAAATCATCCGCTCAGTCATCTTTTGAGTGCAGAAGGGCAAGCGAAGGCAGATATCCCCCGTTTGCCAAGGGGCGGCGGCAGCAATACACTGAACGCCAATCATGGCAACAGCCGGCAGACTTCGGGTGCCAGTTTCCGCATGATTGTCGATACTGCCGACTGGGACGGGGCCATGGGCACCAATACACCCGGCCAATCGGCTGACCCGCGCAGCAAACATTATGCAGATTTATATGAAAACTGGAATAAGGGGGACTATTTCCCCATGTATTACTCAAAAGACAAAATTTCAGACAATAAAGATATAATAATTCATTTAAAACCAATGAATTAAAAATAATCATTAAAGTAAAAGATTAAGAAAATGGACGATCATATTAAAGAAATTGAGGATATTACCTTTAAAGATTATGGCTCAAAAGCCCGTGATTTCTGGGACAGAACCAAGGACCATGATGTCACCCAGAATTATGAGGCCTTTCTGGCACCTTTTGGGGATAGAAAAGGGCTCGATATCCTTGATTTTGGTTGTGGGCCGGGTCGTGACGTGCTTTATTTCAAATCACTGGGCCATAATCCGGTTGGCTTGGATGGTACCGCCGAATTTTGCGAAATGGCAAGGGAACTTACCGGATGCCCCATCCTTGAACAGTCCTTTAATGATCTTAAACTGGAAGAAAACAGCTTTGACGGTGTATTTGCCAATGCCTCGATGTTTCATGTACCAAGCCGTAATCTGCACAAAGTATTGACCGACCTTCACCGCGCGCTACGTCCCGGCGGTATTTTATTCACTTCAAACCCTCGCGGTGATCAGGAAGGATGGCAAAATCCCGGACGATACGGTAATTTCATGCAGTATGATGCTGCCGTTCAATATTTGGATAAAGCCGGGTTTGAAGTTATCCATCACTATTACCGGCCGCCAAATTTACCGCTTCACGAGCAAAAATGGCTGGCTATGGTCAGCCGGACACGTTAAAAGGGATAAATGAAAGAGATATACACTTAATTATTATAAGTTTAAGTCGTGTGTAGTATTTTTCGGAATTTTTTGAGTATTAAAAAATATGAATTTAATAATTAACGTTGCAACACTGACAAGTGTAAGCAGCGCCTTTTATGCTATTTTATTTATTCTGCTGTCAATTTTCTGGTGGCAAAATAAGGATATTGACGGGATCATCTGGTGGTGTGCTTTCCCGCTATTTCGACTTGTCTATAGCCTGATCGGATCTGATTCCGTTAATTATGACGATCAGTTTTTTATCTATGTTGGCAATCTTGCGGCGGTTCTTTCCGATACATTTTTGATGATTGGTTGTCTTAAATTTATCAGTCAGCCAGTAAACTGGAAACTGATCGGCGGGTATCTAACCCTGTTTGTGCTGATCTGCTGCTATCAGTATTCAATAAATGCCGACCTGCCGGAGCGGACAAAACTGGTGGTGGTATTTGATCTTATTCCGATTGTGTCATCCATTCTGGTCTTATTCAGGCTGCCGAATGCAAAATATGCGCTTGAAAAATTCTTCACCATTTTCTGGGTAAGTACGCAGGCCGCTGTATTTTCATTCTGGATTCTCATTAATTTTGATTTCAGCAACCGCGACTATGGCTTATATATTATGCTCAGCCTGACGCTAATTTATTTAAGTCATATTTTTACCACCGTTGGCCTTATTATCCTGACCATTGCCAGAAGAAGAAGCCAGCTCCAAGAAGAAAGTCGAGATCATAAACTACTAGAGGAAGAGTTGGAAGAAACCTTAAAAAAAGCACAGGATGCCAATGACGAAAAAAACAAATTTCTGACCAATATGTCCCATGAACTCAGAACACCACTAAACGCTATTATTGGCTTTTCGGAAAGTCTGAAATTAAGTTATTATGGACAGCTTAATATAAAACAGCGTGAATATGTTGATAACATTCATGGTGGAGGGGAACTCCTTCTAAAGCTGATCACTGATCTACTTGACCTTTCCAGTATTGAAGAAGGAAAAATGGATATCCTGCTTGAGGAGGTTAATCTTAACCTGTTAATAGAAAAGACACTGCCTCTGCTTCGGGAAATTGTCGGCGCTGAAAGTGACAGATTGAAAATTAACAACACTATTATTGAAAATAAAAAATCCTGTGCAGTGCTTATTGATCAGATCCGCACAAAACAGATACTGATTAATTTTGTTTCCAATGCTGTAAAATACGGCAACCCTGATACTGATGTTATTTTGACAATTACAGACCTTGATGAAAATTTCTTCAGAGTAAGCGTAAAAGATAGCGGGAGGGGGATTGCCCCGGAACAAT
>JACKKT010000004.1 GCA_024236295.1 Kordiimonadaceae bacterium | reverse complement strand
ATAGAAATTTACAGCCGCATTCATAAGTTTGCTCGGATATTGTATAGGTGCCAAAATGTCTACCTCATCCACAGCATAAATAAAGCTATGTTCATCTTGATTACTGATTAAATCGTTTTCTACGATCCAGTTCACAATTTCATAAATTCGATTTTTAAGGCCATATTCGTACTGCGAAATAAGACCTATCATATCATCTGGTATTTCTACTTTGCTATATTGTGGTAATAGCTCCAGAGCACGGTTAGCAGCAGCCAGATCAATAATAATTTTGTCGTTTTGCAAAACCAGGCCAACGGTTCGCCTGTCTTCAATAGCAAACGTACCCACTTTGAAAGGCTGAACCGATTCAACAGTTTGGGCCAGAACGGCGTGCGAATTGAAAAGAAACACCAACACAGCTATGAGTTTCATCGAAAATATAGATTTTTTAAACATATCTATCTCCCTTTTATAAACTGAAAAATTAGGGTCATTTTTATATTGAGTATTTATGACCTCCCATCCCTATTTTTAGATAAAACGGTAGCCCTATGTTAAGAAATTGTCCAGCATTTTACTAATTGTGTTTGGCAATCAAGTTATAAATATTTATTTATATTTATCTACAATCAAACTTTTAAGGAAAACATTATAATATGACCTTATTAATTACTTATTTATTGCTGGCATTGGTTGTTTCTAGCTTTTGTTCGATATCTGAAGCAGTTTTGTTGTCTGTTCGTCCGTCTTATGTCGCTGCGTTGAATAATGAGGGCAGAAAACCTGCGCAAATTTTACATAAATTGATCAATAATCTAGATCGTCCATTAGCGGCAATATTAACTGCAAATACCATTGCGCACACAGTTGGCGCTGCAGGAGTTGGCGCACAAGCATCCCTGCTTTTTGGCAATCAATATTTAGGGCTCACTTCTGCAATTTTGACCTTTCTAATTCTTGTATTATCTGAAATTATACCAAAGACAGTAGGTGCTAATTATTGGAAGCAACTAGCTCCCGCTTTTGCCGTATTAATTGAGTGGTTAACGAAACTTTTGTTTCCCTTTGTGTGGATGTCCGCAAAAATAACCAGATTGATTTCCCGTTCAGGAGCAAATGGCTCCACTTTCAGTCGTGCTGAGATAAAGGCTATGGCAGAAATTGGTGCCCAAGAGGGATTGCTACAGCCCAAGGAGTTGAAAATCGTTATTAACTTGTTACGTCTTAGAAAATTATCAGTGCGAATGATTATGACTCCTCGTCCTGTAATTTTTGCAATGCCTGCCACAATGACGGTGAGAGAATTTTTCTCATTGCACGATGACAAACCATTTTCGAGGATTCCCGTTTATGATGATTCCCGCGATAATATTAACGGCTATGTATTAAAAACAGACCTGCTTATTGCACAAGCCAAAGATCAGTTTGATAAACCCCTGTCAGAATTTCGACGGGAACTTTTAATGATTTTAGATAGTCGCAATACTTCCGATGTTTTTGATTTGCTGATGCATGAAAAAAGTCACATGGCTTTAGTGATTGATGAATTTGGTACAGTCCAAGGCCTTATCACTCAGGAAGATATTGTAGAAGCATTAATTGGTCTGGAGATCACCGATGAAACTGATAGAGTTGAAGATATGCAAGCCCTTGCACATGAGCAGTGGCGGAAACGAATGACATTAATGGGTTTGGACCCTGACATTCTCGATACAGAAAATAAATGAATGTCTGTTTTGGATTGAAAGTGGACATCCAAAAATAGCCAAATAGTTTGGTCGTAATCTCTACACCAGCTTTCTAGCTAATATAACCCCAACCTTATGCAGGGTTATGGGTTTTCACTAGACAGCCCAAATCCATTAACAATGATTTCGTCGCCCGGGTGCCATCACCATAATTCATTAGTTCAATTTATTTCCATAACGAAATAGCACGTTTCCGCCATAAATAATAAATGACTGGTACGACAAGTAGAGTAAGCACCATAGCACTGACCATACCGCCTACCATCGGGGTGGCAATTCGACGCATTACTTCGGAACCCGTGCCCGAACCGTAAAAAATGGGTAGAAGCCCGACAATGACTGAACCCGCTGTCATCATCACCGGCCTGACACGTAGACCGGCGCCATGAAGTACAGATTTTACAAGTCCCTTATCATCCGGCTGAATGCTATTTTTCCGGCAATTATCAAGATATTCATTATAGGATTGATTAAGATAGACCAGCATGATCACACCAATTTCAACAGCAACCCCGGCCAGCGCGATAAAGCCGACGCCCACCGCAACCGAGAAATTATACCCTTCCAGATACATAAGCCAGATGCTGCCCACCATCGCCAGTGGCAGCGTTCCCATAATAATGGCAACTTCTGTAAAATTACGAAAATTCAGATAGAGCAGTACGATAATGATCATCAGGGTGAGCGGTACCACATAACTAAGCTTTTCCTGAGCGCGGAGCATATATTCATATTGACCTGACCAGTTGATGGAATAACCGGGCGGCAGATCAAGTTGTTGCTGAACGGCGGCCTGAGCGGATTTCACATAACTGCCGACATCAACATCAGCAATATCAATAAACACCCAGCCGTTTATCCGGGCATTTTCGCTTTTAATGCCGGGGGGACCATCTTCAATATAAATATGCGCCACATCACCAAGGGAAATACGCTGCCCTTTCGGGGTCACAATCGGCAGCAGGGAGAGCTGCTCCGGACCATTCCGGTAATCCTGCGGATAACGGATATTAACCGGGTATCTTTCAAGACCTTCAACCGTTTGTGTTACATCCATTCCGCCGATAGCCGTGGCAATAACCTGCTGGACATCAGCAATATTAAGACCGTAGCGCGCTGATTTTTCACGATCAATATCGATCTTGACATAGCGGCCACCCGCCACCCTTTCAGCATATACGGAGGTTGTCCCTTGAACAGTGGGGAGAATTTTTTCTAGTTTTCGGCCAATATCCTCAATAACAGAAAGTTTCGGCCCGGCAATTTTTATGCCCACAGGGGTTTTTATTCCGGTGGCCAGCATATCGATCCGGGTTTTGATGGGCATCACCCATGCGTTGGTAACACCGGGAAACTTAACAAGCGCGTCCAGTTCATTGATAATATCCTGAGTGGTCAAGTTATCCCGCCATTCTTCCCTTGGTTTCAGTTTGATAAAACTTTCAATCATGGTCAGCGGCGCCGGGTCGGTTGCTGTATCGGCACGTCCAATTTTACCCATAACCAGTTCCACTTCCGGCACGGTGCTGATCAATTTATCGGTTTGCTGCAAAAGTTCCCGCGCTTTACCAATTGATATGCCGGGATAGGTTGTTGGCATATACATCAGATCCCCTTCATCAAGGGGGGGAATAAATTCACTGCCAATTTTGTTGACCGGCCAGAAACCCACCATAAGAATAACCGTTGCAGCGGCCAGTGTTGGTTTGGGGAATTTAAGCACCACACCAAGGAACGGCATATAAAGATTGGTCAGAAAGCGGTTTACCAGGTTTTTATGCTCCGGCATTATTTTGCCGCGAATAAAATACCCCATCAAAACCGGAACCAATGTCACGGCCAGCCCTGCTGATACCGCCATGGCATAGGTCTTGGTATATGCAAGTGGTGAAAACATCCGACCTTCCTGCGCTTCAAGGGTAAAAACGGGCAGGAAACTAACCGTAATAATCAACAGGCTGAAGAAAAGAGCGGGACCAACCTCGCTTGCGGCCTTGGCGACTATTTGCCACCTGTTCTCGTTGGTAAGGGGCGTTCTCTCCATATGCTTGTGCATATTTTCAATCAGAACAATGGACCCATCAATCATGGCACCAATAGCAATGGCAATACCGCCTAGCGACATGATGTTGGCATTCAAGCCTTGTAAATACATTATGATAAAAGCAGTGAGAATACCTGTCAGCAGACTGATGATCACCACCAGCGATGATCTTAAGTGAAAAAGAAAAACGACACATACAAGCGCAACTATGACAAATTCCTCAATCAGTTTTTGCCAAAGATTATCAACGGCCCGGTCAATCAGACCGCCTCGATCATAGACCGTCACGATCTCTACCCCTTCCGGTAGTCCCTGTTTTAACTGTTCAAGCTTTGCTTTTACCCCTTCAATGGTTTTTTCTGCATTTTCACCGTAGCGCATAATGACGATGCCACCTACTGTTTCGCCTTCACCGTTAAGCTCTGCAATACCACGACGCATTTGCGGACCCGTTCCAATTTCAGCGACATCCTTTAGCAGCAATGGTGTCCCGTTCTGGTTAACACCAAGCGGGATATTTCCAATATCCTCTTCATTTTGGAGATAGCCGGAAGCACTGATCATATATTCCGCTTCCGCCATTTCGATGACCGAGGCGCCAATTTCCTGATTTCCCCTTTGGATCGCCGTCTGAATATGGGAAAGCGGGATACTAAAAGCTCTTAATTTATCAGGATTGACCTTTACCTGATATTGTTTGACCATCCCGCCAAGCGGCGCCACTTCGGATACACCGTGAACTGTCTGTAACTCAAATTTTAAAAACCAGTCCTGTATTGAGCGAAGCTCACTTAAGTCATGCTTTCCGGTTCTGTCAACAAGGGCATAAAGATAAACCCATCCGACCCCGGTGGCATCAGGCCCCAGTTTTAACGTCGCCGTAGACGGAAGTGTTGGGGCAACCTGGCTTAAATATTCAAGAACACGACTGCGGGCCCAATAAAGGTCGGTGTCTTCATCGAAAATAATATAGACATAGCTATCCCCAAAAAATGAGTAGCCACGCACAGTGACAGCACCGGGCACGGATAACATTGCGGTTGTCAGCGGATAGGTAATCTGATCCTCAACCACCTGTGGTGCCTGCCCTGGGTAATTTGTTTTAATGATAACCTGAACATCCGAAAGATCAGGGATGGCGTCAACCGGCGTATTCCTTAACGAATATAACCCGATGGCAATCAAAATAACTGTGGACAGAAGGACAATAAAACGATTGGCGACCGACCAGTGAATTAACGATTTAATCATGATTTTTCCTACTCTTTTCCAGCTGGCCTGATGTGCGTGACTTCAAACATGCCGCCACTTGAATTTTCAACAATCATTTCAATTTCCGATCCTTCTGTCAGGGTTGACATATCGATTGACGAGGCAATGCTGAAATTCATGGTCATACCCATCATTTCCAGATTTTTAATTGGGCCGTGTGTCAAGTTTACGGTACGTTTAGCAACATCCACGCTGTTGACTTTGGCAGGGGTCCAGTTTTCCGGGTCGTCAAGAACGGACCCCATATTCATTGAGACATTGTCGTGATTATCATTATGATCCATTCTTTTGAAATCAGCCGTTTTACTGGACTCGGAATCAATCAGGAACTGCGCAGATACAACAACCCTATCCCCCGAATTTATGCCCGATAATATTTCCGTATTCTGATCATCAACACGGCCAATTTTGACGATAGCGGACCGGAATTTACCGCCGTCAAGGGCAAGAACGACCCGGTCACTATCCCCGGTCCTGATTACAGCATCTTTCGGTACAATCAGGCTTTCTTCGCCTTGTTGAGTATCCAGTTCAACCTGAGCAAACATATTGGGTTTTAAGCGACCGTTTTTATTTTCAAACCGGAGCCTTACTTTCAGCGTTCTGGTCATGGGGTCCAATGCAGGTTGCACGTAATCAACCACGCCCTGCCATTTTTCACCGGGAAGATAATCAACCGTCATGGTTACCGGTGTTCCATTTTTGACATAAGCCGCCTGTCTTTCAAAAACTTCGGCTTCAACCCAAACCTGATCCAGATTGCCGATAGACATCATTGTTGTTCCCGGCATAACGTAAAATCCCTGACGAATTTTAAGGTTGTCAATGACCCCGGATTTCGGGGCATAAAAGGTCACCGTCTGTTTTACTTTTCTTGTTTTTTTCAGAGTTTCAATAGTGCCTTCAGGAATTTGCAATGACTTCAGGCGATCTTCCGAAGCCGATATTAACTGACTATTATTTCGGCTGAGCGCAACGACCAGTTCTTCCTGTGCATTGACTAACGTTGGTGAATATAGGTCATAAAGCGGCTCCCCTGCACTTACCGGATCACCCGTCGCTTTGACATAAAGCTTTTCAATCCAGCCTTCGACCCGTGGATGAATATGAACAAGCTGATCTTCATCATATTCGACATACCCTACCGTTTTTATAATCGAACTCATATTCTGCATTTTTGCGGCAGCGGTTCGAACACCAAGGTTATTAACTACATCCGGTGAAATTTTCACTGTTCCTGCCTCATCATTCTGGTTGTTTTTTGCATCCTCGGCATAAACAGGAACCAGTTCCATTCCCATTGGGGACAGCCCCGGTTCATCGCGGCGGTAATTGGGGTCCATCGGTGCGACCCAGTAAAGCGGTTTTTGCTCACCGTCATTAGTATCACCCTTATCAGAGGAGCCGATGAATGAACTGACCATAAGCGTTAGAATTGATCCGGCTATGGCCGCGAATATCAGTAAAAAGATATTTTGTTTATTCAGTATCATTTTGGCTCTCCATATCCGGCATCAATTGTCACGTTATCCATATCAGCCGTTGTGAAATAATAATTAAGTTCAAGAATGGTTTTCTGACGATCGACATCAATATTCAGTGCATCAATTTCAGCGTTCAGCTCTGCAATCCGGGCACGGACCACTTCGGCAAAATCACCATCATCATTGGTATAGGCGGTCAGCGATGCCTCGGCCTGCTCATTCATTTGTGGAAGCAACTTATTTTCAAAAAGCGCTTTTCTTTCATCCAGTCGCATCAGTTTGGCTTTTGACGCTTCAAAGCCTGCTTTTAATTTTCGCAGTAGTTGCCATTTTTCAGTTCTTGCTGCCTCCCTTTTGGAAACAGCCGAGCTATATTCCTTATCCTGCCTGTTTGCTGTAAAGAGTGGAACACTTAAAGTAACACCCACAGTAACATTATCGGGCCGGCTGTTGCCGAAAGGATCACTGTTACGATGCCCATAAGTGGCATTTAGTCCCCAGGAAGGCTTATATTTTTGTCTGGCAAGATCAACGCCCATAGCCGTAGCATCAATCTTATTTTCAAGGGCTTTCATTAATGGATGGCCGCTCAAACGGCTCAATATTTCTTCATCATTTATTATTACAGCTTCATCTGCATATTCAGGGGCCAGCACTGAAATATTGGGCAACTGATCAGCAATCATAACAATTGATAAACTATCATTTTCTGAACTCAGCCATTCTGAAAGCTTTTCAGTATATGTGTCTTTTGCCTGATTTAGCATGGTCACACGATCATTAAGCCGGGTCAGTTCCAGCTGCGCCCTGACAATATCCTGCTGCCGGGTTTTTCCCATTGCGGCTGAGTAGCTGGACATGGCGATTTCAGAAAGCTGTTCAAATAGTGATCTGTTATTTTCAATCAGCTCAATAGTTTTTTGCGCCCGGTAGACTTCAAGCCACAGATCACTGACCGTGACCTTAACCTGCTCTTTTCTGTCCAGTCTCTGAAATGGATAAGCGTGCGCCTCAAGTTTAAGCTGTTCGCGTTTGATATTGAGACTATCCCCTTGGGGAAACATCTGGCTTACACCAATCCTGATCTGGGTCATTCCATCCTGATTAAGGGAAAAATTATTGGTCGGCACATTGGAAAGCCCCAATGATATTTGCGGATCAGGGAGTGATCCAGCCGCCACACTCATGGATTTTGTCGCGTCCTCCATGTGTCTGTTGCCCTCAATCCAGGGATCATTTTCCTGCGCACGCTTTACGGCCTGCTCAATATATAATGGTTGACTGGTATTTTGGGCCAATACCGGGCCTTCTATGGTTAAAGTTGCTAAAACCATAATAATGAACGTTCTAATCATTACGTCTTACTCCTCTTGGCACACGCCAGAGCTTCTTGATTTTTTCTTTAAAAAATAATTTCTCTACCTACTGGTCTGAAATATTGAGGGCTGACCTCAATCAGACACACTTATCCTGTGTTACGCAGAAATTGGTGGGCGAAATAGAGAAGTAAGTGGTTGGGAACTTATTGAAATGACAGGGATATCAATTTGTTGAGTGGAAACATATTCAAAGCCGGTTAAGGAAAATTCAGGCAGTATGCAGCTAATAGCAAGGCTGCAATCCATGGCACATATGGGATCGTCATCACAACAATCCATTTTGCCTGAAGACATGTCCATTATTTTATGATCCATTTTATGCATGTTCATTTCACAGCTGCTTCCACCTTGCGCGGCCAATACCTGCCCGGTAAGGACAAACAATATAAGTAGTGCTGTAAATATATTTTGTTTTAACTGCATAAATCGCTTTCAATAGTTATAAAAGTTATTACAAGCCCTGATTTTTATTTCAATCATTTTTTCTACATTTTAACCAGTCTAAGCCTTAAGGCATTGCTGACAACCGATAGCGATGACAGGCTCATTGCTGCAGCCGCGATTATGGGGGAAAGTAAAATACCAAAAAACGGGTACAATACACCAGCCGCCACAGGAACCCCCAATGCATTATAAATAAAGGCAAGAAACAGGTTTTGTTTAATATTCCCCATAGTGGCGTCAGATAATCTTCGGGCGCGGACAATGGCATTTAATTCACCGCGCACGAGTGTAATACTGGCGCTTTCAAGCGCAACATCAGCGCCCGTTCCCATGGCAATTCCGACATCCGCCTGGGCAAGGGCGGGCGCATCATTGACACCGTCCCCTGCCATGGCAACAATCGCCCCGGACGCCTGTAATTCCTTAATAATATCAACTTTTCCAGCAGGAAGGACCCCTGCCTTAACTTCATCAATGGCAAGTTTGGAGGCAACGGCACGGGCCGTTTTTTCCTCATCACCGGTGACCATAACTATTTTAAGGCCTTCGCTTTTTAAATCCAGCAGTGCCTGGGGCGTGGTTTCCTTAATAGGGTCAGCAACCGCAATCAGCCCGGCCAGTTTGCCATCAATTGCCAGCATCATAATGGTTTTTCCTTCTGATCGGAGCGACTGTGCCTGTTCCAATGCAGAGTCAGTTGAAACACCCAGCAAATCCATCATCTTGCTGTTGCCAAGGGCAACTTTCTTACCGTCAAGTTTCCCACTGACACCTTTACCTGTTTCGGCTTCAAAATCATCAATTGCTGCAGTGGATATATTTTTATCTTTGGCACATTTAACAATTGCAGTTGCAAGCGGGTGTTCACTCCTTTTTTCCAACCCGCTGGCGACACTCAGTATTTGTTCATTTTCAAAACCATCCATCGCCACAACATCAGTTAAGGCTGGCTTTCCGACTGTAAGCGTCCCTGTTTTATCAACGATAAGGGTATCAACACTTGTAAATCGCTCCAACGCTTCGGCATTTTTTATGAGCACACCCAATTGGGCACCCCGTCCCATTCCAACCATGATTGACATGGGGGTAGCAAGACCGACAGCACAGGGACAAGCGATAATTAAAACCGATACGGCCGCCACAAAGCCAAATGTAAATGATGGCTCGGGACCAAAAATATACCAGGCTATGAATGCGACAATGGCCGACAATATAACAGCCGGGACAAACCAGCTGGCAATCAGGTCCGCATATTTCTGTATTGGCGCCCTGCTTCTTTGTGCTTCCGCCACCATGCCTACAATCTGTGACAACATGGTTTCAGAACCCACCCGCTCAGCTTTAAAATTAAAGCTTCCTTTTGTATTAAGTGTGGCCCCGGTGACTTTATCACCAACCGACTTTTCAACCGGCACCGGTTCACCCGACAACATGCTTTCATCAACGAATGAACGGCCGTCGACCACTTCACCGTCAACCGGGACTTTTTCACCAGGCCTGACACGCACCAGATCACCAACATTTATTTCTTCAATGGGTACTTCTTCCTCTGTTCCATCATTTTTAATCCTAATTGCTTTTTTGGGCGCTAGATCAAGAAGGGCTCGAATGGCCCCACCTGTTTTTTCACGAGCTTTAAGCTCCAGCACCTGACCAAGAAGCACCAGAACGATGATGACGGAGGATGCCTCAAAATATACAGGCACAAGACCATGGTCGGACTTAACCTGATCCGGGAAAAATCCGGGAAGGAAAAGGGCAACTATACTGTAAAGATAGGCAACACCGGTACCTAAACTAATCAGAGTCCACATATTCAGGTTCAATGTTTTAACGGACTTATAGCCCCGCACAAAAATGGGCTGAGCTGTCCATAAAACAACAACAGAGGCCAGCAGGAACTGTATTATATAGGATGATTTGGGTTCCACAAATTGATGGATGGCAGGGAATATATGCCCGCCCATCTCAAGAATGAATACGGGTAAAGCGGTAATAAACCCTATCTTCAGCCGTCTTGTAAAATCAACAAGTTCCGGATTTGGCCCTTCGTCACCACTGACCACACCCATTGGCTCAAGCGCCATGCCGCAAATCGGGCAATCCCCGGGGTGGTCTTGAATAATTTCCGGATGCATGGGACAGGTATATTGGGTGCCTTCGGGCATTTGTTTCTGCGTAGGTCGCTTTTCAAGATACGCTTCCGGATTAGCTTCAAATTTTGAAAGACAGTGTGACGAGCAAAAATAATAATCATCATTTTTATAGTTGCTTTGATATTTTGCGCTCGCAATATCAACGGTCATCCCGCATACAGGGTCATGGGTCTGATTTTTATTATGATTATGATCAAAGTCGCTATGCATTTAAATTATTCCAGAATGATAATATTAAAGGCAAGAATACAGTATTATATCACAAAAGCTGTTACAGAACTTCGGGAAAGATTTATATATTTTACAGATTATCGATCGATTTTCTGAGTTTGGTATTTTTTAATTTTTTAAAATGGCTTGGGCTGAGACCGGTTACTGACTTGAACTGGTTGCTAAGATGAGCAAGGCTGCTATAGCCAGTCTGAAACGCAATTTGGCTTAAAGTCAGTTCATCATAGACAAGAAGTTCTTTTACCTTTTCTATTTTTTGCAAAATGAAATACCGCTCGAGCGTAATCCCTTCCACGCTTGAAAATAAGCTGCTTAAATAATTATATTCATAGGCAACATGCCGGCCCAAATATTCAGACAGGTTTAGATGATGAAGCCCGTCCTGCAATTGAACAAGGTCAATAACGGCTTTTTTTATGCTTTCAATAAGCCTGCTTTTTTTATCATTGATCAGCTCAAAGCCCAACTTCTCTAAATCTTTTTCAATATGGCTTACTTCTTCTTCAGAAATAATCATATTTCCCAGATCAATTTCGCCAAGCGACACCCGTGCAGAATTTATCCCTCTTTTTGCAAGAATATCTTCCACAACCAGAATGCAGCGGCTACAGACCATATTTTTAATATATAACTTCATAATCAAACAATGATTACACCTTATCCACATGTCAAGATATGCTGAACCAGAATAAATACTGGAATGTTTAGTCGTTCAATTTTTAAATGAATAATCTAAAAGAACTCTACGTTCCTCTTAAACAACCGGCGTTCAAGAAATTACTCAACAAGTGACGTTATTACCGCTGCCATTTTTTCCGGCGTTTCAGCATGATTGAAATGCTTCAATAATTTACCGTTCTTATCCATAAAATATGTATAAGCCGTATGATCAACAAGATAACCCGGGTTATTATCGCTTTTTGCCGCATAGACTTTATATGCCGATTTTATGGCTTCCACCTGTTCTACTGTCCCGGTCAGACCAATAAGATTTTTATGAAAAAACTTTATATATTCTGCCATTACATCGGGTGTATCCCTTTCAGGGTCAACACTGACAAAAACAGGCGTGATCTGTTTTAATATGTCCGGGTCCAGCATATTCAATGCATCCGCCATTATCTGTAAATCTGTGGGACAGATATCAGGACAATATGTATACCCAAAGTAAATAAGCATATATTTGCCAAGGAAATTCTTTTCTGATACGGGTTCATTCAGGTGATTGGTTAAATTGAATGGCCCACCAATCAGAGCCCGGCTATTTTCCGCTGCTGTTGGTGTTCTATCTTTAAAAAGATAAACGGACCATAGGCCAATTGCGACAAGCAACAAAACAAGAATGAGCAATATACGCTTGGCGTTATGAGCGAGGAATTGTTGGTTGGTCATGATAATACCTTTATAGTTTTCGTGTATTAATCAAAGCATACCGATCTAATAATTTCATTAGACCGGTAAAAAACTGACTTTGTTAATTTTTAGAATTTGGAGCTGTGCTGGTGACATTTACTGTTTTAGTAATGGCTCCTGCTTTCTCAAAATGAAGGGTAAGATCAATTTGATCCCCTTCCTTATATTGAGTGGCCGTATCAAAAATCATGATATGATAGCCGCCTGGCTTTAATTCCACATTTTCCCCGGGTCCGACTTCTATATAATCAACCTGACTCATTTTCATGACACCGTCCTTCATGGTATGTTCATGTATTTCTAGTCTTGGCGAAATCGTTGAAGTAACACTGACCAACCTGTCAGCCTCTGTTCCTTTATTTTCAACAGTGAAATATGCCCCCCCGGGCCGCCCGGTCACAAGGATCGGCCGCGCCCATTCATTTGAAATAATTATATCGCTTGGCTCTGCAAGTGCATTATTCTGAAATGCAACAAAAATTAAAATAACACTGAGGATCTTTTTCATAATATCTAACCTTTTCATCTATAATATTTTATAAGCTCTCTATTGACTTGAAATTGATGTGCAATGCAACAGAGTTTCTATCTAATAAAGAGCAATTAAATCAAATTTCCGGTTCAATTGAAAACCGGTAATTGTTATGAAGTTCACAGAAATCTGACTGTAAACTTCATAACCAAAGCCTTTAAAAAGCAAGTTGCCAGCCGGCCATAAGCCTGTAATCTGTTTCAAGCTGCGGGCCATCAAGTTTTTGATAGACCGGTAACGTAAATTCAACTGCCAGCCTGTTTCCTTCCAGTGGACCGCCCGGGACGATAAAATTAAGACCCGCCATCATATCCACCCGATTTCCATGTCGAAGGTCAGTTCGAGCCGTTGGGACAACCATTGGATTTAGCACAGGGTTTGACCCCTTAATATTGGCAATTGTTTTAGCTTCGGTTCGAAGCGATACACTAATGGAATCAGACAACCTGCGGGCACCCCAAACAGTAAAAGCATATTGATCTCCAAGCGTGTAACCGTTGTTATTTGTGCCCATTCTAATATTTGAATTAAGCTGTGCGCCCCATGACCATCGGTCAAGATGAGAAGAATAGGTTAATCCTGGCATTAGATTATAAGTCCCTGACCCAATTTGCATAGGATAGGGAAGTGGCATATTTGAACCCATTGGGGTGTCACCAGTTTTGTTTATTGAACCGCTTGGAATACTTAAACCCGCATTCAGTATGATGCGTGTATTGTCTTTTTTATAAAGAGAGTAAAGTCCGCTTAATTTGACGTCGCCTATCCCTTTTGCAGAAGTAGAAAAATTCATTCCCATTCTTGTCTGAAGGTTCATTGAAATTTCTGCATAGGGAACCATTGTCATAATTGTCAATTTATCGGTTAATCCATACATTAGTCCGACCATATGCATCTGCATTGTCATATCAAGCGGTGCAACCATAAAATTTTGTTTAATTGACTCTATTGAAATAGGGCTGGTGCCTATACGATTACCGTCCATATTCATATTGCTGTATCGATAAGATACCATCCAACCCCCTTTTTTATGAGTATGATCCCCCATTATACCAATCGGGGCATGCTCATCAGGAAAGGATGCAGCATTTGTTGATTGAGCAGTTGTCAGCACGACTGCCAAAAAAATTGAAATCCGTTTTTTCATAATATTTTTCTTTTACTTTATAATTAATAAATTGAATTTACATTCGACCGGCAACTTTTCGAAGCCAAAGTCGAGTACAATTTGTATTAGAGATTAAAGTTAAAGAAAAAGGGCGGTGCCCGGGAAAAATGCCCTGAAAATAGAAGCTTATCTATAAATATAACTGTGCTTGTTATTTTCGGGCGAACTAATGATTTGACCGGAACATTGAATAAAGGTGCATAGTTAGGCTCTAAAATCGCCGATTGGCCATGTGCCAGAACATAGCAAAGCGGACATTTGAAATGACCCGTCGAACTTTTTGACGTATCAATATTTTGCAATTCTTCCCATGTTACCCATTTAAAACTGTCCCCCGTACAGATGAGTATTTTTTCATCAAGAAACGATGGAACTTCATTTTGTTGCGCAGCCTGAATAGTGGAAAGCGATGCAATGGCATAAAAAGGCAAAAATGAATTAATCAAGATCGCTATGAGCGTCATGATGAATAAATATTTTCTTCTTAAAACCATTCTAAGTGTCATTTCCATGGATCATTTTATGCATTACAAAATTACAAATATCAATCTCAAAACCATAGCTCAGAATTAAATATCGGAATTATTTAGGCCCAATATTTTTCCTAAAGGTTCAATTGTCCAGCTTTGCAAGATCAGCGAGGATGTCACAACAACAAAGACAATATTAAAAAAATCGGTTGAAACTGGACCAGGTGCAATAACCGGATACATTGCCAGCAATATTGGAACTGCCCCTCTGAGCCCAACCCAGCTTAAGAATATTTTTTCGTTAAATGAAAATCCTGTAAACAGCAGACTTGAAAATACGGCCAGCGGCCTTGCAATAAAAATCAAAACGCATGCAATGATTATGGCTTGCCAAATATCACGCACTAGATCACTTGGTGTAACCAGGATTCCAAGCATTACGAACAATAAAATCTGACTGACCCACTGTAATCCTTCACTAAAATTAATTGTTCGGTCAAGCGGATGTTTTGATTTATTTCTCAAAATAATCCCAACCAGATAAACTGCTAGAAAACCGCTTCCCCCTAAAGTCGCTATACCTGAAAAAGTTGCAATGGCTCCGGCCATGGAAACGGCCGGATATGTTCCGGACGGTAAATCTATTTTATTTATCAGAAAAACAATAATATATCCCCCCAGATATCCACCAATCAAACCTAGTCCAAATTGTTGAGAAATGAGTATTAAAAACTCTATTGCTTCATTTATATCAAGCTGGCTGTTTCCACCAATAAGCGACGTCAGGACAATCGTCAGGAAAATTGCCGCCGGGTCATTAAGGCCTGATTCCAACAATAAGGTCTGTTTTACTTTCTCGTTTAATGACAGACTACTTTTTTGCAATAGCATAAAAGTCGCCGCCGCATCGGTTGAGGCAATGACAGAGCCAAACAAAAATGCCATAAGCAGCGATAACCCAATTAAAAAATGCGCTGTAATGCCAACAACAAGGGCCGTAACAAGCACTCCCAATGTTGCAAGAGAAATTGATGCCGCACCTGTTTTCTTAAAAACATTCCGGTCTGTTTCAAGCCCACCTGCAAACAAAATAATGGCGAGCGCTACACTCCCAATATCATAGGCAAGATGGAAATTATCAAAAGGGATTTGTCCTATCCCCTCTTCTCCAAGCAACATTCCCAACCCAAGAAGAACAAGCAAGAGTGGTGCGCCTAGTCGTTTGGCTAGAGGCAGTAATAAAAAGCCGATCAGAATTGATAAACTTATTATAAAAAGTGAAAACAGCATTGTTTATGAAAAGCCTGACCAGAAGTAATAACCGTTATATTGTTAGCAGATACGAACTCTTGAGAATAGGAGTTTTTGCGGATATCCATTTAGGATACTAGGGATATCACACTTTTATTATTTTCATTTTTTTAAAATAATTTTTTAGTTACGGATAGAAGCAACTCTGTAAAAATCCATCAACCCATAAATATTTATATGATCACCTGAAATCATACAAAACATTAAATGCAGGGTTGCAGCTTTTGCAGATAATGCAAAAGAGCCGATGTAACTGAAATTTCTTCATCCTGATTAACAGCTTCTCTCATAATATTCCTGAGCTTATTTACATCCAGGCTAACACTGCCTCCTGCGGAAGGACAGAAAAGGGCGAGCTTATTTTCAGCTTCTATTTCTTTGTGGTAGGCTACTATTCCATCCATCGCCCCGCGGACATAACTGATCAGGTTATTGATATTTTCTACCCTGACTGCGTCATCTTTTTCTGCAATATTTAAATGATTTAAAAATTCTTCAGCCGTCATAGAGGAACTCTGAGCAGGTAATATAATAAAGAATGAAATAACAATAAAAATACCTGTCATTTGATAAAGATTAATATTATTCATATGGGCGTTCCTTTTAATTTGACAACAATTAATTATCGTTTTACATTAATTTATAGTGTATTACAATCATTATTAAACAAGGAGATGTTTATGTCATACGTGATGAAGCTGAGTAAAACAATGGCACGTCTATGTGTTATTGTTTCCATTGCCCTACCAGTTACCGTTATCATGGTCTGGTTCAGTAATTTTTGGGAACCTCAATCTCAAATAGCAACCATGCTTCATTTATCCGAGATTAATATGATACAACGATTTTTGGGCATTACAGCGTCAAGCCTGTTTCCTGCGGTACTTGTATTTGGTTTACTGAATTTACGCTGGACTTTTTTAGAAGCTTCACATGCACGTTATTTTTCAGAAAAAGCTGTCAGTAGCTTTCGAACTTTTGCATGGTCAGTATTCTTTGCCATTCCCACACGTATTATTGAAGGGGCAATGGTCAGCGTGATTACGAGCTGGCATCTCGGTGAAGGAAATCGCCAGCTTAGTATTGGAATAGGCACACCGGAATTGGCCAGTTTATTTTTGGCATTTTTGTTTGTAGCTATTGCCCATATATGGGCGGAAGGACAGAAATATGCAGAAGATTCAGAACAAATTATTTAAGGAAGATAATGTCTATTATAGTTAATTTAGATGTAGTTATGGCACAGCGAAAAATCCGATCCAAGGATTTAGCAGAACAAATAGGGATTACAGAACAAAATCTATCACTTCTAAAAACCGGTAAGGTACGCGGAATAAGGTTCTCAACACTGGAAAAAATATGTCAAACATTGGGATGCCAGCCTGGTGATATTTTAGAATATCAAAAGGGAAACGATCAACTTTAAATAAAAGGTATAATTATTTCCTGATAAAACATGATGTATATATTTTTAAAATCAGGAATTGAAAAATAAAAAATAGGCCAGGTAGTTTAGTACCCGGCCAAAGCAGTTTATGGAAATTCAGCGGCTAATTAATCACCTGGATGGTATTGAACTTCTATGTGTCTGTTGACGTCATTTCGGTAGAAGTTAACTTCACGAAATTCTGTTCAGAAATTTATTCAAATTTGTGCTGCTGATATTTTTCAATACCCCTCATTTTCGAATTTTAAAGATTTTGCGAAAATTTATCTTTTAGACATTAGTCTATATCGTCCTAATGGAAATTTGAGAGCATGGATTATATAAGGATTAATGCTGAAAATGATCTTTCAGCATAATTTTGATAAATCTTTTACTAGTCTTCCCCCTTCAATAAAATTTTTCTGATCAGCCCTGGTGCAAAGCCAGCCAGGAACCATGCTAATCTGGCGCCCGGCAAAATCACCATTTCTTTATCCATATTCCTGAAAATAAATTCAGCTAAAAGTGAAGGCTCAACGCCTTTTTCAGAAGCATTTTTCGTCATTTTTGTTTTTATTAAGCCCGGAACAACTTCAACGACTTTAATATCTGTCAAATTTAGTTGTACTCTTAAATTAGCCACCCAATTTGATAATGCTGCCTTGCTGCTGCAATATCCCGGTGCTGATTTTTTCGGCCCCAATTGCAGCAATGAAGAAATTGCAATAATCTTTGACGGTTTTTGCATAAGCATCGGTAATAGGGCAGATGTAATTTTTACGGGAGCAAGAAAATTTACAACAAATTCATTTAATAGCAGATTTTTATATTGGGCCGTATCCAATATTGAATAATGGTTCTGCACGGCTGCATTATGAATTAGAATATCGATAGACTGATATTTTTTCTCTATATAACATATAAAACTATCTATGCTGCTGTCTGACGATAGATCGCACAAAACATAATCGTCAAATATATCCATTATTTCCATATTAGGTTTTTGTGTGGATAACCCGACTACAAAATAACCCGAAGATTTATATTTAGATGCCAGTTCTAAACCTAATCCGCGAGATGCTCCGGTAATTAAACATATTTTTTGTTTCATCATTTTCTCCTTTATATTTGCCAATATAGGGAGCTAAATGCGGAAAGCATTAACCTATGTTAAGAGTGTTAATAATTATATTTTTGCTCTTATCCGGCTTAACTGAACCGGGGTAATCCCCAGATAAGACGCTATTTGATATTGCGGAATATGGTCTTCCAGCCCGGGAAATTCTTTTTGAAAAGCTTTATATCGCTCGGTTGCACTCAGCATAATTAACTGAGTTTCTCGCCTTTCCTTTCCAATCCATGCCCATTCAACCAGTTTTCTGCCTAATAGATTAAGTTCTGGAAATTTTAAATAGAGTTGTTCAAGCCCTGAATAGTCCGCAGATAATATTTCCGTATCCTTTAAAGACCCAATATAAACAGGACTAGGCTGATTTGCCACCAGCGAGGTCAAAGGAGCACAAAAAGTTCCTGGTACAAAAAAATGCTTGTTATGCTGTTCCCCATTTGGCGAAATATAATATGACCGCAAAAGGCCCGAAACTATAAACCATACGCAGGAGCCATCATCCCCTTCCCTTATCAGATCAACACCTGCTTTGATTTTATTAACCGTGAATAACCGGATGAATTCATCCAAAACGATATCTTTAATAGGACAAATTTCCAGAATAGTTTTTTTTAAAAATTCTGCAGGACTGATATCACTGATCAAAATAAATACTCACATATTGTTAAATTTTTAAATAGGAACATTAAAGTATTTTAGCAACGATTAAACTAAATTACTCAAAAAATATTTTCAAAACAATCTATTATCTGAATTATTAGAGATGTTAAAAAAAATAAATCATTTATTAAATATTTATAACATATATTCCATCTACATTTTATATATGTGGTCTAATAGTAAGGAATAAAAAATGTTCAATAAAATATTAGGGGGATTTAACACAAAGACAGCAAATAAAGAAATTAAAGTAAGCAGTAATGACAAAATTGATGAAATGAATATCATTATTGAGGAATTAAAATTCGAATTAAGGGAAACAAAAAGCCTTCTTAAGGCACTGGATAAATCACAGGCCGTTATTCAATTTAAACCAGACGGCACAATTATCACAGCAAATGAAAATTTTCTCCTGACCATGGGATATGAACTAAGTGAAATTCAAAACAGGCATCATAGTATGTTTGTTGACCTACGCCTTAATGAAAGTAATGAGTATAAGGACTTCTGGCAAAAACTAGCCAACGGGGAATATCAGGAAGCTGAATATAAAAGGATTGGTAAAAACGGTAAGGAAGTCTGGATTCAGGCAACTTATAATCCGATCCTAGATGAAAACGGACATGTCACCAAAATTGTCAAATATGCAACTGACATAACCAGCCAAACACTTTCCAATGCTGATAGTAAAGGAAAAGTTGACGCCATTAACAGGGCGCAGGCTGTTATTGAGTTTGAACTGGATGGAACCATTATCACAGCCAATGAAAATTTCCTGAATGTTATGGGATATCAGCTCAGCGAAATTAAGGACAACCATCATAGCATCTTTGTTGAAACAGATTACCGTGATAGTGATGCTTACAAAAAATTCTGGGAAGCACTCGGAAGCGGCGAATTTCAGGCAGCAGAATATAAAAGGATTGGCAAGGCTGGTAAGGAGGTCTGGATTCAGGCATCCTATAACCCGATTTTTGACCCGAATGGCACGCCTTTCAAAGTGGTTAAATTTGCGACAGATATAACAGAACGGGTTCTTGCAAGGCAGGAAGCGGACCGCGTCAGTGAGCTGGTTGATGAAAGACTTGATAAAATTTTAAAGGCTGTCGTCAGTGCTGATGAGCAAACAACATCTGTCGCGGCTGCATCAACACAGACAATGGAAACCGTTCAGGCGGTCAGCGCAGCGACCGAACAGTTTCAAATGTCAAGTAATGAGATTGCCCAGAGCATGGAAAATTCACGCCTAGAGGTGAGCAAAACCATGCAAATCGCCAATAATGCCGACCAGTCAACACAGCGACTGAATTCGGCCGCACAGTCAATGAATAATATAGTGGATATGATACAGGAAATCGCCAGCCAGATTAACTTGCTTGCCCTAAATGCCACAATCGAATCCGCCCGCGCCGGCGAAGCCGGTAAAGGATTTGCCGTTGTTGCATCGGAGGTTAAGTCACTCGCCGGCCAGGTAAGTAACGCGACCAAACAGATTTTATCTGAAATTACGGCAATGCAATCAGTATCCGCCGAGGTTATTGAACAGCTTTCTGATATCAGAAACTCTGTTGAAATCGTCGAAAGTGGTTTTACAACCGTCGCAAGCGCCGTAGAAGAACAGACATTGACCAGTAAGGAAATTGCATCAAATATGGTTCTGGCGTCTGACGCCGTGGCGTCAATCAACACCAATATTGACTCAATTTCCGGAGCCATCGGCAGCGCCAATGAGTATGCCGAGGAAGGCACAAAATTATACAGAAGCTTACAGAATAAAGCCTCTTAATCTATAACGTCGCAGGATCCTGAAAATATTCTCTTATATTTAATCAAGGGTCCTGCGCAAATTTTTTAAAAACTATACTTACTGATATATTTGACAGAGTTTAGTATCATGATATCGTCTGCAACTGATATAAACACTTTGGACAAATAAATGATCAGAAAAGACAGCCCTGAACTTCGTCAGTCAATTATAGATGCCTGCTTGTGGATGAACAGTTCCGGGCTTAACCAGGGTACATCGGGCAATATCAGCATCCGTGTTGAAAATGGTATATTGATCACACCAAGCAGCATGGCTTATGAGGATATGGAGCCGGAAGATATCATGCTGCTTGTCGGTGACGGGCTTTCCGGTGAAGCGGTCGGCAGACACAGGCCATCATCCGAATGGAAATTCCACGTTGATATTTATCATGAGCGGGACGATATCAATTCTGTTGTCCATACTCATTCTACCTACGCCACAGCACTTTCCATGCTGCGCCGCGATATTCCAAGTGTTCATTATATGATTGGGGTATTTGGCGGTGACAGTATCCGCTGCGCCGATTATGCCCATTATGGCAGTGCCGAGCTTTCAAAAAATGCGCTAATCGCCCTTAAGGACCGGACAGGCTGCCTGCTGGGGACACATGGCATGATTGCCTGTGGCGCTGATCTGAAACAGGCCTTATGGCGCGCCGGCGAGTTGGAGGCGCTTTGTCAACAATATCATCTGGCCTGCCAGCTTGGTGAGCCGCATTTATTGTCCAAACAACAGATGGTCGAAGTGCGCGAACGCATGAAAAGCGGTTATGGTATCTGGCCCAAAAAATAATTAAGCCTAAAAAATCCTATTTATTTTTTCCTTCGGTTAAATCTTTAAACGCCTCATACTGGCTAAGATATATTTTACCTGTTAAGTTCTCAAGAAAATGACTATGTGCCAATCTGTCTGTGACCGGGCCTTTGACCTCACTTAAATGGAGCTTGATATTGACCGCTTTCAGGCGGGAATTAATCGCTTCAAGACTTTCAAGGGCACTGGTGTCAATTGAATTGACCGCGGAACACATTAGTATGACATGCTCACATTTCGGGTTTGAGGCAACCAGCTCATTTATCGCATTTTCAAAATAGCGGATATTGGAAAAATATAGGCTTTCATCAACGCGGACCGAAATGATGCGCGGGTCGGTAATAACCTTATGCCTTTTCACATTCCGAAAATGTTCTGTGCCAGCAACCTGCCCGACCACCGCATAATGGGGTACGGTTGTCCGGTACATAAAAAGGATAAAGGAGCTTACGACGCCGGCTGTAATGCCCACTTCAACGCTCATCATCAGGGTCAGGGCAATTGTCAGGAACATGGCAAAAAAATCACCCTTGCTATAGTGCCATGTTTCAATGATCGGCTTGATTTTCACCAGACTGAGTACGGCAATAATGATGGTTGCCGCCAATGTCGCCTTGGGCAGGAAATAAAGGAGAGGCGTTAGGAAAACTGTCGCCAGGGCGATACCGATCGCCGTAAAGCCACCCGCTGCCGGGGTCACCGCACCGGCATCAAAATTAACGACCGAACGGGCAAAACCACCTGTCACCGGATAACCGCCGGAAACGGCCGAACCAATATTGCTCATACCAAGAGCGATCAGTTCCTGATTGGGGTCAATCTGCTGTCGTCTTTTTGCGGCAAGGGTTTGCGCCACGGAAATGGATTCCACAAATCCGACAAGGCTGATCAGAATAGCGGCCGAACCAAGCTTTTCAATCAATTCAAGGTTTAATTCCGGCATGTGTAATTTCGGCAGCCCCTGTGGCACCAGACCGACAATGTCGACCCCCTGCTGATCCAGTGAAAGTCCGGAAGCCAAAATAATGGTAACGATAACGGCAAATACGGGCCCCGCTTTAACCAGAATATTCGCCATTTTTTCACTGATGCCGGCTTTTAACAAAAGACCCATCAGCCCGCTTCTGACATAGGACAGAAATATAAGACAGCCAATCCCGATCAATAAAGTCGTGCTGTTGATTTCGCTTAGTTTACTGACAAGCGACCCCACCTGTTCCAGCAGGTTATGACCACTCATCTGTACCCCGAAAATATGCTTAAGCTGGCTGATCGCAATCAGAATGCCGGAGGCCGTGATAAAGCCCGTCATCACAGGATGGCTCAAAAAATTGGCAATGAAGCCAAGCCGGAAAAACCCCATAATAGCCAGAAATACGCCGGACAGCATGGCGAGGGTAATCGCCGTTTCAATATAGCCGATCGTCCCCGGCTCTGCGATCATGCTGGTTGCAGTTGCCGTCATTAAGGAGACGACGGCCACCGGACCCACCGCCAATGTGCGACTTGTGCCGAATATGGCATAAAGCACCAGCGGTGCAATACTGGCATAAAGCCCAACTTCTGCCGGAAGTCCGGCAAGCAGCGCATATGCCAGTGACTGGGGAATAAGCATGATTGTGACAATCAGTGCGGCAATAATATCCACAATCAGGCTATCGCGGGTATAACCGCTGGCCCAGTCAAAAATCGGAAAATATTGTTTCAGCAGTTTAGACATTTTCATTAGGCGCTTTTTTTATCGTCCTGAAAATCACAGGCCTTGTCGAACTCATGCAAGATAGGAGAATGCGTTAAAATTTTCGGCTTTGCAAGCCACTCATGACCGTTAAACATCAAATCAAAATAGAGCGTCGGCATCAGTTTTTCTTTTAAAAGCCATGCCAGTGCCGTTGCTTTAGTGCCGTCAATGAGCCATGTTGGCATCGTTGGCTGCAATGCACCGCCATAACCGAATTCTGCCAAGACCACTTTTCCTTTTTCCACGGTAAGCGGGCATGAGCCGTAACCCTCATAAATAGCCACAGATTTTTCATTCTTAAAGAGCGAAACAATATTATGGGCAACGACCGGTGCCTGCTTTCTTACGGCTGCCGCTGTTTTCGCATTTGGGGCTGATATACCGTCACCGATCCCGAAAATATTACCATAAAGAACATGCTGCAAGGTTTCATTATTTACCTCGACCCAGCCTTCTGCATTAGTGATCGGTGAATTTTTCATAAAATCATGGGCTGTTTGCGGCGGACAGACATGGATCATATCAAAGGAACGGACCTCTTCTTTAACATTGCCGTCCGCATCCTTGACACTGAACGTCGCTTTTTTCGCATTACCGTCAATGGAAATCAGATTTTCAAAATAGTGGATTTTGGCGCCATAAGCTTCAATATATTTTTCTAGCGCAGGCACATAATCCGCCACCCCGAACAGCACACCACCAGCCGTATGGAAATTAATATCCATATCGGCTAGTCTGTTATGGCGTTTCCAGTAATCGCAGGAAAGATACATGGCTTTTTGCGGGGCACCAGCACATTTGATTGGCATCGGCGGCTGGGTAAAAAGGGCTTTACCCCCTTTTAATGATTTAACCAGTTCCCAGGTATAGGAAGCCAGATCAAAGCGGTAATTTGATGTTACCCCGTTTTTGCCCAATGTTTCGCGCAACCCTTTAACCGCGTCCCAGTCGAGCTTTAGACCGGGAGAAACCACAAGCACTTTGTATCTTATGGATTCGCCGCCTTCTGTTTTTACACAGTTATTTTCCGGCTGAAAACTTGCTACAGCGGATTTGATCCATTTGGCATACTTGGGCATTACCGATTTCATTGACCTTTTGGTTTGATTGCGTGAGAAAATACCACCCCCTACCAATGTCCAGCCGGGCTGGTAATAATGAGTATCGCTCGGTTCGATAATTGCCATATCAAGACTGCTATCCCGTTTATGCAAACTACCAGCGACAGCAAGGCCGCCTGCTCCACCGCCGACAATCACAACATCATAGACATGTGCATTATCATAAGTATCCGTCTTTTTGCCTCTTTCATCAACATCAGTTACTGCTTCGAGACGACTGGCTATACTTTCAAGATTATATCCTGCCTCACTGGCTGTTTTCAAAATAGCCTCGGTTGACAAATGCCCGGCTTCGGATAGTGCCCAAAGCGTCACTGCACGCGTTCCCGTACGGCAAAAGGATAAAACCGGCCCAGTCATTTTATTCAAATTATCTTTGAATTCCGCGACATTTTCATCTGTCACTTGTCCCGGGATAACCGGAATGTGAACATAATCAAGTCCCAGTTGCCTGGCCATGACCATAATCTGATCAGACGTGACCTGACCATCTTCTTCCTGATCAGGCCGGGTATTGATAATAGATTTATACCCCTCTGCTTTCAGGATATTGATATCAGTCAGCTTAATCTGTTCACTTACAGATAAATTTGGAGAAATTTTTCTAATTTCCATGGTTCTATCCTCATCAAAAAAATCCGATATTAAAGGGCGTTAATTGGAATTTTCATGTATTTGATACCGTTATCTTCGGCCGGAGGCATATCACCAGCGCGCATATTAACCTGAACTGACGGCAAAATCAGAACCGGCATATCAAGTGTCGCATCGCGGGCAGTCCGCATATCAACAAATTTTTCTTTGCTGACGGATTTATTGACATGGATATTATTGCTTTTCTCATCGGCGACAGTTGTCTCGTAAGCATATGTATCCCGACCCGGTGCCTTATAATCATGACACATGAAAAGGCGGGTTTCTTCAGGAAGTGCAAAGATTTTCTGGATTGAATCATATAACGTATTGGCATCTCCACCAGGGAAATCACAGCGTGCTGTTCCATAATCAGGCATAAACAGAGTATCACCGACAAATCCGGCATCTCCAATTACATAAGTCATGCAGGCAGGAGTGTGTCCTGGTGTGTGAATTGCCTTGGCTTCAATATTCCCAATTTTGAATACATCGCCATCTTCAATCAGGTGATCGAACTGAGACCCGTCTTTGGCAAATTCAGGACCGGCATTAAAAACACCACTGAATATTTCCTGAACATTGGTAACATGACTGCCGATGGCTGTTTTACCGCCAAGTTTCCCTTTTAAATAGGGTGCCGCTGATAAATGATCGGCATGGACATGGGTTTCCAATATCCATTCAACATCCAATCCTTTATCAGTCACATATTTGATAATTTCATCAGCACTTTTTGTCGATGTGCGTCCGGAATTTGGGGCATAGTCGAGAACAGAATCGACTATGGCGCATTTTTTGGTTTCAGGGTCAGTCACAACGTAACTGTATGTGAATGTATTTTCATCAAAAAAGGCTTTTACATTTGGGTTCATTTTAATTTCCTTTCATTTTACATTATAATTTTATTCTGACCGATACGGGTCCGGTTGTATTTTCACGCGCTTGCCTTTTCGCATTTGCGCCGTAAGCATATTTTGTAAAGATTCCTGATCAGACGTTTCACTTTCCCTTATTGGCTGATGCAGCAACTGGCCCTTGTCCCAGGCGATACACATTGCCTGCATCAGGTAGGATACTTTTTCATCTACAAGACGGTAGATAACCGCCTTGGACTCTTTTCTGGTATCAACAAGATTATTTTCACGAAGCCGCCCCAAATCTCGCGATAAGACAGGCTGACGGACCCCGGTCGTTTCCTCAAGCTCACTGACGGACATTTCACCATCTTTTAAGGCACAGAGAATTAGCAACCGATTTGGATGGGACATCACTTTCAAAAGGCTACAGACCTCCGTCGCTTTGGGGCGGAATTTTTCCAGAAAAGCGCCCATTTTATTTCTCCTCCGGCACTGTTTTTGTAAAATACCAGTCTGAATTCTCACCAGAATTTTTCTGATTGACTTTCATACGTTCGCGCACACCACGCATAGTAACAGGTGGCGCAAGCACCAGCTTATCGCCTTCGCGCCAACCCGCTGGGGCCACCTTATCCCCGGCTTCCGTTGCCACCAATGCTGATAAAATTCGCAAGATCTCATCCACTGAACGGCCAACGCTCATTGGATAGTGGATGTGCGCCTTAATAATGCCGTCCGGATTAATAAAGTAAACGGACCGGACAGTTGCCGTTGACGTTGACTGCTCATCAATCATCCCATACGCCTCAGCAATCACAAGAGAAAGATCTTCAATAATCGGAAAATTAATTTTGACACCAAAACGTTCCTCAATATTAAGGAGCCAGGCGATGTGTGAATATACACTATCCGCTGACAAACCCAGCAGCTCGCAGTTCAGGGCCGCGAATTTATCCGAAGCCTTTTCCAGCTCAATAAATTCTGACGTACAAACCGGTGTAAAATCGGCAGGGTGGGAAAAGAGGATTAGCCATTTACCAGCATAATCAGAAAGACTGACAACCCCCTGTGTCGTTCTGGCTGTAAAGTCAGGGGCTATATCATTAATGCGGGGGACTGTCCGCAAAGTCATATTTTCAGTGTTGGTCACGCTATCCATGTCACTTTTCTCCGAATCAATTTATTTTTATAATAATACAATTATATATAAATGTATATTATTATTGAAAATATCTGAATTAGTTGAAAAATTAACAATAAAAAACAAATGCTTAACGAAGGAATAAGCCGAAAGGATATGGCCCCTTCCTGGCAATCAAAGCAAAATGTAAGAGAAAGAATGATTAAATATTAAAAATATCGGCAATAAATGCCAAAAATATACATAGTGAAATAATACTGGCCACAAGGACTGCACCGGCCAATGCGTCTTTAACAATTTTTAAAACCGGATGAATTTCCGGATGCAAATGGTCAATTAATTTTTCAACGGCTGTATTCACAAGTTCAAGCGCCAATACCAACCCACAGGTTAGGAGAAGAATTGCCCACCAAAATGCATCCGGTCTGCTAAAAGTTAAAATTACAACAATCAAGACTGTTGCAATTATTTGAGTACGGAAACTTTTTTCAGATAGCCAGCTTGCTTTTATTCCCTGCCAGGCATAATCAAGACGTTTTAAAAAGCTGTGATTTTTCAATTTTAAATTTCCTGTCTCTGATAACCAATAAATGAAATTAATGTCGTCTTACCAGAATAGTAAATGGCTAAAATTATAAAACATTGTGAACATTGATTGTCGCGCCTATAATCATCAAAATTCTGATGCATTTAATTTTACACTTAAGGGGCAATCAAACCATTCTTTTTGTTTTATCCAATATCAATCATGAATTCTATATTAATACATAAAATTATTTATTTTTAAATAACAGGGAATTAAAATGATCCATCCCACAAAATTAAAAAAACTTTTAACCATTATTTTTATCCTCAATTCCACAATATATTCACAAACTGCCTTGGCAAAAGGTGATGTTGAAAAAGCAGGAGACGCTCTGCTCGTTTTAATTCCTGCTGTAGGTCTTGGCAGCACACTTTTATATGAAGACGGAAACGAAGGAACCATTCAGTTTCTTGAATCCATGGTTACGGCAGGCGCCGTTTCATTTGGCCTTAAGAAAGCGATTAACAAGCAAAGACCAAATGGTGAATGCTGTGATTCATTTCCGTCCGGTCACGCCACCGGAGCCTTTATGGGTGCGAGCTTCATTCAAAAGCGTTATGGCTGGAAATATGGTATTCCCGCATATCTGGGAGCTGCCTTTGTTGGCTACAGTAGGGTCGAGTCCGACAAACATTATACGGAAGATGTATTGGCAGGTGCTGCCATAGGAATTATTAGCAGTTATATATTCACAAAACCATATGAAGGTTTTGAAATTACTCCCATAGCCAGTAGTGGATTTTATGGGCTCAGTGTTCATAAAACCTGGTAATTAAAAATCGCCCTAAAATTTTTTACTGAAAAAGTACTTTGCAAAAACCTTGAAAATGTAAGAAGGTAAGGAGCAAGGTGGGAAGAAGGCTATTACTTTATAAGGGTCAAAAGGAGGATCGATCAGAAAATGAAGCAATATCTAAAATTTTACATCAACGGTGAATGGGTTGATCCTGAAGTCCCAAATGTCTGTGATGTAATTAATCCCGCAACAGAAAGCGCATTTGCCCAGATCAGTCTGGGAACCGCTAAAGATGTAGATAAAGCCGTTGCAGCAGCAAAGGCCGCATTCCCAAAATATGCCAAATGGACCGTCGAGCAGCGCATCGCTCTTCTGGAAAAAATTATTGATATTTACAATAAACGCAGGGATGAGGTGGCACTCGCCATTTCAAATGAAATGGGTGCCCCAATAACACTGGCAAAAAATGATCAGTCCATCGTTGGCACACTACATTTTGAAAGTGCTCTACGCGCCCTTAAAAATTTTAAATTTGAAGAAAAACAGGACAACATAATCATCCGTTATGAACCAATTGGCGTCTGCGGCCTTATTACTCCCTGGAACTGGCCAATGAACCAGGTTGCAGTAAAGGTGGCTCCTGCTCTTGCGGCCGGTTGTACTGTCATCTTGAAGCCAAGTGAAATTGCACCAATTGATGCATTAATCCTTGCTGAAGTCCTTGATGAAGCAGGCGTGCCGCCGGGAGTATTTAATCTGGTTAACGGTATTGGTCCTGAAGTTGGAGAAGCCATGTCCGCCCATCCGGATATTCATATGATGTCCTTTACTGGCTCAACCCGCGGCGGAATTGCCGTTGCCAGAGCATCTGCCAATTCCGTCAAAAGGGTGAGCCAGGAACTGGGCGGAAAATCAGCAAATATAATATTACGTGATGCCAATCTGGAAAAAGCTGTTGCAGACGGCGTTCGTATTTGCATGAATAACAGTGGTCAGTCCTGTAACGCACCTACCCGTATGCTGGTCCCCAATGAATATATGGATAAAGCCATTCAAATTGCCCGTGAAACAGCTGAAAAACTTATCATTGGTGATCCGAATGATGAAAATACTGATCTGGGACCGGTGGTCAGTAAAGTTCAATTTGATAAAATTCAGGGACTTATTCAAAAAGGGATCGATGAAGGTGCAACCCTTGTTACCGGTGGCACAGGACGACCTGATCAGCTATCAAAAGGCTACTATGTGAAGGCAACAGTTTTTGCCAATGCCAATAATAACATGACCATCGCCCGAGAGGAAATTTTCGGCCCAGTGATCACACTAATCGGATATGACACAGAAGAGGAAGCGATTGAAATCGCTAATGATACAGACTATGGCCTCGCTGGTTACGTATGCTCCGAGAATTTGGATCATGCACAAGTCATTGCACAACAAATAAGAGCGGGCCAAATCCTCGTCAATTATAAAAGCGGCGGTTCAGATGCTCCTTTTGGAGGCTATAAACATTCCGGAAATGGTCGGGAAAAAGGTGTCTGGGGACTCCACGATTATCTGGAAGTTAAAGCAATTAGTGGCGTAAGGGGCTGAATAATTTGGTAAAATTCTCAATGCGAAATATTCATTATTGAAAGCAGGTTTCATGAACGGCACGGAAAATAAAACAGACGAAGGATTATTACGGGCCATTGGAACACGCGCACTGGGTACCAATATTTTTAATCTTGTGGTCGGTGCAGGTATTTTTGCACTGCCCGGCGTCGTTGCTGCAAAGCTGGGACCTGCGGCGATAATTGCCTATATTATCTGTGCGGTTGCCATTGCGTTGATCTTTCTCTGTTATGCCGAAATAGGAACAAGAATAACCCGCAGTGGCGGCTCTTATGCTTATATCGAGGAAGCTTTTGGCCCTTTTCCCGGGTTTATTGTTTCCATGCTGCTTTGGTTTGGCTGGGCTGTATTATCTGATGCGGCGATGACCGTTGCCATGTTAAATTTTATCACACCTGTGGTGCCGGAACTGCAATATACCCCATATAAGATACTGTTTATTACATTGTTATTTACATTTATGGTTACACTAAATGTTATTGGAGTAAAATCCGGTGTCAGACTTTATGTGGTTAATACCATCGCCAAATTCCTACCTTTGGCGCTTTTGCTTGTTGTCGGCATTTTCCATATCAATTTTGACAATCTCATCATTCGGGAATGGCCCAGTTTGGCCAGTATCGGTGCGACAACCCTTATTCTGATATTTGCATTTGGTGGCGCAGAAAGTGCCCTGAATGCAAGCGGTGAAATTGAAAATCCTGAAAAAACTGTTCCCAGAGGCATATTCATTGGTATTAGCTTTATTTTTATCCTGTATCTTGGTCTTCAGACTGTTGCCCAAGGAGTGCTGGGCCCCGAACTGGCCAATAATACCGATGCACCATTGGCCATAACCGCTCGTGAAATTTTTGGAGACTGGGGATTAAAACTGATTGTCGTCGGTAGTACTTTATCCATATTCAGTTGTCTTAGCGGCGATATGCTGGCAACTCCACGGGTTATTTTTGCCGCGGCAAGAGATGGAACACTGCCAAAAATACTCGCCCGGGTCCATCCGAAATATAAAACACCTTATGCTGCCATTATATTTTATGCGGCGGCTGTAGCCGGTCTTGGCCTGAGTGGCACTTTCAAACCACTTGCCGTTATGGCATCGGGATCAATTTTGATCGTTTATCTTGGGGTCTGCCTTGCTACTATCAAGCTTCGCATTCGGGACGGGCTACCTAAAGATGGTCAGTTTAAAATGCCAGGAAAAATAATTATACCTATTCTTGCCTGCGTGGTTATTGGCTGGATGCTCTGGCAATTAACGCTTGAGGAAGCAAAAGGGCTTGCCATACTCATCGCAATATCCGTTTTCATTTATCTGGTTCAGACAAAAATAATCAACAGAGCTACTACCCATAAAGATTAAGTTTAAGGTTCCTGAAGAAAGATATGAACGCCGTAGCGGGTAGCGACCGCAACATCAGCCAAGCCATCTTTATTTATGTCTGTAACAGTAACCTGACGACCTACGCCTACACTATCATCAATAAGATTTCGTTCAAACCTTACCTTGCCATCATCTGATTGCACAATTTTATACCAGTATAAATAAGGGGTGCCAAACTCGTCAGGATCCTTTAGGCCAAGATGGGCCAACGGCGTTTTGCCAACAACCAGATCATCAACCCCGTCACCATCAATATCGGCAAGTTCATCAGCATGAGCATCCGTATAGGTATCATCAATGACATGACGTTTCCATTCATTGTCCCCGGTCTGCTCAAACCAGAAGACACCTCGCCCGTGTCCCATGCCGCTCATGAAATCGTTTCGTCCGTCTTTATTGATATCCATCACAAGCATTTGTGAAAAAGATACAGCAGGATCAATAATGTGCCATTTCCATGACCGCGTCCCATCGGCAGCAATCTGCTGCTCATACCAGCCGCCCTCATCAAAAGACTGCCTCGGTGCCGGATTGCCAGCCTTGTCAAAAAAACCTTCCCCTGAACCAAAAATAACATCATTCAAACCATCGCCATTAATGTCACCAACACCCAATCCATGGGTAGGGAGTGTAGCTCCCGTATTTCTACCTTCATTTGCCGCTTCAATGGTGTGGATCACATAACCACCCTCATCCGGAAATTCAACAGCATAAAGTTTTCCTGATGCTTCATCTGTTTCTGCGGCCCCTGTAATGACCTGTGGCTTACCCGTCCCCAATAGATCCATAAACACCGGCGATTCATTGCGTGTATAATTCATGATAAGATGTTGTGGCCATTCCCCATCAACCCCTTTCGGGTTTTCAAACCAGTAAAAACCGGCGCTTGTAATATCAACCGCGATCACATCAATCCATCCATCCTTGTTCACATCTGCATGAAATGTGAAAAAGGCCAGCGGATAAGCTTTGGACCAGATATTTTGATTACCACCGCTTTCAAAAAATATTTTGATATGATCTGACAGTCTTGGAATCGATACAGCTTCTTTTGTAGGCGTTCTAATAGTATGTCTTTTCCAGTCTGGTGCCTCGTACCAGTAATGGCCTGTTACCACATCGTTGAGGCCATCATTATTAATATCGGCAACAGATGCCCCTTCCGAGTTATAGTCGCCGTCCAGTTTAACATGCTTGAATTTGATATCCGATTTTCCCTCAACAAATTCATTGTCATTGGCATTGATGATATAAAGGCCATTGGTTGATGTTGTCGTTACAGGTGACATTGCGTTATATGGTGCAAGAATAAGTGTCGGGGCAAACTGCCACACGAGCAAAAACAAGATAAAAACTGCCAGAATTATTTTTATTAGTTTTCTGATCATCTCATTCTCCAATAAATGATTACACCATTAATTTACTTTGATCTTTGGCAGTCCATATTGCTGCCAGGTCGGCAAATCCGGATCGCTTTTTAGTTGCCTGATTATAACGTCCTTTACTTGTACCTTGGTTTTACCGCCCGCATGTGCCTGTATGGCAATATGGCCTTCCTGCGGAATTGTTAAATCGTCTTCCATATAATCCAGTGCAGGCACACCATTAATCCATGACCGAATATGTCTTCCTTCAGCAATAATTTGATATTCGTTCCATTCGCCACGCTTTACCGCTTTATCAATAGCATCCATATCAGCAGATTCTGCAATCACTTTATCTCGACGGCTTTCATCATAAAGCTTCCCCCACCAGCCATCACCGGCATCAACCTGATATCCGCTCATTTCCCCGTTTCCATCGACCGGCATGCTCCTGATCTGGAACCCTGAATTTATAAATCCCACACTTCCAAGCAATCTGACTTTAAGGAAAAGTTCAAAATTCTGGAATGTGCCATTAGTTACCAGAAAAGTATTTTCTGGAACCTCCATGTCAAGCTCACCACCAGTCAGCATACCATCTTCAACACGCCAGAATTCGGGTTCTTCCGTATTCCAGCCGGTAAGAGTTTTGCCGTCAAATAAGGGGACTGTATCCTGAGCATGAGCTGCCGTTATCATACAAAAAGTAATAGCACAGCTAAAAAGCGATCTGATCATAACTCTCCCTGATTTAGCCTTTCAATTATATTATCCCCTGCCCGCATGGACAGCGCCATTATGGTCAATGTCGGGTTTTTCTCGGCATGGGTAACAAAAGGTGCACCATCGGCAACATATAGGTTATTCACATCCCAGGTCTGCGAATATTTGTTGAGCACCGATGTTTTCGGATCATCCCCCATCCGACAGCCACCAACTTCATGGTTTGTATCCCCGCCAGGGCCAAGCAGTTTTCCGGCTTTTTTCATTTCCGTAAATCGATCATGAACAACAATAGCGCCCATATTTTTGGCAAGTTTATGAAGCATTTCATACATATGCGACGTCCGTCTGAAATCCTCATCCGACCATTTCCAGTGAAATTTAGGTACCGGAATGCCCCATTTATCTTTTACTTCCGGATCTATAGTCAGATAGTTATCTGCGGTAACAGTCATACTGCCGAGACAGCGAATTGACATGACCGACCCATAAAACTTACGCATATAATCTTTCAGTTTTTTGCCATAAAGTCCTTTTTGATTAATCAGCATACCCCGGAAGGTATCAGACATGCCAGGAGGGCCAAAGCGTCCGCCACCATAAGGATCAACCTCAAGCTTATAGCCTCCGATAAAATCAGCCCCCGCTTTTTCCTTTTCCTCACCGTGGAGCCACCAGGGGGCATATAAATGCGGTTGTGAAACGCCATCCTCGTTATGGGCCGGTAAATTCTCAAATGACGGGATCTGAATAATTAGACTGCCTCCTGTGGTGTCAGACAGATATTTACCAACATTCCCGGAAGAGTTCGCCAAACCATTTGGTGCCTTGTCCGTTTTTGAATTAAGCAAAATACGAGAAGATTCCATTGCTGCCGGCGCCAACACAACCACCCGCGCATGAACATCAATATGTTTTTCTGTTTGCCGGTCAATATAACGAACACCAATTGCTTTATCTCCGGCATCATTCATAAGTACTTTATAGACAACGGCATTGGTCACGATTGTCAGTTTTCCTGTTTCCATTGCCGGTTTGATATAGGATGTCACGCTGTCAAAGGCGGCCCCAATAGCACAACCACGAATACAGTTTGTTGCATAAAAGCAGGCCTGCCGTCCATGCAGTGGTGATGTAAGAATGGCTGTTGGATGGGCCATGGTTTTGATGCCCATCTTTTCACAGGCCTTGGCAAAAATCATTTCTGCTGCACGCGGCGCTGGTGGCTCCTGCCTTATATGATTGGGGGATTGTGGTGAATTATAAACAGCTTCATCAGCATCAGGGCCGAAAAGCCCCATGATTTCTTCTACCCGATCATAATATGGGGCCATTTCTTCATAGGTAACCGGCCAGTCTTCGCCGCGCCCTACTCTTGTTTTGCTTTTAAAATCATCAGGACCATATCGGGGCGTTTGCCTGCCAAAATGGTGCGTACGCCCCCCCAGCTGGCGCGCTCGCCACCATAAAAATCCATCACCCTCTGTTGTATAGGGCTGGCCTTTTACTTCAAATCCGCCATCAACTGTTGCATCAAAAAAACCTGAATTCTTGTCAGGGGTTCTTTGATCACGCAAAGGTGCTTCCCTTGGCCATTGAAACATCGCGGCTTCGGTTTCAGGGTTATATTCACGGCCCGCTTCAAGTAATAAAACATTGACCCCTGCCGCAGTTAAAGTATGGACCATCATGCCGCCACCGGCACCTGACCCGACCACAATTACATCATGCTGTTCAGCCATAATCAGTCCCTCCTTTAAACGCCGATAAGTTTGCGAATTTCGGCCGGCGGCCCGTCAAAACTTTCAAGTGGGACATTCCCAACATAGCCTATATCGGCCATACCTTCATCCGTTGTGTAATAGCCTCCTACATAAAGGTAAACCAGTCTGGTAAAAAACTGATCATCAGCATCACTGGCTTTCCCAGCTTCGACAGATTTTGCCAGCTCATCAAACATTGTTGCCTGATCCCCCGCCGACAGATTATAAAAATAACGGGCATCTTTTTTATTTGCGGCTTCGTTTAAGCGCTCAAGACCAGTAACAATAGTTTCCCTGTCTTTTAGCTGATCGGGGTATGGTGCACTCACCCATTCATTGACAAAATCCGTAATATTCAAATGACTGGCACTTGGAGATTTGTCATCTGCCGGTATAATCATATCTCCGAGCAGTGCAAGATTTTTAAGCTGATTATTATCCAGAATTTTATCCCAGGTGACGACCGGGTTATTAACATCAACATCCTGACCATACCCTTCCTGTCTTACCTGGGCATTTGCAACATTATGCGGATAATTGCTTAAATAGGCCGCAGACGTTCCGGCCACTGCCATGATTTGCAGCACCCGTCTCCTGTTAGGGCTTAAGTTTTGTTTTTCACTCATAGGTCGTCTCCCTTTAAACGATCAATAATATTATCTGCGGCTCTCATTGCCATCGCCATGATGGTGAGGGTCGGATTCTTTTCGACATGGGTAACAAACGGCGCGCCATCGGCGATATAGAGGTTGTCAACATCCCAGGTTCTTGAATATTTATTCAGTACAGACGTTTTTGGATCATCACCCATCCGGCATCCGCCTACCTGATGATTAACCTCTCCGCCGACCTCCATAATCTTTCCGGCCTTACGCGATTTTTCAAACGCATCATAAATAACCGTTGCCCCCATATTTCTGGCAAGTTCATGCAGGGTTTTATTCATATGCTCCCCACGGCGATAATCTTCATCCGACCATTCCCAGTAAAATTTTGGAACTGGAATGCCCCATTTATCCTTAACTTCCGGATCAATGGTCAGATAACAATTTTCATTAACCGACATTCCCCCGAGCGTGCGAATGCCGATCAGTGAGCCATAATATCGCCGCATATGGTCTTTCAGTTTTTTTCCGTAAAGCCCTTTGGTTCCATGCAGCATAATTCTAAAGGTCGCATTCATGGTTGGCGGGCCGAACCGCCCACCACGATAGGGGTCTACTTCAATTTTATAACCGCTTGAAAAATCGGCATCGTCTTTTTTCTTTTCCTCGCCATGCAGCCACCATGGCGCATATACATGGGGCTGTGAAACGCCATCTTCGTTGTGGGGCGGCGCATAGTCAAGTTCCGGCACATGAATCCAGAGCGAAGTAAACAAAGTATCAGAAATATATTTACCGACCATCCCGGTTGAATTGGCTAGCCCGTTTGGTGCCTTATCCGATTTGGAATTTAACAATATACGTGAGCTTTCCATTGCGCCGGGGGCAAGCACAATAACCTTACCCTTAATTTCCTTATGATCCCCGGTCTGGGTATCAATATAACGAAGTCCGGTTGCCTTTTTACCCGTTTCATCAGTCAAAACCTGATAGGCAACTGCATGGGTTTGGATTTTAAGTTTACCTGTTTTTTCCGCCGGCTTGATATAGGCGGTGACACTGTCGAAAGCCGCTCCTATGCTACATCCTCTGATACAGTTTGTTGCATAAAAACAGGGATCACGCCCATTTAGCGGGGATGTCAGAATAGCGGTTGGATGGGCCATAGTTTTAATGCCCATTTTTTTAAGCGCTTTTTGAAACAACATTTCACTGGCTCTCGGCGCAGGTGGTTTCTGGCGGATATGATTGGGTGAAAGTGGCGAATTATAGACCGCCTCATCTGCATCCGGGCCAAATATTCCCATGATCGTTTCAACACGGTCATAGTATGGTTCCAGCTCTTCATAGGTAAAGGGCCAGTCAACCTCTCGCCCGGTCATGGTTTTTACTTTAAAATCTTCAGGACCGTATCTTGGGGTTTGCCTGCCGAAATGATGTGTCCTGCCGCCCAGCTGCCTTGACCGCCACCATCTAAAAGGATCTTTCCCGTTGGTATAGGGCTGGCCCGGCATTTCAAAGCCGCCAATATTGGCATCAAAATAATTTTCGTTTTTATCCGGTGTGGTTTCGCCCCTTAACGGCGCCTCTTTCGGCAACTGAAACATGGCGGCGTCTTTGGCAGGGTCCCATCTGCGCCCGGCTTCAAGCAAAAGCACATTAACGCCGGCAGCCGTCAATGTATGCGCAACCATGCCACCGCCTGCCCCCGAACCAACGACGATTACTTCAATTTCTTCCGCCATCCCTAACTTCCATGTCTTTCAATCAATATTTTGATAAGCCATTTTTTTTATTTAACAGAAAAACAGTTTTATTTTGCGTTGTATTGGGAATAAGATACATTATTTAGGAAAAAAGCGTCATCAGGAGAATTGATATTTCTATTTCCAACACGATGAATTACATTACATCGCCCTATTTCTCCCATCTTTTTGATGGGATAAATGACCTGATGCTTTTTGTAAAAGACACGCAAAGCACGTTAATGAATTGCAACCAGCTTTTTGCCGAACATTTCGGATTTGACCGGGTTGAAATGATCAAAGGTAAAAATGATTTCGATCTTTTCACCCATGAGCTTGCCGTACAATATAGAAAAGATGATGCCGAAGTTTTTAGAACAGCTAAAAGCAAACTCAATATTATTGAACTTTTCCCTAACCATATGGGTGAAGTGCAGTGGTTTATCTGTAACAAAGTTCCGATTATTGATGCGGAAGGAAAGGTTCAGGGGCTTTGCGGTGCCCTGCAGCAACTTGAGGACAGTTCGGTTAACCTTCGGCCGTTTAATGATATTTCCAAGGCTTTGGTTTTTTTAAAAGACAATTATGCCAAAAAAATATGTAACAAGGATATGGCAAAAGTTGCCGGTCTCTCCGTGCGCCAATTTGAAAAAAGGTTCAAACAGATTTTTAACATAAGTGCCCATCAATATATTCTCAATTTACGTATTTTAAAGTCATGTGATTTACTAATTGCAGGGGGGGTCAGCATTTCAGAAACCGCACATCGCTTAGGGTTTTATGATCAAAGTGCCTTTACTTCCCATTTTAAAAAACAAATCGGTATGACGCCAATGAACTATATAAAACATCATTCTATCAAGAGAAATATAGATGTATGAGTGACGCTTTTTTCCTAAAAAAATAGCTAAAATTACCAATACCGCTATTTCGAAAACACCTATTATTTTTTTATAAAATACAAAATACAGGGATGAGAGTGACGGAAAAAGCTGCTTATATTGCCGGGACGTTTGATACAAAACAAAATGAAATTTTGTTTATTCGTGACCTGCTCCATACTTCAGGACTTAAGACAATTACCGTAGATATAGGCACATCATCCGATGGTACTAACAGTAAAGCTGATATTCCGTCTATCGAAGTTGCTAAGATGCATCCTGGTGGTCCAAAAGCCGTATTTACGGGCGATCGGGGAACTGCGGTCGCAGCAATGGCCGAGGCCTTTAAGCTTTTTCTCGCTGATCGGTCAGACCTGGGCGGTGTGATCGGTTTTGGCGGTTCTGGTGGAACAGCGCTCATCAGTCCCGCTTTTCAGAATTTACCTTTAGGAATCCCAAAAGTAATTGTTTCGACAATGGCGTCAGGTAATATTGCCCCCTATGTCGGCACATCCGATATTTCAATGATTTATTCAATTACGGATATCAGCGGGCTTAATCCGATCTTAGAGCAAGTTCTTGCCAATGCGGCACATGCCCTGGCCGGCATGATAAAAAACAGCTATACACCCAAACCATCTTCAAAGCCGGTGATAGGCATGACCATGTTTGGGGTTACGACAAAATGTATCGAACAGATAAAATCGCATTTGGAACCAGACAATCAGTGTCTGGTTTTTCATGCGACGGGCACAGGGGGACTAACACTGGAGAAACTGGTTGCAGATGGTCGCCTTGCGGGTGTGATTGATGCAACTACCACGGAAGTTGCCGATCATTTGATGGGTGGGATACTCAGCGCCGGCGAGGGGCGGCTTGAGCAATTTATCCAGGCCAACATCCCTTATATCGGCTCCTGTGGAGCGATCGATATGGTCAACTTCGGTGCGCGTTCAACTGTGCCCGATAAATATAATGGCAGACTTTTATATGAACACAACCCGCAAATCACGCTGATGCGCACAACAGCAGAGGAAAATGCGCAAATGGGAAAATGGATTGGTAATAAACTGAATCGATTTAAATCTCCGGCCCGTTTTCTGATCCCGGAAAAAGGCTTCTCGGCCCTTGATGCGGTTGGTCAGGCCTTTTATGACCCTGATGCAGATCAGGCTTTTATAGATGCGCTTCAAGAAACTGTAACGAACCCGAAGGTCAAAATTATTAAACTCCCCTATCATATTAATGATCCTGAATTCGCGGTTGCAATGACAGAAAATTACAAAGACCTTAGCAAAAAATATCAGAGTGAAGAATAAGCAAATGAATAAATTAAGCAGAAAAGAATTAATGGCCGGCTTTCGAAAGCAAATTGAAAATGGTATTCCCATTATCGGTGGCGGCGCTGGAACAGGCCTGTCCGCAAAATGCGAGGAAGCAGGCGGCATTGATCTGATCGTGATCTATAATTCAGGGCGTTACCGCATGGCAGGTCGAGGATCGCTGGCCGGGCTTTTATCCTACGGCAATGCCAATGAAATTGTTGTTGATATGGCAAAAGAAGTACTGCCGGTGGTTAAAAATGTCCCAGTTCTGGCTGGCGTTAACGGTACGGACCCTTTTGTTGATATGGAACGGTTTATAAAAAAGCTCAAAGATATGGGCTTCAGCGGGGTACAGAATTTTCCTACCGTCGGGCTTTTTGACGGCAATATCCGTGCCAATTTCGAAGAAACAGGTATGGGGTTCGGTCTTGAGGTCGATATGATCCGTATTGCCCATGAACAGGACATGCTGACAACACCCTATGTTTTTAATGCGCAGGAAGCTATTGAAATGGCCAAAGCGGGCGCAGATATCATTGTTGCCCATCTTGGCTGCACAACGGGCGGCGCAATCGGTGTGTCAACTGCGCCGACCCTTGACCAGTGTGCGGACTTGATCAATGAATGGATTGCTGCCGCAAAAACTGTACGAGATGACATCATATATCTTTGTCACGGCGGCCCGATTTCAACGCCGTCTGATGCGCAGTATATTCTGGAAAAATGCCCTGAATGTCATGGCTTCTATGGGGCCAGCAGTATGGAAAGGTTGCCTACTGAAATAGCACTTACAGAGTGTACAAAAATATTTAAAAGCATGAAAATCAAATAAGCGGAGAAGAAAATGGTAACAGTATTTGAAACATCTGTGATTGATGCCCCCATTGATAAAGTTTGGGAAGTAGTCCGCGGCTTTAATGATTTACCAAAATGGCACCCGGGAATTGCCCGAAGTGAAATTGAGGATGGCCTTAATCCTTTTACTGTAGGGTGCGTTAGAAATTTTTATCTTCATGATGGTGAAAATATTCGCGAAACACTTTTGGCATTTTCCGATATTGACTACACATTTACATATGACATGCTGACAACCGGTCTTGGACTTTTTAATTATCTTTCCACCATGGAACTTCGTCCTATTACAGATGGGGACCGTACTTATATTCAATGGTCGGCTGAATTTACCACGGAAGCGGGCAAAGAAGATGAAAAAGCGGACATGGTTGCAAACGGTGTTTTTCAAACTGGTTTTGCGGCCTTAAAGGAACATTTCGCAAAATAAAAATCTATAGATGGATCAATAGGGATTAACCAAGGGAGGCTTAAATGTCTGAAACAGAGTATGATCGCAACCGGATTTTTTTAATATGTACCATGGCTCTTTTTACAATTGCCATATCTATGTCGCTTGGTGCCACGGTTGCAGCTGATCTTAAAAGTAACTTTCTTGATCCCATTGATTTTAAGACATCCGCCACTATGATCGGGGAAATCCTCGGTATCATTTTCCTTGGCTTTTCAGTAACCCTTTTTCTGGTTAGCCCGTTTATGGATGTGATCGGCATGGGGCGGGCCATTACCATGGCTGCTTCCCTTATCATCATTGGAAATGCCATTGTTGTCTTTGCCGGCAATATTACATCCGGAGCAAACATCTACTGGGCACTCTGGTTTGGAATGCTACTTAAAGGCATTGCCTGGGGTTTTGTCGAATCGGCTATTAATCCTGCCACGGCATCACTTTATCCAGAAGATAAAACTCACCGACTTAATGTGCTCCATGCCTGGTGGCCAGCGGGACTTATTGTCGGCGGATTGTCCGGCATACTTATTAATTACCTGGATCTGAACTGGCAAATTGCTCTTTCCATAATTTTCGTACCGGCAGCCGGATTTCTGTTTCTTAATCTGGGCGTAAAATTCCCTAAAACCGAAAGCTCGGCTCTTGATGTGAGCTTTGGTGACATGATCAAGGAAATTTTCAGACGCCCAAGTTTCTTTATCTGGTTCGGTGCCATGTTCCTTACCGCCTCGTCGGAACTCGCCCCCGGACAGTGGGTCGATCTGGCTCTTACCCATACTGTCGGAATGCGGGGTATCTTACTTCTTGTTTATGTCAGCGGCATTATGTTTGTTATGCGCCATTTTGCTGGTCCGATTGCCCATAAGCTCTCTCCAGTTGGGCTTCTGTGGTTTTCTTCATTACTAACAAGTGTCGGACTTTACATGCTTAGTGTTGCTGACAGCCCAGTAACCGGCGTGCTTGCGGCGACTTTCTGGGGAGCCGGTGTCTGCTTTATGTGGCCGACAATGCTGGCGTCCGCCGCTGAACGATACCCTCGTGGTGGTGCTTGGACCATTGGACTGATTGGCTCTGCCGGTGCCATGGCAACCTATATCGTGCTTCCGATCCTTGGGGCCGCCTATGACAAGGCAAAACTGGAAGCCGCCGGTGGCGCTGATGCCTTTGCCGCCATGGTAGATGGAAGCCCTGAACAGATCAACTCGCTTATCTATGCAGCGGAAAAATCATTTCAGACTGTCGCCCTTCTGCCCATTGCGCTATTATTTATTTTCGGCGGGGTATGGTATAATGATCGCCGACTTGCAAAAATGGCTGCGGAAGGTTCGCCTGGCGAATAAAGAGTTTTTCCTATGAAAATGCCGGACCCGGAACAGGAAATTTTAGATAAGCTGCCCGATCTTACCGGGCGGCTTGTTCGTCTTCTGAGTAAAAAGGCCGTGATTACGTCCGAACAGGGCCGAAAGGCATTTGAATCGGATGGGCTGACCGCCTATCGACAATCGCCGATGATTGTTGCTTTGCCCAGCAGCACAGAGGAAGTCAGCGAAATTTTAAAAATATGCAACGAGCTCAATATAAAAGTCGTACCAAGGGGGGCTGGCACTTCGCTTTCCGGCGGGGCATTGCCCCTTGCTGATGGGCTGACCCTTGGCCTTTCCAAGCTTAATAAAATCATCGATATTGATTATCAGAACCGCTCTGTTGTGACCCAGTGCGGCGTTACCAACCTTGCCATTTCCCATGCGGTTGAGGATCAGGGCTTTTATTATGCCCCCGACCCCTCAAGCCAAATTGCCTGCACCATAGGCGGGAATGTCGCCGAAAATTCAGGTGGCGTTCACTGCCTTAAATACGGACTGACGACCAATAATATACTCGGACTTAAAATGGTGCTGATGAATGGTGATATCATTGAACTTGGCGGAAAACATATGCAGGAAAGCGGCTATGATCTTATCGGTCTTGTTACAGGCTCTGAAGGACTTTTGGGGGTCGTCACCGAAGCAACTGTGCGTATTTTACCAAAAGCCAATGTTGTAAAAGCGATGTTGATTGGTTTTGACGATATCGAACTAGCCGGTGAATGCGTCGCCCGGACAATTGCCGCCGGCATCATTCCGTCCGGAATGGAAATGATGGATAATATGGCGATTAATGCTGCTGAGGATTACTGCCAGCCAGGATACCCGCGTGACGCAGAAGCGATATTAATCGCCGAATTTGACGGCGTGGAAAGCGAAGTTGATTATTTCACGCAGCGCGTATCAGAACTGGCAAAAGAATTGGGGGCAACCTCCATCTCGATCAGTAAAAGTGAAGAGGAAAGAAATGGGTTCTGGGCCGGACGCAAGGCTGCTTTCCCTGCCGTAGGTCGAATTTCACCGGATTATTACTGCATGGATGGCTCGATACCGCGCAAAAATCTGCCGATCGTTCTCCGCCGTATGAATGAGCTTTCTAAAAAATATGGTCTAAGGGTTGCCAACGTTTTCCACGCCGGGGACGGTAACCTGCATCCACTTATCCTTTATGATGCTAATGTCCCGGGGGAACTTGAACGCGCAGAAGAGTTCGGCTCAGATATTTTAAGGCTTTGTGTTGAGGTTGGTGGCGCCCTTACCGGAGAACATGGAATCGGCGTTGAAAAACGCGATCTAATGCCCACTATGTTTACAAAAGACGACCTTAACCAGCAGGAAAGGATCAAATGCGCCTTTGACCCGGCCCACCGCCTAAACCCCGGTAAAATGTTTCCGGAACTTCACCGCTGCTCAGAACTGGGTAAAATGCATATTCATGGTGGCAAGCTGTTATTTCCTGATATACCCAGATTCTGATGACTGACTTATATTTCCCCACCACAGAAGAACAGGTTAGCGAATGTATTTGCGACCATATTGTTATGGAAAAAAGTCTGGATGTCAGAACAGGTGGCAGTCTAATTTCCCTTGGCTCTCCCATGAATGTGGCATCAACTTTATCATTAAAAGAACTTAACCAGGTTAAGCTTTATGAACCGGAAGAATTGGTGATTACCCTTGAACCCGGCGTTTTACTAAGTGATCTTAAAAATCTGCTTATGGAACATAATCAGGAACTTAAATTTGAGCCGCCAGATCTGGGACCATTGCTTGGAAATGATCCCGGCATAGGCACTATTGGCGGCATTATTGGCACCAATTTATCCGGGCCCAAACGATTTCTGGCGGGCGGGGCACGCGATTATATCCTCGGCGTTCAGGGAATTTCAGGCTTTGGTCAGATTTTCAAGGCAGGCGGCCGCGTCGTAAAAAATGTTAGTGGTTATGATGTCAGCAAATTAATGTGCGGCTCATATGGCACACTTGGTGCAATAACAGAAATGACCTTAAAACTGGCCCCTAAAGCCCAGGATGAAATCAGCCTTAAAATTCACGATCTTGAGACTGAAACAGCCATTTTTCTAATGACGGAAATTGCTGCCTGTCCATATGAAGTCAGCGGCCTTGCACACATTCCTGGAACGGGAACCTTTATCCGCATTGAAGGAACAACCGCTTCACTTGACGAAAGAATAGCAGCGATCAGGGGGTTGGTTGGTAAAAGAAAAGTATCAGAACTGAAAAGGGAGGAAAGTGAAGATCAGTGGAGACAAATCCGCGATGTGGCCCCGCTAAATCCGCCCAAGAACTTACCCCTTTGGAAAATCAGCATTGCCGCCAGTGATGTTCTGGACGTCATTAATGACCATAACCCGGAATTTTATTTTCTTGATTGGGCTGGCGGCCTGCTCTGGATGTCATCAAAAGATATTCCAACATTTGACAAGGGGGCTTTCTGGCTGATCAGAAATACCGAAACTCCACTTGATCTACCTTTTAACAAATCGCCTGACCCGCTGATCAGAAATTTAAACAAAAGGATAAAAAAGGCTTTTGACCCAAAAAATATACTAAACCCGGGAAGGTTGGGATTTTAGCCATGCAAACCAGATTTTCCCAAAAACAGCTGGAAGACCCAAAAATAGCAGACGCTGAAAAAATTCTGAGAAACTGCGTCCATTGCGGTTTCTGCATGGCAACTTGTCCCACTTACCTGCTGCTTGGTAATGAACTGGACGGACCACGAGGCCGCATTTACCTGATCAAGGAAATGCTGGAAAATGACAGACCAGCTACTGAAGTGGAAGTTGAGCATCTTGATAAATGCCTGACTTGCCTGTCCTGCACCACCACCTGCCCGTCCGGCGTTGATTATGCCCATCTGTTGACACATGGGCGAAGTCATATTGAAAAAACGTATAAAAGACCGCTTCTGGAACGACTTTTCAGGGGCATGCTGAGCATGATATTACCATACCCGAACCGTTTTAAACTGGCGGCAAGGACATCTGGCCTTATGACCCCACTTAAATCATTTCTGCCCGATAAACTCCGTGCCATACTTGACCTTAAACCACCGCTTAGCAATGTGAGGGCAGCGCAACTCACCAAAGCGAGGGGAAAACCAAAATACCGGATGGGCTTAAGCGCCGGATGCGTTCAGCGGGCCGTGGGCGAACATATTAATCTGGCCACAATTGAATTTTTATCCAATCATAATGTTGATGTGGTGGTGCCGCCGGCTGTTGGCTGCTGCGGGGCTCTTGATGAACATATGGGAAAATCGAAAAATGCCATAATGACTGCCAAACGTTATATTGATGGCTGGATTGCCGAAATTGAAAAGGGTAATCTGGATGCAATTGTTATTAACACCTCAGGCTGCGGCACATCAATCAAGGATTACGGACATTTGTTCCGCTATGATCCGGATTATGCTGAAAAAGCGAAATTGGTCGCGTCCCTTGCCAAGGATATTTCGGAAGCGGTTAGTGAAATCGGTATTGGCGAAACCCAGATAACTGACAAAATCAATGTAGCTTATCATTCGGCCTGCTCACTTAATCATGGTCAGAAAATTGGCGACCTTCCGGCTCGTCTGTTAAAGGACGCCGGATTTACCGTTTCCCCCATAAAAGAAAGCCATATTTGCTGTGGTTCCGCCGGAACCTATAACATCACCCAGCCCGAAATTGCTGGTGAGCTAAGAGAGCGAAAAATTAAAAATATTGAAGCGACAAATGCAGATGTGATTGCCAGCAGCAATCTTGGCTGTAATATTCACATAGCCAGTGGCACTGATATCCCTGTGCTTCATGTGATAGAGCTTTTAAACTGGGCCACGGGCGGGAAAAAGCCGGAAGCGATAACCTGAAACATATCTATAATAAAAATGACAAAAAAGCCGAATAAATTAATAAAAATTATGTTATTAGCCCTATTTTCGGCAGCATCGCTTAATATATGCATCGGCGCAAAAGCGGCACATCCGACCGATAAAAACTGCAGGACATGTCATTTTATGGAATGGAAAAGCTGGAATGGCTCCGACCATCAGAAGGCAATGGCCATTGCCAATGACAAAAACGTGCTTGGAAAATTTGAGAATATACCCGTCATCATTAACACTCAGGAAAATAGATTTTATATAAAGAATAATGAATTTTGGGTTCGAATAGATGGGGAAGATCATAAAATCGATTATACATTCGGCACTTACCCGTTACAGCAATATCTGGTTAAAATGGAAGACGGTAAATATCAGACCCTGCCCCTTGCATGGGATAGCCGTCCGGCAGACAGCGGCGGACAGCGATGGTTTCATATTTATGGTGATGAGCATATACCGGCAAATGATCGCTTGCACTGGAAACAGCCGATGCAGAACTGGAACGGCATGTGTGCCGATTGTCATTCAAGCGGTTTGAAACGGGGATATGATCCTGAAAATAATTCATTCAATACTCATTTCGATAAAATAAGTGTGGACTGCCAGTCCTGTCATATACCGGAAAATGATATTATGACCAGCAAGACCGATGGAAGCTGGCAATTGGTTGAGGGTTCGCACACAGCCAGATGGACAGGCGAAAAAAGGGATCAACGTGAAATTGAGGTCTGCGCCGCCTGCCATTCGCGGCGTTCGCCGCTGACTGATGGCTTTTCGCCTACTGACAGATATCTTGACAGTTTTTCCCCAACACCGGTTCTGATGCCGGAATATTTCCCCGACGGTCAGGTGCGGGACGAGGATTATGTCTGGGGGTCTTTTCTCCAAAGCAAAATGTTTGCTGAAGGTGTTATCTGTAGTGACTGCCATAATCCCCATAGTTTAAAACTGAAGGCAGAGAGTAATCACATGTGCGCCACCTGTCATCAGGCGACTTTTTATGACACCAAGGATCATCATAAGCATGAAATGGGCTCAACCGGCGCGGAATGTGTTAGCTGCCATATGCCAGCGCGGACATATATGGGGGTTGATGCCCGCCGCGATCATAGCTTTCGCATCCCAAGACCCGATTTAAATCACAAAACGGGCGCACCTGATGCCTGTACCAGCTGTCATAGTGATCAGGATGCCGACTGGGCTGCGAAGCAGGTTAAATCTTGGACCGGCAAAAATCCTTCCCCGCATTACGGTGAAGTTTTCAGTGCCGTTTATCAAAATGCACCGGAAGCCGAGCAAATGTTAAACACGATGATAGCCGATGAAACTATCCCACCGATCATCAGGGGCAGCGGGTATGAACTGCTCAATAATTATCAGGACAGGAACAGCTACAATGCTATCAAAACAGCGGTTACCATTGAAGAACCACTGATCCGGCTTGGCGCGGTGAAGGCATCAAAATTTATTCCACTCCCTGAACGGACCCTATTATTACTGCCGCTTCTAAACGACCCGCTTAAAGTTATCAGGGTTGAAACGGTTCGTGCCCTATCCGATCTGGATAGTTCGATGCTTCCAGCCGGAGCTAAAAAATCATATGACAGTGCCAGATCAGAATTTATCACTGCCGAAAATCAGGTTTCCTGGCGCGGTGAAGGTCATTTCAATCTGGGTCTTTTTTACGGAAGCCAAAATGAACTTGGAAGCGAAGTAAAAGAATATATGAAAGCCATGGAAATTGACCCCTATTTCTCCGCCTCTTATGTCAATCTTGCCGACAAATACAGGGAATTGGGCAACGAAGCCAAAACTATCGAAGCAATTGAATTGGGATTATCCAATCTGCCCGAGGACGCTACTTTAAATTTCTCTAAAGGGCTTTATCTGATAAGAACGAGAACACCTGCAGATGCCCTTCCCTATTTAAAAAAAGCAACAATAAATGATCCAACTAACAGTCAATATTCTTATGTTTATTCATTGGCTTTAAAACAACTTTCCGGACAACAATAATTTCTTCATATTTTTTAGTTAAGCTGCAATCCAACTAAATAATATCATTAAAAGGCCAAATTAAACGTTGTGCCAAAAATATTAACCGCCTATTTTATTATGTAGATATGGTTATTTAACAATTATATGGCAAAATAGAATCATATAAAAAGGACCCAGAACCATTGTGAATAAGTATATTAATTTGCTTTTTAAGAAAATAAGTCTCCGAAAAATATATATAACAATAATTTTATTTTCGTTATTTGGTTATGCTGTTCTGGTTTCAGAAAAAAAACAGGATATATTTATCTTCAAAGCAATATATAAAATTGCCACTTTGCCAAGAGATGTAAAAAATGTACTGGCAGACCTGCTCGGTAATCCTGACAGAGAATCAATATCACCTAATGAATTTTCAATAGGGAATGAATTTCAAGAAATTAAAAATAATACAAATTTTGACTTGAGAGGGATTAAAATAAAAACAGGACAAAATCGACTATATCCATCAAAGTCCTGGCGCATATTAGTTGGACTGTTTGATATTGCCGGAGAAACGGAATATGCGGCTCTCGCTATTTCACCGGATTTGACGGTTGAGCATGTTTGGAGAATAAAAAAAGATGTTATAAATGAATTTGTTAAAGTAGGGGGGCGCCCATTTTTACATGGTTTCAGACTACTTAGTGATAATTCAATTATATTCTCTTTTGATAGCGTGTTTGCCAGTTTCCGCATTGATCAATGTGGTGAACTTATCTGGAAATCTTCTGCAAATTTGCACCATGCAATTAATCCTGCTCTTGACCGAAAATATGTTTGGGGACTTGTGGGGAATGACATAGTAAAAGTTGATGTTGAAACAGGCAAAGTTGTTCAGACTGTATCTTTCAACAATATGGTTACCGCCAATCAGCAATATAGTGTTTTTGGTATTAGAGCATTGGATGATAATGCCCTTGGAACAAATGATCATGCACGACCCACAATTTATTATGCAGACCCTGTACATTTCAATGATGTAGAACCGCTCCCTGCTGAAATCGCTGATAAGTTTCCTTTATTTGAGGCAGGAGACCTGCTGATCAGCTCAAGGTCACTGAATATGATTGCTGTTATTGATCCTGAAACTGCAAAAATTAAATGGAATATGATTGGGAAGACAAAAAGGCAACATGATCCTGACTGGAACCCTGATGGCACGATTACGGTATTTGATAACAGAATGGGGGCTGACTATAGTCGTATAGTCAGCATTAATCCGACGACAAATGAATTTAAAGTCCTGGTTGAAGGTGAGAAATTAAATTTTTATTCAAGAATTCGTGGTAAACACCAGATATCGGTTGATGGAAGTATTATTGTCACCAGTGCGCAGCAAGGACGAGTTTTCGAGTTAAATCAAGAAGGTGGGAAAGTGCTGGAAATCATCATAACGGCACCGCAATTTGAAAATATGAACTATGTTGTAACGAACGCATTTAAAGTACCGGAACTTAACTTCAGTCAGGCAGGAGCAAACCCTTGTATAAATTAATCAATTATATTGTTTTTATACTGATATTTTTTCCGAATTTGGCCAGTGCCTATGGTGGACCTGGATCAAGCCTGGGCGCAATCGTTGTCGTTCTCGGTATTATAGGTGCCTTTTTTCTGAGCATATTATCTTTTTTCTGGTATCCGATTAAAAGACTTATCCGCAAATTTAAATCAAAAAATTCTGATGATAATCAGAACCCATCCGGGGAAGATTAAAAGCCATGATCTGGCTTATGCTCACTATTATCAGTTGCTTGTTTGTAGAGATACTTGCAAGACTGCCCGTAGAAAAATCAATCCGTATCATTTCTGATATTGGTAAAAAATCTTCAGCCATTTTGACATCAAAACATATTTCTGACACATGGAAAGAGAAGGCTTTTTCAGCATATTCTGGTAAATTACTGTGGCAAACTATATTACTTTCTGGATATTTTGTGATTGATTTTCTGACAATTGGATTAATTATTTTTATTTTTCAGCAACTTCAATTCGAAATCAATTCCTTAATACTGTCATTAAAGGGCATTATATTCACAAGTGTTGTTGCAACTTTCTATTTTTTAGCAAGGCAATATTTTGCAAAAAGGTCACTATAATTTTTTAGATAAAATTCTTCATCGTTTGGCTCTGCAAAATACTGCATTTGCCGAGATGAGTTTTGACCTTAATTTGCGATTATATAAACATGAAATCGCGAACGTAAGCCCACTTCAACATATTTTCATCGCCGGATTAGCAAGATCCGGTACCACAATTTTAATGAGGCAACTATATGATACAGTTCGTTATCGATCACTAACCTATCAGGATATGCCATTTGTTTTGGCTCCTAATATATGGCAAAAATTTTCCTCTTCTTCACATAAATCCTATGAACAAAGTGAGCGCATGCATGGTGATGGGATAAAAATTAGCCCCGATAGTCCCGAAGCTTTGGAAGAAGTATTTTGGCGAATTTTTACCGGTAGCGAATATATAAAAAAAGACCGACTTATTCCTTATCATGTCAGTCAGGAAATTATAGCTAAGTTCAGACAATATGTTTCCCTGATTATTTTATCTGGAAAGACCGATGCAAAATTCTATCTTTCAAAAAATAACAACAATATTCTAAGGCTTCCAGCAATAAGGAAAGCCTTTCCGTCGGCCCTAATACTGGTTCCTTTCCGTAATCCATTAACGCATGCCAATTCTCTTTTTTATCAACACAAATTATTTATTAAATTACAAAATCAGAATCAATTCACGCGCAAATATATGGATTGGCTGGGGCATTTTGAATTTGGATCCGGACATAAAATCTTTGATTTTGGAAATCAATCCTCGAAAAATCAAAATATAGATGATTTTAACTATTGGTTGGATTTATGGATCAATACGTATGATGGCATAAGAAACACTGCATCGAAGGATGTTCATTTTATCTGTTATGAAGACCTCTGCAAAAATAAAGACGTCTGGAAGAATATATCTCATCTGGCGGGAATAGAAAAAACACCAGTACATAATTTTATTCTAAGAGAAAAAGAAATTGTCGAAGACATTGACAAAAATAAATTAGATAAAGCATTTATCCTATATGAAAGTCTTAGGAATAAAACATAATCATAATTCAGCAATATATTACATATTTGGCCGAATTTAATTGGTCCCAGAAGTCAGCAGCACTCTCATAATTTCTTCAGCAACAACCTGCGCTTTTTGCTGGACAAAGTCTTTTGGTGTGTTTTCACCTTCTTCATAAATAAGTGTCGTTGTTCCAAGCAAATTATAAACATACTGGTTGGCCGAACCGCCTTCTGTTGAACCCGGTTTTCTTTCAGTGAAACTGAATTTTTTATGATCATAATAATAATTCGGCAACCTTGCCTTTACCGCACTTGTCCATTTTCTGGTGAAGCTGCTTGGCCATTCTCCCATCTTTCCGAATTGTGTGTATAATTCATTATCATAGGTGCCATGAAAATCTATAAACAGTTCGAGCGTACCTCTGGTTTTGAATTTTTTCAGCTCCTCCGAAATTACCCTTGTTTCTTTCTGGCCAAACTGTCCCCAGTCCCAGTTCGTATCAAGCTTACCGGTGGCATGACGCCAATAGCCTAGCGCGACACCATCGGGATTTACCAATGGTATCGATATAACACCATATTGTTTTCGAAATTCGCGCGCTAGCGGCGTATCTGAATAAATGGTATCAACAAAAGACTGCATGGCATAAGCACCCGTTACTTCAACAGGATGCTGGCGGCCAATCAGGAATAAATATTTTCCTGTATTTAGACCACTGTCGCTCTGAATTTTATAAATGGGTCTTCCCTGGCCAGATGTACCAATTGGGCTTTTTTTCACTGCGCCTCTTGCAACAAGGCTATCCGTCCATCTGTCATATTGCGCACCATCAAAAATAGGCTGCGCAGATATATAAAATGGTCTATCCATTGCTGGCAGAAACATCTGAAATCGATGCCCGTTATCACTCATATTGAAGCTATCTTTGGATAATCTTGACCAGTTTACACCGTCAGTACTGATTTTCGGGTCAAACTGGTGCTCTGCTTTAATATAATTGACATCAACAATCACCATTTCTTTATCTTTATTGGTGATTTTAAATGAATACCACGGTGGTCTTTGCTCGGCATTTTCGTCTTCCGGGGCGATAACCACTCTGAAAATAGTTGGAATAATTGAACTGCACTGGCTCATACCACCGCCGTCATAGTCAGAAGTGATAATGGCACTTTCGCTTTCACAGGTATTTTTATTGTTTATCGCAAATGCCTGGATCGTTGATGCCGCAAAGCAAAATAAGAACAGTGTTATTTTTCTGAAAATTAACCGGAAAGACCTAAAAATACTCATAACTTATTCCCTAAAACACCTAACATTGCGCACAATTTCAATGAACAAAATGGCGCATAATTCCCAAACATTGGAACTTAGTCTAATATAAAAATGGAAAAAATTCAAATAAGCGTGAATATGCAATCACAATTATTTTATTCACTGCTCCTATCGCGCCAAAGAAACATAGATCGCAATAACCAAAATAGAAATAACAAGACTTGCCGGTTTGACGTATTTCCAGGGCGTCATGTCAACTTTTGCCGCATGACTGATAGGTTCATTTGTGACTTCCGGTTTAAGTTTGCTGATAATCAGCATCAAAACTGATGTCAGAATAAATACCAGAGCCAGGAAATGAAGGAAATGAATGCTATCCTTAGTGCCAAACAGATTTTTGGCAAAATTCTGCACCGGTTCATCAAAGGTTCCTGTTAGCAGATAAAACAGGACCGGCCCAAAAATCATGCCGACTTTTGCCGAACGTGCGGTCACGTGTTTAGTAAGAAGTCCAAGTAAAATAACAGCAAGCATTGGCCCAAAAAAGGTCGCATTGATTTTTTGCAGGTAATTATAAAGACTGCCACTGGTATCAATCATCGGCGCTGCGATCATGGCAATTATTGCCAGCAGTATGCTGCAGACGCGACCTGACCAGACCATCTGACGACCGGTTGCTTGCTTGTTCATAAAAATATGATAAATACCCTGACTGAAAAGGGTGGCTGAACTGTTCAATACACTGTTAAAAGTACTGAGTACAGCGCCCACCATCACCGCCGCAAAAAAACCGACCATCGGCGCTGGCAAAATTTCCTTTACCAACATCGGATAGGCCAGCATAGATTGCCCAGGGCCAATTTGATCCTTAAATAGATAATAGGCAATGACACCAGGCAGCACGATCGCAACCGGTCCAAGCAGTTTAAAACATGCCGCAATCAGAACCCCTTTTTGACCTTCGGCAAGGTTTTTGGCCCCTAATGCACGTTGTATTATTGACTGGTTCGTGCACCAGAAAAAGATCTGGTTGACAATCATTCCCGTAAAAAGAACACCAAACGGTAAAAAAGAGCCCGGCTCATCACCTGTAATATCAAATTTTTCCGGCGCACTTTGATATACAGTTTCCAGACCATTAAATATATTCCCATCCCCGACATAGAAAAGTGCAAGGGCCGGAACAATCAGACCAACCGCCAGAAAGCCGATACCATTTATAGTGTCGGATATTGCAACGGCCTTAAGTCCGCCAAAAATGGCGTAAAGTGAACCAAGTGTACCAATCGCCCAAACCATAATCCAGACAGCTGATGATTTGCTGACCCCAAGCACGCCGGACACATCAAACAGACTTTCCAGACCTGCTGCTCCAAATAACAGCACCACTGGTAAAATAGCCACCACATAAGAAAAAAGAAATAGAACTGTGGCAATGAATCGCGTATTCTGATCATATCTGAGCGACAAGTATTCCGGAATTGTGGTCAGGCCGCGTTTTAAATATTTTGGCAGGAAATATAATGCCGTTAGTACCATAGCCAGTGCAGCCGTAGTCTCCCACGCCATAACGGCTACCGTGTGAGCAAAAGCATCAGCATTCAACCCAATTAAATGTTCAGTGGACAAATTGGTAAGGATCAGTGATCCGGCAATCACCCATGCAGTAAGACTTCGCCCGCCGAGAAAATAATCATCCGACGTTGCCATCACATCATTTCTGGTTTTAAGGTAAGAAATAAGCGCCACCAGGCCGGTAAAGCCTATGAATGAAATTACTGCCAGCATATTTTCCCTATTCTTTTTTATTCTGTTATCCCATAATAAAGTCAAATAGGCAATTGAGTAATAAGGGATAATTAATGATCAATCATATGATCGTTTCTGATGTCGGTGGAACCAACGGCCGTTTCGCCATAGCGGAATTTTCGAACCAGCCGGAAAATATAGATGGAATTAAGCTAAAGGAAATCGGTATTTTCCCCTGTAAAGACTATAATAATTTTAATGATCTTCTTTCTGCTTATTTGAAAGGTCTGGATTGTGAAATTCCTAAATGGGCGCGCTTTTCTATTGCCGGCGAAATGACCGAAAGTAATGGAAATCTCTGGCATTTTAATTGGGATATAAACGCACGGGATATAGAGCAAAAATTTAATTTCGAACATGTAACCCTGCTCAACGACTATGAAGCGCTCATCAGGGCAATACCCCGGCTTGACGCAGGCGAGCTTGAAACCGTTACACCGTTTGATAATGGGCTAGCAGAAGCACCTTTCAGCGCATTTGGTGTAGGTTCGGGTCTTGGTGCTGCGATTGGTATTCGTCAACGAGCAACCATCCGTACTATCTCAACAGAAATTGGTCATATGTCCTTTGCACCAAAATCAAAAATCGAACAAGATTTACTTAGTTTTTTTGCTAATAAAATCAAACATATTTCAACTGAAACATTTCTGTCCGGTCCTGGGCTGATCCGCATATATGAATTTCTTAGCCATAAGGAAAAAAATAATATAGCAGCTCATGAAATTACCAAAAAGGCAAGGGATGGCAGTTGTGAAATATCAGTAAAAACAGTGAGTTTATTTCTGGATATTTTGGCAAGTGTAGCTGGCGATATAGCCCTCGCTCAGGGTAGCCGGGGCGGAATTTATATTGGCGGCGGGATAATTCCCCATATTACTGACCTGATTGACAGGGACAGATTTATCGAACTCTTTACTGATAAAGGTCCAATGAGCAGCTATGTAAAAAAGATTCCTGTACATATTGTTATGTCTGAAACAGCATCTTTAACTGGCGCCGCAATAAATTATTAAAATTTTTTCTTGAAATATTACTTAAAACAATTATTTTTCCTGAAATATTATGAATAATCAGGAAATTTTATTGTTATGGATATTACAGATCGTAAAATAGCCGAAATAATTCAGAAAGATGGCCGTACCTCCAGTGCAGAAATGGCCAATGCAGTTGGCGTTTCAGTTTCCACTGCCAATGAAAGGGTACGAAGGCTTTCTGCATCCGGCATCATTAAAGAATGGCGAGGTGTATTGGACCCCATAAAAGTTGGGGCAAAGCTTTGCGCCCTGATTCTCGTTGATATGAGTTATGATGGTGAAGATGATGCTGTCAGAAAACTCTCCACATTTCCAGAAATTCAGGAAATTCATCATATCAGCGGCGCCCATTCCTATATGGTGAAAGTCCGCGTCGCTGATACAAGCGCACTACAGAGATTTCTTCATGACAGGGTTAAAAAACTGCCCGCAGTGACAAGTACGGAATCAATGATTGTTCTTGAAACCATGAAGGAAACAACAGAAGTACTGATTGAAAGGTCAGAGGAATGAGCAGCCCAAAACATATTGCTCTGATCGGTTGCGGTTTTACAGGGACCAGCGCTTTTTATCAGTTGGTGGATAAATATCCGGTAGAAGAAATCACCATTTTTGAAACCAGTGGCATTTACGGCCCTGGACTTCCTTATAAAAGTGATGAATGCGCAGATTATCTTCTGAACAACACCAATGACACTCTCTGCCTTACACCGGATAACAGACGCGCTTTTATCAACTGGTTGCGCACAAGCCCGCCATTGCCCGACGGGGTTTCCCTGCCGGAAATTGAAGATCGCGGCAATATATCCCGGCGTTATTACGGCTATTTTCTTGAGGATGTCTTCAGAACAACTCTGACCAATGCCGCAATAAAGAATATCAAAATCAATCTGATACCAAATGAAGTCACCGATATTTCAGAAATGGCTAACGGTAAAGTCAGTATTCAATGGCAGGACGGCAACATTCTGGCGGATAAAGTTATCCTGACCACCGGACACTGCCCGGGCAGGGATGTTTATGAAAGCCCTCCTGCCGGCTCAAATGCGCTTTATTTTCGCGATCACCTGAATGAACCTTCACTGGATAAAATCCCGATGGAGGGAACAATTCATATACTTGGTGCTTCACTAAGTGCCTTTGATGTCGTCGGGCGGCTTTATTCAGAAAGAACCGGTAGCCGGTTTGAACGAAATCCGGACGGTAAACTTGAATTTATTCCCGGCACCAATCAAAGACATGTTGTGCTTTGTTCGCGCAGCGGCCGGCTTAAAAAAATGAAAAGCCGAAAGACCAAAACAGTAACACGCAAACATTTCAACGTTGACTATCTTTCCTCCATTAAACCGGATAGCGGCCTTAAACTTGAAGATATAGCGACGGCTATCAAAAAAGACTGTGAGCTGAATGGTGGTGATACACCGTGGCGGGAAATTCTTGAGCCATACGAAGGATGTAAAAGTGCCGAGGACGTTGATAAGCGGGCCGCGGAAATTTTATCCAAAGATCTGGACACAGCCATCAGCGGCAGCGCACGTAATATTCTGGTGGATATATTCGGCGATGCCGGGCTTGAGCTTTGGGATATTTTTGCCGCACACCTTGTCAGCGCAGACGAGGAAAAAAGATTCCGCAAAAATTATGAAACGGCAACACTGACTTATGAAGCATCCTGCCCGATTTTAACGGCTGAACGTCTGCTCGCCCTGCACAAGGCAGGACGACTTAAAATCATTAAGGGTGTTAAATCCGTCACCTATAACCATGAGAATGATACCTATGCTATTGCCCATGATTTCGGAGTTGAGAACACAAAAATTCTGGTTAACACCACAGGTAATGTTGAGCGCAATATTAAAAGCGATGCCCAACCGACCCTTATTAAAAATATGGCGGCAAAAGGGCTGATCGAACCCTATAAATGCGGCGGTACGGAAATGCCGGGGGCTGATGTAGATATGGCAAATTTCCGGCTTTTAGGATCTAAAAATATACACCTGGCGTCCATGCTGCTATGGGGGCCAGGCTTTTATACCAGCGGCGCCATAATTATGGCCACAATTGTTGACCGAATCCTTAAATCGCTGTTTAATGAATAAATTCAGGGAGAACAGATTATGCAATTTTCAAAAAAACTCTTTTTACTTTTCACATTTATCATTGTCAGCTGCTCGCAAAATGACACGAGCAGCAACAGCAATGCCGCCAATGAACAGGCATCGGCCCAACCAAAGGCAGTGGGTATAGTGGTAACCGCCAATCCGGTTGCTACGGAAGCAGGTCTTGAAATTTTAAGGGCTGGTGGCAACGCCGTTGATGCCGCCGTTGCGGTTGAGGCGACATTGGGTTTGGTTGAGCCGCAAAGCTCCGGCCTCGGTGGCGGCGGCTTCATGGTTTATTATGACGCCAAAACAAAGAAAATTGATTTTTATAATGGCCGGGAAAAGGCTCCTATGGGTGCAACCAAAGAGCTGTTCTTTGATAAGGACGGTAAAAAACTATCCTTCCCCGAAGCAAAAAACAGCGGTCTGTCCATTGGTGCACCGGGAGCTGTTGCCGTTCTTAATATGGCTCATAATGAACATGGCAGGCTAACCTGGAAGGAACTGTTTGCCCCTGCCCTTCGCCATTCAACAGAAGGGTTCGCCGTCTCCCCGCGTATGCACGAATCCATCGTCGAATATGAAGACTATTTTTATAAAGATCCAAAAGATGGTCCGACCGAGGTCTACGATTATCTTCACTTAGACGATGGCAGCCCGCTGCCGACCGGATATCTTTTGAAAAATCCGGAATATGCCGAAACTTTAAAAATTGTTGCCAATAATCCCAATGATTTTTACCACGGCAAAATTGCCGAGGATATCGCCAAAGCGGCACAGCAAATGCCAAATGGCGGCACTCTTTCTGCTGAGGACCTTGCCAATTACACCGCCGTCAAGCGGGACCCTTATTGCAGCAAATATCGTAACACAACACTTTGCGGCTCCGCCCTGCCATCGTCCTGGGTTTCTGTTTCCATGGTGATGAGCATTTTGAACGAAGCGCCGCAATTTTCCGCGGCCGGTGCAGAAGACCCGCAGAACTGGACATTACTGGCGGAAGCGCTTCGCATTACCTATGCCGATAATAACCAGTATATCGCCGATGATGATTTTGTTGAGGTACCGATTAAAGGACTGATGAGTGATGCGTATATCAAAGACCGTGCCAAGCTGATTTCCCGTGATCATGCCAATGACAATATTGTTGCCGGCGATCCCTGGGCTTACCAGAATGATCAGGCGAGCCTTGATTATGGTAAGGACGCCACCCTCGATACACATGGCACCACCCATTTTGTGATTGTTGATGCTGACGGCAATGCCGTTTCCATGACCGCTACAGTGGAAGGGTATTTTGGCTCCCTCCGTATGGCCGACGGCATGATCCTTAATAACCAGCTTACCGATTTTTCATTCGATTATGTAGATGCGGATGGCAAGCCCATCGCCAACGCGGTTGCGCCCGGTAAACGGCCCCGTTCATCCATGTCACCAACCATTGTGCTTGATGAAAATAATGATTTCCTGATGGCGGTCGGCTCACCCGGAGGACGAAACATCATTTCCTATGTGGCCAAAACCGTTGTCGGGATCATGAGCTGGGGACTTAGCCCGCAGGAAGCTATTAACCTGCCGAACATGGTGGCAAGAACTGAACAGGTCAGGATCGAGAAAAACCGCGCCAAGCCCGAAATTATTCAGGCTCTTCGCGATTACGGTCTGGATGTGTTCGAATCCGAAGGGGAAATATCAGGCCTGAGTGCCGTACTGAAACTGAAGGATGGTACCCTTCAGGGGGGTGCTGATCCAAGGCGCGAAGGCACCGTCGGCATTCTTTATGACAACGAGCTTTAAGGCTATTGCAGTCAAATATCCCCTGTGCTACTTAGTGCCCTGCGTGGTCCCGTAGCTCAGGTGGATAGAGCGCAAGATTCCTAATCGGATTTTAATCGTTTTAGTATGATTAATTGACACCAGTATTGATTAATATCTTATTGAATTCATTATATAATTATTTTAACTGTTCTTATCTATGTATATCAAGGACTGGCAAATTTCGGTGCTTGTTTCGGTACTTTCTACTTTTAATAAACTCTCAGGCTAACAGACCGAAGTGTCGAATAAAATACCCTCCACTTCGGTTGTCTTTGGTATAAGTGCTCTTATAAATGCTTCATAAATCCTGAGTAACTTGAAGTTCCTAACATAAATTTATGTGCTTCAACAATATCCTTCTCCTTAATATCCAGATTAGCGGCACAAATTGGCACCATTGAACTAATCGCTTGGCGCAGAATATCTGCAGACTGAATTATAGGTGAATTGGCTTCTTTATAGTCATTAAACTGGAATACAGTATCACCAACTTCACCGATTGAACCATCTTCGCGTCTATATGTTGCAAGGTTAACAATTGCATTGTCGCCCAAAGAAAGAGCAGTTTCACCGGTGGAGGTAAGGTTAAGGCTAATTTCCACAATGCCACTTTCAGAAAGTGTTTTCAATTCACCCTCTTCACTCACTCCATTCTGGTTTTTATCCTGCCAAATCTGGAAAGAATTAAACATATCATCAGAGCTATTTAAAAGATTGTCACCATTTGCATCAAAGGCAACGAGACCTTCCATATCCGTTGTCGCACCAACCAGATCATTCATGAAAGATATCTCAGAGCCATTGTTTATAATACCGTCATTATTCCGATCAAGAACAAGCAAGCCATCATCAGCTCCTACCCACCCTGTTTTATCAAGATCACCATCACCATCCTGATCAAACAGCACAGTTGAATCATATCTTGATACAAGTTCGACCCCATCACCATCAAGGTCTAGCACCACTGGTGTCTGAGTGGCACTTACAATATAATCCTGATCATCGAAACGAAGTGTTTCTATGTGGGAAACTGTATCCGTACCATCCGTACCGGACACTGTAAATGGACTAGAAGTTGAAGCTGTAAAAGTATAAGCCGACATATTGCCACTGAACACAGCTATATCAATTCCGTCACCGCCATCAATATCATCGTTACCTGATCCACCAGTGATCGTATCATTACCACCTTCGCCGTGGAGTTCATCATATCCATCGTCGCCCTCAATTACATCAGCTGAAGAACTGCCATAAACAACAATATCCTGATCATTTCTGGCTTTGATTTTGTCAATGTTGGTGAGCGTGATACCGCGAAGATCAACAGTCTCATACTGGGCAACTGAAATAATATTTGTACCTGCCCCACCATCAATTACTTCAATCCCTGACATCCTATAGATACCAATGGTATCATTACCGGATCCTCCCAGAAGTGTATCCGTACCGGAGCCCCCATAGATATCATCATACCCAGTATTCGATCCGTTATAAAGGAAAGTATCATCACCTCCTTCACCGTGAAGCTCGTCCCATCCCTCGTCACCTTCAAAAACATCTCCGGCTGAGCTGCCGTAGACTGTAATATCCTGATCATTTCTGGCTTTGATTTTGTCAATGTTGGTGAGCGTGATACCGCGAAGATCAACAGTCTCATACTGGGCAACTGAAATAATATTTGTACCTGCCCCACCATCAATTACTTCAATCCCTGACATCCTATAGATACCAATGGTATCATTACCGGATCCTCCCAGAAGTGTATCCGTACCGGAGCCCCCATAGATATCATCATACCCAGCATTTGATCCGTTATAAAGGAAAGTATCATCGCCTCCTTCACCGTGAAGCTCGTCCCAATCACTACTACCACCAATCACATTAGCATCATCATTGCCATATAAAGTGATAGCATAGCCACTTCTGGCCATTATTTGATCAATATTGGAGATAGAAATCCCACGCAAATCTACTGTATTATATTGTCCAATTTCCAGAACATTAAACCCGGCACCACCATTAATCGCTTCAACACCGGAAATGAGGCTCAGGCCTATGGTATCATCACTTGATCCACCCAATATAGTATCTGTTCCAAGGCCCCCATAAATCCTATCAAAATAATTATCAACATTGTCATAGAGGAAGATATCATCCCCATCATTGCCATTAAGAGTATCGATACCATCACTGCCTCCAAACACATCATTGCCTGAAGTACCATCCAAAGTCTCTCCAGAACTTGTTCCGGATATAGTAACTGTTGGCAATGAAGCCGCCGCAGTCACTGCCGATGTTGGTGAAGATGTCACACTCTCCGCAGTTCCTTCTCCGTCCGTGTAGCTGGCTGTCACCGTGATCGCTGCACCCACATCCGCCTGGACAAGGGTATAGGTCGATGAGGTTGCGCCGCTGATGGCAGAGCCGTCACGTTTCCACTGGTAACTGATCGTGCCAAGACCGTCCTCGTCCGCAAGGGTATTGCTCGCCGTCAGGACCTCGTCCTCTGCCGCCGTACCGCTGATCGTTACAGAACCTGTTGGCGCATCATTCACATTCGTAACCGTCGATGTCGGTGAAGATGTCACACTCTCCGCAGTTCCTTCTCCGTCCGTGTAGCTGGCTGTCACCGTGATCGCTGCACCCACATCCGCCTGGACAAGGGTATAGGTCGATGAGGTTGCGCCGCTGATGGCAGAGCCGTCACGTTTCCACTGGTAACTGATCGTGCCAAGACCGTCCTCGTCCGCAAGGGTATTGCTCGCCGTCAGGACCTCGTCCTCTGCCGCCGTACCGCTGATCGTTACAGAACCTGTTGGCGCATCATTCACATTCGTAACCGTCGATGTCGGTGAAGATGTCACACTCTCCGCAGTTCCTTCTCCGTCCGTGTAGCTGGCTGTCACCGTGATCGCTGCACCCACATCCGCCTGGACAAGGGTATAGGTCGATGAGGTTGCGCCGCTGATGGCAGAGCCGTCACGTTTCCACTGGTAACTGATCGTGCCAAGACCGTCCTCGTCCGCAAGGGTATTGCTCGCCGTCAGGACCTCGTCCTCTGCCGCCGTACCGCTGATCGTTACAGAACCTGTTGGCGCATCATTCACATTCGTAACCGTCGATGTCGGTGAAGATGTCACACTCTCCGCAGTTCCTTCTCCGTCCGTGTAGCTGGCTGTCACCGTGATCGCTGCACCCACATCCGCCTGGACAAGGGTATAGGTCGATGAGGTTGCGCCGCTGATGGCAGAGCCGTCACGTTTCCACTGGTAACTGATCGTGCCAAGACCGTCCTCGTCCGCAAGGGTATTGCTCGCCGTCAGGACCTCGTCCTCTGCCGCCGTACCGCTGATCGTTACAGAACCTGTTGGCGCATCATTCACATTCGTAACCGTCGATGTCGGTGAAGATGTCACACTCTCCGCAGTTCCTTCTCCGTCCGTGTAGCTGGCTGTCACCGTGATCGCTGCACCCACATCCGCCTGGACAAGGGTATAGGTCGATGAGGTTGCGCCGCTGATGGCAGAGCCGTCACGTTTCCACTGGTAACTGATCGTGCCAAGACCGTCCTCGTCCGCAAGGGTATTGCTCGCCGTCAGGACCTCGTCCTCTGCCGCCGTACCGCTGATCGTTACACTGCCGGTCGGGGAATGATTTGGCGGTACAATTACATAATCCTGATCATCAAAACGTAATACTTCAATATTAGAAATAGTATCTGTTCCGTCTGGTCCGGATATAGTAAATGGATTAGTATCCGAGGCAGTGAAGGTAAATTCTGACATATCACCATCAAACACCGCGATGTCATAGCCACCTGCACCGTCAATGGTGTCATTTCCGTCTCCGCCTTCAATAATATTATCCGCTGAATTGCCAGTAATAACATTGGCACCGGATCCAGCTATTATATTCTCAAAATTCAGTATACTCTCGGAAGTCGATGAATATGAAACTGTTCCGGTTTCGAGATCGAAATCAAAAGCAGTTCCTGTGAATGAATAATCCAAAGTATCAACGCCAGAACCACCATCAAGGTAGTCATCACCGCTGCTGCCGTAAATCAGATCATCACCGTCCCCCCCATACAGAGAGTCATTGCCCGACCCTCCACCACCGCGAAGGATATCATTACCATTACCGCCATATACAGTGTCATCATTACCACCCCCATCGAGGGTGTCATTACCTTCTCCACCATTGATTATATCATTACCTGCATTACCATTTATCGTGTCATTTCCTGAACCACCATCAATATCGTCGTCCTTCGCAAAACCTTCTATTGTATCATCACCGGATGTTTCCATGTTATTAATGATAATTTCACGAAGATCAGCCGTTGTCCAAACAGTATCGTCATCAAGGACCACTTCTTCAATTTCCGATGTATAGGTACTATTAAGTGTGTTAAAGACTTTTATCCCGTCAGAGGTTCCAACAAATGTTATTAAAAGATCGTCTATTCCCAAACCAGAATCGGCCTCTCTCGAAACAATGACATCACTTGAGTCATAGCCGTGAATAATCAAACGATCAGTTCCAAGTCCACCATCATCATTTATTTCGTCCTGGCCATCACCTATGTTAAAAATATAGGTATCTGCGCTTTGTCCCCCGTCCAAAATATCATTACCTTCTCGTCCTTCAATAATATCTTCACCGGCTAGTCCGTCTATCGTATCAGCCCCGCTGGTACCTATTATAAGATCACTGAACGCCGTAACCGCCTGCGTCGCTGTATATTTGTCTTCAATATCCTGAGCTGTCCAAATCGTGCTATCATCAAATTCAAAAGTTTCAATACCACCAACAATGGTTTCACCAGAACGTAATACTCTTATTTCGTCGCCATTTTCCCCGACTTTAATCACCCAGTAATCAGGATCAAGCGGATCAAACGTAACCGAAACATCCCCTACGGCAATTCCGCTTCCGAATACGACTTTATCCGCGTCAGAAGTTGAACCGGTATCATTTATATAATCAACGCCGTCACCAAGATTGAAAATGTAGGTGTCATCACCTCCTTTTCCGTCAAGAACATCATTACCCTCATTTCCGGTAAATATATTGTCAGATGCATTCCCTGTGATACTATCATCGCCACTACCAGCCACAATATTTTCAATGTTTGCAACTGTATCTTCAATCGACCAGGAATCGGCCGTTCCGGCACTCAAGTCTATCGTCAGGTCACTTAAATTATTTGAGTAATCAACGGTGTCAATTCCTGTTCCGCCATCAAGGGTATTTAAACCGTCTCCACCAATAAGCAGGTCATTCCCGGCACCGCCATCAAGGTCATCCGCGCCTGCCCCGCCAATAAGCGTATCATTGCCATCACCGCCATCAAGGGTGTCATCACCGGCTCCGCCTGATAAAATGTTATCCGACGCATTACCTGTAATATCATCAGCGCCGCTCCCGGTGGTCACATTTTCCACATTGGATATACTGTCTGTAACTGCATCAACTGTACCTGTTCCGGCTCCCAGATCAACTGTGACTGCGGATGTCTCAACAGTATAATCAATCGTATCGGTACCGCTGCCGCCATCAATGGTATCTGCACCATCGCCACCAATAAGCAGGTCATTCCCGGCACCGCCATCAAGGTCATCCGCGCCTGCCCCGCCAATAAGCGTATCATTGCCATCATCCCCATCAAGGGTGTCATCACCGGCTCCGCCTGATAAAATGTTATCCGACGCATTACCTGTAATATCATCAGCACCGCTCCCGGTGGTCACATTTTCCACATTGGATATACTGTCTGTAACTGCATCAACTGTACCTGTTCCGGCTCCCAGATCAACTGTGACTGCGGATGTTTCAGCTGTATAATCAATCGTATCGGTACCGCTTCCACCATCAATGGTATCAGCACCATCGCCACCAATAAGCAGGTCATTCCCGGCACCGCCATCAAGGTCATCCGCGCCTGCCCCGCCAATTAGCGTGTCATTGCCATCATCCCCATCAAGGGTGTCATCACCGGCTCCGCCTGATAAAATGTTATCCGATGCATCACCTGTAATATCATCAGCAACATTTCCGCCGATTATATTTTCGATATTCAGAATATCTTCAGTTACGCTACCGTCAGTCGCAGTATCAGTAGAAAGGTTAATTGTCCAGGCATCATTACTATCGGAATAATCAGCCGTATCAATACCGTCACCACCATCAAGGTCGTCTTCACCAGCGCCACCCTTCAACAGGTCATTACCCGCGCCGCCTTCCAGTGTATCGTCACCTGACCCACCATCAATAACATCATCACCGCCATTTCCGCTTAACACATTCGCTGCCGAGCTTCCGGTAAGTGTATCATTTCCTTCACCGGCGGACACATTCTCCACATTAAGAATGTCCCCGACAGTAACACCAATCGTTGCCGTTCCGGCATCAAGATCAATATCCCAATCGCCTATGAACCCGGAATAGTCAACTGTATCTACGCCTGAACCGCCATCAATATCATCGCCGTCATAGCTACTAATCAGAGTATCATCACCTGCGCCTCCGTCCAACGTATCCGAACCTTCACCAGCAATAAGAGTATCTGCACCATCACCACCATTTATTATATCGTCACCCGCACCACCGCTAAGAATATTGGCTGTTGCATCGCCTGTTAAGGTATCATCACCACTTCCTGAGGAAACATTTTCGATATTCAGAACATCTTCCGTTATGGACCCGTTAGTCGCAGTATCAGAAGCAAGGTTAATGGTCCAGTTATCACTGCTATCGGAATATTCGGCCGTATCAATACCAGCTCCCCCGTCCAGATCATCATCCCCATCGCCACCGATCAGTATATCATCTCCGTCACCACCGTTTAATTCATCGGCATCATCACCACCAACTAACAGATCGTTACCATCACCCCCGTTTAGCGTATCATTCCCGGCTCCACCAGACAAAATATTATCGGTTGAATCACCCGTTAAAGTGTCATCACCACTTCCCGAGGAAACATTTTCAATATTCAGAACATCTTCCGTTATGGACCCGTTATTCGCAGTGTCAGAAGCAAGGTTAATGGTCCAGTTATCACTGCTATCGGAATAATCGGCCGTATCAATACCGTCTCCACCATCAAGGTCATCATCTCCGTCACCACCGACCAGTATGTCATCTCCGGCACCACCATCAATGTCATCATTGCCAGCGCCCCCAATCAAAATGTTTGATCCAGAATTGCCGCTGATAATGTCGTCACCACTCCCTGTCGATACATTTTCAATGTCTACCAAAGTATCAACAACACTATTGACCGTAGCCTGCCCGGTTGACAGGTCAACATTTACAGACAAGGTCTCTGCCGTGTAGTCCGCTGTATCATTGCCAATCCCGCCATCAAGCAGATCAGCCCCATCACCTCCGATGAGCAAATCGTCGCCATGCTCGCCGAATAGGTTATCATTACCCGCACCACCGTTGAGAGTATCATTATCAGCACCCCCTTCTAACCTGTCATTGCCAGCACCACCATTCAGGGTGTCATTTCCATACCCACCGTACAAATAGTCATTACCATCATCACCATTAAGAATATCATTACCATCATCGCCATGAAGCCAGTCTCGGTCATCTCCACCATTTAATGTGTCATCGCCTGAACCTCCGTCAAGCGTATCATTACCCGCATTTCCGCTAATAACATCATCGCCATCGGTTCCGGTAACATGATCATCATAGAAATCACCATCATCACCAATTAATGTCAGCCCTGCACCACCGTTTCGGAAACCCTCTACCGTTACCGACTTTACACTATCCCATTGAATTTCAATACTGCCATCACCACCACCGCCAAGGGCACGGTAATCATATACATCAATATCATCCTGCGTGTAATGATTGCCACTTACGTGGGTTAAATTGTTTAATAAAACACCGTCTATATATATACTATCATCGCTATCAACACCTCTGATAACGTCATTATCTCCAACATAAAATAAATTAATACCACTCCCGCCGACTAAAGTATCAGCCCCACCACTATCATCGTCACCATAAAGGGTATTATTTCCGTCTCCGCCGTCAATAAAATCATCCCCATTACCGCCATACAGGGTATCATTTCCATCATCGCCGTAAAGCCAGTCTTCGCCATCACCGCCATAGAGGGTATCGTTGCCATCATTACCGCTTAACCCATCATCACCCAAACCGCCGGTTAATATATCATTACCAAAGTTTCCGGCTATTCCGTCATCACCATCAGTTCCAACTATATTATCATCCCCTGCAGAACCGTGGATATCCTGTTGGTCATACCCAAAATCCCAATCAGGATAATCAAAAGAAATGCCCCCATTTCCCGTATGAAAATTATAAAGAGTCACATCACTATTTTCGTTATCCCAAGTTATGTAAACAGTTCTACCGACATCGAAACCACCTGCCCTATTATCATGAATAGTGAACCCTGCATAATTGCTTTCTTCACTTCCTCCCTGAAAATGCCCCTTAATTAATATTCCATTAATATAAACTAAATCATCATCACCTACAAAATCAGCTTCATCACCGTCCCCCAAATAAAATATATCGACCCCATTACCGCCAATCAATAAATCACGCTCACTATCATCATCGCCGTAAAGCACACTGCCACCATCACCTGCTATCATTACATCATTGCCTTCGCCGCCATACATGATAGTCATACCATCGCCGCCAAGCATATAATCGTCGCCCTCACCCCCATAAAACACGTCTTCTTGGAGGGATTTATCGACATTTACTTCTTGAATGGAACCTTTGGCGATTTGCACGTTTTGCCCATCTTTACCTCCAAACCTCTGATAAGGATCTTCAGGATAATAAAGACTTCCCTGGGCAATAATTAAATCATCCCCGCCCCCCCCTCTCAATTCATTCGAATAATCGTTGCCGATTATTATATCATCTTTGCTGCCTCCTACTGCATTCTCTATAATGGCGCCATAAGCAATTGAGACATTTTCCAGCGGATCATCCAATGAATTCCTTTTCCCAATTGAACTAAATTCACCTTGTCGAAGGTCAATGATTGAGGAACTGTTGTTAAATTCCACTGATGTATCAATAGTATCAGTGCCTCCACCATCCCAAATAGATTCAAGTGGATCATTTGATTTATTTGATCTTCCAGAGAAATCGTAAGTTGTATCACCTGATCTTGTTGAAAGATTTGAACCATAGGTATATTGCAATGCAGCTATGTCATACAGCATCCAGGATTCAGGATGCTGCCCACCCATTTTTGGATGAGGGTCATAAGACATAACCGTTAACTTTTGACTTTGAACCTCACCACTAAAAGGCCCATTGTCAAATGAATGATTTAATCCCAATGCATGACCGAATTCATGCAATATTGTAAATTTCTTAAGATTTGAATTTGCTAACTGTCCTGGTAAATACAGCCACACATCACCTTGTCGATTTGCCGTAATTACGTCAACACCACCCCCTTGGTCTTTCAATCCAATTTCACCTAAACGATTGGGCACTGTAGGATGAATAGCCCGCCCAAGAGTAAAATCCCCTACAGGATCAGTAGGATTATTTTGCACCTGCTCAGTAATACTTAATGTAACGATTTCTTCAGTTGAACCAATAATGTCATTAAAATGCACTTCCTCATCTGCAGCTGATGCACTAAATGTCTGGGCTATAAAAGAATAAAATCCTTCATTAGTACTATAATAAGTAGGAACGTATTTTAGGCTTGTAAAGGTTAATTCTAACTTATTCCACGTTGGAAATGTCCCTAATAATTTATTATAATTATTTAAATCGGTCTTAGCCATTTTTCCCCCAATATGTTTTTGGAATATATATTTATCTACTCTACTATTTTGATTCGTCTCTTGTTCATATTTGAATTTATTGCACTAGCAATCTTAAAAATTCTAAAGCCAAGTAGGCAAAGGGTGTATTTATTTACATCCTGAAATTGTTGGAATTTGCACTCCTTAAATCCATAATGACTTGCGTAGCCCAAATCATCTTTAGGCAATTCAATTTCCCTAAGTTCATCTCCACGACGCATGCGCAAAATAACTATGGGAGCTTCTTGCTTATCATCAATCCTTAGTTCTATTCTGACCAACAATCTATTTTTGTCTGCCTTTTGCATTTTCCTGAGGTTTGTTGAGGCTTCACCATGCAATGAATTTTTGTTCACACCTTCAGGAAAAAAAATTGAGCTTTTTGCTAAACTCTGCACCTTAACTTCACTATTTTTATCTATTATCTGATGTTTTAATTCTTTAATTATATTCTCTATTATACTAGTTGATCTAGCTCTATTTCTAGCAGCACTCTGGAATTTTATAACATCAATCTGAACATGTTTAATCCCTTCATAGAAAGGATCTTCTATCCCACTATATTCAATTATTCTTTCTCCGAAATTATTATCACTAGTGATAATATTGAAACTCATCGCTTCACTCATTTTGTTTGATACTAATATTACAGTTAAAAAAAACAAAAGTTGCCTGATATGGTAAATCCAGCTCAATTAAAACCTCCTTTATCTCTAAATTAAGTAAAATATCTTAATATGGAGACCTCAAGGTAAGATTAAATTCTTTCAAGAGAATAACTAAATACTAAAGTTTTATTAAAATACAGAATTTTATTCACCAAGTTATCATTAAATAAAACAACCCCATTTGATTTATTTTGCATATAATTCTTATGTGAAGTGAGTTTCATAATTTTCCCCCAAGGAAATTTGTTGACTAATTTGATGAATTGTATTTTAGCATCTTGTTAACCATATTTATTAACCATATATAATGGCCCGTCAAGTACTATTTTTAGGTGTAATAAATTTTTAATGATATGACAGAAAAATGGCAGATTATAATATTTCCAAAAAAACATTTAAGACCTTTATTAGATTTAAAAAATATTTTTTTATGAAAATATTAAAAAACTTTATTTTACAATAAGTTACATTTCAATTTAGATTGTGAAAGATATGTCGATCAAATATATCATATAATTTATAAAGTTTTAACAAGAATCACAAATCAATCTCAGGTAGAATATTTTATAAAACTCCTTTTGATCACCTCTCCCTTAAACTCTCATCCTTGTACCTTAAAAGCGGCGAAAGAAGGAACTCAATAAGCCTTCGTTTGCTGGTCTTGACCTCTGCCGTTACCGCCATACCCGGGGCGATATTAACCGCCTTGCCATTGACCATAATAGCTGATTTCTCGAGACTGACCCGAACCGGATAAATCAGACCGAGATTTTCATCGGCAACCGCATTCTGCGCAATATGAAGAACCTCTCCATGGATCACACCATATTTGGTAAAGGGGAAGGCCTCAAATTTAACCTCTACCTCCTGCCCGACCGTGACAAAGCCAATATCCTTATTTAATATATTGGCATCCACGATCAGGTTTCTTTCCTTTGGCACCACAACCATTAACGGGTCCCCCGCCTGTACCACCCCGCCAATGGTATGGACGGCCAATTGCTGAATAACCCCTTCCACCGGCGCGCGGAGGATCTGCAGCTCCTGCACCTTGCTGGCTTTGGTCAGCTCCTGGGTCAGGGCGACAATCTGATCTTCCGCCTCGGCAAGGCCGGTATAGGTATTTTTAAGAAATTCCTGTGTCACCTGATTAATCTGTTTATCTGCCCCGTTGATTGAGGCCCTGACCTTGGTCAATTGATCCCGCTGAATATCAAGGTCCCGTTCCTGCCCCACCAGCCGCTCCTGATATTCAAGATACTGAAACCTTGGTGTCAGTCCCTTTTCCAGAAGTTCGGCCCGAGCATTGATCTGCTCCCGGAGGAGGGGCAATGTCTGCTCGAGCTTGGTGATTTCCTGAAGAACCACTTTTTCATCGGCTTCCTTCTCTATCTTTTGCTGGCGGTATGTTTCGACCGCCGCATTATATTCATCAAGCTCGCTTTGGATTAGAAGCTGCTGCATATGGGCGACGGTTTCCGATACCCCATCCGGTGCTTTGAAAACAGGGTCTTTCCCTTCAAGACCAAGCAGGATCGCTTCATTCTTGGCTTTGGCCACCCGGGCGATTTGCAGCTCCCGTCTTGCGCGCTGCTCGTCAGCAAGGGATATGGTGGTATCCAGTTCAATCAGGCTTTCCCCAGCCTGGACCGCCTGACCGTCACTGACCAGTATATTTCTAACCACACCAAGCTGGGCCGGCTGGATCACTTTTATGTCTCCTAGGGGTGTGACCTTACCCTGCGCTGAGGCCACCTCATCAACCCGGCCAAAAATTGACCAGATAAGGGCAATGGTAAAAAACAGGATGATCAGGAGCATCATACCGCGCCCAACCGGTGACGCCGGTTTTTCCAGGATTTCGAGAGCAGCGGGCAGAAAGTCGGCTTCTTCAACGACGAACTTCTTTTTTTCTTTTTCTATTTGCTGACGGTAGCTTTCCTTCCAGACGTCAACATGATGCATAAGTCCGTCAAACATCACTCTGGCTCCTTAATTTTGATCCCGGCACACTCAAAAATATCCCATGGACCGCGCTCAAGGTTGCAACTTCATTTATTAAGCCAAATCTATTCATTCTGCGGCCTCAACATCACCAACGGTTGCCGCTTTCATCTGTTTATTATATAGACTGGCATAACGGCCATTTTTTGCCATCAACTCTGCATGGGTTCCATCCTCGGTGATTTCTCCGCGTTCAACGGTAATAATCCTGTCCGCCTGTTTTATTGCCGACAGACGATGAGCGATGATGATCACGGTTCTGCCTCTGGCGATCAGTTCCAGATTGGTTTGAATAATCTCCTCACTTTCTGCATCAAGGGCACTGGTGGCTTCATCAAGAATAAGTATTCTTGGATTGGTGATCAAGGCTCTGGCTATGGCGATGCGCTGCCGCTGCCCGCCACTGAGGTTTGCCCCCCTCTCATCAATATGGGTATCATATCCTTCCGGCAGCTCCAGAATAAAGTCATGGGCCCCGGCCATCTTTGCCGCCGCAATCACCCGCTCCATACTGACAGTAGGATCGGCCAGCGCAATATTTTCCCGCACGGATTTATTAAAGAGGAGATTTTCCTGCAACACCACCCCGACCTGACGGCGGAGCCAGGCTGGGTCAACCATGGCCAGATCAACACCGTCAACCAGTACACGTCCGCTTTCCGGGACATAAAGTCGTTGAACCAGTTTGGTCAGGGTACTTTTCCCGGACCCTGACGGCCCGACAATACCGATCATCTGGCCTTCCGGAATGTTGATTGATATCCTGCGCAGCACTTCCGGAGCATCCGGACGATATCTAAAGGTTACACAATCAAATTCTACTTTTCCTTTTATATCCGGCAGTGTCGTCCTGTTTGGATTATAACTGGGTTCCGCCGGGCTGTTCAGAATGTCCCCGAGACGCTCCAGGCTTATCCTTGCCTGCTGAAAATCCTGCCACATTTGGGCGAGCCTCAGAACCGGGCCACTGACCCGGCTTGCCAGCATATTAAAAGCAACCAACTGTCCCACCGTCAGGTCACCTTCAATAACCAGAGTAGCCCCCCAGAAAAGCGTGACCGCTATCGTCACTTTATTGATAAACTGAACGATTTGCGAACCCACATTCCCAAGCATACCTGCCCTGAAGCTGCTATGAACATAGCCGGCCAGATTTTGTTCCCACTCCCGCTGCATTTGCGGCTCAATCGCCATCGCTTTCAGGGTCTGGACACCAGTGACACTCTCCACCAAAAACGCCTGGTTCTTTGCCCCGCGCTGAAACTTCTCTTCCAGTCTTGCTCGAAGAAGCGGGGTGACAATGATCGACACCAGAATATAACAGGGTAGCGAGATCAGCACCACCACCAACAAAGTCGGGCTATAAAGATACATCACCGCCAGAAAGACGAATGTGAATAATACATCGATAAGAAGTGTCACAGAAGAAGAGGTCAGAAACTCCCGGATAGTATCCAGCTCCCGCACTCTAGCCACACTGTCCCCCACACGCCGGCTTTCAAAATAGCTAAGCGGTAATGCAAGGAGGTGGCGAAACAGTTTGGCCCCCAGCTCCACATCAACCCTATTCGTGGTATGACTGAACACATAAGTCCGAAGCCCGCCGACCACCACCTCAAATATAGAGACAACCACCAGTGCCATAATCATCACATCCAGTGTGGTTAGTCCCTTATGAACCAGGACCTTGTCAATCACCACCTGAAAGAACATAGGCGTCATTAGTGCAAACAGCTGAAGAAAAAAGGAGGCCAGCAGCACTTCATAAAGAATTTTTCTGTATTTGACGATCGCCGGAATAAACCAGGTCACATCAAATTTACGAAGAGCGCCCACCAGCATGGCACGTGTGGTCACCAGGATCACTTCCCCGTCCCAGATTTCCAGAAACTGTTCCTTGCTCAGAACTTCCGGTTTATTGGTCAGAGGGGATTGGACCAGAACTTTTTCCTCTTGCTCCGAAGGATCTTCAGAAGCTTTATTTTTTGGGGTGTTATCATTGGAGGCAATTTTACCAATAATAAAAAAGGATCCGTCCTTGGCCTTCCCCATTGCCGGTAATGGCATTTTAGAAAGTTTTTTCCAGTCTGCTTTTTTGGAACGTGCCTTCACTTCCACCTGTTTACAGGCGCGTAAAATATCATCAACCTCAAAAGGAAGCCCGCCCTTACCACTTTGATGACGGATCTGTTCCGGCTCGGCCGCTTTGCCCAGATAACGCAGCAACGTCACAAGACAGGACAGGCCCGTATCAATTTGCGGTTGTTCAAAATTTCCAGCTGATTGAGGCTTATTTTCCTCAATAGTATCAGACAATATCTTTCCCCCAAATTATTTTCAGCCTAACCTCAAACCATTATGATTATGGTTAATTAAGTGTTAACAGGCTAAATGATTCGTCCAGTCTGATAAACATTAATTTGCCTTTATTGATCAAATAGGACTAACAAAATATATTTTTCAGGAAACCAATAAGCTTAAAACAAATATGAAATAAGCTAACAAATAACGGTTCGCGGTCATCAATAATCTGCACATAATAAGCCTATCTTCACATGTTGCGACTAATCAGAGGATATAAAATTTCAGCTCGTTCAGCAGTATTATTTAGTGAGAAAATTATTATGACAACTTTAAATCTAACAGAAGCAAGAATAAGAGATTTGCCGCTCGGCAGCGGGATATACCGCGACGAAATAGTCAAAGGACTTATGGTAATATGTCACAAGACCACAAAGACATATTCAGTACAGGGTGATGTCCGCAAAAATGGCCGCCATATCAGGACGGTCAGGATAAAAGTGGACCGGGTGGATAGAATGGGCTTAAGGGAAGCTCGCCGTCAGGCCAGGCAGCTAATGAGCACAATTCAGTCGGGTATTGACCCCACTTCAAAACCCGAAGAAACCGGCATTACATTAGGCATGGCATATGAGACCCATATTGCAGAACGAGAACTCAGACCTGCAACTGAAAAATCTTATCGGTATCATATCGATTATTACCTTAAGCCACTTCGCAACCGGGCTATCGCTAATATTTCCAGAAATGATATCAGAGATCTTTATAAGCGTTTACAGACCAATAATGGCCAGACCACTGCCTCGGGCGTGATGAGAACCATGAGGGCTGTTATTAATACCGCCAGACGTATTGATGAAACTCTGGGTTCTAATCCCGTGGACGCAGTGAGGTTTCCCGCCCCAAAGCCAAGAAAAACCGCGCCAAGCCCGAAATTATTCAGGCTCTTCGCGATTACGGTCTGGATGTGTTCGAATCCGAAGGGGAAATATCAGGCCTGAGTGCCGTGCTGAAACTGAAGGATGGTACCCTTCAGGGGGGTGCTGACCCAAGGCGCGAAGGCACCGTCGGCATTCTTTATGACAACGAGCTTTAAGGCTATTGCAGTCAAATATCCCCTGTGCTACTTAGTGCCCTGCGTGGTCCCGTAGCTCAGGTGGATAGAGCGCAAGATTCCTAATCTTGAGGCCACTGGTTCGAGTCCAGTCGGGATCACCAAAATTTAAGGCCGCGCCAATCGCGGCCTTTTGTTTTAACGGCTGCTTTTCTTCTAAGTTGTCCGAATATGAACAATACTGTCCGTTAGCGAACAATTCGGCTAATTAAACACGGAACGTAATTTGTTAAAATATTGATTATATTAACTTTTTTTATTGGCATATAATTTGCTGTTAAAAGCATCATTTTAACAGACCGAAAGAAAAAACCACCATGTCCAGAAGTATAATGAAAAAATGGAAAGCAAATATGTCGGGAAAAATAATGTCATCAATGATCACAGCCATTTTGAGCATTCTGGTGGGCACAAATGCATACGCGTATGACTGGTCGACGGATTTGGACGTTTACCGCGAAAGTTTGGAAAAAAATCATATTGATCTTTATCACCATCTTAACAAAGAGGAGTTTGATCAAAGATTTGACACGCTTAAAAAAAATGCATCAAACCTCACTGACTTCCAGGTAACCGTCGAGCTAATGCGTCTTACCCATGATATCGGTGGCGGCATAGGTGATGGTCATACGGCAGTTCCGCTATGGAACAGTGAATTACACCGCTTTCCCATCGAAGTGATTAACTTTAACGGTGACATCAGAATTGTGGGGGCAGTGGAAAAATATGTTAACTTACTGGGGCAAAAAATTCTTTCAATCAATGACACACCAATGGAGCGAATTATTGCGGAAGTGTCAGCTATCACCCCCTTCACGGAAAATAAATTTTCCGGTCTGACCCGAACCTCAAGCTATATGATGATAGCAGAGATTTTAAATGCTTTGGGCATTACCGAAACCATTGGCGATGCAAGTTTTACCCTGCAAAAGGATGATAATACTATTTCCACGATTGAGATTAAGGCTGACCTGGAAAAAAATATTGAACAATCCGCCTATCAGAAAATGAGCCTGAAATTATCCCAAAAAAGCGACCAGGACACCGCCGGGCTTGATAGTTTATGGTTTTCATTTTTGCCGGATAAAAATGCTGTCTATATAAAATTTGTAAAATATCCCTCTTTTGAGCAAATGAATAATTTCGCGCAAAATCTTTTGGAAAAAATTTCCAAGACAGAAACCAGAAACCTTATCATTGATATGAGGGATAATTACGGGGGCGATCTGTTTATTGGGCTTGTGCTGGCATCCTATCTGAACACAATTGATATGATTGACTGGAAGAAAGGCGTATTTGTCTTGACCAATCGTAAGACATTTTCCGCTGCCGCTGTAAACACCGCTCAATACCGGCAACTTTTAAACGCAACTATTGTGGGTGAGCCAACAGGCGGCAACCCAAACGGCCCCCAGGATATGGGAAGTTTCACGCTTCCTTCCTCTGGATTATTGGTTACCTATTCCAAAAGATTTTTTCGCCTGCAGGATAAAAATTCAACTGGCATAATCCCGGACATTGAGGTCATTACCACCTGGTCGGACTACAAAGCCGGTTTGGATAAAGCATTAGAGACTGTTTATAAAGTTATCGCGGATCATTAAAAAAGCAAATACAATATAAGTGTAATATATGGCTGCTGTCGACCCATAGCGGACATTCAGTAATTGATAAGATTGAGGTTGATATTCTCTAAATCTTATATTTTCAAAAGGATGAACACAACAGCAGCACAATTTAAATAAGTTTTATAAGTGGAAAGAAGTTTAACCCATGTTAACGATTTTTTAATAATTTGTGCTTGAATTCTGCTGTTTTCCAGGTATAGTTTTTTTTGTAAATAATAGTAATAGTTGTAGTATTGGGGGAATTCAGTATGTCCGACAGCGATCAAAAGCAAAGCCTTTCCACCACAGTTTCCAGCACAGCCAGTGCTGATACAATCAGCCAGAAACCCAAAAACAAAAAACTGAAGCAAATCGGCATTCTGATGTCGTTGCTGCCGCTTGCGGCCTGCGGTGGAAGCAGTGGCGGCGGAGGTGAGAATCCTGATGATACGCCTGATCCTGCGCCGCCTGCCCCGACACCAACCCCTGATTTTACTGAAAACCCGACCAATGTCTTTATCGCTGTTGACAGCAGCGACAGTGTCCTCTCCAAAGCTTCTGCAACAGCAGATCTGACCGTAACCGGCAAGGGCGGCAATGACACGATCAGCACCGGATCCGGCGATGACATCGTTGATGGCGGAAGCGGTGATGATATTATTTCAACCGGCGCAGGCGATGATATTGTAAAAGGCGGTCCGGACAATGACACCATTTCAACAGGGACCGGTGCCGATTTAATCCGAGGCGGTAATGGCATCGATGCCATCAATGCCGGTGCTGATAATGATGCCATCGTTGTCGTCGGCACCACAAGTGCCAATCAGTATGTCCAGGCCGATATTACCAACCCCGCCGGGTCGGGAACCGATCTTTCGGCACTTATTACCTTGGCCGACCTTAACGGCCGTGGCGTCAGCGAAGTGGGCAGCGGCGAAACCATTGACGGCGGAACCGGCACTAACACACTGTTTATCTATGGTACTGTTGATCTGACCGGCGTAACCCTGACCAATGTCACGGTTCTTGTGGTCAATTCAGATGTCACCCTGACCGCCGCTCAGATGGCACAGTTCACCACCGTCGACGGGGACGGCAGTTCAGTGATCAATATCGAGGTGCCGCCCGGTGATAACTATATCATTGATTTAAGCAGCCTTAATATCACCGATATTGGCAATCTTAATATTGACGGCGATGTCACTTTTATAATTGATGATGCCACTGACCTTGCTGAAATCGGCGCCATAAATACCGGCAGCACGGCCGATGTAAAGGTACAGATCAACGGTAATGGCAGCAGCACCAATGTAAATCTTGGTGATATTGCTGCCAAAATCAATAATGCCACCACCATTGACCTTGCCCCCACCGTCACGCTGCAGGTTGACGATGCGGATGACATTGCTGATCTAGGTCTTTCGGAAATCGTGGGTGGAGGTGATGTTGATACTGGTGGTGACAGTACTGTTGAATATGCGCTGACCGATAGTATTTATGTTGAGCCAAAACTTGTTGCGCTTGACGCCTTCGCAAATGAATTGGATGAAACATATAGTTTGATATTGTCGCTAACTAACCCATCTGATAGACCAATTACAGTAGAATATAACTCAAGTGACGGTAGCCAAGGAGTCATCACATTTAATCCGGGTGAAACAACAAAAACCATTTCGCTCTACTGGATTGACAATAGTATTGCTGAAGAAAGTTCACAAATTGCAGTAACTTTTAGTAACTCATCTAACGTATATATTCCGAAGACTTCCGCGAACTTATTAATCATTGACGATGATTATACCCCCGATAAACCCTTTAATTTTGTTTCCCACACAGCAATACCTGATGATATGCCTATTCAATCTCCAACGGATGTAAACCAAGTTTTTACAATCGCAGAGGGTGAGGTTTTTTTTGGTAACACCAGTGTAATTGATACTAAAGGAACGGGCTTGAGCGATTACCAAGTTTTTAATCATGGCATATTGTACACGTCCGCCTTGGTTGAAGATCATCTATTACATACTGTAAACATAAACTATCTCGAAAGCGTTTATAATACCGGTGAAATTATAAATATTAACGGCGGAGCCGCTTTGGACCTTGGCGGCGCAGAATTTTATAATTCTGGATTGATTTCAGCACAAGCAAACCAAGAAGCTGCCAGAGCAGTTGGTAATTGGTCGCTGGAAGGACCATTTGTTAATGATGGAATTATACAAGCTGCATCAACAAATAATGCTGCTTATGGTGTAAGGGCCCAATATATGTCAGGACCATTTGTTAATAATGGCGATATCATGGTTCAAGGTGGAGAGTCATCTATAGGTTCAGTAACTATAGCCATACATCTGCAATATAGCATTCATTCCATTCTTGGTTACGACACTTTGGAAAATCCAGGATTTGTAAATAATGGAAATATAATTGCAGTTAGCAATGATGAAAATGTAAGATCAATTGCCATAAACTATGGAGTAGATGACGATCCCAGAGTTTTTTATAATGCTGGTCTGATAAGCGCTGATATAGCTTTTAATGCCAATCAAGTTTTGTCTCCGCAACAAAACACAGCAGAGACAATTTTGAATTATGGTCAAATTTATGGTGATTTCGAGCTCGATCTTGGAAATGACATAATACATAACTATGGGCAATTGACTGGTGATATTTATTTTGGCGGCGGTGATGATACCTTTGTTGACCATTTTGGTTTATTTTCTGGTGAAATTTATGGTGAAGATGGAAAAGATACAATTCGAGGTAGCGCTGGTGGCGAGCTTATAGACGGTGGAGCGGGTGATGATCTACTCGAAGGTTTTTTAGGCGAAGATACATTAATTGGCGGCGATGGCAACGACACATTTACAGTCAATCAATATGACTTGTCTTTTGTAGAGGATAGTTTTGACGGTGGCGACGGATATGACCAAATTGATATTACTGGTGGAAGTGCAATTATTGCCTATGAAATCGATTTGGCAGCTCTGGTTGCAACTGACATTGAATCCTTAATGTTGGGAACGGATTATAGAGAAAGTCTTGTTCTGACATCGCAAAATGTCATTGACGTAACTGATAACAATAATCTACTCGTCATCAAGGGGGATGGCGGTGATTCTGTTACTTCAGAAAATCAGGGTTGGGCGCAAGGCGCGGACCAGGATATTGACGGTGAAATTTACAATACCTACACCGCCAATGGTTCAACATTATTGATTGATCAAGATATTGTTCAGGACATTTCTTGAGCTTCTGACAGATATACTAATAAAACTAGATGAAAATTATTCTCGGAAGTTTTTGGTATTCCAATTTTACAAGTTACTATCCTTTCAATGTCCGCTTTGGGTCGAAAGCAGCCATTCAAAATAAAAGGTAATAATTCCTGTTCTCGCTATAAAATCGAAAATGGCATTGAATTAAACTACTGGCTTAACGGCCACGGTTTCAATCAGGCTGACGCGTCCTTCATCAAGGTTACGGTGCAAATTATAAGCTTTGGTGCTGATGTCTTCGCCCACCAGCATATAAACGCCAAGAATGGGTAAATTCGGTTTTCCTTCGGGCTTTTGTGCCTTTAAAAAAGCGATCTGGGCAAGATCGGTTTTATCATTCCAGACAGCAATTTCAAATCCGGCTTCGGTAATAATATCCCGGAATGTTTCCGGCGGCACCAGAAAGCTCATGGAACTGTCCTGCGCCCAGGGAACGGGGAAATGCTGAGTGTTATTTTTTCCGCCGCAGACTTCATAAAGCACCGCCCGGCCGCCGGGTTTTAAAACCCGATTTGTTTCCTTAAGCCAGCCAAGCTTATCTTCAACATTCATATTCATCTGGAGCGACCACACCCCATCAAATGAATTATCAGCATAAGGAAGATCAAGCGCGCTGGTCGCATGGAATTTTACCCGGTCCTGCATATTAAGAAGTTCAGTGAGTCGCTCGGCCACATCAATATATTCATCGCTGAGATCAATGCCAGTGACAGTACAACCCGTTTCATGAGAAAGACGTCGGGTAGAACCGCCAATGCCGCAGCCCACATCAAGAATATGCATATCCGATGTAAAGCCGGAAAGAGCTATCAGTTCTTTGGTCGCTGTATCACCACGAATATGAAATTCGTCAACCGGCTGAAGATCATCAAGAGTGAGTGTTGATAAATCCTTGCCAAGCTTGTTAAGACCATCAATAATTTTATTATATAAATCATTGGGTGAATAATAACTGTGAATATGATCTTTGCCGCCTGCCATAATTAATTCCTGACCCAAAAATGTTAATTTATTTGGAAATGCATTTTTCCGGCGTATGGGTATCAATCAGATAAGCAACACGCCAGCCTTCAGTTTGCTTGACCAGGGTAAATTGGTTAACGCCGCATGATTTAAGCTCGCCGTCCAGAGCAATAGTAAAAGGTGCCCAGGCAACCGCCAGTGGCCCCTCAACATGAATCTGAACATCAAAAATCTGTTCGTCCGCCTGCCCGGGTTTTAAGGTGCTGACCCAGTCAATCCAGTCTTTTGAAATACCACGGTTTACCGGCTTATCGGGGTTTGCCCGGTCAAGCGGGGTATCGGCAAGGATCAGGGTTTTTAAGGTATCGGCATCGCCCGCCCGCATGGCAGCAAATACCTGGTCTAACACTTTCTGAACGGCGGCTTTTTCCACCATGCTGCTTTCAGCACTGGCAAAACTCATTCCCATAAAAGTAATGATGATCGCTTTAAAGATTATTTTTAACATATAACTTCTCCCCTGAAATATTATTCAGGGGAGAGCATATCGTTAAACTAATTGAATGACAATATCCGAGGTTTACTCAGCCGGTGCCGGTGACTTTTCCGCAGTGCGTTCACCATGGAATAGTTTTTCCACAGCAATATAGAACATCGGCACGAAGAAAATCGCCAGGAAAGTCGCTGCAAGCATACCGCCCATCACCGCAATCCCGATGGCGTTCTGTGACCCTGAACCCGCACCCGTTGCCGTAGCAAGCGGACTTACCCCAAGAACAAAGGCCATCGAGGTCATAATAATCGGACGGAACCGTCGGCGGGCGGCAAGTGCCGTTGCCTCCATCAGGCTGGTGCCTGCCTCATACTGGCTCTTGGCGAACTCCACAATCAAAATAGCATTTTTTGATGCAAGGCCAACCGTGGTTAGCAGCGCCACCTGGAAGTAAATATCATTGGCCATGCCAAACATTTTTGTCGCAATAACCGCACCAAGAACCCCAAGCGGCACCACAAGCATAACCGCAAGCGGCACTGCCCAGCTTTCGTAAAGAGCGGCCAGACAAAGGAACACAACCAATACTGAAATAGCATAAAGCGCAGGTGCCTGTGCCCCTGAAAGTTTTTCCTCGAAACTAAGTCCTGACCATTCAATACCAATGCCTTCAGGAAGCGTATCGACGATTTTTTCAATTTCATCCATGGCTACCCCTGAACTTACCCCCGGTGCAGGGGAGCCCTGAATATTAATAGAGGCAATACCATTAAAGCGCTCCAGCTTTGGTGAACCATATTCCCAGTTGGTGGTTGAAAAGTTGCTGAATGGGATCATCTCACCTTTGTTGTTTCTGACATGCCAGTCATAAATATCATCCGGTGTCATGCGGAAATCAGCATCTGCCTGCAGATATACCCGTTTAATCCGGCCTTTATCAAGGAAGTCATTAACATAACTGGAACCAAGGGCGATCTGCAGCGTACGGTTAATATCGCTTAAGGACAGACCAAAGGCCGATGCTTTTTCGCTGTCGATATCCACTTTTAACTGCGGCACATCATTAAGTCCGTTTGGCCGCACCCCTGAGAGCAAAGGATCCTGTGCAGCAGCCCCGAGCAGCTGATTTCGTGCATTCATCAAAACCTGATGACCAAGACCGGCACGGTCAACAATATGAAAATCAAAACCGGAAGCATTTCCGAGTTCCTGAATGGGCGGCGGGAAAAATGTAAAGGCCATAGCATCTTTAATCTGCGACAAAGCCCCCATCGCCTGACCAAATATTGCAAAGACACTTTGATCCGGGCGGGTACGCTCTGACCAGTCTTTAAGTCCGATAAAGCCCATTCCATTATTCTGCGCCGCTCCGGCAAAGCTAAAGCCGGTGACCGTAAATAAATGTTCAACATTTTCCTTCTGACCATCAAGGAAGTAATTTTCAATTTTGGCAACACTTTCCAGAGTACGCTCGGCCGTCGCACCGGGAGGTGTGTTCACAAGCATCATCATGATACCCTGATCTTCGTTGGGCAAGAACGATGTCGGCAAGGATACAAAGATAAAGATCAGCCCCGCTGCCAGAGCTGAATAAACCATGAAGAACCGGGCAATGCGCCGCGCCATATAGGAAGTACTTTTCTGATAAAAATTACGGACTTTGTTAAAGTTTCGGTTAAAGGCACCGAAGAACCCTGTTTCCGCACGTCTTGCATGGCCTTTTTCATTTTTCAGGAAAGTGGCACATAAAGACGGTGAAAGGATAAGCGCGACCAAAACGGATAAGGTCATCGCCGCGACAATGGTGATTGAGAACTGTCTGTAAATCACCCCGGCAGAGCCGGCAAAAAAGGCCATCGGAACAAACACTGTTGAAAGCACAAGAGCAATCCCCACCAGCGCACTGGTGATTTGATCCATCGATTTTTTCGTTGCTTCTTTTGGCGACAATCCTTCCTCGCTCATAATCCGTTCGACATTTTCCACCACAACAATGGCATCGTCCACCAAAAGACCGATCGCCAGCACCATCGCAAACATCGTTAGTGTATTAACTGAAAATCCAAAGACAGAAAGCACCCCGAACGTACCCAAGAGAACAATCGGTACCGCAATTGTCGGGATCAGAGTTGCCCGTATATTCTGCAGGAACAGGAACATAATCACAAACACAAGTCCGACCGCTTCCAGCAGTGTGATAATCACAGATTCAATGGAGAGCTGAATATAGGGCGCAGTATCATATGGGAACATATATTTAACGCCTTTTGGCAAGAATTCTGCCAGTTCGGCCACTCTTGCTTTAACCGCCTTTGCTGTTTCAAGGGCATTAGCACCCGGTGTCAGGCTGACAGCAATACCTGTAGCTGGTTTTCTTTTATAACGAACAACAACAGAATAATTTTCTGTTCCAAGCTCAAGCCTTGCTACATCACGAAGCCTTACTTGCGACCCGTCTGTATTAATCCGCAAAATAATATTGCCAAAATCTTCAACTGTTTGAAGGCGGGATTGCGCAGTAATAGTTGCATTAAGTTGTTGCCCTGAAACAGCAGGCAATGCACCGAGCTGTCCGGCAGAAACGTCGGTATTTTGAACTCTGATCGCATCCTGAACTTCTACGGGTGTAAGATTATAGCTTAATAGTTTTTCAGGGTTTAGCCATATACGCATAGCGTGCTGGGCACCAAAAACCTGTGTGCTTCCAACGCCATTAACCCTTGACAGCTGATCCTGAAATGTTGAAACAGCAATATCCCCTATTTCGCTTTGGGTCATACTGTCATCATCTGCATAAAGACCAACAACGATCAGAAAGTTTCTTGTTGCTTTTTCCACAGTAAGGCCAAGGGCCTGTACTTCCTGCGGCAACTGTGTCAGAGCACCTTGTGCTTTATTTTGTGTCTGTACCTGCGCAATATCCGGGTCTGTCCCTGGTTCAAATGTAAGCGTAATTACCGCAGAACCATCAAGGCTGCTTGAAGAAAAATAACGAAGGTTATCAATACCAACCAGACGCTGCTCAATCACCTGCGTGACCGCATTTTCCACCGTTTCTGCCGACGCACCCGGATAGAATGCCATAATGGATACTGTTGGTGGTGCCACCTGTGGGTAAAGTTCTACCGGCAGCGAACGAATGGAAAGCACGCCCGCCAGCATCACAACAATTGCAATAACCCATGCAAATACCGGACGTTCAATAAAAAATCGAGCCATAATATCTTTCCTAATACCCTAAGTTTGTTGTTAACTATTTAGCCGCTACCCATGGAGTTGGCGAAACAGTCATTCCCGGGCGAATTTTCTGGTATCCTTCAATAACAATTGTTGTGCCCGCTTCAACACCTGAAGCTACAATCCACTGATCACCATAATCACCTGAAACGGTAATTGGTCTTGGTGCTACTTTATTTTCAGTGTCAACTGTCCAGACCAATAAACTGCCGTCCGGATTTCTTGTTGTCGCACGCTGCGGAACCAAAACAGCTGGATGCTCACCCAACTCAATCTTTGCCCGAACAAATAATCCTGGCAGCAAAGTCTGATTCGGATTGGGCACCAAAGCCCGCAATCCTACTGACCCGGTAGTTTCATCAACAACGACATCTGAAAATATCAGTTTGCCTTTTTGTGGATGAACCATCCCTGATGTGCTGTCGATGATTATTTCAACAGGGATGTTATCTTTACCCATCAGTTCATTTCTAAGGCGCAATGATTCAACTCCAGGCTGATTAATATCCACATAGATGGGATCAAGCTGCGTAATCATAGAAAGACTGTCAGACTGATTTGTTGTAACCAGCGCCCCTTCAGTTACAGATGATCTTCCGATACGGCCATCAATCGGCGCATATACGCGCGTATAACCAAGATTGACTTCCGCCACTTCCACAGATGACTTTGCAACTGCTATTGACGCAACTGCTTTATCAAGATCTGCCTTAACATCATCATATGCTTGACCGCTTACTGCATTGGTTTTCAGCAATTCCCGATATCTGGCTTCTTTTGCTGTTACCGCTTTCAGGTTGGCTTCGGCACTGACAAGATCGGCTTTGGCACTGGCCAGTGCAGCCTTATATGGCGTATCATCAATCTGATAAAGGGCCTGTCCCTGTTTGACCAGCGAGCCTTCATCAAAAAGACGGCTTATGATAATACCGTTTACCTGTGGCCTGATTTCCGCCTGTCTAAATGCCGAAACACGCCCAGGAAGAATTTCTTCACGGTTAATTGTCTCTTCCTTTAATGTGAGGACTGAGACGGCTGTAGGTGGCATTTGGCCCATTGCCCCCATCTGACTGCCTGATTGTGGACCTGACGACATTATATACCATGCGCCAACAGCAACAATTACGACAGTGACAGCAATGATCACTATTCGATTAGACACAATTATACCCTTTACTCTCATTTTGGTTAATGCATATAGTTATGCATCTGATTTAATTTAGCACTTAATAATATTAACAACGATAAAAGTAAATGCTTCTATTGAATTTTATAATTTACTGGAAACTCATAATTTAAACGGAACTTTCTGTTTTTGTAGCGATCACTATATAATTAAATCATGAAACGCTTGTCAAGCCTTTTGAAATTACTCCCTCACTAGGAGCAAAAAAATTATCAAAAGCCAATCCATAAAGTCCTTAAACTGAAGCATTCTATGGCGCTATTGATCAGGGCTGAATTTTACTAATGGTACATATAGGCACTTTAAACTGGATTAAAAGTAGACCTTATAAAAATTTATTATTTTTTTGTCTTTTTCTTTTAAACATTAACAATTGTGAGGAGGATTATTATTGAGAAAGAAAAAATATATCCTTTACTTTCGTCTATGTATATTAAGATAAAATATATTTTTCTTATCTTGTTTTATAAGATCAATTCAATATCATGATCCTGTCAAATAAACCGGATTAGAAAATGAAAATAGCTTCTATTAATGATACAAATATTCACTATAAAGATACTGGCTCCCGAAAAGGACCCGTTATTATATTCTGTAATTCTCTGGGAACTGATCTTAGATTATGGGACTATCTTTCAAAATATCTCGACAAATCCTACCGCATAATTCGCTTTGATAATCGTGGTCATGGTCTGTCAGATATTTCAAACACGCCCTATACCATTAAAATGCTGGGTCAAGATGTCATTGCCCTTATGGATTATCTGAAAATCGAAAAATCTATTCTTTGCGGCATTTCTGTTGGCGGCATGATTGCCCAACAGGTAGCAAGCACATTCCCAAATAGGTTAAAAGGAGTGATCCTTTGTAATACTGCACCGCGGATCGGAACTGAAGAATTCTGGAAAGAACGTATCAAGCTGATTAGAAGCGAAGGTATAAAATCACAAGCCGATGCCATTTTAGACAGATGGTTTTCTGCCAAATTCAAGTCAGAAAATAATTCAGAAATAAAAGGGTGGGAAAATATGCTCACCAGAACAACTACCGAAGGTTATTTGGCAACCTGCGAAGCATTAAGAATTACTGACTTAAGCCATTTAGTGGAAAAAATTTCTGTGCCTGCTCTGTGCATTGCCAGCGATGAGGATCTGGTTACCACACCAAAAGCCGTTCAGAATATGGCTATGATGATTGAAGACGCCACCTTCGTTCGCATAGACGGAGCCGGACATCTTCCACCTATTGAACAGCCGGAAATTCTTGCTTTTCATATTCATGATTTCATCAAAGAAAATGACTTAGGGTTATTTGATTAATATTAAACCACTTATTCTCAGTTTTTTAAAAATACATTAAATAAAGGATAGCTGAAATGTCAGAAACAGTAACAGTCATAGTTCAGGAAACAGGCACCGGTAAATATACCAATAAAGTTCAAACAAGCACCGGTCACTCACTTTTGGCTGATGAGCCAAAAGATGTTGGGGGTGATGATGAGGGCCCATCCCCATATGATTTTTTACTGGCGGCCCTTGGCAGCTGCAAATCAATGACCATGCGCATGTATGCGGAAAGAAAAGGGTTCAAACTGGAAAATGTTGAAGTAAGACTTTCCCATTCAAAAATCCATGCCGAAGATTGCGCAAAATGTGAAACAAAAAAAGGCCTTGTTGACCACATCCAGACAGATATTACTATTACCGGTGACCTGACCATTGAAGAACGCCAGAGAATATTTGATATTGCCGAAAAATGCCCGGTTCACAGAACAATAACCAATGAAATAATTATTGAGTCTAGCCTAAAGGACTAATCATATCGACATTAAAGGCTGGTTCTAATTGACCAAAGCTCAGGAAAAAATCTGTGATCTACTGCTTTTTTAAGCCAGCCTACACCCGCAGAGCCTCCTGTTCCCGGTTTAAACCCCAGAATTCTTTCAACGGAAACAAAATGCCTATGCCGATATTGGGAGAAAATATCGGCAATTTCTGTTAATCCTTCACCTAGCATATAGAGAACATTTTCAGGGTCTGGATCTGAATAGACGTCAAGCCATGCCCGCTCAACTGAAAGATGAATTTTATATTTTTCTGTCCAGTCACGTTCCAGACATTCTGGTGCTACTTCATATCCTTTTCTGTGTAACAGCCTTATGACGTCGTCATAAATACTTGGAGATGAGAAATTTTTTAAAAGTGCCGGATATACATGTGGAACATTTCGGTGAGCATCACACATTTTTTTATTTTTGTTGCCCAGAATAAATTCAATATGGCGATACATGAAGGAAAGCTGTCCCGATGCAACATTCAGGTAATCACGAAATTGGTTAAATCCATGTGTCTTAATGGTGGAAAGCACTTCCCAGACATTGACTATCAGTTTTAATATCTTCTTACATCGCTCCATTATAACAAATGCATTGGCAGTATCATCATCCCTGATACGTAACTGCAGATTATAAAATTCAAAATATAGGGACTTAAACAACAACTCTTTTGCCTGCCCCATTATAATAAAGCACATTTCATCATACCCGTTGGAACGCGGGTGTTGCAAACTGAGCAGAAGATCAATACTTTCATAATCAATATAAGGATTGCTTGTTCCCTGAAATGTCGTAATCGGCTCCCCATTTGTTTCAACAACCTTAAGATCACGATCAGCATCTGTCAGCGGCTCAACCCTTCTTGGCTTTGCTGCATCGCTAACCCCACAGGGGCTAACAATTTCAGGAATAACAAATTTAAAACTCAAATTTTTCTCCCTCAATTTCTTCGAACACTAGCTAGCATGACGCATCACAACCGAGAAAATAAGACCTTTTTTAACATTCAATATTGCATATACATTAGTTCATATTGTTGAAATTTTTCTGATTAACCAATTTATGAATAAACAGGTAATATGCCAAGAGCAGAAAATATATAACACCCAATCAGAATTACGGCATATAATAGAATAATAATAACTAGTGTATTGCCCCCACGGACGCGAAATCCGGAACGGGCAAATTTTTTGCGGCTTGCCCGCACACACAAAGCAGGTATGATTGTTGCCATTACCACTCCGAACAATCCGACCAGGCCAATCGCATAAAGAAACCCGTTAGGAAAAAATACACCGCCTATCGTAGGCGGAACAAAGGTTATCGCCGCTGTTTTAAGCCGCCCTAAAGGACTATCATCAATATTGAATTTGTCCGCGATAAAATCAAACAGACCGATTGATACACCAAGAAAAGATGACACAATAGCAAAATTGGCAAAAGCATTAATTGCCGCTGAAAGACTTTTATTTTGCGCTACATCACTTAATGCGCCGACCATGTCGCCAATATTACCGCCGCTGGCAATGATAGGTTTAAATTCTTCCCTTGATATATTCCCTTGAGTCACCAACAGCCAAAGCGAATAGACGACAAGCGAAATAGCGGTACCATAAAATATACAGTCCCGAATACGTTCAGGCTCTTTACCATAATATTTCATAAGACTCGGTACTGTGGCATGGATACCGAATGATGCTAGAAAATAAGGAATTGCCGCCAGTAAATATGGTGCATAACTTAACTTTGTATCAAACAGTACCGGTAATTTAATACGAAATGTTAGGTCACCCAATGACAGGATAAAAGTAATAATCATACCGCCGACGAATATGGCATTCATCCGGCCGACAAATGCCGTGCTGATATAAACAATAGCGGCTAACCCGATCGCAAATACTAGCCCGGCAATAATCGGCGGCAAAGTAAGGCCGACGGATACCTCTAGAGTATGACTGACTATAGAGCCCCCACCACTAATATAGGCATAAGTGAGAACATAAAGCACAAAAGCAAGCGTTATACCGTTAAAAATATTCCAGCCATTTCCAAGTGTATCTTTAACAAATGTATCAAAGCTGGACCCACGCGGATAATTGAGGTTCGTTTCCAAGATCATCAAGGCAGAATGGTAAAGTAATAGCCAGCTAATAATCATCAAAAGCATTGCCCAGCTAAACCACATACCGGAGGAAACAACCGGAAGGGAAAACATCCCTGCACCAATAGCAGCACCGGCAATGATCGATGTTCCGACGAGTTTTGATGGCATTTTCTCTTCTTTAGTCATACGGGCCTCATTCAAAAAAGTCACCTATTCCCCATTCATCCGGAATATTTTGATTTAACGGGTTTATAATGGTTTCTTGGTCTTCCGCTCTTGCCGCTATCGAAAGTGGAATTTTATAAAATGGGATGGTCGGCATATGAAATAACCCATTATATTTTTCATCAATCAGCATTCGACCAACATGCCAATTGAGCGCAGCCGCATCAATGATTGCCGCGTTATATAACACATCTTGCAATGAACTTTCATAATCCTTACTGGTGACAATTTTTATTTGGGGATAAAGCAGGGTGATCTGTGATACTAGTGGCCCAACCTTAGGTGTAACAATTGTCCCGGGCAGATTATTGCCTGATAATGGTTGTCTGTCCTTTGGTATAAACCAGGCGGCACCACTGACGATAATGGGCTTGCTGAATGAGAGTTTTACTGAGCGTTCATTTGTTTTAGCAAGCGCGGCGAGTAAATCAAATCTACCTGATAAAAGTCCTTCCGTAAGCCCGCTTAATTCAGAAGCGATAAATTCAGGTGATAGTCCAGCAATATTAAAAATTTCCCTGATATGGTCTATGACAATGCCGGACGCTACACCGTCCTTTAAATAACTGAACGGTGCGAAATCCGGATTAAAACCGATTTTCAAGACAATCTCCCGATCAAGTCTTCTGTAGAAATAACATCAGCAAATAACCTTCCCATTGCGTTAAGTGCATTATTATGGTCTTCATCCGAACCGGCGGCATTGGCATCAGTGATCATAATCGTTTTAAAATTGAGCATCATGGCATCACGCGCTGAAGATTCGCAGCAAACATCAGTAAGGGTACCTGTAATTATCAGGGTATCAATGTCTTTATCCTTTAATTTTTTTTCCAGATTGCTTGAACCGTTGATAAAGGCACTAAATCTGTTTTTCTCAATAAGCCAGTCCCCCGCTTCAATCTTCAGTTCCGGCCATAGCGGGTGTCCTTTTCCGCCTTTACATAAATTTTCTATCATTGCTTCGCAGCGTTCCCTTGAAAATAACTGTTCCAGCACTGACCAGTTCTGATAAATATTTTCATCAAATGTGGTTATCACCCAGGCCACCTGACCGCCGGCATTTCTTAAAACGGCAGCAAGTCTGTTTATATTGGGGACGATTTCACGTGCCGTTGGCACCTCTGCTGCCATCCCGGGTTCAAGGAAATAATTCTGCATATCAATAACGACAAGTGCCGTTTTATGCGGATTAATCCGGTCAAAGGCATATTGCCTGCCCCCGCGACGCTTAATTGCAGCCTCTACTGCCTGCTTTGATATTTTAACTTTATGCATAATGGCACATTAAAACTTTAATGTTTCATTGAAAAGGGCTAAAAAGTTTAAGTGGACATAAGAATTAAAAAAAACAAGGGTGAAATTATGAGTAATCAAAAATGGGATGGAATTCATCAATCAACAAAAGCAGTGTGGGCCGGTGAAACGGATGGTTTTTTTGAAGGCGTAGCACAAGTCCCGATCGTAAACAGTGTCTCCTATAACCATGATGATGTTGATGAATGGTTTGAAGTGGCCACCGGCAAACGGAAAGGTCATATTTACAGCCGCAATACCAACCCGACTGTAAAAGTTTTCGAAGAAAAAATGCGAGTGCTCGAAAACGCGGAAGCAGCCACAAGCTTTGCCACTGGTATGGCCGCCATCAGCAACACGCTTTTTACCCTTCTTTCTCCGGGTGAGCGGGTGGTCTCGGTAAAGGATACCTATGGTGGCACCAGCATTGTCTTTCTTGAACACCTACCCCGCTTTGACATAGATGTCACCATGTGTGAAACCGAAGACCAGGATGAGATCGAGGCTGAATGTTTAAAAGGCTGCACTGTTCTCTATCTTGAAACCCCGACCAATCCGACTATGAAAGTGCTTGATTTAAAAAGACTTATTGCAGCTGGAAAAAAAGTGGGCGCCACAGTCGTGGTTGATAACACATTCGCCACACCAATTAACCAGAACCCTCTTGCCTTAGGGGCAGATCTGGTGGTGCATAGTGCCACCAAATTTATTGGTGGTCATTCGGATGCCCTTGGTGGTGTCATATGTGGCAAAAAGGATCTTGTTCAAAAAATATATGCCTTTCGTGAAATCAACGGAGCTACTCTTGACGCCAATTCGGCTTATTTGTTACTGCGCGGGCTTAAAACCTTAAAACTGCGCATTGAGCGCCAGAATGACAATGCCATGAAACTGGCCACATTTCTTGAAAATCACCAAAAGGTTGATCAGGTTTTTTATCCTGGTCTTAAAAACAGCAAAGGCCACGACATAGCAAAAAACCAGATGCGTGGTTTTAGCGGCATGCTTAGCTTTTCTCTTAAGGGAGGGTTCGATGCTGTCCGTCACTTCCTGCCACAGATAAGATTTGCCCATCGGGCCGCTCACCTTGGCGGTGTTGAAACAATTGTAGGACCGCCACGTACTACTAGTCATGTTGAACTGACAGAAGCTCAAAGAACTAAACTTGGCATTCCGGAAAGCCTGATCCGCTGTTCCGTCGGGATTGAGGATATTGAGGATATCATTTCTGACTTTGATCAGGCATTGCAAAATATATAAGGGGAATTGATTGTCACTGAAACTTGAAAGTGTGACCCTGAGCGTTGGTGGTGAGCCACATATTTATCAGACAGACCTGTCCCTTGAAGCGGGAAGTATGAATATTTTACTTGGCCCGACGGGAGCAGGCAAAACCACGCTGATGCGTCTGATGGCTGGACTTGATAAACCAAATTCAGGAAAAATCTTCTGGAATGGTGAGGATGTTACGGACCGGGAGGTTCAACACCGAGATGTCGCAATGGTTTATCAGCAATTCATCAATTATCCTTCGCTGACTGTTTATGAAAATATTGCTTCTCCGCTTCGGATCATGAAAAAATCTGCTGCTGAGATTGACGCCGAGGTCGGAAAAACGGCAGAGCTCATGAAACTAATCCCCTATTTGATGAGCAAACCGCTTGAGTTATCCGGTGGGCAGCAACAAAGATGCGCCCTGGCCCGGGCCTTGGTCAAAGGGGCGGGGCTAGTGTTACTTGATGAACCGCTGGCAAATCTTGATTATAAATTGCGTGAAGAATTACGCTGCGAAATACCAAAAATTTTTGCCCAGTCAGGCTCAATATTTGTTTATGCCACAACAGAACCGGAAGAAGCCTTGCTGCTTGGCGGCAATACTGCCACAATATCTGATGGCCGTATAACCCAGTTTGGCAAGACTGCAGAAGTTTATCATCAGCCTCAAAATAATATCACTGCGCGAATTTTTTCTGTCCCCCCGATGAATTTTATGCCTCTTAGCAAACGGCGGGACTTAATTATTTTGGGCGAAGTGACAAAAATGCCCGCTTCAGATGCGTTTCTTACTTTAAATGATGGTGACTATTTGGCTGGGTTTCGCGCCAATCATCTTGATCTTCATCAGGTAAAAAACAGCCTTAAATTTGATGCCCTCCTTAACGTGACCGAAATAACCGGCTCAGAAACATATATTCATATGGAACATGCCGGCAAACCCTGGGTTGGGCTCGTTCATGGTATTCATGATTTAAAACTTGGCAGCAATATTTCCGTCTATCTTAACCCGGCGCATATTTATGTATTTTCCAAAGATGGAAATCTGGCCCTTCCTGCGCAATATACAGAAAGGGTTGGGTAAATGGCAAAAATCACTCTATCCGGATTAGCGCACAGTTATCTGAAAAATCCAGAGAATGAAGATGATTATGCCTTAAAAACCATCAACCATGTTTGGGAAGACGGGGCTGCCTATGCACTTCTTGGGCCATCCGGATGTGGCAAGACGACGCTGTTAAATATTATTTCAGGATTATTGAAACCATCAAGCGGACAAGTCCTTTTCGACACGCAGGATGTAACCGAAAGGCTACCCTCCGAGCGTAACATTGCGCAGGTTTTCCAGTTTCCCGTTGTTTACGATACCATGAGCGTCTATGACAACCTCGCATTCCCGTTAAAAAACCGCAAGCTCAGCCCGGACTATATTGAAAGCCGGGTTCAGGAAATCGCCCGAATAATCGAAGTGGAAGAGATACTCACTAAAAAAGCAAAAGGTCTGAGTGCCGATATAAAACAGAAAATAAGTCTTGGACGTGGTCTGGTGCGCGAGGATGTTAATGCCATTCTTTTCGATGAACCTTTAACAGTCATTGATCCTCATATGAAATGGCAACTTAGAACCCAGCTAAAAGTGCTTCACCAGAAACTGGGCCATACAATGATTTATGTTACCCATGACCAGACTGAGGCCCTGACCTTCGCCGATAAAGTTGTTGTCATGTCCATGGGTGAAGTGGTGCAGATCGGCACTCCACAAGAGCTATTTGAAAAACCGGAACACACATTTGTCGGTTATTTTATCGGCTCCCCGGGAATGAATATTCTTAAAACCCAAGTGAATGGAAACAAAGCCATCATCGGCAATCACGAAATCCCTTTACATAAGGACTATAAAAATCTTTCCGGCAAATTGGAATTGGGCATCCGCCCGGAATATGTCAGCCTGACTGATAATCCTGATGATCTTCCAATAACCATCAACAGGATTGAGGATGTAGGCCATTATAAAATTATCCGGGCCAGCCATCAGGGTGAGGAAATTAATATAATATCCAAAGAAGAAAGCGGCATTTCAGAAAATATGCGCTTTGCCCGTTTTGATTTGGACCACACCAATATCTACGCAAATAACTGGCTGGTAACACCATGAGGAAAACAACCAATCAAAAAGCATGGTTCATGGTAATGCCGATGTTACTGCTGGTGGCGTTTTCCGCGATCATACCGTTGATGACCGTGGTAAATTATTCAGTTCAGGATACGTTCGGCAATAATGAATTTTTCTGGGTCGGCCTTGAATGGTTTGAAGAAATTCTTGCCTCGGAGCGGGTACATGATGCCCTGATCCGCCAAATTATCTTCACCTCTATTATCCTTGCCATTGAAGTGCCGCTAGGAATTTTTGTTGCCCTGAATATGCCGAAAAAAAACGGGCTATGGGCTTCACTTTGTCTGGTTCTGATTGCGCTGCCACTTCTAATTCCATGGAACGTAGTCGGTACCATCTGGCAAATTTTTGGCAGGATCGATATTGGCCTGCTCGGCTATTTACTCGATCAAATTGGTTTTGATTATAATTATACACAGGATGCCACTGCCGCCTGGTTTACGATTATAATCATGGATGTCTGGCATTGGACGTCACTGGTAGTACTGCTTTGTTATGCAGGGCTTAAATCAATCCCGGATGCCTATTATCAGGCGGCAAAGATCGATCAGGCCAGTCGCTGGAGTATGTTCAGATATATCGAACTGCCCAAAATGAAAGGGGTTCTGCTGATAGCGATACTGCTTCGGTTTATGGACAGTTTTATGATTTATACAGAACCCTTTGTTGTTACTGGTGGTGGTCCGGGGAATGCGACCACATTCTTATCCATTGACCTTGTTAAAATGGCGATCGGACAATTTGACCTTGGACCGGCTGCGGCCTTTTCAATAATTTATTTTCTGGTGATCCTGTTGATATCCTGGGTATTTTATACAGTTATGGTCCATTCAGATAAGGAAGAAAGCGTATGAAAATAAACAGATCCGCTTTTGTCATGGCACTTTATATTCTGTTTCTTATGCTGCCGATTTACTGGCTCATTAATATGAGCCTTAAAACCAACCAGGAAATTTTAGCGGGCTTATCGCTTTGGCCAAAGAAAATTACCTTTGATAATTATTTAGTGATCTTTACCGATGCCAGCTGGTATGGGGGTTATATTAATTCCATTACCTATGTTCTTATGAATACGGTGATTTCAATTTCAGTCGCCCTGCCCGCTGCCTATGCGTTCAGCCGCTATAAATTTATGGGGGACAAACATTTATTTTTCTGGCTCTTGACCAATCGGATGGCGCCGCCTGCTGTTTTCGCTTTACCATTCTTCCAGCTTTATTCAAGTGTTGGTCTGTTTGATACTCATATTGCCGTCGCCCTCGCCCACACCTTATTTAATGTACCTCTGGCCGTATGGATACTGGAAGGGTTCATGCGTGGGGTACCTAAAGAAATCGATGAAACCGCCTATATTGACGGTTATGGCTTTTTCACATTTTTTAGAAAAATATTTATGCCGCTCATCGCCTCAGGTATTGGGGTTGCAGCTTTTTTCTGCTTTATGTTTTCCTGGGTGGAATTGCTCTTAAGCAGAACTTTAACATCGGTCAATGCAAAATCAATTGCTGCCACCATGACCCGTACCGTTTCTGCATCCGGCCTTGATTGGGGCGTGCTTGCCGCCGCCGGGGTATTGACCATTATTCCGGGTGCACTTGTGATTTATTTTATCAGAAACCATATCGCCAGGGGCTTTGCCCTGGGCAGGGTTTAGGAAGGGGAACGTCAAATGGATTTATCATGGATGGCCTGGACAGTCCCAACAGCTATTTTCTTTATTTCTATTGCATGCGCCCTTCTAATTATGATCATATGGGCAATAAAAGCGCCACAGTCACCTAGACAGGGAATTTTGGGATTGGTAACTACTCCTGGGGACAGATTATTTATCAGTTTGCTTGGTTCAGCTTTTATATGTCTTGCTTGGCTGGCAGCATTCGGTTCACCCATCTGGGGCGGGCTCGTGGCCTGTGTCATATTTGGTGGAATTGTATTTAAATGGGTTTAAGAGGGAGAAAGTAATGAAACACGGCTTTAAACTGGCACTAATGGTTTTGGGGATCAGTACAAATGCCCTTGCGGATGATGCAACAGTAGATAAATGGATAGAGGAATTCCAGCCATCAGCTTTAACAAAAGAGCAGCAAAAGCAGGAAATCAACTGGTTTATCAAAGCGGCCGAGCCTTATAAGGGTTTGGAAATTAAAGTTGTATCAGAAACAATCGCCACCCATGAATATGAAAGTAAGGTCCTCGCCCAGGCGTTTACAGAACTGACCGGAATAAAAGTCACCCATGATCTGATTGGTGAAGGGGATGTGGTCGAAAAATTGCAAACCCAGATGCAGTCGGGTGAAAATATTTATGATGCTTACATAAACGATAGCGACCTGATAGGAACCCACTGGCGCTATCAGCAGGCCAGAAATCTGACCGACTTTATGGCAGGTATAGGCAAGGATGTTACCAATCCCGGTCTTGATCTGGCTGATTTTATCGGCACGTCCTTTACCACGGGTCCGGACGGAAAACTTTATCAGCTTCCTGACCAGCAATTTGCCAATCTTTACTGGTTTCGATATGACTGGTTCACCGATCCCAATAATATGGCCGATTTCAAGGCAAAATACGGCTATGAACTTGGCGTTCCTGTCAACTGGTCCGCTTATGAGGATATAGCCGAATTTTTCACCGGTCGTGAAATTGACGGCAAAAAAGTTTATGGTCATATGGATTATGGCAAAAAAGACCCGTCTCTTGGCTGGCGCTTTACAGATGCCTGGATGTCTATGGCGGGTATGGGCGATAAAGGAGAGCCAAATGGACTGCCGGTCGATGAATGGGGCATTCGCGTTAATGAAAATTCACAGCCTGTTGGATCATGCATGGCACGTGGTGGCGCAACCAACAGTCCCGCGGCCGTTTATGCGTTGCAGAAATATGTTGACTGGCTTAAGAAATATGCCCCTCCGGCAGCTGCGGGTATGGTCTTTTCCGAAGCGGGACCGGTACCTGCGCAAGGGGACATCGCCCAGCAGATTTTCTGGTACACCACTTTTACCCCCGACATGGTCAAGGATAATATTCCGGTGGTTAATGCCGATGGATCACCAAAATGGCGGATGGCCCCATCCCCGCATGGTGCCTACTGGTCGGAAGGAACCAAAATAGGCTATCAGGACGCGGGCTCCTGGACATTGATGAAATCAACGCCGGATAAGCGGGCCAAAGCAGCCTGGCTTTATGCCCAGTTTGTTACCTCTAAAACAGTTGATGTTAAAAAATCACATGTAGGACTTACTTTCATCCGTGAAAGTACAGTGCAACACCAGTCATTTACGGAACGGGCACCAAAGCTTGGTGGATTGGTTGAATTTTATCGCTCACCCGCTAGGGTACGCTGGTCACCGACTGGCACAAATATCCCCGATTATCCAAAACTGGCACAGCTTTGGTGGCAAAATATAGGTGATGCCGCCAGTGGAGAGAAGACGGCGCAGGAAGCGCTTGACGCCTTATGTATGGCACAGGAACGATTATTAAGCCGGTTGGAGCGTGCGGGCGTACAAGGTCAATACGGCCCAAAATTAAATGATGAAAAAGGTGCTGATTACTGGCTGGCTCAACCCGGTGCCCCAAAAGCAAAAATCGCTAATGAAAAGCCAAAACCGGTGACAATTGGCTATGATGAACTGATTAAATCCTGGCAATAAGACTTTATGAGCTTATTAAGAATATGGAGAAAATAAATGTATGTTGCTGTAATTAAATTTCAGACAAATCTGACAGAAAAGGAAGTTCTTACTGTTGCTGACGAACGCGCCGATGACTTTATGGCACTGCCGGGCCTTATCCAAAAATATTATTTCAAGAAAAATGAAACCGGTGAATATGGTGGCGTTTATATATGGGAAAGCCTGGATGCAATGAAATCCTATAGAGAATCTGATCTGGCAAGTTCTATTCCTGCTGCTTATCAAGTTATTGGCCAGCCAACAATAGATACGCTGGAGGTTTTATTTCCGCTAAGGGCATAAATTTTGAAGTTGATTATTTTCATATATTTTTGATTAAGATCAAACTCTTAAAAATAAAGTTCATTTAATCTGTTCATAAAATAACTGAACGGAGAGAATATGAGCAATACACCACATGAATTAAGGGACGATTTTCCAGAATATGCAAATAAAATACATGAGTTAAAAGGGAACGACGCTCATTTTGCCAAGTTGGAAGCCGAATATCATCAAGTCAACCGGGAAATACACCGCATTGAAATTGGTGAGGAGCATGTTTCACAATTTGCAGAAGAAGATCTTCGTAAAAAAAGAATTTTACTCAAGGACGAAATTTACAGTCTTCTAAAACAAAACTGAAATTAAGTTATTTAATTACTGATTATTAATCAAAAGGTTAACAGATTAAACTTCTGCGCCGACCCTAGGTAATCACTCATTTTTTCAAAAATCACTTCATGACAATTTAATGACAAATTTATCTATCCTTAATTATTTTTTGACGGTTTGAATGTAATCTTAAATTTATTTTGTCAACTAGATGAAAGTGTAAACAATAAATGTGGACTAATTTTATGAATTTTTCGCAACAGCTAAAGAATTTAAAAAATTCAGAAAATGGGGTACACTAGTTTTTGTTGCGCTGCTGATGCCGGTTGTAGCAGGATTCGCTGGTCTGGCATTTGATGCGACCGGGTGGTATATGGAAAAACGTATGCTACAGAATGTTACTGATTCTTCCGCACTTGCTGCCGCCTATTCAATATCAAAGGGAAATGAAGCCACTGAAGTTGAATTAGCTGCATATGCCGACGCCCAAACAAACAGCTTCACAGTCGGCGGAAGCAATACAATGCTCGTTGAAAGTCCACCATCATCCGGCGATTATGCCGGGCAGGCGAATTTTGTTATGGTCACATCGACCACACCTGCATCGGGTACTTTTACCAGAATATTAGGAAGAGCCGACGGGACCATTAAAACAATAGCCACTGCTGGCATTCTTGCTGTGGGTGAGCACTGTATTCTGGCCTTGGACCATAAAATTAATAAAGCCTTGGAGTTTTCAGGTACTTCGGATGTTGATATTAATTGTGGTGTTGCTTCCAATTCAAGCAGTTCGGAATCCATTTACCTGAACGGAAAGGCCACATTGACTGCCAACCCATCTGCACAGGCATATGGTGATATTTATACAGGGGGCAGTGCAACGCTTAATGTGCCAAATCCGATTCAGCCATTTTCACAAAGATCCCCTGATCCGTATGAAAATATTACGGTCCCAAGTGATCCCGCCACTTGTACAGATACAAACCTGAAGCTTCTTAAAGCGACTGATCCAGCGCCGACGCCCGGTCGCTATTGTGGCGGTATAGATTTCGGTTCACAGTCCAATGTAAGTCTTGATCCTGGCGTTTATATCATGGATGGGGGAGAACTTAGAATAAATGCTGGCGCCACTATATCAGGAGATGGTGTAACCATAATCCTTACGGGTGATAGTCCGGAAAATGTTGCTACGATGAAAGTGAATGGTGGAGCTAATGTAACACTTTCAGCACCTACAAGCGGTGATTATAAAGGCGTGACCATTTATCAAGACAGAAATGCTGATCCAACTGGCAATAATGATATTCTCGGGGGCGCTAGTATGATCATAAATGGAGCTGTTTACTTTCCTTCTCAGGAAATCACCTATTCCGGAGGTTCAAAAGCAGTGTCTACCTGTCTGCAGATTATTGGTAAAAAAGTTACATTTAACGGCAATGCCGAACTTTATAATGATCAGTCAACATGTGACTTATATGGCGTTACTAAAATCTCCCGGACTCTGGTGACATTGGTGGAATGATGTTAATGATAAAAAATATAAAAACGAAGCTTCTTTCTGACGAGCGTGGTGCCTCATTGGTTGAAATGGCATTAATTCTGCCAATTTTATTATTGTTAATGGTAGGGTCACTTGATCTTGGGTCTGCATTTGTCCGAAAAATGGAATTATCGAACGCTGCCAAAGCGGGCATTCAATATGCAATGGTGCGAAAACCGGTAGAAGGGGATGTTACGGCGATAAGCAACGCGGTTACAGAATCAATTGGTGATACCGGAAACGATACAACAGATATTGATGTTGAATTATACTGTATGTGTGATGGTGCCAAGCAACTGTGCACCAATGTTTGTGCAGATGAAAATGTATCTGCATTTGTAAATGTAACGGTCACTGAAAATTATACGACACCTTATTTTAACTATAACTGGTTATTTTCTGAATTCCCGCTTAAAGAAAGCCAGACAATACAGTTAAATTGATGAAAAGAATGTGAATATGAAATTTACAACATTTTTTAAATTAAAAAATAATGACAAAGGAGCAACGGCCATTGAATTCGCTTTTGCTGCGCCGGTATTGCTGCTTTTGTTATTTGGAATGTTTGAATTTAGCCGTGTTCTTTTCACTCAGGGAATTCTGAATTATTCAGCCGAACAGGGAACCAGATTTGCCATGGTCAATTTTGATCACGATAATTTAGACCCTGACTATATTGACACTATCAAAAGTGATATCGAAGACGTTTCAAGAAATAACTTCATACTGGTAAGTGATGAAAATATTTCAAATTTTGATGTTGACGTAATCACAAATGCTGACAATACCAGCACCGTTAATATTACAATTGATTATACCTATAAGATGTCATTGCCACTGATACCACATTCCGATTTTACTCTTACAGGATCATCAAAATCATTTCTGGTTCAGTAAATTAGCCAACCTTTATACACGTTCAATCACCAGAGCAATACCCTGCCCGACACCAATACACATTGTGCAGAGTGCGTATCGACCGCCTGTTCGTTCCAACTGGTTTACGGCAGTCGTTACCAGCCGAACTCCACTCATTCCCAAAGGATGGCCAAAAGCAATAGCACCACCTTGCGGATTGATACGTGGATCATCATCAGCAATTCCCAATGTACGGGTACAGGCAAGCACCTGAGCAGCAAAGGCTTCGTTTAGCTCAAGTATATCCATTTTATCAAGAGAAAGACCCAGACGGTCCAGCAGTTTACGGCTCGCCGGAACAGGACCGATCCCCATGGTTCTTGGCGGAACACCGGCAACAGCCATTCCCAATATTCTGGCGCGCGGTTTAAGATCATGTTTTGCAGCCGCATCTTCAGAGGCAATCAAAATTGCACCAGCACCATCGTTGATACCTGACGCATTACCTGCTGTAATGGTGCCACCTTCAAAAATCGGCCTGAGAGCTGCCATTTTTTCCAGATTTGTCTGACGCGGATGTTCGTCATTTTCAATAATAACAGGCTCACCGCGTCTTTGCAGTATTGACACAGCCGCAATTTCCTTTGCAGTATACCCTGCTTCTATCGCTGCGGCTGCCTTACTTTGGCTCCAGAAAGCGAACTGGTCCTGATCTTCGCGGCTGATATTCATTTCTTCAGCCAGATTCTCGGCGGTGCGCGGCATTGCATCACTGCCATATTGTTTTTCTAGTTTTTTATTGACAAAGCGCCAGCCCATTGTTGTGTCATACATCTGCTGGCCACGGTCATATGGGCTTTCCCCTTTTCCAATAACAAATGGCGCCCTGGACATATTTTCCACACCACCGGCAATCATTAGCTCACCTTCGCCAACCGCAATAGAATTAGCGGCAATTCCAATGGCATTAAGCCCGGAACCGCAAAGTCGATTAACCGTGGTCGCTGGCACTTTCTCTGACAGACCGGCAAGAAGGGATGCCATCCGTCCCACATTGCGATTATCTTCGCCTGCCTGATTGGCACAACCATAAACCACATCATCTATAGCATCCCAATCAATGTTTTTATTTCTATCCATCAGTGCCGAAATTGGTACAGCGGCAAGGTCATCTGCCCGAACTGAAGCGAGCCCTCCACCGTAACGACCTACCGGAGTTCTGATAGCATCGCAAATAAAAACATTCTTCATCATTTAACCTTCTAAAACTGATTTTTCATTTTCTTTAGACCGCTAAGTACTGCTTCCGCAAGACGGTCAATTTCTTTTTCTTTCATAACGGTTGATAATACACCGGTACAGGTATTAATCATCATAATTCCGTCATCAAACAAATGGTCAAGCAGTGTTTTTGTGAGCGCAGCTTGCGCCGGCGTGACATAGCCGTCACGATAACTTATCGGTGCTTTTTCCTTCATGTGTATACGAAACATTGATCCTTCACCTGTTACGCAAACAGGAACATCGGCTATTTTTATCGCTTCATTCAAACTGTCCCGCGCATAATCAGCAAGATTATTCAGCTTCAAAACCGCTTCCCGGTCAAAAAGTTTCATGGAAACAAGCCCCGCTGTCATTGTAATAGGATTTGCAGAGAAAGTCCCTGAATGCGGGAACAATACCTTACTCGCAAGAGGGTCCATAACATCCATCACATCTGCACGACCGGCAAGCGCACCGACAGGAAAACCGCCGCCGATCATTTTGCCCATGGCTGTAAGATCAGGTAAAACGCCATCGTACCATTCCTGAGCCCCGCCATAGTTGGAACGGAAAGTAATCACCTCATCAAATACAAGAAGGCTTTTATTTTTGCGGGTCCAGTTATAAATGCCCCTGACAAATTCATCACTCGCTGGAATAAGACCAACCCGGTGCGGCAGAACATCAAGGAGTACACATGCAATATCATTAGCATTTTCCTCTAATATTTTTATGGCGCGCTCCGGCTCATTAAACGGGATAATAATTACATCATCGAGTGCCGCTTTCGGTGTGCCATAGGCCACGGGCACACTGCTTGGTCTATCTGCATCACCCCAGTTTTCAGGTTTCGATGTCTGGCTAACCTCTGCATAATCATAAAGACCATGGTAAGCGCCTTCCGCTTTGGCAATTTTAGATCTGCCTGTAAAGGCCCGTGCAGCTTTGATGCAGCTCATAACCGCTTCGGTTCCAGAATTTACAAACCGCATTTTTTCAAAAGATTTACTTCTGCTTACGATATGTTCCGCATAGTCAATTTCTACTTCAGTGCCGATTGTAAAAGCGGTTCCTTTGGCAAGCTGCTCACTTACAGCTGCCACCACAGCTGGGTGTGCGTGACCGTGAATAAGCGAACACATATTATTAGCAAAATCAACACGGGTTACACCCTCTATATCCGTCACATAACATCCTTCCCCTTTTTCAACATAAAGTGGGTGAGGCTTTCTTAATATTGTATTTCTGCTGCAGCCGCCTGGCATGACCTTAAGGCCGCGTTCATAGAGTTCAGAGCTTCTTGACATTATTTATTTCCTTATGCGGCAATAAGCTTGCAGCCGGTTCTTTCCTGTACATAATCGAAATCAACCCCAGGGGCGAGTTCAACAATTTTAAAGCCTTGCGGCGTCACATCAATTACCGCCAGATCAGTGTAAATCCGGCTTACCACACCCACGCCGGTCAGTGGAAATGTGCATTTTGAAACGAGCTTCGGATACCCCTTGTTCGTGACATGCTGGGTAATGACATTGATAGTTTTTACACCAGCAACCAGATCCATTGCGCCACCTACTGCGGGGATTGCATCCGAACTTCCCGTTGACCAGTTGGCCAGATCGCCATTTTCAGCAACCTGCATGGCACCAAGTACACAAATATCAATATGACCACCACGGATCATGGAAAAGCTGTCCGCATGATGAAAATAAGCCGCTCCCGGAATCGCTGTAACCAGCTTTTTTCCTGCATTAATAAGTTCGGGGTCTTCCTCACCCGGTACCGGAGCATCCCCCATTCCAAGCAGACCATTTTCTGTATGATAAATCACTTCACGTCCAGCAGGTACGTAACGAACCACTTTTTCTGGAATTCCAATACCCAGGTTTACATAGGCACCATTCGGGATATCCTGGGCCGCTCGCTCCGCCATTTGTTCACGATTCCACCCAATTTCCTGTTCACTCATGGATAAGTCTCCCCGGCTTTTACAAGTTCAGATTCGTGCAGAGGGTTTGAAACCTCAACCACAACATCCACGAAAATACTGGGTGTCACCACAATTTCAGGATCAATATCACCGGCTTCCACAAATTCTTTGGTTTGAACAATTGTTGTTTTAGCAGCCATTGCCATTACCGGCGCAAAATTACGGGCTGTTTTATTATAAATCAGGTTTCCATAGCGATCAGCTTTTAATGATTTTATCAGCGCAAAATCTGCGGTCAGCCCATATTCAAGCACGTAATCACGACCTTTAATATTACGGACTTCCTTACCTTCAGCAAGCGGCGTACCGACAGATGTCGCCGTATAAAATGCCGGCACACCAGCACCCCCCGCACGGATACGTTCTGCCAAAGTCCCTTGCGGTACTAATTCCAATTCGATTTCTCCTTTGGTGTAGAGATCGGGAAAAACAAATGAATTTGCTGATTTTGGAAATGAACAAATCATCTTGGCGACACGTTTATTCTCAATCAGTGCAGCAAGACCAACATGTCCGGATCCTGTATTATTATTGATGACTGTAAGGTCTTTTGCCCCCTGATCAATCAGGGCGTGGATTAATTCAATGGGGCTACCCGCCTCTCCGAACCCACCGATCATAACAGTGGCACCATCATGGATAGATGCCACTGCTTCCTGAACCGAGCTAATTTTTTTATTGATCATAAACTCAACGTCCCGATTCTATTAGGCTTTAATGCTGAAAAGACCTGCTTCATCATAAATTACACGATCTTTAAAACCATCAAACCAGATAGCATCAGGGTTCCGACCAACAATTGCGACTTGACCTTTTTTCGGCGCGTCTTCAGCTGAGCGAAGAAGTTTAAAGATCACAACACCATTTTCTGCGCCTTTTACTCCTTCCATAGGCTCATTGGTCACCGCAACCACTTCGGTTTTGCCATAATAATGGGTAATTGAAAGTCTGGCATGAGCCTCAACACCGGACAAACCACGTTGGGATGTGTTCAGAATTCGCCATGCTTCTTCAATTGGAACGTTAAAAGCTTTATGGCCAACGATATCACGTCCGCAGAAGAAATAGTGGTTTTCAACTTTATTACGGCGAAGTTCACGTTGCATGATACGAAGGGCATCAGGGTCATTATTGATATTTTTAATAATCGGGGCTTGGTTATCGACCGTCACAAAATTACGTTTTCCAAACTCGCTGATTGCACGTTTTGTGCTTTCAACCCATTTAAGACCCCCATCCGGCAGGTCAATGTAATTGCCATTTTCGTCTTTTTCCAGGAATTCATCTGGATGGTTAAAATGAATCATAAAACGAAGCTTTGTTTCAGGATATGCTGCATGGAAGTCATCCATCATTTGAAAGAATGCGTCATCAAAACGGTCAGGGAAGAAAGCCAGCTCTTTAGTTCCAAGTCTAATGCTTTCAATGCCCGCCTCAGCAAGCGCAGCCCACCATGAAGCAATTCCCTTATTGGCAAGAACCATTGGGTCGCCGCCAGACATCAGTATTTCACGGAGCTTCTCACGTCCTGTTTTAGGATGATGGCCGCCATTTTCAGCCACAATTTTATTATGCTCCACAATATATTCAACCAGATCAGGAATTTGCGCGAGGCCTTTTGCCTGAATTGAGCCGTCTTCACGAACGATTTCTTTCTTCGCAATCAGCTCTTCACGGTAACAAAAACGGCAGTGTGCGGAACAAGTTCCTGCAACATAAATCAGTCCAAGTTCATATTTATGGATAAGACCTTCAACAGGGCTATAACTCATCTGTTTTCCTGGATCTTCAGAACCATCAAGATCAAATGTTTCAGCAGGGCTTGCTTTTATCAGCGTACGAAGAGGGGCGCTAACACGGGCTCTCTCAAAATAATGACGGGTGATTTTAACAGGCATACGCGCTTCAAGATCGCGATTTGTTCCCTTAAGGGCAGAAATCGCATCAATTTCTTCCTGACTGTAAAAATCTTTCATGTCATCATCAACTTTTCCGTCAATGAATTTTTGAAGACCGGCAACGATTTTGCGATCATATTTTGCATTTTCCACTTTGGAAAGAAAATCTGCTTCTTTTTCAGTTGGGATATGCTTTTTTCTTACTGGACTTTGAACATTCATAATAACGCCCCTTATGGCTTGATTTAAAAATATATAGAAGCAACTATTTAATTACAAAAACTCACTTCAATATATTGATTGAAATTAAAATTTGTCGTAAAATATCGAAATTTAATGGAAATAACAACTTATTCTTGATCATAAGTTAATGACTTTTTGTAATGGATTAAAGGCGCATGTTAGGCCAAAGAAGACTTATACCAAGCACCAGCATGCTAATGGCTTTCGAGGCATCAGCAAGAAATAGCAGTTTCACAGTTGCGGCTCAGGAACTTAACCTGACCCAGGGAGCCATTAGCAGGCAGGTAAATGCCCTTGAAGAACAACTGGGGATTAAATTATTCAAACGGATTAAAAAATCCATAATTCTTACGGAGGTCGGAGAAAAATATGCCAGCGAAATTGCTGGCGCTTTAAGGCTGATCCGTAACGCCTCACTTAATGCGGTAAGTGACACTCAGGGACAAACTTTGAATTTTGCTATTTTGCCTACTTTCGGCATGCGCTGGCTTATGCCACGCTTTCCTGACTTTCTCGCCAAAAACCCTCAAATAACAGTGAATTTTACAAGCAAACTTTCACCATTTGATTTTGCAAATGAAGAACTTCATTGCGCCATTCATTTCGGACACCCCAACTGGCCGGGTACTGAAGGGACATTTTTAATGAGTGAAGAAGCAGTGCCCGTGGCAGCACCATCCCTCATTGGTGATCATATGGTTAGAAGTGCTGAAGAGATTGCCCGCATTCCATTATTGCATCTGGAAACCCGGCCCAACGCATGGTCCGACTGGTTCAAACAAAATGATATTACCCCGCCCAACAACCGGGGAATGATTTTGGAACAGTTCTCAATGGTAACCCAGGCAGCTGTAGCAGGACTTGGTGTCGCCATTCTGCCCCATTTTCTGATTAATACTGAACTTGAAAGAGGTGAGTTGGAGATTTTAATGGATATTCCACTAAAAACCAGCGCTGGCTATTATTTGATCACCCCCACAAGCCATTCAGGCTATGCTCCGGTCATTGCCTTAAAGAAATGGTTAACAGAGCAGTCAGAAAAGGTCAGTTAAATGATCGTCTTAAGTGATCGTCTGCACAATATCTTCGTCAATCAATAACGTTGCAGTACCTGAAGTATAACTGTGATAGGTGTTTGTATCAATAATCTGATCTGCTCCTTGCACCCATCCTTGGCCAGTTGAATTTACTGTATCTTCGCTATCACCGGCTATTATGAGCTGATTTCCGCCGTCAGTTACATCCAAGACATCCTGAGCCACCAACGTCATGCTATTCACATTCTCAACATCCAGATCAATAGTCTCTATATTTGTCAGTGTTAACGTTGATAAATCAATCTCATCAGCTTCGTAAACAAATAACAGGGTATCGCTGTCAGCCCCACCATTATAGCCAGTGGTGACACCATCATAAATTAATATATCATCACCTGCGTCACCATTTAAAACATCTGTACCCCCATTACCACGAATCGAATCGTTTCCGTTACCACCGTTAATCGTATCATTTCCATCACCCGTTGCGATCAAATCATCACCGTCTTTTCCGTTTACGGTCAATCCAACTGTTACATGCACTTTGCTTAATGTTGAATCGTTGTTATCCACAGCATCAAAGACATTAGTCGTAGTTTCAGTGAAGCTTTCTGGCGGTTTGAAGAATCCGGCTTGTGACCCGATTTCCGTATAAACCAAAACTTCTGTTCCGGCACCTGTATAACGATGATAAATTTCGCCGTCATACATAACATCCATCGTATAAGTCCATGTCGATGCACTGCTTACTGAATCTGTATCATGACCCATAATCACCAGAAAATTATCAGCATCTGTAATATCGATAACATCCTGATTGGTAAGAGTCATGCTTTCCTTGTAATCATGCCCCATACGGACTTCTTCTATATTTACGGCATTTACTGTGGATATATCCACGCTAAAAGCGGTTATTGCACTTGAGCCGATAAAGTCCAGCTTATCAAATCCGTCGCCACCATCGAACTGGTCCTCGGTTGCTGAGCCTTCTGACTGATAGGCATAAAAATAATCATCGCCACCGGCACCGATCAATATATCGGCACCTTCATCACCGTCCAGATAATTATCTTCATCATCGCCGGTCAGGGTATCATTATGGGTTGAGCCGAAAACACCATCAATGTTTGTAAATGTATCTCCGGTCGCATCGCCGCCAGATGCAGAATTGGTTGCCAGATTAATCGTTACGCCTGCTGCAGATAAAGCATAACTCAGAACAGCCTTGTCATCTTCACCATCAATCGTGTCAGCACCTTCACCACCTTCTATAATATCCCAACCTGTACCACCAAAAATTGTATCAATGCCTGCACCACCGTAAATCAGATCCTGGTCGTCCTCCCCTTTGATTGTATCATCACCTCCGTCCCCATAAATTATGTCAAACCCTGGTCCAGCAATTATGGTATCTGTACCATCGCCACCTGAAATAACATCGTTACCTTCTTCACCATATATTGTGTCTCCACCTTCCAAACCAAAAATCAAGTCATCACCGCCACCTGCGTTAATTCTATCGACACCCTTTCCTCCTTCAAAATAATTATCCAGATCATCCCCATTCAGAGTATCGTTGTAGTCACTTCCAATAATTCCTTCTATATTAGTATACGTATCTCCCTGTGCATCTGTTTCAGCACCTGTACCAGTTCTAAGATCAACAGTAACAGATCCTGATGAAATATAACTTACGTAATCAATACCTGCACCGCCATCAAAGGCATCGGCCCCACCAAGACCTTCAAATAAATTATCCGCTGAATTTCCTGTAATTATGTCGTTATAATCACTGCCAAAAACCCCTTCAACAGTATTATAGCTATCCCCAGAAGCGTCATTACGGGAACCGATCCCAGACGCAAGATTAACAGTTACGCCCCCCGGCGAGTCAATATAGGCGACAAAATCAAAACCGGGTCCGCCAACCAAATTATCTGCCCCTGAACCACCAGTCAGGACATCAACACCAGCACCTCCTTGGAGTGTATCATTCCCACCTTGCCCAAATAGATAATCATCACCTGATCCTGTAATTATCGTATCATCACCCCCAGCACCGGAAACCACAAGATCGACATTACTAGTAGGTCTGTTAAATAGACTGTCAAGATCATTATCAGCCAAAAAGGTATTGGTCGAAATCTCTGTAAATCCGGAAACCTGTGGAGTAGTTACGCCGCCGCCACCAGAGGGAGGAGCAGTGGTTGTAGGACTTGCCCCTCCTCCCCCACCACCACATGCTGCAAGAGATAATAATGCAAGTCCGGAGCTGCTAAATTTAATAGCCCGACCATTTATTACATAATTTTGTTTTGGTTTTTTATAGGAAATTTCTGCTGATTTAAGTGTAGGAAAATACATTTTACCCCCCCCCCTGAATTAACACACAAGTACTCAAAACAGGTTAAATTCTAAGGTAGGGTTTGACAAGCTTTTTATTAATCTTTTGTTAACTAAACACTTAAAATTAATTTTCTTTTGCTAAAAAATAACAAAATAAACTACCTTTCCCTGAAGGCGTTGTCCTTAAGCTTAAGAACGGGATTCATAAGATAGCGCATAATTGTTTTTTTACCGTTCAGAATATCAACCTCTGCAACCATGCCCGGAAGTATTGGCAAATCACCTTCTGTTGACGGCAGACTGTTTTCCGTTGTTCTTACTTTTATTACATAAACATACTGTTCTTGTTCATTGAGAATTGCACTTGCACTGATATTTTCAACATTGCCATCAAGTGAACCATATCGCGCAAAATCGTATGCTGTCAGCTTGACCCGAGCTGGTTGACCAGGGCGCAAAAAAGCAATATCTGATGGTTTTACCTCTGCCTCCACCAGCAGGGTATCATCTAGCGGAACCAGTTCTACAATCGGCATTCCACTGTCAACAATGCCGCCAATCGTTGTTACCAGCACCTGATTAATAATACCCGCTGTCGGCGCTATGACATCAGTTCTGTTTACCCTGTCGGAAAGGGTCGGCATGCTGTCAAGGAGCTGGTTTCGATCCGTCTGTGCCTCATTTAATTCGTTAAGAACACTGGCACGGAATTTTTGTTTTTCCGCTTCAATCTGCAAATTGGTTTCTTCAACAGATTTTTTGGCCTTTTCAATGCCTAGTTCCGCTTTGCGGTGATCCCCTTCGGCTTCTATTTTTCTTTGTTCGGCCCGGATCAGCTCAAGCTGGGGTTCAATCCCGCGCTCAACAAGTGGCCTTAACGTTTCGACTTCTGTTGCGGCCAGTTCACTTGCGGATTTGGCACTAACCAGACTGACTTCTGCTTCAATCTGCGCTTGTTCTATTTGTCTTAATCTTGCTTCAAGGCTGCTGATGGTTGCATCAAATTCCGCTTTTCTTGCATTAAATAGGTTAATTTCCCTGGTAACAAGATTTTCATGATTGTTGGTCAGGTTCTCGTCAAAAACCGGTACTATAAATTCACTTTCCGCCATTAGGCGCGCAATCTTTGCTTCAAGGGATAAATATTCTTCTTCATTTCGGTTAAAGTCTGCATCAAATTGCGTGCGATCAAGCCGCACAAGAACTTCGCCAGCCTTTACCTCATCCCCCTGACTGACTAGAATTTCCTTGATAATGCCCCCCTCAAGATTCTGGATCACCTGAATCTGTTTACTCGGTACAATCCGTCCCGGTGCTTTAGTCACTTCATCAAGTTCAGCAAAAGACGCCCATAATATAAAAAGAACAAAAAACCCGAATATACTAAGCAGGAGGATATTGGCAGCAAATTTAGGCTTAATCATGCTTTCCCCCGTTTTGCCAGATTGGGATCGCTTCCTTTGGGAGTCAGCATTCTGATCACATCATCTTTGGGACCATTGGCAACAACTTTCCCTTTTTCAATAACGATGATGCGGTCAACAAGCTCTAGCATGGTTGGTCTGTGCGTGACCACCAGCAGGGTTTTTTCCTTAAGCTCTTCCTTAAGCCGGTAAATAAGTTTTTGTTCAGAGCCCGTGTCCATGGAGCTTGTCGGCTCATCCATCATCAGAATAGGTGATTTTCTAACCAGAGCCCGACATATGGCCAATGACTGCTTCTGCCCGCCTGAAAGACCATCACCGCGGTCACGAAGCTGAAGATCATAACCATTGGGCAGCCCACCCAGAAAGTCCTGTACACCGCTAATTTCTGCCGCATGCAATATATCGTCATCGCTGATCTGAGGATCACCCATGGTAATATTTTCCTTGATGCTGCCTGAAAAAAGAAAAACATCCTGTAAGACCATTGCCATATTTTTACGGAGATCTTCAGGAATGATCTGTCGAATATCCGTATCATCCAGGAGTACGGCCCCATCGTCAGGTTCATATAGCCCCGCAGCAATTCTAAGAATCGTGCTTTTGCCGGAACCTATCGTCCCTAATATTGCGACTTTCTCACCCGCTTCCACTTTGAAGGAAACATTTTCCAGAACCTTTCCAGTAGCACCAGGATATTTAAAACTAACATTCTGAAATTCTAGTTTTCCCTTGATTTTATTGCGGCGGATAAAATCGCGCCCTTCAGCATCATCACTGGGCTCTGCCATGAGCTTATCAAGTGCAGTATATGCTGTTTTAGCATGATTATAGCGTGTCAGCAGATTGGCAAGCTGACCAAGTGGGGCAAGACATCGTCCTGAAATAATAACACAGGCAATCAATGCCCCCATCGACATTTCACCATCCATAATCCTGGCAAAACCAACAGCGACAATTCCTATTTGTGCAACCTGTTGTGCTGTTGCGGCGCTATTGATAGCGATCTGGCTGAACATTCGGGATTTCAAACTGATACTTGAATGCTGGTCAACGGCCTTTTCCCAGCGATCATGAAATAACTTGTCGGACCCGAGACTTTTCAATGTTTCTAGTCCGGAAACCATCTCAACCAGAGTGCCCTGTTTGCTGTGTCCCTGCTGCATACCTTCACTGGAAAACCGCGACAGAAACGGCTGAATGAAAATGCCGATAAACAACACAATCGGAATGGCCAATGCAGGAACAATAGCGACAGGACCGCCTATGATAATAATGACGGTTAGAAATAGCAGTATAAAAGGAATATCAACCAAAGTTGCCAAAGAGGCCGAGGTACAGAAATCACGCAGGCTTTCAAATTCGCGGACAATATTGACCAACCGCCCGGTTGATCCTTTTTGTGAAGCCAGTTTTAATTTCATAATCCTGTCAAAAATACCTTTTGCTACTTTCAGATCTACTTTTTGCCCAGCAGAATCAATAAAATAGGCCCGAAGAAATTTAAGCAGGAAATCAAAACTGATAAGAATAATCATACCAATACATAATGCGATCAGACTTTCAACAGCATTATTGGGAATGACGCGGTCATAGACGGTCATGATAAAAATTGAACTGCCGAGCGAAAAGAAGTTAATCATGATTGCTGCCAGAATTATCTGACCGTAAGTCCACCAGTTCTGGTGAAATGCTCCCCAGAACCAATGGTTTTTATTTAGCAATTCTGTGCCTGTTTTTTTATCTTCACTCATCGCTAACCTTATTAATAAGTATATTTAGAGCGGGCAGCAAAGTTCCCATGGCATCCAGTAGTCTAAACTGTGCAATATCATAATCTATAACACCACGAATATGCTGTTCCTTTGCATTTAAGTGTTCTTTCTCTGCTTCCAGAAGATTAAACAGGCTTCCCCCAGTTACCTCAAATTGCTCTCTTGTCTGATCTCTGTTTATCCGACTGGCCTCCATAGCTTTTTGAAGGCTAATAACCTGACGTGCCTGACTTTCCATATTCTGATAGGCCACCTTTATATTCCGGTTCACTTCCCTAATTACATTATCTTCCGTATGGCGGGCCCGTTCATAACTTTTCAGAGAGCGGGATATCCGCGCAGAACTGGCTCCACCATTATAAAGGCTGTAATTGATCACCACTCGTCCGGTTACATCATAATCCGGATTTCCCCTTTCAAGATCATATTTTGTAGCTGCCAGTTCAACCGATACACTTGGCAGTCTTTCTGCACGTATAGAATTCATATATTCTTTTGATGAAAGTGACTGCGAGGAAGCCATGACCAGCATAGGATTATTTTGAAATCCAATTTCCAAAGCCTCATTTTCCGTTGCCGGGATATTAAGCACAAGTGCCGGTCTTTTCAGATTTTCCGGGGCAAAATTATAAACTTCAACATAATTACTGATCGCTTCTTCCAGATCCATCTGAACTCTGTATTGCTCTGTTTCGGCAATGGCAAGTCGCGATTCCATTAATGTAACATCACGGTTTGGCCCACGTCCGCTCTTAAAACGCTCATTGACCATATCAAGGATATCTCTGTGCCTATCAACATTTTCCTGATGATATTCCCGCCTCATTCTCTGCAGCAACACTGTATAATGCGCTTCAATTGCGGCCAGTGCCACCCCTGAGGCCTCCATACTATATTCTTCATGGGCAGCAGAAAAAGCATATTTTGCACTGGCAATTTTACTAGAGGTACTACCTCCGTCATAAAGCAGCTGGCGCCCAGTCAAGGTAACGTACGCTGCCGTATCCCGTAAGCTGCGCTGGGTAATATTATCAAAGCGATCTTCAAAATTATCGGCAAGTCTGTGACGTCCTGTAAGTCCCACTTCCAAATGCGGGTAGAGGCCGGCTCTCGCTTCATCCTCCACATATCTTTGTTCATCGCGCTGGGCGATCGCCGTCGCTATTCTTGGATGCGTTGCGACAGCACTGGAAATATTTTCCTTAAAGGTCTGTGAATAGGCCGGATTGCCGTCAAACGACATCTTATCATTATCTGAAAGTTCCTGCGCCTGAATTATCGAAGGCATTATAATTATTAAAAACTGTAATACTCGGCATTGCCCCCAAAGTTTTTTATTCATAAATCTCTATACCCAATTTTATTTTTTCCATCATTACACAGGGCGTTTAAATTATCAATCCTGAAAGATTCTATTATTTTTCATATAATTTCATCGCCTGATCAGTCTTATTTTTACAGATCGTACCATTATTAAGTGGAAAAAATTAATATTATCATAATAATAACCTTAATGTTATTATAATAACACTTTTTTCTTGATCCTCCGTGACAAACGATATAGAATTTTCCCAATTTAAAAATTGGAGATTCTTATGGATATAAAAACAACTCTGGACAAGCCCGCGGTTGAGCGGGACGTAAAAATGTCCTCATACAAGAACATTAAGGGAAAAGGCGTAAAGAATGGTGCCGAATTTCTTGAAAGCCTCCGCGATGATCGCGTTGTTTTTTATAAAGGTGAGCGTGTAAAAGACGTCACAACCCACCCGATATTTTCAAAAATGGCCCATAAAATTGCTGAATCCTATGATAAACAGCATGAACCCGAATATCAGGATAAAATGAGCTTTATTGATGAAGATGGCATTCGCTGTTCTTATTCCTATGCGGTTCCGGATACAAAAGAAATTCTGGCCGCAAAAAGAACGAACACAGATGTCTGGGTTAATGATGCCATGGGGATGCTGGGCCGGCTGCCCGATTTTGTGGCCGGAATGACGGTAGGAATGTATGACATACGTCATGAACTGGCAAAACTAAATCCGGAATTCGGCCAGAATGCCGCTGATTATTTAAAATTTGCCCGTCAGAATGATTTGTGCCTTTCCCATGGACTTCACGACCCTTGCATGGATAAATCATTGCGACCGAGCCAGGATCCTGACCGCTGTGTACGGGTTGTTAAGGAACGTGATGATGGCATCATCGTTCGCGGTGCACGATTTAATACATTCGGCCTTTATTCCAACGAAATTATGATCTGCCCGACTTATGGCTTTAAGGAAGACGAAAAAGAATTTGCCATCTGGTTTACTGTTCCCTGTGATGCACCAGGTTTAAGCCAAATTGCCCGTGAAGCCCACGGCGGACGTAACCCACTTGATCATCCGGCATCTGCTGTTTATGACGAAGTGGACAGCCTGATTATTTTTGATGATGTCTTTATTCCGTGGGAGCGGATTTTCCTATACCGTGAACCGCTAAAAGCCAACCAGCTTTTCAGATCAAATGTGATGACATGGGCCAGTTTTGCCGGTGGGTCCCTGACCATTCTCCGTCTTGAGATACTTTGTGCCATTGCTGAGATGCTCGCCAAAACGTCGGGCGTAATCAATCGTCCGGAAGTAATCGCAAAGCTTGGTGAAATGTGCACCTATATGGGAGCAATTAAATCCAGTTTTGAACTATCCATGATTAAAGCAACCAAAACAGCTGCCGGAAATTATAAACCCGCACTGGCCCCGGAAAGACGGTCGTTTACAACAATGGTTTCAGAGCGTTTCATCGAGCTGATTGAACATATTGGCACCAGTTCCCTTATTTTCCTGCCGACAGCAGAAGACTGGAACAACCCGGAAATTAAAGAATATCTTGATGTCTATATGCGGGGTAAGGACAGCTCCCCAATGGATCGTCATAAACTTTGTAAATTTGCCTGGGATTTGAGCGGTGATGGATATGGTGCCCGTCAGCAAATGTATGAGCGCCTTCATTCAGGTGATCCAAATGTAATGGTTGCCAATGCCTGGCGTAATACGGATTTAAGCCATGCCCGTAGCCTGATTGCTGATTTCCTTGAACTGGAAGGGGATTATTGATAATCCTGAAATGTTGTTTTAGGGGGCATCCGGCTGATTTTCCGGTATTGCCTCCTTGAATGCTTCTAATTCCAGACATGATTTGTTAATGCGCATAAGTGTTGGATATGCTGACAGATCACAGTCAAATCTTTGCGCATTATAAATTTGCGGAATAAGAAAACAGTCCGCAAAACCGGGCTTATCCCCATGACAGTATTTCCCGGTTGCCGGATCGGATGATAATTTATTTTCCAGCGCGGTAAATTCTGCGGCCACCCAATGTCTGTACCATTTATTGATGCTGTCCTGATCCTGTCCCAAATCATTTTTCAGATACTGAAGCACACGCAAATTATTAAGCGGATGAATTTCACAGGCAATGGCATAGGCAATTGACTGCACCCGCACTCTTTCATCGACTTCAATAGGCAGCAGTCTGTTTTCAGCTTTTATATGATCCAGATATTCAATAATGGTCAGTGACTGGGTTATGACTTTTCCATCAACTTCAAGCGCCGGAATTAATCCTTGCGGATTTTTTGATAAAAACTCTGCCGTCTTATGTTCTTTATTGGCCAGAACATAATTTTTTTGTTGATAGGCCAGCCCCTTTAAATTAAGTGCAATACGCACCCGGTAGGAAGCAGAGCTGCGCCACATGCCATGTAAAATAATATCAGACAATTTTCGTCTCCAAATCTGTAAGTCCATCAACACCCACGCGGATGACATCACCGGCAACTACCGCGCCAACTCCTTCCGGCGTTCCGGTATATATCAGGTCGCCAGGTTCCAATGTAAACAAAGTGGACAGATTTGCAATCACTTCTGGCACTGACCAGATCAGCTTATTGACATTACTGTCCTGTCTGATTTCACCATTAACGGAAAGCCAGATCCGGGCATCAGAAATATGACCAACCTGATCAACAGTATGAATTTCGGCGCATGGCGCTGAATGATCGAACCCTTTGCCTGTGTCCCAAGGACGCCCCTTGTCACGGGCATCAAGTTGAAGATCACGACGGGTCAGATCATTGCCCACCGCATAACCATAGACATAATCAAGAGCCTTTTCTGTTGTGACATTCACGCATTCCTTACCAATCGCCACAACAAGCTCCCCTTCATAATGAAGATTGCCTGTTTGCGGCGGATAGGGAACATCAACACCATTATCGACCAAAGCATCCGTCGGCTTCATGAAATAAAATGGCGGTTCACGGTCTGGGTCGCGTCCCATTTCGCGGGCATGGGCCGCATAATTTCTTCCAACACAAAAAATGCGCCGCACCGGGAAGCGGTCATTGCTCCCATGAATTGCAACACTTGAAATAGCGGATGGTTCAAAAACATAACCCATTATATAACTCTCCTGATTTAATTATCTGTTTCCGCGATCTTCGCGCCAAAGGCCCAATGCTTTCTGAACCGGACGGTCCGAAAAACTGAAAAGCACGCATTCACTGTCTGCCATATGCTGATGATGGTGCCAGCTGGGCACGACAAAAGTATCCTTTGGTCCCCATTCCAATGTTTTATCACCAATTTTGGTTTTACCACGACCTTCGACTACTGAATAAATGGTCGCATCGGTGGAACGGTAAGAGGACGTAATGAAGCCTTCCGGCAAAAGCTGCATATAGGCCCCAAGCGTCGGCATGGCCGATTTACCATCGGCAGGATTTACATACATCAGTTTAAGACCGTGGCAGGGGTCCCAATCCTTAGTTTCCTTCATTTTATTCAATATCTGTTTCGTTCTTGAATAGGGATATTTGATAACCGGCGATGTCGGCATCTCGGCTTCATAATCCATTGGCAACATGCCACTGCCGTAACGGGCCAGTGAATCACCATCCGACTTAACATGTGGATGCTCGTCTTTTGTATGATGTTCCATAAAAGAAGTATCAAAAAACTGAACGATCGGAATATCAAGCCCATCCAGCCAGATTACCGGATTATCACTCTCATTTCCATGATCATGCCAGGTCCCGCTTGGGGTTAGTATAAGGTCCCCAACTTCCATATAGGCTTTTTCACCGTTAACCGCCGTATAAGCCCCATTTCCCCCTTCAAGCACGAAACGAAAGGCCGATTGCGAATGCTTATGCGCCGGGGCGATTTCCCCAGGAAGCACCAGCTGAATTCCGGCATAAAGGGATGTGGTAATTTTGCTCTCGCCTGGAATTCCTGGATTTTCCAATATAAGAACTCGGCGTTCTGCTTCTTTCGCTGTAAGCAACCCACCTGCTTCCATCAGAAGCGGTCTAACCTCTGCGTATTTCCATAAAGCAGCTTTACAGCGGCTTTTTGGTTCCGGCGTCACAAGAGTTGACAGAACGTCCCAAAGCGGCCTGATATTATCCTTGGTGACCTTTTCACTAAAGCTTGATAATTTTTCGGATTTTGGTGTTTCTGCCATAATTATTTTCCCTTTGAAATCCCTGCCTGCAATCAATCCAGATTAAATACCTTTATTGCATTTCCCGAATATATTGCCTGTCTGTCTTCGTCTGCAAGCCAATCAAACCCGTCAATATAGGGTTTTATATTATCAAAGGTTCTTCCGGTATCCGGATTATGGGTCGAGCCAACCCCGGGACATTCCGCGCCAAATAATAGTCTATCGGCACCAATTTCCTTAATCAGCAACTCAAGGGCTGCCTCAGAATATAGTACAGTATCAAAATATAATTTACGCACTTTTTCACGGAACCTGAGGCCCTTTCCGCGCATGGACGCTGAATCAAAGCGGCCGATCTGATAAGGAATGGCCCCGCCACCATGGGAACAAATTATTTTAAGATCCGGAAAATCATCATAAACACTGGATTTAAGAAGGTGCTGAACCGCAATCGTTTCCTCATTAATGAAATGAAGTGAATATGGGGTCCTCTCCGAACGGGACCCGGCACTATGGATATGTGCGGGTAAATCAAGTTCACAAAGTTTTTCATATAAAGGGTACCAATACCGATCCCCAAGTCCCTGTGCTTCCTGCCCGCTATTTTCATATGGGTCAGGGTTAAGCAGACACCCTTTAAAGCCAAGCTCATTCACACAACGCTCAAGCTCAGGGAGAGAGGCTTCAATCGGTCGACCGGCAACCTGCGGCAACCCTGCCACCCCGACAAAAATGTCGGGGAACAGCTGAGTTTGCCGATAGATGACATTATTCACTTCTTCATGAAGCCAGTCCACAATTCTGGCCGGACTTTCTGAATGCATCATCTGAAATGGACGCGGGGATATGCACTGTTTATCAATACTGTTTTCTTTTAAGTAAGGAAGATGGCCATAAGGCCCCATATGCGGGGTATTTAGGGCTTCAATCATTTCATCATCGGAAATAACGACTTTTCCGCGACCATGAGAGCCTCTATGAGCAAGTAAAGTCGCTTTATAAGCCCATAATTTTGCTGGCGCACTAACATGGGCATGACAGTCAATTAACATCCCTGATCCTTCCTGAAGAGTAAATTATACTAATATAAAGTGTTATTGTAATAGCAGCAAATAAAAGTTTAAGTCAAGCTTGTATTTTTATATTTACTGTTATTATAATAGTAGCTATAGTTGATTTAAACAAAGCACGTGTATTATGTTTTAATATAGATATAATATTACGGATATGACCAGCAAAATAAGGATCACATTATGGACCGAAGAAAATTTCTAGCAGCCGTTGGCGGGGCATCAGCTCTTGCTGCTATGTCTGCCTCTGAAAAAGCTGATGCACTTGAACTTGCCATGAGTGAAGAGCTCGACCAAATCGTTGTAAAACCTGGCATTTGCACGACATATGGCAGGGAAGGCGAGGAAATTGTAAAGGGTGTAAAGCGCGACAAATATTTCATGATGGGTGAAGATCCACGCCTTCCAAAAATGTCAGAAAAACCGACTCTGATCGAATTTTACAAAAAACGTCTGGGGTCCGTTCAGCATATGTGTCAAAGCGCCCGACTCGCCAGTAAAAACGGACTGCCGGAAAAAATTGTCCTAGCCTGCCTGCTTCATGATATATCCGTTGGCGGATTGATCAGGATGGATCATGGCTACTGGGGGTCGCAAATGGTTGCTCCATATGTAGACGAGGAAATAGCCTGGGCCATCAAATATCATCAGGCATTAAGATTCTATCCGGACGAGGAAGTTGGTTATGCATATCCGGAAGCCTACATCCGTTATTTCGGGCCTGATTTTAAGCCGGAGCCTTATATTGCTGAAGCAGCAGAATACGCAAGAAACCACAAATGGTATATGACAGCCCGTCAAATCACTATCAATGACATTTATTCATTTGACCCAAATGTCACAGCAGAAATTGATGATTTTGAAGATATTATCGGCAGACATTTCAAGCAACCGGAAGATGGGCTTGGATTTGATAACAGCCCGGTTGCCCATATGTGGCGGACAATGATTTATCCGAATAACTTCCTGTAGAATTCTGACCCGTGCGTGTCATAGAAACCTACTTTTCAGGAAATGACCGACCAGCGCTATTTTATTATGGCTGGATGGTCGTTCTTGCTTCATTTTTCTGCCATATGTTTATTTTTGGCATTCCGACCATGATGCTCCCACTGCTTTACGGACCAATGGAAGATCAATTCAGCTGGACCCGAAGTGATGTAACCATTCTAGCCAGTGCAAAATTTATCTCTGGCGCCGTAGCCGCCTTTTTTATTGGTGAATTTATACAGCGTTTTGGTACCAGGCTGACAACAATTATTACAAGTCTTATTGTTGGCCTGACTATGATCTCCTTTATATTTATAACAAAACTATGGCACCTGGCATTGGTTGGCACATTTTTGGGAATAGGCTCAATCAGCCTGGTGATCACCGTAAAGGTAATCGTTTCCCGCTGGTTTCATGGCCGGATCGGACTGGCCCTTGGCCTTGCCCTGCTTGGGACTTCTGCCGCCGGGGCGACACTTCCTTTTGTGTTGGAACCACTTCTTGATGGTTATGGCTGGCGGACAGCGGTGGCCATTTTAAGTGCGGGCATATGGTTTTTTGCCCTGCCCTTTTTCCTGCTTATTGCCCGCGAAACACCCGATGCTCTGGGACTTGAAACAGAGGGAATAAAGAATAAAAATATCACTAAGGACAAGAATTTACCCCCAGAATTCCTTGATTTCATTGGTACGGTAAAAGGAAAAACATTTATCATGATGAGTATAGGTGTTTTCCTTATCGGGTTTGTTGATCAAAGCATGCTGCAACATACTGTCGAATATATTGACAAGGACGCCGGGCTGGGCCGTGATCTTGCCCGCTGGACATTCAGCCTGATCATGACAATAAGCATCCTTGGTAAAGTGTGTTTTGGCTGGGCGTTTGATAAATTCGCCATCAAAGGGGTCATGTTCTGCTACCTGACCATCGGACTTGGGGTTATTCTTGCCTTTCCAGTTGCCGGAACAACAACGCTGATAGCCTTTGCCATTGCCCGCGGCATTTCCCATGGTGGAACAATTGTTGATGTACCCTACCTCTGTCGGCAAGCATTTGGTCCGGCAATTTTACCCCGGACTGTCGGTACAATGACCATGATATTATCAGCCGGATTTGCGGCCGGTCCATATGTGGTCGGGGTGATGTATGAACGGTTTGGCAATTATGATAAAGCCTTTTATCTTCTTATCCTGATGTCACTGCTCGCCACACTCTCGCTAGCCTTCGTCCGTCCTTCCTACCGGATATGGCTTCAGGAAAAAGAAAAGTCAGACTAACGCAACTGTTAAAGGATCATAGGCATAAAGCCATTCATTGCGTTCCTTGGCCACATTTCTTTTAGCGAAGCCTTTTTCAAATTCTTCCCTGTTGGACAAATGATAAAGATCCCCCAATTCCGTACTGCCCGTAACGATCCTGGCGGTACGGTCAAGACGGTTTCTCTGAAACATATCAAGGGCCGCAGCCACATCGTCATTGGCATTAATTGAACGCATCAGTACGGCACCATCCTCAATTGCCATCACGGCACCAGACGCCATATAAGGCAATGTCGGATGCGCGGCATCGCCCATTATAACGGCACGGTCAGTACGCCAGTTATCAACAGGTTTACGGTTATTCAGGGCCCAAAGGTAACACTGGTCCTTATCAACATTATCAATTATGGTTTGTATTTCTTTGTTCCAGCCAGCATAGTCCGCCTTTAAAGCATCCCATGATGCCTTCACCATCCAGCTTTCCTCTTTCCAGTTGCTATTTTCAACACAGCCAACGAAATTAAGCAATTTTCCTGAGCGCAGATAATAGACAACAGCATGCTTCTTCGGCCCGCACCAGATCGCAACAATTTTATCCATAAAATCTTCCGGCAGTTTTCTAACATCAACTGTCGCCCGCCAGGCCACCTGCCCTGTATAATCCGGTTCTGTTGTCCCAACGATCTGATCGCGGATAGCTGACTTAATTCCATCAGCACCAACAAGTATATCCGCTTTAATTTCCTGTCCATCAGCAAGTTTTAGGGTAACACTGTCTTTATCTTCACTAAATCCCACAGCGGTAGAGTTCAGGACTACCGCATCCGGGTCAAGTTCAAGAACACGATCCGCCAGAATTTTATGAATATCACTGCGGTGAATATGATAATAGGGGGCACCATGCTGTTTTTCATGTGCCTCTGCAAGCGGCAGTTTATGTAGCACCTCACCACTGTCAAAGAGCCTGAATTCAAATGATTTGGGCATTACGGAAACCTCTTCCAGCTTTTTGGCCAGGCCAAGATGATGAAGAACTTTCACCGCTGGAGCACTGGTTTGTATACCGGCACCAATTTCACCAAGTTTGGGAGCCTGTTCATAGACGCGTACATGATATCCTTCCTGCAGCAGGCAGGCTGCCGCTGTCAGACCACCAATACCGGCACCGGCAATGATAATTTTTGTTGATTTATCCATGCCTATTTACCCATGTCATCCAGCATATTTTCATAATTTGATCCCATAACCGTACCGACTGGTGTTCCTGAGCGCACCGCTTCTGTCATAAGCTTTTCTTTTGCCACTATACGTTCAGCAATTTTAATCACCTCTTCCGCGCGGGCTTCGGGTATAAATACAATGGCACTGCCATCGGCAATGACATAATCACCCGGGTTGACGGAGACATTCCCGACAGTGATCGGCTGGTTGAAGCATTGTTCATAAACCCTCCCCCGCGCCGTACGTGCCGTGTGACCGCGTGCATAGACACTAAAACCCAGCCCGGCTGCTTCATCAATATCACGGGCCGGCCCTTCTACGATCACCCCTTCGATACCGTTATACTGAGCAGCGTTGGAAAGAACTCCGCCCCATCCGGCAGCATCAATCCCGGTACTTTGTTGAATAACAATAATATTTCCAGCTTTACCGCTTTCAATGGCACCTGAGCAAAGATGCCTGGCACTTCCCCCTTCCGGCGCTATGCTTCCAAGCTCAACGGTCAGCGCACGACCAACTATTTTATTTTTTGTTGTCTGGTTAGTAATGCCTGTTACTTCCCCCGGCAATCCAAGACTATCCATCGCATCCGATACTGCACAACTGTCCATTTTCTTCAGGCGGTCCAGTAGATCATTGCTCATTTATCATTCCATTTCTATAATTTAGAGAAAAATATTGTCACTTGTTTAATGTTATTATAATAATACCTAATGAATATCCGCTGTCAAGTACGGGAACAAAGAAATGCAGTTTGAATATACCCCCATTCGAACCAGAGCCGTCTTCGCTGAAAATGCCGCTTTAAAGCTGAAAGACGAAGTGGAGAAACTTGGCTGCAACCGGGTTATGATTGCCTGCTCCGCGGGGATGGCCAAGCGGATTAATCATATCATTGAAAGTCTGGGGGCAATGTGTGCGGCAATTTATGACGGGGCAAAGCCCCATTGCCCGGAACAGGTCGCCATGGAAGCCCTTGATCTTTATAACAAAAAGAACGCAGACTGTATTGTGGCAATTGGCGGGGGTTCAACAATTGGCATCGGCAAGGCCATTGCCCTTAGAACCGATGCAAAATTCATCGTTATTGCCACAACCCCGTGCGGTTCGGAAAGTACACCGATATATGGCATGCTTATCGGAAACCATAAAAAAACCGGCCGTGACCCAAAGGTCATTGCCAGAAGCACTATTTATGATCCGGTACTGACCACAGGTCTTAATGCTCATCTCACCGGTACTATCGGCATGAACAGCCTAGCCCACTGTGTGGAAGCACTTTATGCAAAGGACCAAAACCCGATTTCAGACCTCTACGCCATAGAAGGAATTTCGGCACTGACAAAAGGAATAAAAGGAAGCATTATAAATCCGGCTGATATTTCCGCTCGATCACAGGTGCTTTATGGCGGCATGCTGAGCGGCTATTGCGTCAATCTTGCCGGTATCGCCATACATCATAAAATATGCCATGTGCTCGGCGGGCATCATGGCATTCCACATGGGGAATCAAACAGTGTGATCCTGCCTTATGCTGTTGCCTACAATGAAACGACAGCTCCATCTGCGATGGAAAAAATAATGGCCGCTATGGGGACAAAAAGCGCATCAGGCGGTATATATGATTTCGCCCGTGATATTAATGTTCCGCGGAGCCTTAAAGAGCTGGGGATGAGGGAAGATCATCTGGACGTCGCCGCGAAAGAAACAGTTGAAACCACGCCTTTTAACCCTAAGCCAGTGGATTTTGAATCCGTCAGGGCGCTGTTACAGCAGGCTTATGAAGGCAACCGGCCAATAGCATTCTAAAAAAATTAAAGATTATTCCGGTAAATAAGCTTTCGCAGCATCGATTTGAGAAGCTCAATATCCTGTTCGCTATAACCATCAAGGACTTCTTTTTCAAATCGCTCAGCTCTTCTTTGAACATTATCAAGATGATCCCGACCCTTGTCAGAAAGGACCAGTTTATCATTTTCGATTTTTTTAAGATGTCCATTATCACAAAGCCAGTTTACCGACATAGCAACAGACGCCATATCAACGCGGATGGCATCACTTAGTTCACGTACGGTCAGTTCAGGTGAGTGACTTAAATGAACAAGAATACGGGCATGGGCAACGGGAATTCCCTCATCAAGAAGCTCCTGATAAAACGGGTCGGAAATTTCCCAATAGCTTCTTAGCAGAAGCGGCACAATGAATTCATCATTGCTTGATCGCTCATCCACAGGCGGCTCGGCCATCTTTACCCCCGGATGACGGGCAGCCACAGAATATTGGCCATTACTGTAAAGAAGCGGTTTTTTATCACAGGTATCAAAATGCTCGACCTCGCCAATAAAAATAAGATGATCACCCCCTTCATAAGTGCCAACATTCTTACAGACAAGATGGGCAACAGTTCCTGCCAACAGGGGCAAGCCAAATTCGCTTTCCACCAGTTCAACATCTTTAAATTTATCATCACAGGGGCGGGCAAAGATATTGGAAATATCCATCTGATCTGAAGCAAGTACATTAACCGCAAAATGACTGGCCTGTTTTAAAGCCTCCAGATTATTGGATCTTTTATCCAGACTCCAGAGGATCATTGGCGGATCAAGGCTTAAAGAACTGAATGAATTTACAGTCAGGCCAATTTTTGTACCATCCGGCGCAAGGGCCGTGATTACAGTAATCCCCGTTGCAAATTTTCCAAAACAATTGCGAAGTACCCTGACATCAACATCACTATTCATATTTTATCCTCAAGCCTTAAGGAAACTTATAAATTTCCAGACTGCTTTCACCTGCCTTAAGACGTTTTCTGACGTCATTTTCCTTATCTTCCCGGGATTTGGAAGCCTCAATCACATGCTCAAGTTTTGCCGACGGTATAACAACCACACCGTCCCGATCTCCTACGATAACATCACCGGCATTTATTTCAATATCACCGATCATAATCTTGTCACCAATTGATCCACCCCGCATTTTTCCGGTACCCAGGATATTAAGCCCACGGGCAAAGATTGGAAAGCCCAATGCATCAATATCATCGGCATCACGGACACACCCATCCAGCACAAGTCCCTTAATCCCTCTTTCCTGGGCGGCGCAGGTCAGGATATCCCCCCAATATCCTGCATCTTTCATTCCTTCAATGCAGCCGACCAAAATATCACCGGGTTTCGCCCGATAAATTGCTTCATGAAGATTAATATTGCTTCTTGCCAGACAATGAAGGGGAAAAACAGGACCACATAGTTTCATATTTTTTGAAATCGGTTTTATATTGCCCGGTAAGGCACCGATCTGTCCCGCCGCTTCATGAATGGTTGCTGTACCAAACGCCCCTAACGCTTGTATTAATTGATAGTCAGGACGCATGATTATTCTTCCCGGGTCTGAAGACTATGATATTTATTAAGCTCTCGTGCCTCGTCAAGCCTCATCCCTTTTTGAAGGGCTGCTCTAATCCTTTCCTCTGCCGCTTCAATGGCTTCGGCGGCCGCCAGCACCCTTTCCTCATGCTCTTTGGGAATAACCACAACACCGTCGCTGTCCCCACGCATCAGGTCCCCCGGGTGCACCTTTGCATTTCCTATATTTACAGGAACATTGGTTGCATCGACCTGGACACGGTCTTTTCCCGTGCGCATGGAATAACTGCGGCTGTAAACCGGATACCCTAGTTTCAGGCACATATGAACATCACGGCAGGCCCCGTCAATAACCGTTCCCACCACGCCATTTTTATGGGCAAGATAGGTCAGAATATCGCCCCAGACTGTCGCATCCTCGCGACCCCCATTATCCAGCACCACGACGCTTCCCGGTTCAAGATCATCAATATAATCGCCAACTGTTCCCGGATTAACGTCTGCGGGGCCATAAAGAATGGTAAAGGCGCGCCCCGTCATTCTAAAATTATGATCGCGTGGTTTTATGCCAAGACACTGACCTTTAATCCCAAGTTTATCAAGGGCATCACTGATTGTTGCCGTATCCAGTTTTGAAGCACGCTCTACTGCCTGATCCATTTATCATTCTCCAAATTCAACATTATCGCCAGTAGACGAAACCATTTGCTGTTCCCGTTCCGGCTTCTGACCGGTAGCAGGGCACATAATCAACAAGTTCACCATCCAGATCAGTATCAAATAAAATACCCGCCGCCGCAATCCAGTTTTTAAGTTCCGACGTGCCGGTTTGAAAATATCCTTCTTCCAGTGAAATGAGTGTTTTTGCATCTCTTTCCCTGATCGCTTTAATGAACAGCTGATCCAGATCTTCATCAATAACAAAATGGCTCATGCCCCCGGAGCCGAATACAGCAACCCTCAAATCACTGTCCCAATTTCTAATGGCCTTTCCAATGGTTCGACCGAAATCAAAGCATCTATTAGCACTCGGCTGATTGGGTGGGAAAAACGTATTGGTGATAACGGGAACGTTGGGCACCACATTATCCCTCATGACCTGACGGTAAATATACCCGAATGCATGACCAACCCCGGAAGACCAGTGATTTTCATGGCGGGGAATTTTATTCATCTGCGCCACATCAAAACCGTCTTTTGTTGACTGCTCAATGATCAGTCGGCTTAATTCTACCTGCCCCGGATATTCAGTATATTTTGCCGGATTGTGACCACTTTCCGCCTCGTGTATCCCCGGAGCCATAAGCGGAATTTGCGCTTCGCTCGCCGGTTCATTAAATAGTGTTTCACCGCTGAATACTGTAAAGGCCGGGATTAATTCATCAGTAAAAATCTCTTTCTGGTCATTGCCCATGATTACGGCGACATCCGGTTTTACCTCATCCCAGATATCTGCCATTCTGTTTATGGCCTTTTGGCAGCGATCATGCCTTAATGTACGCTCTTCCAGCGATGCCTGCTCACCCAGCTTTTCATTTTTTCTAAGCTCTTTAAGCTCATCAAATGAATAATTGCCAAGACGAAATGGATGTGACGGGCGGCTCTGATCCGCCTTTACCCGCATCAGCCATTGTTCCGGTGTTGTTGACAAGGTGGGTCCGTGCGACGTCCACATTCCAAGTACGATTTCTGCCATACTAAACTTTCCTGATAAATTAATGTTATTATAATAACAGTAAAATCGATGGAGTCAACGCACTTCAGTTATAAAAGACGTCTCAGATAGTCCATAAACTGTTCCTGTTCCTCCGGGGATAATGGCGCCAGCGTTTCCTTGTTTGCTTCGGCACCAAGCGGGATAACCATATCAACAATTTTCTGACCTTCTTCGGTCAAATCAAGTATATGGAGCCCGGGTCCTTCATCGACAAACTTGGACGTAATCATCCCTTTTTTTAAAAGACGGTCCACCAATCCATGAACATTGCCCGGTTCCATTCCAATCCGACGGCCAAGTTTATTTTGTGATGTCGGCCCAAGTTTTCTTAAGGAGGTCATTGCAGCCGTCTGCATCGGGCTTAGCCCGGTTTCGGCAATTTTCTTTTGCATTCTGCCACGTGCTTTATGAAAAACGCGCCTTAAAAGATGTCCTACCTGATTTTCCAAACCTGATTTTTCAATATTTTTTTTCCGGGCCAATGCTTGTCTCGCTATATTATGATCAATATTGTATATGAATATGTTAATAATAACCGGGTATGATTGAAAGTTCAAAAAAAGAATGACCCAGCAAAGCCATAAAATATCAATATATGTTGATGCGGATGCCTGCCCGGTCAAAGAAGAAATTCTAAAAGTTGCCTATCGGCATAACACGCCTGTGTTTTTAGTCAGCAATCAGTGGATGAGAATTGATGCAGGTCCCCTGGTGCAGAAAATTGTCGTACCCGAAGGCGCCGATCAGGCCGATAACTGGATAGCTGAGCATATCAGTAAAAATGATATCGTTGTTACAGCCGATATCCCTCTGGCAAAAAGATGTCTTGATGCCGGTGCCATTGCCATTGGACCAACGGGAAAACTTTTTTCAGCTGATAATATTGGCATGGCCGTTGCCATGCGGGAATTAAAGGCCCATTTGCGGGAAACAGGAGAAAGCAAAGGGCATAACCCCAGCTTCACAAAAACCGACAGGTCAAATTTCCTACATGAACTCGACCGTCAGATTTGTCTGCTTTCAAAACAATCTTAATTCTCCGCTTGTCCATAAAGAATTGCTGGGATAATTTTAAGAAACACAAAATTCGGGGACTGTATTGACAGCAACTCAAAAAACAATCTTGGGAATAGATCTGGGCACACAGAGCGTCAAGGTAATGGTCTATTGCCCTGACAGGCAGAAAATTCTGGCCGAAAAAACACATCCGCTTGACATTATAGCCAAACCCGACGGCACGATGGAACAATTGGCCGAATGGTGGATCAGCGGCATAAAGGAATGCATAAATGCAATTGACCCGAATATCAGAAATTCGGTCGTTGCCATTGGTGTCTCCGGGCAGCAACACGGGTTCGTACCAATTGATGGAGCAGGAAATGTTCTTTACCCGGTAAAATTATGGTGTGACACATCAACTAGTGAAGAATGTTATGAAATTATGGAGGCAATGGGAGGTGAGCGGGAATGTGTGCGAATCACTGGAAACTCTATTGCTGTTGGATATACGGCTTCCAAAATTCTCTGGCTTAAGAAATTTCATCCTGAAATCTATGAAAAAATGACCACTATTCTGCTGCCCCATGATTATATTAATTATTATATGACAGGTAAGAGAACTATGGAATGTGGGGATGCCTCAGGCACCGGATTGCTTGATATAAGAAACAGATGCTGGAGCCGGGAAGCCCTAAAAGCACTGGATCCTGCTCGCGATTTAACAACCTGCCTGCCGCCACTCATTAAGGCGGATGATATTGTCGGAACACTCAATAATGACATCGCCGATCAGCTTGGTTTAAATCCTGATGTGGTGGTCAGCGCCGGCGGCGGAGATAATATGATGGCGGCGATCGGCACCGGCAATATTGAACCCGGCAAACTGACCGCCAGCCTGGGCACTTCAGGCACTTTATTCGCCTATCATGACCAACCCGCCATTGATCCGGATGGGGAGCTAGCCGCCTTCTGTTCCTCAAACGGCGGTTGGCTGCCGCTTTTATGCACCATGAACTGTACCATTGCCACAGAACAGATGCGCGATCTGCTTGAAGTGGATTTGCAGGAAATGGAAAAGCTGGCATCCTTTATTCCGCCGGGAGCGGATGGAGTCATTACAATACCCTTTTTTAATGGGGAAAGGACACCGGCCCTGCCCAAGGCCAAAGCATCCATTTTTGGTCTGACGCCCCAAAATACAACCAATGCCCATCTTATCCGTTCCGCCATGGAAGCGGGTATTTTTAATCTTAAAGCAGGGCTTGTCGCTTTCAAACGATGCGGCATGGAATTTAAGGAAGTAACCCTTACCGGCGGCGGCAGCAAAAGTGCCCTATGGCGGCAGATATGTGCTGACATTTTAAACCTTCCGGTCCGGATTCTTGAACAACAGGAAAATGCCGCCTTCGGTGCTATTTTACAGACATTCTGGGCTTATAGAAAATATACCGGCAACCCCATAACGCTTAAGCAAATAATTAAGGATCACTTAAGCGAAGATAAAGGAAAACACTGTACCCCGGATATTGAAAATGTCGCACATTATGAAAAAGTCTATCAGGACTATCAATCATTTGTAAAACTGATTACCCTTCATTACGGCAATTCATAAGAGCAGGAAGCAAATAAATTGAGCAATATATTTATCGGCGATAAAGAATATTTCAAAGGCGTTACAAAAATCGGTTATGAGGGCCCAATGTCTGATAATCCGCTCGCTTTTAAATTTTATGATGCCAATAAAAAAATCGGCGACAAAACCATGGCCCAGCATTTACGCTTTGCTGTTTGTTACTGGCATACATTCTGCGGCACCGGGGCGGACCCGTTTGGCCCCGGTACTCAGGTTTTTGAGTGGGATGCTTCGCCCGACCCTATGACCGCAGCCCGTCATAAACTGGATGCCGCTTTTGAGCTTTTTACAAAACTTGGTGTTCCTTATTACTGTTTCCATGATATTGACCTGGCACCCGATGCCAAAAGTGTAATTGAGCGCGAAAAAAACCTTGGCCAAATGGTCTCGCTTGCCAAAGAACGGCAAAGGGAAACAGGAATGAAGCTGCTTTGGGGGACAGCCAATGTCTTCAGTAATCCACGGTATATGAACGGTGCTTCGACCAATCCTGATTTTAAGGTGCTGACCCACGCTGCAGCGCAGGTAAAAGGCGCCATTGATGCCACTATAGAACTTGGCGGGGAAAATTATGTATTCTGGGGCGGTCGCGAAGGGTATATGTGCCTGCAAAATACCGACACCAGACGCGAGCTCGAGCATCTGGCAACTTTTCTTACCACCGCCCGTGATTATGGACGCGCCAATGGTTTTAAGGGAACGTTCCTGATTGAACCCAAACCGATGGAACCAACAAAGCACCAATATGATTTTGACGCCCAAACCGTCATCGGTTTTCTGCGCCATCATGGCCTTGATCAGGATTTCAAACTGAATATAGAAGCCAATCATGCTACGTTAGCCGGGCATACTTTTGCTCATGATCTGCAGATGTGTGCCGATGCCGGACTGCTTGGCAGCATTGATGCCAACAGGGGCGATCCACAAAATGGCTGGGATACGGACCAGTTCCCAGTCGATATGTATGACACGGTGCATGCAATGATGGTGGTGCTCGCATCCGGTGGCCTCGGCTCAGGGGGGCTCAATTTTGATGCCAAAACCCGCCGTGAAAGCACCGATATGGAAGATATTTTCATTGCCCATATCGGTGGCATGGACAGTTTCGCACGCGGCCTTGAAATAGCGTACCGTATCCTTAATGAAAGCGCGCTTCCCGCCCATAAAGCTGCCCGCTATAAAAGCTATGACAGTGGCAAGGGGGCAGACTTTGAAGCTGGAAAATTATCGCTCTCAGACCTGCGTGATCTGGCCGTTGAATATGGAGAACCGGAAAGAATAAGCGCCAAGCAGGAATGGTACGAAAATGTGATCAACCAGTATTTGTTAAACACAAAATAACGTATTTCCAAGCTCTAACCAGATATTAAAATCCGTGTTGCATCGGCAACAACCTCATTTACATTTGGGGCTTTTTCATCCGTATGCGCATAATATACAGCCAAGACAATCGGTGCTCCATTTTCGGGCCAGATAACACCAATATCATTGGTTACGCCATATGCGCCACTTCCGGTTTTATCTCCGACAATCCAGCCTTTTGGAACACCTGCGCGTATGCGGGTATCGCCCGTTGTATTTCCTTTAAGCCACTCCTGTAGCTGCAGTTGCTGTTTTTTAGGAAGCCCGTCACCAAGCACCAGTTTTTGAATGGATTTTGCCATCGCTCCCGGTGTCGTCGTATCACGCGGGTCACCCGGTACGGCAGAATTTAATTCAGTTTCCCAGCGGTCAAGCCGGAACATTTCATCACCAATTGAACGGGCAAATTGTGTCACTGCCTCCGGCCCGCCCAAATGCCTAATCAAAAGATTGGCCGCGGTATTATCACTATATTGCACCGCAGCGGCACAAAGCTCGGCAATGGTCATACCATCATCAAAATGCTTCTCTGAAATGGGAGAATAAGTCACTTTATCAGCTTCACTATAGTTAATCCGCATATTTAACAGATCTGGATTTGATATGCTTTCTTGCAAAATTGCCGAAGAAAGCATGAGTTTGAAAGTGCTGCAAAACGGAAAGCGTTCGTCGCCGCGATGATTTATTATACTGTTATCGCCAGTATTTATCATGGAAATGCCAAGTCTTCCGCCATACTTTTTTTCAAGATCGCTGAGTTTTTTATGAATTTCCGAATTATTATCTTCCTGAGCACTGGCAATTAAAGACAGTCCAAATCCATAAAACGGCATCGTTAAACTGAATGCTAATAACGAGCGACGCAGCGGCACATATTTCATATTTTTCTCCAAATCAAAGTTATTAATCCATAACCTATAGAATTATATAATAATTGGGAAATTTTTATGGCACTGAATAATAATTTTAATTGCTGAATAGGAAACTTTAAAACAATTTCAGTCAACAAAGGGCCAGTTTTTCATGGCGATATCAACGACTTTCATCAGCTCTTTTTTGCCGACACCGCTTTTTGCCTGAACGGCAAGGCCGGAATTTAAAGTCATGATATAACAGGCCAGACTTTTAGGGTCCACTTCCGGGGAAAGATCACCCTCTTTAATGGCTTGTGCGAAGCGTTCCGCCATCCATTTTGGCGGCGTTTGCCGCATTTCATCCATTCTTTTTTTGATATGTTCTGAATCGGAACTGGTAACAAGTGCCCCTAATATGACCATACATCCATCAGGATGTTCTGGGTTTGTAACCAGCTCGACCTCACCTTTTAATATGCTATATGCGACTTCGCGGGCGGTTTTTTGTTTGAGAGAATCTATATAAATATGCCCACCCAATAGGCTGTATTTATCAAAAGCCGCCATAAACAGTTTTTCTTTGTTTCCGAATGCAGAATAAAGACTTGGGACATTAATACCCATGGCTTCTGCCAATTTTGCGATAGAGACACCTTCGTAACCATGCTGCCAGAATAGCTTCATAGCTGTTTCCAGGGCTTCTTCTTTATCGAACTTTCTGGGTCTTCCTTTCGTCATATAACCTCTTTTGTAGTGACCATTACAAAAATGCTTGACAAGCACCAAACAGCGTATTTATATAGTGATCGCTAAATAAATACAAGACTTAATAAACAATCATATCAGGGAATAAAATCATGCTAAATTATATATTGGTCGGATTGGCCGTTCTTATTGTCATTTTTCTGATAAAAGTATTTTCAAAATCAACTGTATTTAAAATTTCCCGCTCGAGGATCATAGAAGCACCCGCCGAAGTTATTTTTGAACAGATCAATAATTCCCGCAATTTTAATACCTGGAACCCCTGGATGCGCGCCGACCCTGAGGCAGAAATTATATATGAGGGGCCGGAATCGGGCGTCGGGGCAAGTTACAGCTGGAACGGCAAAAAAACTGGCATGGGTAGCGATACGATTGTAGAAAGCATCCCTTATGAGAAAGTGATGGTAAAACTGGAATTCATTAAACCGTTTGCATCAACAAATAAGGCAGGGTTCACCCTTACTCCGGTGAATAACGCAACAGAAGTAACCTGGAGCATGTGGTGGCAGCGTAATTTCCTCATGAAATTAATGCATACTGTTTTTAACGTCGAAAAAATGATGAATTCAAGCTTTGATAGCGGCCTTGAAAATTTAAACCAAATAATTATGAAAAACACACAAAATCAGGAAGGAAAATAGCATGACCTATGTCGACGGTTTTGTCCTTGCCGTTAAAAAAAACCGGCTGGATGATTATAAGAAAATGGCAGAAATAGCCAGTGAAGTATGGAAAGATCATGGTGCCCTTTCCTATAAAGAATGCATAGGTGAGGATATGGAAGATAAAGGTTTCTGCCAAACATTTCCCACCGCATTTGAAGTTCAGGAAGACGAAATAGCCGTTTTCTCATATATTGAATATAAGTCGCGCGAACACCGTGATGCAGTAAATGAAAAGGTTCATAGTGATCCGCGGCTTGCAGAAAGCTGTGACATGGACAATATGCCTTTTGACTGTAAACGAATGGCATATGGCGGTTTTAAAACAATCGTTGAGTTTTAGCCTTTGATGCTAATTTACCGGAGGGTGATTATGTCGAAAATAACCCCATTTCTGTGGTTTGATCATCAGGCGGAAGACGCCGCGAATTTTTATGTTTCGATTTTTAAAAATTCGAAAATCAATAATATCGCCCGCTATGCAAAATCAGCAGAAGCTGTTTCAGGCAAAAAAGCGGGTGACGTAATGACCATATCCTTTGAACTCAACGGACAAAAATTCACAGCTCTTAATGGGGGACCGCATTTTACCTTTTCACCGGCCATATCATTCATGATTGATTGTGCAGACCAGGATGAGGTCGATTATTACTGGGAAAAACTTTCAGATGGTGGTGAACCCGGCCAATGCGGCTGGCTCACTGACAAGTTTGGTGTTTCATGGCAGGTTGTCCCTCGGACACTTGGTGAATTGATGAGCAGTGCCGCTCCCGAAAAAGCAGAACGGGTGATGACAGAGATGCTCAAAATGACCAAAATGGATATTGAAAAATTAAAAAACGCATAAAGGGTAATTAGTATGTCACAAATGATTTTTATAAATCTTCCGGTTGCCGATCTGAATAAGTCTATGGATTTTTTTAAACAAATCGGCTATGGATTTAACCCGCAATTTACCAATGAACACGGCGCCTGTATGATCGTTTCCGACACAATATTTGTGATGTTGCTGACACACGGGCATTATAAAAATTTCACGGGCAAAGAAATTATCAATGCTCATCAGTCTTCAGAAGTGATGATTGCGCTCAACGCTGAAAATAAAGAGGCGGTAAATAACCTGGTGGATAAAGCGGTTAATGCGGGTGGACATGAAATTCGTGCCCCACAGGATTACGGATTTATGTATCAGCGTAGCTTTGATGATCCTGACGGACATACTTGGGAAATTTTCTGGATGGATCCCGAGCATATTCAATAGTGGCTTTAAGATAGAAAAATAAAAAATGGGTAATAGTAAGAATTATAAGATCGCCAATCCATCAAAAGTTGGTGAAAAGGAATTCATTGCATTAATGGCTGTGCTGATGTCAATCGTGGCCATTTCCATTGATGCAATGCTGCCTGCTCTCGGCATAATAGGAACTGATCTCAATGTTGAGCACGAAAACCAGCCCCAATATATCATCAGTGTTATTTTCGCAGGTATGGCAATTGGTCAACTAATCAGTGGGCCGTTGTCGGACGCGATCGGCCGTAAAAAAATACTTTTTTACTGTATGATCTTTTATCTATTGGGCAGTATCATTTGCTTCAATGCACCTTCACTTGAAATAATGCTTGTTGGTCGCTTCATTCAGGGACTGGGCGCATCAGGACCATATGTATCAACCATGTCCATCGTCCGTGATAAATATAGCGGCGCTGGCATGGCCCGGATTATGTCTCTCGTCATGATGATTTTTATCATGACCCCTGCCCTTGCCCCAAGCCTTGGTCAGGGCATATTATTTATCGCCTCATGGCGCTATATTTTTCTTTTATATGTATTTTATGCGGTAACGGTCCTCGCCTGGGTAACATTCCGGCTCGAAGAAACCCTCTCAGAAGAAAACCAGGTGCCCTATAAAGCTGCAAACCTTTATCACGGGCTTTGCGCTGTTATCGGAAATAAGGCCACTGTCTGTTATACTCTGGGGATGGGATTAATGTTCAGCAGCATGATGGGTTATATCAATTCAAGCCGTCAAATTTTTCAGGAAATATTTAATACCGGTGAGATGTTTGTTCTTTATTTCGGCGGTCTTGCGCTGACATTTGGTGTTGCCTCGCTTTTAAATTCGAACCTCGTAATGAAATATGGTATGCGCAATATCAGCAGCCGGGCAATGACCGCGAATATGATTGCCTCTGCAATTTTTCTTATTTTGCTGCTGAATATTGATATTAAGTTCTGGATGTTTCTCACTTTTGCCAGTTTCATGTTTTTTAATCTGGGTTTTATTTTTGGCAATTTAAATGCTCTCGCTATGGAACCAATGGGTCATATTGCGGGTATTGCCTCTGCGATCATCGGGTCGATTTCATTCATCATATCCATCATTGGCGGCACCATTATCGGACAATATTATGATGGTACCCTGCTTCCGGTCATAATAGGGTTTCTTATTGCCTTTATGCTCACCTTGGTTCTATTTGTTTTTGCAAATCGCTCGGTTGAAATCCCCTCGGAACAGAATTCATAGAAATGTTAAACAGATATGAAATCTACAAATTATTATAATACATTCATCACTGTATCGCCGGATTCTGATGCAACAGAAGGAACGGTTCCAGAAAAGGAAACTACGATCGCTGGTTTGCAGTATTCTCTGATCAATCGGTCTCCATACAAATTTAACAGTGATGATATATTGTTTAAGATTCATGCAGAAAGAAATAATCTTAAAAATGAGGACATAAACCTGAACAAAGAATTATTTTTCTCAAATCCAAAAGCATGCCTGCGCACCTCTCCACTGGTTAAAAAGTTTGGTTGGGGGCTTCATTATGATGAGAACGGTATGATTGCCATTTATGGTGTGGAAACTGAAAAATATAAAAAAATGACCTGCCGGAAAGATTTAAAAATTATCCCCGGCATGCGCAGTAGAAAATAAATCCTATTTATCTTCCTTTTTCTTCTTATTTTCCTTTTTCTTCTTTTGGTTATTTTCAGGAATATCATTCAAACCCATATAATCAGGATTAACTTCACTCATCAAACAGGGTGGTGAATTCAGCTCAATAACATCATTTTTCTTTTTTTGACCTGTTTTATTTTCTTTGTCTTTTTTGCTCATGTTCGGATCACTTTTATCTCGCGCGGAAAGTTAGTCAGACATTCTGTATTTGTTTTACACACCCGAACTGTTTCAGACATTTCCATGCCCCAACCGTCCATCCACATACCGATCATAATATGTATACAGCTATCTGCATCAATGGGTATGTCTTCTCCCATTCGAAGGCTGATGGTATGCTCGCCCCAGTCAGGTGGAAACCCAATTCCTTGTGCATAGCCAATCCGGCTGTTTTTGGTAAGGTTATATCGGGCAAGTATTGTGTTCCATATTTTATAGACCTCATCCCCCGTTACACCTGCCTTTAAAAACTCAAGTATGGCTTCAAGCCCCTCTTCTACTGCTTTTGACGTATCAATCAGTTTCTCTGGCATGTTATTTCCCAAATGCATAGTTCTTGCCAAAGCACTTGTATATCTTCTGCGGGCGCCGCCCAATTCAATAGCAATGGTCTGATTATCTTCAAACGGCTGATCATTCCAGATCGGATGAGCGGTTGACGTATTTTCACCGGCAAGAATAAGCGGGCAAACCGCTGTCAGGTCACCACCATATTCGGGACCGGGAGCTATCTGCGTTTTATAGATTTCCGCCACCACATCACATTGCCTCACCCCCGGTTCGATCATTTCATAGGCCACATTCATCGCTTTTTCAACAATCCGCGATGCCTGCCTCAGATAGGTAAATTCGGCTTCACTTTTCACAGTCCTGGCCCAGTTGACCAGCAGATTGCAATCAATGAATGTAGCATCTGACAGTTCCTTTTTTAGAAAATCAAAGGACATAACTGAAAAATAATAACTGTCGGATTCGTATCCGATCCATGCTGATCCATATCCAAAATCTTTCATAAATGACCCGATAGCGGTTGATGGATGAACACCGTCTTTCTGAATTAAATTTTCCGGATAACTATAAACATTTCCCGGATCAAACCATCCTGAGCGCTTAGCGCCCGAGGTGTCAATTTCCCGTCCGATCCAAATGGGTTCATCTTTATCCAGCGTGATTAAAACAAATTGCGGCACATAAAATGTCCAGTTCTCGATCCCTGTCAGCCAGTAAATATTCCCAGGATCGGAAACCATCAGTACATCAACACCGCGCTCTTTCATCCGAAATTGAACCTTGTCCACGCGTGCTTTAAATTCTTCGATTAAAAATGGTAAGGTCATGTTGATTGCTCTGGTTTATGTAAATTCATTTTAGGCTTATTTTTATTGCCAACCCGATCTTGCACTAAAACAATGAGGTCAGCTCTTCCAACGATTTAAGTTTTGAAATATCTTTGCCCGCTTCCAAAATCTTCTTTTGCTGCCCTTCTGAAAAATGGGGTGTGGTGAGTGCTATAAACTTTTCTTCAAGCTCCTGCCATGACATTGGCCGCTGCATGGATCCTACCGGATAATCAATTCGCAAATCAAATGATGCATCTTTTGTCATGACTTCAACATCTGCGGGAAAACCGCCACTACGAACATGAAAATCGGTCAGCTCAGGATCCGCTACAATTTCAATAAAACCCATAAATTCCAGAACGTTATTATCAAAAATTGCCGGCTCTTCAAAATCCTCGAGTGAAGACTGACCCCCCCTGATAGCGGCAGAAGCAACCGCATAGGGAAGACTGAAACGGGCCGCCATATGATTGGAAATTGATCTGGTGGAGAGTGTTTTGGCACTGTCCGCTTTTACCCTTACTATTATTTTTCTGATGTCATTAATCTGTATATTATGATTTTTTATCAGATTAATGGTTGCCTCCATCGCGCTATGGACACCATAACAGGCAGCAAATTTCTTTAGGGAAATAAGCCCAATGTTTGGCGTCCCGCTTTCCGGGGATTTAAGCAGCTGTCCGTCACCATGACCATGGCTGGCAACAATACCCATTTCACCGGTGGCGACCCTGTCACTTGCGGTCATCCCACGCGCGGCTAGATCAGCAGCATTAACCGCCAGTTGGGCCGCCTGACCATTGACCCAGTCTTTATCCATGCCGAAAGATCCATTAGATGCGGAAAGTGAGGGCATCAATCCGTTGGGGGAACAGGCACCGGCAATGCCTATGGCATTCAGCATTCCCGCTACATCAAGATCAAGCAATTTGGCGCAGGAAACAGCGGCGCCAAGCGGGGCAGCAATGCTTGTGGTCCTAAAGCCGCGTCCATCACTTCTGTGACGACGCCCAACAGCACGAAGCACCGCTATGGATGCTTCAATACCCGCAGCAACGGCGGTTATCAGCTCAGCGCCGCTTCGCCCTTCTCTCTCAGCGATGGCGAAAGCCGCCGGAATTATAGTCACGCCCAGATGCCCATTATTTCTGGGATCAACCACCACATCCTGAAAATCAAGTACTTCGGTCCATGTTCCGTTGCAGAGGGCCGCCAGATCAGCAGTCAGCTTCCCGCGGCCAGACCAGAGACGGACCTGTCCCGAGTTCTGATACGTTTCGAGAATAAAATTTTCGTTGATGAGCCCTGATTGATGACGTTTGTTATAAGCACCGATGGAAATGGCAACGGCATCAAAAATCAAATGCGATATATGCTGCCTCGTTGCAGCATCAATGTCATTTATTGTCAGTCCACAGGCATATTTCGCCAGACTATATTCGGGAGAATGATTGATCTTATCAGTACTGTTCATTTTAGCCATTTCCCATGCGTTTTAAAAATGAACGAAGCTTATCACTTTTCGGATTTTTGAAGAAATCCTTTGCCGGCCCTTCCTCAACGATGACACCTTGATCTATGAAAATGGCCCTATCTGCTGTATCTCTGGCAAAATTTAATTCATGGGTTGCCAGTATCATAGTATGGCCTTTTTGTGCCAGTTCACGCATGACGTCAATAACTTCACCCACCCGTTCCGGGTCAAGGGCGGACGTTGGTTCATCAAACAACATGACATCAGGTTCCATCGCCAGCATTCGGGCAATGGCAACACGCTGCTGCTGGCCACCTGATAAGGTCGACGGATACTCGTCCTTCCAGTCTGTCAGTCCCACTTCCTCTAGCCTATCAAGTGCTATTTTCTCAGCCTGCTCTTCTGTCAATTTCTTCACGATAATTAGGGCATCTGTTATATTGCCCAGAACAGTTCTGTGTGGCCATAAATTAAATTGCTGAAAAACAAAACCGATATGGCTTCTTTGTTTTGCAAGAGTACCTGTACCTGCTTCTTTCATTTTTCCATCTGGTGATCGGACAAACCCTATCGGATCACCGTAAATCAGAATTTCACCACGGTCCTGAACTGTCAGCTGATTGATACAGCGTAGAAGGGTTGATTTTCCGGAACCCGACGCCCCCAGCATACAGATTACTTCGCCGGGTCTGACACTAAGATTAATACCTTTCAGTACTTCTAATGAACCAAATGATTTATGAAGGTCGGTAATTTCCACCGCGAGTTTATTTTCCGTGTTAGCGAGTGAGGGCATGTTTAAATATCTCCCTGCGGCTTAAGACTGAAGGCAGCACGGCTAATATATTTGAATTTTTCCCAAAATGAATTATCGCGTCGTCGTACCCAGGCAAATTTCCATTCAAGATACATCATAAATAAAGATGTCGTATATGCCATAATCAGATAAATAAATGCCACTACCGTAAAAACTTCAATGGGTCGGAAGAAATTGGCTATGATAATCTGTCCCTGATACATAAGCTCCGCCATGCCAAGAACAGAACAAAGTGACGAAAGCTTGATGGCCGAGACAAATACATTGCCGATAGCCGGAATCATCCGGTAAGCGGCCTGCGGCACAACCACTCTCCGGGTGATTTGACCAGGTCGAAAGCCGAGGGCCGCTGCCGCTTCAATATGTCCCTTATCAACCCCCTGAATACCGGCCCGGAATACTTCCGACAGATAGGCGCCTACATTAAGCGCCATGGCGATAACCAATGATGTCAGTTCCCCCAGCTGAAACCCGGTTACTATTGGCAGACAATAATAAATCCAGACAATCTGTATAAGCCCGGGGGTACCCCTGAATACTTCCACATAAATAATAAACGGGACAGCATAGATCCGCTTCACTCTTAGACGGATGATGGCTACAAATAATCCTATTACCGTGCCCAGAACCATGGTCAGAAGCGAGAGAACTATTGTCGTCTGAACGCCTTCCAGCAGAAGCGATAAATTGTTCCATACAATATCAAAACGAAATTCAAATTCCATGTTCTATAGCTTTTTATCCTGGGTTTCTTACATTATCAGCGTGGTAAATCGCCAATTAGACGGGTTGGTGCGACAATAGAACCGGCGACCAAATCGGGATAAATTTCTGCCTGTTTTACCAAAAACTGGGTTTCAATGAGCGTATCGGCAAATGTATCCATGACATGAAGCAAGTTGTGCTGGCATTGTGGCACCACAAAACCGGCCCCGACTGATCTAGGCGATTCCGGTAATACCACCACTTCTGCCCAGTCCGGATTTGCACGGGCAATCTGCTGCGTTTCAATTGATCCCGCACCCATGGCAACTGCACGGCCGCTGGCCACTTCCTGTTCTGGAAGGGCTGGTGGCGCAACCGATTTAATTCGGGCATTTTTAAAAAAATCTTTTTCATTTTCTGTATATGTAATATGGGCCGCACTACCAAGGCGGACAACAATCGTGGCACCCGGTTTATCAAGGTCAGCCAATTTTTTTATATTTTTATCTTTTCGTACAAGAAAAGTCTGTGAACCAATAACTACCGGTTTTGTGAACCAGACCGATACCGCCCGGTTCGGGCGACGGGCGACATTGGAAATAACAACATCATATTTACCGGATTGTAGTCCGGCAATGAATGTATCCCATTTTGCTTCCACCCATTCCACATCAACATTTAGAAGCTCTTTACCGAGCATATTACCAGCATTGACAAAAGCGCCTTCAAGTTCACCTTTTTCATTACGGTACTGAAATGGTTTTGAATTGATCCAGCCAATACGAATTTTCCCCCGTTTCAAAATTTCTTCAAGCAGATCCGGTGCATTGCCACAGCTTGCAGCTTGTGCTGTGGCAAAAAATGAAATGCTCAAGATAACAATTAAGGCCGTTAGTATACCCGCGCGGAAACTCATATGGCAAAATCCTCCATAATATTTTATTTAACTGTAGTTTATATAGCTCAATCTTACAGCATTTTATGATTGGGTCTCAAGCTCCAATATAATTGGCCCAAATGCAAGAATTATATTGATTTGGTGTAATTTTGAATGAGTCCTATTTGGATTAATTTTTCTCCATTTTACAACCAATAAGAGTCACATATTTACAACAGAGTCACTTATCAGCAACATACGCATCAGAAAATCGTTACATTAATGCAACAAAACCATAAAAGACAACGACCTTCACCCATTTCGGCGGAGGTCGTTATTCATTTTTAGTAATTTTATTTCTAGTCGAGACAATAGGACAGAATTTTATAGCAAAGCTTGGCAGCCAGAAAATCAGATGCATGAAGATTTTCCATCGGGGCCAGTTCAACAACATCAGCACCCACAATTTTGCTTTCTTTTGCCACGGCTTTGATAATTGGAATGACATCATCCCAAAACAGACCACCAGGCTCTGGCGTTCCTGTCGCCGGCATGACCGAGCTGTCAAAACCATCAAGGTCAAAAGTCAGATAAACGGTCTTCCCTTTAAAATGGGAAATAATTTCATCAAAGTTCCAAGCCGCCTTATCCTTGGCCCAGTATATTTTAACCCGATGTCCATTGGCTTCAAGAAATGGTATCTCTCCTGCTGAGATATTACGGATGCCAAACGAATAAAGTTTGACATTATCAAAATCCATTACTCTTCTGAGGGCAGCAGCATGAGAATAATGCTCACCTTCATAACCATCCCGCAAATCGGCATGAGCATCAAAATGAAGAACTACCAGTTCATCATGCTTTTTCACAAATGGTCTGATTGATCCTGCAGTCAGTGAATGTTCACCACCCAGAACTAGGGGAAATTTTCCATCATCAAGAACTGATCCGACTATTTCTTCCAGGCGGTCCAGTTCAGATGGAATGTTATTTTTATTATCTGCGGCACTTTCAAGTGTAACGACACCGTAATTTTTATATGGCTCACACCAGAGGTCCTCATCAAAAAGCTCAACCTGATGGCTCGCTTTCAATATTGCAGCCGGGCCATTCTCTGTCCCACCACCATATGATACGGACGCCTCTAGCCCAAAAGGTATGATGACCGCTTTTGCCCGCTCATAGGATACTGCATCCTTTTCTTCCAAGCCAAGAAAGGCATCTTCGGATGCCAGGATGTTATAATCAGCCATACCCCTTAACCCTGAAACAGTTTTGTATATTCTTTTTTGCTTCGTTTTTTCCAGCCACCACGGTGATAGGCATCGCTAGCAATAAGCGGTACAACACTTGATGCTTCGGCAAAAACCATTTGCTCCCAGGCAAGATCGACTTTACCCCAGCTGTTGGCCTCTTTTAAGGTCGAGGATGAACAGGCGCCATCACGAACATCGGCCACGGTGATCTGCACCGCATATCTGTGCATTTCTGCCTCAATTCCAAGAATTTCAGCACAAACGACTGTATCCTGAACAAAGTTTTTCGGTACGCCGCCACCAACCATGAATAGTCCGGTAGAACCGGCTTTGATTTTAAGGTCGGTAAGTTCACGGAAATCACGAACACTATCAATTGATAAATGACTGTCAGGATTTTCCACCTGATGCTTCACCAGACCGAACCCGGCTGAGCAATCAGAAAAAGCCGGCACAAATATAGGAACATTATGATCAAAACAGCATTCGATCAGTGAATTCTTTTTCTTGGCATTGGTTTTCAGCCAGCGGCCCATTTCATAGATAAATTCGCGTGATGAATAGACCCGTGGCTCAAGGCTGTCGGCGATATCTTTAATGACCTGATCGCAAATCTGAAGCTCATCTTCATCAATATAGGTATCATAGATACGGTCAATTGCCAGCTCACGCAGCATATTGTCATCTGCAATCTGGTCACCCTGATAATGTTTAAAACCAAGAGCTTCAAAGAAATCCATATCAACAATGCTTGCCCCAGTGGCAACAATTGCATCAACCATACCCAGTTCAACCATATCCCGATATACATCAAGACAGCCACCCGCAGATGTTGAACCAGCGAGTGTTAATATTACGCTGCAATCTGGATCTTCAATAGCCATATTAAATATACGGGCCGCACGGGCAAGATCGCGACTGGTAAAAGACATTTTTTCCATCTGATCAATGATCGGGCGGGCATCAAAACTTTTAATATCAATATGTTCTACAACAGAGTTTAAAATTTCTGACTTATCGGGTATGTTTCTGATTGACATACTATAAATTCCTTATTCTACGTATTATTTTCTACAAATTTTAAATGGGCCGGAAAACCGGGCACAGCGATTGTGATATCGGACTGGAAACCATTAAAATGTGTTGCCATAGCTTGTCCATAAGCACCAAGATTAGCCACCTCGATCCAGTCGCCTTCTTTAATATTAGCAGGCAGATGAAATGGTCCTACCATTGTGTCAATTGAATCACAGGTTGGACCAAAAAAACGGTATTCCGCTATGGTTTCGTGTTTATTATTCATTCCGATTCGTGATGTAGGATAACGCCATTCAGGTGTTCCTGCATCAAAAAAAGACCCATAAACACCTTCATTAAGATAAAGATCATTGCCACGTCGCAATTCCACACGGGCGAGGGTTGACCCACCTTCAGCAACCAATGCGCGACCTGGCTCTCCTACAAGCTCAAGATAATCAAGACCAAATTCGGCCATTGCCTCTTCGATCTGATTGAAATAACTTGAAAGCGGAGCAGAAGCCATACCTGGATATGCAACAGGAAAACCACCGCCGACATCGACAAATTCTACAGGCACATCCGCTTTGTCAATAATTGTTTTTGTAACACCTAATGCTTTTCTATAGGCACTAGAATCCATTGTCTGGGAACCAACATGGAAAGTAATCCCCAAACGGTTTGAATATTGAGAAGCCTGTTTCAGCAAATTTACAGCACAAGACTCACTTGCTCCGAACTTGCCTGAAAGGTCATAAGCCGCACTCTGATTTTCAAGCAGGATGCGGATGTGAATGACAAGATCGGTTGCCTTATTCGTTTCTTCAATGATTTTGTTAAGCTCGTCCATTGAATCAACAGCATAGTGACGAATGCCCATAGCATAGCTGTCACGAATGGCTTTGCGTGATTTCACAGGATGCATGAAATACATTTTTGCTTCAGGCAAAAGTCCGGCAACTAGATTTACTTCATTAATAGAAGCAACATCAAAATGACGGATACCAGCATCCCAAAGACATTTGAGAACTGTTACATTCGGGTTTGCCTTCACAGCAAACATTACCCGTCCTGGAAAATTATTAATAAAATATTCAGCCCGAGTCTTTATGACTTCAGGGTAAATCACATAAATGGGTACTTCACTTTTCAATGAAGCAACGGCCTCCGGCAGACTTAAAAAATCAAACTTGCCGTTAGATACCAAATCTCTTTTTTCTTCAGTGTAATACTGACTATATTCAAGTGTTTTCATGGTATTTCTCCAAACCAAAAAACATCAAACACAATCCCCGAGAGGATGACCCAATTTTTTCAGCTTAAAAACCAACCATACAGGCACTTAAGCTGTGATTTAGAGATTTCTGGATAAATTATCGGACGCTAAATGAATTACCACCTAGTACTTGACCGCCTTTGCTCTGAACAAAAAGTCATATGAATATTTTATCATACGAATAACCTCCGTAATCTCCCTGATTAACAAAATGACAAAAATTGTCATACTTAATTAATAAAGGACATATACGTCGTTACCCGTACTGGCGAGCCTAAGGAGACACCGTCGTGGCACGTGCGTCAATTGTCTGATAAAGTGCATACTTTTATTTTTATGGTTTGTCAAAAAAAAAGTTCAAAATGCCAAAAAAAAGTTCAAATTAGCCTATTCCCTACAGTAAGTTAGCTAAAAAACACCATCCTGAAAAAAAATCAGCTTTTTCAAACAAAGTTATTGAGCCAAAACGACTCCATTTTCTTTCGCATATTTATCCCATTCACCAACCATCTCAGCCAGCTTGATTTTTTCCTCATTACTTAAATCATGAGCTTCACCAGGATCATCTTTAATATTGAAAATTTCCCACTCTCCGGTACCATATTTTCCAGGGATTTTAATAATTTTCCAATCACCTTTTCGAACAGCCATACGGTTACTCAGCTCCCAGGACACGACATCATTGTCATTATGGATTGTCTCTGCATCGCCAATCAGATAGGGAAGAATTGATTTACCAATATAAGGATAAACCTTACGGCCTTTATATTCTGAACCGGGAAGATTTGCTTTTGCCAGATCTAGAAATGTTACAGGAAGGTCAAGCACTGTCAGGAAATGATCATCAAACTCTCCTTTAAGATGCTTTATTTTTTCACCGTAATTTATAATTCCCGGTACTTTAATCCCACCCTCGGTGATAAAACCCTTGAACATGCGTGAGGGGGCAGACCCTGCCTGCGCCCAGTGAGGGCCATAATATATGTATGAGCCCTTTTTGCCCATATTATCATACGAATTATCAAAATTTGCGTCGATCCATTCTTTGGGAAATGCTCTTGCCATTCCAGGCCCAAACCCGGCGGCACCGTTATCAGACATAAAAATAATTATTGTATTTTCACGCTGCCCGGTATTATCCAGATAATCAAGAATGCGGCCGATATGATAATCCATATTATCAATCATAGCCGCATAGATTTCCATTTCGCGCGCTTTTATTTTCTTTTGCTCTTCACTTAAATTATTCCAGTTCTCAGAATCGGGATATGCATGAACGGGCGGCTTAAGTCCTGGATTGATAAGACCAATAGCTTCCATGGATTTCATTCTTTTTTCCGTCAGAACATTATAGCCTTCATCATATTTTCCCTTATATTTATCAATATAATCTTCCGGCGCCTGAAGCGGCCAATGTGGAGCCGTATAGGCAAGGTAGGCAAAGAATGGTTTTCCGTCATTTTTTGACTGATCAATATAATCAATCATTTTATCAGTATAAAATTGGCTTGAAAACTGATGCTCCGGCCAGGGCACTCTTTTGCCATCTTCGCGGAACCATGATTTATTCTGATCTACTGTTAAGGGTGCATCATCAAAATGGCTTGATCCTCCTTGCAGAAGGGCAAATGATTTTTCAAAACCTCTGGCCATTGGCGATTGATCCTCATCATACCCAAGATGCCATTTACCGGTCATATAGGTATGATATCCAGCGTCTTTCAAAAGAGTAGATACAGTTACAACATCATTATTCAGATAGCCTTCATAACCCGGTTTGCCCAATTGATTGGGCGCCTGATCATTAAACATAGTTCCCATGCCGCCTCGGTGACTGTCAGCGCCACCAAGCAACATGGTTCTGGTTGGTGAGCAGGCAGCAGCTGCATACATATTACTCATCTTTATGCCTCCGGCTGCAAGGGCATCAATATTTGGCGTTGAAATTTCGCCGCCAAATGGGGCGATATCCGAATATCCAAGATCGTCCGCAACAATTAGCAGTATATTTGGTCTGTCGTCACTGCCTATTTTTTCGGGCGAGGTATTATTTTCTGATTGCTCGCAAGCTGTCAAAAACACCGCTATAAAGAAAAAAAGAATGACTTTATACATTGAATATTCCTTCCCGTTCTCCCACTTTTCGATAATATGAGATGTTTTTTTATAAAATGCAATGAAGCATTGATATCGGCAAATATTCTCGCTAGTCTTCATTTTATCTTATAAATAAAATATTCACATAATAGGGTTTTCGTCATGAGTGATACTACGGTTCAAAAAGTCACATGGTCTTCACGGACAACATTTCTTATGGCAGCAATCGGATGCGCCGTCGGACTAGGCAATCTCTGGCGCTTTCCCTATATCGCCGGACAGAATGGCGGAGGCGCATTTATAATTGTCTATGTCGGTTTTGTATTTCTGCTGGGAGTACCGCTTATCATGTCTGAACTGGCCATTGGCCGCGCGGGGAAATTAAATGCGGTCGGCACAATGGAAAAATTAATTCGTATGGGCCATCATCCCTTCTGGAAATCAATTGGATGGATCAGCATTCTGGTCCCGGTTTGCGGGCTTTCCTATTATAGTGTCGTGGCCGGCTGGTCGATAGACTATATATATAAGGCCGCCGCAGGTCAGTTTATTGGTGTTGATGCCGCGGCTTCAGGCGCTATTTTTGCCGAAGCACAAGCAAATTGGCCTGCCCTTGTTGCCTGGTTCAGCATTTTTCTTTTCATAACTGTTGCGATCATTTCGCTGGGTGTAAAAGAAGGACTTGAAAAAGCCGTCAAATTTATGCTGCCGGCTTTATTTATGATCCTTATTTTTCTGGCGGCTTATGCAATGATCACCGGGGATTCTGCAAAAGCTGTGGACTTTCTTCTAAATCCAGATTTTTCAAAACTTACCCCTAGGGCAATACTTGAAGCCTTGGGCCAGGCCCTATTTTCCCTAGCAATTGGTGTCGGCGGGCTTATTACCTATAGCGCTTATCTTCCCGATGATGTCTCACTGCCAAAATCAGCCGGCATTATCGCCATTGCTGATACTATTGTTGCCCTGCTTGCCGGGTTTGCAATTTTTCCCATTGTATTTGAATATGGCCTGACACCGGGTGAAGGCCCCGGCTTAATTTTTGCTACCCTGCCGATTGCCTTTGGTCAGATGCCGGGCGGATTAATTTTCGGTACATTATTTTTCACTCTTTTGTCCTTTGCGGCCCTGACATCAACCATAGGCATGCTTGAGCCGATTGTTGCCTGGTTTGTTGACAATGGTATGTCACGTATAAAAATGGCCTGGGCGACCGGTTTGGTCGCCTGGTCTGTTGGCATGTTTATGGTTCTGTCCTTTAATGTGCTGGCGGATTTAAAGCCCCTTGATTTTATTCCTCTTTACGAAGGTAAAAACCTGTTCGGCATCATGGATTATACAGTTGCCAACGTGCTCTTACCGATTAATGCCCTGCTGATTGGATTATTCGCCGGATGGGCAATGAAAGTGGAAATGGTACAAACCCAACTCGGTTTTAAATACGGTAGCCGTGATTACAGATTATGGCATTTTAGCACCAAATATGTCGCAACGATCGCTATCACGCTTGTTGTCTATTCGACAATGTTCGGGAATCCTTTTTAGTAACGGTCTAATGCATATGGCTTCGGATCAATTGAAGGACGTCTATTTGCAATAATATCAGCAAGCATCTTTGCTGATCCGGCGGCCATAGTCCAGCCAAGTGGTCCGTGGCCCGCATTAATATACAGATTTTCAATTTCCGTCTTGCCGATAAAGGGCGAGCCATCGGCAGTCAGTGGCCTGAGCCCCGCCCATTCTGTCACTTTGTCAGGATCCATAAAAGGTTTGAAATCGGGGTATATTTCATCTAGAAGGTGATAAAGATTATCGAGCCGATCCCTTGTCAGAGAACGATTATATCCTGCAAATTCTGCCGTTCCGGCAACCCTAAGAACATTTCCAAGCGGAGAAATTGCCGCGTGAAAACCGTCATCAATCAGTGGCATTCGCGGACCACCGTTCCATCCGTTAAGGGGTACGGAAAGTGAATATCCTTTAGCAGGTCTTATCGGTACAAATAATCTTGCCGACTTTGCAATTAATGTTGAATAACTTCCTGCTGCGAGCACAAAATTATCTGCCTCAAGTTCATCATTCTCAGTGATAATCCGGCTAACTTTTGACCCTTCACGGATCATTTTCTTAACGTCAATGCCGTAATGAAAATTGACCCCCAGTTTTTTTGCCTCTTTTTCAATTTCACAGGTAAATAAATAAGCATTTCCCGCATGATCTCCCGGAAAATAAACCCCGCCACATAATTGATGCGCAACTGGCGCAAGTGATGGTTCAACCTCCAGAAGTGCATCACCCTTTACAACCCGGAAAGTCATATCATGATCTTTAAGATGCTCAGAAAGCTTGGCCAGCTTATCCAGACTTTTCTGATCCCTAAACACCTTCAGGGAACCGGTCGTAATCCCGTCATAATGAATATCCAGTTCTTCATTTAATTTTGTCAGCATATCCATTGAATAACAGGCAAGGGAAGCACTGCGATGAAGATTATTAAGATAAAGAGGTTTTCTTGAATTATTCAGAAAGCTCAATCCCCAGCCAATCATGGAAGGGATCGTTTTTGCCCTTAACTTGAATGAGCTGTGAGAACTGAAAAATGATAAGAGCAGTGTCCCTAATATTCCTGGCGCATTCCAGGGGTCAGCCATTGACGGGGTGAGCATTCCGGCATTGGCAAAACTGGTTTCCAATGCCGGACCGTTTGCGCGATCTATAACATCAACCTCATGCCCATCTTTGGCCAGAAAATATGCCGTCGTTACACCAATAAGACCGGCACCAATCACTGTAATTTTCATCACTCATCACTTTTTATTATTTTCCACATACCAATAGTAAATAATGGAATGATGATCAATATGATAAATATCCAGGTCAGTGTGCCATATCCTTGTGAGATCAGATTAACGATGCCAAATTTTGTTGCCAACACAATTGCCGTAAACAATATAAAAATGGCAATTAGTGGCCTTAGAAACCGAGGCATTTCCTTACTTTTGTGATGGTAGGAAGTAGCAATCCGTTCATTTATGGAATGGATCATTGCTGTGCAGGTTTCAATAAAGGTCCCAAAAAGAATAATCTGAAATATAACTTTGAATGCAGGAACATCTAAAAGCTCAAGCAGGTAATTAACTGGTAACGACCGATCCATAATTTCAGGATAATAGCCCATCATAGCAACGAAAAAGAATATACCAGGAATCATGGCAATCGGGCCTGAGAGAAGTCCTGCCCAAATAGCTTCTTTTCTTGTTTTGATATGATTAATGCAAAATAATACAGCCGGAATAGTTGCCAGATTATATCCTGAATAGGTCAGTCCCCCTTTAAACCAACCCTCACCTATTGGATAGCTTGCAAAATTTTCTGCAATTCTGTCGCCAAAAACACTGATACATAAAATAACAAATGCTGCATAAGCCATATAAAGCAGAAGAGACCATATACTTAAGAATTTTTCAATCAGGCTTGAACCATAAAATACCAGTATTCCAACTGAAATCATCATTGTTACAGTTCCCCAAATTGAGGGAATACCATAATTTTCTGACAGCAGTTCACCCGCCGCTGCTCCAACAATTGAAATCACCAGAACAATTTGCAGCATATAGACAATTTCAAACAAAATGCTAAACCGGCCCAGAGTTTGATTAAAATATGTTTTATAATCATAGCTTTTTGTAATACGTGCCAGCTCGAAGCAGGCGGCTAGCGTAATACTCCAGATCGTCATTGCCACAAAAATTCCCAAAAGACCCCCAAGCGGTCCGGGTCCAAAGAAAAACTCGACAATCTCACGTCCCGTTGCATAACCACCAGCAATAATCACCGATTGATAGACGAAGCCCGGCAATAAATAACGTTGAAAAAAACTGATCATATATTCTCCCCTTTTACTTTAACCCATAGCATTGCATTTATATTTGTTTGATGCAAAAGCAAAATATGTGTAGTTTCATTACAGATATCACCAGTACACAAGGATTTTTCGTTCATATGAACAAGTCAAATGTAAAATCGTCTCGCCACTCAAGGCCAATTGACGATCTTACCGGCATAAAAGTCGGTGAGGATTTTGAAAGGTTCGAACAGAAATTTGATATCTATTGTCGGGCAATGTGGGACCCGGAAATAAAATCCGAAAAATCCGATAAATTTTTTGAAGGCTATTATATGCCCTATGCCAAAGCCCGCAAGACGGATGGCTTTAGCCAGAAGGATTATGCCTTCAGAAATGCGGCATGGCATGTCAATAATGTCATACGCGATATTGAAAAATCAGGTGAATTCAGAAATGAAAAACCGGGTGAAATCCGTAAAGAGGGCTTTTGGGATTATTATACATCCCATGATCAGGGCTGGCCGGAGCCATACCCATATGAAAGCCCGGAAGAAGCGACCCGTGACCTCAGGAAAGTGGCAGGATTTTGTGGCGTTGGTGATCTGGGTGTCTGCGAATATGATGAAAGATGGATGTATAAATCAATATTTTCCATGCAGGGCAACGGCCAGAAGCCACAGGAGATACCAGAGGATATCCCAAATGTTATTGTGACGTTGGAGCCGATGGACCGGGACCTTATTAGAACAGTTCCCTCCGCCTTATCAGGAGCGGCAACAGGGCTTGGTTACACTTTTGATGGTGTGGCAATTATCACTTTGGCCCAGTATATTCGCAATATGGGCTATAGGGCTTATGCTACCCTTAATGATACGGCGCTTTGTATTCCGCTGGCCTTGCAGGCAGGACTTGGCGAAGTGGGCAGGCACGGCATGCTAATTAATGAAAAATACGGTCCACGTTTTCGGATTGGAAAAATTTTCACCGATATGCCGCTTGAAATTAACAAGCCAAAAAAATTCGGCGTTGAGGAATTCTGTACTATTTGTGATCGCTGTGCAAAAGCATGCCCGCCAAAGGCTATCCCGTTTGATGCGCCGTCTGATCATGTGCATAGTGAAAGCAATATCAAAGGTGTGGTCAAATGGACCCCTTCAGCTGAAAAATGCTTTAAGTTCTGGTGCAATCAAAATACTGATTGCATAATCTGTATCCGTTCCTGTCCCTATAATAGGGATTATACAAAAATTATTCATCGCTTATGGTTAAAACTGGCGAAAAGTCCGTTTAAAAAACTGGCCCTTAAATTTGATGACTGGTTTATTGACCGCGGACGCATGAAAACCAGCCACTGGTGGCGGCCGGAGCTTAAAAATTCAGAAACGGATGATAACCCCATAAAGAAAAACCAAATATGATAGAAGTCGGTAAAATGCACACACTCGAAATCATCAAACATGTTGATTTCGGAGTCTATCTTAAAAGTGATGACGAAGAAATTCTGCTCCCTAAGAAATATCTTCCTGATAATGAAGAACTTTGGGCAGTTGGTGCATTTCTTGATGTTTTTGTCTATCTGGATTCCGAAGACAGACCTGTTGCCACGACCGAAATACCCAATGCAATGGTGGGTGAGTGCGCCTATCTACCTGTTGTTGGTCAAAGCCGGTTTGGCAGCTTTCTTGACTGGGGTTTAAGCAAAGACTTATTGGCGCCCTTTAAGGAACAGCGGGTGCCGATGGAAATTGGCCGCAGCTATGTCGTTTATATTTTTATTGATAAAACAAACCGTATTGCTGCATCGTCACGCCTAAGCAGTTTTCTTATAGAAACAAACGAAGATGATTTTGAAATCAGAGAAGAAGTAGATCTGCTGATCGCGAGCCGGAGTGATCTTGGCTATAAAGCGGTTATCAATGGCAGCCATCTGGGTCTTATCCATAATAATGAAATTGTAAGGCCCATCAACGTTGGTGACCGATTTATTGGATATATCGGTGAACCGCGTGCCGACGGACGCATTAATCTCACCTTACAAAAGCTCGCCTATGAAATGCGTGATGATTTATCTGACAAAATCCTGGAACATCTTGTTGAACATGGCGGTCAAACCCATCTGACGGACAAAAGCACGCCGGACGAAATCAACCATGTTTTTCATGCGAGCAAGTCAAATTATAAAAAAGCCCTTGGAAAATTATTCAAGGAAGGAAAGATTCAGTTTCATGAAAAATCCGTCCGGTTGGTCAAGGATTAATTATCCCCTAATGGGCTTTGCGCATATGGGCTGGTATAATCCTTTTCTCAAGTCCTTCAAAAATAAGCTCAACGATAATTGCCAGAATGGCTGCTGGGATGGCGCCCTGTAATATTAAGCTGGTATCATTAAGGGCAAGACCCGTAACAATCGGCTCCCCCAATCCCCCGGCACCGATAAATGCGGCCAGAGTTGCCGTACCTATACAGATCACAGCCGCCGTCTTAATGCCAGCAAGAATATTTGGAAGGGCCAATGGAAAAAGGACATATCTAAGCTGCTGGTATTTGTTCATTCCGATTGCTTTCGATACATTTGTCAGCACTGGATCAATTGTACTAAGCGCGGTAACGGCGCTTCTGAGAATGGGCAATAAGGAATAAAGAAATAAAGCCGTAATCGCCGGAACCTCACCAATCCCCAATATAGGGATCATTAATGCCAGCAGCGCAATCGAAGGGATCGTCTGTAAAAGTCCGCTAAAATAAATCACATATCGGGAGATCACCTGTGAGCGGAATATTACAACGGCAAGCAAAAGACCCGTAAAGCACCCGATAATGAGCGCAATAAGCGTTAATTTGATATGGGTAACCGTGTTTCTGATAAGTCTTGAGGTGATTGAATTTTGCTCATTAATTTGGTTAGGGTTAATAAATCCACGTTTTTCCAGAAAATCATGAGCAACTGAAGAAAAAGTCTTTTGATCAATAACAACTTTTGCATTGAGTGTCCGCATCCCTTCATCATCAAGTGAATTTTCAAGTTTGGAAATTGCCGCCACTGCCTTATCAGAAAAGTCAGTTCTGGCAAAAGCCGCACCATAATATTTTGGGAAAAAGCCAAGATCATCCTGAAGAAATGTAAGTTTATATCTTTCTATATCCCCGTCTGTTGAATAAGCGTCTGTTATGTCAATCGAGCCTTCATCAATCGCTTTATAGGCAAGCCCATGCTGAATACCTGTTGCCGGAAGATCAAGCCCGTAAGCTGCCTTTAAGCCGGGCCACCCATCATCCCGATTTAAAAATTCATGGCTTACACTTACGACAAGATCAGTGTGTGATTTTAAATCTGAAATCTTATTGATATTCAGATTTTCACTCAAACTTTTCTTCATGGTTAGCACATAGCTATTATTAAACCCGAAAGGTGAAAATAAGTTCAGCCCTTTTTGATTTAATTGGGTCTTAAAACTCTCTATTGTGCCATTAGTTTGTTGCCGCTCTTCGGGTGTCAGAATGACGGCTGATACAGTACCGGTATATTCGGGATAAAGATCAATTTCCCCCGCCACTAGGGCATTATAACAAATGAGCGTACCGCCAAGACCGAATTTTCGCTCTACTTCAAATCCGTTGTTTTCAAGAACCTGAGCCATAATTTCAGCAAGAAGATAGCTTTCACTATCCATTTTGCTGCCGATAATGATTTTATTTTCGGCAGCAGTCGCAATTGAATTGATCGCCAGATAAAGGGCTATCACTATTGCCTTCACAAAATTTGGTTTTAAAAACGGGATAAGTCGGCCCCTCAGTTTTTATATTAAAAATGGACCATTGATTATTGGGTATTTATCCGTTTAAGTCAAATTAGCGTGGCAAAAGGTGTATCCCGGCAAGCATACAACGTACCGACCCGCCGGCCAGTTCAACAGTCGGAATGGAAAGGGGTAATATTTCAACATATTTTTCAATGCCAGACTTCTGTTCCGATGTTAATGCCTTTAGCGCAACAGATGAAATCGCCAGAAGACGGCCAGCTTTACCCTGAAGCTCCAATGCATTGCCGGCAAAGCTTGCGATTTGCTGGCGGTTAAGGTCAATAATTTCCCTGCCTGACCCTTCAAATCGCTCAACTATTTCATTTCGCCTGGCTTTATCCGTAATCATCTCCAGAGATATCATGACAAAATCAGTGGCAATACACATGAGGACATTTGTGTGATAAATTGGCTTGCCCATTTCATCAAGGGCTTCAAAAACCATTGGTTCAAAATTAAAATGGGTACAGAACCGCTCTAATGCGACCGGGTTGGTACGGTTGGATTTTACGGCATAGGCAACCCGGTCAATATGATCAAGCACCATCGCCCCGGTTCCTTCAAGAAAAAGCCCATCATATTCAAGTCCAGAATAATCAATAATGTCCTGAACCCGATAATTTTTTTTAAGCATTTCTATAACATCGTAACGCCGTTCCAATCGTCTGTTTTCTGGAAACATTGGATAAATGGCTATGTGCCCGCCGGCATGTGTTGAAAACCAGTTATTGGGAAATACGGAATCAGGTGTATCAACGCCCTTATCCTCAAATATATGGACTTTTACGCCTTTTGCCTCCAGCTTTTCCGCGGCAAGTGTCGCTTCCTCATAGGCGTCCCTGGCGATTTCAAGCGCTGATCTAGCCTGATCTGACTGCTGAAATGCATTGTCCTTTGCCGTCTGATCATTTGGTGAAAAATGATGCGGACGGATCATAATGACCGCTGCCGGTGCCTGGGCACTTTTTCTGTCCATTTTACTTTCCTTCGTGGGACATATTCTCTCTGGCACGTAAAATCATACCGAACAAATCACGGGGATCATCAGGATCAGCAACCATATCAAGGTTCTGATACTCACCTGTTTTTTCTAGCTGATCGCGGATATAGCGAAGAGCGGAAAAATCCTCAATGGCAAATCCTACACTGTCAAATAATGTAATTTGCTTTTGATCGGTTCGTCCCTCTGCCTCGCCAGTCATCACCTGCCAGAGTTCGGTCACTGGATAATCTTCATCAAGCTGCTGAATTTCTCCTTCAATTCTTGTTTGAGGGGGGTATTCGACAAATATTTTGGAACGCAGCAATATATCTTTGTGAAGCTCTGTTTTTCCAGGGCAGTCGCCACCTACTGCATTAATATGGACACTATCCCCTACCATATTATCGGTGAGTATGGTCGCATATTGTTTATCTGCTGTCACTGTGGTGATGATATCCGCTCCTTCAACAGCGGATTGTTCACTGTCACATTTAACAATATTTATGCCCCGACCGGCAAGATTTTTTATACATCGGTCCGTTGCTGAAGGATCAATATCATATAGTCTGAGTTCCTTTATGCCGCAGATCGCTTTAAAAGCCAGCGCCTGAAATTCCGACTGGGCACCATTACCGATCATTGCCATACATTTTGAACCTTCCGGCATAAGATATTTTGCCGCCATCGCAGATGTCGATGCCGTACGAAGTGCTGTCAATATTGTCATTTCCGACAGAAGAACCGGATAGCCCGTATTCACATCCGCAAGAACGCCAAATGCTGTGACTGTCTGAAGCCCCTCTTTGGTGTTTTTCGGATGACCGTTAACATATTTAAATCCGTAAACTTCACCGTCACTTGTCGGCATCAGCTCGATCACCCCTTCATTTGAGTGTGATGCGACACGCGGCGTCTTATCAAACAGTTCCCAGCGTTTGAAATCTTCTTCCAGATAATCGCAAATACCGACAAGGGTATTTTCAATGCCAATTTCCAGAACAATTTTCATCATGTTATCTACGCTGACAAAAGGAACAAGATTGATATCCTTTGGCACCAAATTATTCATGATAGACTCCAGTTTATTAATTTCTGATATTTAAGATTTTTTTATGATAATAAGATGAATTTTTATAAACAATGTCATATTTCTACATATTTTTGTAGTTATATTGACAAAATGACAGTATAAATTATACAAAATGTCAATTATGTGAAAAATATCATGCCCTATAGTAAACGATCCAATGCCAAATATATTTATGATCAGCTTGATCGTGAACTTATTGCCTTGCTCAGGAGGGATGGACGGGCACCCTTGTCCAAGCTTGCCGAGATTTTAAAAGTTTCGAGAGGCACAATTCAAAACAGACTGGACCGATTAATTTCCTCCGGGACACTGATCGGGTTTACAGTACGGGTTCGTGAAGATTATGAGGCTGACGCGATAAGATCATTAATGCTGATCGAAGTCGTTGGAAAATCAACTTCCCAGGTCATCCGCAAACTCCGTGGTATCCCCGAGCTTCAGACATTGCACACGACCAACGGTGCCTGGGATCTAGTGGCAGAAATTCAAACCGCCAATCTTAACGATTTTGACCGTGTTCTGCGTGAGGTTCGGATGATCGATGGTGTTTTGAACAGCGAAACAAGCATACTGCTCAGTTCTGTTTAATCTGTTACCTTATCCAGTAAATTACTGACATATTCATTTTTGGGCGAAGCAATAATTTCGCCCACTTTGCCGTTCTGAACGACTCTTCCCTTTTTTATTATGACTATATTGTCTGCCAACTTAACAGCCTCTTCCATATCATGGGTGACCAGGAGTATGGCCCGACTTTCTGCCTTTTGAAGTTTCACAAATTCATCGTGAATAAATCCCTTGGTGATCGGATCAAGGGCGGAAAAAGGTTCATCCAGCAATAGTAGTGACGGATTTAACATCAATGCGCGACATAAACTGACCCTTTGCCTTTGCCCGCCTGACAATTCATGCGGGAAGCGGTCCAACAAATCCTTATGTAAATTTACAAGTTCAATCAGATAATCTGCCCGCTCTTCAACTCTTGTCTCATGCCAATTTTCAAGTTTCGCCATAATGGTGATATTCTGGTATACCGACATATGAGGAAACAGCCCGCCACCCTGGACCGCATAACCCATTTTTTTTCGTGCCATAGGGAGCTTGTTATAATCTATTGGTTTACCAAATAATTCAACCTTACCTTCTGAAGGTTGCATAAGACCGTTGACCAGTCTTAGCAAAGTCGTTTTGCCGCTGCCGCTTTCGCCTACAAGTGCCGTAGTAATCTTATCATTAATTTCAAGATTCACTGCTTCAAGCGCGGTGACATCCTCGTACTTTTTGGAAATATTTTTAAATCTGATGGCACAATTGGACAAAATTTTCAAACTTTCTTAAAATGTTAAAATAAAGGTGGCACCCCCACCTTCCGTTTTTGCCAGGCTGACTGATCCTCCATGGGCGATCATTACCTGTCGGGTGAGCGCCAGGCCTACCCCCGAACCATCCCTTTTAGTTGTATAAAATGGCACAAATATTTTTGCCGCTAGATCATCCGGAATTCCCGGGCCATTATCGGACACTTCGATAACAATCCTTCCACGCTTGTTTAATTTTGCACTGATCTCCACTCTGGCATTTTCATGTCCTTTAAGGGCTTGTTCAGCATTCTTTATAAGGTTTATCAGCATTTGTTCAAGCATTTCACGGTCCGCTGAGATTTCCAATCCTTCTGTAGAGACTGATTTTTTAATTATTATTTCTTCTTCTGTCCAGCCAGCCGCTGCAATTCTTATAACATCATCAATAACATTGTTGACGTTTAATTGTTCTTTTTCTGGAGGCGGTAGCCGCGTCAGACGTCTATAACTTTGCACAAAATGCATCAGGCTGTCAGATCGCCTTGCAACTGTATCCACAGCGTCTCGGACATTTGTAAGCTCCTCAATCAGATCTTCCTGCCCGTCCGCCTTTTTAATGACGTCATCAACGAGATCTGTAGACGTCTTCGCCAGTGACGAAACCGGGGTAATACTATTCATAATTTCATGGGTAAGCACCCGAACCAGATCTTGCCATGCTTTAAGCTGAGCTACATCAAGCTCACTCTGAATATCCTGGAGCGAAATAATTTTTTCCACTTTTCCTGCTGTAATAATTTGCGTGGACGCAATTGTCAGCGTCTGCTCAATGTTATCTATTTTAATGGTAACAAGATGCCGTTCCCCGGGCTCAAGGGTTAAAACCCGTTTCCTGAACTCTTCACCAAATTGGGTAAGGTCTGCGACTTTTGCTACATGAATAGACCCAAATAACCGGCGGGCAGCATTATTATGAATCAATATCGACCCATCACCCTTTATCGACATTAGAGGAACCGGAACGTGTTCTATCAGTGCTTTAAGATGTTTAAATTCTTCTTCCTGTTGTCCTCTATATTGACGGAACCGTTCCAATATATCGGTGATGGCTTCACCCAGTTCAATAAATCCCGCGCCCATTCCTGCATGATCGAATTTTTGTCCGAAATCCCCATAACGCATAGCATCCAGAAATCGGGTTAGATCATCATTGGTCAGTTTCACAAAACGTACAATTTCAAAAATCTGCGACATGGCAACCATCGCCACTAAAAGACTGGCCGCCAAGAATCCGGGACTGATCACCAGGATTGCCAGACTGGATACCGTGATAAATAACAGAACCAATCTTATAGTAAGAAGCAGACTGAAACGTTTAAAACCCATATTTCTCCATCCTCCGGTAAAGGGCGGCCCTGGTCAGGCCCAGCTCTTTCGCCGCATGCGAAATATTATAGCGGTGTTTCTTGAGCGACCGTTCAATCAGAACATATTCCATACGTTCCAGATTCAAATTACCATCCGGCAGCTCAATATCCTCATTTCCAGGCCCTGCTTTTACAGTAATTTTATTCTCAAGTTCCCCGGCACTGCCCGGCTGGGTCTCAAGCGCAAAATCGGATGCATTAAAACTTACTCCCTGACTAAGAATAACGGCTCTCTCTATTGCATGTCTTAGTGCCCGCACATTTCCAGGCCAGGTATATGCCTTTATTGCCGTTAATGCTTCCCCGGAAAGCCTTTTCAATGGTTTATCATATTTCCGGCAGTACAGGTCTATATAATAATCGGCAATTTCCTCAATATCATCCGGTCGTTCTCTTAAAGGAGGCACACAGATCTCCACCGTATTCAGCCGGAATAACAAATCCTGTCTGAAACGATTTTCATCGCCAAGCTGTTTTGGTGTTAAATTTGTGGCTGCAATCACACGAACATCAATTGAAATCTGCTGATTTGATCCGACAGGGGTCACTTTCCTTTGTTCAAGCACTGTAAGCAATTTTGCCTGAAGATGCAGAGGCAAGTTCCCAATTTCATCAAGAAATAATGTCCCGCCGGAAGCAGCATGGAACCTTCCAACGCGATCCTCCTTCGCATCAGTAAATGATCCTTTCTTATGACCAAAAAGTTCACTGTCAAAAAGGCTTTCGCTGATTGCACCCATATCTACACTTAAAAATATTTCACCGGACCTGTTTGACAATCTGTGCAGTTCCCTTGCCACCAGTTCTTTACCGGTTCCATTTTCCCCGAGTATCAGCACATTGGCATCTGTTGGAGCCGCTTTCTCGATCATCGTCTGTATATCTTTAAGTGCTGCCGATTTTCCGATAATCTGCTGACTGCCCCTGTCTGCCACCAACGCTCTATTAGCTTGTTTTAATGTTGCCGCTTTGCTGCGACTGTCTCTAAGCTTGACCGCTGCGGACAATGTAGCGACAACCTTCTCATTTTGCCATGGTTTGGAAACAAAATCTGTTGCCCCTAATTTCATGGCTTCAACCGCTACATTGACACCTCCATGGGCCGTTATCATGATGACAACCGCTTCAGGATCTATTTTTAGTATCTGCCCTAACCAATGGAAACCTTCCTCACCCGAACTTTGACCTGGTCCAAAATTCATATCCAGTAAAATAGCATCAAAATCAGTTTCTTTCATGGCTTCTAAAATCTGGCCTGGCTCACTGATAGTTATAACATTTTCAAAATGTCTTTTGAGAAGCAATCTGCCAGCAACAAGAATATCGTCATCATCGTCAACAATTAATATGGATCCATGCTTTTCCATTCAATATTCCCCGGTCTATTCCTATTGTTCAATTTCGCACACATGTGTTCAATAATGAACAGTATATACTGTTCGAAAACGAACAGTAAAGTATAAAAACATTGAATATCAATAGTTTATTTTTTGGCACGCTCCTTGCAGAATTAATAGACAGTATAAAAAACAAAATTTTACAGTGAAAATTATGACAAAGATTGACAATATCAAAAAACCTGAATCCGCCCATGCTGGCGTTGGCATGGACCGAAAAATAGAAAAAAAGAAAAACCCACTTAAAATGGCTCTTTGGGGGGTCGGCGGCATTGCTGTTGCCGTAGTGCTATATTTTATAATTGAAAGCGCAACTGGTGGACGGACATTCCGTGTTGAAGAAAGTCGTCTCGTTGTTTCTACCGTAACCAGTGGTATTTATGAGGATTATATTCCGATCCGGGGCAAAGTTACCCCGCTAAACACTGTTTTTGTTTCAGCAACTGAAGGCGGGCGCGTTGAAAAGATTTTGGTTGAAGACGGTGCTCTGGTCAAACAGGGACAGGAAATTGTCGAGCTATCAAATCCGACATTGCAACTTGAAGTATTTCAGAACGAAGCGCGGGTTGCCGGTGAATTGAATGCTATGCGCACACTGGAACTTCAACTTGAACAAAATCGTTTGCGTCATATTACGGAAATTACAACACTGGAATATGAAATTCAGAAGTTAACCCGAAATGTTGAACGATACAGAACACTTTACAATCAGGGTAATTTTACAAAAACCCAACTTGATGAAGCAGAAGAGGATTTGACTTATAAAAAGAAAATGCTCGAGGTTACTAAACAATCCCAGCAAACAGATGCACGCATGCAGGAGCAACAGTTACAACTTTCTAAAATTGACAGTGCAAATCTGGAACGTAATTTGGCTATTGCTCGCAACAATCTGGAAAATCTTAATATGAAAGCTCAGATTGATGGCAAGCTTTCAGGGTTTGATTTGGAACTTGGCCAGACAGTCGGCCGCGGGGACACAATCGGGCAAATTGATGATCCTGATCACTTCAAGCTCGAAGTGCAGGTTGATGAATTTTATTTGAACCGTGTAGATCTTGGACAAACAGGTGTTTATGTGCGCCCGGGAGACGGCGATGAATTCCCACTTCGAATTAAAAAGATTTACCCAAATGTACAGAATAATCAGTTTAAAATTGATATGGTTTTTACGGAAAATCAACCTGAAGATATCCGCCGTGGTCAAACCCTTCAATCAAAACTGACACTGGGCGACAGTTCGGAAGCCATACTTATTCCAAACGGAGCCTTTTATCAGGACACAGGAGGAAGTTGGATATTTGTTGTTAGCCCGGATAATACATTTGCCATTAAGCGCAATGTCCGGCTGGGACGGAAAAACAACAACTTTATTGAAGTATTGGAAGGTCTGGAAGTTGGTGAGAGGGTTATTACCTCCCCCTATACCACTTTTATGGATATGGACCGACTTAAACTTACCGAAGAATAATCAGATAACAAAGCAAAAGGACAAAAAATGTTAAAACTGCAGGACTTGACAAAAGCGTACCGAACTGACGAAGTGGAAACGGTAGCCCTTAATAATGTCAATATTGAAATTGAAACCGGTGAATTTGTTGCCATAATGGGACCATCCGGTTGCGGAAAATCTACTCTACTTAACATAATTGGCATGTTGGACACACCTTCCAGCGGTCATTATTTCTTCAAGGACGAAGATGTTGCAGGCTACTCAGAGTCACAACTCGGCGTTATTCGCAAGCAACACATTGGCTTTATTTTTCAAAGTTTTAATCTGATTGATGAACTTACTGTTGCGGAAAATATTGAACTGGCTCTTTTATATCATGACATCCCAGCAGCAGAGCGCAAGGAACGCGTAGCCGCTGTTATGGATAAAGTGGGCATTGCCCACCGGGCCAAACATATGCCTAGTCAGCTTTCAGGCGGTCAGCAACAACGTGTTGCCGTCGCTCGTGCAGTTGTAGGAAACCAAAGCATGATCCTGGCTGACGAACCTACCGGTAACCTTGATACGGCACACGGACAGGAAGTGATGGAAATGCTGCAAAAGCTAAATGAAGAAGGCACGACAATTGTGATGGTAACGCATAGTCCATCACATGCAGACTATGCCCGCAGAACTATAAATCTGCTTGATGGTCATGTCGTTACAGAAAGTATGCGATCTAAAATTTAAAATCATTTTGAATATCACGGGAGTAGGGACCCAATCAGGATGAAGAAATGCTACTTAACAATTATCTTATAAGCGCCTGGCGCAATATTTTTAAACATAAGCTTTTTAGTGCAATCAATATATTTGGTCTCGCAATAGGCCTAGCTGCCTGTATTCTCATTGCACTTTTCGTGCGTGATGAGCTTTCCTACGATAAATTCTGGTCAAAGGCCGATCAGATATACCGAACCCATATTACATTCAGCGTTCCTGGAAGAGACCCAATGGACATGGTTATGACCCCCGGTCCTGTAATTCATGCATTATTGAAGGATTTTCCCCAGGTTGAACATGCCAGCCGTCTCGCCAGTCAGGAACCGACCATTATCATAAATAATCACTATTTCGTTGATGATATCAGTTTGGTTGATGAAGATTTTATAAATATTTTTGATCTTGAAGCTGTAGAGGGTGATTTGAATACAGCGCTTAAAAGTTTGAATAATATTGTCCTTACCGAAAAACTTGCCAAGAAATATTTTGGTTCCAACAATGCAATTGGAAAAATTATAACAATCGATTTTGACAGCTACAAACGTGATTATAAAGTCGCCGCAGTCATAAAGGATATGGCAAAAAACAGTCAGGTAATTACTGATGCACTGGTTGCTATTGATGAACCTGCATGGAAAGAAAAAGACTGGATGTTTGATGCCTGGTTTTCGGTTAACTCCCATATGTTTTTTACCCTCAAAAAAGGCGCCGACATAAAAAGTATAAATAATTCATGGTCGGAGTTTATTGATAGAAATTTTCCAAAGCTTCCCTTTGGCGGCACAGGTGCCAAAACCTCCGATTTTGTCCATATGACTTCAATGAGTATTAAGGATTTACATCTTAAAGCCAAAGGCGATGGCGAATATCATGAAATTGGCGATATGAATACTGTTATAATATTCTCTACAGTCGCTTTTCTTATTCTTATAATCGCGGCTATTAATTTTATGAATTTAAGTACGGCCCGTGCCAGTAGCCGTGCTAAAGAAGTTAGCCTTCGTAAAGTGCTCGGTGCATCCAGAAAAGACTTAATAATTCAGTTTTTGGGTGAATCAATTCTAATTACAGCCATTGGCATGATAATGGCTATAGTCTTTGTTGAATTTGCCTTGCCCATATATAATGAAATTTTGGGAAAAACCCTGAGGATTAATTACGCATCAGCAGACCTGATTTATGTTGCGGCTCTTGCCATATTTGTTGGTCTCCTTGGTGGGTCATATCCTGCATTTATACTTTCACATTTTCGCCCATCAGAAACATTGAAAGCAAACAAATCAGCAGAATCTGACGCCTCCATTAAACTTCGGTCAATTCTGGTGATCGTTCAGTTTGCGGTATCAATTACTCTTTTTGTCTCCACCGCCGTTGTTTACGGTCAGATGCTTTATGCCAAAAATATGAACCTTGGATATGACAAGGAAAATATTCTGGCCGTTAAAGAGGTTTACCGCGATGTTGTACTTAAAAAACTACCATTATTAGTTGATGAAATCAGAAGAATGCCGAATGCCATTTCGGTCACCTGGTCAAATTTTATGCCTGAATCTGGCAATAATAATAATACTCTCGTAAGAACGGAGAAGCAGGCCCTTGAAGATGCGTCACTTATAGGAAGCAGAGAAATAGGATTTGATTATTTCAAAACATATAAAGTTCCCCTTATTTCCGGCCGAGAATATAGCATTGAACGCGGCGACAGAGAGGTCTTAACAGATGACTTAAGAAAAGGGCTTAATTATACAGGTTCCATAATCGTTAACGAGTCTGCGTTAAGAAGATTGGGACTGGGCACCGCAGATAATGCAATTGGTAAATTGGTTTTTATTTCCAAGGGAAACCCAAGCGAGAATTTAGAAGCAACCTATGAAATTATTGGTGTCGTGCCAGATATACATTTTGATAGTTTAAAATCAACAATACGTCCTGAAATTTACGATCTGTCGGTTAATTACGGGAGTGTGATATCTGCCCGTTTCTCCGGTAGCCCGGTTGCCTTCACGGAACAGGTCAGAAAACTATGGGAGCAGGAAATACCCAGCATCCCTTTCAATTATGATTTCATATCTGCCGCAGTCGCGAAACAATATAATGCCGAACAGGGTCAGGCAGCTATGTTTGCGGCCTTCTCTTGCCTTGCTATACTTGTCGCCTGCCTTGGGCTTTACGGACTTGCTAGCTATACAGCAGAGCGTAGAACCAAAGAAATAGGAATTCGTAAAGTCATGGGCGCAAGCGTCTTTGATGTTGTAAAGCTTCTAATCTGGCAATTTTCAAAGCCTGTACTGATTGCAAATCTAATTGCCTGGCCAATCTCTTATTTCACAATGACACTCTGGCTTGAAAGTTTTGTTTACCGTATAGAAGATTTCTTTATTCTAGGGTTTTGCCTACTGGCAGCCTTTACAGCACTGATTATCGCCTGGAGCACAGTCGCAGGCAACAGCATGCGTGTCGCAAGAGCTAACCCCATTAAGGCGTTAAGGTATGAATGATGCTGTTTAAAAATTATTTCATAAGTGCCTGGCGCAATATTTATAATCATAAACTTTTTAGTATGATCAATATTCTTGGTCTGGCAATCGGGCTTACTTCATGCATGCTCATTGCGCTTTTTGTCCGTGATGAAATCTCTTATGATAATTTCTGGGCCAACAGCAAAAACATTTATCGAATGCATCAGACATTCTTGCCGTCGGGACGTCCACCTATGGAATTTTCCGCTTCAGCAGGCCCAATTGTTCATGCATTAAAGAAAGATTTTCCTCAAATCATTCATGCATCTCGTGAAGCACGTAAAAAATCAACCTTTATTCAAAACGGCAGATATTTTGATGAACAAGTTACGCTCGCGGATCCTGATTTCATCAACATTTTTGATTTTTCCATTATTGCCGGTGATCTGGATAATACTATCAACGACCCTAATGGATTGATAATTAACCACACACTTGCCAATAAATATTTCCCTAATGGCAATGCTCTGGGGCAAACCATGACCATCAATGCGGATGTTTTTGAACGTGATTTTAAAATTGGTGCAATTATTGAAGATATGCCTAACAATAGCCAACTAAATACAGTCGCAATAATTAAAATCGTCGAAGAGGAATGGAAATCTCAGGAATGGATGTTCGATAGCTGGTATTCTGTCAACACGCATCTGTATTTCTCATTGAACCCCGGTTCAGATATTGATGAAATTAATAAGCAAATGCCTGCCTTTATTGACCGCAACTTTGAAGATAGTGGTAGTGACGATCCGGTTTCAAGCTTTGTTATACTTAATTCCCAGAATGTGAAAGAGCTGCATTTATCAGGTCCTAGCATCGGAGAATATCAAAAAATGGGGAGCATGACTACAGTGCTTACTTTTTCGGCTGTTGCAATTCTTATACTGATTATCGCCAGTATTAATTTTATGAATTTAAGCACGGCACGAGCCAGCAGCCGTGCCAGGGAAGTAAGCCTTCGCAAAGTAATGGGGGCATCTAGAAAGAACCTGATAACTCAATTTATTGGTGAATCTGTCTTAATTACATTGATTGCATTATTCACATCCATAGTTATGGTTGAAATGGCTTTGCCCATTTATAATGAGATAATTGGAAAAGAACTTTCCTTCGAATATGCTTCGTTCGATACAATCATCATGCTTTTACTAGCTTTTGGTGTGGGAATATTAGGTGGAATATATCCTGCCCTGGTTTTGTCAGGATTTAGGCCTGCCGAAATATTAAAAACCAACCAGTCCACTGATAATAATGTCTCCCTTAAATTAAGATCCGCTCTTGTTATTTTTCAGTTTGCCGTTTCGATTACCCTATTTGTCTCAACAGCTGTCGTTTATGGACAAATGATTTATGCAAAAAATAAAGATCTTGGATTTAACAAGGAAAATCTTCTTATAATTAAAAATTTATATCGGGATGCTGCTGTTGAAAAACGTCAGTTGCTGGTCGATGAATATAAAAGATTGCCAAATGTTATAAGTGTTACATGGTCAAATGATGCTCCAGGAGTTCCGACAGAAAACAATACAAGCCTAAGAACCCCCGATATGCCTGAGAACAAGAATCTTCTGATAGGCAACCGTACAGTAGGCTATGATTTTTTTGAAACCTATGACATTAAAATGTTAAGTGGTCGTACATATGATATTAATAAAAATGACCAAAGAGCCGAAGCAGAAGAAATTAGAGCCGGAAAAGGTTTTGTCAGTTCACTCATCATAAACGAAACAGCTGTTAACCGATTTGGTTTTAAAAACCCAGAAGATGCAATTGGTAAAATTCTATATCGTCCTATAGGGAATAACGGTGAAAATTTAATACGTGAATATCAAATTATTGGCGTTGCCCCAAATGTTTATCTCGATACATTAAAAAAAGAAATCAGACCCGAAATGTTTGAGCTTATGACAAAATATGCACAATTTATTTCTGTTCGGTTCACAGGTTCGCCAACTGCTATAGTTGAAGAAACCAGGGCAATTTGGGAGAGAGAGATCCCAAGTATTCCTTTTGAATATAATCACACAATTGATCAACTTGATCAGCAATATCAAACAGAGCAAGGTGAAATGACAATGTTCGCGGCCTTTTCTGGTCTTGCTATATTAATTGCCTGTTTGGGTCTGTATGGTTTGGCAAGTTTTACTGCCGAACGCCGTACTAAGGAAATTGGTGTTAGAAAGGTGCTTGGTGCAAGAGTCATTGATATTATCAAGCTATTGGTCTGGCAGTTCACAAAACCTGTAATTATTGCAAATTTAATTGCATGGCCAGTCGCTTATTACACCATGTCAATCTGGCTTGAGGGCTTTGCCTATCGAATAGAAAGCATATTAATTTTAGGCTTTTGTATCCTTTCAGGAATTGCTGCTTTGTTGATCGCTTGGATAACTGTTGCCGGAAACAGTATGCGGGTCGCAATGGCCAACCCCATTAAAGCATTAAGGTACGAATGATGAAACTAGGCAATTACATGATCAGCGCCGGCCGCAATATTTTAAAACATAAACTTTTCAGCGCAATTAATATATTCGGACTTGCCGCAGGGTTTGCCACATGTATTTTAATCATGCTTTTCGTAAAAGATGAGCTGAGTTTCGACAACTGGATAATAAACAATGACAGAATTTTTCGTCTGGAACTGATAAGCCATCCCCCATCGACCAAGACTTTCGAGCTGGCCGCAACCATGGGACCGCTAAAGCCTTTTATTGATGCCGACTTTCCTGAAGTTGAAGAGACAGCCCGTCTAACCTATCAGGACCGTAATATCCAAAAAGACAATGATTATTTTTCAGAAAATGTCGCCTTTGTTGATAATAATTTTTTTCAGATATTCGGAATGTCATTTTTAAAAGGTTCAGTGGGAGCTGCGCTGAAAGATCCTGCTTCGGTGGTTATATCAGAAAAAATGGCCCTGAAGTATTTTGGTTCGACCGATGCAATAGGCAAGGAACTTATTTTCAGCAACAATCATCGATATCGGGTTACCGCTATTTTCGCCGATTTACCGCGCACAACACATTTTAATCTGGATATAGCAATTCCGCTCAGTTACAGCGAATTTCCCAAAAATGATGAGCGTCCTTCCCTGCTTGATGACTGGTTTGAAATTGGAACATATATCTATGTTAAATTGAAATCAGACATTACTGCCGATAGTATTTCAAATCGGTTTCCTGAATTTCTGGACAGACGGGGGCCACGACCAAACGACCAAATTGTACCCAGCAAAAGATGGAACCTAAAACTTGTTCCACTTACAGACATTCATTTAAAAGGATCGCCTACAGCGCGGATTAAACCCAAAGGCAGTATGACAACAATAGTGTCTTTCCTTCTGATAGCAGTAATGATACTGATCATTGCGTGTTTTAATTTTATGAACCTATCTACAGCACGTGCCAGCCTTCGGGCAAAAGAAGTCGCTCTGAGAAAAGTGCTCGGAGCACAAAAAAAAGATATTATATTCCAGTTTCTAAGCGAAGCTATATTAATGGCATTTGTCGCTTTTCTACTGGCAATGGTAATGGTTGAAATTATACTGCCTTATTACAATGTTTTAATTGATAAAGTAATGGAAATAGGTGCCTTACATTCACCAATTACACTTGCGTCCCTTATCATTCTGACATTTATTGTCGCCCTCGGGGCTGGGGCCCACCCTGCCTTTATAATGTCAGGGTTCAGACCCAGTCGCATCCTTGCGGCAGGACGCTCTGAACCGGTCGGATCGTTAAAATTCAGAACATTTCTGGTGATTGCCCAGTTTACAATCTGTATTTCGCTGATTGTCTGTGCTTTGGTGGTTTATTCACAGCTTACTTATAGTTTTAATCGTGACGCTGGCTTTGATAAAGAAAATTTGCTGGTCCTTGATCATATTAATGATCCGCTTGTCATGGGTAAGGCGCAAATCCTTAAAAACCGGCTTCTTGAGCTTCCCGAGATTAAGCAAGCAACATTAAGCTCCGTCGTTCCCGCAGACCGTATGGTCGCCCTTATCGGTTTCAGCGATGTGGATGGCAGGAAAAGCGATCCTATCTTGCTGCGCATTGAAAGTATTGACCCGGATTATCTGTCAACTTACGGCATAAAACTGGACAAAGGACGAAATCTCTCGCCGGAAAGAGGCGATGATATAGCCCGCCTTTATGGAGAGCCGCAAAAAAACGGCAATATCCTAATTAACGAATCCGCCGTTACCAAACTGGGCTTTAAAGGCGCTGATGATGCGCTGGGCAAGCAGCTTATTGATGAAGTTGCCTACACCATAGTCGGGGTCATTCCTGATCTGTATCTTCAGACAACGCGCGAAACGACCAATCCGACCTTTTACTATATCGATCAGGAATTTTACAACAAACTGACCATTAAATACTCAACCCAAAACATTGATACACTCGTCAATGATATCAACGACATCTGGCGCGAGCTTTTCCCGCAAGTGCCAATGAGCCAGATATTTCTTGATGAAAAAATTATGGAACAATATAAGGCCGACCAGGAGCAGGGCCGTTTATTCCTTATTTTCGCTTCACTTGCCATTGTTATCTCAAGCCTTGGACTATACGGGCTTGCAAGCTTTACTGCCGAAAGAAGAATAAAAGAAATTGGCATCCGTAAAGTCATGGGCGCCAGTGTATTTGACGTGGTCCGTCTTTTGGTTTGGCAATTTTCCAAACCGGTCATCCTTGCCAACCTCATTGCATGGCCGTTTTCATTTTACTTTATGGTGAAATGGTTAGAGGGCTTCTCTTACCGCATTGATAATATTTTTGTTATTGCCTTCTGCTTCATTGCCGGAATTGGCGCGCTGCTGATTGCCTGGATCACTGTCGCCAGTAATTCAATCCGGGTCGCCCGGTCCAATCCCATTAACGCATTAAGATATGAATAGGAGAATAGGATGTTTGCCAATTATTTAAATATGACATTTCGTAATATACTGAAGTTCAGACTTTATAGCGCTATCAATATCATCGGACTGGCGGTTGGTTTAGCCGTGTCCATTCTTATCATTCTTTTTGTGGCCCATGAGACGTCTTTTGATAAAGCCGTAAAGGGCAGTGACCGTGTTTACCGGCTAAACTGGGAAAGCAATAGTTCAGGCGCCCGCTTCGCCACTTTTTTCAACCCGTTATCAAAGAATATCGCTGAAGCCTATCCTGATGATGTCGAAGACCTGACCAGGATTACATTATCGGAAAGACTGCTTAACATCGGGGACGAAAAGCAGTATCAAACCATCAGTTTCGTTGATCCCAATTTCTTTGATTTCTTTTCCTATAAAGTAAAAAGCGGATCAGCAGAGACTGCCCTTTCCAATTTAAATAATGCCGTTCTGACAGAAGCGGCAGCAGAACTACTATTCCCCGGTGAAGATGCCATTGGGAAAAGTTTTACCCTGGACGGCAACCATGATTTTCAGGTAACTGCCATTGTTGACAATAATAAAAGCAATTCGCATCAGGTTTCCAATATTTTTGTTAATATGGAAATGCTGCCTGTTATATGGAATGACCCGACTTTCTGGGAAAGAAATTTTTCGGATCAGCTTTATCATTATTTAAGACTTGCGCCAAATATTACAGGTGATGTCTTTGCTGCCAAGGCTTATGAGTATATAAAAAACAATATTGGTGGTGATTTTGCCAATAATATTGCTGTTTACGCTCAACCGTTAAATGACATTCATTTTAACACAGAACTTCAAAATGAAATGACCGTTAAGGATACAGTAACTGGCCTATCCAAACCGGCTCGCCAGAGATCTGATATTTCAATATTCGGTTTTGTCGCTCTGCTTACGCTGATTATTGCAACATTTAATTTCATTAACATGCAAATTGCCCAGAGCAGCAATCGTATAAAAGAAGTGGGCGTGCGCAAGGTGCTTGGAGCCAGCCGTAAGCAAATAGCCCTGCAATTCATATTAGAATCAACAGTCATGGCCCTGATCGCCCTCGTCAGTTCGCTCGTCATTGTTGAAATATTTGCGCCGTTTTTTGGATCGATGCTAGGTGTTCCCCTGACTGCGGATCAAATATATAGTGGCGGTTTTATAAGTGGTCTGATTTTAACGACCTTTCTAGTCGGTATAATATCGGGTTTTTATCCTGCCTTGTTCGTATCTGGAGTTCTTCCCGCCAAAGCCATTCAGGGACGTGTGTTTGATGGCATAGGGTCCTCAAAATTAAGAGCTGGACTTGTTATCCTACAGTTTTCTATTGCCATCGGTCTTATTTCAGCAACAGGGGTCGTAAACAGACAGATTGATTTTGCCTTAAATAAACCGCTCGGATATCAGCCTGAGGATGTTATTGTTGTCCGCCTGAATAATCAGGAAGCGCGAGATGCATATCAGACCATGCATGATCAGTTGATAAAAAGTTCATTGGTTCAAAATGTTTCTGCAGCGTCTATCATCCCAACATGGGATTTATCTGATGGAGCTACCTATTCGAAAGAAGGGGAAAGCCCTGATTTTAAACTCGTCACCCGTCTTATTATCGTGGCAGATGGTTACTTTGATACATTGGGAATGAATATGGTAGCCGGGCGTCCACTAAGTGATGATTTTGCAGCCGACAGAACGCCCCAATTTTCACCTGAAAACCCTCATGTCAGTGGAGGCCTGGTTATAAATGAAACGGCTGCCAAACAAGCCGGATGGACAAACCCAGTAGATGCTATCGGCCAGCAGGTATATGCTGCATTTTCCTTTGGCAATACAAATTACAGGATCGACTCAAATATTGTCGGTGTTGTTGAGGATGCACATTTTAGATCAATAAGATCTGCCCCTGCTGCAATAGCATTCGGGCTTGGTGATAACGAGCAAGTAATGGTCATTAAAGTCAGTGAAGGGAACATGAGCAAAGCTGTTCCTTTTGTTGACTCAATTTGGCAACAGCATGTTCCATCTTACCCGATCCGCCGTTCCTTTCTGGAAGAGGATTATGCTTCCTTTTATGCAGTTGAAGGACGCGTTTTCAGAATGTTCATCGGATTTGCCGGAATAGCGGCGATGATTGCTTGTATTGGCCTTTACGGTCTTGCTTCTTTTATTGCGGATCGCCGCACCAAGGAAATTGGCGTTCGTAAAGTCCTTGGCGCTTCAGTTCTTAATATTGTGGCAATGTTATCTTGGGAGCTTTCCAAGCTGGTCATTATCGCGAATATTATCGCCTGGCCAGCTGCATGGCTTATGATGAATGACTGGCTGGCCGGATTCAGCTACCGAATAAACATGTCAATTACACCCTATTTAATCGCCGGTATAATCGCTTTTATACTTGCCTATGCCACCACATCACTTCGCGCTTGGTCAGCGGCTAGAATTAATCCCATTTACTCACTTAAAAGTGAATAAAGTTAAATAAAAAAGAAGAGAAAAAATGTTCAGCAATTATGTAAAAATAGCTATCAGAAGCATCTTAAAAAATAAACTTTATGCAATAATCAATGTTTTGGGATTGTCCGTAGGACTGGCAATATATTTGTTTGGTGGCCTGCTTTCTGATTATGAATATTCACATGATTCATTTTTCAAGAATTTTGACCGCATTTATACTTTGCGCGGCAATGTCAGTTCACAAGCCAACATCGGCGTTTCGCAAATTGATACTGTCCAGTCTGCAGTTGGTCCACTTATTAAGACTGACATTCCAGATGTAGATGAAGTCGCCAGAACCATTATCAGAGAATTTCTGATTACAGTAGGAGAGGATAATTATTATGAGAGAGTTCGATTTGTTGATCCTGAACTACTGAAAATTTTTGATTTTGATTTTATACAGGGCGATCCTTCCGCCCTAGATGGATCAAACGGTATAGTAATAACCGACACGATAGCCAAAAAATATTTTGGCAATGAAAATCCAATGGGTAAATCAATTACTCTGGATCATGAACACGACCAGACCGTAATGGCTGTAATTAGAGATATTCCGAGGAATTCTCATTTTAATTCACAGATTGTTATGGGTACACCGCTTGGAATTTTGATCCCAATGAGGGCAATGGAACGTATTACAGAATTTCAACCTGACACAAACTGGGGTAATACATCTTCAGGAAACATGACCTATATCCTGCTCCCTCCTACACTCGACCGGGCATGGCTGCAAAATCAAATAGACGGTATTTATGAGCGGCATATGCCGGATGAACAGAAAGAATTCCTGGATAGCTTTGAGGTACACCCCCTCGCTGATGCCAATACGGCAATTTGGGACATGCTTGGAATTCCGGTCATAATGGTTGTAAAAGTGTTGGGTATTATTGTGCTTATCATTGCCTGTGTTAATTATACAAACCTTGCAACGGCCCAGTCCATGGGGCGTGCCCGCGAAGTAGGTTTGCGAAAAACGCTTGGCGCCGGACGGCTTCAATTGTTACTCCAGTTCATTGTTGAGAGCTTAACCATAACTTTTTTTGCAATGATCCTGGCTTTGGCTGCCCTTGAGCTGATTATACCATTATTCAATGCTGCAACAGGCAAAATTCTCAGTATTAATTATCTGACTACATTACCCTGGCTTCTTTTGACGACAATGGTCGTTGGAATATTATCAGGATCATATCCGGCATATGTCATAACCAAAACAAGCCCGATTGAAGCATTGAGGGACATTGCCCGTAAAGGGCGGGCCGCGACAATTATCAGAGCCATCATGATAAGCATACAGTTTACATTTTCGGTTTGTATTCTGGCAATGGTGCTTGTGGTATACGCCCAAAATGATAAAGTTGAGGAAAGCAGCCGGATTTTTCCCAAAGATCAGGTTTATACCCTGGACCGAATTAATGTTGATCAAATGACAGACCGTCATGAGGTCCTTAGAAATGAAATACTGAACATTCCTTATATTGAGGATTTCACCTTATCCTCACAGGTACCTTATGAACAGACGAACAGCACCATAAGAGCTTCAAAAATTCTCAATGATTTTAGCCAGACCGTGAATATAAATCAGCTGAATATTGATGATCATTTTGTTAACACTTATGATATTCCTGTTGTCGCCGGAAGGAATATATCCAAGGACATTGCCATGGATACCCATATCAGGTCCCGTGGAGCCGTGAATGTTATGGTCAATGAAACAGCAGCTAAAGCCTTAGGGTTCAGTACGCCGGAAGCAGCCCTAAACCAGGTATTTTATGAAGATGAAAAAGAAAAAGGGATAACCACTTATACCATCGTCGGGGTCATGGCAGACCGAAATATTCTTGGTCTTTTTAACAGTGTCAAACCTTTTTTCTTTTTCATGCGCGATGCGTCTTACCGGCTGGCATCAATAAAAATATCAAAAAATGCTCCTGTTAGCGTCGTAAAGGATATAGAAGAAGTCTGGCAGGATGTTTATCCCGATTATCCAATGCAGGGTAAGTTTCTTAACGAAACATTCCAAATGGTCTATATGATTTTTGATATTGCGACAAAATCTTTGGCAGCATTCGCATTTGTTGCCCTTTTCCTGGCGGCAATCGGCCTGTTTGGATTGGCAGCATTTATGGCAGAGCAACGAACCAAAGAAATCGGGATCAGAAAAGTTCTTGGCGCCAGTAACAACCAGATTGTAAGACTACTTATCTGGCAATTTTCAACCCCGGTCCTCTGGGCAACGCCAATTGCTTTAATATTAGCTTATTTCGCTTCTGGCCGATATCTGGAATTTTTTGCGGAACGTATAGGTCTTCCATATGGCATGTTGCTAGGTGCTGGTATTTGCGGACTTTTGCTATCATGGATTACGGTTGCCACGCATGCATTTAATATCGCCAAAACCAACCCAATTAATGCTTTACATTATGAGTAATTCCGTCGGAACAAAGATGCTTAGTAATTATATAAAAACTGCCTTAAGAAATATCGCAAGAAATAAGTTATATGCGGCGATCAATATTCTTGGTCTGGCGATGGGGCTTGCCATATATGTGTTTGGTGGGCTTTTTTATGATTATGAGCATTCCCACGATAAATTTTTCAAAAATTCTGACCGCATTTATACTCTTGGCTCTGATTTTCCAGCACAGGAAGAGTATGAAAGCTCAACAATGAATGTTGTATATACCGCACTGACACCAATTATAAAATCTGAATTATCTGATGTGGAACAGGTAGCACGCACCTTTTTAAGAAGCTTTCTTCTTACAACAGATGATAACAATTATTATCAGACACTACATTTTGCTGACTCTGGGCTGCTTAGAATTTTTAATTTTGATTATATTTATGGTGATGAAAAAGCTCTAGACAACACAAATGGTGCCGTTATTACCGAAAGTATTGCTCAAAAATTTTTCCCGGACCAGAACCCAATGGGAAAAGTTATAAGCATAAATCATGAACATGACATCCATGTAACAGCGGTTATCAAAGATTTACCACAAAATACCCATTTTAATTCTAATTTTATCATTGATCGTCCACTTCAAATCATTGTGCCAATACACTTAATTAAACAACTTGAAGGCCGAGAAGTTGACGAGAACTGGGGAGAACTTTCCACAGGGAATATCACCTATGTCATGCTGCCAAAAAATCTAGATCAAAAATGGCTGCAATCTCAAATGAATGGTATTTATGAAAGACACTATCCGGAAGATGAGAAAAAAACAGTTTCCGGCATTTCAGTATTTAAACTTATTTCCGTCAATTCGGAAATATGGGACGAGATAGGCATTCCTGCGCTAACTATTATTAAGATACTAGGTATTTTTATATTAATTATTGCCTGTCTCAACTATACAAATCTGGCGACGGCTCAATCCTTAAACCGGACACGTGAAGTCGGCCTCAGAAAAACACTTGGTGCCGCTCCCCTCCAGTTGCTTTCCCAGTTTATCGTGGAAAGCCTTACGCTTACCCTGATTGCAATGGTTGTTACCCTTTCTGTTTTGGAATTGCTCATTCCTCCATTTAATGAGATTACCGGAAAGTCTCTCACCCTAAATTATGTTCAATTATTACCATGGCTGAGCATGACAGTTTTGATCGTTGGCATACTTGCCGGCTGTTATCCGGCTTATTTGGTTACAAAAACCAACCCAACCGAGGCCTTAAGAGAAAACATGAGAAAAGGGAAAGCCTCTGCCTGGATCCGGGGAACGATGATTGCTGTACAGTTTACAATCTCTGTCTTTATGCTTGCACTCGTACTTGTCGTTTATTCGCAAAATAAATTGGTGGAAAAAAACAGCAATATATTTCCAAATTCCCAGATTTACACCTTGGATCGAATAGGAATTGATCAGATTGTGCCTCGTCATGAGACGCTTAAGAATGAAATGCTAAAAATTAACGGCGTTGAAAATTTTTCATATTCTTCCCAAGTACCGTTTGAGGGGTTCAGAAACAGATTTACAGCATCTACAATAATTAGTGATATTTCATCCGGTTTCATGATTAATCAAATGGTTGCTGATCATGATTTTCTAAATACTTATAATATCCCGATTGTCGCAGGACGCCAAACAACAGATGACATTGCAATGGATACTCATGTAAGGGCTAGAGGTGCCGTAAATGTTATGATTAACGAACTCGCTGCCAAAAAATTCGGATTTCCTTCTGCACAGGACGCCGTTGGTGAAATGTTTTATGAGGATGAAGGAGACCGCGGCATCACCACATATACAATTGTTGGGGTCATCAAGGATCAGAATATCTACGGGCTTCAAAATAGGATCGTGCCCTTTGTATATTTTGCCAGAGACGCATCCTATCGCCACGCATCAATTAAACTTTCCCCTTCAGCAACCCTGCAGACAATTACCGATATTAAAGATACCTGGAACCGGATAATACCCGATTATCCTTTGCAGGCATCGTTTCTCGATAATCTTTTTCAGGAACAATTTATGCTTTTTGACTTAAGTGCAAAATCACTTGCATCATTTACCATCTTTGCATTGTTTCTGGCTCTTATTGGTCTGTTTGGACTTGCCGCTTTTATGGCGGAACAAAGAACAAAAGAAATCGGGATCAGAAAAGTTCTGGGGGCAAATACTGGTCAGATTATCAAACTTCTTATCTGGCAATTTTCAAAACCGGTTCTTTGGGCAACGCCTTTTGCGCTCCTGCTTGCCTATTTTGCATCAAGATTTTATCTGGAATATTTCCCGGACCGAATTTCAATGCCCTATACCACATTGATCGCGGCAGGTCTTGCAGGATTACTGTTATCCTGGGCAACTGTTGCTACACATGCCTATAAAGTCGCTAGAACAAATCCGGTAAATGCATTGCATTATGAATAAGAATGAATAATAACTAACATATCAAATATAGGGGAAAGATATGTTTCGTTATTGCAGGACTGTTGCCTTAATCTATTTGCTTGCCTTCACAAATACGCAAACATTCGCGCAAACCAAAAAATTTGCCGGCTATGTAGTATCTGCTTCACCGGAGGCCACCAATGCAGGCGTTACTATCCTTGAAAATGGCATGGCGCCGCGGACCCAAGAAGGGTCGGCCTGGCAAAAGCCGCGTGGAAATAATTCAATTGGATTTTAAAATGAATAAAATTACAAAAATAATATTGAGTATAGGATTATTAATGATCGCTGCCTGCTCATCTGCAGAGACAGACAAAAATAATCAACAAGCCGCTTCAAATGAAAAAATAATGATAAATGCCAAAGTTTGGACCGGTAATGCTAATCAGCCCTGGGCAGAAACAGTCGTTATGAAAGATGATCGTATTATTGCTGTTGGCGGACCTGACCTTAAAAATGAACATCCGGATGCTGAAATTATTGATGTATCCGGAAAACTGGTTCTGCCGGGATTTATTGACAATCACACACATTTTATGGATGGATCGGCATCGCTTCTTAGCATTAAAACGCAAAGCACCAAAAGTTCTGCCGAGTTTATAGAAACGGTTAAAAACTATGCGGCATCTGCCCCGGAGGGAGAATGGATTACAGGTGGTCTTTGGGATCATGAAGCCTGGGAAGGGCAGCTCCCTAAGAAAGAATGGATTGACGAGTATACTCAGAATAACCCCCTGTTTTTACTTCGTACTGACGGGCATATGGCCATTGTCAATTCACTGGTTCTAAACCTTGCCGGCATCACAAAAGATACACCAGACCCCGAAGGCGGCCTGATCGTCCGCGAAGAAAACGGGGAACCAACCGGCGTACTTAAAGATAACGCCATGAATGCTGTCTATAGCATTGTTCCCGCAATGACCCCGGCCCAGGCGACAAAAACTTTTGACGCTGGTATTCAGGAAGCATTGGAAAATGGCGTCACCCAAATTCATAATATGGGAACGTGGGATAACATTGCGCTCTTTAAAAGAGCGAAGGATGAAGGCCGCCTTAAAATCCGCGTATATTATTTTCCCCTTATTCCCAATGTCCACAAGCTGCATGATATGATTGAGCGTGAAGGCAAAGGCGATAACTGGCTACGTTTTGGTGGTGTTAAGGAACTGGCTGACGGATCGCTGGGCAGCACGACAGCCTGGTTTTATGAACCCTATACCGATGAGCCCGACACCAACGGCTTCCCGTTGATGCAGATGGACGTTCTTAAGAAAAATCTTGCCGAAGCCAATGATCTTGGTTTTCAGCTGGCCGTCCACGCAATCGGAGATCAGACTAACGATAATCTGATAAGGATATTTGAGGAAATTGGTGCTACAGGCAACCGCCCTCGTATTGAACATGCCCAGCACTTAACCCCTGACGCCATCAAAAAAATGGCGGAACTGGGCATCATTGCTTCTGTGCAACCCTATCATGCCATTGATGACGGCAGATGGGCAGAAAAAAGGATTGGTAAAGAGCGCCTCGCAGGTACCTATCCCTTTAAATCGCTTTTTGATGCCGGGGCCATTGTCACATTTGGATCGGACTGGATGGTTGCCCCACTTGAACCCCTTAGCGGTATTTACGCAGCGGTAACCCGCCGCACTCTGGACGGCAAAAATCCTGACGGCTGGGTGCCGGAACAAAAAATATCTGTTGAGCAGGCGGTCAAGGCATATACCATTAATAACGCCTATGCCGGCTTCCAGGAAAATGACCTGGGCACAATTGAACCCGGAAAGTTTGCCGATATGGTAGTTCTCAGTAATAATATTTTCAACATTGACCCAGATGAAATCATCAACACTAAAGTGCTGATGACAATAGTTGGTGGTGATGTAAAATATTCAAGTAAATAACTAGATTTCCTTTGCTTTATGGTTCGGTGTTGTTCACCGAACCATTTGTATGAAAAATCAATAGTTCAAAAATTTAGTATTCGTATATTATTGTTTTTAAGATGAATTAAATCCGGAGATTCATTTTTGTATAAATTTATTTACACCATAATGCTTTGCTGTGTAATGGTATATTATCCACAAGCAAAAGCACAATTGGCAGAAAAGGAAAAACCAAAGATTGGTCTCGTCCTTTCCGGTGGTGGTGCGCGTGGAGCAGCCCATGTTGGTGTACTCAAGGTGCTCGAAGAAAATCATATTCCTATTGATATGATCGCCGGTACGAGCTTTGGTGCCATAATCGGCGGTCTTTATGCATCCGGTTATTCCGCCGATGAGCTTGAAGAAATAATTAAAAATATTGACTGGCAGGAAACACTTTCAAACAGTGCTCCCAGAAAACAAAAATCTTTCCGCCGCAAAAAAGACGATGACGGGTTCCTGATCAAATTTAAAGTCGGGCTTAAAGATGGAAAAATCAAACTACCAAGCGGACTGATTACCCCAAATAATTTAAGACTTTTATTTGCTGAACTTCTAAATAAAAAAACTCAAACAGATGATTTTAGCAAACTTTCTATTCCATTTCGGGCTGTTGCCACCAATCTTGAAAATGGAGAGGAAGTTATTTTAAAAAACGGCAATCTTGCCTCCGCCATTGTTGCAAGCATGACGGTCCCTGCTTTATTTCCTCCGGTTGAGCTTAATGGAACTCTACTTGTTGACGGCGGCATCGCCAATAATATTCCTATTAATGTCGCCCGCGATATGGGTGCCGATATTATCATCGTGGTTGATGTCACCACGCCGCTTCTAAAAAAAGAGGAAATAACATCATTCGCCTCTGTTCTTGATCAGCTTACATCGCTTCAAAGCCACAAAACTTCTGACAAGCTGATTGCCACTCTTAAAGATGAGGATATTCTTATTCGTCCTGAATTGGATAATATAGATTTTCTCGATTTTGATATTACAACAGAAACGATCCCTAAAGGCGTTGAGGCAGCTTTGTCGGTTCTTGATCATCTTAAAAAATATAGTCTGAACCAGAACAATTGGAATAATTATACAAAAAATCATTCTGAAGAAAAATATGACCCGCCGACCATTGATTTTGTCCGTATTAATAATAATTCTGACGTTTCTGATCAGGTCATCAGATCACATATTACACAAAAGGAAGGACAATTATTTGATGCTGCCCAGTTATCAAAGGATTTAACAGAAATTTATGGTCTGGAATTATTTGAAGAAGTGAATTATCAGACGCTCAATGAAAATGGCGAAACAGGACTGGAGATAAGAACGAGACAGCGTGAAGGGGGCGAAGATTATTTTCGTTTTGGACTGGCCATACAGGAAGATTTTGAAGGGGAAAGCGATTTTCAGCTGGCTGTCGGCTTCACCAATCTTGCCATAAATTCCTATGGCGGCGAATGGCAGACACTCTTTAAAGTCGGACAGGAATTCAGCCTTTTTACAGAATTATATCAACCCATTGATTATAAGGAAAAATACTATCTATTTGCCAATGCGGGTGGGGGAAAAATCAACAGAAACCTATTAAGTGATAATGGGGATGGCACTATTTTAGGGCAGGTACGAATTTCAGAGTTTGGCACGCAAATTGGCGCCGGACGAAATTTCGGCCGCTGGGGCACACTACGTACCGGGATCAGAAAAACATTCGGGAATATTAAAGGGAGAATTAGTTCTCCCCCAATTCCTAAAATATCTTATGATAAGACCAAATTTGTGACCGAATTTCACATTGATACCTTGGATAACACTCAATTTCCATCCTCCGGTGCAGTTATGGAAATTGTTAGCGAAAATACCCTATCCTGGCTTGGCGGTGATTCTGGTGCCGATACAGTAGAAATTGGTGGCTACTTTCCGTTTAGCTGGGGCAAGAACACTATTGGCCTCAGACCAATGTTTGCAACATCCTATAATGGAAACCCGAATGAAACAAATCTATTTCCTCTTGGTGGCTTTATGAGATTAACGGCATTTGCCCCGGGACAGCTTACTGGTAACCATGGTGGACTTCTGACAGCAATTTATTACCGGCGTATTTCCGGGGGACCGCAATATTTGACAGAAACGCCAATTTATCTTGGGGGCACAGTTGAAGCCGGCAATGTCTGGAATCGCTGGGAAGATGTAAGTCTTACTGATCTGCGTTGGAGTTCAAGCGTTTTTGTCGGAATTGACACCATTCTTGGTCCTACATATCTTGGAATTGGTGTGGGGTCAGAAGGTGCAACAGCAGCATTTTTAAATATTGGCCAGATATTTTAAATTTGCTACTCCGGAAATTATGCTAATCTAGAAACAATTTTAATCAAGGGTTTAATTATGAAGATAAGAGAATTTGGCGTCGAAATATGGATGAATGAATTTGAAAATCATTGCAAATATAATCTTGCTGAAACCTGTGTTCAGTCTCTTACCATTGATGAACTTCTGAAAATAACAGATAAAAAAGAAGCCGCACTCTCAGAGCTGCTACCTCTTAAAATGACTTATGGGGCTATTGAAGGATCCGCAAGGTTAAAAAATGCTATAGCAACACTATATGACAAGCAAAAACCTGAAAATATTTTGGTTGCACACGGTGCTATAGGCGCCAATGCACTCGTATATTCTACATTAATCGGGCCCAAGGACGAAGTGATCTCCATACTTCCTACATATCAGCAGCATTATTCTATTCCGGAAAGTTTAGGGGCAAAAGTCAACGTTCTACAACTTCGTGAAGAAGACGACTTTTTACCTGATCTTGACGACCTGAAAAGCATGGTAAGCGCAAAAACAAAATTAATTTCAGTTAATAATCCGAATAATCCTACAGGCGCTTTAATTAAGGAAGAAACTTTAAACGAAATTGCTGATATTGCCCGAACCTGTGATGCTTATCTTCTTTGTGATGAAGTTTATCGGGGAACCGATCAGGAGGGAAGCGGCTTTACGAAATCAATAGCCGATATTTACGAAAAAGGGATCAGCACCGGCAGTATGTCAAAATCATTCTCGCTTGCCGGGCTTCGCGTTGGCTGGATAGCGGCACCGCGTGAAGTTCTTGAAAACATTTCAATTCACCGGGATTATAATACGATTAGTGTTAGTATGATTGACGATTATTTCGCGGCAATTGCACTCGAAAATAAACATAAAATAATAGCCAGAAGCCAGAAAATTACTCGGGAAAATTTAAAAATTCTTGACGACTGGATATCAAATGAACCGCTCATTTCATATGTGCGGCCAAAATCTGGAACAACAGCTCTACTTAAATATGATCTTGATTTAAGATCGCGCGACTTTTGTATCAGACTGCTAAATGAAACCGGCGTAATGCTCACACCCGGAAGTGTCATGGATATGGAAGGGTATCTTCGGATGGGATATGCCAATGATGCTGAAATTTTAAAAACAGGGTTAGACAAAATATCTGAATTTTTGGGAACTCTGGTTTAATATTTATACTTAGCTCAAGAATTTACTTAATTTCTGCAACATTTTCGAAGTTACCCTTAATTCTTCAGCAGTAAAATATTCTGACAAATTCTGAAGCTCAACCAGTTCCCGGTTTCTAATTTCCGAAAATATTTTATCGCCAAGTTCAGTAAGAGAAATCAGATAGCTTCGTTTATCTGACGGGTTAGCCCTACTGATTACCAATCCTTTTTCAAGTAGCTCATTAACAACAATCTGAATATGTTGCCGGGATACATTTTTTGACCTGGCAATCTCAGGAACCGTTTTCTCACCTGCTACCGATAAGTTTTCCAGAACAAACCGCATCGAAGCATTTACGTCAAGATCTTGCAAAAGGTTATTTGAGCGATCTTGAAGTAAATTGAAACTTGTACGTACATCACGAATTACAGAATTTAACCTTTTTGCTTCAGTTCTCATTTTTCCTCGCAAAAACCATATAAGCCAACATTATAATGACAATGAAGATGACAAAAAAATTTTATCAACTATATTGTCAAAACTCAATTTGATCAAGTTTCGTAATTGTCTCAAACAGAATGTCTGCTCCCATATCCAAATATTCTTTAGAGGTATATTCCTTTGGGTTATGGCTAACACCATCTTTTGAGGGCACAAAAATCATAGCCGTCGGGCAAAGTCGTGCCATCATTTGTGCATCATGCCCCGCACCGGAGTTAAGTCTTGAATATGAAAAACCAACATTTTCTGTGACCTCTGCAATCAGGTCACAGATCCTTTTGTCAAATTGAACAGGCTCGAACCTGACAAGCTTCTCGGTTTCCGCCACGACTTTCTCTTCCTGACAGATATTTTCGATATGTTCATGAAGCATTTTTTCTGCTTTTCTCAGTTTCTCATCATCAATATTTCTAAGATCCACTGTCATATTGACCTCGCCAGGGACAACATTAATCAGGTTTGGTTTCGGTGTAATGACGCCTACTGTACCGACTTGACCTTCGCCAATTTCTTTCGTTATTTCGCGCACTGAAACAGCTAATCTTGATGCTGCATATGCCGCATCTTTCCTTAAATTCATTGGGGTTGTTCCCGCATGATTTGACTGCCCCCGAAAAGTTACGCCTGTCCAGGAAATCCCCTGTACGCCTTCCACAACGCCAATAAAATCATTTTTACTTTCAAGGACGGGGCCCTGCTCTATATGAAGCTCGATAAAAGCATGCGGGATCACAGACCCGCATTTCATAGTCCCCAGATAACCTGTTCTGATCAGTTCCTCATGAAGCGTTTTACCATCCGTAGATTTGATTGCATGGGCCTCTTCAACGATCATTCCCCCTGCATAAACCAGTGAGCCCAGCATATCAGGCTGAAACCGCACCCCTTCTTCATTGGTGAATATTGCCACACACAGATCATGATTTGGCTTCTCTTTAAGATCTGCGTAAGTAGCTAACACTTCAAGCCCGGCAAGTACGCCGTAACACCCGTCAAGATGTCCGCCATTGCCGACCGTGTCAATATGTGAACCAGTCATAATTGGCCGCCCGCTTTTATTTCCTTTTAAGGTAGCGAATATATTACCTATCTGGTCAATCTGAACCTGAAGTCCGCTTTCCTTCATCCATGAAATGACCAGATCGCGACCTTCTTTATCAGCATCAGTCAGGGCTACGCGTCTTGAGCCGCCTTCCGGTGTACTGCCAATTTTGCTTAAAGCTTCAATCCTGTCATGCAATCTTGAATTGTTCAATTTCAATCTGGTCACCATGAATCTTTAATCAAACCGGAAATTTGGTGTTGATTTTGAAATTTCAATTTCTTCTTCAGTCATATCCGTTGAAACCCAGCTAAATAAAGGCGTGCTTAAATACCGCTCTCCCGTATCCGGGAACATGACAAGAATATTTGACCCATCCGGCGCTGTTTTAGCAATGTCAAGTGCGGCAGCAAGACCGGCACCGGCCGAAACCCCTACAAATATCCCCTCTTTCTGGGCAAGTTTTTTTGAACATTCCATAGCCATACTTCCGGATACAGCAACAAGATCATCAATAGTTCCGTTTTGGACTGCCTGCTCAGTCAGACGCGGAATAAAATCCGGTGTCCATCCCTGCATCGGGTGTGGCTGAAAAGCCGGGTGATTGCTTGCATATGATCCATCGGCATTATGCGCCTGCGGTATACCGCTTGCAAGTAACTGCGCATTATCAGGCTCGGCCACAATAATTTTTGTCCCAGGACTTTCTTTTTTCAGTACGCGTGAAACACCATTTACCGTTCCTCCTGAGCCAAAGCCTGTAATCCAGTAATCAAGTCCAATTTCTGCAAAATCATTCAGTATTTCCCGGGCTGTGGTTTTTTCATGAATATCAGCGTTAGCAGGATTTTCAAACTGCTTGGACTGCCACCAGCCATGCTCTTTTGCAAGTTCATCGGCTTTGGCAACCATCCCGGACCCTTTAAGTGCGGCTGGTGTTAAAACAACTTTGGCCCCGAGATAACGCATTAACCGGCGCCGCTCTACGCTGAAACTTTCCGCCATTGTTATGACAAGAGGATATCCCCTCTGCGCGCAGATCATCGCGAGGCCAATGCCCGTATTGCCGCTTGTTGCCTCGACTATTGTCTGGCCGGGTTTAAGCACACCACGCTTTTCAGCGTCTGTAATCACACCAAGAGCGAGGCGGTCTTTAACCGAACCCATTGGATTAAAATACTCCAATTTTGCGTAAATATTAACATTATCCGGGCTAAGGTTATTCAGTTTGACGACCGGTGTATTTCCGACCGTCTCAACAATATTTTCATAAATTTTGCTCATCCTTTATCCACTCCCTTTCAGTTCGCTCACAACAAATTATTTTTTTGCATGGGTCAAATAAAACATCAACATTAAACGTTAACAGTATAAGTTCTTGTGAATACAATTTCACCAACATTCGCACGACTTAAAATAGAAGCGGGTTGATAATTAAAATTTGAAAAACTATTCGCCGTGAGCATCATGTCCATAGAATTTCATAACCATTCTTATCGTTATAAACTGGATGATAATGATAAAAAATATGATAGCCGGGCTTTGATAAAATCCGGCCACAATAAATGCCAGCATTGCCATTGCGCCATTAATTGCCGCATAGGCAAACTGGGTTGACACATGGTCAATATGCGGACATCCAGCCCCCATAGACGCCAGAACCGTCGTATCTGAAATAGGAGACGTGTGATCACCAAACAGCCCACCGCTTAGCACAGCCGCAATTGTCAATATCATTGGTGCTCCAAGCGTATTGGCAATCGGCACCACAATGATCATCAGAATAGCAAAAGTGCCGTAGGAAGACCCCGTTGCAAAAGACATCATAGCCCCAAGAAAAAATACAATTAGCGGAAAAAAGTTTGGTGAAATCCGATCCCCGATCAGGGTAGCAAGATAATCGCCAGTATGGAGGTCCCGACAAAGGGAGCTAAGCGTCCAGGCCAGCACAAGCACAAAACAGATGAAAACCAGTTTTTGCATTCCTCGCACAAAAATATTGAGACTTTCATTATAGGTTGTCTTCTTATATTTTTTCATCAAATAGGCACAGGCTATTGATGCAAATGTATAGGAAAGGCAAATACCTGCCCGCATATGTAGACTTTTAATGCCGTCAAGATAAGCAAAATACCCCATGTAGGTAACCATGGTTGTCAGCATTACTGAAAGCGGCAGGATAACCGTTATTAATTTATACTGTTCTTTATTTGCTGGATCAGGATCATCAAGTTCATCATCCAGTAGCCCTTCTTCAACCGCTTTATTATACTGACTTTGCGCTTTTGCCATCGGGCCAAAATCCTTACCCGTGGAAAGAATCATTGGAATGGAAATAAGTGCCAGAAAAGCATAAAACTGATAGGGCCATACACTAAGCAGCACCTGATAAGGCTCGCCAACAAGGCCGACATCACGATAGGCATTTTCAATCAGACTCATAATATAAACACCCCAACCAATGAATGGGATGAGGATAGTCACCGGTGAAGCCGTCGTATCAATTATATAGGCCAGCTTCTCACGACAGATTTTAAGTTCCCTAAAGACAGGCTTAAAAAGCGGGCCAACAATCAGCGCATTACCACTATCGGTAAAAAAGACGCTAAGTCCTGTTGTCCAGGCCGCAAGCTGTGCCCTTACCGGATCCCCGATAAATTTTACCATGACGGAAGCAAAAGCCCGTGAGCCACCGGATTTATCAAGCATCTGGATAAATCCGCCGATGGCAAGCATGACGATCAGCACCTGCGTATTTGAGGGGGTTGAAATCTGGACAAAAGCGTGCTTTTCCAGAAGTTCTGCAAATGCCAGAAACGGATTAAAATCGGCAATTATCAAGGCACCACTATAAGCCCCAAGTGTCAGTGAAAATATTATATTTCGCGTATAAACCGCCAATAAAATACTCAGCGCCGGTGGCAACACCGATAATGCACCGTAACTTTCCATAAAACTTCCCTCTATTATGTTTTTATAACCCTAGAGGATGGCCGGATATATTCAAAGAGATATTTTTAGGAACCAAAGCGCTGCATGATTATTCTGATGACAATATACTGAAACACCAGGACAATAAGAACCACATAAGGTGAATTAAAAAATGCCAGTAGCAGAAAAGCAAAAACAGTCATGAGCCCGGCAATCATCGCATAGGGGAATTGTGTTGATACATGGTCAATATGCGGGCACCCGGCCCCCATCGACGCCAGAACCGTTGTATCGGAAATGGGGGACGTATGATCCCCGAATAATCCGCCACTTAAAATGGCAGCGATCGTCAGAATTAAATCTGCCCCCAAAATATGTGCTACAGGTAAAGTTGTCGCCATCAAAATAGCGAAAGTACCAAATGAAGAACCGGTTGCAAAAGACATCATCGCCCCAAAAAAGAATACCGCAATTGGAAAAAAACGAGGATCAAGGCTGTCCCCGATCAGGGTTGCCAGATACTGGCCCGTCTCAAGTTCACGGCAAATAGAGCTAAGCGCCCAGGCAAGTGCCAGGATGGCCCCAACACTGATAAGGTTACCAACCCCTTCAAAAAACAGTTCCATTGATCTGTCATAGGTTATTTGCTGATACCGCTTCATCACAAAAGCGCATCCCATTGAAGCGAATAAATAGGAAAGACATAGTCCCGCATTTACATGCACGCTTTTGACACCTTCAGTCATTGCATAATAGCCAAGCACTGAAGCAAGGGTTGCAACCATAATGGCAAAAGGCAGTATTACCACAATCAGTTTTGTTTTTTCCTGCTTTGTCTCCGTTATATTTTCCGCTTTGTCCTGTGCGTCCAGAAAACGTTTCTGCGCTGATGCCATAGGACCAAAATCCTTACCTGTAGAAATAAACATGGGGACAGCAAAAAGTGCAAGAAATGCATAAAACTGATAGGGCCAGACGTCAAGAAGCACCGTAAATGGTTCTGCTTTTACACCCATCCCTGTGTAGGAATTTTCAATCAGGCTCATAATATAAACACCCCAGCTTGCTACTGGCACCAGGATGACCACTGGTGCCGCCGTGGTATCAATAATATAGGCCAGTTTTTCACGACAGATTTTCAGCTCTCGAAATACAGGTCGAAATAAAGGGCCGACTATTAAGGAATTTGCTGTGTCGGAAAAAAACACACTGATGCCGGAAAGCCATGTTGCAATCTGGCCTTTTGTCCTGTTTGAAACCAGTTTAACCATAACGGCAGAAAATGCCTTTGCGCCACCGGACTGCTCAAGCAGATTAACAAACCCGCCAATAATCAGCGTGATTATTATGACCTGAGTATTGGATGGACTGGATACCTCAACAAAAATATGATCGCGCATCAGGCTGACAGTAGCAAAAAACGGATTAAAATGATTGAGTATTAATGTTCCGCTTAAAGCGCCGGCTGTCAGTGCAAGAATTATATTGCGCGTATAAATGGCCAGCACCACACTAAGCAACGGTGGAATCACCGACAAGACACCATAGCTTTCCATAACATCCCCTTTTCACACGCCATATTTCATTTTCTACCCTAGTGGATATTGAAATGATATCAAGGCTAAAACGGATGCTTTTTTGGGAATATAGTAATCGGAAATATTATTTGCCGGAATTATCTTCTGGATTAACTGCAGACTTCACAATATCAGTCCATGCTTTTTTTGGCTTGCTCTGAAGTTGTTCAATGGTTTCAAATTTTAAATTTTCACTGTCTCTGACTGTCATTTTAAAGTTATTTTGATCCTGCTCCAGAAATTCTTTGATTTTTGCCTGGGTTTTCCTGATTTCTTCTGAAAAAGCACGTCCCCGATCAGCATATTCCTGCTTTTCCTCTTCACTAACTGGGGCCGAAATATTCTCAAGATAATAATCATCAAAGTCATGATCCCTTTTTAGAACTTCACGCACGAGTTCATGCATTGATACATTTGGATCACTACCCATTTCCTGGATAATTTTATGGAGCCTTTTGATATCGGCCATCGTGCTAACCTCAACGAATTTGGATTTTCCAAGTGTATTCCGCTGAAGTAAACAACTGGTTACAAAATAAGGTTAAGAAAAATTAAGCTTAATGCCCTATCCTTTACAGAGTTGCCTTGGGCCTGACTATCGTGTTGGCGATCAGCAGCCCTGCTGCAATCACAAGTGCAACAACAAACATCTGCAGAAACTGGTCAAATCCTTTGTCGCTTTCACCTCCAGCAACTATAAGAAGCCCTCTGAATCCTACACTTCCACTGACCATTACGGTTATGGCCGGCACCAATACAATCGACGTTGGCCGATTAAATTTCCGTGCCCATAAATTTGCATAAATTGTCGCGACAATTGCGCCCATCAATGTGCCAAGATAGGTCACTTGAAACTCATTGCCAAACAACACACCAAGATAGGAGACAAGGCAGCATAATATTACCCAGGGAAAATCCCTGATCAGTGACTGATAAGCGATACCAAGACCAATAAACAAAAGCGGAAGAAATATCCAGTCTCCGATATTTTCAGTCTGCACTGCATCAACCATATCCCCTGACCATAATATATTGATGGTTGCCAGCCCGAACCAGGCGCCAAAAAACTGTTTTAACAGATATATAAGCCCGCTGATTAGATTGGCACTTCCGGAAACTACATGATTACTGACAATTTCAACAATACTAGCGCTTACCGTAAAGCCGGGAATAATACTGATAATCGCAGAAATCACGATCACCAGCATGTTAATTTCAGGCAGGTATATCTTCAGAATGGCCGTAAGTAACCCAACTGCATAAGCACTAGAAAAAGGGAGGAGTTCAAGCATTCTGCCCTCATATTTATGGGCGATATGAACATTGATATAGACAAGAACCGATAATGCACCGGAGAGAATAATATCAAGTATATTGCCTGACATCAGTCCGGAGAATCCCACCCCTACGAATACAAACCCGATGGCTTTTCCCAAAGGTCCCCATGGGTTAGGCAGTGCTTCAATTTCATCCAGCAAGGAATAGGCATCGTCCAAAGAAATCCCCCCATCAACAACGCCTTCAACCAGTTCACCGACACGGGCCAGCTTAGCCATGTTAAAACCGCCTTTTTCCACATGAGCCATATGCATAATCTGGTCATTTTCATCATCTTTCCAGAAGGCATAAATAATTTCGGATCTGGTTGAGCGGAACACGCCGTTATAACCCAGTGCCTCGGTCACCTGGGTTAGGTAACCTTCCAGCCGGGCTGCTGATGGGCCATAACCATGGGCGATAATGCCAAGCTTGATAATAAACCGTCTGGCGACACTGTATTTTACGGTCCGTTCGTCATCTTCTGTCATGGTGCTCAAGTCATTCATTGTTTGTTTTTACGTTAAGCCATTTAAGAAAAAAAGGAAAATAAAATAATTATGATATCTTTCTATTTGTTCTTGTTTTGTTCTTATTTTGTGATAAGCTTTATCTTTCCTTAAATTGGGGTCAGATAATAAAAAGGATCATAACCATGTTGGACATTCCAACCGGGCTTGGCTGGCTCTACCTTGACCTGAACAGTTATTTTGCCAGTGTTGAGCAGCAATTAAATCCGCAGCTGCGAGGCAAGCCCGTTGCTGTTGTGCCATCCGATACCGAGGCCACCTGCGCCATTGCCGCCAGCTACGAGGCAAAGGCCTATGGCGTTAAAACCGGCACCATGATTTATCAGGCAAGAAAACTGTGCCCCGGGCTGGTAACGGTTCCTGCCCGCCATGACAAATATGTCGAATATCATCATAAAATCATGGAACAGATCGATAAGCACATTCCCATAACCAAAGTCTGTTCAATTGATGAAGTGGCCTGCCGTCTGATCGGTCATGAGCGCGAAAAGGAAAAAGCTCTTGAAATTGCCCGTAACATTAAAAAAGCCATTCTCGAAAATGTCGGCCCCTGCCTGAGGTCTTCGGTGGGGATAGGCCCAAACCGCTTTCTCGCCAAGGTCGCCAGCAACCTGCAAAAACCGGATGGCCTGACTGTGCTTTATGCAACAGAGCTACCTGACAGGCTTGCTCACCTTAAATTATCGGACCTGCCCGGCATCGGGCGCAATATGGATGCCCGCCTTTCGCGGGCCGGGATTAACGATATTACATGCTTCTGGAATCTGGATCCAAAACATGTAAGGCGTATCTGGCACAGTGTTGAGGGAGAACGTTTCTGGTATGCCCTGCATGGCATAGAAACAACAACCAACGATGATCCTACCCGCCGCACTGTCGGCCATAGTCATGTTCTTGCCCCTAACATGCGGCCGCGTCATAAGGCACGTCTGGTCGCAAGACGCCTGACCCTTAAAGCCGCCAGTCGGTTAAGACGTCTGGGTTTTTTTGCCCGAAATTACAGCCTTTATGTACGTTTTGATATCCCGAAAGGGGACGGCAGAAAATACAAATGGCAAATGGATATTAAAATCCCGCTCGCTGAAGACAGTTTCTCTTTTCTTCGCGCCTTAAACATGCTGTGGCAGAAAATGATTGAGGATAATACCCCCACCCATATAAAACAGCTTTCTGTCACATTTTTTGGGCTTGTCCCCGCTGAAAAAATAATGCCCGATATGTTCAAGCAGTTGGATGATCCGATCAGCAAAACACAAAACCGCCATAGCCGCCTTTCCGTTGCTATGGATGATATTAACAAAAAATATGGCCTTGATACCGTTGTTCTGGGTACCCTGCCTGAAACCATGGCTCCTTTTAGCGGCACAAAAATTGCTTTCACCCGTATTCCCGAAAAAGCTGAATTTCATGAATAATTCTTGAAACAGGAAAGCCCAGGGCTTACATAGAAGAATATAGAGTACTGACAACTGGGTTTAAACAATGACAATTCCTTTAACGGCTAAAGAAACAATGCCAAAAGCCGAGCTATTGAATGAAATCAATCGCTTGAGAAAAGAAAAAAATGCCGTGATCCTTGCGCATTATTATCAGGATGCCGAAATTCAGGATCTGGCTGACTTCGTTGGCGACAGCCTTGATCTTTCCCGTAAGGCTGCAGCGACAGATGCTGATGTCATTGTCTTTTGCGGCGTTCGGTTTATGGCTGAAGTGGCAAAAATTCTCAGTCCGGGAAAAACCGTGGTCCTGCCGGATATGGACGCGGGCTGTTCACTTGAAGACAGCTGCCCGCCAGACAGGTTTATCAAATTCCGTGATAAATATCCGGATCATTTATGCATAACCTATATCAACTGTTCTGCTGATATTAAAGCAATGTCAGATATCATCATTACCTCATCCAATGCAGAACATATTATAAACCAGCTGCCTGAGAACCAGAAAATAATTCTGGCTCCTGACCGCCATCTTGGCGCCTATCTGGCAAAGAAAACCGGTCGCGACATGGTTCTGTGGCCTGGAAGCTGTATTGTCCATGAACGTTTTTCTGAAAAAGAGCTGATCAAACTGAAAGCCGAACATCCGGATGCGCCGGTAACCGCCCACCCGGAATGCCCGGATCATATCCTCCGGCACGCGGATCATGTCGGTTCAACATCGTCAATCCTGAAATTTGTGCTTGAAAATCCGGCTGAAAAGTTTCTGGTTGCGACTGAGCCCGGCATAATACATCAGATGCAAAAAAGCGCCCCTCATAAAAAATTCATAGGGGCTCCCGGTGCTGACGGCAATTGCAACTGTAATCAATGCCCATTCATGGCCTTAAATACGCTTGAAAAACTCTATAATTGTTTAAACACACTTGAACCGCAAATCGAAGTCGACGAAATAACCCGGATCAAGGCCCTGGCCCCCTTAAATAAAATGCTTGAAATGTCACCCCCGGCGGCATCAAAACAGCCCCCCAAATCGGGCCGAGCCTTTTAACATGCCGCTCTATAAAGAAGAGCTCAGGCATTTTATAAGAAGCCTGCTTGATGAGGATATTGGTGCTGGCGACCTGACAACACTGGCCACTATTGCCGCGGATGCCACCCTGAAAGCAGAAATGAATGCCCGTGAAACCATGGTCATCGCCGGCATTGATATTGCCGCTAAAATTATCCATACAGTCGATAGTGCCATCAAAGTGGAAATCCTGGTTCAGGACGGCGTTGAAGTAACAGCCGGTAATGTCATCATGCGCCTTGAAGGAAATGCAAGAAATATTCTGACCGCCGAAAGATCAGCCCTTAACGTGCTTCAGCATCTATCTGGCATAGCAACACTGACCAGACAGTATGTCAAAAAAATCGAGCACACTGACTGTAAGCTACTGGATACTAGAAAAACAATCCCGACTTTACGAAAATTGGCCAAATATGCCACCAGAATGGGCGGCGCAGTTAATCACCGTATGCGGCTTGATGACGGGATTCTGATAAAGGATAATCATATTGCCAGCGTCGGCAGCATTAAAAACGCAGTTGAAGCGGCTAAAAAATATGGCCCCCGTGCAAGCACAATCGGGATCACTGTTGAATGTGATACCCTTGATCAGGCTTCTGATGCCGTTGACGCCGGAGCGGACCGTCTGCTGCTAGATAACATGCCCCTTGAAATGCTCCGTACCGCCGTTCAAAGTTTTAGCGGGCGTGTAAAGTTGGAAGCATCAGGTGGCGTCACTCTGGACACTATAAAATCTATCGCTGAAACCGGCGTAGATTTTGTCTCCGTCGGCCGTATCACGCAATCGGCACCTGCCGTGGATATTGGACTTGATTATTTAAATTAACCGGGCATACTCCCCAACAAAATCGCCTACATATTTTGCTGTCGAAAGAAACTGTCATGACATTAATTCAGTCAAATATAATGCTGTTATGCACTGCTGCATTATGGGGTGGCAGTTTCGTTATACAGAAAAACGCAATGGATACAATGGATCCGTTTACTTTTAATGCGTTTCGTTTTTTTATAGCCGCTCTTTGCTTATTGCCTGTTCGTTATTTTAGACGCGGTAACATTTCAATCATGCAAAGTGCAGACAAGCGCCACATGCTCATTGGCAGTATTATCGCCGGCAGCATTATGTTTACCGCGGTTGCCTTTCAGCAGATCGGCATAAAATTTACAACCATTTCCAATACCGGCTTCATAACCGGTTTATATATCGTTTTTGTACCAATGATCGGTATTTTCATTGGCCATCGTTATAACCATAAAATTTGGCTGGCCATTCTGATAGCCTGCACAGGGCTATATCTGCTTTCAGGCATGAGAGGATTAAATATGGAAAGAGGCGATTTTTTGGTGCTGATCAGTGCTTTTTTCTGGGGGGCTCATTTGATTGTTATTGATCATATATCACACCGTCACCATCCTGTTGCCTTTGCTATCCGGCAATTTGTTGTATGTGGCCTTTTAAGTCTGATCGCAGCAGTAATTATGGATGAAAAGATGGTCATCACAAGCGGCATTGAGTGGTTTTATATTATTTTCAGTGGTGCTGTCGCCATTGCTGTCGGGTATACGTTACAGATTTATGGACAAAAAGTAACTCCCCCATCTCAGGCCGCTCTGATCTTCAGTACAGAATCCCTGTTCGCTGCATTTGCCGGTTACCTGCTACTTAATGAAACCTTAGGACAAAAAGCATTGATTGGATGCGCCCTTATGCTTTGTGGTTCAATCATGGCACAATTTTATCCACCGCTAAATCACCGAAACACGGAACCAAAATCATTACCATAAAACGAAATTGAAATATTAAACGTGCTGACCACCGTTAATATGGATTTCTGCCCCGGTAACATAATCGGACATTTCGGTGCAAAGATAATAAATTGTCTTTGCCACCTCCTCTGGAGTGCCAAGACGGCGAAGCGGAATATCAGCGATAAGATCTTCAGTGCCCGGCGACAGAATTGCTGTTTTAATTTCCCCTGGGGCAATGGCATTAACCCGAATACCATCAGGTCCGAAATCCGCCGCCATTTCCCTGGTAAGTGACGCTAGTGCCGCTTTTGATGTGGCATAAGCGGCCCCGGCAAACGGATGGACACGGCTACCGGCGATTGATGTCACATTGACCACCGCGCCACGGGCCAGCGCCAGTTCATCATAAAGTCCGCGGGCCAGCATTATCGGTGCAAAGAAATTCACCTCAAAAACTTTTTTCCAGTCATCTTCACTGGTATTTTGCGTATTAAGCCTTGAACCATTTTCTCCTTTTGGTGAAATACCCGCATTATTAACCAATGCATGAAGCGGTCCACCGCCAAGACGTTTTTTTATTTCGGCAATCCCCTCTCTACGCCCAACAGGATCCCCCAGATCAATTTGTACATGATCCTCCGGGCCCGCTTCCCAGGGGCAATGTTCTGAAAATGGGTGACGTGAGCAGGTAATAACCCGCCAGCCTGCACTTGAAAAGCGTTTGACGGTCGCGTGACCAATACCACGACTGGCCCCGGTCAGTACAATAGTCTTTTTAACATTGGTCTTAAGCTCAGTTTTTCCACTATCTTGTGATTGGGCAGGCATTTTTGAAACTCATTTATTAATAATGATTCTTAATTAATATACAGTAGCATAATTATGAAAATAATAAATAATTATTTTAATAACACAGCTTCAAGCTTTACCTGCTCATTCTTGGAAAAGCCGATAATACGTATATCACCCAAATCAAAAACCGGCCTTTTGATCATTGCTTCATTTTCACATAAAAGCTTAATGACCCCCTGCTCATCCAATGATTCCTTAATTGTTTCAGGCAGCTTTTTCCAGGTGGTACCTTTTTTGTTAAGTACAGTTTCCAATCCATTTTCCATAACCCAATGCCTTATCAGATCTTCGTCGACGCCATCTTTCCGGTAATCATGAAAATGATATTCAACACCGTTTAAATCCAGCCATTTCATAGCCTTTTTCATAGTGTCACAGTTCTTAATACCGTAAATTTTAACCATTAAACTGCCCCCTTCTCACTATCATTATAGGGGTCCGCATGGATAAAAACTTCAGCATTTTTGTACGTTTCCATAATCTTCAATTCCACCTGATCCGAAATTTCATGTGCTTTGCGTAGGCTTATGCCCTCCCTAAGTTCCATATGAAACTGGATAAAAATATCCAATCCGGAACGACGGGTCCGAAGCTCATGAACACCAACGACCTCATTATGTTTTTTTATAATGCTTATGATTTTCTTTCTGTCTTCATCGCTCAGTTCCTTATCCATTAAAACATCAGTACTGGTGATGAAGACCTGATAAGCACTGTGCAAAAGATAAAGACCGGCAACTGCGCCAAAAAACGGATCTGCATAGGTGACCTTAAAATAACCGTCAAGCACCAGCGACAGCACAACCCCTAAATTTAACAAAATATCCCCGGTATAGTGCATTCCATCTGCCTCAATAGCGACAGACCCAGTCTTGGCCGTAACGTGTTTCTGATAGATAACCAGCAAAATTGTCAACAAAACAGATATTGCAATTATTCCCGCACCAAGAACAGGCTTATCAATGGCTCTCGGATTTATTATTTTTTCAATCACTTCTCTAAGCAAAATAAGTGATGAGGCAAATATAATAAAAGCCTGCAAAAGTCCGGCGATTGCTTCTGCCTTTCCATGACCAAACCGGTGATCTTTATCAGCCGGAACCATTGCAAATCGCACAGCCGCAAAGATAATGATTGATGACAGGCTATCCATAACACTATCCAAAAGAGTTCCAAAAATTGCGACAGATCCGCTTTCAATATATCCCCATGTTTTTAGGGCAATAAGCGTAACCGCCACAGTAACGGAGGCTGTGGTCGCTCTTCTCAGCAGTTTTTCAGCATCATTTTTATCAAGGTGAGTATTCATTATGGATAAAGTATTTCTGTTTCCCAATTGCCCTGATCATTAATTTTATAAATATGTCTGTCATGAAGTCGGAATTTTCGATCGCGCCAGAATTCAATGCGTCTTGGCTTGAGTCTAAATCCTGACCAGTGTGGTGGACGGGGAACCGCGCCTATACCGAACTTTGTGGTATATTTAAGAATTCTTGCCTCAAATTCGAAACGTCCTTCCATTGGCTGACTTTGTTTTGACGCCCACGCCCCGATCTGGCTGTCTCTGGCGCGGGAGGCAAAATAGGCATCAGCCTCTTCATCACTCACCTGACTAACTGCCCCTTCAATGCGAATTTGCCTGGCAAGACTTTTCCAGTGAAAACAAAATGCCATATTGGGATTATGGGCTATTTCCTGACCTTTACGGCTGTCCAGGTTAGTATAAAAAGTAAATCCATCGGGTCCGTGATCTTTAAGTAACACCATTCTGACAGATGGCCTTCTCTGATCATCAACAGTTGCAATGGACATTGCTTCCGCCATATCTTCTGCTTTGTTTGCTTCTTCAAACCACTCTGCAAATTTTTCGAATGGATCCTGCATAATAATCAGCCCTTGTATCGTTTTATTTTATAATTAATTATATTGTATAATTTAGAGTACATCTATAACCCATGTTAGAGGATAATACAGTGAATAATTCAAAAAACATTGCAAAAGTAGCGCTGATTTCCTTAATTGCAATGCCATTGCTGTCCTGTACAAAAGAAGATAGCGGCACACTGCTAGGTGGTGTTGGCGGCGCGTTGGTTGGAAGTGCTGTAACCAATAACAGCACAGTCGGTGTTGCCATCGGCACTCTGGCCGGGGCCTATATTGGTCGCGATATTGGCCGCAAAATGGATAAGGCAGATCAGCAGAAAATGTATCAAACAACCCAGGCAGCTCTTGAAACCGGTGTTTCAGGAAACGCCGCACAATGGACAAACCCTGATACCGGTAATAGCGGGTCGGTAACCCCTCAGCCCGCCTTTAATAATGCCGATGGTCAATATTGCCGCGAATATCAGCAAACGGTGACCATCGCCGGCAAAGCAGAAACAGCATATGGAACTGCCTGCCGTCAACCAGATGGTTCTTGGAAAATCGTAAACAATTAATTATATTAATCGGTAGTTTTTTAATTTAAAGAATGGAATTATGAGAGATCCATATACAGTACTTGGCGTATCCAAAGATACCAGCCCGGCAGATTTAAAAAAAACTTATCGCAAGCTTGCGATGAAATATCATCCGGATCAAAATCCCGGCGATGAAAAAATGGCAGAGAAGTTTAAAGAAGTTTCTGCTGCTTATGCCTTGCTGAGCGATGAAAAGATGAGAGCCCGTTATGACCGTGGTGAAATTAATCCAGATGGTAGCGAAAAAGGCTTTGCCGGATATCGTCAGAATGCCCATGCTGGCGGCAACCCTTTTGGCGGAGCTGCCGGTTTCAGCGGTTTTGGAGCTGGTTTTGATGCAGAAGACTTGTTTTCAAGCCTTTTTGGTGGCGGCCGTACCCGTACGCACAGGGCCAAACCTTCTGCGCGCGGTGACGATAAAACCTATAATATCAACATTGATTTTCTCGATGCAGTTTTGGGCAGCAAGAAACAGGTTAGGCTTGAGAATGGTAAAACCCTTAACATAAACACTCCCGTTAATGTCAGGGAAGGACAACAAATCAGGCTTAAAGGGCAAGGTGGCCCTGGCATTGGCGGCGGTCCAAATGGCGATGCTCTAATTGAAGTTCATATAAACAAACATCCTTATTATACACTTAAAGGAAATGATATTTATATGGATCTTCCTATTACCCTCGAAGAAGCTGTATGCGGGGGCAAAGTAACGGTACCGACAATATCCGGTAAAATTGCCCTGACAATTCCAAAAAATTCTAGTTCAGGCAAGCTGATGAGACTAAAAGGACGAGGGGCTGAAGATCCCAAAACCAAGAAAAAAGGTGATCAGTTTGTAAAATTAATGGTCACTTTACCTGTAGAAGCTGACTCAGAGCTTGAAAAATTTGTTAAAAAATGGTCGGCTAAGAATGATGATTCCAATAACATACGTGAACATTTAGGGTAAAATGGAAAAACCAGCAGTTTTCGTAAAGTTCCTTATCAAGACTATTACGAATTTCAATAAACATGACGGAATGGTCATGGCAGGCCATCTGGCCTTTCTTGGCCTGTTGGCTTTATTTCCTTTCATCATTTTTCTTGTCTCTCTGGCCGGAACTTTTGGCCAATCTGCTGCAGGAACAGATGCTCTAACTGTAATGTTTGACCATATGCCAGCCGATGTCGTTTCTGTGCTACGTGGACCAATTGAAAAAATGATTTCCACATCAAGCAAAGGAATTATGACATTCAGTATCATCGGAGCCATTTGGGTGTCATCTTCTGCTATTGATGCTGCTAGGTTGGCAATTGTACGTGCCTATTCCACTGTTTCAAGACGTCCATACTTACGTCGTCGTGCTGAAGGACTGATGCTGGTAATTTTATCTGCATCAAGTATTATTCTTGGCATGACAGCGTTGGTTTTTGGCCCCGTAATATGGAAAGCTATTATTAAATACAGTCCAGTTGAAGCGAACTGGGGCTTTTTATGGAACCTCATTCGCCTTTCAGCAAGTTTCGGTCTTATATTCGGAGCTCTTTGCCTGGCCTATTTCATTCTCAAACCAAGACGTCTTTTGGCCCCTGGGCCTGTAGCCCCAGGAGCTATCGGAGCAATCGTTGTCTGGATGGTTATTGCCAACAGCTTTTCAATTTATCTTAAATATTTCGGTAATTATGATGTCACATACGGTAGCCTTGCTGGTGCCATTATCGCCCTCATTTTTTTCTATTTTTTAAGTGTTGGCTTTATAATTGGCGCAGAAATTAATGCAGAAATTTATCACCGGCGGTTGGAAAAAATGGAAAAAATACAGCCAAGTGATTGAATTTGAGTGACTATTGTGTAGGATACGGGTAATTTATTATTTGATACTATATCATTTAAAAACATTTGGGACATATTACCCAGAGGAATAAAAAATGACTGAAAAAAAAGGACTTCTTTCAGGAAAGCGCGGTATCATCATGGGAGCGGCAAACAACCGCTCAATTGCGTGGGGTATAGCCAAAAAGGCTGCAGAGGAAGGTGCTGAATTGGCATTTACATATCAGGGTGAGCAAATAGAGAAAAGAGTCCGCCCTTTGGCAGAGAGCCTTGGCTCTAACCTGATCTTGCCTTGCGACGTTACGGATACTGCCTCGATTGATGCTGTTTTTGCTGCACTTGAAGAAAAATGGGGACGTCTCGATTTCCTTGTTCATGCTATTGCTTATTCAGACAAAGAGGAACTAACCGGCCGTTATGTCGATACAACACCAGGTAATTTTGCCAGAAGCATGAATATTTCCTGCTACTCATTTACGGCTCTTGCACAACGTGCAGAGAAGCTAATGACTGAAGGGGGTAGCATGATTACTTTAAGTTATTATGGTGCCGAAAAAGTTATCCCACATTATAATGTCATGGGCGTTGCCAAAGCGGCACTTGAAGCGAGCGTAAAATACTTGGCTCGTGATCTTGGGCCTAAAAATATCCGTGTAAACAGCATTTCCGCCGGACCAATTAAAACACTGGCAGCATCTGGCATTGGCGATTTTCGCTATATTCTGAAATGGAATGAACTGAACTCACCCATGGGCCGCAATGTCAGCATTGAAGAAGTAGGAAATGCAGGTGTCTATTTTATCAGTGATTTATCATCTGGTGTTACAGGCGAAAACCATCATGTTGACGCCGGATATCACGTCATGGGAATGAAACGCGAAGACAGCCCCGACCTTACCCTGCATAAGGAAGAATAATTATGTCAGACAATAGCTACGGTAAATTGTTCCGGGTAACAACCTGGGGCGAGAGTCATGGCCCATCAATCGGTTGCGTCGTTGATGGCGTTCCACCGCGCCTTAGCCTATCTGAAGAAGATCTGCAGATATACCTAGACCAACGAAAGCCTGGACAAAACCGCTTCACCACGCAACGACAGGAACCAGACTTGGTTAAGATTATGTCCGGTGTTTTTGAAGGCCTGACCACCGGTACACCGATCAGTCTGATCATTGAAAATAAAGACCAGCGCTCAAAGGATTACGGCGATATAAAGGATAAGTTCCGTCCAGGTCATGCTGATTTCACCTATATGGAAAAATATGGCATCCGTGATTATCGTGGAGGTGGCCGCTCATCAGCCCGTGAAACAGCCATGCGCGTCGCTGCTGGCGGCATTGCGCGTAAAATTCTTGGAGACAAAATAAAAATAACTGGCGCCCTGATACAAATTGGCGATAAAAAAATTGACCCTTCCAGATGGGACAATAGCCAGATTTCCAAAAATCCGTTCTGGTGTCCTGATGCTGAAATGGTTAACGTCTGGGAAAAATATCTGGATCAAATCCGAAAATCCGGAAGCTCAATTGGTGCCGTAATCGAAGTCCGCGCAAGCGGTGTACCAGCCGGACTGGGCGAACCCATCTATGGAAAACTTGATGCTGATCTGGCCGCAGCAATGATGAGCATTAATGCTGTAAAAGGCGTTGAAATTGGGGCCGGTTTTTCCAGCGCTGCCCTGACGGGTGAGGAAAATGCCGATGAAATCAGAATAAAAGACGGAAAACCCCATTTTAAAAGCAACAATGCTGGCGGTATTCTGGGTGGCATTTCATCAGGTCAGGATGTGGTTGTGCGTTTTGCTGTCAAGCCAACATCATCCATACTGAACCCTCGTGAAACCATTGATGCTGATGGCAACGAAACAGAAATTTTGACCAAGGGCCGTCATGACCCATGCGTCGGTATTCGAGCTGTTCCGATAGGCGAAGCAATGATGGCATGCGTACTTGCCGATCATATTTTGCGCCATAAGGCCCAATGTGGTTAATTTAATTTTATTTATTCAGCCTGTTGTAACGCGCCATAACATTTTGAAGCTCTTTATGGGAAATGGCTTTCACCACATGACCATTCTGCCCTTTCATATCCTTCGCCGCGACAAGTGCATTGATGATTGCTTCCTCTGACGCCTGTACCGTTGCCAGAAATAGTGGATTAATTTCATCATTGGATATCATTTTGACCATTGTCGCCGGACCGCTTTGGCTTGCATTTTCATTTGCTGTTGAAAAAGCGATAAATATATCCCCTGATCCGTTACCCGCATAGCTGCCGTTTCGCGCCAATCCCAGTGCGGCTCTTTTTGCCAGACGTTTCATTTGATGCGGCAGCAATGGCGCATCCGTGGCAACAACAATAATGATTGACCCCGTATCCCCCCTTGGTGCTTCAATAGCACTATAAGCCATATCTTCCCTGATTTCCTTACCAACAGGAACACCTGCAATGCGTAGAGTTTCACGGGTACCATAATTTGCCTGAACCAGAACACCAATGGTAAAGGAACCATCCGCTATCTCAACAATTCTCGAGGATGTACCAATGCCACCTTTAAATTCATGGCAAATCATGCCGGTGCCGCCCCCTACATTTCCTTCATCTACAGGGCCAGATTTTGCATGGTCAAGAGCGGACATTACATGCTCTTCTTTTACATGAAAGCCATTTATATCATTCAGATATCCATCCCACGTTTCAGCAACAACTGGTAATGACCACCAATAACCGCTGGAATCAGCATCACCGGCATTTACCCGCCATTTAATGGCCGCATCATGCACAATACCAACGCTGTGTGTGTTGGTCAGGAGTATCGGCCCCTCCAGCATGCCGGATTCCTCAAGCCATGTGGTTCCTGTCATTTCCCCATTTCCATTTAAGGCAAAGAAAGCACCGAAGGCAGGCAGTTCATTACTTTTCCGCCCACGCGGCAATATTGCCGTCACACCGGTTCTGACGGCCTTGCCGCCTTCCAAATCGCGGATAATTGTCTCCTGTCCGACCGTTACCCCTTTTACATCGGTAATTGCATTCATGTTACCTGGCATGCCTTCAAAAGGGATCCCCAAATCACGGGCACGAATTAATACATCATCAGCAATAGCTGGGAAAATGATCAAATAGACAAAAGAAAAAATGGCAAAAATCTTCATAATAATTCACTCCAGAAATATATGGATTTTAGGTGTAAATTTAAGTTCTTTTTTATTATTTAAAAAGGAAATTTTATTTCCCGTTTAAACAATAGTAAGCTGTTTATAGAATTGCCCGCAAGTAACGTTTTAAAATTACCGACTTTATTCTTGATAAAGACCATATTTTAAACGACAGATTAATGTAACAAAAGCTGTATATATAGACTCGTCACACATATCTATATAAAGATTTAAAGCGTTGATGACAAAAACAGGCAGACGACTATGTTTAATTGGTTAAAAACAAAAATTTCTGAAAGTATTATTCGATATCTGGAGCGTCCTGTCTGGCGTTATAGACCGTTTACACTGATCACTGAAAAAGAACTTGCTGTTCATCTTGAACCCGGTGATGTCCTGCTTATAGAAGGCAATCAGTATATCAGCTCAATCATCAAATATCTTACCCAGTCAACCTGGTCTCATGCCTGTTTTTATGTTGGTGACGCTATTGGTACAAATGAAAATGGCGAAAGACTTTGCCTGATAGAAGCAGATGCCAAGGGCGGTGTTAACGCAGTTCCATTAAGCAAATATAACCATTTCAATTCCCGAATTTGCCGGCCAAGCGGCCTTAATATAAATGAGAGAAAAAATGTCATTGATTATGTGGTATCCCGAATTGGCCTACAATATGACATGAAAAATATTATAGACCTTATGCGTTATCTTTTTCCCTACCCACCGGTGCCACTTTTCTTCAGGCGGCGAATGCTGGCGCTGGGAAGTGGGGACCCGACAAGAGCAATATGCTCAACCCTGATCGCCCAGGCATTTCAGTCGGTAAAATATCCTATCCTGCCGCGGATAGAGGTAAAAAAAATTATGTCTGGCGATGCCAGTTTTCAGGAAAAGGAAATATACCACATCCGCCACTATAGCCTGTTTACTCCTCGTGATTTTGATGTCTCTCCCTATTTTAAGGTGGTCAAACCCACTATTGAAAGTGGATTTGATTATAAGGAAATCACCTGGTCAGAAGATGTGGATATGCCTTTTAATGGCTAATTTATTTTAAAATAATCTGGACAGGATTATTTTTTTAAACTGTCCACATATCCTAAAAGCGATTGTATCCTTATGATATCATTCAGCTCTTCATGAACGGCGCCATGATGAATTGCTTCTTCCTGTTGCTGTTGCCAATAGGCAATAACATCAAATTTTTCATCGTTGCCCGGATCTTTCTGAAAGCTTAAATTAATATGGTCTTCAAAGCTGATTGCGCCTGCATTAAAAAGATCGGCACTTAGTTTTGCAACTTCTGATGAAGTCGCATTTTTAAGATCAATATTTGTCGCTACTTTACGCCAGATTGGCGAAATGTCGATTTGTACTGATGAATCGTTGGCCGGTCTATTAACCGGGTTAACATCATTATTTGCCTTCAGACTTTTTTGTGATTTACCATTGATGACGGCATGATCGCTGATTAAATTCTGCTTTGGTTCAGGTTGGATCAGTTCTTTTAAATTCATGTTATAGGCTCTTACGCTATCCATTATATTACTCCTTGCAAAATATCAGCGGCTTTTCGCTTTTTATTGCAAGGACTGTGCCATCCCCTCAACTTTTGAAAATTTGTTTAAATTCCTAACCTATTTACTAACATATTGTTAAAAAAGATGTTTTAATATTTTATTAACCATAAATTCCGGCAATTCTTACCGCTTCCAATTCAACAACCAGTTCATATAATAGGAAAAAAATGTGGTAAAATTATGCCCGTTCAAAAGTAGCTATAATTTCAAGATGTGATGAATAAAGAAACTGATCAACCGGAGTCACCGTCCCCATTTTAAACCCGGCTTCAATCAGGTTCTGGACATCACGTGAAAACGTGACAGGGTTACACGATATCATTACCAGCTTTTTAAGTCTGGAATTAATAATTTCCACCATTTGATGTCTGGCTCCGGCCCTTGGCGGGTCAATAATTGCTACTTCAAAATTGTCCAGTTCATGAGGGAGTAATGGCCGAAGAAACAGATCTCGAAGCTCTGTCGTCACCTGTTTTATACCCGTAGCCATATTGGCACTGTTTTTTAATGCATCCAGCATCTCTTCATTATTTTCAACCGCATGTACATTTGCAAGATTGGCTGCAGCAATCGAAAATGTGCCACAGCCGGAAAATAAATCAACAACACGGGTAGCCCCCTTTATCCCGTCAAGCATCGCAGAAATTAGAACATTCTGACCATGCTCCGTTGCCTGCAGAAAAGCTCCTTCAGGAAAGAAAACCTTGTTCCCTTCAAAAGTTACATAAGGCTTTCTGCGTTCTGCCAATATTTCAAAATATGGTTTCTTTAGGCTTGTATCAAACCAGCTGATCCTTGCCAGATCATTTTCATCTGCAAAAGCCGCAAGATCCATTCTCATATTAAGGTCAATTTCCCCATTTCCCTTAAACACCACATCCAGACCATTTTCGGCATTGGTAACCTGGATGGTCATTTTCTGTTTATGGCCAAGATTATTTCTTAAATATTTTTTGAGCGGTTCAATAAACGAGGTAATTGCAGGAACCAGAATTGGACACATATTTATATCAACCAGATTATGACTGCCTTTTTCGGCATAACCCAGGATAATTTCGCCACCTCCACGACCTATTGCCTGAAAACTGGTTCTGCGCCGGCTTCCCAACGGACTGATTTCAAGTGGTCTGATTTCCACATCTGCTATTCCCTGATTCTCAAGGGCTGTCTTTACCAAGTTTCTTTTCCAATCCCTATAATATTCTTTTTCCACATGCTGAAGCATGCAGCCGCCACAGTCCCCAAAATGCTGACAAATTGGCTCAGCCCTGTAGGGTGACTTTTTATGAATATGACGAAGGCGCCCTTTGGAACCGTTCAGTTTGGCATCTATGAAATCTCCTGGCACTGTATAAGGCACATAAACGGTTTTTCCGTCCATATGGGCAATACCATCCCCGCGGCCGCCCAGTTCATCAATGATTATTTTTTGCGTCATATCGCGCCCCGATCAGAAATTCTATATTGCCTTCCGGTCCTTTAATTGGGCTTTGTGTCAGGCCGATAACACTCCAACCGTCCATTTCATCTTCAATCCAGCTTTTGATTTTTTCGCAGACTTCCTGATGAAGCTCCGGCTCACGCACGACACCACCCTTACCAACATTTCCTTTGCCTACTTCAAACTGCGGTTTGATCAGAGCGATTAAAATACAACCATCCGCCGCCAGCTTCATAGGTGCCGGTAAAACAGTTTGAAGACCAATGAAACTTGCGTCGCAGACAATTAAATTGATCTTATCCGGAATTTCATTTTCGGTAAGATAACGGGCATTGGTTTTCTCCAAAACGACAACCTTATTGTCATTTCTGATTTTCCAGGCAAGCTGACCATGCCCAACATCAACTGCATAAACCTTAGCGGCACCGTTTGTCAGGCAGACATCAGTAAAACCGCCAGTGGATGCCCCAACATCCAGAACCGTCATTCCCGTCACGTCAATGTTAAACTCTTCCAACCCTTTAACCAGTTTAAGTCCGCCGCGACTGACCCAGGGATGCTCCTTGCCGCGCACTTCCAATGAAATTTCTTCGCTTAACTGTTGGCCAGGTTTGGATATTTTCTGCTCATCGGCATAAACATTTCCCGCCATGATATAAGCTTGGGCCCTTGCGCGGCTTTCAGCAAGTCCGCGGTCCACTAGCAATTGATCTGCGCGCTTTTTAGCCATTGACCTGAGAAGAATTTACGTCGTTATGCCCTAATGCCTGAAGGGCCGTTCTGACAAGATCAGCCGCTGTAAGACCCGCTTTTTTATACATTTCCTCCGGACTGTCCTGATCAATAAATTCGTCAGGAAGTTTAAGGGTTCTTACCTTAAGTCCCTGTTCCATCAGCCCTTCATTTGAAAGATATTCCAGGACATGGCTGCCAAAACCGCCAATTGAGCCTTCTTCAATAGTCAGAAGCACATCATGATCCAATGCCAGCTTCCTTATCATTTCAAGATCAAGTGGCTTAGCAAACCGGGCATCGGCAACCGTACAGGAAAGACCTTTGGCTGCCAGCTCATCAGCAGCAATAAGGGCATGTTCAAGACGGGTTCCAAGGGACAGAATAGCAATTTGCTTTCCTTCTCGTACAATCCTGCCCTTACCAATTTCTAGCACCTTGCCTTCTTCTGGAAGGTCTACTCCGGTGCCTTCTCCCCTTGGGTAACGCACTGCTGATGGTCCACTGTCATGGGCCGCAGCTGTTGCGATCATATGGGTCAGCTCAGCTTCATCGGCAGCAGCCATAACCACCATATTTGGCAGGGTCGCAAGATATGTTACATCAAACGAACCGGCATGGGTCGGCCCGTCTGCACCAACAAGGCCTGCTCGGTCAATGGCAAAACGAACGGGCAGGTTTTGAACCGCAACATCATGTACAACCTGATCATATGCCCTCTGCAAGAATGTTGAATAAATGGCGGCAAACGGTTTATAACCTTCGCATGCCAGCCCGGCAGCAAAAGTAACGGCATGCTGTTCTGCTATACCGACATCAAAACAGCGGTCAGGAAATTCATCGGCAAACTTATCTAATCCTGTCCCTGATGGCATTGCCGCATTTATCGCTACAATTTTATCGTCTTTTCTCGCTTCATTAATCAGTGCTTTTGCAAAAATACTCGTGTAGCTGGGTGCATTGGCTTTTGATTTTTTCTGTGCCCCGGTATCTACGTCAAAAGTAGAAACACCATGATATTTATCGGCTGCATTTTCAGCGAAAGAATAGCCCTTGCCCTTTTGCGTGACAACATGAACCAGGATCGGACCACCAGTCGCATCTCGGACATTTTCCAGTACCGGAAGCAAATGTTCCATATTATGCCCGTCAACAGGACCTACATAATAAAATCCAAGTTCCTCGAAAAGAGTACCACCAGTTGCCATTCCTCTTGCATATTCCTCAGCTTTCCTTGCTGTTGTGCTGATCGTGCGGGGGAACTTGCGGACGATATTTTTAGCAAAATCCCGAAGATTAAGATAAGAGCTTGACGATAACAGCCTCGCCAGATAGGCACTCATTGCACCAACTGGCGGAGCAATTGACATATCATTATCATTCAGAATAACGATAAGACGGCTATTTAATGCCCCTGCATTATTCATTGCCTCATATGCCATTCCGGCGCTCATAGCCCCATCCCCAATTACGGCAATTACATTTTCTGCTCCACCCTCCAGATCACGGGCAACCGCCATGCCAAGGCCAGCAGAAATCGATGTGGAACTGTGACCCGCGCCAAATGGGTCATATTCACTTTCTTTTCTTTTTGTAAAACCGGCAAGGCCACCACCTTTACGAATGGTGTACATCTTATCTCTGCGGCCTGTCAGTATTTTATGGGGATAACACTGATGTCCCACATCCCATATCAGCTTATCCTTTGGTGTATTAAATACATAATGAATGGCCGTTGTCAGTTCGACAACACCAAGGCCCGCACCAAGATGCCCGCCGGTGCGCGAAACATTATAAATCATGTCGGCACGTAGTTCATCAGCCAGGTCCTGAAGCTTTTCCGCTGGAAGCTTTCTTACATCAGCAGGATATTTTATTTGATCCAGTAAAGGTGTTTCCGGTTTTTCATTCATTTTAATTACTCTTCACCCTATTCCTAATGAGCCCTATGGCGTACAAAACTGGCCAAGGACTTTAAGATATCAGCCCTTTCATCAAATATATCCAGGCTTTTTGTAGCCTGGTCTATCAGTTCATCCGCCTTCTCTCTTGCACGTCTGGTGCCCATAAGAGACACCAACGTCGCCTTGCCCGCTTTCAAATCTTTGCCAGCCGTCTTTCCAATATCTTCCGAACTGCCTTCAATATCAAGCAAATCATCAACAATCTGAAACGCAAGGCCAATTGAGCGGCCATAATCGGCCAAAATTTGTCGCCCTTCATCTTCACTTTTTACCTTAGCCAAAATTGCGCCTGCTTCACAGGAAAAAACGATCAATGCACCAGTTTTCATCTGTTGCATGCGGATTATTTCCTCATTCGACAGGGGCCTTTTTTCAGCTTTGAGGTCAATCATTTGTCCGCCAACCATGCCAATAGCACCGATAGCACGCGATAACAAGCCAATCAGCTCACAGCGGACAGCAGCATCAGGGTGTGTTTTACTGTCAGCAAGAATTTCAAAAGCTAAAGTTAATAGAGCATCGCCAGCAAGAATGGCTGTTGCTTCATCAAATTTCTTGTGAACAGATGGCTGACCACGCCGCATATCATCATCATCCATTGCCGGAAGATCGTCATGTATGAGAGAATAAGTATGAATACATTCCACTGCGACCGCAACACGCATAGCATAAATCGGATCAATGGCATAAAGGGAAGATGACTTCATCACCAAAAATGGTCTTAAACGCTTTCCTCCTGCAAGAAGAGCATAACGCATAGCGTCGACGACAAAATCTTCCATCCCTTCCGGTCTGGGTAAAACAGCGACTAGGTAATGATCGAACGATTCGGCAAATTCATTCAATGAATTTGTTGCCAAATCAATTGACAATGATGACATAGGCTAGCTTCCGTCGTCCAGAGGCGTACTTGTTAAGGTGCCATCGCTCGACTTCGTTATTTTTTCTATGCGGGCAGTAGCATCCTTCAGCTTATCTTCACAATGGGCTTTAAGCTGCGTTCCTCGAGTATAGATTTCTATGGACTGTTCCAGTGATACTTCACCACTTTCAAGACTTCTGACAATATCTTCAAGCGCAGACAGGGCCTCTTCAAATTTCATATTTTTAATATCGTCCGGTATATCGACGGCGGATTTAGTTTCCTTAACCACTTTCTGCTCCCGTTTTACTTTACCGCCGTGTTATAGCGGAAAATTCACTCTTCCATCAATGCGAAAATATGTGCTTTTGCACATTCTCCGATAACTGAAAGATTATAACCCCCTTCCAGTGCTGATACAACTCGGCCTTTAGAAAACTCATCAGCCACTTCCATAAGCTTCCTCGTTACATAATAATAATCATCCGTGTTCAGATTTAAATCCGCAAGTGGATCAAGGGCATGTGCATCAAATCCTGCGGAAATAAGGATTAAATCTGGCTTGAACTTCCTTAATTCTGGCAATATGCGGCTTTCTACTGACTTTCGAAAGGCACTACTGCCACTTCCCGCGGCCAGTGGTGCATTGATAATTACACCAGCGCCCTGATCATGGATATGGCCTGTTCCTGGATATAGGGGGGATTGATGTGTCGATGCATAAAATAGACCGCGGGTGTTTTCCACTACCGTCTGGGTACCATTTCCATGATGAACATCAAAATCTATAATGGCAACCCGATGGCAAAAATATTTTGTTCTTGCATAAAGAGCCCCTATTGCGACCGAATTAAAAAGACAAAACCCCATCGCTCTGTCTGGTTCTGCATGATGACCGGGTGGCCTAATAGCACAAAAGACATTTTTATTTTGCCCCCCCATGACCCGGTCAATCGCCTGACAAACGGCGCCGACAGCCAGCATTGCCGCCTGATCAGAACCTGATGACAAATATGTATCCTCATCCAGCATGGCGTGCCCATTTTGAGGAATTTTATGAAAGACAGTGTCAATTTGGTCTTCCGTATGGACCAATTTCAATTGCTCAATTGAAGCAGGCAAAGCTTCAATTCTGTCAAGTTTCTGAAATTCGGGATCTTCCAAAGCGGCCAGAATAACACTTAATCTTTCCACACATTCCGGATGCCCGGGCGGAGAAACGTGATTTAAACAATCCTTATGGGTAATGAGGGCCGTAGTCATTTAGACGCTTTGGCCGCTTCATATTTTGCTTTTTCTTCTGCAACCAGCTCTTTTTTGGAAAGCTTGCCGACCATGGTTTTTGGCAGCTCATCGCGAAATTCAATTTGTGATGGTCGCTCATGTTTGCCGATTAATGGTTTGATAAAATCCATTAGCTCATCTTCGCTAATAGGGGCTACGCCTTTTTTCAACTTAACAAAGGCCTTTGGCGTTTCACCCAGATAGTCATCCGGAATTCCGATAACCGTGACTTCTTCCACTGAAGGATTTTGGTTGATTGCTTCTTCAATTGTTCTGGGAAATACATTAAACCCACCAACAAGAATAAGATCTTTATCACGGTCCATAATGAATGTGTAGCCTTCATTATCCATATAACCAACATCACCGGTTTTTAATATATCACCGATCATCACCTGATCAGTGGCATCCGGTTTTTTCCAGTATCCTTTCATAACCTGCGGCCCTCGGATACAGATTTCCCCGCTCTCCCCAATAGGCATTTTTTTGCTATGCGTTTCACGGTCCATAATAAATACTTCGGTTGCTGGAAGCGGCAGCCCGATTGAACCTGCCCGACTTCCAATTTCACCCATCGGACTGGCATGAGTAACCGGCGAAGCTTCCGTCAGGCCATATCCTTCCGTAATATCCAGATTAAAACGGTTTCGATATTGTGCCCGTAAGTCAACTGGCAGCGGTGCGCCGCCAGACATTGCCATCTTAATTTTTCCGATGCCTATTTTATCGGCGTCTTTATGGCTGGCGAGCGCCGTAAACATGGTTGGCACGCCGGCAAACATCGTAATATTTTCCCTGACCATCAACTGTACAGCTTCTTCCAGTTCAAATTTTGGCACCATAACCAGTCTTGCGCCTATTTTTATTCCCATATTCAGAACCACAGTCAGAGCAAATATATGAAAAAACGGCAGGAAAGCGACCATATTTTCTTTGCCGAATTCCAGATTTGGTGGCCATACTTCCAGCTGTTTCATATTTATATAAAGATTTGAGTGACTAAGCATCGCTCCTTTTGGAACCCCTGTTGTCCCGCCAGTATATTGAAGTACCGCAATATCCTCATCCGGGTTAATGTCCACTGGTTCAAAATTGCCGTCATTATCTAAAAGTGAATTATATGCAATATTGATATCATCCCTGGCCACACTGGCAATGGCACTGTTTTTAAATATTTTAAACAATATATTTTTTGGAAAGGGCAGAACTTCAGAAAATTTGGCAACAACAAGCTTTTTTAGGCGACTTTGTTCAACAACCCTGCGCATTTTGCTATAAAGCGCATCAAGATCAAGGGTTACCATAATATCGGTTTCTGAATCCTCAACCTGATGCAACAATTCTTTTTCCGAATAAAGCGGGCTAAAATTAACTACCGTACCGCCAGCCTTTGAAATAGCGAAGAAAGCGACGACAAATTGGGGACAATTTGGAAGAAAAAGTCCCACTTTAACACCTTTTTTAACCCCCATTTCCTGAAAGGATTTACAAGCCGCATTAACGTTTTTGATCAGTTCGCCGTATGTCCATGTTTTCCCAAAAAAATCAATAACGATATTTTCCGGCACTTTGGCAGCTGTATCATCAAGGATCTCATGAAGCGGTCTTCCTTCAAATTTTTGATCCCACTTAACATGCTTCGGATAATGGTCTAGCCATGGTCTGTCGTTCATAATACCCTCACATAGTATTAATAAATCTTCCAAACGGGGTTGTTATGCACTCCCACACCAATTATAGAACAGTATTAATTAATCTCAATCAAGTATATAATATGACTATGACCAAGAACCGCCACCATAACCCGTCAGAAGAGACATTTGAACTTGCTGCCAAAATACTCAAGCAAGGGGATATTGTTTCATTTCCAACCGAAACGGTATATGGACTTGGCGCTGATGCCAGAAACTCTGATGCCGTGGCAAAAATATATGAAGCCAAAAAACGCCCCCAGTTTAATCCGCTTATTGTCCATTTGGCAGACGCCGACGATGCCGCTCAATATGTTATGATGAATGTGTATTCAAGAAAACTGGCAAAAGCTTTCTGGCCAGGACCTTTTACCATGGTCCTTCCACTTAAAGAAAAAAGCGGCCTTTCCGATTTGGTAACAGCAGGGCTGGATACGGTTGCCATAAGAGTCCCGGAAAATCAAACCGCCCATGAACTTCTAACAGAATTTGATGGTCCTATCGCTGCACCAAGTGCCAATAAATCTGGAAATGTCAGCCCGACAACCGCCGACCATGTGGAAAGTGAGTTTGGCCCTGAACTTACAATGATTATTGATGGCGGCCCATGCCATAAAGGCATTGAATCAACCATTTTACAGATTGACGGCGGGGAAATTACGCTGCTTAGACCTGGAAACATAACTGCCGAGCAGATTGAAAAGGTCATTAAGCGTGATATCGAAGTGCAAAGTTCGCCAAAAAACAATCCAACTGCCCCAGGCCAGCTTAAAAGTCACTATGCACCAAAAACAAAAATGAGACTGAATGTAACAGACCCTGAGCCCGGCGAAGCATTTCTTGCATTTGGTAAATATAAAACTGACAAGAATAGTTTAAATCTCAGCCCTTCGGGTGATCTGGTCGAGGCGGCTAAAAATTTATTTTCAATGATGAGAACGTTGGACAAACTTGGTCTAAAAAATATTGCTGTAGCGCCTATTCCTTTAACCGGACTAGGATTTGCCATCAATGACAGACTTGAACGGGCAGCGGCCCCAAGGGGAGAAACCTGATTGACCATCGACATTTTACATATTGAAAAATTAAAAATGATCGCCGGTCCAAAAGGCTACAGTATTGATCCCGATGTGATTGAACCTCATCTGAAGGAACCACGTGACAAATTTATCGGGTCATCATCTCTTGTTCTTTATCCGGACAGCACTGAAAAAGTCTCGGCATTAGTTCGTTTTGCTTATGAGCATGAAATTAAACTTGTCCCGCAAAGCGGCAACACCGGTCTTGTCGGCGGCGGCGTGCCGGATTCGAGTGGCAATGAAATTATCATAAGTCTGAAACGTATGAACAAAGTAAGAGTAAAAGATAACCTAAACCACACCATGACGGTTGAAAGCGGAATAATCCTGGCTGATGCACATAATATTGCATCAACAATGGGCATGATATTTCCTATGCATCTGGCATCTGAAGGTTCGGCCATGATCGGCGGTAATATTTCATCAAATGCCGGCGGAATAAACGTGCTTCATTACGGTGTCATGCGTGATCTTGTGCTCGGTCTTGAAGTTGTACTTCCAAATGGTGATATCTGGAAGGGCCTGACTGGTCTTAGGAAAGACAATACTGGGTATGATCTGAAACAGTTATTTATCGGTGCTGAAGGCACACTGGGCATTATTACAGCCGCGACTTTGAAACTTTTCCCCGCGCACAAACAAAAAAACACTGCCTTTGTAGCCATTCAAAATCCTGAAGCGGCAATAAAGCTCCTGAACCTTGCCCGTGAGGTCAGCGGAGACAGCCTGATCGCGTTTGAAATTTTGCCGCGCATTGGTCTTGAAATGACCATTAAACATATACCCGGATGCCGTGACCCATTATCGGAACCATATCCATGGTATATTCTTATGGAATGCGCGACATCCCTTAATCCTGATCTGCTTGATCTTGAAAAAGTGATGGAAAGAATACTTGAAACAGCCATAGAAACAGGACTGGTGATTGATGGTGTTGTCCCCAAAAATATGAATGAGGCCAATGACCTTTGGAAGCTCCGTGAATTTATGTCAGAAGCACAAAAATTTGAAGGCGGCAGCATTAAACATGACATTGCCGTCCCTGTTTCAAAGATTCCTGAATTTCTGAGACAGGCCATCGAAGCTGTTATGCAGGCGATGCCCGGCGTGCGTCCTGTTCCTTTTGGTCATATCGGCGATGGTAATATCCATTTCAATTTATCCCAGCCGGTAGATATGGATAAACAGGACTATTTAATAAAATGGCCCGACCTGAACCGGATCGTTCATGACATTGTCACCAAACTGGGAGGAAGCATCAGTGCCGAACATGGCATTGGCACCTTAAAAGTCGGGGAACTGGAACATTATAAACCTGAAATTGACCTTAAAATCATGCGGGACATCAAAAAAACAATAGATCCTAAAAACATCATGAATCCGGGTCGTATTATCAGGTAATTAATTCAATTCGTCGGCACTTATATATTTGATGCCTGAAGGCGTACAGATAAACAGATTCTCACCAAACAGGGACACAACCAAAGGATCATCCTCTGGATAAAACTGATTAACCAGATAAAGCGCCGGCCCAATGGTTTTTAAAAGTACGACCATTAAGATTAAAAAATATATCATATATTTTTGCAGCGTCTGTGTTTTTACCTTCATAATCAATTTATATCACTAATCCCTCTCTTTTCCCACATTAATTAGCGCTGATAATTTTTGCCTTTGTATACCATGCTCATCGAAATTTTCAGATGATAACCAATTTAAAAACCCTTTTTCAATATTAGGCCAGTTTTTATCCAGTATTGAATACCAGGCAGTATCACGATTGCGCCCCTTATAGATTACGGCCTGCTCAAACGTACCATCATAGTGAAAGCCAAAACGAAGGGCCGCACGGCGCGAGGGCGCATTTAGCGCATCACATTTCCATTCATAACGTCTGTAGCCAAGTTCATCAAATGCCCGCTTCATCATAAGAAACATACATTCAGTTGCCATTGATGTTTTCTGCAATTTAGGTGAAAACATGATATTTCCCACTTCAATTACACCATGCTCCGGCTGGATACGAAGATAACTTGCCAGTCCTACGGCTTCATTATTGGCCCGTTCAACAATAACATAAAATAAAGGATCAGTGCTTTCACATTTAGGTGTCAACCAATCATTAAATTCCTGTTCCGACTTAAATGGCCCCTGCATCATATAGGTCCATAATTTGCCGTCTTGATCTTCAACTAATGAATCGAATAACTGTTTTGAATGCTTATCCATATCGATTTTTGCCAATCGGCAATGCCTGCCTTCCATTGGCGCGTGTGTCGGATATCGGGCTCCGGACCAGTTGGGCACTTCTTCACCAATTGGCTGGCCAAATTCATTCTCACTTTGCAACATCATAATTCCCTTAAAATCTATCAACCTCCATTTTTAGCATGATACCCGGATATTATCATTGCTACCATCATACATTAACCATCAATAAATCTTTCCTAATTTGTCCTATTGCTATGCTAATAATATCAGTGATAGCTTATAGAAAAACAGACGGGGACCACAAATGATTAAAGTTACCAATTTTATTAATTTTTATTTTCTTACAATAATTTGCGCGCTATTTACGCTTAACTCATGCAGCCAGTCATCCTCCAATGGTCCCCAAGAAAGTGCTGACACCGTTTATTTAAATGGGCGTATTTATACTGTCGATAAAACCCATAGCTGGGCGGAAGCCGTTGCCATTAAAGGAGACAGCATTTCGTTTGTAGGAACAGATGATGGTGTTAAAGAATTTATCGGTGACAACACAAAAGTCATTGATCTGCAAGGCCGTATGATGATGCCTGCGATGCAGGACAGTCATATCCATCCGATTTTGGGCGGGATCGAAGCTTTAAGCTGTGATCTGAATGCACAAGTCACACTTGAAGATTATAAAAATGTAATTGCCAATTATGCAAAAGAAAATCCTGATCTGGACTGGCTGCTTGGCGGCGGCTGGTCCATGGCCGTATTTGGCGCCGGCGGGGCACCAAGTAAAAAAATTCTGGATGAACTCGTTCCCGATCGTCCAGTCTATCTGACTTCACGTGATGGTCACAGCGGATGGGCAAATAGCCTTGCCCTTGAAATTGCCGGCATTACAAAAGATACCCCTGATCCGGTAGACGGCATTATTGACCGTGACCCGGAAACAGGGGAACTTGTCGGAAGTCTTCAGGAAGGAGCCATGTCCCTATTACAGAAATTTGTGCCGCCACCTTCACTGGAAAAGAGAATTGCCGGGTTAGAGTACACAATCAATATGCTCCATTCATACGGTATTACCTCTATTCAGGATGCCTCGGTTGATCGCCCGGATTTTGAAACCTATGCCGCCCTGGAAAAAGAAAATAAACTTACGTTACATGTTGTCGCAGCTCAGTGGTGGGAACGGGACAAAGGCACCGAACAGATAGAAGGATTTAAAAGCCTAAGAGACGAATTTACCAGCGACCTTGTTGATGCTTCATCCATAAAAATTATGCAGGACGGGGTACTTGAAAATTATACTGCAGCCATGCTTGAACCCTATCTGGAAGCCAATGGCACTAAAGGCATTCCCATGGTTGATCCAGAGATGCTTAAGAAAGCAGTGGCTAAACTTGATGCAGATGGATTTCAGGTACATTTTCATGCAATCGGTGACGCTGCAATCCGCCAGAGCCTTGATGCAATCGAATATGCCCGTAACCTGAATGGTCCGCTTGGCCATCGACATCATATTGCCCATTTACAGGTCATTCATCCTGATGATATTCCCCGCTTTGCTGCACTGGATGTAGTGGCTAATTTTCAACCATACTGGGCAGCAGCAGATGAATATATAATGGATCTTAACCTTCCCGCCATTGGTGAAGAACGGACAAGCTGGATGTATCCGATCCGAAGCATTGAGAAAACCGGTGCCACCATCGCTTTTGGTAGTGACTGGTCCGTATCTACCGCCAACCCGTTTTTAGAAATTGAAACAGCAGTTACCCGCCTTGGTGCATTAGGAGAACCTTATCCGGAATTTACTCCAAATGAACGAATTAGTCTCCAGTCAGCGATTGACGCTTTTACCATCAATGCTGCCTTTGTTAATAAACAGGATGACAAAACCGGATCAATTGAAGTTGGCAAACTTGCTGACCTTGTCGTTCTCAACCAGAATATGTTTGAAATTAACCCGGACCAGATCTCTGATACAAAAGTCCTGATTACTCTGTTTGGTGGTAAATCAGTTTATGTTAATCCAGACGCAAATTAAAAATCAGAAAATTTGTGGATAGTGAATATTTATACAATTTCTTTAAGAGGCAAATTTATTAGAAACAGCATAGACCTGCGGGTTATTATTTTTTCCGATTCCGGAGTTTTCTATGGTAGAAAAATTATTTTGAAAATTTTCGAAGTTGGGGTTCAAGGCCTCAAGCAATTGTTTGAGAAATTTTTCATAATGTTTCCATTTTTGCACAGATAAATTATTAATAGGCTGACGGACCTGAACCACACTTGCCGTTTTGACAGGACGTCCGGAATTATGAAATTCGAGGCAGCGATCATTCCAGTCCACTCCGCAATAATCAAGGAGTCTGCGAGTAGAAACTTCCTGTTCAGTTATTAAATCCTCATAATTAATTTCAAATATCTGGCCAGGTATCACTTTATGCCAATGATCCATAAGCTCTTGATATAGAGTGTGATATTCTCCCAGGTCTTTCAAATTATATGAGAACCCCATTACATCTGCAGGAAAATAGGTTTTGAAAAGAGATAAACAACAATCTTCAGGGCGACGTTTGCAATGAATTATTTTCGCATTGGGTAATGACAGTCTGATCAAACCAATATGTAAGAAATTAAAGGGCTGTTTATCAGTAATAAAACGGCTATTTGGGGCTAGTTTTTTTAACTTTTCACAATATTTATTGCCAATATCATTATAAACCGAAGCATTGACATCTTTTTTGTTTATTGTCTTTATTAAATCAGGATTTTTATAAAATTCAGACATTGCAAGATTATAGAATAAATCAATTTCACCCGCTCCATATATTTCCGGATGGGAATCTAGTATTTGTTCAACAAGACTTGTACCAGAGCGTGGCATACCCAGAATGAATATTGGCGTTTTTTCATAATAGCCCTCATTTTCAAAAGACTTCATAAAAGATGGATTAAACGTTTGTTTAATGTTCTTAAAATTTACCCGCTTTTTTTCAATTGAATATTCTTTACTTTGTCGCTGCAAATAATTTGCAACACTATACTTCTCAAATGACAATTCATATTGTTTTAAATCCTCATAAGCCTTACCCAAAGCAAACCCCATATATATTCGCTCTTGATCACGTAAATCACTTTTGGCAAAAATACTTGCCATAGATTTTATATCTTCATCAATTTCAGTAAATATTTTTAATTTTGCAAGAATTTGGTAAGCTTCTGCATGCTCTGGATAAAGGGACAATACTTTTCTAATTGAAAGCTCGGCTTCTTTTAATTCACCCTTCTCAGCCAAAGACTTACTCAGGTTTAATTGAGCATCAATAAAATCTGGCTTAAGTAATAATGCTTTTCTATAGTTGAGAATAGCGTCTTCAAAATTTCCTTTTTCCTTGATTATATTACCTAAATTATTATGGGCCTGCGCATAGTCAGGCTTAATTTTGACAGCTTTGTCATAACTGGCAATCGCTGCTTCAAGGTCTCCTAGCTCTTTTAAAGCAATACCGCGGTTGAAATATGCTTCAGCATAATCAGGTTTAATACTTATAGACTTATCATAGCTAACCACTGCTTCATAAGTTTTTTTAAGCTCAAGCAATGCAATACCACGATTTGAATAAAATTCCGCAATATTTGGATTTATTGAAATAGCTTCTTCATAACTTTCAAGCGCTTCTTCAATTCTGCCAAGTTCTTTTAAAACAATGCCCCGATTGAAATAAGCTTCAGCATAGTCCGGAATAATACTAATTGCTTTATCATAACTGGCAATTGCCTCATGCAATTTTCCTAGCTCTTTAAGAACAGTTCCTTTGTTAGAAAAAGCTTTTGCATAATCAGGATTTAAACTTATTGCTATATCATAACTTGTAATGGCATCATCAAATTTTTTAAGTTCCTGTTGTGCCAACCCTAGATTGGAATAATACTCCGAAATATTCGGATTTACTTCAATAGCTTTAGAAATAAATTCTACCGCTTTCTGAAATTTCCCCGTCTGCAATCCTATGGTGCCAAGTAAATATAGTGTTTCAGAATGATTTGGGTCGGCCTTCAAAATTAGTTTGTATAATTTTTCTGCATCGGATAAACGCCCTGACGTGTGGTGTTGCATGGCCATACTTAAGGTAGGTTGACTTAAGAAATTAATCTTATTTTGAGATTTCCTTGTTGCTTTTAAAGCAATTTTTTTCTGGCGACGTTTTTCTGCTCTATTCATTTAAAAGCCCATTTATTCAAAAACAATAGGCAATTATTTGTCATCCAGTGCAATGGAATTAAATTAGCTATTAACATATTCGTTTATCAAATCAGTTACTTATAGAATGTTGAAATTGAATTAAGTACTGTAATGACATTGACAATTTGAATCCTGCTCATTTGTATCCCCAAAGATATAATTAATGTTGATTTTATTGGTATGTTATATAATAACAGATATGTTATAAAATAATAAATTAAATTTCAATTTATTTTTGCATCAAATTTACAAATTCAAAAATTACTATAATTATATAAATTTAATATATAGTTATAATTGTATAAAAATAATATCCACTAACAATAGTTGATACCTAAATTTTATTAGCCTGAGACAGAAAAGTCTTTTCTAGTTAAATGTGGAAATAAAAATGAAGCTGACCACTTAAATTCAAAACAAAACAAACTGATCTTTGCTTGCCGGCCTAATGCATTCTTCGCTGTCGTTACGGGCATTATTGACAAATGGGCTGACCTCATACATTTCGAATTGCTCGTCACTCGTCGTAGACATCTTAGAAAAAATATCTCGATCCGGCGGATCGGCTGGACGTAACCAAAGATCATGATCTTCCGGTTCCACAATAACCGGTGAGCGGTGATGAATTTTTTTGACCACACCATTGGCCGGTTTTGTCACAAGCGAGACTGTTTCAAGCCAGTCTTCACCAGCGGGACCCGTCCATGCTTCCCAAATTCCGGCAAAAGTAAATGGTTTTCGGCCAGGAAGGTGAATATAATGCGGGACCGGCGAAGACCCATCGCGTTTCCATTCGTAAAAACCATCTGCCGGTACAAGGCATTTTCGTCGCCTAAACGGTCCCCTGAAGGAAGGTTTGTCGGCAATGGTTTCAGATCTTGCATTAATTAGTGGACGGTCAGTTTTTATTTCCTTGGCAAAATGCGGTATAAGCCCCCATCGCATCAATACCCCTTCTTTTGCTGGCAACGCCGCATTTGGAATAATTGCCTGATCCTGATCCGATCCTTTAAGCCGGATAACCGGGACAGGCTGGCTTGGCGCAATGTTAAAGCGGGATGGAACCTGGAATGGATATCCCATATCAAGAAATTCAATATAATTGCTATATGTATCGCTGGTTAATGAATATCTTCCACACATGGCCCAATCACGTTATAATTAATCCGGAAACTATAATATATGAAAAGTCCCCAATGAAAAGAGAATACCCGACCCGTCCAATCACTGCTGTTGGTGTTGTTGTTTTAAAAAATGATCAAGTCCTTCTTATCCGCCGCAATAAACCACCAAAATCATCCGAATGGAGCATTCCCGGTGGCGCACAACGACTTGGTGAGCGTCTAAAGGAAACGGCAAAGCGGGAAGTTTTTGAGGAAACCTCAATTTCAATAAAAAATATTACGCTGGTTGATGCAGTCGACTTCATTAAAAAAGACAATGACAAAAATATTGAATATCATTATAGCCTGATTGACTATAAAGCCGATTATCAATCAGGTGACTTAAAGGCTGGCGATGATGCTTTTGACGCAAAATGGGTTTCATTAAATGAGTTAACAGAGTATAACTTATGGTCGAAAACCATTAAGCTAATAAAAAAATCAGCCCAGATAAAAAAAGCAGAATAAATTATGGAAAATGGCAATTTACTGAAACGAATTTTCTATAGTCTTGGCCGCCATCTTAAAGTTTTGGCAATTGCTGCCGCCTTTTCCACAGTTGTCTATGGCACAATGTATCTGGTCATATATTTTACCGGAAGGATATAAGTATATTTAATGTCTGAAAAGTCATCACCAAAATTTTCAAAACTGCTTTGGTTACTATTGATGATTGCTGCAATGACCATATATATTCTGGTGATTAGCCGTCTTATTAATGCCTTTTTTTCTGGGCATATTATACTTGAACTTATTGGTTATCTGATTGCCGGGATTATCTGGATATTTCCTGCAAAATCAATAATGTATAAAATTAACCGCACCAACGCACCGGGGAAAGAATAATGCGCCGCTTCTTTAAATTAATAATTTTGTCATGTGTGCTGATACTGACGGCCTGTGGTGGCAAAAATAATGAATCGACGACGCCACCGCCTGCTCCTACACAAAATATGGACAGCACTAATGTTGATACGACTTATGATAAGGAAAGCATTGTTAATGCTGCTTCAGATTTTTTCGGCGAAGGATCGGAAGCCGTCGCCAGTGTGATTGAAAAGGCATTTGCCGACCTTGGAAGACCAAACGGTTATATCATCGGAACAGAAGCCAGCGCTGCACTCGTTGTAGGCGCCCGCTATGGAGATGGTACATTATCCCATAAAATTGAGGGTGACAGGCGTGTCTACTGGAAAGGCCCATCAATAGGTATAGATGTCGGTGCCAACGGTTCTCGTGTCTTTGCGCTTGTTTATAACCTGAATGATACTGAGGAGCTGTTCCAGCGCTTCCCGGCCGTGGAAGGCAGTTTTTATTACGTGGCTGGTTTCGGCATGAATTACCAGCAGGTTGATGAAATCATTATTGCCCCCATTCGCCTGGGTGTTGGCTTAAGGGCCGGGGTTAATCTTGGATACCTTCATTTTACCAAGGAACGAGACTGGATACCGTTTTAAAGGCCTCCAGATCCATCATATATGAGCTTCAAACCTGTAAAAAGCAGAGCAATATAGCAGATTTTATAAAATAACTCTGTCGATACCTTATTATGCATCCAAACGCCAAGTTTTATCCCCAGCGGTGCCAGCGGAAGCAGTACAAGTGATGTTAGCAGATTATCCCCCGAAAGTTGCCCCAGCCATGCATAAGGTATGAGCTTTACAAAATTGACAGTAATGAAAAAAAACACCGATGTCGCCACCAGTATGGTTTTATCCAGCTTAAGGGGAAACAGATACATGGATAGTGGGCCGCCACCGGCATGGGCAATAAAGCTGGTAAACCCGCTTAAAGCACCAAGAAATCCGCCCTTGACATTATTATAATCAAGACCCTTCTCAATTTTTCTGCGGCGATCTATCAGATAATATTGCAGTACAAATAGTATGGTAACAATTCCAACAATAATTCGGATCATATCCGCATTGAGATATCGAAAAGTAATTGTACCAATAACAATCCCCATCACAGCTCCAGGGACCAGACTGATCAGCGCCTTCGGGTCCCATTTTCCCCAAAATGCCTTAACCGCAAAAACATCCATAACACATAAAATCGGAAGCATTATCGCCGCGGCCTGTCTTGGGTCAATAATCATAGACATCATGGGCACAGCAAGCATACCGAAACCACCGACGAAGCCGCCTTTTGATATGCCGACAATGAGGACGGCAACCACCGCCACGGCATAAAATAAAGGGCTTTCAATCACGATGATCAGTCCACAAGTTTATGAAACTCCATTGTTTCTTCATTCGAAAGGCCTGGCATAAATTTATAGCCATCAGTCTTGAATTTTTTTAAATCTTTTGGATCTTCAATTTTTTTCTGAATGATAAATCTGGCCATCTGACCCCGCGCGCGTTTAGCCATCATGCCCGGGCTTTTTGCCATTCCGTCCCTGACTATTTTAAAAACAGGTGTAATCACTCTGCCTTTTAATTTCTTTTTATTGATTGATTTGAAATATTCATTGGAAGCACAATTGATGACCACATCCGTTTTCTGATCTTCCATCAATTTGTTAAGTCCGTCCGTCAGACGATCGCCCCAGAAATCATATAAATTACGCCGTCTTGGAATTTTAATTCCACAACCCATTTCAAGCCTGTAAGCCTGCATCAGATCTAGCGGACGAAGCATGCCGTAAAGACCGGATAAAATTCTTAAATGATCCTGTGCATAGTTCAGGTCTTCTTCCGATAATGTCTCTGCATCAAGCCCGACATATGTATCCCCTTTAAACGCAAGAATAGCCTGACGTGAATTGGTCAGGGTGAAGGGCGTTGAAAAATCCCGGTATCGTTCATAATTAAGATCAGCAAGCGCATCACTTAAATTCATGATATTGGCTATTTTCTTCCGGCTCATTTTTCTGGCAGCATTGATGAGTGTTTCACTTTGATCCAGATAATCGGGAACCGACCAGTTTGGCTTTACTTCATCACTTTCAAAATCCAATTTCTTTGCGGGCGATACGACAACAATCATCTTATTTTAATTTCCTGTTTATAACTCTTCTAAAAAATATCAATTCCACCCTACAAATAACATACTCACCGGATTTTTACAGTATATTTTATTTTATCGCTGCCCTATTGACTTCATTTAAATATAGTCCCATTTAGAGTAACAATACTCACAAGTTTATCAGGACTTTACAGATTAATGGCTACAGCAAAAAATTCGCCTAGAGTAGACCTTACGACCGGTCCTGTTCATAAACATCTAATTAGAATGGCCCTGCCTATGGTTATCGGGCTAATGGCAAACATGTCGTTTACTTTTGTCGACCTATTCTATATTGGCAAACTCGGCACGGATGAGCTGGCTGCTATGGGATTTATTTCCCGAATGGCGATGATTGTTATTTCTGCATCAATTGGTCTCAGTGCTGGCATATCTTCTGTTCTTGCAAGGGCTGCTGGTAACAAGGATGACGAAGAAATCAAATGTCTGGCAACCAACACGCTTCTTTTTACTGTTATTCTTTCACTTACTTTTACAGTTGTCGGATTACTAACCATTGACCCTCTTTTTACGGCAATGGGCGCAGAAGAAAAAATAT
>JACKKT010000003.1 GCA_024236295.1 Kordiimonadaceae bacterium | reverse complement strand
CCGTTCGCAAACCCGGGCACTGACTGTCACGCCAAGATCCGACATTATCAGCAGGTCTTCCAGCTCTTCCAAAGTTGAAGCATCAAGCCGTTTTTTTGTAAATATACTGGTGATGCCCTCGGTAAGGGCAGAAGAGCTTTTTTTAAGTCCCTGTTTGAGACGGCCGAACCAGCCTAATTTTTTTTCTGTTTCAGTCATTAAATACTTCCGCGTTAAGTAGTCCATCTTGATAGCCTGTCACTATGGCCTTTGCAATATGTCCCACTGTATGACTGCCTGTAATTTTAGCCGGGGCAAAATGTTCTGTATGGCCAATGGCCGCATTTTCACTTTTTACATTTTTCTCAATAAGAATGTTGACCAGGTTTCCTATCGATTTCTTTAAATATTCATCAACCTTTGCTTCCCCAAGTTTTCTAAGCCTTGCAGCACGCTCTTTTCTGATAGTTCGGTCAAGTTGCGGCATTTTTGCGGCCGGGGTGCCCTCCCGTTCTGAATAGGGGAAAACGTGTAAATAAGTCAGATTGCAATCCTCTACCAGGGCCATTGAATTTTCAAACATTTCTTCTGTTTCGGTCGGAAAGCCTGCAATAATATCAGCGCCAAAAACAACATCCGGGCGTGCTTTTAAGACGGCATTGCAAAACTCAATGGAATCCTCCCTGCTATGTCGTCTTTTCATTCTTTTGAGGATCATATTATCACCGGATTGAAGCGATAAATGAAGGTGCGGCATCATGCGCGTCTCGTTTGTAATTATTTCGAAAAGAGCTTCATCGGTTTCTATTGAGTCAATTGAGCTTAATCTGAGCCGTTCAAGATTGGGCACATTTTTAAGTATCTTCTGGCATAATTTTCCAAGTGTTGGGTTCCCTGGCAAATCCGGACCGTATGATGTAATATCAACTCCGGTAATAATCACTTCCTTATAACCGTTATCCACGAGTTGCTGGATCTGGCTGACCACTTCACCGGCAGGAACCGAGCGGCTGTTGCCACGGCCATAGGGGATAATACAAAAAGTGCAGCGGTGATTACATCCGTTTTGAACCTGTACGAAGGCGCGGGAGCGCTCTTCAAAACCTTCAATCAAATGAGGAGCCGTTTTCCTGACAGACATGATATCATTGACCGAAATGCGCTCAGACTTTGCAATACCAAAGTCTCTATAACTTCGGGCGATCAGTTTTTCTTCATTACCCAGAATCTGATTTACTTCTTCCATTTCGGAAAATTGTTTAGGATCAATCTGTGCTGCGCACCCGGTGACAATAATATTGGCGTCCGGATTTTTGCGACGGGCACGCCTGATGGCCTGTTTAGCCTGTCTTGTGGCTTCTGCGGTAACGGCGCAGGTGTTAAAAATAACAGCGTCTGTTAGCCCTGCTTCGTCAGCATGCTTTCTGATAATTTCAGATTCGTATGTATTTAACCTGCAGCCGAATGTAACGACTTTTGCTTTTTTCTCGCTCATAGTGATCTATATGGACTGATTCTGTTAAAAGTCCAGTAAATTTAGCCAAAAATAATTGGTACCAGAAAATAACTAAGACTGGTAATGGCAATAATTGCAAACAGGTTTACTCTGAACCCTGCATAGGCCATTTGGGGAATTGTTACTTCTCCGCTGGCATAAATAACGGCATTGGGCGCTGTTGCCACAGGAAGCATAAAGGCGCAGCTGGCTGATATTGCTACGGGAACAAACAGGATCATCGGGTCAAGTCCTGTTGCCACAGCAAGTGCACCAAGAATTGGAAGAAGAGTTGCTGTGGTTGCCGTATTACTGGTCAGTTCGGTAAGAAATACGACAATTGAAACCAGTATAAAAATAATGAAGATAAGATCAAAGGTGCCAATAGCACCAAGTTCGTTGCCGATCCATACGGCAAGGCCACTTGATTTGACAGCCGCAGCAAGACTTAATCCACCGCCAAACAATAAAAGCACACCCCATGGAATTGTATCTGCCGTTTTCCAGTTAAGAAGTGTAGCATGTTGCTCTTCTTTTGAGCCGGCAGGAATCATAAACATGATCATAGCACCAAAGACAGAGATCAATGCATCGCTCAGCCACAGCATCATGCCCAGATTATTTTGTATTGGTGTTCTGAAAATCCATAATGCGGCAATGAAAGCAAATGTATAAGCCATCCTTTTTTCAGGCGTTGACATTGGACCCATTTCATTGAGTTCCTGATGCAGCAGTTCCTGCGCTACTGAGTTTTGATCAAGTTCAAATGGAAATGCCCAACGTGTAAGAACAAAACAGGCAATGGGCAGCATAACAAGGGTGGCAGGGACGCCAAATAGCATCCAGGAGAGGAAGCTTACATCAATTCCATAATTTTCTTTCATAAAAGCAATAACGAGCAGATTCGGGGGTGTACCGATCGGTGTTCCAAATCCGCCAATATTTGCCCCGTAAGCAATGCCCAGTACCAGACAAAGAATGAAGCCCGCATTTTTCTTGCTTTTTTCTTTTATAATCTCACCGGCAAGGGATAAGGCAATTGGAAGCATCATCAGTGTGCTGGCTGTATTGCTGATCCACATAGAAATGAGCGCTGTTACAGTCATAAATCCACCAATAAGGGCAGTTGGGTTATTGCCAACCCTGACCAGCACCATCAAGGCAATGCGACGATGAAGGTTCCATCGCGCAAGTCCCGTTGCCATTATAAACCCACCCATAAGCAAAAATATTGTCGGCGCCGCATAGGGGGCTGTTGCTGCACCAATTGATGAGACGCCAAGAGTAGGAAATAAAACGATTGGTAATAGTGAAGTAATTGGCACAGGAAGTGCTTCAGATGACCACCAGTAAGCAAGTAAAACGGTGACGGCGGCTACATTCCATGCACTTGCGCTCATCTTGGCAGGAGCAGGTAAGAAAATCATGATCGTAAAAAGCACCATGCCCATTAGCATGTTAAAATTTCGCGTTCCGATTTTATTTATCACCCCTTAAATCCCTTTTTTGTAAAATTACTGCGTGATTTAAATACATTAATACATATGTAAAACTACACTGAGCATTATGCGTGAGGTTTTTGGTTTGAATGTAAATTCATCAGACCCGTCAAGATAAACGGCGTCATTGATACGAGCGCGTGTGTATTCTGCTCTGATCGCAATATTTTCCATGAAAGCCAATTCAATTCCGCCACCATATTGTAGGCCAGTAACCCTTTTATTGTAATCGAGGTTTCCTTGGTCTTTCTCACCATTTGTGCCCAATGATTTTAAATTGACCCCAGTATAACCCACCAGACCAAATAATAAGGCTTTATCTGAAAGGGTTACACCTCCACGAAAATTAATATCTATCGTATTGCTTTTATAAAACCTTAAATTTGTTGTGCCATCACTATATACTGTATTTCCCTTATCAATAATGAATGCTGCTTCAGCCCCGGTATAAAATATTCCATAATTCAATCCATAGCCTGCAATAATTCCGCCACCATAACTGTTTTTAGATTTTGCTGATGTAATTCCATTAAACACACTGGGTGAATCAGCAATTCCTGCATCAAGATGGGTTGCGGTTGATGAAAATGTAGATTTGCTTGTTACAAAACCAACATAAAGTCCTTCAAAAGGACTTGCATCAACGCCGGCCTGAGCCTGAACGGCAAATAACGACAATGTAGAAATAATCAGTGTACTGAAAAAAAGTTTAATCCGGATAAGGGTCATTCGTTAATGGTCCAATAGTGATAATTGATTAAATTAAAGGAAACATATTACATTTTTTATAGAATGCGTAAACAAGAACTTGACTCTTAAGTCATTTGCCCATATTTTCCGCCCATTCCCGATGGATGAAACATAATATTGTGTCCAAGGATACCCACTAGTCAGCGAAGGTTCGCCCACTGGTGTGTTTTTGTTATGTAAAACACTTCGGGCAAAAATGAGGCAACGGAATTGAGAATGATATGTTCGATAGCTTAAGCGATAAACTAGGCGGTATTTTTGACAAGCTGAAAAAACGGGGTGCGTTAAGCGAAAGCCATGTTGATGAAGCCATGCGCGAAGTCCGTCTTGCTCTTCTTGAAGCTGATGTCGCCTTACCGGTTGTCAAAGACTTTATTTCAAAAGTTAAAAGCGCTGCTGTAGGGCAAGAAGTCGTCAAGTCAGTAACCCCGGGTCAGATGGTTGTTAAAATCGTTAATGACCAGCTGGTTCAAATGCTGGGTGGAGATGCCAAAACCATTGATCTTAATGCTCCTGCACCAGTACCCGTCCTCATGGTTGGCTTGCAGGGGTCTGGTAAAACCACTACAACCGCAAAAATTGCCAAACGGCTTAAGGAAAAAGAACGTAAAAAAATATTAATGGCTTCGCTGGATGTTCAGCGCCCTGCGGCGATGGAACAGCTTGAAATATTGGGTAAGCAAATTGGCGTTCCAACACTTCCGATCATTCCGGGTCAGATGCCGGTTGATATTGCGAAACGCGCACTGACTTCCGCCAGATTGCAGGGTTTTGATGTTGTCATGCTCGACACAGCAGGCCGCCTCCATGTTGATCAAGCTCTCATGGCCGAGGTCGTGGCCGTCAGAAACGCTGTTGGTCCCCATGAAACACTTCTTGTTGTTGATGCCCTCACCGGTCAGGATGCTGTCAATGTGGCAGAAAAGTTTGGTGATCAGGTCGGCATAACCGGTGTGATTCTTACCCGTATGGACGGTGATGGGCGTGGTGGAGCGGCACTCAGTATGCGGGCTGTTACCGGCAAACCAATTAAACTGGTTGGTGTCGGTGAAAAAATTGACGATCTGGAAGAATTTCATCCTGAACGGGTTGCTTCCCGAATTCTCGGCATGGGCGATGTGGTTTCGCTAGTTGAAAAAGCGGCGGAAACAATTGAGGCTGAAGAAGCCGAGCGCATGATGAAAAAAATGAAGAAGGGTATGTTTGATTTCGATGATCTTCGTTCCCAGCTTCAGCAAATGAAAAAAATCGGCGGCATGGGAAGCATACTTGGCATGCTTCCAGGGCTTGGCAAGATGCAGAAACAGATGGCGGCCGCCAAGATTGACGATAAACTGTTGCTTAGACAGGAAGCAATCATCAACAGTATGACCCCAAAAGAACGGGCCCACCCCAATTTAATGAATGCATCACGTAAAAAACGTGTGGCTGCCGGTGCGGGCGTATCTGTTCAGGAAGTCAATAAATTGATGAAAATGCAAAAGCAGATGGCAACAATGATGAAGAAATTAGGCAAAAGAGGCGGGCGGATGCCGCTGCCGGGTTCATTGCCACCAGGGATGGAAGGTTTGCTTCCCAAGTAAGCAGATCATCTAAAATGATTTAATTGAATTAAAATAAGCTAGAGGAAAATTATATGGCTGTAAAAATAAGACTGGCACGTGGTGGTGCTAAAAAACGTCCTTACTATCGTGTGGTCGTAGCAGATTCACGTTCACCGCGTGATGGTAAATATATTGAAAAAGTGGGCACACATAACCCGCTACTTCCAAAAGATCACCAAGACCGCATCAAACTTGATGTTGAACGTATTGAGTTCTGGCTAGGTCAAGGCGCAAAACCGACGGATCGTGTAGCCCGGTTTCTTGATGCAGCCGGCGTTCTGAAGCGTGAAGCCCGCAACAATCCGAATAAAGGTAAGCCTGGTGCAAAAGCACTTGAGCGTATTGAAGAGCAAAAAGAAAAAGCTGCCGCTGCTGCTGAAGCCGCCGCAGAAGCAGAAGCTGCAGCCGCAGCCGCAGAAGCAGCACCAGCAGAGGAAACACCAGCAGAGGATGCAGTAGTGGAAGAAGCCCCTGCAGAAGAAGTGCCAGCTGAGGAAACTCCAGCTGAAGAAGAGAAAAAAGAAGAAGCATAACTATATGAACGCACTGGCCGAAAATCATAGCTCAGCAGAAAAGCGAACTGATATGATCTGTATCGGGGCGATATTTGGTGCGGCCGGGATTCATGGGGCAGTGCGGATCAAGGTATTTACCGAAGATATGAAATCCATTTCCGACTATGGGCCGGTTACGCTGGTAGGAAGGGAATTTCCACAAGGTCGGCAATTTGATGTTAAAATTCTTCATCAGGTTAAGGGCGGAGTTGCGGCAAAGCTTAAAGGTGTAAATGACCGTAATTTGGCAGAAAGCTTTAAAGGGGCAGAGCTGTACATTGAACGCTCAGCCCTACCTGAAATTGAGGAAGACGGGGATTTCTATTTTGAGGATCTGATTGGTCTTACCGCCAAAGATCAGAATGGTATCCTGTTTGGACATGTTGATGGCGTTTTTAACTTCGGTGCCGGAGATATTATCGAGGTAAAGCTCTCAAAGGAAAAAGGTAAACGTATGTATCCTTTTTCCAATGAAGTGGTGCCTGAGGTTAACCTTGAAGAAGGGTTTCTGGTGATAGACCGGGATGCTTTTAACGACGGGTCGGAAGATACGGAAACAGATAAAAGGGAATAGAAATATGTGGCAGGCACAAATTCTGACCCTCTTTCCCGAAATGTTCCCTGGACCACTTGGTTTTTCTCTTGCGGGTAAGGCGCTGGAAAATAATTTATGGGTAATGGATGTGATGCAAATTCGCGACCATGCCCTGGACAAGCACCGAAATGTGGATGATACCCCCTCGGGGGGTGGTCCCGGAATGGTGATGAGAGCGGATGTTATGGGCCGTGCAATTGATGCGGCACAAGACAAAAGACCGGAAGGCATCACAGATGATGACTGGCCGCTCATCTATTTGTCCCCCCGTGGCAAACGACTTGACCAGAAAATGGTTCATGAATTTGCCGGAAAAAAAGGAATAACGCTTATTTGTGGCCGTTTTGAAGGGCTGGATGAGCGGGTGCTGGAAAAACGCAATATCAGGGAAGTGTCCTTAGGCGATTTTGTGTTATCCGGCGGGGAAATTGCTGCACTAATGCTGATGGATGCAGTGGTGCGGCTAATTCCCGGTGTGATCGGTGAGCCGGACACACTGCTTGAGGAAAGTTTTAGTAGTGGATTGCTTGAATATCCGCAATATACCAGACCACAAAGCTGGGAAGGACTGGAAATACCCGATGTTCTGATGTCAGGACATCATGAGAATATAAGGAAATGGCGTCAGGAAGTATCGGAAAAACTGACAAAGGAAAGGCGCCCCGACCTGTGGAAGGAATATAGTCATCAAAAAAATGCACTTAAGCATAAGAAAAGTGATGATTGATGTTGAATTATGGTTCAAACTTGTTTAAAAGAGCCGCCGTATAAGGATAAAAGTTATGAATATCATTGAAAAATTAGAAAAAGAGCAAATGGCTCAACTGACAGAAGGCAAAACAATTCCTGAGTTTGCCCCTGGTGATACTATTAAGGTCAACGTAAAAGTTGTAGAAGGCACAAACGAACGTATTCAGGCGTATGAAGGCCTTTGTATTGCGCGCTCCAACCGTGCGCTGAATAGTTCATTTACAGTGCGTAAGATTTCTTACGGTGAAGGTGTGGAACGTGTATTCCCTCTTTATTCACCGAATGTGGCAAGTATCGAAGTGATTCGCCGCGGACGTGTTCGTCGTGCGAAACTTTACTATCTTCGTGGCCTTCGTGGTAAAAAAGCCCGTATTGCTGAAAAAACGGATTGGCATAAGAAGTCTGCGAATTAAGACCTGACCGTCTTTATAATTTCGAGGCTTCATTTTAAGGGCCTCTGGCAAAATGAGGCTCGGGAAACGGAGCCTCATTTTTTGTGTTTGGAACAGGAAAAACAGGAAGAGCAATGACAAATCCGCGAACATTATATGATAAAATTTGGGATGCTCATGTTGTTGAAGAACAGCAAAGTGGCAATAGCCTTCTTTATATCGACCGCCATATTATTCATGAAGTGACAAGCCCGCAGGCTTTTGAAGGGCTTAGGCTGGCAGGTCGAGGCCTACGCCGGGTTGAAACCATCCTGGCGGTTCCTGATCATAATGTTCCGACAACGACTGATCGTGAAACAAGGATCGACAGCATTGAAAGTAAAAACCAGCTTGATGCATTAGAGCGAAATGCAAAGGAATTTGGCGTTGATTACATTCCGATGATGGACGCCCGTCAGGGTATTGTTCATATTGTCGGCCCTGAGCAGGGTTTTACACTACCCGGGACCACAATCGTTTGCGGTGACAGTCATACATCAACCCATGGGGCATTTGGAGCTTTGGCCTTTGGAATAGGTACTTCAGAAGTTGAGCATGTGATGGCGACACAGACCCTGATACTGAAAAGATCAAAAAACCTTCGCATTGATGTCAGCGGGAAACTGGGCCTTGGTGTTACCGCCAAGGATGTTGCCCTGGCAATTATTGGGAAAATCGGCACCGCTGGCGGGACCGGCTCGGTCATTGAATTTACGGGCTCCGTTTTCCGTGATTTATCGATGGAAGGGCGCATGACCGTCTGTAATATGTCCATTGAGGGTGGCGCCCGTGCCGGTCTGATTGCCCCTGACCAGAAAACATATGATTATATTAAAGGAAGGCCCAAAGCGCCCAAAGGGGCTGAATTTGAAATGGCCATGACGTACTGGAACAGTCTAAAATCGGATGAAGGCGCAAAATATGACAAGGAAGTCTTTATTGATGCCGCTGATATTGTGCCGCAGGTAACCTGGGGAACCAGTCCTGAAGACGTTCTGCCGATTACCGGTATTGTACCAAATCCGGCGGATGCGAGTGATCCTGATAAAAAAGCATCCATCGAACGGGCGCTTGCCTATATGGGGCTGGAGCCGGGTACCAGACTTACGGATATAAAAGTGGACAAGGTCTTCATTGGATCCTGCACCAATGGCCGTATTGAAGATATGCGCGCCGTTGCCGAAGTAGTACGTGGTCGCAAAATTAACCCGTCTGTTGAAGGACTGATCGTGCCAGGAAGTGGACTTGTCAAGCTTCAGGCGGAACAGGAAGGGCTGGATCAGGTATTTATTGATGCCGGATTTGACTGGCGGGAACCTGGATGCTCAATGTGTTTGGCGATGAATGCGGATAAACTGCTGCCGGGTCAGCGCTGTGCCTCAACGTCAAACCGTAATTTTGAAGGGCGTCAGGGACCGAAGAGCCGTACCCATCTGGTCAGCCCGGCAATGGCCGCCGCCGCCGCGATTACAGGTCATTTAACAGATATCAGGGAGCTTTAAGACATGGATAAATTTACAAAAATCCGCGCGGTTGCTGCCCCGCTTCCCATAACCAATGTTGATACGGACATGATCATTCCGCAAAAACACCTGCGGACCATTGAGCGGACCGGGCTTGGCAAATATGCCTTTTCAAATATCCGTTATAATGATGATGGGTCTGAACGGTCAGATTTTGTGCTGAACAAGCCAGCTTACCGAAATGCTGAAATCCTTATTGCCGGGGAAAATTTTGGCTGCGGTTCCAGCCGTGAACATGCGCCCTGGGCTTTAAAGGATTTTGGCATTAAGGCCATTATTGCACCAAGTTTTGCCGATATTTTCCATGGCAACTGTTTTAAAAATGGCCTGCTGCCAATTGCGCTGCCGGAAGAAATCGTTGACGAGATGATGAAGGACGCCGAGCATGGCGCCAACGCGCTTTTTACCATTGATCTTGAAAATCTGGAAATTACCCGTCCCGACGGGCAGGTGGTTAAATTTGAAGTAGACAGCTTCCGCCAGCACTGCCTGATCAATGGCCTTGATGATATTGGCCTGACCATGGTTAAGGGTGATAAAATAGCCGCTTTTGAAGCAAAACAAAAAGCCCAGCAACCGTGGCTTTATAGTCAAAGACAAGAGAAGTAAAATGAGCAAAACACACAGTATGCTAATATTGCCAGGGGATGGAATTGGTCCGGAAGCCATGACCGAGGTCAAAAAAATCGTCGCCTGGCTTGAAGAAAAGAAAGACATAAAATTTGACCTTTCCGAAGATCATGTCGGCGGCCGCGCATATGACGAATATGGCACATCGTTAGCGGGCCATACGCTTGAAAAAGCCAAACAGGTTGACGCCGTCATGTTCGGCGCCGTTGGGGGCCCTAAATGGGACGGTGTTGCCTATGACAAACGCCCGGAAGCGGGTCTTTTAAAACTGCGTAAAGAACTTAATCTTTTTGCCAATCTGCGTCCGGCCATGTGTTTTGAGCCGCTGGTTGATGCCTCCAGCCTGAAACCGGAACTGGTCAGCGGCCTTGATATTATGATTGTCCGTGAACTGACCGGCGGTGTTTATTTCGGTGAGCCGCGCGGCATTACCGAACTTTCCAATGGTCAGCGCCGTGGTGTAAATACGCAAGTATATGAAACATACGAAATTCACCGTGTGGCGCATGTGGCATTTGATCTTGCCCGTAAAAGAAACAGCCATGTGACATCCGTTGAAAAAGCCAATGTGATGGAAAGTGGCCTTTTGTGGCGCGAAGAGGTTAATGTGATAGCCAAGGATTATCCGGACGTAAAGCTTGAACATATGTATGCCGATAACTGTGCCATGCAGCTTGTCCGCACACCAAAGCAGTTTGATGTCATCCTGACCGACAATCTTTTTGGTGATATGCTCAGTGATATTGCCGCTATGCTGACAGGTTCCCTCGGCATGTTACCATCCGCGAGCCTGGGTGAGGCGGGTAAGGGTGCTCTTTATGAACCCGTACATGGCAGCGCGCCGGATATTGCCGGTAAGGGGATTGCAAACCCGATCGCCACCATTCTCAGTTTTGCCATGGCGCTTCGTTATACATTTGATGAACCGGCAGCGGCGGATTTAATTGAAAATGCGGTGAACGAGGTTCTCGCGAATAATATTCGAACGGCCGATATTAACCAGCCTGGAATGACGCTTGTCACAACAGGTGAAATGGGCAGTCATATTGTCGCTGCCATGGAAAAATTAAGCAACTAAACCCTATAATACTATTATAAATATTGGAGAAACTAATGTCCTATAAAGTCGCCGTCGTAGGAGCGACCGGCAACGTTGGCCGCGAAATGCTGAATATACTGCATGAACGCCAATTCCCCGTTTCAGAAGTAGTGGCCCTGGCGTCACGTAAATCGATCGGTCAGGAAGTGACCTTTGGGGACAAGACGATTAAGTGCAAATGTCTTGATGATTATGATTTTAAGGGAACGGACATTGCCCTTATGTCAGCGGGCGGCGCAATTTCCAAAAAATGGGGCGAAAAAATCGGTAAAACAGGCTGTGTTGTGATCGATAACAGCTCATATTTCAGAATGGATCCTGATGTACCGCTGATCGTGCCGGAGGTAAATGCCCATGCGATTAAGGGATATACTAAGAAAAATATTATCGCCAATCCAAACTGTTCTACCGCACAGATGGTTGTGGCCTTAAAACCGCTTCATGATGCGGCAAAAATCAAACGCTGCGTGGTTTCAACCTATCAGTCCGTCTCCGGCAGCGGCAAGGCGGCGATGGAAGAGCTCTGGACCCAGACCCGGGCTATTTTTGTCAATGACCCTGTAGAAATGAACGTTTATCCAAAACAAATCGCTTTTAACGTCATTCCGCATATTGACGTGTTTATGGAAGACGGGTCAACAAAAGAAGAATGGAAAATGGTTGTGGAAACTGGCAAAATTCTTGATCCGGATATCAGTGTGACAGCAACTTGTGTGCGCGTTCCTGTATTCCTTAGCCACAGTGAAAGTATCAACCTTGAATTTGAGCGGGAAATGACCGTGAAACGCGCCCGTGAAATCCTGCGCGAAGCGCCCGGTATCATGGTGGTTGATAAGCGCGAAGACGGCGGTTATATCACACCGATTGATGCAGCGGGTGAATTTGCGACCTATATCAGCCGTATACGCAAGGATGACACAGTGAAATACGGCCTTAACCTTTGGTGTGTGTCGGATAACCTGCTGAAAGGCGCGGCCTTAAACGCCGTTCAGATCGCCGAAGTTTTGTGCCGCGATTATCTGAAAAAGGCTTAAACTAAAACGATACGAATAAAAAAAGGCCAGCTATTAAGCTGGCCTTTTTATTTTATACGTCTTTGAAAGCTACCCCTGTCTTTCCACCATCATTTTCTTAATTTCTGCAATCGCCTTGGCCGGGTTAAGGCCTTTGGGGCATGTGTTGGTGCAGTTCATAATGGTATGGCAGCGATAAAGCCGGAACGGGTCCTCAAGATTATCAAGGCGCTCACCGGTATTTTCATCGCGACTGTCGATGAGCCAGCGATAGGCTTGCAGCAATACGGCCGGGCCCAGATAACGGTCACTGTTCCACCAGTAACTCGGGCAGCTGGTTGAACAGCAGGCGCAAAGCACACATTCATAAAGCCCGTCCAGTTTTTCACGGTCTTTCGGGCTTTGCAGCCGTTCAGTGCCGCTTGGCGTTGGTGTCTGGGTCTGCATCCATGGCTTGATTGATGCATATTGCGCATAAAAATTGGTCAGGTCAGGTACCAGATCCTTAACCACATCCATATGCGGCAGCGGGAAAATATTCACATCCCCTTTATAAGCCGCAATATCAATTGTACAGGCAAGGGTGTTTTTACCGCCGATATTCATGGCGCAGGAGCCACAAACCCCCTCGCGGCATGACCGTCTGAATGTCAGGGTCGGGTCAATTTCATTTTTAATCTTAATCAGCGCATCAAGCACCATTGGCCCGCATTTATCAAGGTCGATCTCATAGGTGTCGATGCGCGGGTTTTCCCCATCGTCCTCGTTCCAGCGATAAATATTGAATCGCTTGATGCGTGTGGCGCCTTCTTCGGCAGGCCATGTTTTACCTTTTTTATAAGTAGAGTTTTTTGGAAGTTTAAATTCAGCCATTTTGTCTTATCCTCCACTCAGTAAACACGTGGTTTTGGTTTAATATAGTCAATTTCATCGGTCAGCGTATAATCATGAACCGGACGATAGCTGATATCAACCTTGCCGTTTTCAAGGCGGGCAACGGTATGTTTCATCCATTTATCATCATTACGGTCCGGATAATCCTCATGCATATGGGCACCGCGGCTTTCCTTGCGGTTGGCGGCGCAGTGCATGGTGATCTGGGCCTGTGCCATCAGATTTTCAAGCTCAAGCGATTCAATCAGATCACTGTTCCAGACCAGTGAACGGTCAAAGGTTTTAATATCAGGAAGCAGTTTTGCCACGTCGTCAATTTTCTGTTTGCCTTCCTCAAGAACTTCTTCCGTTCTGAATACGGCACAGTTTCCTTGCATGGTCCGCTGCATTTTATCGCGGATTTGCGCGGTTGAAATGGCCCCGTCCGCATACCTCAGACGATCAAGGCGGGAAAGCGCCATATCGGCATGGTCCGCTGCGAGAGTTGGATGGGCTTTACCCGGTTCCACCACATCGGCAACCCTTTTTGCGGCGGCCCGACCAAACACAACAAGGTCGATAAGCGAATTTGATCCGAGCCGGTTGGCACCATGAACCGAAACACATGCCGCTTCGCCAATGGCCATTAGGCCGGGGACAATCCGGTCCGGATCACTTTTTGATGGATTTAATACCTCACCATGATAATTGGTTGGAATGCCGCCCATATTATAATGAACAGTCGGCAGTACCGGAATTGGTTGTTTTGTCACATCAACACCGGCAAAAATTTTCGCGGATTCGGAAATGCCGGGAAGACGCTCGTGAAGGATAGCTGCATCCAGATGATCAAGGTGCAGATAAATATGATCCTTATGTTCACCAACACCGCGCCCTTCACGAATTTCGTATGACATGGAGCGGGAAACCACATCACGAGAGGCCAGGTCTTTGGCAGAAGGGGCATAGCGTTCCATGAAACGCTCCCCTTCCGAATTGACCAGATATCCGCCCTCTCCGCGGGCGCCTTCGGTAATCAGAACCCCGGCACCATAAACGCCTGTCGGATGGAATTGCACAAATTCAAGATCCTGAAGCGGCAATCCGGCACGCTGAACCATACCGCCACCATCCCCGGTACAGGTATGGGCGGATGTTGCCGAGAAATAGGCCCGTCCATACCCGCCTGTTGCCAGGGTTGTTGAATGGGCCCGAAAACGGTGAAGTTTGCCGCTGTTCATATCAAGGGCAATAACCCCGCGGCATTCACCATTTTCCATGATCAGGTCGATGGCAAAATATTCAACATAAAAGTCGGTATCATATTTAAGCGACTGCTGATAAAGCGAATGAAGCATGGCATGTCCGGTCCGGTCCGCGGCGGCGCATGTGCGTTGAGCGGCTGGCCCTTCACCAAATTCAGTTGTCATCCCGCCGAAGGGACGCTGATATATACGCCCAGCTTCTGTACGACTGAAAGGAACCCCGAAATGCTCCAGCTCATAAACGGCTTCCGGTGCCTGCCTTACCATATATTCAATGGCATCTTGGTCACCTAGCCAGTCTGATCCTTTTACAGTGTCATACATATGCCACTGCCATTTATCCGGACCCATATTGCCAAGTGATGCGGCAATGCCGCCCTGCGCAGCTACTGTATGCGAACGTGTCGGGAATACTTTTGATATACAGGCGGTTTTAAGGCCGCTTTCTGCAATACCCATAGCGGCGCGAAGGCCAGCTCCGCCGGCGCCGACGACAATAGCATCATAGGCGTGATCTTCTATTTCATATGATTTTGTCATTATGATTTAACCTTAAAGCGCAATTTTTAATATGGAAAATACAGCGGCTGTACCAGTGATAATGCAGCAAAATGATACAAGCATTTGAAGCACAACTTTTGCCGATTCTGAGTGGATATAGTCTTCAATAACCACCTGAAGCCCGAGTTTTAAATGATAAATGCCGGTTGCGACAAATAATGTCATCAACAATGTAACGATAGGCGAAGTCATCCAGTTAATAACCACTTCATAGCTGGCCTGCGTCATTTGCACGACACTAGATACAAACCAGATGGTCAACGGGATCAGGGCCACAGCGGTAACTTTCTGCATCCACCAGTGATGGGTGCCGGTTTTGGCAGACCCAAGGCCGCGGACTTTTCCAAGCGGGGAACGTAAGCTCATATTATCTCTCCCTATATCATACCATAGCCAATGACCCAGCACAGGATCGTTAGCACGATGCTGGAAAATAAGACCATTTTGCTTGAACGATGGGTATCTTCAAGTTCAAATCCTTTACCCATATCCCAGAATAAATGGCGAATTCCATTACACAGGTGGAGCATAAGTGAGAATGTAAAGCCAAATAAAATGGTTTTCCCAATTATCCCACTCATAAATATGCGGAACTGGTCATAAGCATCCGGGCCTGTTGCAATGGCAATAACCCACCATGTAATCAGCAAAGCGCCACCACCAAGGGCAACACCTGTCGCCCGATGGAGAATGGACAGTGCCATCTCCAGGCTCCATGAATATACCTGCAGATGCGGCGAGGTTGGCCGCTTGATATCTGACATCCTCTACTCCTTTCAGAGGTTTAGATTACGGAGAAATAATTTCTTCCCTTCCATACTGTTTTTAACATAATGAATATATAGAGCAAGAAATTACCTGTCCAATTTGATAAGAAAAATACTATTTAATCTTATTCCGTTCCCGAAAAATTAAATATATGCGGGAATTGAATGAATAAGATAATATTACTTGCAGGCTTTCTGAGAATTATATTAACTGCCTTGTAAAATAATACGTTAAGAGACTAAAAAACACTATGATCAAAAAGATTTCAGCACCGGTCGCTAAAAAAATACCCCACAAAACGGAAGTTCATGGGCATGAACGAGTCGATAATTATTACTGGATGCGCGATGATAATCGTGAAGATCCGGAAATTTTGTCTCATCTTGAAGCGGAAAATAAATATCTGAAATCTGTTATGGCTCATACAGAGGAATTCCAGGCAAAGTTATATGATGAGATAGTCGGGCGAATAAAAAAAGATGACAGTTCTGTTCCTGTGCTTCACAGAAAATATTGGTACCAGTCAAAATTCGATGAAATAAACGAATACCCGGTCCATGTAAGATGGAAAGATGAAGAAAATGCTGCAGAAGAAATTTTGTTTGATGTCAATGAAATGGCTAAAGGATACAGTTATTTTAATCTCGGCGGATATTATATAAGCCCTGATAATAAAGTGGCTGCATTCGCAACAGATACCTTAAGCCGAAGAATTTATACGATTCGGTTCAAGAACCTTGAGACCGGAAAATTGTTAGCTGATAAACTAAAAGGCACGTCAGGTCAGTTATTCTGGGCAAATGATAATAAGACAGTTTTCTATATTAAGAAAAACAGGCAAACCCTGCTGGGCAACAAAGTTTATCGTCATAAACTGGGCACTGAACAGAAAGACGATGTGCTTGTATATGAAGAGAAGAACCTCATTTTTTATACATTTCTAGGAAAATCTAAGGATGAAAGTGTTCTTTTTATTTTTCATAACACCACAAGCCGTGCGGGTGTTTCCGTGCTTGATGCCGATAATCCGGACGGAAAATTCAGTCACTTCCTGCCCTTGGAAGAAAATCATGAATATACCGTCGATAAAATGGGGGATTATTTTTACATTTATACAAATTTTGAGGCCAGAAACTTTCGGATTATGAAAGTTCATAAAAATCATACTACTGATAAAAGTAAATGGGAAAATGTCATAGCTCACAGGGAAAATGTCTATATTTCAGACTTTACAGTTTTTAAAAATGATCTCGTTTTTCATGAAAAGGAAAATGGCGAAAACCGTATTTGTGTTTTAAACTTCAAAACGGGAAAAATAAGAGAATTACAATTTGATGATCCGGTTTTTGATGTCAATATTTCAAGTAATCCGGATGTTGACAGCACCCATGTTCGCCTGTCTTATAGTTCTTTAACCACACCGCTGACCGTTTATGAATTTGATTTGCAAAGCGGAGAGAGGGTTCTTTTAAAACAGGATAAGATTTTAGGAGATTTTGATCCGAAAAATTATATCAGCGAAAGGATTTTTATTAAAGCGCGTGATGGCGTAAATGTCCCAGTATCGCTTGTTTATAGAAAATCCAAATTTTCAAAGGATGGGAGCAATCCGCTTTTTCAGTATGCCTATGGATCATACGGCATCACCATTGAGCCAAGTTTTAGTGCAACCAGACTAAGCCTTCTTGATCGGGGCGTTGTTTATGCAATAGCCCATGTCAGAGGGGGACAGATGCTCGGCAGACCCTGGTACGAGTCCGGAAAATTGCTGAACAAGAAAAATACATTTACTGATTTTATTGATGTTACCAAAGCACTGATTAATAAGGGCTACGCGAATAAAAAGAAAATCTATGCCAATGGAGGCAGTGCAGGCGGGCTGCTGATGGGGAGCGTTCTTAATATGGCTCCCGAATTATACCTGGGTGTTGGGGTTCATGTTCCCTTTGTAGATGTGGTAACGACCATGCTGGATACAAGCATTCCGCTAACCACCAATGAATATGACGAATGGGGCAATCCTGAAATCAAAGAATATTATGACTATATTCTATCCTATTCACCTTACGATAATATAGCGCGTCAAGATTATCCAAATATTCTGGTCACAACAGGTCTTCATGACAGTCAGGTGCAATATTTTGAACCAATGAAATGGGTTGCCAAACTCCGGGAATATAAAACAGATGGAAACCTGCTTCTGTTTGAAACAGATATGGAAGCCGGGCATGGGGGTGCTTCCGGAAGATTTAAAAGATATAAGCAGATCGCTCTCGAATATGCGTTCTTTTTTGATCTTTTGGGGATCAATAAATAGTCATTTTGACTTTTTGGCTTTGGCTGTTATTGTCGTTTCATAAATTTTATTTTCGGGGAGAGAAAAATGAAAAAACTGGTCTTGCTGACGGCTATTGGCATAATCGGATTATCTGCCAATTTCGCTTCGGCACAAAATAATGTGCTGACAAAGGAAATGATTGATCATGCAGATATGATTGGGAAAAATGCTCTGAAATCAAGCGTAACGGAAGATGTGATTACGTCACTAACAACTGAGGTCGGCCATCGTCTGGCTGGCACGGCAAATGACAAAAAAGGCAGAGAATGGGCTGTCGCCAAGATGAAGGAAATGGGGTTTGACCGGGTCTGGACCGAACCCGTGCCATTTCCGGTATGGCATCGTGGCAATACGGCCATTTTGAGGATGACGGCGCCTTTTGAGCAAAATTTTGCCATGACGGCGCTCGGGACCAGTGTTGGAACCCCAGAAGGCGGTATCACAGCAGAAGTTGTTCAATTTGATGAATATAAGGATCTGGCAGCGGCAGCGCCGAACAGCCTTGACGGCAAAATTGCCTATATTTCCTTTAGAATGGAAGATAGCGGTGTAGCCGGGGCCAAAGGATATGGCTATGCCGGTCAGGCACGACGTAATGGTTCTGTTGCCGCTGCAAAAGCCGGCGCTTCCGCCATTATCATCCGCTCAATAGGCACAGATGATAACAGAACACCGCACACAGGCAGCATGACATATGTTGACGGGGTTAAGAAAATCCCGGCAGCGGCTATTTCAAATCCTGATGCTGATTTGCTTGATCAGGCTTTGAAATATGGTAAACCAGTGACACTTCATCTTGAAATGAACCCGCATCCTCATGATCCGGTAACGACCTATAATGTTTTTGGCGAGATTACCGGAACGGAAGATCCTGAAAAAGCGGTGCTTATAAGCGGCCATCTTGACAGCTGGGATCTGGCAACAGGGGCACTTGATGACGGGACTGGTGTGTCAATTGTCATGTCTGCGGGCAAACATATTATTGATGGTGGGATTAAACCCAAACGATCCATTCGTGTCGTACTGTGGGCTGCTGAAGAAGAGGGCCTGCTTGGAGCCCATGAATTTGTCCGTGCCCATAAAGAAGACAGCAAGGATTTTGATAATATGATTTTGGGAGCTGAGTGGGACAGTGGTACCGGACGCATTGTTGATTTTGAGCCTGGCGTTGGTCCAAAGTCACTTGCTGTTGCTCGTGAAATTGCTGCGGTGCTGGCACCATACGGTGTCGCAACTTTAATGACAAATACGGCTAAAGGGGATTCCGATATGTCGGCCCTAGGCAATGCCGGAATGCCGGCCGTTAATTTTGGAATGGAAAAAACCAATTATTTTGACTTTCATCACACAGCAAATGATACGCTGGATAAAGTCGATATTCCGGCCATTACCAATAATGCGGCCGTATTTGCCATGTTTGCATATCTGGCCGCTTCTGTAGATGTGGATTTTAGAAAATAAAATATAATTAAGGCGACCCCATGTGGGTCGCCTATAAATTCTTATCGGAAAATTGATGTCTTTTGACAAAATGACGGGCCTTGAAATATTGCAGGCGATGATGGAGGGAAAAATCCCTGCCCCATCCATGGCAGAAACAATGCCTTCAAAGCTTATTTATGCTGAGGAAGGTTTAGTCAAATTTTTAGTGCGAGCAGATAAGCGGCACTTAAACCCGATGGGGGGTGTTCACGGTGGCTTTAGTGCTACCATTCTTGATTCTGTCACAGGCTGTGCTGTACAGACTTTAATGGAACCGGGCGTTAAATACAGCACAATAAATCTTGAAATTAAAATGATCAGACCAATTCCGCTCAATCAGGAGCTGGTCGCTGAAGGGACCATGATTAACCGTTCACGCCGTCTTGCTGTTTCTGAAGGAAAAATTATGGATGAAGAAGGCAAAATCTACGCTGCCGGCTCGGCGACCTGTATGATATTATCCTAGTATCCCGGGCGTGTGCCAAATAGGGCGGTACCAACCCGAACATGGGTTGCGCCATTTTCAATGGCTTTTTCATAATCACCACTCATGCCCATCGAAATTATGTCCAGCTGATTTCGGTCAGCAATCTTTTTAAGCAGCTTAAAATGATCTGTCGGATCCTCATCAAATGGCGGAATACACATTACCCCTTTCACTGGTAATTTGAGTTCGTCACGGCATAGTTTTATGAATTCATCTGCTTTCTCAGGAGGAACCCCCGCCTTCTGTTCTTCGTGCCCTGTATTTATCTGAATGTAGATATCCGGGTATTTGCCTTCTTCCTCACAGATACGTGCCAGTGCTTTTGCCAGTTTGGGACGGTCAACTGTTTCAATAGCGTCAAACAGCTGAACGGCCTGTCTTACCTTGTTTGTCTGCAATGGTCCGATAAGATGTAAATATATTCCTTCGAATTTTTCTTTTAAGGGGGGCCATTTCTCGGCCGCTTCCTGCACACGGTTTTCACCAAAAATCCTCTGCCCGTCTGCAAGAACTGGAATAATAGTTTCGGCCGTATGAATTTTTGATACGGCAACAAGAGTAACGCTATCTTTGTTTCGGTCGCTATCTAGGGACGCTTTTTCAATTTTATCTTTTATTTTCTTAAGATTACTAGTCATTATTATTGCCTTGGGCTAAAGTCTTTTTTATGAAAAGAACCCTAGCAGACATTTCAATTGATCTCAATCGGCAAAGCGGACATGATAAATTACCGCCGATGATTTTTATTACGGATCAGACAGCGCAACCATTTCCAGAGCACGTCATCGAAAAATTACCTTCAGGGTCACTTGTTATCCTAAGGGACTATAATTTTCGGAACCGTTATGATCTGGCTGTTGCGCTTCGTTATATCTGTAATCATAAAAAAATTAAATTTAGCGTAGCGGCTGATCTGGAAATCGCTTTGGCAGTACAGGCAGATGGGATACATTTGCCTGAATACATGACCCCTGAAGCAAAAACTATCAGACAAAATTATCCGGATTTTTTTATTTCCGTCTCTTGTCATAGCGGAAAGACCGTTTCAAATTTACCGGAAGTTATCATTGATGCAGTTTTATTAGGGCCTGTCTTCCCGACGGAAAGCCACCCGGAAACGTTTAATGATCCTTCATTAACAATTGGCATAAATCATTTTTCTGAAATATGTAGGCGAAGTCGAATGGCGATTTATGCTTTGGGTGGTGTAAACGAAAATAATGCAGATAAACTGCTTGGCAGTGGTGCAACCGGCATAGCAGCAATAAGGGGATTCTAGAAATTAGAAGCTTACGTTGGTTCCAAAAATCAATGACTGAACATCATCAATTGAAGCGAAATCATTGCTAGCCCCATAAGAATAATATGTAAACCTGCCAGTAAGACTTACATTTGAAAATAATCTGTAAGCGGCACCAAGTTCATATGCAGAAATGTGGTCAAAGATATTATAACCCTGTGATAGAAGTAATGGTCGCTCACTATTATAGGCGGCCACACTTACATTTGCTGACCAGCTACCTCCTATATAACCGAAGCCTAAATCAAATCCTGACATATCTGGTGAGAATAGGAAACTATTGCGGCTGATGGAAGCACCAAGTCTAAAGCCGGAATATCCAAGTCCAAGAGATAGGTTATATGCTCTTTGGGAAAGAAGTCCATTAGTCATATAGTCTGTAACAAGGCTTTCTGGCGTATTAATAAAACTCGAACCCAGAACCAGTTTAATTGACTTATCCTTATCAAAAGCTGTACTAGCCCGGCGCGAAGGGTTTAGCGATACTACCATTTGCGAGCCTCCTGTCTTGCTTGAAATCAATCCAGGGGTTACACTGCTACCGATGGACGGAAGACTGAAAGACAGGGACGGGTTATACATATATTGATGTGTTACCTGTAGAAGCGGTACCGGTGTTTCATTCACCTCTCCAAGTGAAACATAAGATTTTTGCTTTGTTTCAGGTTCTGTCAGCAAAATATACTGATCATTTTCTTCATGGGGATTTAGAAACTGATTAAAATCATTTTTGAGATTATCATTAAACAACTCATTGGCGGATTGTAATGAATCAAGCTCTGTTGGTGCCTTATAGTTCGGATTCGCGCGAATCTGATCCTGCGCATGCGCATCAAATTGCATAAAAGCAATCCCCGCCATGCATAAGATCGTGGCGATGGCGCGTATATTACAGGTGATTTTTTTCACATCTAATCCCATGTACAAACCATAAATCATTCAACAATACCAACACGTTACAGCAAGCTTGCTGCAAAAACGGGGTTGTGAAACTTATTATTTCAAAAAATACTTCATTTCTGTACCAAGATAAGTATATAGAAATAAATTATAATTTCAATCATTTGAAAAGAATATGAGCATTTTTTTTAATAATAAATCAAGATTAATTAGAATAAGGCTATAAACAACTTTATCAAATCTGTTGCAGTCGTTATGATGCAAAAAATGTTATGGATTAACTGTATAATACAGCCTCTTTTACGGTAATAGGAATGGAATTTAAATGATAGTTAAACAGGGAAAATCAATAGGCGTCATTCATGCAATGATTTTGATGCTTATATTACTTCCTCTGACGGGATGTAGCAAAAGAAGTGAGATTGGCGAACCCCGGGATAATATAAAGGCTGCGGAAGAAGTATTTTCAATTGGCGTAAATGCATATCTTTGGCGAGCCTCACTTGACACTTTGTCATTTATGCCAATGCTTGAAGCTGATCATGAAAGCGGAACGATTTTTACCGACTGGGCTGTCAACCCAAACGATTCAAATGAACGCAGCAAAGTTGACTTGTATATCATAGGTAAAGAACTTCGTGCGGATGCATTAAAGATTACAGTTCACCGCGAAACATTGCAAAATGGCTCATGGGTTGAAATAGCGCCTAGGCCGGAGGCTGCCGAACAAATCAATTCGGCAATCATTATTCAAGCGAGACTATTGCGCCGTGACAATGCGCCAATAACAAATTAAAATTTAGTGTAAATAAAATATGCAACATAAGTGAATTATCAAGCCATTAGGCAGATAGGCTTGTAATTCACATAACTTGCAAAGACCGGGACCGATAACAATGACACGCTATAACGCTGGTGCAACTGAGGCAAAATGGCAAAAAATATGGGCGGATAATAATACTTTTGTTGTAAGTGAGGATTATTCAAAACCAAAATACTACGTACTGGAAATGTTTCCATATCCTTCTGGACGCATTCATATGGGTCACGTTAGAAATTATACACAAGGTGATGTCGTCGCCCGGTATAAAAGAGCAAAAGGATTTAATGTCCTTCATCCGATGGGCTGGGATGCGTTTGGTATGCCTGCTGAAAATGCAGCCATGCAGCATAATGTTCATCCTGCAAAATGGACATACGAAAATATTGATCATATGAAAAACCAGCTAAAATCTATTGGTTTTTCATTTGACTGGACTCGTGAATTGGCAACTTGTGATCCGGAATATTATGGTAAGGAACAGGCCATGTTCATTGACTTTATGGACGCAGGTCTTGTTTACCGCAAGGAAAGCTGGGTTAATTGGGATCCTGTGGATAATACGGTCCTTGCAAATGAACAGGTTATAGATGGTAAAGGTTGGCGAAGCGGAGCAGTCGTCGAGCGTAAAAAATTAAACCAGTGGTTTCTAAAAATTACAGCAGTGGCAGATGATTTAGACCAAACTCTCGAAATCCTGGAGCGTTGGCCGGAAAAGGTCAGAACCATGCAAAAAAACTGGATTGGAAAATCCAGAGGGATGCATCTGACTTTTAACGCATCAGTCGGCGATGAAAAAATCACTGTTTATACCACTCGGCCGGATACGATTTTTGGCGCTTCATTTATTGCCATCGCTGCGGATCATCCAATTGCAACTGCTTATGCTGAAAAAGACCAGAAATTAAAATCCTTTATAGAAGAATGCCGCAAATTGGGCACCAGTGAAGAAGCACTTGAGAAGGCAGAGAAGAAAGGTTTTAAGCTTAACTTAGATATGAAGCACCCTTTTGTTGAAGGATGTGATCTTCCTGTTTATGTGGCAAATTTTGTTTTGATGGAATACGGCACTGGCGCTGTTTTTGGATGTCCTGCCCATGACCAGCGGGATCTGGATTTTGCCAGAAAATATAATTTAAATGTGAAAGCTGTTGTTATCCCAAAAGGCGAAGACCCGGCGACTTTCTCAGTTGATAATATTGCCTATACGGATCCGGGGACTATTGGAAACTCAGAATTCCTAAACGGGTTATCGGTCGAAGATGCCAAATCAAAAGTAATAGAGCTTGCTGAGAAAGGCGGCTTCGGCGAAGCGACAATAAACTATCGCTTGCGTGATTGGGGCGTCAGTCGTCAGCGTTATTGGGGAGCACCAATTCCAATAATTTATTGTGATGACTGTGGTGTAGTGCCAGTCCCTAAATCTGATCTGCCCGTAGTGCTGCCAGACGATATTACGTTTGACAAGCCGGGTAATCCGCTTGATCACCATCCAACCTGGAAACATGTTAATTGTCCGAAATGCGGAAAAGAAGCAGAGCGAGAAACGGATACCTTTGATACTTTTATTGACAGTTCCTGGTATTTTGCCCGATTTGCGTCTCCACATTCAAATAAACCTTTTGACCGTGAAGCAGCGGATTATTGGTTGCCTGTTGACCAGTATGTAGGTGGGATTGAACATGCTATTCTGCATCTTCTTTATTCACGTTTCTTTAGCCGTGCTATGAAGGAAATCGGCCTTTGTGATGTAAAAGAACCGTTTGACGGATTGTTTACGCAAGGAATGGTTTGTCATGAAACCTATCAGGATAGAAAAGGCAACTGGATTTTACCTGAAGAGCTGGAGAAACAAAGCGACGGCAGCTTCATCCATAAAAAGACCGGTGAGAAAGTCACTGCCGGCCGATCAGTAAAAATGTCAAAATCTAAAAAGAATGTGGTAGACCCCACTGATATAATTGATACATACGGAGCGGACACAGCACGCTGGTTTATGCTTTCTGACAGTCCTCCGGAACGCGATCTTGAATGGACTGAGGAAGGCGTGGAAGGTGCCTGGCGTTTTACTCAAAGGCTTTGGCGAACGGTTACGGAAAATATTGATCCTGAATCAAATAGTATCCGGGAGCCAAAAGATTTTAGCCGTGAAGCTCAGGATTTAAGACGCATGACCCATTTGTCCATAGTACAAATAGGCAAGGATATTGAAGATTTCCATTTTAATAGCGCTGTAGCGCAAGCCTATAAATTTACTAATGCTATAGCTGCATTTAAATCAGATAACAGTGAGGGGGATAAATTTGCTTTAAATGAAGCCGTCAATACTATCGTCTTATTAACTGCACCAATGATGCCGCATCTGGCCGAAGAAATGTGGTCTATGATTGATGGGGAAGGGCTTGTTTCCGATGCGGCCTGGCCTGTTGCCAGACCCGAACTTATGCAGGAAACGACTGTTACTGTTGTCGTTCAGGTTCAGGGCAAGCTTAAAGATAAGCTGGATGTGGACAAAGATATGGATAAAAAGGCGCTGGAGGAACTGGCTCTGTCTTCAGAGAAGGTACAAAATTCAATTGCAGGAAAAGAGATCAGGAAGATTATTGTAGTTCCTAACAAAATTGTTAATATTGTTGTGTAGATCTTAAAAAAAGGCGCTTCATGGCTCAATGGCAAAAATCATCCATTAGATTTATTGGTATACTAAGTCTGCTATTATTTTCGGCGTGTGGATTTAAGCCAATGTATGGCCAGAATTCAGAAGGCGATGTTGGTCTGGCACAAGTAATGGCGAACATAAAAATTGATCAGATTCGCAATGTATCCGGCCGACAGGAACGACTTTCACAGCTTTTACAAAATAATCTTAATGAACGGATTTCACCATTAACTTCAAATGGCTCAGCAATCAGCTATCTTCTAAAAGCAGATTATGATGTACAGGAAGCAGGTTACGGTATCCGTGAAGATGAAACGGTGACACTGCAAAATCTTAAACTTACTGTAGATTTCAGTCTGGTTGATGTTGATCAGGACCAAGCCATTATGGATGGAACCGCCCGCGCAATTGTTACCTATGATCTTGTCAGATCAGATTACTCAAACAAAATAGCCCGTGAAACGTCATTAGAGCGATTATCGGAGGAAGTGGCCAATCAGATCATTACCCGCATCGGAACCTATTTGAATGAAAATCCACGCGGGGCACAGTAATGAAGCTCACTTACCGTGACATTGATGCTCAGGTAAAAAAGCTATCTCCTGAATTTCTGGCTGTACTTGTTTATGGTCCGGATGAGGGACTGGTACGTGAGCGGGCAACTTTGATCGCAAAGCAGGTGGTTGCCGATTTGCAGGATCCATTTCTGGTGGCCAATATTGATCCGGACAATCTTAAAAATGACCCGGGAATATTGGCAGACGAGGCGGCGGCAATTTCCATGATGGGAGGGCGACGGGTGATCAGGGTTGAGGGTGCCGCTGAAAATGCAACGAAAGCCGCTGAAAATTTTCTTGCCAATCCACTTGGCGATGGGCTGGTTGTGATAACGGCAGGCAACCTTCGCCCGACTTCAGGGCTGCGCAAGCTATTTGAAAAGGCTAAAAACGCAGCAGCACTGCCCTGTTACGAAGACAATCAGGCAACTATAAATGCTTTAATCCATGAAGTGATGCGCGAGAACGGTCTCACCATAAATGCGGATGCTGCCGCATTTTTACAATTGAATCTCGGAAATGACAGGCTGGTGTCTCGGAGCGAGCTGAATAAACTTGCTCTTTATATGGGGCCAATTGGTAAACGCGGTAGCGATCAGGTTACATTTGATGATGTTGTGGCCTGTGTCGGGGATAGTGGTGCACTCACTATTGATACAATCACCAGTGCCACCATCTGCGGCGATCTTCGCGTTCTTGATGACAGTTTGTTTAAAGCGTTTAATCGTGGTGAAAGTCCTATATCGGTTCTTCGTGCACTGCTTCGTAAAATTCAGCGTATGCACCTGGCCCGGGGTTATATGGACCAGGGGATGTCAATTGATCAGGCAATGGGAAAACTTATCCCCCGCGTTTTTGCTATGGAAGCACAGAGTTTCAAAGCCGATCTTTCAAAATGGACAACCACAAGACTTGCAAGCGCCATGGCAATAACTTCTGAAGCAGAAGCCGCCTGTAAAACAACAGGTATGCCGGTTGAAGCCATCTGTGCCCGTGCCTGCCTGCGTATTGCAAACGCCGCGAGAGGGTAGAATTGGTTTAGGCCTTTTTCTGATTATAAATTCCTTTAACTTAAAAGTACTAGACCTCATATTTCCTGGACAGGATGATTGAGGTGGTGGTTTTTTCCATACCTGGAAGAATACCTATATTATCAATGGTTGCATCAAGCTCTTCGGTGGTCTGTGCCCGAACAGTGGCTATAAGATCATAAATACCACTGACAGTATATATGGATACGACCCCGGACATTTTTTTTAGAGCCTGAACTATGGCGGTTGCATATTTTGGCTGAAAGGTCATCATCACCTGAGCAGAAATTAACCGCTGGCTATAAGTTTCATTAAGGCGGATTGTATATCCCGCAATAATACCGCGGTCTTCAAGCCGTCTGATCCGGTCCTGAACAGTACTTCTGGACAGACCGAGTATTCGGGCCAGCGTCGTTGTTGATGCCCGGCTGTTTTCACTGAGCAGATTAAGCAGTAGTTTGTCCTTATCGTCCATATAGATACCATTTTTAAGTTTTCGTCATTTTGCCAAAAATTCCGTTAAAATGTCAAATAATATTTAACAAATCAACGTTAAATACCCTTCATTCTGTTAATATTACTCTTTATGGTGCTGACAACAATAGTTTTTCGATAGGATCTTAAATGAAAAAAATTCTGCTTATGGGCGCGGGTAAAATCGGTGAAATGATTACTGAAATGCTGGCTGGCAGCGGTGATTATCATGTCACCGTCGCTGATATTAATGATGCGGCCCTTGCAAAAATGCCAAATTATGACAATGTCAGAACCGTTAATCTTGATGTAAAGGATCAATCTTCACTGGATAAGGAAATGACCGGTAAATTTGCCGTCCTTTCAGCGGCTCCTTATCAGATAACCAAATTTATCGCAGAAGCAGCGGTGCGTAACAGCGTTCATTATTTTGATTTGACCGAAGATGTTGCCTGTACGCGTATAGTAAAGGACCTGGCAAAAAAAGCGAATGTTGCCTTAGTTCCGCAATGCGGATTGGCTCCGGGATATATTTCAATTGTTGCATATGACATTGCCAAGAAATTTGAACGCTTACAAAACGTCCATCTTCGTGTCGGGGCACTTCCTAAAATTCCGTCAAATGCTCTTAAGTATAATCTGACCTGGTCGACTGATGGACTTATCAATGAGTACTGCCAGCCATGTGAAGCGGTGATAAATGGCAGGCTGGTCGAAACACCGCCGCTTGAGGAGCTGGAAAATTTTTCAATAGACGGTATTGACTATGAGGCCTTCAATACGTCCGGTGGCCTTGGTACACTTTGTGAAACGCTTGATGGTAAAGTCCAAAACCTTAACTACCGGACAGCCCGCTATCCGGGGCACCGTGATATTCTTAAACTCCTTTTGCAGGATCTCAGGCTTAATGAACGGCAGGATGTGATGAAGGATATTTTTGAATATGCGCTTCCTTTTACCTATCAGGATGTAGTTCTTATTTATGTGACTGTGACGGGAGATGTAGATGGCCGCTACGTTCAGGACTCATATGCGCATAAAGTCTATAATCAGGAAATTGGCGGAAAAATGTGGTCGGCAATTCAGGTAACAACTTCTGCAGGGATATGCGCAATGGTTGATCTTCTGGCACAGGGAAAATTGCCAAACAAAGGATTTGTCAAACAGGAAGATGTTAATTTCAATGACTTCATAACCAATCGTTTTGGAAAATATTACGCTTAAATATTTAATCATGCCTTAAACTTAGCCGCGCTCTCTTGGGGGGGGTGCGGCATTATTTTATGGACGCAAAAAATACTTGTGCTAATTTATGATGATCAAAAAAAATAAATATCGGGAGTTTTTCAAGTGACACATGTAACACAGGAAAAATGGTCGTCAGGAATGGCATTCCTTCTTGCGGCGATCGGGAGTGCCGTTGGCCTTGGTAATATTTACCGTTTCCCTTATGTGGTCGGTCAGAATGGCGGTGGTGCATTTGTCCTGCTTTATCTTGGTGTTGTCTTATTTTTTGGTATTCCGCTTATTATGACTGAACTTACCATAGGCCGGCGTAAGCAGTTACCGCCGATTGCTGCATACGGTGCCCTTGCCGAAAGGATGAAAAGCAGACCATTTTGGAAATTTATTGGTTTTACCAACATTATGACACCGATCGGAATACTAGGGTTTTATTTTGTAATTGCCGGTTGGACCCTGAATTATGTTTATAGCATGATTACCGGACAGCTGAGCAATCTTGTAGACGGCCAAACACAGACCGTTTTTGCAGACATGATGAATAGCCCGGGAATCCTTATTTTCTGGATGACGCTCGCCGTGATTATTACTGCATTTATAATTTCCAGAGGGATTAAAGCAGGGCTTGAAAAAGCGGTTAATGTATTAATGCCAATGCTGTTTCTTATTCTGGTTTTACTGGTCATCTATTCGCTTTTTAATGGTGGCGTTGTAGAAACCTTTAAATTTATGTTCTATCCTGATTTCTCAATAATAACAGGTGAGACTGTACTTGAAGCCACGGGACAGGCATTCTTTTCACTTTCTCTGGGTAGTGCAACGATGATGGTTTATGGATCTTACCTTCCAAAAAACGAATCCATTCCGAAGCTTGCCTGTGGGGTAGCATTTGCAGATACCTTTGTTGCCCTGGTTGCGGGATTTGCCGTATTCCCGATTATCTTTACCAACGGTCTTGATCTGGACTCTGGTCCAAATCTTGTTTTTGTAACGTTGCCTGTGATCTTCGACCAGATGCCGTTTGGTCAGATTTTTGGTATTCTTTTCTTTATGCTTCTGGCCTTTGCCGCCATTACATCAACTATTTCATTGTTTGAGCCTACTGTTTCAACGCTTGAGGAAAAGGGAATCTGCTCACGCCCTATGGCCTCATTATTTGCCGGAATAGGTCTTTGGTGTCTGGCAGGACTGTCGGCCCTATCCATGAATGTGCTTTCTGATGTCCGCCTACTAACCTTTACGGAAACGGTTGCAGGTAAGAATATTATGGACCTTCTGGAATATATGTCGGCCAATGCCATGATGCTGTTTAATACCCTATTTGCCGGCATATTTATAGGGTGGATGATGAACCGGAAGGATGTACTCGAAGAAATCGGGCTTGGCGACAGCCTGCTCTTTAAATTCTGGCGAACCATTATCCGGTTTGTCGTGCCGGTTGTTGTCGGTTATCTGATCTATGCTTTCTTTTCCGGCAAGCTGAGCAGTTAAGGTCTTAAATTACGGTCAGATATTCTGATATACCACAGTGCCGTTTTTTATGACGGATAAAACGGGGGAACCGCCAACCTGATAGGCAAGCTCAGCCGGATGGCTGATATCCCAGAGCACCATATCAGCTTTAAGCCCTGCTTTTAATTGACCACGATCGTCTAGTCCAAGAGCCTTTGCCGCGTTTCTTGTCACCCCGGCCAGGGCCTCTTCCGGGGTAAGTCCAAAAATGGTTGAAGCCATATTGATCATGAGTTTTAATGAAAGAACGGGGGATGAACCAGGGTTGCTGTCGGTGGCTACAGCCATAGGTATATTCCGTTTTCGTAATGATTTTACGGGCGGTAGTTTTGTATCTTTTAATGTATAATAAGCCCCAGGGAGAAGCACGGCAACAGTGCCTGATTTTTGCATCAGATCCATACTGCTTTCACTTAAATGCTCAAGGTGATCTGCTGATAGGGCATTATAGCTTGCCGCCAGTCCGGCACCAGAAAGGTCTGATAACTGTTCCGCATGAAGTTTTAATTCAAACCCATGTTTTTTTGCGGCACTAAATATCCGCTCCATTTCAGAATACGTAAAACCGATATTTTCCAGAAACCCGTCAACGGCAGTTGCCAGCTTATCCTCGGACACTATTGGCAGCATTTCGTTAACAATAAGATCAATATATCCATCCCGGTCATCACTATATTCCGTGGGCAGGGCATGAGCGCCAAGAAAAGTGGCAACGACATCAGCATGGCTTATTTCATCGAGTTGCTTTACTGCCCTTAACATCTTAAGTTCATTTTCAACATCCAGTCCGTACCCTGATTTGATTTCAATTGTAGTAACACCATCCCTTTCAAGGTAGCGCAGACGTTTTAATGCGCTTGATACCAGTTCATCTTCAGACGCAGTTCGTGTCGCGCTGACTGTTGAAAGAATGCCGCCACCGGCTTTTGCTATTTCTTCATAAGTTGCTCCATTTAAACGCATTTCAAATTCGTTTATCCTGTTGCCGCCATAAATAAGATGGGTATGGCAATCAATTAAGCCGGGTGTCATATAGGCGCCTGAGCATTCAATTATTTTGCCAACATAATGATCTGGCAATTCATTTTTTTTCCCAATCCAGCTTATAAAGCCGTCCTTTTCAACCAAGGCAGCATCAGTGATTAAACCATAAGATATGCCTATGTCAGTCATGGTCAGCAGATTTACATCGGTCCAGATTGTATCGCTCATATCAAGGTCTTTTCGATTAAAATTGACAATTTTCAGAATTCGAATAAATTAAGTTGTATAGACAACTATATCCAGAATTATATAAAATGAAAAGAATTATATTCAATAAGGCATTATTGCCGGCCGGATGGTCCCGGAATGTTGCCTTGGACATTAATGAAAGCGGTTTGATTTCAAATATTATCTCTAACTATAGTGGGCAAGGGGAGCACTATGCAGGTTATGCCATGCCGGGGCAGAATAATATCCATAGTCATGCTTTTCAGCGGGCAATGGCGGGTCTGACTGAATTTACGTCTTCAACAAATGACAGCTTCTGGACATGGCGTGACATTATGTACCGTTTTGCGGGGCAGATATCACCGGCTGATCTTGAAGTTATTGCCTCACAGCTTTATCTGGAAATGCTGAAAGCAGGATATGTCAGTGTTTGTGAATTTCATTATCTGCACCATGGCGGGAATAGTAACCTGGCCATGTCCAATGCCATTTTAAAAGCGGCTAAGAATGCCGGAATTGCCCTTGCGCATTTGCCCGTTTTATACATGGCTTCCGGCTTTGGCGGAAAGCCACTAATGGAGGACCAATTAAGATTTGGACTCGACTTGGAAAGTTATTTAAACCTGCTGTCAGAGCTTAAAAAGCAACTTGAAAATGAAATTGATCAGAAACTTGGTATGGCATTTCATTCGCTAAGAGCAGTCCCTGAAGAAGCCCTAAAAGAGTGTTTACTCAAATCGCCGGTCTCCGGTCCAATCCATATTCATATTGCTGAACAGTTACAGGAAGTTAACGATTGCCTGACCTGGTCAGGCAGGCGACCTGTTGAATGGCTTTATGATCATGGGAATGTCGATAAAAACTGGTGTTTAGTCCATGCAACGCATTTGAATGATGATGAAATTACCTTGATTGCAGGGTCTGGAGCTATTGCCGGGCTATGCCCGACAACAGAAGCAAATCTTGGGGACGGATTATTCCCATTAAAAAAATATCTTGAACAAAATGGCCGAATCGCTATTGGCTCGGATAGTCATATTTCCGTCAGTATCATTGAGGAACTGCGCTGGCTTGAATATGGTCAGCGGCTTAAACATAACAGGCGTAATATCGCAGTGGATGAAGAAGAGATTCACACAGGATCCTACCTTTATCGAAAATGCCTTGAAGGCGGTTCGACAGCAAGCGGTTTTGATAATGGTGCTATCACCGTTGGTAAGCGGGCAGATCTGATTATACTGGATGAAAGCTCACCCATTCTCGTTGGGACACCCGACAATGCAATTATTGACCGCTTTATTTTTAATGGGAACCAAAACCCGGTGAGGCACGTCATGGTGGCTGGAAAATGGGTGGTCAGGGATTATAAGCATGCCCGGGAAGATGAAATATTCCATGAATTTGCTGCCACAATGGGCAGGCTAAAGAAAATACTTGACTAACTTGTATATACAAGTAAATATTAAAGCGTATATTATATGAAGGAACAGACTATGACTGTTGATTTGCAATCGGAACCCTTATACCGGAAAATTAAAAAACACATTCTCGATCGCATTGATAGCGGTGAATGGGTTGCTTCGATGCGTGTGCCTTCAGAAAATGAACTTGTAAAGGAATTTTCAGTATCCAGAATGACAACCAACCGCGCGCTTAGGGAACTGACGGATGAAGGGTACCTGATCCGCATTGCCGGTGTAGGCACTTTTGTCGCGGAGCTTAGGGCAAAAAGCAATCCGCTGGAGATCCATAATATTGCCGATGAAATCCGTGCCCGACATCATAAATACAGTGCCGAGGTTCTGACGCTGGAACCCGTAAAGGCCAATGAAAAAATCGCTGCCTTTATGAATGTTGATATTGGTCATGCGCTCACCCATTCCATGATTTTGCATAAGGAACAGAGCATTCCGATCCAGCTGGAAGACCGTCTGGTCAATGAAGACATAGTGCCAGGTTACGGCAAGCAGGATTTTAGAGAAAATACGCCATATGAATATCTGATTAAAATGGCGCCGCTACAAAAGGTTGAGCATGTCGTAAAAGCGATTATTCCGTCACCAGCAATAAAAGCGCTTCTTGATATGTCGGATGAAGAAGCCTGTCTGCTGATTGAACGGCGCACTTGGACGAAAGGCCGCGTAGCTTCAACGGCAAAATTGTATCACCCGGGTTCAAGATACGAACTTTCGGGACTTTTTAAACCGGAATAAATTAATTTTTTTTCTTCCTCAGAGATAGGGAGAAGTTTGAATATTTAACTTGTATATACAGGATGTACAAATGATGGATCTAAAAAGAAATAACAGAATAATCAAAGCCCCTACCGGAACGAAGCTCAATGCAAAAAGCTGGGCGACAGAAGCACCTCTGCGGATGCTGATGAATAATCTTGATCCTGAAGTAGCGGAAAAACCGGAAGAACTGGTGGTATACGGCGGCATTGGCCGCGCCGCCAGAAACTGGCAATGTTTTGATAAAATTGTAGAAAGCCTTAAAAATCTAGAAAAAGATGAAACCCTTCTCGTTCAATCCGGAAAGCCGGTGGGTATTTTCAGAACACATGAAAATGCGCCGCGGGTACTGATAGCGAACTCTAATCTGGTGCCCCACTGGGCGACATGGGATCATTTTAACGATCTCGATAAAAAGGGCCTGATGATGTATGGGCAGATGACGGCTGGAAGCTGGATCTATATCGGCAGTCAGGGCATTGTTCAGGGTACCTACGAGACTTTTGTTGAAATGGGACGACAGCATTATGGTGGCAAGCTTAATGGAAAATGGATTTTAACGGGGGGGCTTGGTGGTATGGGCGGTGCACAGCCGCTTGCGGCAACTATGGCTGGGGCATCAATGCTCGCAATTGAATGCCGCAGTGACCGGATCGATTTTCGCATTCGAACAGGATATCTAGATCGGCGCGCCGAAAACCTTGATCAGGCAATGAAAATAATCGAAAAAGCCACAAGTACAGGCAAAGCCATTTCTGTTGGGTTGCTAGGAAATGCGGCTGAAATTATTCCTGAAATGATCAGACAGGGTATTCGCCCAGATGCCGTAACCGACCAGACATCTGCCCATGATCCGATCAATGGCTATTTGCCGGTCGGCTGGACGGTAGAAGATTGGGAAGAAAAAATTGTAACAGACCCGAAAGCGGTTGAGGCCGCCGCCATCAAATCAATGTCCGTCCATGTGAAAGCCATGCTGGATTTCCAGAAAATGGGTATTCCGACATTTGATTACGGCAACAATATTCGCCAGGTGGCCTATGACGACGGGGTTAAAAATGCTTTTGACTTTCCCGGTTTTGTTCCGGCTTATGTTCGACCGCTCTTCTGCCGCGGTATCGGGCCGTTTCGTTGGGCCGCGCTAAGTGGTGACCCGGAGGATATTTATAAAACCGATCAGAAGGTTAAAGAATTGATCCCTGATAACCCGCATCTTCACAACTGGCTGGATATGGCCCGAGAGCGAATAAAGTTTCAGGGACTCCCCGCCCGTATCTGCTGGGTTGGCCTTGGGGATCGTCATCGTCTTGGCCTTGCTTTCAATGAAATGGTGAAAAATGGTGAACTTAGTGCGCCAGTTGTAATCGGTCGCGATCATCTTGATTCTGGTTCGGTGGCCAGTCCCAACCGTGAAACAGAAAGCATGATGGATGGCTCAGACGCAGTATCGGATTGGCCACTTCTCAACGCCCTTCTGAATACAGCAAGCGGGGCCACATGGGTGTCGCTACATCATGGTGGTGGCGTAGGCATGGGATTTTCTCAGCACAGTGGCGTTGTCATTCTCTGCGATGGAACCGATGAGGCGGCAGCGCGTATCGGGCGTGTTCTCTGGAATGATCCGGCCACCGGAGTCATGCGTCATGCCGATGCCGGCTATGAAATTGCCAAAAAATGCGCTCGTGAGCAGGGTCTTAATCTACCGATGTTGGAGGATTAAAATGTTACTTAATATAAATCCGGGTTATATGACCCTGGCAGAACTTCGGGATGTTTATAGACATGCTGTTAAAATTAACCTTGAAGAACATGCCTGGGACGATATCCGTGTTTCAAGGGACGTCGTTGATGACATAATTGCCCGCGGGAAAACGGTTTATGGAATCAATACTGGCTTTGGATTATTGGCACAGACATCAATACCGGCGGATCAGCTCACTTTATTGCAATCCAATCTTGTTCTTTCCCACAGCACAGGTGTGGGAAGACCGCTTGATGATGATGTGGTTCGGCTCATTTATGCTCTGAAAGTTTCAAGTCTTGCCCAGGGACATTCAGGTATTCGTGTCTCAACTATGGAATCTTTTATAGATTTCATCAATTCCGGCATTATCGCTGAAATTCCTGAAAAGGGATCGGTTGGTGCATCAGGTGATCTTGCGCCGCTTGCCCATATGGCGTCGGCAATGATGGGTGAAGGTTTCGCGCGTTTGAATGGGAAAAGAATGAAAGCAAGTGATGCTCTTAAGAAAGCGAATCTTAAACCGATAATTTTAGGATCAAAAGAGGGCCTTGCCTTCTTAAATGGTACCCAGGTATCCACGGCCCTAGCTTTAAAAGGACTTTTTAAAACAGAGGATATTTTTGCTTCGGCGGTGGTTGCGGGATCAATGAGTATAGATGCCTTGATGGGTAGTGTTGCGCCATTTGATGCCCGCATTCATAATGCCCGTGGGCAGCCCGGTCAGATTGCTGTGGCGCCTATTTATCTTGACCTGATGAAAGGAAGCGAAATTAATTTTGCCCACCATGATTGCAAGAAAGTACAGGACCCTTATTCACTAAGATGCCAGCCACAGGTCATGGGGGCAGTGCTTGATCTTATCAACAACGCCGCCAAAACTATTCTCATTGAAGCCAATGCTGTAACCGATAATCCATTGATTTTTACCGATAATGGTGATGTGATTTCCGGCGGAAATTTTCATGCAGAACCCGTGGCCTTTGCAGTAGATATGCTAGCCATGGCCCTTTGTGAGATTGCGTCAATTTCAGAACGACGGATTTCAATTATGGTTGATCCGAAAATGAGTGATCTTCCTCCGTTTCTGGTAGAAAACAGCGGGGTTAATTCCGGATTTATGATAGCACAGGTTTCCGCCGCTGCACTGGTTTCTGAAAATAAAACCAAAGCCCATCCTTCGAGTATCGACAGCATCCCAACCTCTGCCAATCAGGAGGACCATGTCAGTATGGCTACGTATGGGGCACGCAGATTGGATGATATGGCTTTTAACAGTGCAACAGTTATCGCAATTGAACTGCTTGCGGCGACGCAGGGTATTGATTTTCGCTCCCCCTATAAAACATCTGAACAGCTAACGAAGTACCAAAAGCATATTAGGAACTATATACCGCATTACACCGTGGACCGATATTTTGCGCCGGATATTGAACGGGCAACAATTATGGTGCTGGCCGGTGATTTTTCAGACCATGTGATTAATATATTACCAAGCGGGAGCAACTGATGGGAATATTTCACTTTCATCAGGGAAGAGGGCCTCTTCTGGTCAGCATGCCGCATGTCGGCCTTGAAATTCCGGATGAACTTAAAAACGACATGACAGATGATGCGCTATCGCTTGTCGACACGGACTGGTATATTGACCAGCTCTATAATTTTCTGGCCGAAATGGATGTTTCGGTAATAACGGCAAAATACAGCCGTTATGTCGTTGATCTTAATCGCAGCACTGATGGCCAAAGTCTTTATCCCGGGCAAAAAGTCACAGGTCTTTGCCCGTTTGAAACATTTGATGAAAAACCGATTTATAAAAAGGGTAAATTTCCCAATATAAATCAAAGGGTAGAAACCTACTGGCAGCCCTATCATAATAAAATCCGTTCAGAGCTTGACAGAATAAAAGAAAAGCACGGGCGTGCTATGCTCTGGGACGCTCACTCGATCAAAAGCCGTGTCCCCATGCTGTTTGACGGACAATTACCCGACCTAAACCTGGGTACAGGAAATGGTATTTCCGCAGATCATCAACTTGTTGATAAACTGGATCGGATCATTAGCCAGTCTTCCTTTAGCTCTACCTTAAACGGCCGTTTTAAAGGGGGGTATATTACGAGGCATTATGGTGATCCTAAAAATAATATCCATGCGGTACAGCTTGAAATTTCGCAAGTCACCTATATGGACGAAGAACCGGTTGCCCGATTTAATGAAAAAAAAGCAAATAAACTCCGACCGGTTTTAGTGAAACTGATTGAAACAATGATTGAATAAAGTAGAAGAGTTTTTTATGATGCCCTTAAATGTAAAACAATACGGGCAGATCAACATGCAGAATATATTCGTACAAGTTAAATGTGAGCTGGGCAAAGTTTATGATGTCGCAGAAGCCCTTGTTGATAATATCGAAGAAGCAGAGGATGTATACTCAATTTCAGGTGCCTTTGATCTGATGGTTAAGTTTCATCTGGATGAAGAAGTTGATATTGGTCGCTTTGTTAATGAAAAGGTTCAACCCATCCCTGGAATTAAAGATACCTTCACTATTATGACCTTTAAAGCCTTTAAATAATCTTCATTTTTCTGATCTGGGTCAATTAATTAGCATTATATCTTCTTTATAACTTCGGTTATGAAACAACAGAATATAGTCTCAAGACATACGGAACTGGCGCGGCCAAAGCGCCTGCCAAGATATACGAGTTATCCAACAGCACTCGAATTTGGTGCATTGGACGGGCAGATTTATGATAATTGGCTTGAAAGTCTTCCCCTATGCAAGCCAGTCAGCCTTTATTTCCACATTCCTTATTGTGAAAAGCTTTGCTGGTTTTGTGGTTGTTTCACTACAATCAGCAACAAATATGACCCCGTCAGAAATTTTGTTGATGTTTTAAAGCAGGAAATTATTAGAACCGCCCAAAAAACAGGACCTTTAAAAGTAAGCCATATTCATTTCGGTGGTGGTTCTCCTTCCATTCTTGAAGCGGCAGACTTTGAAAGCCTGATTAAAACGCTAGGTGAAAATTTCAATATTGGTGATGTCGATGAATTTGCCATCGAAATTGACCCGAGGACAGTGGACCGGGAAAAAATATTTGCCTATGCCCGGGCAGGCATAAATCGGGTCAGCCTTGGTATTCAGGATTTTAACTTAAAAACCCAGCAGGCGGTCAACCGTATTCAGCCGGTCGAGCTGATTTCAGAAACCATGCAAAATTTTAAAGAGGCAGGGATCAACCGCATTAATTTTGATCTTATATACGGGCTTCCCTATCAAACTCTTGAAACAATTAAATCTACAATCGAGCAGACCATGAAGTTTGCACCAAGTAGAATTGCCCTTTTTGGCTATGCTCATGTCCCACACATGAAGAAACACCAGAAACTGGTGGGAGATCATTTGCTTCCCACCCGGAAAGAGCGTCAGGAACAGTTTGATCTGGCCAGTAAATTACTTGTTTCCAACGGCTATAAATCTATAGGTCTTGATCATTTTGCCCTGCCGGATGATCATTTGTTTGTCAGTTATGACCAGCGTTTGTTAAAACGCAATTTTCAGGGCTATACCGAGGATAAAGCTGACACCCTGATCGGTTTTGGACCATCCGCTATTAGCAGTATGCCTGATGGATACGCACAAAATATTCCGGTCATTAGAACCTATATGGACAAAATATCCGCCGGATTGTCGCCCGTCGTTCGCGGGCTTCTGGTCAGTAAAGAGGATAAAATGTTCCGCGATGTGATTTCCACTCTGATGTGCTATTTTGAAGTTGACCCGTTTAAAATAGCAGCCAAGCACAAAATTGATTATGATTTTGCTAAAGAACTGGTAATGCTTAATAAGCTTGTCGCCATAGGATATTTGGAAAGAATACAAACCCTATACCGCATAACAGATCAGGGAAAATTATATTTACGGGCAATAGCAACTGTCTTCGATCAGTATTTTGACCAGTCATCAGATATCATAGACCGCTGTATTCATGAAAGTGAAGGATAAAGGGCTTCATACACTGACATAACGGGTCAGCTTTTTTTAAGATCAGATCAAGGGCGGCCTGCTCATCCTGATTGAGTGTTTCCATTAATTTTTGCTCATAATTTTGAACCAGCGGTACAATTTCTTCATACATTTTTTCGGCCTTTTTTCGATAACTTAAGTTCAGATCGCCTTTTATCCTTGTCTGAAAAGTCCCTCTTTATAAGCCCGTTTTTATCATATTATTTATGGCCCTGCTGACCGCGACTTTGTCCATCGCCGTTTTTGGGCGACCTGTCCGGCCGATATTCCGGGTGAAATCCAAAGCACAGCCATTACCCGCCATTCAGTATGCGCAATGCCGAATTTCTCTGTATAAAGCAGGGCAAGGTCCTGGCTGATCATATTGGTAAGATAGGAAAGCCGATATGGTAAAAATGCCTCAAGCAGCAGATCGGTATTGGACATATAAATTATTTCCTGTTTTATCTTGCAATTAGTTACATATGAAACTATTATAGATTTATGAAAATCATTCGTCAATAGACCATAAAGCCAAAGAAAGAGCAACCTAATGAAACTGGCATCCCTAAAACACGGTAGAGACGGCAAGCTGGTCGTCGTTTCAAAAGATCTTTCAAAATATGTAAGCGCAGAACATATCGTAACCACGATGCAGGCGGCGCTTGATAACTGGGCAGAGGTGGAAGCGGATCTTAAAGCACTTTATGATGCCCTTCAGTCGGGTGAGCTGACCGGTGAGGGGTTTGACCCAGCCTTATGTGATGCGCCACTGCCACGGTCCTACCACTGGGTAGATGGAAGCGCCTATGTCACCCATGTTGAACTGGTCCGAAAAGCCCGTGGTGCCGAGCTGCCACCAAGTTTCTGGACTGACCCGCTGGTTTATATGGGCGCCTCAGATGCCTTTATCGGCCCACATGATGATGTACTTGCCGGGTCCGAAGACTGGGGCATTGATTTCGAAGCCGAAGTCGCCGTTATCACCGATGATGTACCAGCCGGCGTCAGCAAAATGGGTGCGCAAAAACATATCAAACTGATCAGCATTCTAAATGATGTCTCCCTTCGGAACCTTATTCCGGCGGAGCTTGCCAAACAGTTCGGCTTTTATCAGTCAAAACCGCAGACGGCCTTTTGCCCCCGTATTTGTGACCCCCGATGAACTGGGCGATGTGTGGATGGCTGCAAACTTCATCTTCCGCTTCATGCAATCTTAAATGGTCAAAAGGTTGGCTCCCCAATGCCGGGATTGATATGACTTTTGACTTTTGCGATCTTATTGCCCATGCCGCCAAGACCCGTTCACTGATGGCGGGCACCGTTGTCGGCTCTGGTACCGTTTCAAACAAGGGATCAAAAGATGGCTCCTGCTGTCTGGCAGAAGTTCGATGTCTTGAAACCATTGCGAACGGTAAACCATCTACCCCCTTCATGAGCTTTGGTGACCGGGTGGAAATTGATATGTTTGATCAGGACGGCAATTCAATCTTCGGCCGAATTGATCAAAAAATTGTTAAATTTGAAACGCCTGTTGATTGATCAGTAAAAATATCAGATTTTTGAACGTCTGCTTCCGACCTAAAGCGGACACTCAGAAAAATAAAAATGATCTATTTTTAACTAAGATAAACTGTGTTCTTGTATATGATTATTACCATTTTTAAATACATACGTTATTCCACCCACAAACATTAACATGAGTATTACATCCAATGTTGGTGTCATTATCTTAGTTAATAGTATAAAACCATCACCCCACCCAATATTTGTCACTTCAAAGAACAAAAATACTAATTTTCTGGCTAAATTGCTAGCAATCAGAAAGATAGAAAGTGTTAAAAAGGGTAGAATATTTTGCGGAATTATAAATGATGTGTTTGATGAAATAGCTTTTATCCAATTTTTATTTTCCATCACAATGTATAAAAACGATAAGGAGAAAATAATACTTATGAGAGGTCTCGCAGTATACTGATAAATAAAACTTATTAGTTGATTGTTTGACATACCCAAAACAAAAACAAGAACTGTAGATAATAAAGTGACAAAAATTAGCAAACAAAAAATTTGACGAAAATGTTGTATGACTACCCGCCCACAACGAAATAAAGACAATTTAACGCCATTCAATTCGTTAAAAACTAATACCAATAAAAGTAGCAGCCAACAATAATCATATAGATATGACAGCAGCGGGCGTAAAACCCGGCTAGTTATTTTCATAAATTTTACGCTTACAGCACTATAGCCATTATTCTCAGTTATATCTAACTGGCCTGTGTTAATGAGTATAATTAGAAATTGATATATAATGTATAGGGCTAGCCCATAAACAATGATATATCCTGCATTTTTAAACACAATTAATGAAGTCGATAAGGATCGCTTCAAAAGCCCTATAAAAAATTGAAGTGAATTTTCGATTTGAACCCCTACTATTGACAAAAAAATATATTAAAACGATATATTGAAAATGTCATGTAATTAAAATCATAATGAACGGCCGCTTTGGGTCGAAAGCAGACTGTCAAAGATTTAATCTTACATCGTCAAATGCAAAGTGAGTGAGCGTTTTAAGGTCTCAATTGTGCAAAATTCTGAATCATCCTATTAAATTCTTATAATGATTATAAAAATTAAGCCCGGTTACTTTCTCTGCATCATCTTCTGATAAGCCACGCTCAAGAAGTTTATCCCAGACCACTTCCATTCGGCGCGGCGAATTAAGCTCTTCAAAATAAAGAGGGACGCGGCGAATATCAAACCGTTCGCCCTGTTCGCGCTGCATTTCGGCAAGATACTCGTCTGTCACAACAAGGCGTCGATGATCTCGGTCAGAACCGATGCCCACATGATCAATTCCCGCAACATTAATCGCGTGCATAATATGGTCAAAATACAGCTCAACCATGCCATAACGTTCCAAAGTCATAAAAGTGCGCATTTGCGTGATCCCTGCAACACCTCCTTTGTCGGCGAGATTTTTAAAGACCACATCCGGCATCGCCCGTGGGTTTGAATAAAGGGCATCACAGGTGGTATGGGAAATCTGGATCGGCTTTTCAGAAATTTCAATAGCATCAAGCGCCGTTTGAACATTTGAATGGGAAAGATCAATCATCATGCCGATATCATTCAGTTTCTCAATTAATAACCCGCCAAAATCAGTAATTCCGGAGCCATGTTTTTCCATGCAACCGGAACCGGTCATATTCTGATAATTATAGGTAAGCTGGCAGGTACGCTGCCCGATCCCGTAAAAGACATTCACATTATCAAGATCATGCATAAAATGTTCTGAATTTTGCGTCAGATAAAAATTGCTAATTTTCCCTCGGCACGGGCGCGGTCAATATCGGCCGATGAGGTCGCTTTAAGGTAATATTGTGATTTTTCCTTGATATAGTTATCGAACCACAACATTTCTTCCAGGGCAGATTGGAAATTTTCTTCAATCGACTGATTTTGCTGGCGCGGATTACCACATGTTACAGAAATGGCGCGCATACCTGCAGCTAGAATCTCTTCAATCAATTCATCTGTAAAAGTATCGCGTATTTCCCCATTGCATCAAACATTAGCGCATTTCTTTTTGGGTCCCAAGGTTTACCGACCAGCGCACTGCGACCGTCATTTGTCAGGATGGTCTGTGCGAAAGTCGGCACTGCTGCCATTACAGGCAGAGCGGCCGCCCCTAATATAAAATCACGTCTTTTCATTTAGATTATCTCCAATATGTTATTTTATGGACCTTCAATCAAATTATGGATCCAAATATGTTGAGGTATTTTTTAATTTGAAGGATGATTTACTTCCCTTGTTTTTGTGTATTTAATTTTGATGCTTTAACTCTTTGTTGATGGACAAAAGTGAGAAAATCCTGTGTTATCAATGTCCCAGTTTTAAGGGCCTCAAGCGTTGGAACAAAAATTCTAACCGTAAACAAATTATGGCCAACATCCGTTGTTTTAAGAAAAATTGGGGTTCAATATCAGCAAATTCAACGCCGGCTTTTATTTCAATGCGATCTTTAAACTTGGCTGCGTCAACAGAAAAGGGAGCATAATATTTTTCAGTAATATTTTTTAATTGTTTCATTAAAACAGATGGGTCAACATCCATAAATTGCACCATAATTGGCACATCGTGATAGACATAACGTTTATTGAAATTAGCATTTTCAACATTCACCGTTAAAAAGCGGCTGTTTGGAATTTGCATTGTCTTGCCTGTGAACTGATAGCTCTGACCTTTAGCGTCAATTTGTTCGATTAAAGTCGTCATAGTTGTTATCTTCATAACTTCTCCCGTCACCCCATCCACGGTTATCCAATCCCCTATTCCAAAAGGATGAGAAGAGGCCCTTAAAAATCCTCCGGTTAAACACATTAGTAGTTCTTTGGTTATCAAAACGACTGCAACCGCAACGGCCGTTAAAGACAAAGCAAAAGTATGAAGCTGAGGGGCCCAAATTAAGATAAGCGCCACTATTATACTGATACTGATCCCATTGTTAATTCGATTGATCCATTGGCGCTGGTCTTTGTTTAATATTTTGGCTTTCTTTCTAATGAAATGAACGAGCGCAAACCTTAAAATCAAAAGCGAAATGATTAATATTACAGTTGTTATAGTCCCTTGAATAAAAAGCGGTTGGTTCATTGCCTGATAAACTGCTTCTTCGACAGCGTTATTTATAGTTTCGTTTTCCAATGGAAATCTCCGGTGGGCTTGCTCGCTTTTTACAAAATATTGTGGGATTATATAATTTACATATCTTAGAGGGAAATAAAAATATACTCAATAATCCCAAATAAAATGTTCTGCAAATCAGCAAATTGTCAAGCTTATCTGGATTTATAAGGGAGAGAAACACGTTCCTACATTTTATAATAACCAATATTAAAAAGGTCATAATTATTTTGCAGGATTGTTTTAGGTAGCGTCCGCTCAACGCCCATAAAAGGCCGTGTTGAGTATTTTAGAGATATTATACTAATGGAGAATTCGTTTTACATTAAAGTTTTAATTGGGCCAGTCCAAAGATTAGCTTCTTAACTGACCCAATCATATCACTTTTACCCTTTGGAGAATGCAGTCGGTAAATTTGGAAAGAACGGTGTCCTTGGAGTTTTGTCGTTAGGCATGGTGCGTGTCAGCCAGTTCGAGTTGCTGGCGGTCAGCATACCCCCAAAGCGGTATCCATGAAAGACAGAACATCCAGTATAAAGTATAGGGGAGTGCCCAGCGGAAACCAAATGTCGTGCGATGACGAAGGTAATAAACAATGCTTGGCATGATGGATGCAAAGACACAGGCCAAAATGATCGCAAGGAATGTATTGATACTATACATGACCAGCGCTGTCAGTAACGCTATTTTCAGGGCTTCAAATACAGTCATACGGATCATTTGTGTTACAGTGAACAAACGTATCCAGTTGGCGCCTTCGCCTCTTTTTCTGAAATCCTTAAAGACATAATTAAACATGACGAGGCTTTCACGGACATTGCTTCTGGCCCAGCGGGTCAGCATACGCCGTAAAGACCCGAAATTGGTTGGTGCTTTTGTAAGCACAACAGCATCACGCTGATAAACTACCCGGTGACCATTAGCCAGGACCAGTTTGTCAGGGCACGGTCTTCACCGATGGTGGCTGGTTTTCCCATAAATTTCTGTTTTGACCATTCATCAAGCAAAGGCATAAGTACGGATGTCCGGTAAGCGGAAAGTGCCCCGGTGTACAGAATACCCCGCCATATACGCTTTGTCCGGCGCGAATAAAATCAAAAGCACAGGTGAAGGATACTTCAAGAATTTTGGGATTATCCCGGATTTAAGATTTAGGACACGAACATGACCGGCAACGGAACCAATGCGTTGATCAGCCACAAACGGGCTTGCCATATTGGCCAGTGTGTCAGGAAGCACTTCTGAATCGGAATCGATCGTAACAATAACGTCACCGGTTGCCTTATCAAACCCTGCCATTAAAGCGGCACGCTTTCCCTGATTATAAGGTTGTTTGATAATGGTGATGCCCCCTTCAAATTCATTATAAGCGGCATTAATCCAAAGCCATGTGTCATCTTTTGAACCATCATCAACACAGATGACTTGCAAACGGTCTTTTGGATAGTTGCTGGCCATTATGCTTCTTACAGTGTCAAGAACCTGGGATCCTTCATTATAGGCGGGAATGACAACTGTAAGTGTGGGCAATTTTTCTGAAGGCAGAAGGGCAAATGATTTATATCTTAGGGCGAAGCTGACCTGCCAAATAAGCAATAACATACCAAATGCAAAAGCGTTATTCCAAAAACATCATACCAGAGCGATAGCTGGAAAAATGAATTTTCAAATGGAACGATTGGGGCTGTGATTTGCCGATATATTAAAATGATGGTGATTACCGCCAGAGCAGATAATAGGGGAGATAAAAACGATCAGCATTCTTCTGCGCAGATTTATCTATTTTTTTATCTTGAAATTTAAGCAATTCTTTCAGCACGTGTATTTTTCTTCCCGTGAATATTATTAAATTAACCATATTTTCTTTCATTGCTCACTTGTATAAAAACATTAAGTCGCATTTAAGGAGACATTAAGTCACAAATTAGGCGTACGTTATAATATGGCACTCCATAGCTCACTGACGCAGAGCCAAAAGCGACAAAGAATTTTTGTGAAAGTAATCTTAAAAACAATAGGTTAACTTGTACCATAACAATGTCTCTGAGGAGAGAATCGCTGGTGCAGGCGGCGATACAATAGCACTGATTATTTTTTAAATCAAGCGCCATTTAAAAACTAAATAATTTGATATTCTGAGGGCAAATTTAGCCTATTAAAATAGACAAATTAAATGGTCAGGAATTAGATTCTATAATTAAAAAATTAACTATATGTTCTTTATGTTCTTTAAAATAATATTGGTTCGGGGTGGCGTTTTGGGCTTGCTATTGGATGCTCTGCACAAAGGTAATGTCAAAGCATCAATATTCTTAATATATAAAAATCATCTGAATCATCCGATTATATCATGTTAGAATTGCAATTTTTTGTATTTCAGGTACTCTTCCTTTTGGTGGGGTTGCGAATGATCATGAAGCCGATAGATCAGGTAATTAAATAGGGAGCGGTTCATGATCATCATAAAGGTCGAGACTTTATGAGATATGGTAATCGGATGAAAGGACGGACATGCAAAATAATTCAAAATTCAAAATTCCTGAAGAAGCCTTTGACTGGTATGATGCCTATGCCCATGGCATGATGGACCGCCGTGAATTTATGGACCGGCTGGCGACTTTGGCGGTTGGCGGCGTTACGATGGCGATGCTTACAGGAGCATTAATGCCTGATTATGCCCAGGCGGAACAGGTTTCATTTAATGATGAAGCGATTAAGGCAACTTATGCAACATTTCCGTCTCCTGATGGATATGGGGAAGGGCGCGGTTATCTCGTGCAGCCTAGTAGCCTCACAGAAGGGCAAAAGGCACCGGCAGTGCTGGTAGTGCATGAAAATAGAGGGCTTAACCCTTATGTAAAGGATGTTGCACGACGTCTTGCTAAAGCTGGTTATCTTGCTTTTGCACCTGATGCTCTTTACACACTCGGCGGATATCCCGGAAATGATGACGAGGGGCGTGCCATGCAAAGCAGTCTGGATCGTTCAAAGATAGAGGCTGACTTTATTGCTGCTGCCCGCTTTTTGAAATCTCATGCCCTGTCAAGCGGAAAACTCGGCGTCGTTGGGTTCTGTTTTGGCGGATATATCAGCAATTTTCTTGCAGCAAGTTTACCAAATGATGTTAACGCAGCGGTTCCTTATTACGGTACACCGCCGCGTAATGATATTGTCGGCAATGTTAAAGGGCCGCTTATGGGACATCTGGCAGGACTTGATGAACGTGTTAACTCAAGCTGGGCACCATATGAAGAAGTATTAAAAGCAAATGGTGTTAAATACGAAAAATATGTCTATGAAGGTGTTAACCATGGTTTTCATAATGACAGTACAGGTCGTTATGATGAAAAAGCCGCAAATCTTTCCTGGGATCGCACTCTCAAATTCTTTGCAGATAATTTAAAAAGCTAAAAAGAATTTTAGCTTTAAAAGTCATAAAAAAAAGCCTCACATAAAAAGCGAGGCTTTTTTATAATTAGCAATTAAATTATTCAGTCTTATGAATTTTCCTGGTGACAGCTTACGCATGCACCGGAAATTCGGCCTGCCATATAATAATTGGGGGTTTTTCTTTGCGCATTCCATTTCGCACGGCTTACGTCTGCTTTAAACTTATCCATATTTTCTACAAGAAACGGGTGCTTGGAATTAAGATCTCGATTTTGAATACCTTCAACAATGCGTTCAATTTTATCAAGATTATCGACAACAGATTGCTGATAAGATGGGTTTTCATCGTCTTCACTTGAAAGATCTGCATCAAGTCTCAAAAGAGCAAAGGCAAGCTGATGCATACCAGAACGCAACTCTTCCCCATTTGCATAATCGAAAGGAGGCGGGCTCGCCACCTGAGGAAAACTGTCTTCGTTCCCGTTACAGGACGCCAGCATTAAAGCTGTTCCAGTCAGGATAAGAAGTTGGAGGAAAACTTTGTAGATGCGGTTATTCATAGTTATTAACTCCTAAATCCGGCATTAATTTGCCGTTATTAAATATTGTTATTTGTTGATTCTAGTCGATAAATAACAAAATGGGAAATATAATCAAAACATTATATGAAACAATTATCAGAAAATAACCATATTTTTTCTTTAAGAGATTTAATATTAAAATTCATTGCGGCTATTCTGACTAAAAGTTAGCCAGTTCGAGGCTTATTTTTACATCAAAGGCATGTATAATTATATTCTTGAAAGATCAAACAGATTAAATTAGTCTCACTTGGCCATGAAACTAGTGCCAAACAGAGAATGTGGCAGCTGTACCATATGTTGCCACCATATTCCGATTAACCAGCCTGACTTTGTCAAATTGCCAAATGTCGATTGTGAGCATTTATTAAAGAAGGGTGGATGCAGTATTTATCAAACTAGGCCGGCTACTTGTGCAGGTTGGTACTGCGCCTGGAGATTTAGTGACGTAATTAAAGATGATTGGCGTCCCGACAAGCTGGGAGCATTGATCGACATTTCTTTAAATGGGGTGCCGGATGATTTTCATACTAAAGAAGGAATTGTCATCAAAATACTGGATAAAAACAAAGCTTTTTCAAATGACGATTTTCTCAAATTTATAGCAATTATGGTAAATCGAGGAACAGCTGTTACACTATCATTTGGATTAGATCCTGGATATTCTGCAGCATCAGCCTTTCTAAACTATGAGCTAATGCCAGCAGTAAAAAAAGGAACTAAAAAAGCAATTCTAGAAGTGATTAACGGAATTATGGATCAGCTTGAAAAGTTTCCAAAGATAAAATATCGGATTGAAGACGGGAAACTTGTAACAGACTAACTCTGTATTTTTCAGGCTAAAAATAAATATACCAGTTTATGCAAAAGGGTTAATGTTCCATATTAATATCTAAAGTCTTTCCAAAACAGCTGATAAGGCATCAAGCGTGCTATACCCAAGTTTTCTGCTGCGCTCAGGTGACCAGCCGGTTTCCGGATTGGGACTGTCAATTGTATCTTTAAAGGGCATTTCCAGTGTCATGGCGACGGCATCAAAGCGGTGGGCAATCTGGTTGGTACTCATACCGAGATTACCCTTGCCCGGTTCATTTTTCTCATAGCCTTTTTCATTCTGAAAATCCGGGTTAACCTTTTCAAGTTCCCTGCCGAACAGATAGGCAGTATCAAGGTTAAACTGGTTTAGCTCAGGCACTCCTTCAAAACAGGCGATGAAATTATAGGGAAGGGCTTCATCCCCATGACAGTCTAGTGAGAAATCAAGACCTTTTTCATCCATTTTGGCCCGGAGATAATAAATTTCCGGGCTTAATTCCGGATCAGGGTCCGCCCAGTCCCGGTTTAGATTCTGCCCCTTCGCATTGCATCTTAAATGGCCGCGTATACTACCGTCAGGGTTGACATTTGGCATCACATAAAACACACATTTTTCAAGAAGCCCACGGCTTAGGGCATCGTCATCATCAAGCAGGCGCTCCAAGACCCCTTCCACCAGCCATTCAGCCATACTTTCGCCCGGGTGCTGGCGGGCAAAGATCCATATTTTTTTCTTATCTTCATCCTCTTCCCCAATGGTTAGAAGATCAAGATCCCGACCATCACAACTTTCCCCGATGACGTCTAATCGAACCCGCTCATGGGAAGCGGCGCTTGAAACCAGTGCCTGATGTCGGTCGTAACTATAGGGGGCGAAATAAGCGTAATAAACACTGTCAGTTTCCGGTACATGCTGAATGGTAAGAACCCCGTTTTTATAGACAGTGCTTACCCGAAACCAGGTTTCATGATCATAGGAGGCAACGGCCTGATAATTTTCCCAGCCAAGAGGATAAGCGGCATCTGCGGCATTTTCGATATGTAAGGCACAAAGCTGCCCTTTGGCCCCTGTCAGCCTGAAATGAAACCACTGATAAAAATGGGAATTGTTATCTTTATTGATTGACAGACGAATATTTCCCGGCGAAGACGCATCAATTACATTGATATTACCGCTGTCAAAATTACTGCTGATTTTCATTATGGTCTCTCTTGGTTAATGTATGGGATAATTTATAATCTTTATTGTTGGAAACGTAAACGTGACTTTTCATTTTTCTTCTGGCAAAGTAGCCAGCAACAAAAATTAATATAGGGAATAGGGATGTCTCAAAACACTGAAGATATGTTTGCCGGTTCACAAAGCCGTAATTTTATGGGTCACCCGATCGGTTTATCCATATGTTTCCTTACTGAAATGTGGGAGCGTTTCTCCTATTACGGGATGAGAACAATCCTGATTTTATACCTGACCAAATACCATCTTTTTGATGTTGAAGATGCCAGTATGATCTATGGAGCCTATGCCGGGCTTGTCTATATGATGCCTATTATTGGCGGTTATATGGCAGACCGTTATCTTGGCAGCCGCAAGGCAGTGACATATGGTGCAATTTTACTGGTGCTGGGTCATGGGCTAATGGCGTTTCATGGACAGGCCGCATATATGGCTGGGGATGCGGTTATGCGAGATAAAACAGCCATAAATATATTTTTTCTTGCGCTTTCCCTAATTATTGGCGGGGTCGGTTTTTTAAAGGCCAATATTTCTACAGTTGTCGGGGCACTTTACGGACCAAATGATCCACGCAGGGACGGTGGTTTTTCCATTTTTTATATGGGTATAAATTTGGGCTCATTTATTTCTACAATCATTGTCGGTTATGTGGGTGAAACTTACGGATGGAACTATGGTTTCTCAATCGCCGGAATAGGCATGTTTTTTGGGCTTTTGGTATTTCTTTGGGGACAAAGATTTCTTGATGGGCGGGCAGAACCGCCAGTGCCGGAAACTTTGAAAGAAAAATCACCAATAGGGATAAGCAAGGAAAATACCATATATATTTTTGGTTTATTTCTTGTCGCGCTCAGCTGGATCATGATGCAATATGACGAGATGGTGGTTCAATTGGTTGGTGTCACCGGAATTATTATGATTGGTCTGGTCCTTTTTTATTCGGTCACCAAATGCGAAAAAATTGACAGAGAACGCCTATGGGTGGCGATTTTTCTGATAGCCATTCAATCTGTATTCTGGGCATTGTTTGAACAGCAGGCAGCCAGCCTTACTCTTCTGGCGGATCAGCAGTTTAATCTGTCATTTCTGGGAATGAATATTCTGGCCTCTCAGGTGCAAACCATGAATGCTTTGTTTATCATTCTTTTCGCACCTGTAATGGCCTGGGCCTGGCTTGCGCTGGCAAAGAAAAATGTTGAACCCTCGACACCGGCAAAATTTGGCTATTCATTACTGATCATTGGGGCTGGATATGTAATTTTTGCTTGGGGGATGGGACTAGATGACAGTACATCAAAAAGTTTCCTATGGCTTATCTTTATCTATTTCATGCTCACATTGGCAGAATTGTTTCTGAGCCCGGTTGGGCTTTCCATGGTGACAAAATTAAGCGTACCCAAAATAGTTGGCATGATGATGGGAACCTGGTTTTTATTCACGGCACTTGGCAATAATGTTGCGGGTTGGATCAGCTCACTCATGGGTAGTGACGAGGTTGGCGCTGCCAGTGGCACTCTGGATATGACGTCGACAATGGATGTTTACTATGTAATTGGCTACGTAAGTGCCGGAGTGGGGATTTTTATTCTTCTTCTAACCCCGCTTCTCAGAAAGTGGATGCACGGCGTTCATTAAGGGTTTAAATCAATATGGCAGACACGAATATGGACCTTTATGAAGGGTCGCAAAAGAAAACATTTCTCGGTCACCCGGTCGGAATTTATATATGCTTCCTGACTGAAATGTGGGAACGGTTTTCATATTATGGGATGCGGGCACTTCTGATCCTTTATCTGACCAAATATCATTTATTTGGAGCAGAAAAGGCCAGCATGATTTATGGAGCATTTGTCGGGCTTGTCTATATGATGCCCATTATAGGCGGCTACCTGTCTGACCGTTATCTTGGAAGCCGCAAGGCGGTAACATACGGTGCCATTCTCCTTGTTTTTGGCCATGGACTAATGGCCTTTCATGGTAAGGCGGCCTATATTTCAGGCGATACGGTCATCCGTGACGAGGCTGCAATTGATGTCTTTTTCTTTGCACTTTCACTTATTATAACCGGTGTTGGTTTTCTAAAAGCCAATATTACGACGGTGGTGGGTGCTCTTTACGGTCCAAAAGATCCAAGGCGCGACAGCGGCTTTACCATATTCTATATGGGTCTTAATCTGGGTGCTTTGATTTCCATGCTGATTGTCGGTTATGTGGGGGAAACCTATGGCTGGAATTACGGTTTCTCTATCGCTGGTATAGGAATGTTTTTCGGACTGATGGTGTTCTTATGGGGTCAAAAATTATTGGATGGGCACGCTGAGCCAAGTAATCCTGAACGGTTAAAGGAAGTTACCTTTGCCGGCATTAACAAGGAAACAGCAATATATATTGGCGGGGTTGCCCTTGTTATTGTCAGCTGGTTTTTAATGCAATACCAACAGCTTGTCGGTTTTTTTCTTGGGGCTTCGGGTTTTATTATGATTGGGATAATTCTCGTTTACGGGTTCATGCAATGTACGAAAATTGAACGTGAACGACTGATGGTCATGTGCTGTCTGATCATTTTTCAATCTGTCTTTTATGCCTTGTTTGAACAGCAGGCGGCCAGCCTTACCCTTCTGGCGGATCAGCAATTTGACAAGAATATATTCGGCTTGCAAATAAAAGCGTCTCAGGTTCAAACGATGAATACGCTGTTTGTCTGTCTGCTGGCTCCGGTCTTGGCATGGGGGTGGCTGGCATTGGCCAGACGGAAACTTGAACCTTCCACCCCGGTAAAATTTGGATTGGCTATGATAATAATTGGAGCGGGGTACATGATTTTTGCGGCAGCTCTTGGCGGTGATAACAGTAACTCAAAAAGTTTTCTGTGGCTGGTTTTTATCTATTTTTCACTCTCCCTGGCAGAACTGTTCATTATACCTGTCGGTCTTTCAATGGTCACTAAAATGAGCGTACCAAAAATTGTCGGTATGGTCATGGGAACATGGTTCTTATTTATGGCTGTGGGAAATTATATGGCTGGCTGGATCAGTTCACTGATGGGCGTTAGCGGTCATGGAGAGAGAAGCGCGCTATTGGATATGGAGGCGACCATATATGTTTATTCAACGATCGGTGTTGTCAGCATTGGGGTCGGGCTCTTCATTTTTGCCCTGACACCCTTGCTCAGAAAAGGAATGCATGGCATACACTAAGGACTAAAACGTCGTCATAATTTCATCAAGCGGCTTTTTCCACTTGGCGTGTGCGGGTACTGTTGCATCCTCTGCCGGATGACCAACGACCAAAATCATTTCTGGTTTTTCAGAAGCCGGACGATCACAAAGATCATTTAAAAATTTCATCGGGTTTGGCGTATGGGTCAGCGTACTTAAGCCGGCATGATGAAGGGCGGTGATCAGGAAACCGGTGGCAATCCCAACGGATTCGTTGACATAATAATTTTTATATTTACGCCCATTTCGATCAATATTCGTCCTTTGAGCAAAAATAACGATCAGCCAGGGCGCCGTCGTCAGGTGCGGTTTGCTGTCATTAGTGCCGATTGGCTCAAGTGCGCCAAGCCATTCATCACTGGCCCGTCCAGCGTAAAAGGTTCTTTCTTCTTCTTCAGCAGCTTCCCTTATTTTTTGCTTATGATCCGGATTTTCAATAATTGCAAAATGCCAGGGCTGATGATTGGCACCACTTGGAGCAAGCCCGGCAGCCTTAATGCAATTTTCAATGATAATCCTGGGGACCGGACGAGTTGAGTAATTGCGGACTGTATGGCGTTTCTTCATCAGCTCATAAAATTCTTCTGATTTCCGGATCATATCCTCATCACTCATTTCCCAGCGATGCGGAATGGGTAGCTCCACATAAGTATGATCAAGTGGTATGGAAGAACGGTATTTTGCATCTGTTTCAGACATGGTCACCTCCGGATCGAAATTTTAAACTGTTATGATAATAATAAAAGTTGCAATTGCAACTAATTTATTTCCTCGCGCATCATTTCCAGCTCAAGCCACTCATCCTCTTTTTCATTAAGGGATGATGTCATCTTTTCCAGTTCTTTTGTAGTCTGATTAAAGGCATCAGGATCTCTATTAAAGAAATCAGGCTGCGATAGTTTTTGTTCCAGCAATTTTATTTTTTTTGTTATGTCTTCAATTTCTTTCGGCAAATTCTCAAGAGCGTACTGATGTTTGTAGCTTAATTTTTTAACTTTTGCCTGATTCTGTCTTACTTGTTTTTTTTCCGCTTTTTCTTTTTTTTGCGGGTTCTCTATCAGAACATCGGTGCGGTTTTTTCGTTGACGTACATAATCACTATATCCGCCAGGATATTCACGCACATCTCCATTTCCTTCCATGGCAATGGTCGATGTGACCAGCCTGTCCAGAAAATCGCGGTCATGGCTGACCAGAATCAAAGTGCCATCATAATCAGATAAAACATCCTGAAGCAGATCCAATGTATCCATGTCCAGGTCATTTGTTGGCTCATCAAGGATCAGAAGATTTGCTGGTTGTGCCAGAGTTTTTGCAAGAAGCAGGCGATTTTTCTCTCCACCAGACAGGGAACTTACAGGGCTATGGGCCTGTGATGCATCAAATAAAAAGTCTTTTATGTATGAAATGATATGTTTTGAATGCCCGCGAACATTAATATGATCACTGCCATCACTTAATGTTTCCCAGACTGTATTGGTATCCTTTATCAGGCTGCGGTTCTGATCAAGAAAAGTTGTATCAAGGTTTGTTCCAAGTTTGACGGTACCCTGGTCGGATGTTTGTTGCCCGGTAAGTATGCGTAGTAATGTGGTTTTGCCGGCACCATTGGGGCCAATAATGCCAACCCGGTCACCTCGAAGAATCTTGACCGAAAAATCTTTTAAAATTATTTTATCCCCATAATGAACACTTACTTTGTGGGCTTCAATAACTTTTTTACCGGAAGTTTTATCGCTGCCTGTCGCCAGTTTTGCGCTACCTGTTACGACGATTTGTAACGCTCTTTTTTCTCTTAATTCCCATAACTGCCTCATGCGGCCCATGTTTCTGGTTCGTCTTGCTGTAATGCCTTTGTGCGACCATTCGGTTTCCTTTTCGATCAGTTTATCCAGCTTTGCCCGTTCGGTTGCTTCCTGTTCAAGAATTTGCTCAGACCATTTTTCAAAATGGGAGAACCCTTTATCAAGACGTCTTACCCGACCACGATCAAGCCAGAACGTGGTATTGGTCAAAGCGTTCAGAAAAGCGCGGTCATGACTGATGATAACCAGGGCGCCACGCCAGCTTTTTAATCTGTCCTCAAGCCATTCTATGGTGGCAATATCAAGGTGGTTTGTCGGCTCATCCAGCAAAAGTATATCCGTTTCACTGACAAGGGCGCGGGCAATAGCGACGCGTCGTCTTTCGCCGCCGGACATATTTTTTGTTTCAAGATTTGCATTCAGACCTATTTCTTCAAGCATGATGTCTACTTGAAAATGATCCTCGGCGGAGCTTTGAACTAATCCGGATGCAACATAATCATGAGCGGTTTTAAATCCTGATAAATCAGGATCCTGTTCAAGATAAGTGACATGACAGCCCGGTTGTATGAAACGCTCTCCACTATCAGGCTCAATTGTACCATGAATAATTTTCATAAGCGTGGATTTACCCGCTCCATTCCTGCCAACAAGTGAAATTCTGTCAGTTTCCCCTATTGAAAATTCAGCATTGTTAAAAAGCGGCTCAGGACCAAATCTTAATGCCATATTTGTTAATGTCAGCAGTTGAGGGGCCATTTAAAAACTTTCTTATGCGTCACGCTTATGCCAATAACATAATTGTGATAAGCTGTTAATAGCTTCATAACAAAAATGGTTATATATCTTAAAGGTGTAATGTAGAACAACTCAAAATTGTCAGGTAACGGTATGTTGATAAAGATTAAAAATTCATGGGAATTAAGTGAAAATGAAGTTACCGCACATTCGGACTATTTATCCAGACGCGAAATTTTAAAAGCGGCCGGATATATGGGCGTCGGGGCTGCTTCCAGTTTGATATTGCCGGGTATTGCGTTGGCGGATGACGGTTTAATGGTAAAGCCAAACAAATATGATGGTCATGAAATCCGTAATGAACTGACTGACATTCGTGCCGTTCAGGGCTATAATAATTTTTATGAATTTGGCATGGAAAAAGATGATCCGGCCAGAAACAGTCATAGCCTGATTACCGAACCCTGGACTGTGACTGTTGATGGTAACTGTGAAAATCCAGGGAAATACGCTGTTGAAGACCTGATTGATTTTAATAATCTCGAGGAACGGATTTACCGCATGCGCTGCGTTGAGGCCTGGTCAATGGTCATACCCTGGGTTGGTGTATCCTTATCGGAAGTAATTAACAAACTTAAGCCGACTTCAAATGCAAAATATATCTATTTTGAAACATTGGTTGACGAAGAACAGATGCCTGGTCAACGGCGTGGCGTTATAAAATGGCCTTACAGAGAAGGCCTTAGAATGGATGAAGCCATGCACCCGCTCACCATAATGGCGGTCGGACTTTACGGTAAAAAACTGGCTAACCAGAACGGGGCACCGATGCGACTTGTCGTTCCCTGGAAATATGGATTCAAGGGTGTAAAATCAATCGTTAAAATTTCGTTTGTTGAACGAGAGCCGAATAGCAGCTGGATGCGACTAGCTCCCAATGAATATGGTTTTTATGCTAATGTGAACCCTGATGTTCCACATCCGCGCTGGTCACAGGCTACAGAACGACGTATTGGTGATTTCAGACGTCGCGATACTCTAATGTTCAATGGTTACGGTGAACAGGTCGCCCATCTTTATGACGGAATGAATTTGCGAAGATATTATTGATGATTAAAGACTGGCGACGTGTCCTAATCCATATTCTTTCTTTTCTGCCAGCACTATGGCTTTTTTGGCAGATGTCGTTATGGTACCGCTTTCTGCCCCATGAATTGTCGGCAAACCCGATTGAGTATATCACCAAATTCACGGGTGACTGGACAATCCGTTTTTTGCTTATAACGTTAAGTATCAGTCCCCTTACAAAATTCACCGGCTGGCGCCTTCTCAAATACAGGCGCGCGGTTGGTTTATATGCTTTCTTTTATGCACTACTTCATTTTCTGAATTATATGGTGCTGGACTATTTCTTTGACTGGCCTCTGATCCTGGAAGATATTTTCAAGCGTCCGGCCATTACCTTTGGTATGGTGGCTTTCACTTTGCTTATTCCGCTTGCCATCACATCATTTAAATTTTTTATCAAAAAAATGGCTAAGAGCTGGCATAAACTTCATCAGCTTATTTACATCATAACTGTCTTTGCGGTCATTCATAATTACATGATGGTGAAAGCAGATGTACTTATACCCGTTATTCATGCTATAATCCTTGCAAGTTTGTTATGTATGCGGGTTTATATTAAATTTAATAATCGTAAAGCGAGCAATAAAAAACAATTAGCATGAAGCAATTTACAAATGAAATTACTTTTCAGACAACCGGGTCCAGCCTTCTAAATGTAACCGGTCCGATTAAAAGCTGGGTTGATAATCAGGAAATTTCACAAGGGCTTCTTACTATTTTCATCAAACATACCTCTGCTTCCCTTGTCGTTCAGGAAAATGCTGATCCTGATGTGCTGTTTGACCTTAACAGCTATTTCAGAAAGCTGGTACCAGAAGGGGATCAGCTTTACCGCCACAGCACTGAAGGGCCGGATGATATGCCGGCCCATATTAAAGCGGCCCTAACCCAAACCCAGCTTAATGTTCCTATTTCTGATAATGAATTGATGCTAGGACTTTGGCAGGGCATTTATATTTTCGAGCATCGTGCCCATGCCCACAAGCGGACAATTGCCCTCCATTTAATTGGTGAATAATTCCTGTGAATTTTTAATTAGACGGTCTATAACTAATGAAAATTTTTTTATACGGGACCAAACTATGGAAAAACTTATATCCGAAAATAAATTACTGAACACCAGACGGGGCCTTTTAAAAGGGGCGGCCCTTGGCACTCTGGCATTTATGGTTACTGGAAAGACAGCAGTATCAGCACAGGAAGCTTATAAAGAACAAGCCTCCAAAATGACCGATGATGTGTTATTTGCAAATGTCAGAAAACAATTAATGCTAAAAAACGGTCTTGTTTATCTAAATACCGGTACACTTGGCCCGGCGCCAAAGCTGGTCTATGATAAAGTGACATCCCTTATGGAACGTCTTGAAGCAAATCCGGCAATTGAAAATTTTGGTCCTCTTGGCCAGGAAATGGAAAAAACCCGTGGCAAGGTTGCCGCCTTTATGGGTGCGGATGAGGATGAAATCATTTTAACCCGTAACACGACGGAAGGGATCAGCACCGTTTGCTCCGGTATAGACTGGACAGCTGGCGATGAGATTTTGACCACCAATCATGAACATGGTGGTGCGGAAACCGGCCTTGATTTTCTGGCGGCGACCAAAGGGGCAATGATTAAAAAAATAACCATGCCCTATCCGGCAAGCAGTAAAAAACAATTGCTTAATTTGATCAGGAATAACCTAACACCAAAAACAAAACTATTGCTGCTTAGCCATGTTGAAACGGTAACTGGCTTGAGATGGCCGATCAAGGAAGTGGCCGAGCTTATAAAAGGAAAAGATATTCTTTTCATTGTTGATGGTGCCCAGGCACCGGGGATGCTGAAAATCGACCTGCATGATCTGGGCTGTGATGCCTATGCCTGTAGCGGGCATAAATGGGTTATGGGTCCCAAGGAAACAGGCATTCTTTATTTGCGAAAAGAAATTCAGTCAAGGGTCAAGAATGTCTTCATTAGTGGAGGTTATGGTGTTTACTCTCATTCGTCAGGCACCAGAAATGCACCGATTATTATCGGTTTTGGCGATGTGCTTGACTGGCACTTGGCAATGGGTAGTGCGCGAATTGAAAACCATTGTCTTCATCTTGCGACTTATTGCCGCAATGAACTTAAAAAAGTAGGAAAAATCAGAATTATCAGTGCTGATGATCCTGAACTTACGTCCGCGATTGTCAGCTTCAGTCTACCTGATAATATAAAAAATGGTGATGTTTTCAGCGCTATGAGAGATAAAAACATCACCATTAAAAGACTACCGCAATATAATGCTATTCGTATTTCCAATCACATGTTCACGACCAATGAAGATGTCGATAAAATGATAGCACTGCTTAAAACGTTTTTAACATAAGCCCCGCAATATAATCACGGGGCAATCTGAATTTAAAAATCGTAAAGAACGCCGATACGGGTAATCGTATCGGTTTTCTTTCTGCCTACAGGCGCGTCACGGTTATAAAGAACATCAAATGAAAGTTTGCCGCTAAGGGCTCCACTAACCTTCATTGTGTAGGCCGCTTTATTTTCGACCACCAATTTACTGCCCATAAATATTTTTGATTCATTTTCGAAATCACTGCGGTCATTTACGTTCCAGGTAAAGAGACTACTTGCATAACCGGTAATATCTGTTTCATAACCATCAGTGGCAATCGGCTTGGTCATAAGGACGGCAGGACCCGCCTCAACATTCCATTTGTAAGTGTCATTATCAAACACTCTGAGACCATAACCGGCATTCATGGTCAGGCGCTTATTAAACGCTCCGTAACTGTCGCCTTCAAAACTGGCAAATCCTGTAATATATGAAATATCGCTTATACTATAATCATTTTTAAAGGATACGCCATAACGCCGTTTGTTGGTAACCCCGTTACTGGTGTTATAATCAAAATATGTGGCAATCGTTTGCTGATATGGGCCAGACTCTCTATGAAGTTTGGCGGCTGTTCCAAAAGATTTCTGCTGTGTATTCCCTGTTGTAAACAGGCCGTTAACTTCGATCGACTTATCCCATCCTGGTAAAAAAGCTTGTGAAAATTGTTCTGCGCCGCGGTCAGAAAAAATAGTCCCTTCCACTGGCGACGGCGAAGCAGCGGGCGCAGGTTCAGGTTCAGGGGCCGGTTGAGGCATAATCTGAGCGGCAACGTTTCTGATTTCGGCTTCATCATCGGGATTGGCAGAAACAAGAAGCTCAACAAGAGTCTGAAAATCTTTGCCGCCATCTTTTTTCGAGGCAACCATTAGAAGATTAAATTGTTCGGGGCTTACATCAGCATAAGAGGAAATCGGAAACATAGGAAGGCAAAACAGCCCGACTGCAAGAGCTGTCTTGCAAATATTAGTAGTCATTATTTTTTCTCTAGTCCTATTTTGTAAAAGTTAAGTAAAATGACATGGGAACAACGGTTGCAATAGTTTCAAGACCGGCAAGTTCACGCAAAGTTTCAATTGAATCAACAAGTTCATAATCATCAGCATCAATGAACATTACACCCTTTGGTATAACCATAACTTTATTTTCCCCAAGCCTTGTTACAACGAGAGTAACATCCTGCTCTATTTTCTGGCCAACCAGTTCAAGCTGAACGGAGGCTTCTACAACGCGGCTGCTGCCGATATTTTGGTTTTGAAAATCCCCTAAATCAACATTGCCGGTTAATTTCGCTGAGGCATTTTCTGCTACCTTAAAAACTATATCGCGCATCCGTCCGTCTCGAACTTCAACCTGTGTATCAACGGAAGCTAGTGCAATATCAATATTAATCTGACCGTTGTCTGAGATTGAACCAGAAATAGTCTTGAATGTATTGCTTTCTCCTATTGAATCATTCTTAATCGTGCCATAGGAAATATTCGAATTTGCTGCATCCAGTTTCCATTCTGCCAAAGCGGCGCTGGAATAAAGAGAAGTAGCGGCAAATACTAACAATGTGCCTATTTTGAATTTCATAATATTCATTTTAATCACCCTGTTTTAAATTTGTTATGTTAATTTATATCACATATGGAGTTGGTTCATGCAAGTTATAAGTTAACTATAAAAACGTTTACCGTTCTTTTGCATTTTACGAAGCATTTCAGGTACTTTAAATACATCGCCGTGTTTCTTGGATAGTTCATCACATTCTTTTACAAACTTATCAACGCCTAATGTATCAATCATACTGATCGGCCCACCTGTCCATGGAGCAAAACCCCAACCAAAAATAGCACCAATGTCGGCATCTTCCGGTTCAGTTACGACATTTTCTTCCAGGCAGCGCACCACTTCAAGTGCCTGGCGATAAATAAGCCTTCTTGTCACATCTTCCTGACTTGGCTGTGTTTCATTAAGCGGGTAATAGTCCGCCAGCCCTTGCCAGATATGTTTCTTATCATTTTCCGGATATTCATAAAATCCTTTACCGTTTTTCTTTCCATATCGGCCGAGTTCATAAAGCTTTGCTATGACTTCGTGGCTTGCTTCCGCGTGATATTTATCCCCAAGCGCCGCTTTTGTAGCTTCACTGATATGATGGCTGAGGTCAATACCAACCTCGTCATTAACAGCAAAAGGTCCGACGGCCATACCGGCATAAACACCGCTATTTTCTATCAGTATAGGGGAAATTCCCTCTGATAGCATATTGGAGGCTTCAAGCGGATAAGTCATGAAACAACGGCTGGTATAAAAACCGCGACTGTCATTGACAACGATGGGGGTTTTGCGGATCTGACGAGCATAGTCCAATGCTTTTGCAAGTGCCAGATCACTGGTTTTTTTGCCCAGTATAATTTCCACAAGTGGCATTTTATCAACAGGCGAGAAGAAATGAATACCGATAAATTTATCTTCGCTACGGGATGATTTCGCCAGCATACTGATCGGCAGAGTAGATGTGTTTGATCCGTAAATGCAGCTTTCCGGTATAACTTCTTCCGCTTTTTTTGTAACGTCCGCTTTTACTTTCGGGTCTTCAAGTACGGCTTCTATAATCAGATCGCAATCCTCAAGATCGGCATAATCAGTTGTGGGTTTAATCAGACTTAAGAGCTGATCGGCTTCTTCCTGGGTTACCTTGCCGTATTTAATGCCTTTCTCAACAATACCTTGTGAATAGGTTTTGCCTTTTTCTGCAAATTTCATTTCCCGGTCAAGCAGGATAACTTCAATCCCCGCCTTTGCCGAAACATAGGCAATCCCAGCCCCCATCAGCCCGGCACCTAGCATGCCGAGTTTTTTTGTTTTTGCCTCCGGGACATCCTTTGGTCGTCTGATCAGCTTGTCCGCCTTGTTTTTATTGACAAAAAGCGTACGGATCATATTTGGCGCAACATCACCCATCAGCTGCTGGGTAAAATACTGGCTTTCCACTTCAATTGCTCTATCCATGGGCAGTTGATGCCCTTCATAAACGGCTGAAAGGATGGCAACCGTTGCCGGATAATTATTCTTGGTTTCTTTCTGGGTCATGGCTGGCGCACCCATAAAAGTCTGGACAATATTGGGATCATAAACACCCTGTCCACCAGGTATTTTAAACCGTTTCTGATCCCACGGCTGTTCGGCTTTTCCGCCTTCCATGATCCAGGCTTTGGCTTTACCGATAATTTCATCGGCAGGGGCAATCTCGTTGATTACATTATTGGATAACGCCTGCTTGGGGGTCATGTTTTTCCCCTGTAACAGAAAGGGAAGGGCAAGCTGAATTCCCATAAGCCTTGGCAGGCGCTGCGTGCCGCCAGCACCAGGAATAAGTCCGATCTGCACTTCCGGCAGTCCAAGTTTAATATTATCATTATCGGCGACAACCCGGTAATGACAGGACATTGCAAGTTCAAGTCCGCCACCTAGGGTTAAACCGTTTATGGCAACGGCAAAAGGTTTCCCGCAGGTCTCAAGAGAACGAAACAGCTTGTTTAGTGTAAAGGAGGCTTCAAACATTTCATCAGGCGTGGCATCCTTGCGGCCGGCAAGGTTGCCCAGCACCATATTGAGGTCAGCCCCGGCAAGAAAGGCGTTTTCCTTTGCTGAACAGATAACAGACCCTTTAATTTTATCATCGCTGGCAATTGTTTTTATATGCGCTTCAAGTTCATCAATGAAGGCCTGATTGATAACATTCATGCTTTGACCTTCCACATCAATGGAAAGAAGGGCAATACCGTCATTGTCAATTTCAATTTTAATGGCTTTATATGTCATAATTATCCCTCCCTATACGCGTTCAATGATGGTTGCAGTGGCCATGCCGCCACCAACGCATAATGCAGTCAGGGCATATTTACCACCCGTACGTTCAAGTTCATCCAGCGCCGTGCCGAGGATTATATTGCCTGTTGCACCAAGCGGGTGGCCCATGGCAATGGCCCCGCCACAGACATTAACGTCACTAGTCGGCACGTCCATTTCCTGGCAGAAGCGCAGAACGACGGAGGCAAAAGCCTCATTCACTTCCCAGATATCAATATCCTTTTTGGTCAGACCGGCTTTCTTTATCGCTTTACGGGCGGCTTCGCCCGGACCGGTAAGCATAATACTAGGATCAACACCCACATCAGCGAAGGAAACAATCCGGGCCCGTGGTTTTAGGCCGTATTTCTTAGCTGTATGCTTATTACCGATTAGCATCGCACCGGCACCATCAACAATGCCGCTGGAATTGCCGGCATGATGTACATGATTGACGCGCTCTATATCCGGATATTTCTGCATGATTACGCTGTCAAAACCCAATTCTCCCATATCGGTAAAGGAGGGTTTTAGTCCAGCCAGATCATCCATACTTGTTTGTGGCCGCATATGTTCATCATGATCAAGAACAGTTCGGCCAATTTGATCCTTGATTGGGATAATGCTGTTTTTAAACCGTTTTTCGTCCCACGACTTTTTGGTCCTTTGCTGGCTTAGTAAGGCATATTCATCGCATTGCTCCCGACTGAAGCCATATTTGGTTGCGATCATATCAGCGCTGATCCCCTGCATAACCGTGCCAATTTTATTGGTGACCTGAGGGTCAAAAATCCATGCCCCACCGTCAAAGCCCATGGGTACCCGGGACATGCTTTCAACGCCACTGCCAATTACCAGATCCTTTTGCCCGGCCATGATACTCGCTGCGGCATAATTGGTGGCGACGAGACCTGATGCACAAAAGCGGTTTACATGAAGCCCTGGGACATGATCGCTGTAACCTGCCATTATTGCTGCAAACCGGCCGATATCGCCACCTTGCTCTCCAACAGCCGTAACGCATCCAGTGATCACCTCTTCAACGGCAGTGACCTCAAATTCATTGCGCTCTTTTATTGCTTTTAAAATCTGTGTCAGCAGGTTGATCGGTGTTATACTATGGAGGCTGCCATCCTTTTTGCCCCGTCCGCGAGGACTCCTTACATGATCAAATATAAAAGCTTCAGTCATATTGATTTCCTTAACGTTTTCATTAGAAAGAATTTGCATCCAGAGTCATGACATCTTCTGAGCCGGCTTCAATTTTAATGCGAAGCGCTGTTGTCTCCGGGAGCAAATGCCTATAGTAGAAATTAGCAGTTTTAATTTTATTTTGCAGAAATTCCTTATCCCCCGAACCTTCGGCGATCATGGATTTCGCTTTTAAAACCATCATACCCCATGCGTATCCCATTGAGACAAGCGCCATCAGATTAAGATAATAATGGGCGACAGCACCAGCATGATCAGGGTTATTAGTTGCATTTTGCATCAACCAGACAGTCGCCGCTTGCTGTCTATTTAGGGCTTTTTCAAGGGCTTCTGTATAGGGCTTCATTTCTTCATTTTCTTTATTATTATTAATAAAATTCTGAATGATATTAAAAAAGCTTTTAATGGTTTCTCCGTTTTTATGGGGCAATTTGCGGCCAATAAGGTCCATCGCCTGAATGCCGTTTGTGCCTTCATATATGGGCGCAATTCTGGCATCCCTCAGAAACTGTTCCATACCCCATTCGCAAATATATCCGTGTCCGCCAAAGCATTGCATGGCTCGGCTGGCGGCTTCTACTCCCTGATCGGTCAGATAGGATTTAAGAACAGGTGTAAGAAGGGCAAGCAAATCTCTCGCCTTTTCTTTTTTTTCTGTTGTTACTTCTCCTATTGATCTGTCAATCTGTAACCCGGCCCATACGATCATAGCCCTTGCCCCTTCTATAAAGGCTCTATTTGTCATGAGCATCCTGCGAACATCCGGATGAACAATTATAGGGTCAGCGGCCCCTTCCGGGTTTTTAGCGCCGGTAAGCGCGCGTCCCTGTAATCTATCTCTTGCGTAATTGGCGGCATTTTGCTGTGCCACTTCCGCGATGGCAAGCCCCTGAACGGCAACACCAACCCGTGCTTCATTCATCATGGTAAACATGGCACGCATGCCTTTATTTTCAGGACCAAGAAGATAACCTTTTGCATTATCGTAATTTAAAAGACAGGTAGCATTTGAATGTATACCCATCTTTTCTTCGAGTGATCCGCAGCTCACACCATTTCTATCTCCCAGCGTGCCATCTTCATTAATAATAAATTTCGGAACAATAAATAAACTAATGCCTTCCGTTCCATCAGGAGCCCCGGATATGCGCGCAAGGACCAGATGGATAATATTTTCAGTAAGATCATGATCACCCGCCGAAATAAAGATTTTTGTACCAGATATATTATAGGAACCGTCTTCATTGGGTTCAGCTTTTGTACGCAATAGTCCAAGGTCGGTGCCACAATGAGGTTCTGTCAGGTTCATTGTTCCTGACCACTTTCCTGATATCATATTAGGAAGGAAAATTTGTTTTTGTTCATCACTCCCCCAAGTATGGATGGTTTCCGAAGCTCCCTTTGTCAGTCCGGGATACATTGCAAGCCCCCAGTTGGAGGAAACCATCATTTCGTTAAGAGCAATACCCAATGTCATCGGAAGACCCTGACCACCATATTCAGGGTCCCCGGTCAGACTTTGCCAGCCGCCATCAGTAAATTGCCTATACGCTTCTATAAAACCTTTCGGTGTTTTAACCTCACCATTTTGAAGTATGCATCCTTCTTTGCCACCGCTTTGATTAATGGGCTGAAATATATTTTCGGTAAGTTTTGCCGCTTCTTCAAGGATGGCATCAATAACATCTGGTGTGGCCTCTTTAAAGGCTTCCAGACTATTATATTGCTGAAGATCAAAGACCTCATGCATTAAAAATTTATAATCTGTTATTGGGGCTTTATATGTGGGCATTTGAAATCCTTGATTGTAATGCAATTTTTTGTGTGTGGCAGGATATCGTCTCCTTAAAGGTAAATATTATCATTATTTTATCAAGAGAAATATAGCAATTTGACCAATAAGCTTAATCATATAATTTAAAGATCAATCCTCGATAATAAATTTTTAAAATATCTGTGATATAAACCCAAATATGCTTCCTAAATGTGACATTTTAATGATAAGATCGTGTTCACTTGCAGGAAAATAAATTTGGGTCTATATAAGGCCAAAGATTGATTCTTTTTGTTGGTTTTGCTGGGGTTTTCAAATAAAGCACGGTAAAAAAATATAAACTCTAATATAAAATGTAAATTAAATGCAGATTTACCTGCCAATAGCCGAACTTTCCATGAACATATTTGTTCTACTTGCCATGGGGGGTGGTGTGGGTTTTTTGTCAGGTATATTTGGTGTGGGGGGTGGATTTCTTATGACACCACTCCTTATATTTTCCGGAGTGCCGCCGGCGATTGCTGTGGCTTCACAAGCAAGTCAGATCACAGCGGCTTCCGTGTCTGGGGCTGTTGCCCATTGGCGCCGCGGTGGTGTCGATTTCAAAATGGGCCTTGTTCTTATTGCTGGCGGTGTTATAGGCACCTATTTTGGAACAATGATCTTTACTTACCTGCGTGAAATCGGCCAGGTCGATCTCATGATTTCTCTCGCTTACGTTGTATTTTTGGGCGGGATCGGATTTCTGATGTTTATTGAAAGCATACGCCGTATTATTCAGGATTTAAGGGGAATTACGCCCAAGGTCGAAAGGCGTCAGCGAACCTGGATAGATGCTTTGCCGTTTAAAATGCGCTTTAGAAAATCGAAAATGTATATTAGCGTTATTATGCCGCTTGCCATAGGTGGATTGGTAGGGGTCTTATCTGCTATTATGGGTGTAGGTGGTGGATTTGTGATGATCCCTGCTATGATTTATCTATTGCATATGCCTACTAATGTTGTGATTGGGACTTCACTGTTGCAAATTACATTTGTTACAGCAGCGACAACTTACCTTCATTCAATTAATACGCAAACAGTAGATGTGGTTCTGGCAATGGTTCTGCTGACTGCCGCGGTTATAGGGGCGCAGGCTGGTGTAATTGTGGGCGCAAAATTAAAAGGCGAACAACTACGTATTTTACTTGCCAGTCTGGTTTTGATCGTCTGTGCAAAAATGGCTTATGATCTTGTGGTTGAACCGAAGGATCTGTTCACTGTTTCTGCTATTTCTGCTGAGGGCCTATAATGTTCAGAAAGAGTAAAATAGCAATTCTAACAGTGGCGATCATCGTTTTTGGCAAAGTTAATCAGGGGCGCGCTGAAACTTTGGTAACAGATTTGTCTCAGCATTTGATTGAAATTACTTCTCAGTTTTCAGGGCGTGAACTTTTACTGTTCGGCGCACTGGAGCGTCATGCAATGGAAAGCATTCAGTCTGATGATATTACGATACAAGGTCTCGATTATGATATCATAGTTGTGGTTCAAAGCAGCCCCACTGATGTCGTTATCCGAAAAAAGGATAAAGTTGCCGGTATCTGGATTAATAATGAAGATCAGATCATCCGGGGAGTGCCTGGCTACTATGTGATCGGGTCAACACGGCCGCTGGATGAATTTTTATCAAAAAAAGACCAGTCTGAACTGGGGCTCGGTCTTGAAAATTTAAGAATAGTCAATGACGATGGTGAAGAAATTAAGGAATATAAAGAAGCACTCATCCGTAACATGATTGAAATTGGTCTCTATAAAGAAAGCAGTGGCAATGTCATGGTCAAGGATGAAATCTTGTTTCGTGCCAATCTTGCTTTTCCGTCAAACATGCCAGTTGGCAATTATACAGCCGATGTTTATTTGGTTCGCGATGGCAAGGTCATCATTAACCACAGGACCGATCTGTTAGTTGATAAGAGGGGGCTTGAACGTTTTATATTCAATTTTGCTCATGAATACCCTCCGTATTATGGGATTATCGTCGTGTTTTTAGCTATTTCAGTAGGTCTTTTCACCGGATTTGTTGCCAAAAAAGTAAGCTGACATAATTTTTTTAATGCGCGGCTTTTGTGTCATTTCCGGGCATGCTTTTTAAATAATGTGTTATCTTGTGCCAGAGCTTTGCTGATTTATAGTCTCTTTCCAATATCAGGCTTTTTTCAATATTATCCGAAATTTCAATCGCACCCGGGCCATATTGAGTTAGTAAGTCCAGCGCCGTAATTTTGAGAAATGGATCGGGATCAATTCCCATAATTTTCATTTCAACAAGTATATTTGCCATAGTGTAGGGATTGGGTGTTATGGAATTAATCACATCAGTATTCGAATTCATGCTATTGCTCCTGCTATCTATACATGAAGCAAATGCCATGCCATTGCTAAAGCACTGAATTTAAATTAAAATATAAAGTGAAATTTTCACTGGGGCATTATATGCCGGGCATGATTATGCAAAAGTAATAAAATTGCCGACTAATATACTTGCAAATTCTGATGATCCTGCAAATATAGTGCGCCAGAAACAAGAGGGTTAAATGGAAAAAAGATTAAGGGCGTTCAGACAGGTCCTAAGAAAGCATAAACTGTCAGGATTTATTGTTCCGCATACCGATGAACATCAAAGTGAATATACGCCGTCCTATGCTGAAAGACTTGCCTGGATCACCGGGTTTGACGGTTCGGCCGGTTTGGCGGCTATTACATTAAATCAGGCGGCTATATTTGTTGACGGCCGTTATACGCTACAAGTCAGGAATCAGGTTGATAGAACCTTATTCTCCATATTGAAATTACATGAGGATCAGGCAGAAGATTGGTTTCTGGATAATCTGGAGGAAGGTGCTGTCATCGGATATGACCCCTGGCTCCATAGTAAAATTTGGCTGGAAAAAGCAAGAAATACACTTGCTGAAAAAAATATTACTTTAAAGGCCTTAAATAAAAATCCGATTGATGAAATTTGGCAGGACCGTCCGGAACCATCCAATGCCCCAGCGCAAGTTCATAAACTAAGATACTCAGGTGAAAAATCATCTTTAAAACGAAATAGGATTGCTGCAGAAATTAAGTCAAAGGGCGCAGACGCGTTGATTATAACATCTTTGGACAGTATTGCCTGGCTTTTTAATATTCGCGGGTCAGATGTTGATATGACACCACTTGTTTTAAGTTTTGCCATACTTTACAGCACGGGCAGTGCAGATTTGTTTATAGATCCTTCTAAACTTGACGAGGATGTAATCAGACATTTAGGAAAATATGTGTCCCACTATCCCAAAAAGGACTTCTTAAAAGCGGTGAAGACGATAGGCCAAAAAGGTCTATCTGTTATGGTGGATCCAAAGAGGGCTCATGCGGCCGTATTTGAAGCACTTAACGCAGCAAAAAAGAATGTCATTGAAGCGGATGATCCTGTACAAATTGATAAAGCCTGTAAAAATGATGTGGAACTTGAGGGAACGAAAAAAGCCCATATTCGTGATGCAGTTGCCGTATGTAGGTTCTTATACTGGTTAGACCGCAATGCTCCTTCAGGAAAAATAACTGAAATTGATGCCGTAAATGAGCTTTACGACTTAAGAAAAGAAGTGTCACTTTTTCAGGGAAACAGCTTCGCGACCATCAGTGGCGCCGGACCAAACGGGGCCATTGTTCATTATAAAGTGACTGAAAATACATGTCGGAAACTTGAAAAAAACATGCTTTATCTGGTCGATTCAGGGGGTCAGTATTTAGACGGTACGACAGACATTACAAGGACCGTTGCAATCGGCACTCCGACCGAACAACAAAAGGATCATTTCACACGGGTACTTAAAGGACATATTGCTCTGGCTCAGGCTCGTTTTCCATTTGGCCGGACCGGGGCGCATCTGGATACCCTAGCCCGTAAATCATTGTGGGATGTGGGTTTGGATTATGCACATGGAACAGGTCATGGAGTGGGCAGCTATCTTGGTGTTCATGAAGGACCTCAGAGCATTTCACCTCTTAGCTTTAACGTGGCACTTAAACCTGGAATGATCTTATCCAATGAGCCCGGCTATTATAAAGACGGGGAATATGGAATACGAATAGAAAATCTGGTCATAGTCCGGCCCAGTGATTTCGAAGAAGATGAGAGCCCAATGTTACGTTTTGAAACCATAACATTAGTTCCCATCGATATACGGTTGGTAAATGCCCATATGATGTCAGCGGCAGAAATAACATGGCTTAATATTTATCATGCCAAAGTTCGCGAGAAAATTGCTCCTTTATTGGAAGGTGAGGAAAAAGAATGGCTGATAAATGCGACTAATTCAATTACAACGCTTTAGAATTATTAAGAATTGAAGCATCAAATGAGTGAACATATACTGTTTGAAGAAAAATCAGGTCTTGGGATTATAACACTTAACAGACCTGATGTTCTTAATGCACTATCGACTTCTATGTGTTCAATCCTGGACAATCAGCTAAATGCTTGGGAAAATGATAAATCTATAAACGCCGTCCTGATTATGGGCCGGGGTGGGAAAGCGTTTTGTGCAGGCGGTGATGTGAGAGCCATAGTTGAGCAAGGGTACGAGAATAATTTACTGGCCCCCGAATTCTTCTCGACAGAATATAAAATGAATGCCCGGATTTACCATTTTACCAAGCCATTTATTGCCCTTCTGGATGGGATTACTATGGGTGGGGGTGTCGGTATTTCTATTCATGGCTCACATCGAATTATTACTGAAAATACTCTTTTTGCAATGCCTGAATCGGCGATTGGATTAATTCCTGATGTCGGGGGAAGTTATTTTCTACCGCGGTTACCTGGTGCACTCGGTCTTTATCTTGGACTTACCGGCGCAAGGTTAAAAGGGTCTGATATTTTATATGCTGGTATTGGAACCGCGTATATGAGCGCTGAAAAATTGCCTGATTTAATTGAGGCACTTATTGAAGAAGACATTACCTGCCATGATGATGTGGACATTATCATAGCCCGTTTCACTGAAGATCCCGGTGCCTCTTCACTGGATGAATTCAGAGATCTGATTGATGCGGCATTCAGTGAAAATACAGTGGAGGATATTTTTGATCATCTAAGCATTATTGATCATAATTGGGCCAGGGAAACGCTCGCCGTTTTGAAAAAAATGTCACCCATCAGCCTAAAAGTAATCACTGAACAGCTTTTCCGCGGCGCAAAGCTCGATTTTGATGACTGTATGAAAATGGAATATAGAATTGTTTGTGCCATCTCGTCTTATGACAGTGATTTTTATGAGGGGGTTAGGGCTATCTTAATTGATAAAGATCATGCTCCAAGCTGGATGCCGCCCACGTTGGATCAAGTTACTACGGATATGGTTCTGGCACATTTTAATATTCCGGCGGGTGGTGATTTATTGCTTTAAAAGGGAATAGGACTGTCAAATGTCATTTTTACTTTTTCTATTGGATGCATAATTGTCAGTGAAGTTGAATGTAGACAGAGCCTCTTGCTCATTGCTAAGGCACTTTCATGCGCATAAAAACGATCTCCCAATATAGGATGACCAAGTTCTTTTAAGTGAACACGTAATTGATGCGAGCGCCCGGTTAAAGGCATAAGTTCAACATGAGATTCTTTTTCCAGTCTTTTAATGACTCGCCATTTTGTCTGAGATGGTTTCCCATTCTCAAAATCAACCTTTTGTTTCGGTCTGTTTGGCCAGTCACAAATGAGAGGCAGGCTAATTAAACCTTCGTCTTCCTCAATTTGTCCGAAAATCCTCGCAATATATTTTTTCCCAACATTTCTGTTTTGAAACTGAAGGCTAAGATGGCGATGGGAAAATTTACTTAGTCCCATAATTATAAGCCCTGAAGTATCCATATCGAGCCTATGGACAGTCAAGGCATTGTCAAATTTCTCACGCGCTCTTTTTTCCAGACAGTCTGTAAGTAATGGCCCTTTTCCCGGCACTGACAAAAGGCCGCTTGGCTTGTCTAGTACAAGTATCTCATCGTCATGATAAACGATACTCAGATAGGGGTCTGTAGCAGGGCAATAATTTTCTATCATAATATTCTGTTCTTATATATTCTTCCCCGCAATGAACAGAAAAATATTTGCATAGGCGATATGAAAAAATCTTTGGGAATTTGGCGAACCTGGGCACTTGTTGTTGGAACCATTATCGGATCCGGTATTTTTACTTTACCTGCAATTCTGGCCCCTTATGGAAAAAATAGCTTTTATGGCTGGGGACTTGCCACATTAGGGACTTTAAGCATTGCATTTGCACTTAGTCATCTTTCATCACGAAACCCGAGAGAGGGAGGACCATATACTTTTGTTGAAGAAGCGTTTGGTCATTACCCGGCCATGTTTATTGCCTGGGGATATTGGATTTCCGTATGGGTGTCAGTTGCTGCAATCGCCACTTCATTTTCAGGTTATACAGCGATATTTTTTCCAATTATAACGGATCATACTTGGCTTTCGGCATTTGTTGCCACTGCTGTTGTATGGCTGTTTACTTATGTCAATGTAAGAGGCGTTGAGGAAGTTAGTATTGTTCAGTTGGTTACGGTCATTCTAAAATTAATCCCCCTTTTTATAGTTGGGGTCATCGGATTTTTTATGGGAGATATAACAGGGGTCCCGGCTATAAACCCGAATGGGGAAAGCTTTCCCACAATGGTGTCAGGAATTACACTTTTAGTTATGTGGTCATTTATAGGGATTGAAGCGGCAACAGTTCCCTCGGATAATATAGAAAACCCCAAAAAAACCATACCGCGTGCACTGGTGCTTGGAACATTTACCGCGGCCGCTACTTATATTTTTGCAACAGCCGGTGTTATGGCACTTATTCCAATAGAGGTGCTGCAAAATTCAACGTCTCCATTTGCAGACTCTACCTCAATTATTTTTGGGGAGTTGGGCTCTCTATTTGTAGGCATCGGTGCGTTAGTGGCAATAGGAGGGGCGCTGAATTCAAATATATTATTAAGTGGCACTGTATCTATGGCTGGCTCATTTGATGGTGTCTTCCCATCATTTTTTAGGCAAAAAAACAAGGAAGGTACGCCTGTTACGGCGTTGATCTATTCAAGCGCTTTATCAACAGCAGTTATTTTATTTAATGCCAATAAGGGATTATTAAATGCCTTTGAAATCATGATACTCATTGCTACATTCTCTATTTTACTGGCATATCTGGGGGTCAGTCTGGCAAGCTTGAAATTACAGCTAAAAGATAGGATTGCAGGACGATCTGTTAATTTTTTAAACCTTATTAATTCATTTCTGGCGATACTTTATTCATTATATGCAATAGTAGGTGCCTGGGTCGTCTATTGATTATTAAAAACTGTTATTTTTAAGGATTCAAAATGTTTAAATACGCAATTGTAAGAAAGCCTTGTAAGGCTTTGATTGATGGACTTTCAGAAGCAAATCTGGGTAAGCCGGATTATGATAAGGCATTGTTGCAGCACGCTGATTATATTAATGCTTTAAATGAATGCGGACTGGACGTGAAAATTCTTGAGGCGCTAGATGATTATCCTGACAGTTGTTTTGTAGAAGATGTTGCTCTTATGACTCCAAACTGTGCAATAATTACTAGACCCGGTGCTCCAAGTCGGCGGGGCGAGGTGGAATTTATTAAAGAAGCGGTTTTTCAATTTTATAAAAAAGTTGAAGAGATAAAAGGACCGGGTCTGTTAGAAGCAGGTGATATTATGATGGTTGGCAATCATTATTATATTGGACTTTCCAATCGCACAAATCAAGAAGGAGCAAATCAGCTAATTGCCATACTTGAGAAATATGGAATGAGCGGTTCTGTGGTTGAAATGTCTGAAATGCTTCATCTAAAGACCGGCCTTGGATATTTAGAAAATAATATTCTTCTGGCTTGTGGAGAATTTATAAGAAAACCTGAATTTCAAAGCTTTAATATGATAAAAATAAATGAGAAACAAAGTTACTCAGCAAATAGTGTATGGATCAATGGCACTGTACTTGTTCCCAAAGGTTTTCCTGAGACAGTAAAATTAATTAAAGAAGCGGGTTATAAGATCCGTGAAGTTGATGTTTCAGAATTTCGCAAACTTGATGGCGGCCTAAGTTGCTTATCACTAAGATTCTAATTTACGTAATATTTTTATTAGATTATTTAAGTTAAATAGCAGGGTTTAAATTTTGCCTGCGTATAAAAATTACAAAACTTTTAAAAAATATAATGGAATTAATATGGTTCAGTCGCGTTTTAATGGGACAAAATCAGGAATTATCTGCGCATTCACTCTGGCCAGTTTATTGGTATCGGGTTGTGCGCCACAGTTCAATATTGATAGCCAGGTCGACATGGTGACGCTGCCTGATGAATGGCAAAGCCCGGATATTGAAACTGTCAAGTCTGAATTAAAATGGCTGGACGAGAAAGATACCAAGGAATTGCCTCAAATCGTAATGCAGGCACTTGATAATAACCCTGATTTAAGAATTTCGGCTAATCGGCTTAAGACAGCGATGGCTCAGCAACAAATAGTGGATAGCGCGCGGAGTTTGACAGGAAATATAACGGGCAGTGCTTCAAGAAACGGTGATTTTCAAAGTGGGACTTCTGACAATCAGAATTTTTCTCTTCGCGGAAGTCTGGCTTGGGAAGCAGATGTCTGGGGACGACTGGCCAGTGACAATGCAGCAGCTGAACAAAATGTACTGGCTGTAAAAAATGATTTTGATTATGCAAGACTATCATTGGCAACAAGAACAGCACAAAGCTGGTTTGATGTTGTTGAGGCAGAAATGCAAAACAAACTTTTAGAGCTTAATCTGGAAAAATTATTACAAGCAAAAGATCTGGTGCAAAGCCGATATTCAAGGGGTCTTGTTGATGTTCTTGATGTGTTACAGCTTGATACAAACCTGGCAACGGCCCGTTCCAATTTGGCCAGTCAACGCCAAACAGTTATTGAGCGAATGAGATCGCTGGAGACACTGGTTGGATCATATCCTTCTGGAATGGTACCAAAAGATGCACAACTTCCTAAATTGGATGGCGTTATAACCATGGGTATCCCTTCTGATCTGTTAGCCTCCAGACCGGATATTGTCGCCGCCAAAAACAGGGTTATGGCAGCTAATTATGATCTGAATTCTGCGAAAAAAGCTCTTTATCCATCTCTTAGCGTTACTGGGAGCACTACAGCAAGTGGTGATCAGCTGAAAGATATAGTCGATGTTGATCATCTGGTTTGGAGTGTTGTTGGTAATGTGGTTGCTCCTGTTTTTGATGGTGGCCGGCGTCGACAACAAGTTGTGCTTAGTGAAGTAGGTTTGGATAGCAGTCTTGCTAACTATTTGAAGGTTGTCCTTAACGCATATAGAGAAGCCGAAAATGCGCTTACTGCCGAAGTCACTTTAGCAGAGCAGGAGAGTCATTTAACAACTGCCGTTGAAAGTGCTCTTGCCAGCGAAGATAAAGCGCTTGAGCAGTATGGAAAGGGTCTTATTGATATTCTTTCTCTCATAAATGTGCAGAGAAATCGTATTTCTTCACAGCAAGGTCTTCTAAGAGTACAATATAACAGGCTTCTTAACCGTGCTGATTTGTATCTGGCCCTTGGCGGTCAGGATTTGGAAAATTATATTAGTCAATTGTCTGCATCAAACCAGACTAGTCGTAATCAGGATCAATTATAATGAAAAAGAGTTACACACAATTAACCATAGTATTAGGTATCGCCGTGATTACGAGTGTTATTTTTGTAACTATGTATATTTTACGCCCACAAGCACCTGTTGAAAGGCTTGAGGACCGTGTAGAGCGTCTTGAAGTAATAACCGCCAAAATGCAGGATGTTTTTCCGATTGTTAGAACACAAGCGGTCGTTGAAAGTAGATTAAATATCAATATAAAGTCGCAGGTTTCAGGACAGATCGTCTATACATCGCCTAAATTTCTAACAGGCGGTTTTTTTGATACCGGCGAAGTGATCTTAAAAATTGACCCAAGTGATTATGAACTTGCATTGGCGCAGGCTGAAGTGAATGTTGCCCGTGCTGAACAGACTCTAAGCGTGGAAAAAGAGCAGGCTGAACTTGCGAGACAGGATTGGGAAAAATATGGTGAAGGTAAGGCGACTGAGCTAGTGCTTCGAATTCCCCAGCTTCGGGAAGCAGAAGCAGGATTAAAAGGGGCACAGGCAAACTACGAAACCCAGCGTATTCGTCTGGAGCGTACAGAAGTAAAGGCGCCATTTCCCCTCATGATTGATGAGAAACAGGTTGATTTGGGGCAAGTCGTCGGTGTCAACCAGGATATTGCGTCAGTATTTGGGACAGAAGAAGCAGAAATTCGCATGCCTCTTAGTCAAAAGCAAATTGATCTGCTGGATATTAAAAATGTTGGTATTTTACCTAAAGAAGAAGTTCTTGATGTTAAGATCAGGGATTTAACCCGTGAAGATCATATTGCCTGGGACGCACAAATTTTAAGGGTTGAAAGCTCAATTGACAGAAAAAGCAGAGTTTATTATGCGGTCGCAACAATTTATGACCCAATGAACCTTAAACATGAAAAGCCGACGCCGCCTCTATTGCCAGGTGTTTTTGTTGAGTTGGAAGTATTCGGACCAAAAATAAGTGATGTTTTTCATGTGCCTGTAAAAGCAATGCATGATGATGATGATATTTTTATTTTTGAAGATGGCAAACTGATTACCAAGCCTGTGAAAGTGGTGGACCGGGATAAAGACTATGTCACGATTGAATCAGGAATTGAAGTTGGCGATCTGATCACGACATCCCCGCCTTTCTCATACGTGCCAGGAATGAAGTCAATGGTCGCCAACCTTGACGGTGTTCCGGTGGGACGACCGGGGGGAGCTAATAATGTTGCTGGCGGCGGTCAAAGACCGGCTGCCGGTGCCGCATCCGGCGGTCCAGCGACAGCAAATGCCGCAGAGGCACCAGCGGGGGATCGGGCAAATAATGGCAATAATAACAGGGCATCATTCGCTAATATGACACCCGAGCAGCGCCGCGCGGCTATAGCAAATATGACACCAGAGCAACGTGCAGCAATGCAGGCAAGACGTCAGGCTGCCGGTGGCGGCAGCGGCGGTATGGCAGGCGGAAACTCACCACAGGGAGGTAATCAATGAAAAATATAATTGCATGGTTTGCTGATAACCATGTGGCAGCTAATCTGTTAATGGTTTTGATCATTATCGGTGGAATGGTCAGTTTGCCGCTGCTACGTACAGAAGTATTTCCAATTGTTGCTCCAAATGAAATATCCGTTACGGTGAGTTATCTAGGTGCTGGACCGAATGAAGTTGAGGACAATATCACTATTCCGGTTGAAGAGGCTTTAAAAGGGGTGCCAAACATCAAGAAGATGTCATCCCGTTCTGGTCGTGGAAGCTCAAGAGTAACCCTTCAGCTTACACGTGGCGCAAATGTCCAGAACGCGATAAGTGAGGTACAGGCACGCATAGACGGGATCAGATCATTCCCCCGTGATATTGAACCACCGCGGGTAAAGCTTGAAATTCAGAATGATGACATTATAGATGTGGTTGTATCAGGAAATACGGATCAGCAAACCCTTGCTGCAGTGGCAAGAAAGGTTCGTGCAGATATGCTCGCTTTGCCAGATGTCAGTCTAGTTGAAGTTCGCGGTATGCCGCCAAATACAATCAGTATTGAGGTTTCCGAGTTTGATTTGCGTCGGCTTGGGCTTTCTATGCAAAGTGTTGCAAACGCCATAAGCGACAGCTCGGTTGATATTTCAGTGGGGTCTATCAGAAACGGTTTTGGTTCATTACAGATCAGGGCAGATAACCGTGCCTATTATAGTGATGAGTTTGCTGATATTACGATACTTCAGCAACCAAATGGCACCCGTATTAAGCTTGGTGATATTGCCGAAATTAAAGACGGTGTTAGTGAACGGTTTTTTATTTTCCGATCAAAAGGAAAGCCTTCAATCGTTCTATCAGCTGAACTCAGCCCGGGGCAGGATGTATTAAGGCTTACTTCACAAATTAAAGATTATCTTGAATCAGCTGCTCCAACATTTCCGCAAGGTATAACAGTAACCACCTGGCGTGATGACAGTGTTGAATTTTTTCAGCGACTGGAGATGCTGATATCAAACAGTTTATCTGGTCTTGTGCTTGTGTTCTTTTTACTTCTCATGTTCCTGCGGCTTGACCTTGCACTCTGGGTGACTTTCGGTATTGTCATTGCTTTCTCCGGTACTTTTATTGCAATGAATATGTTTGATTTTTCAGTGAACCAGATATCGCTGTTTGGCTTCCTGCTGGTTTTGGGGATAGTTGTCGACGATGCCATTGTGATAGGAGAAACGATTCACGAGGCCCAGCGAGAGGGCAGGAAAGGGCTGAAAGGCGCCGTTTTCGGTGCCCAGACCTTGTCAAAACCTGTTATTCTTTCTGTATTCACGACAGTTCTTGCCGTCTCCCCTCTACTACTTTTTGAATCTGAAACAGGGCAGCAGGCGCGTGATATTTCTGTGGTCGTTGCAGCCGCTCTTCTTTTCTCACTTGTAGAATGTCTTCTTATTCTGCCGTGCCATTTATCAGGAAACAAACCCTTTGAGCCTGATTATGAATGGTACCGGAAGTTTCTCAAATTCCAAAGTAAGGTTGCACAGTGGCTGGTGGATGTTGCCAGATATAAATATAAGCCGTTTATTGAAAAATGTTTGCAGGTAAAATACCTGACATCGAGTATTTTCCTTTCCGTATTGGTTTTGTTTGTTACAGCCTATGTACTTGGTTTTGTAAGATCATCATTTAATCCGGAAATTCCAAGTAATATTCTTCGCTACAGTGTGGAAATTTCTGAAACGGCCCCGGAAGGAACGGGAGAGCGCATTCATAATGCAATGGTTGACGCAATCAGTGGACCGGGTGGTGTGGAAGAAAAATTTGCAAAAGAAACCGGAATGGAAAGAAATATTCTTTTCCCGAACTATGACAGTTTTGTTTTTGGCAATAATATCCGCATGTCGCTTGAAATGTCTTCAGAAGCACTGGCAATTATTAAACCTGAAGAAGTAATGAATGAGTGGCAGGAGCGTGTCGGGGAAATTCCGGAAGCCGTTGAAGTGACACTCAAAAATTCCCGTAGTGATCAGCGTCGCGGGGGCGATTTAAGTTTCTATGTTTCGGCCAGCAATCAAAAAGATCTTGCTGATGCGGTTGAGAAAGTCAAACTTGAAATGCGTGATATTCAAGGTCTTACCCAGATATATGACAACCGTGACAGACAAACACTGGAGCTCAATATCAAGCTGAAACCTGAAGCGGAACATTATGGTCTGACTTTGGGAATACTCAGTCAACAGGTTCGTCTGGCTTTTTATGGGCGGATTGTTCAGCGTATTCCTCGTGATGGTGAAACAATGGATATCATGGTCAGGTATCCCCTTGAAGCGCGTCAGAATATTAACGCGCTGAGGGAAATGTATATTAAAACACCGGAAGGCGGGGAAATACCCTTCAACATGGTTGCTGAAATGGAATATGTGCCGCTTCTGCTGTCACCGGAGCGGATTAATGGTCAGGACATTATTAAAGTTCAGGCAAGTATGAATAAAAATATTGTTTCTCCTTATGAAACCTATAGGCATCTTGAAAATAGTGTTTTTAAAGAGCTGGAAAAAACAGTACCCGGGTTTTCAGTAATTCCTGACGGTGAAATTGAAGAAGAAAGCATTTTCTTTGGGGAAATAACCTTCTATCTCTCTCTGGTATTAATGGCAATCTATGCCGTGCTTGCCATTGGTCTTCGTTCTTATGTTGAACCTCTGATTATTCTGACAGCCGTTCCATTTGGCTTTGTTGGTGCAATAATAGGGCACCTGCTTATGGATATGCCGATCAGTCTTTATTCATTCCTTGGGCTCTTTGCAGCAGCTGGCGTGGTTATTAACGATAACCTTGTGCTTATCGACTGCATAAAGGGTCTTAAGAAAGACGGTATGCATTACAGGGAAGCAATACCGGAAGCGGGAAGAATGCGTTTCCGGGCGATTATTCTGACCTCACTTACAACATTTATTGGCTTGGTGCCGATTATGTTGGAAACGAGTTATCAGGCTATCTTTGTGATTCCGATGGTGGTCTCATTGACCTTCGGTGTATTGTTTGCGACATTTATCACGCTGATTCTGGTGCCCTGTCTCTATGACATCAAGGATACCATTGTCGAAAGAATTGATGCGTTGAAGCCCAAAGAGGAAGGGATTACTGAAATCGGTACAGCAGAATAGCGGGAGCTAATATAGTGCGGGGACCTTGACAATAATTCCGTCAAGGTCCTCTGTCATTTCAATCTGACAGCTAAGTCGGCTTCCCGCTCTGCGATTATCAAGAAAATCAAGAAGAGCACTTTCATCTTCGTGTGCGGGTCCGGTTTTGGCTCTATATTCTTTAGGCACAATAATGTGGCATGTGGCACAGGCACAGGAGCCGCCGCAATCTGCATCAATACCTTCCACATTATTTGTTACGGCGATTTGCATCAATGTCTTACCGATTTCGGCATCCACAATATATTCTTTATTGTCAGGGGATATAAAAGTAATTTTTGGCATTATTATTCACTAATTTTAATGGCACTGCTGGCCTTTATTTCTTCCATTACAACATATGTATGTGTGCTGCTGATATCTTCAATAGTGGAAAGCTTCTCACCGAGAAAACGTCTGTAATGATCCATATCACTGGTGCGAACTTTGATAAGATAGTCAAACCCGCCGGCAACCATATGGCATTCCTGAACTTCATCCATTTCAAGGATCACCTGTCGAAAGTGATCAAGTGCCTTTGTCGTCGTTCTGGCCAGTGATACCTCAATAAAGGAAACAAGGGCGGCATCAAGCATTTTAGGATCAAGAATGGCGACATAATTTTTTATGAAGCCTTCTTTTTCCAGTCTTTTAACTCTTTCCAGACAAGGTGTAGGGCTTAAATGGATAAGTTCGGCAAGTTTTACATTGGAAATACGACCATCCAGTTGCAGTAATTCTAAAATTCTACGATCAGTTCTATCCAGTTTTCGTGAGCCTGGCGGACTTTGAATAACATCTTTATGATTGACCATTACAATATCTTTAAAAAAATCAATTTACCCGGATTAAACATATATAGAATCGGATGAGTGCAATATTTTATGCTATATGCTTGCCAATGAACAGATTTAAATATAATGTTGGCCTCAGTTATAGACTATGCGAAGGAAAATATTCTAAGTCCCGGCTTGACTTTAGGAAAATAGGGGCGTAGATGGTGTGTTTTCCGGCATGATATTGCCTTAATTGCTGTGTATATTAAAAGGCAGTAGATTAAAGTTTGATAAATTACAGGTAAAACTATGAGCAACCAGACTATTGAAGAGCTTGCAAAAAAACTGATCCGCCGTATGGGGCGTAGTCAGGCCATTGAGATATGTGAAGCGAATAAATGGTCAAGGGTATTAGAGCATATCAAGTCACTTGATAAGACCGCTCAAAACGCTTAAGCTGCGTTTAATATCTTTTCTATAATAATTCCCTGAAAAATGAATAAGGGTGGGAGCATGTATTACAGCGTTTTCAACCTTTTTAAGATCGGTATAGGGCCATCAAGTTCTCATACTGTCGGACCCATGGTTGCGGCAAAAGCATTTCTTGAGGCACTTCCCGATATAAAAAAAGTAGGGTCCGTTAAAGTCGATATATATGGTTCACTGGCGCTAACCGGTCTCGGACATGCCACAGACAAGGCAATTCTTCTTGGGCTGTCAGGATTGGAACCGGCGACGGTTGACCCGGCAATTATTGATGATCTTTGCGAAAATATAAAATCTTCTTCAAAAATAAACTTGCTTGGGGATAAGGAAGTTTCATTTTCAGTGAAGGATCATCTGCTGTTTCATATGGAAGAACTTCTCCCTCATCACAGCAATGGAATGACATTTCACGCTTTTGACAGCAAAGGCGTGAAAATTGCCTCCGAAAGTTATTATTCCGTTGGTGGCGGGGCCATCATGAGTGAGGCAGATTTTGGCAGGAATACACCCCCACCGGAAGAAATAGAAGTTCCCTATCCATTCGATAACGCACAGGAACTACTTGAACTTTGCAGCCTTCATAAACTTTCAATTGCCGATTTGATGTGGGAAAATGAAAAGGCATTAATGTCCAGGCAGAAAATCAAACAGGGGCTCGATAAAATTTATGATGCCATGCAGTTTTCAATCGACCGTGGCTGTGCGACCGGCGGTAAATTGCCCGGTTCCCTAAATGTAAAAAGAAGAGCGGCACAGGTCCTTACCTCGCTTAAAGAGGCACAGGAAAAACAGCTTGGTGATCCGTCCGTCATTCTTGACTGGATAAATTTGTGGGCCCTCGCGGTCAATGAGGAAAATGCGGCTGGAGGTCGAGTGGTCACAGCCCCCACAAACGGTGCTGCCGGCATTATCCCGGCGGTATTACGGTATTTTGCCCGTTTTTATAATCGAAATGGCGATAAAAAAGCCGTTTATGACTTTCTGTTGACGGCAGCGGCGATCGGCTCTCTTTATAAAAAGAATGCATCAATATCCGGTGCTGAGGTTGGGTGTCAGGGCGAAGTAGGTGTCGCCTGCTCCATGGCGGCAGCGGGCCTTACGGCTGTGATGGGTGGAACTGTGCTTCAGGTTGAAAATGCCGCGGAGATTGGAATGGAGCATAATCTGGGTCTGACCTGCGATCCTATTGGCGGTCTTGTGCAAATACCCTGTATTGAAAGAAATGCAATGGGGGCGGTAAAGGCAATTGATGCGTCCCGTCTGGCACTGAGGGGGGATGGACTTCACCATGTTTCCCTTGATAAAGTGATTGAGACTATGCGCCAGACAGGCAAAGACATGCAGTCAAATTATAAGGAGACCTCAAAAGGCGGCCTGGCTGTTAATGTTGTTGAATGTTAATAGCATAAAATTCTATATAAATGTAATTATACTAGATAATATATCGGCATTTACTTTAATAAGGTAGGACATTCTACTGATATATACGATATATTCCTGTGATTATCCAATTTAAATATAGGTGTCACATGTATTCTTTAAATGACCATAAAATGATTGAAACGCTGTCTCTGGACGAGATCAGACATAATCTACGCCTTGCCTTGCATGCGGATGAAGAGGTATGTGTCAATAATCTGCTCCATGCTACTGAACTGACAACCGGGGAACGAAATCGTCTGGTTGATCAGGCACGACGCTTCGTCGAAAAATCCAGGGAAAGAAGCGGTCGTCAGGGGACTATGGATTATTTCCTGCAGGAATTTGACCTGTCTAATAAAGAAGGTGTTGCCCTGATGTGCCTCGCTGAAAGTTTGCTCAGAGTACCCGACGGGGCTACGGCCGATAAATTGATTTCGGAAAAAATCAGTGCAGGGCGCTGGTCGGATCATAAAGGTCATTCGGAAAGCACATTTGTCAATGCCTCAACCTGGGGTCTGATGCTGACAGGTGAATTTGTCGAACTTGGTTCCGATGTAAAAAGAAACACGGATAACTGGTTTAAAGCTTTTGTCAAAAAAGCCGGAGAACCGGTTGTTCGTACAGCCATCATGCAGGCAATGAAGATTATGGGCGGGCAATATGTTCTGGGCCGAACTATTGATGAAGCCATAAACCGTGGCAAAAAGGAAAACAGCCCTGATACACGCTTTTCTTTTGACATGCTTGGGGAAGGGGCGCGGACACTGGCCGATGCGGACCGTTATTTTGAAGCCTATAAAAAAGCAATAATTGAAATTGGTGCGCAGAATGAAAAGTCCGACCCCTATTCGGCAAATGGCATTTCAGTAAAATTCTCGGCCCTGCATCCGCGTTATGAAATGTCACATCATGAAACGGTAATGTCAGTAATGGTTCCAAGAATTACCGAACTGGCAGTACTATCCCGGGAAAATGGTCTTGGCTTTACCATTGACGCCGAAGAAGCCGACAGACTTGATCTGTCCCTTGATATTTTTGAAAGTCTGGCCCGTTCACCTAAGCTCCAAAACTGGGATGGACTTGGTATTGTTGTTCAGGCCTATCAGAAAAGGGCGCCCTATGTTCTTGACTGGTTAAAAACGCTGGGTCGGGAACTGGGACGAAAATTTATGGTCCGACTGGTCAAGGGGGCTTATTGGGACAGTGAAATTAAGCATGCCCAGGAAGCGGGACTAAGCGATTATCCGGTATATACGAGGAAACCCACAACAGATCTGTCCTATCAGGTTTGCGCCGAACGTTTGATGATGGCGCGGGATGTCTTCTTCCCGCAGTTTGCAACGCATAATGCTTATTCTGTAGCGCTTATTCTTGAGCTTGCAAGAAAATGGAATGTTAATCCGGACGAATTTGAATTTCAGCGGCTTCATGGCATGGGTCACCTTCTTTATGATGTGGTCAAAAATAATGTTGAGAGGCCGTTTAATATCCGTGTTTACGCCCCTGTCGGCGCCCATAAGGATTTGCTTCCCTATCTGGTACGTCGTCTGCTTGAAAACGGGGCCAACAGTTCATTTGTTAACCGTTTCATGGATAAGGAAGTCGCCGTTGACGAACTGATGCAGGACACTATCAAACTGGTTGAGCAAAAATCACCAAGACGACATAGCATGATCCCGCTGCCAAAGGATATATTGAGCGCTTCGGCTTTTGAAAAATTCCCAAGAAAAAATGCAACGGGCTTTGACCTTTCCGATCCGCTCGAAATTGCAAAACTTAATGCCAGTCTCTCTACTAAACATGACTGGCTGGCTGGCCCCATCGTTTGTGGAAAGATGGGCTTTGAAAACCCTGAAAAAATTCTCAGCCCGACAACGGGAGAAGTGGTTGGTCTGGTTGGTATTACAACAGATGATGATATTGAAAAAGCACTGGGGGCAGCAAAAAAAGCTCAAAAATCCTGGAACGCTCTGGGGGGTGCTGCACGGGCAGAGATATTAAATAATGCTGCAAATTTGTTAGAAAATAATTGTCTGCCCCTGATGGGGCTTATTGCCGCAGAAGCGGGCAGAACATTGGCTGACGGACTTTCCGAAGTGCGTGAAGCGGTTGATTTCCTGCGTTATTATGCCGGGCAGGCACAGGAAAATTTTGAAGGGGCAAAACCTCTTCCAGGCCCGACAGGTGAACGAAATGAACTTTACCTTCAGGGCAGGGGCACCTTCCTTTGTATCAGTCCCTGGAATTTTCCACTGGCTATTTTTATGGGTCAAGTATCCGCCGCTCTCGCTGCCGGAAATGCTGTTATTGCCAAGCCGGCAGAACAGACGCCAATTGTCGCCTCGGAAGCGGTTAAAATTCTGCATGCTGCCGGGGTTCCAGCTGATGTGCTTCATCTGCTTACCGGGGATGGCGCCACGATCGGCGCTAAGCTCGTGGCCGATGACCGTATAGATGGTGTTGCCTTTACCGGATCAACAGAAACGGCAAAAATTATTAATCGCACGCTGGCCAATCGTGAAGGGGCCATTGTGCCATTAATTGCTGAAACGGGCGGTCAAAATGTCATGATTGTTGACAGCACTGCTCTTCCGGAACAGGTGGTTGATGATGCCGTTTCTTCAGCTTTCCAGTCAGCTGGTCAACGCTGTTCGGCACTGCGGGTTCTTTTCCTTCAGGAAGAAGTTGCGGATACAATCATTCCAATGCTTAAAGGGGCGATGGACTGTCTTAAGGTCGGAAACCCGGCTGATCTTTCAACGGATGTTGGCCCGGTTATAGATCAGGATGCAAAAGACCTTTTACAGAAACATGCAGACAGAATGGACAGGGAGGCTACTTTAATAAATGCTCTCCCATCACCGAAAGAGCATAATCAGGGAACTTTTTTTGGACCGCGGCTTTATGAAATTTCATCACTTGATGAGCTTAAAAAAGAGGTGTTTGGCCCGATCCTTCATGTAATCCGCTATAAATCATCAAAGCTTGATGAAATTCTTGAGCAGGTCAGAAATACGGGTTTTGGCCTTACGCTTGGTGTCCATAGCCGTATTGAGGAAAGTGCCGATTATATTTTCAAGAACCTTGATGTCGGAAACACTTATGTTAATCGGAACATTGTGGGTGCAGTGGTCGGAGTTCAACCCTTTGGCGGGCAGGGACTTTCGGGAACCGGGCCAAAAGCCGGTGGTCCAAGATATCTTTACCGCTTTGCGACGGAAAAAACTTTGACCATTAATACTGTTGCAACAGGTGGCAATGCAGAACTTTTTGCCATGCAGGAAGAATAATTGTATGTATGATGATTAACGGAAAATATTAACGGGCCTCAAAATTATTATCACACATAAGGGGATTTCTAATCATGATTAAAAAACATCAGAATGTGTTTTTGTTAATTGGTCTTTCCTTTTTGATACTCGGCCTTTCGTCATGTTCCGAACAGGATATGGCGAATATAAAGCTTCTGGCACATCTTAAGAAATATGATGAGGCGCGCAATTTAATCATAGAAAGAAATTATAAGCAGTCAAACCCGGTTTCCCGCGCTGAATGGGAAGCTGGGTTTGTTGTGGATGATAGTGACAAGTTTTCGCCCATTGATATTGGGCTTATTGAAGAAAATGAAAAACTGATTATCGAACAAAGCCGTAAAGACGCGATCAGGAAATCAGCTATTGATATAACGCCTCTAAGAAATGATCCGGTTGCCCTTGCTAAATTCTGCGAAGAAATCCCCAAAGGCGGCATGCTTCATGTGCACCCGTACGGTCTTTTTACCCGGGATGTTGTCATAAAAATACTCAGCAAATATAACCCAATGATTGAGCCGGAATATTTTATCAAGACCATAAAAAATCAGGGTCAGATGCTTTATGATTATGAAATTGAAGCACTTAGATCTCTGCCAGAATCTGAACATTTCCTCTCTTTAAGTGAAGCGGATCAAAGCCTGTTTGTTGATTTCTTCTTTCTGCCCACTGACCCGCCATCCCATGATTTCACCCGATTTGATGCCATCTTTGTTTTTGTCATCTGGATGGTCGAGGACGAGCATCTTGATGACAAAATGGAAATGCTCTATCTTGATTTTCTAAGCCGTGCTGCAGGACACGGTATAAGTTATATTGAATTTACAAACGGTTTCCCGCCCACACTGGAAAGTATTGAAAAGCTCACCAACTGGTCCGATAAATTTTATAAGAAAACCGGCGTTGTTGTCCGCTGGAATCTCGGCCAGCTTCGTTTTCTGCCCGGGGAAAATAACGGGGAGCTGATTAAAAAATGGAATACGCTTCTTGTTGAACATCCGACAGACGCTATTGTCGGTGTTGATCTTTACGCGATAGAAAGGGGCAATCCTGCCCTTGAACGGGCGCAGGAAGCTTATGGTTACTTAAGTGGTTATAACCGGGAGCATCCGGATGATCACCCGCTGGAAATGACCATGCATGCGGGGGAACTGGGCGACCCACGCAATGTCCGTGATGCATTGGTGATGGGGGTATCGCGCGTTGGCCATGGGGTAAAGTTAAAGGATGATATGGTCACTCTTGAATATGCCCGCAATATCAAGCCAGGCATTGAAATGAATATCACCAGCAATTACAGGCTGGAAGTGTTTGATATGAATTCGGGGCCGCACCCATTCTTACGCTTTTTGCGGCTTGGTATCCCGGTCAGTCTTTCGACAGATAATGACGGCATTTTTGATACCAACATTTCAAAGGAATGCATTGCCGCGGTCAGCACTACGGATGTAACTTATGCCGAGCTACAGCAAATGAGCTTTAACAGCATCAGCACCAGCTTCGCGAGCCCGAAGGTAAAGGACATTTTAAGTAACCGTCTGCGTCAGAGTTTTACACTCTTTGAACAGGAATATCTAAACTAACCTTTAAGCGCCCCGGCGGTTAACCCCTGAACGATGAATTTCTGGATATAGGCGAAGAAAATACAGACGGGGATCAGGGCAAGGATCATCGCTGCGGCCATCTGGCCCCAGTCTACAGAAAATTTGGTAACAAAATTCATGATGCCGGCTGGAAAAGTCATCTGTGACTGGCGGTTTATGAACATCAGCGCAAAAAGCAGTTCCGACCAGGCGGCAGTGAATACAAACCCGAGCGTTGCACCAATGCCGGGAAGGCAAAGGGGCAGGGTTATTTTCTCAAGGGCTTCAAGGCGGGTGCAGCCGTCAATCATCGCCGCTTCCTCCAGCTCGACCGGCGCGCCGTCAAAAAAAGTCTGCATCAGGAAACAGGCAAACGGCAAATTAAACGCCGTATAAACCAGGATCAGTCCGGCCAGACTGTCAACCAGATTAATCATGGTCAGCACATTATAGATCGGCGCAATCACCATCACGATCGGGAACATCTGCGTGATCAGCAGCATGGTTATAATGGCTATCTTTCCTTTAAACTGAAACCGGGAAAGCGCATATCCGGCAAGGCTGGCGATAATTGTGACCATGATCGCGGTGGTGGCGGAGACAATGAAACTGTTTAAAAAATAATCGGGAAAGTTTCCTTCAACCAGCACCGCATAATAATGATCAAATGTTATTTTGCTTGGCCACAGCACCACCCCCTCTGAAAAAAGCAGCCGGTCCGGCGTCAGCGATATTTTCAGCATCCAGAAAACCGGAAACAGTGTAAAGAGTAGAAAAGCGGATATGATCAGATATTTGCCGTTTTTCATATCTGCCCTCACACATATGTCGTCATTTTGCGGCGGATGCGGCCAAGGGTAAGGCCATAAATCATCAGCAGGAATAAAAGTGCGATGGACAGAACCGACGCATAACCGAAATCCATTTTCTGGTAAGCCGTATCATAAATATAGGTGGCGACAATCTGGGTTGAATTGGCCGGGCCGCCATTGGTCATCACAATGATAATTTCGGCAAAATTGGCAATCCATATCGCCCGCACCAGCAGGGTGATAATAATGGTCGGTGCCATCAGCGGCAGGGTGATATGGCGGAAAGCATCAAGGCCGCTAATCCCGTCAATGCTCGCCGCTTCGTAAATTTCATTGGGGATCGTCCGCCGCGCCGCCAGCAGCATAATGGCAAAAAATGGAATCCCGAACCAGATATTGGCAATGATCGGTCCCCACATGGCATGGTCAGGATCACTTAACAGATTTTCCGGTTTTTCCATTATGCCAAGCCCTTCAAACAGATAAGGCAGCGGCCCGGTCACCGGGTTAAACATCCAGACCCACATCAGCCCGATCAGAAAAGATGGCACCGCCCACGGCACGAAAAGCACCGGCTGGATCAGCCTGATCCCCCGAAATCCTTTGTTTAAAATAAGCGCCAGCATAAGCCCGAACGTGAACTGGAAAAAAAGCGACGCCGCCGTCCAGAAGAGAGTGTTTATAAGGCTCATGGAAAATATTTTATCATCCTGCAAAAGGCGGGAAAACTGATCAAAGCCGACAAAGTCCCTTGTCCCTGATATCAGGTCAAAATCATAAAAGGCGTAGCTCACCCCGGTGATCAGCGGCACCAGCACCAGCAGAAAGATAAATAAAATCGTCGGGGCCAGATAATACCACGGCGTTAAAAATCTAATTGTCAAAAACCTGCTCATTCAGCCGCTTCCCATCTTTTTTCCGCCGCGGTCAGGAAATCCGCCCACGCCTTCGCCGTTTCCTCCGGCGTTTTTTCGCCCAGCATCATCGCCTGTCCGGACTGGACCACCTCGATACTGTCAAATTCGGCAATATCCGGCAGGTAATTTGGGTTGATCATATACTGGTAATGTGGGTCTTTTGTGGTTTGAAGCCACCCGGCGCCAATCCCGTCCGCATCAAATATATTTTCGGATAATCCCTTATATATCGGCACCAGTCCCGAACGCTCGGCCCAGGCCCGGTTATTTTCCCGGGATAACAAATGACGGACCAGCTTAAAAGCGGCCGCCTTGTTTCCGGATCCTTCCAACACCGACCAGCCGATATAGCCCAGATGGGGAAAGGACTGACCGTTTGGCCCCAGCGGCATCGGCGCCGAACCGTAATCGTCATCATCCATCCGTTTTCGTAAGGATGTGAGCGCATCCGGCGTCTGGTGCAGCATGGCGCAGGTACCACTATAAAAGCCCGACACCGTTTCATTAAGGCCCCAGTTAAGGCTGTCTTTCGGCGCATAGCCGTTTTTATAAATATCCCGGATAAGGGTCAGGCCCTTTGCCGCCCCGGGCTGATAAAATGTGCTTTTGCCGTCATCATCAAAAAAACGGTTCGAGCCGTTCATGGTCGTCATGATCCAGTAATAAAAAACCGCGCCGCCGCGCCCGCCATGATGGCAATAGCCGTAGGTGCCGGGAAGGGCGGATATCTTCGCCGCGTCATTATAAAAATCGTCCATGGTCAGCGGCGGTTTTTCAATCCCCGCGCGGGCAAATATTTTCTTGTTATAAATCATCGCCCGCAAATAATAACCGTAAGGCACCGTGTAAACCCGGCCCCGGATACTGCCATATTCAAAGGTATCCGCCTCCAGATCATCATCAAATTTTGTGCGCTCTAAAAAAGGCGTCATATCGGCAATCTGCCCGGCGCTGACATAGCGGGATAGCCAGAAATCCGGCATTTCAATCACATCCGGAACCTGCCCCCCGGCAATCATCATGCTCAGCTTTTCAAAGGCCTGCCCCCAGGAAAGCGATATCACATCAATCCTGATCCCCGGGTTATCCTCTTCAAAGCGGTCAAGCTGCGACCGAAGAAGCCCCGTCCGCTCGGCCGAGGTATTGACCTCAACAATCAGCAGGTTATTCGGGTCATGGTCCTTGTCCGACATCGCCTGCATGGCGGCAAAGCCAAGCACCGCTATCACAAAAATGACCGCCGCTTTGATCATATGGCAAAATTCCCCTTTTTTATTTTTTATTCTATCAATCTGCGGGCAAATTGAAATTCCTTTTTTCCGCGCCCCGCGTTATAGTAAAGCCGAAATAAAAATCAGGCCCAAAAAACCGGAAACGGATAAACAGGGAAAAAGGGACATGAACAAAGTCTATATCTCCGCCGCGGAGCTTCTCTCCGCCTCATTAAAGCTCGGGGAATTGATTATCAAGGACGGCTTTCGCCCCGATTTTATCGTTGGTGTCTGGCGTGGCGGCACCCCGGTCGGCATCGCCGTGCAGGAACTGATGGATTTCTGCCACATCAAAACCGACCATATCGCCATCCGCACCTCAAGCTATACGGGGATCGCCGAACAACAGGCGTATGTGAAAGTTTACGGCCTTCATTACCTGATTGAAAATATGAACCATGAAGACAGGCTGCTGATCCTCGATGATGTGTTTGACAGCGGCCGCAGCATCAACGCCATCATTCATGAACTGGAAGTGCAGATGAGAAAAAATATGCCGCTCGATGTCCGGGTCGGCACCGTTTATTATAAACCGAGCAAGAACCTCACCACCCGCATCCCCAATTACTATGTCCATAAAACCGAAGACTGGCTGATTTTCCCCCATGAGCTCGATGGCCTGACAGACGCGGAAATAACCGCCAACAAACCCGACGCCGACATGCTTGTCCGCCTGCGCCGGGCCTGTGAATCAAATAAGTGAAAAGAATTTATACTGATTTATTCAACAATGCCGGATGCCGCCACCTTGAAAGCACCGTCACCCACATATTCCTCCATCACCACCTGACGCGGAATGTCATTGACATTGGGCAGATGGGTGGAATGGAGCATTTCAATTTTCCAACTGTCGCCGTCCTTGACCACCACGGCACTTTCAAGCCAGGCCAGGCTCATTTTCTCGCCGTCCGCGCTTTCAAGGTCCGACCGGTACCAGAAACTTAAACTCACCGAATTGCCGTGATTGCGGCTGTCGATGATCGAAAAATAATTGCGCCGCGCCATCACGCCCTCGGTCTTTTTCGTCTCGCGGATAAGATCATCCATATTTTCGATCTTGCCATTGATCAGATACTGAAAATCATCCGTCGCATACTCGGCCATATGATGATAATTATAGGCCGACATGGCGGCGAATAATTCCTCAACTGCGTTAAAGGGCCCCGTCGCCTGCGCCGATGCCCCGGTGCATGTCATAATGAAACTGGTGATAAAGAGGGCGGCTGGTTTACTAAAAAATTTCATGAAAATTCTCCGATATTTTTTAACTCGAAAAGACTGCAAAATAAGGGAAAAGCTTAGGAAGATAATATGTCTGAAATGAGGCGTTTTTACCGCTCATTAACCATGATGAGAAGCCTATGACTTACTTTTTGGCCTATGGCTTTCTTTTTTGAAACGCGCGCATGATCCCGTAAAGGCTGATCACCAGCCACGCCCCCTCGATCACCGCCGCGCTTAAATTAAAATCAATATAAAGCGAAATTAAAATCAGCCCCGAACCCGCGGCATTCATCACCGAATAGGATATGTGCTTCACATCAAGCCGGTCAAGTTGAATGAGCGCGTAAGCAACCAAAATCATCAACACCCCGATCAGGCCGATATAATCAAACACGCTCATTTTGGTAAACTATTCAAAAGTCGTCACCATTTTTTCAAGCACCGGTTCCCCGTCGGTGATGGTGACTTTAAACATCTGCTCATAATCGCTTTCATCAAGCTTGGGGATATTGACCCCGCTTAACAGCGACGCCAGGTCCGGTGTGCTTGAGCTGTGCGCAACAATCAAAAACACACCTTCCTGTTCCTTTAACTGTTCGGCAAATGTGGCAAGATCGTCTGTGCTGAACGGCTCAATCGCCACCCCCTTGGCCGCCGCCGTCACCGTCGCGGTCATAATGGTGCGGTGGGTCATGGTTGAATAAACCCGGGCAATCGGCGTGCCGTCGAGCATCGCGGCAATATGGGCCGCGCGGCGTAACCCCTTCGCCGTCAGTAACGGGTCATCGCCGTCCATTTTCTCCGCATGGCGCACCACATAATATGTGCTTTCAAATGCCTGTGCCCCCGCGGGGATCACCGCCATCAATGCCGCCACTATAACCAATGCCCATTTTTTCATGTAACGTCCCCTTTAAATAATGATGTCGCAGTATAGCCGCCAACGGGCGCCGCGGCAATCGTGGTTTTATTCCCATTTCGCGTTTTGAAGCACCACACGGTACCCGTCCGGGTCCTCAAATGTGCGGCCATGCACGTCCCAGTACGGGTTGAATGATTTTTGGGGCGCGTATCCGGCATTTTCCATGCGCTTGACCGCCCCTTGCCATTCGGCATGATCAGGCAGGTAAAAAATGATCAGGTTGTCTTCCGTCGGCGCTTTTCCCGCCACATGGCCGTGGGCCTTCGTGAATTCAAAATGATACGGCCATCCCTTTTTCCCCAGCATGATACCGTCAAAACCGTCATGGCCCGAAAAGCGGTCAATAATATCAAATCCCAGCCCGTCACGGTAAAAATGCACCAGTGCTTCCAGATCATCACTTGGCCGCGCCACCCTTAAAATTGGTGGATTTGTTTTTTCTTTTTCACCCGTCATTTTATCACCTGCCATCTGCGCATTCCCCGCGGTCATTAAACTCATGAAAATACCCAAAATAATAAGGGGGAATTTAAACATCGCCTGTTTTTTCATAAACCTTTCCCCTTTGAGTATGCCAATCTGATTATTACTGAATACCTTAAATTTCTATCTTAAATTTTTAGCTAATTTAAATTCTCAAGAATTTATGTTATCCTTAAATGACATTTGTATTTAGGATCTGAAAAAAGAATAATCTTAAATTTAATCTAAAGCAATTAAGGGGGGTGTTGAAAATGTCATTTAATCCAAAATCAGAATACACTATTGTTCCTAACGATATAGGAATTAAGGATTTCTTTGATTACAAGGAAGATTATGTAACCAGACCACCATACCAACGAAAATCCGTGTGGTCGAAAAAGAAAAAACAATCGCTTATGGATAGCCTTTTCCGACGTTACTATATTCCGAAACTGGTTATTCGTGAAGTTCGGTTGTCGGATACTCAAACATTAAATGAAATTATTGATGGGCAGCAACGTATTACTACGGTTCAAGAGTTTTTTAATAATGAATATTCACTTCCTTATTCACTTTCAGATTTAGATAAAAATCTGGGTGGTAAGTTTTATAAGGATTTGGACTCTGATGTTCGGAAATTTATTGATAAATCTTTAAAGTACCAATCAGACATAATTAAAAATATTGAAGATCCACATGATGTAACGCATCAAATCATAGCGACTGAGATTTTCTGGCGATTACAACAGGGTGAAACATTAAATTACATGGAAGTTGCTCATGCACAATTATCGAGCCTTACCAGAAATTTCATTGTTAAATACTCAGATGAACAGACTTTTAACTATGAAAAATATGAGCCAATAGACACAAATCCAGATAAGGAAGCATTTTTCTCACTTTTAAATGTAGATAACATGAGAATGAAGCATCTTCAGTTTATGGCGCGATTTGTTATGATTGAACAAGGAGAAGGTTATGCAGATCTTAGCGATAGAAAAATAGAAGATTTCATCAACGACGCAAAGCAAGAAGATGGTATTGGGAATCTAGAATTTGAAAATACAAAAGAAGCAATTGCAACGTTAAAAACCTTACGCTTGTTTTATGAAATTTTCAAAGATGATCCAATGTTAGATCCCAGTTCAGGAATTAAAGAATTATCAGTAGAATATTTCATTATTTCAATTTACGTGCTCATCCGACATTTACGCAAATATTACGTTGTTGATGAAAAAATTAAACCTGTAATTCGCCGGTTTGTATATGATTTTCATATACGATGGAAAACATATGATGAATCAGCTGATACCGATTTATTAACTTTTAGTAATAGAAGGCAACAAGGAGAGAGGGATTTAGAAACAAGGGATATGATTTTACGACAAATATTCTTTCAATATTTAAAAGATCAAAAAATTGAATTGATAGAAAAAGATGAAAAAAGAGCATTTTCTGAATTACAACGAATAATGATTTATAGAACTGGGAAAGGATTGTGCCAAGAATGTATAAGAGAAGGACAATCTGAATGGGAATCAAGAGTTAGTTGGACAGATTTCCAAGCTGATCATGTAATACCTCATTCAAAAGGAGGGAAGACTATTCTTGAAAATGGTGAATTATTATGTCGATATCATAATCAGTCAAAAGGCGCGAGAATTGTGAACTAAGTAATAAGAAAAATACCTAAATTAAAAAAATGTAATTTTGTCCCAAATTATTAGATTTCTAGGATAATTAATTTTGTCATATTCAATTATTTTTGACACTAACTATTTAAAAACCTTTGGAATAAAAGAATTTTCTATTGGAGAAATTCCTTCAAAATTAAAGGAACAAATTAAATTCGCTGTTGGACGAGGCGATGTAGTTGCTCTTCCAAATACGGTAAGGTTTGAATTTAATGCTCATCTAAAAAAGATTCAAGAAAAGGATAAACTAGAACTTAATAAGGCGATACAGCTATTAGAAGAAAAAGGGTATACAATCAATCCACCGGCTAACTTAGTAGTTAGGGAAATAGATGTATGGACAATTCTTAATAATAAATTTCCTGATATATATCTTCTTGAGCCATCAATAGAGGATTATTTAGAAGCAGAAAAGCGAACGTCATATCGGTTGCCTCCTTTACCAAAGAAAAAGCCAGAAAGTGAAGAATTCAGGGATAGATTGATTTGGTGTCAATTAGTTAGATATGCGAAAAATACTGATACTACAATTTTAATAGTGTCAGAAGACGGTATATTTGAAAATGGCGCAGAATCGAATGAAGGTAAAACTGCAAAAATTGAAAACGTTAAAGGAGAAACCGAGTTAGATCAAAGATTGGACCAATGGCCTACAAATATTCAAAAAATGATTGAAAAAATACTAATGTTTTCGAATGAATTTAAGCTTAAAGGCATAAACCTTAGTAAGGATATAATAATTGGAATAGATGGACTTAGAAAGGTTAATGAATCTGGTGGAGTTGCACGGCATAATTTTGTTTTACGAATTAAAGAAGTTAAAAACATGCCAATTATGAGCAATGCAACAATGATATGTATTGGAGAAATGCCAATTGAACTAAGTTTATCATGGAACGGCAATACAATAGAATTAGAAAGACAGTTAAGTAAAGAAGATTTGGGAACGATGAATTATAATCGTTTACAAGGTGAGGTAAATATGGAAAAGGCAAAGAGTGAGCTTAAAGCAATCTTAGGAGTTTAAAAATGGATATGCAATTTGGGTCACAAATTTTAAGTAATATAAAAATTCCAATGCTTTGGGGAAAAAGGGCCCTTATTTCACATCCTAATAATAAGATATCAATTATTGATCTAAGTGGTACTAAAGCACTACCAGAAATAGTTGCCGATGAACCGTGGTTAAATATTGAATTTGTAGAAAAAGAGGATGGGTATATCATATTTAAGGATGATGAACCTCAGTACTTTTATTCTCCTCCCCGTAGAATTATTCGTGATTTACAAGGGTCATTACCAGAATGTCAAATTACAAATAACAATATTCGAATTGGAAGTAATACCATTGGATCTTCAATGATAACTGGATTTGAAGTAGGGATTGGGATTGATGAAAATGGTTTTTTTATTGGAGGCTCCATGCCTTCAGGTTTAGCTGAATTAAAAATTTAACTGAGAGAAGATAATCATGATCTAAGTGTTTAGATGCTAGCATTTTGCAACGATACTATCGTTTGAAAAATGCTGTTGCATATTTGTAGTTAATAAATAAGCACTTATTAATACTAATGGAGTTCAAGAGCAAATTTTTCTAATAGTATAACCTTCTATTTCACCCTCTTACCTCACCTGCTTCATCGCCTGTTCAAGATCGGCAATCAGGTCCTCGACATTTTCAATCCCCACGGACAGGCGGATGATGCTGTCGGTGATGCCGGCTTTTTCGCGGTCTTCCTTCGGGGTGGCGGCGTGGGTCATGCTCGCCGGATGCTGGATCAGGCTGTCGACATTGCCGAGCGACACGGCAAGGGTCGGGATCGTGACCGCGTTGGCGAAGGCCTTGCCATTTTCGGCGCCGCCCTTTTCCCCGTCGATCAGCTCAAAGCTCAGCATGCCGCCGTATCCATTCATCATCTGTTTTGTGGCAAGCGCATGATAAGGGTTATTTTTTAGCCCCGGATAATAAACATGTTTGACTTTCGGCTGATTTTCCAGCCATTCGGCAATGGCCTGCGCGTTTTTGGCGTGGCGCTGCATGCGGATTTCAAATGTTTTAAGGCCGTTATTAATCAGCCAGGTGTCCTTGGGGCTGGGGGCCACCCCCAGCATTTTATAGGTGAGCCCAACCCCCTTGCCGCCCGGGTGCATATAATCCAGATGGGTGCTGACAATGGCGCCGCCAATCACCTGACCATGGCCGCTGATATATTTTGATGTGCTGTGGACCACCACATCACAGCCAAGGGTAAGCGGCCGTTGGTGGTACGGCGTGGCAAAGGTGTTATCGACCATCACCCACATGTCGTGCTGGTGCGCCGCGCTTACCAACCTGTTCAGGTCAATAACCTCCAAATTCGGGTTTGACGGGGTTTCGACAAACACCAGTTTCGCGTCCGGGTTTTCGGCAATCACCGCATCCATACTGTCCGGGTCGGTTGCCTGCTGCCAGATCACGGTTATGCCAAGGCGCGGGGCCAGTTCATTAAAAAATTTGAATGTGTTGCCGTAAAGGCCCATTTGCACAATCGCCTTGTCCCCGGCACCGATCCGCGCCAGCACCGCCGCCGATGTTGCGCCCATGCCCGATGATGTGACCTTGCCCATGACAAGTTCATTTGGCGCCTTGTCCGGATTGGCACGGATCAGGTCGATCCCCTCCATATAGGCGATTTTGTTGGCCAGATGGTCCATATTCGGGTTGTGGGTGCGGGTATAGGCATATCCCTTTTTGCGGCCGGCAAAGATATCGGCCCCTTCGTCAACGTCCAGAAACCCGAATGTTGATGTCTGGTATATGGGCATGACATGCGAATGTTTATCGTGCGATCCTTCGCCCACATGGTTGACCACGGTGCCCATGCCGTGTTCGGGCTTTACTTTATCTTTCATTTATTTTTATCCTTGAACCTCTGATAAAACTGTTCATTCAAATTTATTATAAAACCGGTTTATAGCAAAATGGGCACCTGGCATTCCTCGTCCCGGGTGTTCGCGAGTACATCAAGCATCAGCGCGATCATTTTGGCGCGGACCTCGTCAATATTGCCTTCATGGATGGTGATATTTTCCTCCAGCCCCGCGGCAAGGTTGATGGGCAGGGCTACCGCGCCGAAGCTCATCCCCAGCTCCCCGGCAAGGTACACTTCCGGGCAGGCGGTCATACCGACCACATCGCCGCCGAGCATCTGATACATTTTTATTTCCGCCGGGCTTTCAAAGCGGGGACCGTTGGTCGCGACATAGGTCGCCCCGTCATGAACATTGATGCCGTGTTTGGGGGCAAGCTCCATTGTTTTGGCGCTTAATGTGGGGCAGAATGGCTTGCTCATTTCCACGTGTCCTATGCCGCGTTCAATCTCATCAAAAAAGCTGAACTCGCGCCCCGATGTAAAATCAAGAAAATCACGAAGCACCGCAAGCTCCAGCACCGGGTACCCTCGGCTGATGGCGCCGACCGCGTATGTCGCCATGATGCGGCTGACGCCAAGGTCCTTAAGCGCGCGGATATTGGCGCGGTAATTGACCTTATGGGGCGGGGTGGTGTGTTTGACCCCGTGCCGGGTCAGAAACACGACATCCTTATAATCGCCTTGCCCTAGATAAACCATGGCCTCGCCATAAATATTGCGGACATGCATTTCCTCCACCTCTATCCCGGGCAGGTTATAAATGCCGGTGCCGCCGATTATTGCCACTGTCATCTTTACTAATCCCTTTTACCAGTTTTTATAATTTTTGAGCGTCCATGGGCTTAACACCCCGTGCACCGTAACCACGCCGGCCACATATTTGGGCGGGGTGATATCGAATGTCGGATAGCGGGCGCCGATTTCGTCAATGGTGGTGGGCTGGCCCAGTGCCCGCCTTATTTCGGCGGGGTCGCGTTCCTCGATCACGATGTCGGAGGCTGTTTTTTTGCTATCATCCCGCCCCCACGCAAACGCGAAATAGGGGATATCATGGGCGTGGGCGCTGATCGCGTTTTGGTAGGTGCCGATTTTATTGCACACATGCCCGTCAACGGTGATCAGGTCGGCGGCAGTGATATATTTCTGGATATTGCCCTCACTCATGATATGGGCGGGCATATTGTCGGTGATCAGATTGACATCTATCCCTAACTCATGAATGGACGGGGCGGTCAGCTTGGCGCCCTGCAGGTACGGTCTTGTCTCCGGCGCGTAACAGGTCAGCTTTTTGCCGTCCCGCGCGGCAAGGGCCAATGATAACAAAAACCCGGCCTCGCCAAAACACATGGTCAGGATCCCGTCCCCATCGTCAATCAGGTCGGCCATCGCCCGCGCCCGCAGCGCATAATTATCATAAATGGTGTTCTTTATCGCCTCGATCCGGTTTTTGATGGCGTCATCCACGCTGGTGCCCTGCGCTTGGGCCAGTTTCGCGGCCTCCAGCACCTCATCAAGGCGGAGGCTCATGGCCGTGTTGGTCGGGCGGGTCGCGACCAGTGTGTCGCGTGCCGCCTTTAACGCCGCCGGTCCGTCGTTCGATACGATGCGAAGCGCATTGACCGCCGCCATCCAAGGGCCGCTGCCCTGCGTCACCATATCCCGGATCGCCTGCGCCACCTCGTCAACACTTTCGCAGGTGACATATTCTTTTTTAAACGGATACTGACGCCGGTCACCGATCAGCACTTTGCCGCCCTCAAACCTTGCAATATTTTCGGGGTTCACGACAAAGGGGAGGAGGTCATATATCCCTTCCTTCTCGGCGGGGGATTTGCCGGACGGTTTTTCCGTGACTGCGCCTTTTTCGGCCGCCCATTTGGTAAAGCCACCCTCGATATGGCAGACATTTTTAAGCCCCACATCCTGCGCCGCGTGGGTCGCCAGCGCGCTGCGCCATCCCTTGTTGCAGTAAAAGACAAATTTATGATCTTGATCGAATATTTTTTTATAATAGGGGCTATTCGGATCAACCCAGAATTCGGTCATGCCGCGCGGCATATGAAAGGCTCCCGGGATCATCCCTTCGGCGCCGATTTCCCTGATATCACGGAGGTCGATAAAGGTCACCTTCGGGTCATCCAGCGCCAGTTTTGCCGCCTCGACGCTGATGGTTTCAATATGTTCGTTGGCGTGGTCCACCAACTCCTTGCTTGTTTTTGCCATGGCTTTTATCTTACTGCCTTTTTCTTATTTCCTGTACCCGCTGTCCCGCAAAAAACTTTTGGGAAATTGAATATTTTACTATATGGTTTTAGCCGTCATTAGAAAACAAAATTATGGGAATAAAATATGATAAATAAATGGTGGGTGGCGCCTCTGTGTTTTTTTGCGTTTCTGGTTTCTGCCTGCGATGCGCAACCGGAAGTTGAAAGTAAAGACACACAATTTCTCGTGGTGGGCAAAACCGCCAATTACCGCCAGGACCCCTCCGGCATGCAAGCCATGCTCAACTATCATTTCTTCGCCGAAATCTTTGTCAAATCCGGCGGCCATATCACGAACGGAACGTTAAGCAACCCAGCGATCGGCACCATGAAATTTGCTGATCATCCTGTTGTGCTTGAAACCCACGGTGGCCGCTATGGTTCTGAGGCCGATCTCAACGCGCTCTACCCCAACGGTGAGTATAACTACGAATATACGGAATCTAATGGGCGGGTGTTTCATATCCCCGTTGTGCTTTCAAATAAGGATGATGGCAAAACCCGCATACCAAAATCTCCCGTTATAACTTTATCTCAAAATGGCGCTGTCGTCTCCGCTGATAGTGTGGACCCCAAACAGGATCTGAATATTTCCTGGACACCATTTTTGGAAGGGGGCCCTGATGAAAACGGATTTGTCGATGATCTGATCTTTGCCGTCGTTGGGAATTGTAAGGGCGAGAAAATATTCCACAGCGGCGTCCCATTCGGCGGCGGGGCGCATCTGACCTATGCCGATAAGGGCGTGATCATTGATAAAAGCCTGCTATCCCCCGGTGAAGTTTTTCAGGTATCTGTCGAACATGCAGTGATGGACACCAATTATGTTGGTAATGTTCCGACCATTGCCACCTATGCCTCCACTTCATTTCTTGATTTTCATACGACGGGTCAAAATAAAGGCGATTTAAAATGTACCCTGCTCCCAGTTCAGATGGATAAAGGGCAAACAGACAGGAGTTTAAAAGGAACCATGGATCTTCCAAAAATTGATGAGCAGATTACCATGCTTTATTACAGAGCCGATGACTGGGATAAAGCTGTGCAGTTTTACGGTGATGATCTTAAATTAAAAGCAACACTTGATGATGACTGGGTGAAAATTTACGCCCTGACTGACAGTGCTTTTATTGGCGTCGTCAAGGAAAGTGAAGGGGGCTTTCATAAACCCAACAAAGATAGCGCTGTCATGGTCAGTATTGTATCAAAGTCGATTGATGACTGGTACGGGGCAATATTAAATGCCAAAAATATCAAGATTGAGCATGAACCCTATAATAGTGATACGGCACCCATCAGGGCATTTCTTGTCCGAGACCCCGGCGGGTATACGGTTGAATTTTTCCAGTGGACAAATAAGTAAGAATAAGTAAAAAACAAAAAAAGACGCTGAATTTTTCAGCGCCTTTTCATTTGCAAATGTGATTTTAAATCAGAATTCTATATTATTTAGGCATTCTTTGTGCGCGGACATCGACCTCGATATTCCAGGCAGGAACCGCAAGGCCGGCAACCTCAACCACGGCACGAACCGGTTTGTTTGGTTGATCGTCTGTACCAAAAAACTCTGCAAAGGCTTTGTTGAAGCCTGCAAAATCCATTCTGCCCATTTTAGGGTCTGCAACAAGATATACACGAACCATTACAATATCACCCATGCTCCATCCGGCTTTCTCTACAGCAGCTTTAATGCTGTTAAATGTGCTGCGAGCCTGTGTTTCTGTGTCGCCATATGTTTGCTGATCGCGGGGCGCATCAGGGTTAACCGCGCTTGGACCTTTACCACTTACATATAAAGTTTCGGCGCCAGCAGGCACTTCAATTGTTGAATAAAAGAAGCGACCTTCATCATTGCGCTTGATAGCATCCTGTGCATTTGCTGAAAAAGCTGCAAAAATTGTAGCACCACTAAAAGCAGCGGCAGCAATGATTTTGATTAGTTTTGACATTATTTTCTCCCTTGGAATTCAATTCAGCATTCTGCGAATGCCGTCAAATAGTAATTTATAGGATTCTTTTTATTTCGCAATGTTTTCCGGTATCATTTCGGAAATGTGGTCTGGCAAATTAATTGCCAGGACCAAATCCATCATCTTCTTCTGATACCATTTCAATAGCATTATCAACTTCGTCCTGTGTGACTTCTTCTGCTTTATTGCCCCAACTGTTACGAATGTAGTTAATGATTGTGGCAATTTGTTCTGGTTCAAGGTCACCTATAAAAGTTGGCATACCAGCTCTGCCTTCCAGAAGCAGATAAATAACCTCTTCTTTATCTCCCTGAACAAATGTATTGCCTTTGAGGGCAGGATACACGTCTTCAAAACCTACACCACCTGGCTGGTGACAGGCTTCGCAATAATCAGTAAAGATTTGCGCACCTTCTTCAGAAAAATCCTGTGCGGATGCTGTAGACAGGAAAGTTAAGGATCCCATTAAGGCAATAAATATTTTAAAATAATTTTTCATATCAAACCCACTATTTTTCTCGTTAAATTGCCACATTTATTTAATTATTTTAAATGTTTGTGACTATATTATGTCCTCTAGTTAGCAGTATTTATGCTTGTTGTGCAACGCGCTTGTCAATGACTTCCATAGTAGACCATGCTCCTTCAATAGCACCAGCCATCCAGCCACTAAGAGCAGGGGATGCGATATTTCCGGAAATGAAGATTCGTTTGTCACCTTTTTGCATGACAGGAAACGATCTCTCTTGTCCTCTACGTGACCAGCTTTCCCAGCCAGCCAGAGCATATTTCATTTTATGCCAGGAGACGCACATCGCTTCGCCTGTGAAATGTTTTCTGTATTTGCCCGGGTGGAATTTTTCGCCTGTTGAAATTGCAAATTCAACACGGTCTTTTATTGATAAATTACTGACACTAACAGCTCCTCCCCCCATTGCATAATATCCAAGAATAACTCCGGTATCTCCGTGAGCAGAGCCAAATAAATTGCCGGATGGATAGCTTAACTGACTACATTCCGGAATGTCAGTGTGGTTAACACCGCCATAAATCATATCATCCTGTTCCCAAAAGCGGCGGTTCATTTCAACGCCCATCTTGCTAGCAGGATTACTGCGTGTCGTCAGAAGTGCTTGTTTAAAATCCTCACTTAAGTTAGTGTTGATTTTTGCTAGTACGCCTAGAGGCATTGTAGCGATGACATAATCACCTTTTACAGATTTGACTTTACCAGATTTTGTATTTGTGTAAGTGACTTCAACACCGTTATCATCCTGAATAATGTCGGTGACTTCTGACATATATTCTATCTGATTTTTCTTAAGTGCTTTTTTTAATCCCTGCGCAATCTGATCCATACCGCCAACAGCCTGGAACATTACAGCGGGGTGGTCGGCCGTTTCATGTCGGCTTGCCTGCGCAATTGAAAAAATATCTGCCATTTCATAAGGGTCTGACAATTTACCAAAATTTGTAGCGGCACCAGGATATGAACTGTAACCACGGGCACGGTTCGCACGGTAATTTAGTTCTTTATTATCAATCAGCCCGGAACGTTTGAGGTGTTCCAGTAATTTTTCCTTATCTTCTTGCGTGATGAGGCTGTCTAGGGCACCCTGATCTGTAACTTTGGCCAATAATTCTGCCTCATATCCGGCAAAGTCAACATCTGCATGTGCCTGACGAATTGGAACACCTTTAAATGGACCTTCTTTATTTTCATAATAATAATAGGCTTTACCAGATTTATTAACCATTACTTCAAGAGGAACACCCATTTGTTGAGCATAATATATAGTTGATCTATGCTCAGCCGGAATTCGCCAAGGTCCGTAATTAACGTAATTTCCTTCACGGAAATTACAGACTTGTTTTTCACCGTCTAATTCTTCAATTACTGATCCCTTGCGCGCAGAAACACATCGGCCACCTGCATAATTATTGGCTTCTATAATATGTGTATTATAGCCTTTCTTGCCCATTTCATAAGCCAGCACCATACCAGCCAATCCAGCACCTAAAATGATAATTTTTTTACCTTTACCATCATTTGACATTACGGGTGGACGATCTGCCTCAGATGCAAAACCAATATCCCAACCTTGCATGGCTGTCATCACAGCAGCAGTACCGCCGATCATACCTACTGATTGCAAAAACGACCTTTTTGTCATACCGGATGACTTTTGACCAATATTTTGCTGTGACTTTTCAGTTTCCTTCATTTTGTTCCCTCAAATTTTCATACTATTTATAAATATTGAATCAGCATAAAATAAAATTTCAACATAAATGTTACATTATCATATAACATTTAATCATATATTACTAAAATTCATTTTGCAAATATTCTGTTTCGATATAAAAAAAGCATTTATTTCTTTGATTAAAATTGCCGGGATTTTTAATGTATTACGTATAATCCAAATATTAGTAAGCCAGCTAAAATAAAGGTTTTCTTTTAAAATTAAAGAAATAAATTTAAAATATTCATCATTATGAAGCGTTCAGGAGACAAGCGGCGGTCTTTTAATATCAACTTCAAAAATAAGTTCATGAACTAAATTGTTACCGCATTGGAATTTAAAGGATAATCCACGTTTATCAGGATGGTAAGACAAAAGGAGTCGATTCGGTAGTCCGATCGAAATTTCGTCATCTTGGAAAGTTAAAAATTGCGTTGTGTCTAACTCAACTATTAATCTCATAATTTTTCCACCTGGAAAAACTGATTCTTGAAATAGGTGATTTTGAACTAGTAGAGTTTCAAATTCTTCCTTACTTAGTCTGAGACTGGTTTTTTGTGCCTCTAATTTTAATTTCAAATCAGCCTCCTGTTGAAGACAGATTGGTCATAATGCCGGTATCGCCCATTGCCAGAAAATGTGAGGACGCTTTAAATTCAAGCTGTTTATTAATAAGAGCTTTTAATGGTTCCTTTTGATCATCACTTTGGAGTTGATGACGTAGTGGAATGCCAATATTGCCAAATAGACACAATCTAAGATCACCAGAAGATGTAATTCTCAATCTATTACATCCTGTGCAGAAATCTTTTGAATAGGGTGCTATAATACCAATTGATCCCTGATAATTTGGATGTGTGAAATTAACGGCAGGGCCATCTCCGATAGCACGTAAATTTTCCACCCAGCCGCGCTCAATTAATTGATTTTTGATATGGTCAGCAGACTGATGGAATTTATTGAAATACGTCAGATTGTCACCAGTCTGCATCAATTCAATGTAACGAACGCTTATACGTGTATCTTTAATATAGTCGAGATATTGATCAAGTTCATCATCATTAACGCCCTTAAGCAAGACGACATTAATTTTTACTTTTTCAAACCCAACTTCAAAGGCTTTGTCAATACCAGCACGAACTTCATTCATCCTGTTATGACCAGTAATGTCGTGAAAACGTTTGGCGTTCAAGCTGTCTATACTTATATTTACGGCATTTAATCCTGCGTCATGCCATTCTTGGGCACGTTCTTTTAATTTATAACCGTTTGTAGTGAAGGCCAGGGTTTTAATTTCCGGTCTTTTTGAAATCATACGAGCAATTTTGGTAAAATCCTGACGAATAGTTGGTTCCCCACCAGTGAGTCTAATTTTCCAAACTCCAAGCTCAATGAAAGCGTCCACAAGTCTGTTAATTTCATCTAAGCGCAAAAATTTCTCATTACCAGTTTTCTGGTATCCATTTGGCAAGCAATATTGGCAGCTAAAATTGCATATTTCGGTTATCGAAAGGCGCAAATAGGGAAAGGTTCTGTTAAATTTATCAACAAGCATTTTTATTCTCTTTTCCAAATTCGGGAGGCTAAAACGTTTCCGCTTTAACCCGGCGGATTAATTTCCACGGCCAGATTATCATGTCAATTCAGATTTAGATAATAAGGCTTCAGAGTTGTAAATTATGATTATCATATATAATGATCGGAAGAAATACCAGTCACAAAAATATTATTATACTGTTATTTAATCAGAATAACTCTCTAGAGAGAACAAACGACTAAAACGGCCTTCTTGAGTTCAGTGCAGTGGTTAGTGTACCATCATCAAGATAATCAAGCTCACCTCCGATAGGAACCCCGTGAGCCAGCCTTGAAATAGTAATGTCCATGTGTTTTAGTTGCTCTGTTATGTAATGAGCAGTTGTTTGACCATCCACAGTTGCGTTTGTGGCAATAATAATTTCATCTAATTCTGGTGAGGCCGCCCGATCAAGGAGCGATTTTATATTCAGATCTTCAGGGCCAACACCATCAAGTGCTGACAAAGTACCACCAATTACGTGATATAAACCTTGGAACGACCCACCACGTTCGAGTGCCCAGAGGTCTGCTACGTCTTCAATAATACAGATAATACTTCTGTCTCTTTTAGGATTCTGACAAATATGGCACGGGTTTTCAACGTCAAGATTGCCACAAACCGAGCAGGGATGGACATTCTCTGCAACACTCGAAAGAGCACCGGCCAATGGCCTCATTAAGCTATCTTTCTTTTTTATAAGTTGTAGAGCAGCCCGTCTGGCGGAACGTGGACCCAGTCCCGGAATTTTCCCAAGCAGGTTGATCAGATAATCAAGTTCATTGTTGTTGGATGGCGTTTTATACATAAATTTGCCTTTAGAATGGTAAATTAAGCCCTTCAGGAAGATCAAGCCCACCCGTTAATTTCGCCATTTCATTTTTACTAAATTCATCTACCTTTCTTTTTGCATCATTGAATGCAGCAACTATCAGATCTTCAACCATTTCAGAATCATCACTATTGAAAATACTTGAATCAATTTTTAAGGCACGCATTTCAAATTTGCCATTCAATGTTACATTGACAAGTCCACCGCCCGATGTTCCGGTATGTTCAGATTTTTGCAGCTCTTCTTGCATTTGAGCCATTTTGCTCTGCATTTCCTGTGCCTGCTTCATCATTTTGCCCAAATTCTTCATGGCTTATCCTTAATTTATTGAAATCTTTTCTTATGATATAAAGACTTAATTATTATCATCAAGACCGAATTCATCGGCACTGATTAAATTATCCAGTTCGATTTCATCAGTCGGCAATGAAAATTCATTATTAACTTTTCTGATATCTGAAATAGTGGAACCTTCAAATTGACTTAATACAGCTTTGATTAGATCGTTATTCTTTACCATCTCTTTTAATGCAATCTGCTCGGCTACATCCTTTTCATATAATGTATCCTCGCCCATTTCTGAAGACAATGAAATTACCCAGTTTTTTCCGGTCCATTTTTTTAATTCGGACGACATTCTACCCGCAATATTCTTTGGGACTCGAGAATTTGGCCTGATATCAATACGTCCAATGCTATAACTGACCAGGTGTACATTATCGTTAAGCTGATAGGCTATTTCAGGATCACCATTCTCTTCAAATAATTTTACCAACTCCGCAAAACTTGATGGAGCCTGGACATACTCATTTTCTGAATGCGGTTTAGGATCCCCAATACTGATGGCAACTTGTCCATTTCCCTGGATAACACTAAATGCCTTGGGGGTATTAGGGCTTAAAGCTTGATTTTGTTGAGTTGATGATCCCTTAGCTGTTGCCCCATTACCAGTTGTGGCCGATTCAGATGAGGAAGTATTATATGTTTCTGGCTTATTTTTTATCTGCTTCACCAAATCTTCCGGGGTTGGAAGGTTGGAACTATAGGTCAGACGAACAATTACCATTTCTGCAGCTGAAATTGGATTAGGTGAAATGCGCACTTCTTCGGCACCTTTAAGCAGCATCTGCCAAGTACGGGTCAGCACTGGAATTGAAAGTACTCCAGCCATTTCAAGTCCCTGCTTTCGTTCTGATTCTGATGTGACCAGATCATCCCCGGCATCTGGAACGACTTTTAAACGGGTAAGCCAATGAGTAATTTCAAGCATATCCTGAATGATTACAGCAGGGTCTGCACCATGGTGGAACTGATGCCGCAATTTTGCCAGTGCATCAGCCGTTTTTCCCTGTAAAATATCATTATATAAATCAAAAATCTGTGCACGGTCAGCAAGCCCAAGCATGTCACGGACCTGTTGTTCGGTCACTTTTCCAGCACCATGAGCAAATGCCTGGTCAAGCAGGGAAAGACCATCTCTTACGGAACCTTCAGCGGCTCGCGCTATCATACCAAGAGCACTTTCTTCAATTTCACAATTTTCTTTCTCAGCTATTTTAGAATAGTGGCCCATCAGTTCCTCAATCGATACACGTCTTAAATCAAATCTCTGACATCGGCTAAGAACAGTAACGGGTACTTTACGAATTTCGGTGGTGGCAAAAATAAACTTTACATGCGCTGGCGGTTCTTCCAGTGTTTTAAGCAAAGCATTAAAAGCATTGCGCGAAAGCATATGAACTTCATCAATAATATAAATTTTATAACGTGCTGAAACAGAGGCATATTTTACGCCGTCAATAATTTCCCTTATATCATCAACACCAGTCCGGCTGGCAGCATCCATTTCCATAACATCAACATGGCGGCTTTCACTTATGGCGATACAGTTTTCGCATTCTCCGCAAGGTTCAATAGTTGCAGTGCCTTTGCCATCTTTTCCGGTACAGTTTAATGCTTTTGCAATAATGCGGGCTGTTGTTGTTTTGCCTATGCCCCGGACACCAGTCAGGATAAAAGCGTGTGCAAGACGACCCGTTTCTATAGCATTTGAAAGTGTACGGACCATGGCATCTTGGCCAATTAGTTCTGCAAAATCAACAGGGCGGTATTTTCTTGCCAATACTCTGTAGTGGGTATCCTTTTCGTTGTTATCCGCCATAAAAATCAGTCTCGAAGCTCAAATGAATCAGTATTGAAACGACTATAAATTTTGTGTAGCAGGAATGCTATAGTCGATGTGAAATTATTTTGGATTTTTTTGAAAAGTGAGAGATTGAACGACCCGGCGATCCCGTTACGGCTGCTCCCTTCCGGGCCTGACCGGATTGGCGGGTAAACCGTCCGCCAATCTCTCGCGCTTTATATGGTCTTTTTTACTCTTGAATTCAAGTTAAAATTTGTATCCCGCTTAATGGGGCTGGTATTTTAAGATTATATATGTCACTAAATTGGCAAAAGGTGATAAATGTTTTTTGAAAATTCCTGTATTTTTGCTGAATTCCCACTGGATCCCTGTGATCATATCAGATGCAAGGATGATTTATTAAAAGAGCTTGCTTCTTCGCAAAATGCCCGCTTTGTTGTTATCCGGCAGGGGGAGGCGCTTATGGATATTCGAAGTGGGCTTATTCCGGAATATTTTTCTGCGGGGCAGATTAATGGTGAGATAGTGTTTTTGGGTCAGGATCCGAAACATAGTTATTTTGCAATTGAAGCCAGTGACTGTAACTGTGGCCAGTTTCTGGACCTCAGAACCATTGCCCGTACAGCATCAGCTAATGGTTTTTCACCAGTTCCATCACTTCTCGCACGGGCAAAAATGCTTCTGGAATGGCATCAACGACATAAATTCTGTGCCAGCTGTGGGAAAAATACCAGAAGTGCGAAAGGCGGGTATGTAAGGATTTGCACTGCCTGTAATACCGAACATTTTCCGCGGGTTGATCCGGTCGTAATTATGATGATTGTCCATGAAGATAAATGCCTTCTTGGCCGTAGTAAGCATTTTGCACCGGGGATGTATTCGGCACTTGCTGGCTTCATGGAACCGGGGGAAACAATTGAGGAGGCAGTACGAAGAGAAGTGATGGAAGAAGCCCGCATCAAAGTGGGTGAAGTAAAATATATAAAAAGTCAGCCTTGGCCATTTCCATCTTCGTTAATGATAGGAACCATTGGTAAAGCTCTAAATAATGATATTGAAATAGAAAATGACGAAATCGAGCAGGCATGCTGGTTCGATAAAAATGAAATCCGGAATGTTTTAAAAACAGGTGGTGATGACAATTTTCGTGTGCCGGACAAATTGGCAATTGCCCGACATCTGCTTGAATATTGGCTGTATCACTATTAATCAGTTTTGCTTGTCAATTCGGTAACTTGACTGTGGATAACTGCCAAGCATTCTATATTCATTTGTAAAAAAGGCCAATTCTTCAAATGCGTCTTTCACGCGCGGATCATCTGGGTGACCTTCTATATCTGCATAAAACTGAGTAGCACTGATGGCACCATCAAGCTGATAACTTTCAAGTTTGGTCATATTAATTCCATTTGTCGCAAATCCGCCCATTACCTTATAAAGGGCGGCAGCCGTATTTCTTACCTGAAAGATAAAAGACGTCATGGTTGGTACATCACGTGGCAGGTTATTTAGTTTTTCCCTGGAAAATACTACAAATCTGGTTGTGTTATGGCTGGCGTCTTCGACATCCTGTCTTAAAGATTCAAGACCATATATTTCCCCGGCAAGTGATGAGGCAATGGCACAGACAGAAGGGTCTTTTATTTCTGATAAATGTTTTGCAGCAGCTGCTGTATCAGTAAATACCTCTCTTCTAATGCCCCAGCGATCTAAATTTCTGCGGCACTGTCCTAATGCCTGCTCGTGGCTTATAGCACATTTTAAATCTTCAAGCTTGGTGCCGGGTATAACCAGCAGATGATGATTGATCCTCAGGAAATGCTCACCAATGATATAAAGATTTGAATGTGGAATAAGATAATGAATGTCCGCTACTCGTCCAGCCACGCTATTTTCAATTGGAATGACTGCATATTTAACTGCACCCTCATCAACAGCGGTCAGTGCATCTTCAAACGTACGGCAGGGCATCACGTCCATTTCAGGAAAAAGCTGTTTAGCCGCTAGGTTTGAATAGGCACCAAGTTCCCCCTGAAAAGAAACCAGATTTTCACTATTTTTATCCGACATGATTTTCACCCTCCAAATATTTGCGCAGTATTCATTTTTAGTCAGAAACTGTCAATGAAAGACCTCATATATTTTTTACAATGAGCATATTAAGGATATTTAATTATTTTTATGATTAAATGATACTTGTCTCAGCAGTAAAATATCTGTACATAAGGGGCATAGTGAAGGGTTGATTCTAATTATTTTATAGCTATTTGACTGCTCTTTAAAATTTAACTGTTAATGATTACGGGGATTTACCGTGAACTCACATGATTTCAATAAAGCCGCAATGGGCATTTTAATGTTTATGCTTTTAGCTATTGGCGTCAGCAATCTGACAGAAGTAGTCTTTGAGCAAGAACCTTTAGAAGCAAATGCATATCCAATTGATACTGCGTCAGTTGCATCAGCAAGCTCTGCAGATGTAGCAACAGAAAATGGTCCATCAATTGCTGAACTTCTCCAAACTGCAAGTGTAGAAAAAGGTGAGTCAGTATTTAAAAAATGTGCTGCTTGTCATACACCTGATAATGGTGGTGCTAATAAAATCGGTCCAAATCTGTGGAATGTCGTTGGAAGAAACGTTGCCAGCAAAGCCGATTATGACTATTCGCCTGCAATGCACGATCATGGTGGGACATGGAGTTATGAAGCTTTGGATCAGTATCTGACAAGTCCAAAAGATTATGTTCCAAAAAACAAAATGGCATTTGCTGGTATTAAGAAAGACACCGATCGTGCTTCTGTCATAATGTATCTGCGTTCTCTTTCTGATACACCACATGAGCTTCCAACTGTAGAAGTAGCAGAAGCGCCAGCAGAGGAAGCTGCGGCTCCAGCAGAAGCCACTGCACCAGACCCAATGTAAAAACAGTGAAATAAAAATTAGAAAAGCCGTCAGTTTCTGGCGGCTTTTTTTATTTAAAAAATTAGTGAGGAGCGTTTGATTGAACTTAAGGGCGGTTTGTCTGTTTGAAAACTGACAATGTCAATAACTTCCCTTAATGGATCTATACTTACCCGCATATGGTGGGCATTCGCATGAAGAAGATGCATATCATCCAGCATGATACCGACATGTCCCGGGAAAAAAGCGATATCCCCATGCCTAGGGATCTGATCCTCATCAAGCGCCACACCAAAATCAGCTTCCTGCAAATCTGTATCCCTGGGTATGGATACACCAACAGAGGCAAAGGCAAGCTGAACAAGCCCGCTACAATCAATGCCAGCGTTGCTGCGTCCTCCCCAAAGATAGGGAGTATATAAAAATTTGAGTGCTTCGGATACTGGGTTCGTTCCAAAATCACCAGCAATATGGGTGGCATAAATCCAGTTGCCATCGGCCAGCGGGACAAATCCGTTTTCCTGATTTTGGTTGATCACCGAAACATCAGACATCATATGGACAAGATCAACCGGAGCAGACTTTAAATTTGGCTCCGGATAAATATGTGAACTTAAAGCACTTACATGATGCGTAGGTTCATGCAAATCCGGTGTGAGACTGTTCAGAGAGCAATAACCGACATATCCATCTTTATATGATTGTCCCCATGCCCAACCATCTTTAATGTCGAAAACGTTAAAAAACTCGCCATAAAGCAATTGACTAACCATTGGCGAATTTGTGTCAGGAATAGCATATAATGCCGTCAGGCCAACAGCAGCTTGATATTTTTCACCAATGCTATATTTATCAGCCTTTATTATATCTTTTAACTTTATATCGGCAATATCATTACGATATGCGTTTAACCTTTTATCCATTTTCCAGCAGTTATATCCCCATTTAAATATTGCTCAGTTTAATTTGATTTTGCTTCCCGATATGAATTTTCAATCATTTCTGCAAAATCAGTAAGGAAAACAGCTCCCTTTACTGTTCTTTGTATAAGTACGCTACGACGATCCTCCTCGTCACGAACTCTTTTTACCAATCCCCTGATACTTAAACTATCAATACAACGTGTAACTACAGGCTTTGATACATTTAGGGTTGTGGCAAGGCCACGAACCGTATGTTTCTTTGGCTCCAGAAAGACGATAAGCAGAACACTTAGTTGCCGCGTTGTGAGATCAGGACCCTTTTTAATTACAATATTTGTAAGGGCCTGTTTCCAAAGTCGTAACCCGGCATGGCCACTTAATTCAAATTCCATTATAAGACCATTTTTCCATCATTGAAGCAGATATTGCCAAGGAAATAGGGGTTTGGCAACTTAATAATTATTCTGAATTATGTTCCTGTGCTGTAGCGGTTGGTCAATAGATTATAAACTGATCTTAACCCCATAGCTTCTCCACCGACAGGTTTTCCCGGCCTTGCGCTGGCATTCCAGGCATATACATCTAAATGAATCCAGGGAATATTATCGCCAACAAATTCTTTCAGGAAGAGAGCCGCTGTTATTGCACCTGCAAATCCGGTGTTTGCCACATTATTGATATCAGCAATAGAGCTATGGAGGAGCTTTTTATATGGGCCATAAAGCGGAAGCGGCCAGAGAGGATCATGTTCTTCTTCTGAACAATTTAATAGTGCTGCGTTAATTTCTTTGTCATCACAAAAGAAGGGTGGGACATCAGCGCCAAGAGCGACACGCGCCGCTCCTGTCAAAGTTGCAAAATCAATAATCAGATCAGGATTTTCTTCACTTGCGAGAGCAAGGGCATCGCAAAGCACAAGGCGACCTTCAGCATCTGTATTGCCGACCTCTATTGTTGTTCCTTTGTAACTTTTAATAATGTCACCAGGCCTAAACGCGTTTCCGGCAATATTATTTTCTACGGCCGGTATAAGAACCCTCAGACGTACCGGAAGGTTATTTTCCATAATTATTCGCGCAAGTCCAAGAACATGGGCTGCCCCTCCCATATCTTTTTTCATTGTCAACATTGCAGATGAAGGTTTAATGTCGAGACCGCCTGTGTCAAAGCAAACCCCTTTTCCAACGAGAGTTAATTTAGGCGCTTTTTCATCGCCCCACTTAAAATCAATTAATCTGGGCTCTTTTTCAGCGGCGCGTCCCACAGTGTGAATTGTGTTAAATCCGGATTTAAGCAAGGCATCACCAATAGTGGTTTTGAACTTGGCACCAAATAAGTCAGAAAGGTTTTTTGAAACTTTTTCCAATTCGCTAGGGCCCATATCGCACGTTGGAATATTTACAAGATCGCGTGTAAGGGTTGTTCCTTTTATGATGCTGGAAACCAGTTTAAAATTACAATTCTTCGGCACAGACAAAATGGCATTTTTTCTGTTTTTATCTTTAAGGTAATAATCAAAATTATAATGTGCCATGGCCCAGCCAAATATGGCATGGTCACTGTCACGGTTGCTCAATTCGTTTTCAATGTAATAATTCCCGTCTGGGAGGTTTTCAGCTATTTTGGAAAACAGCCATGGATCATATTGTTCAGAACCGGTGCCCGCGGCTATTGAACGGAAATTCCCATTAGTATCGGAAAAAAAGATGACTTCACCGCTTTTTGCTTTGAAATTATGTTTATTGCACCAATTTAATTGCTCATTGGACAAATTATCCTTCCATTTATCCAAATAGTCACTTGAAATCAGGCTGATGGCAACCGCATTTTCGGGTTTTTCGATTTGAAGACATTTAATATCGTCAGTATTGATTTGTGTGAGCACTTGTATTCCTTTTAATTTTGATTATCTTCACATGATAATATCAGAATTCAGAAAATGTTAGGATAATTTGATGGGGAACTTCACTTTAATAATTGGAAATAAAAATAATTCTACCTGGTCATTGCGCGCATATCTTGCCCTTAAACATGCAGAGGTCGATTTTGATGAAATCTTGATTGCCCTTCGACCAAAACTTGATCGTGAAAAGCTGGATAAATTAACGCCAGCGGGGAAAGTGCCAACATTGACTGATGGACAAGATTACATTTGGGACAGTCTGGCTATTGCAGAGTATATGAACGATTTATATCCTGAAAAATCATTCTGGCCAAAAGACATAAAAACCCGCGCTCATGCAAGATCCGTGTCTGCAGAAATGCATTCAGGTTTTGTCGCTTTAAGAAAAGCAATGCCAATGGCCTGTCATAGTATATTTGAGTGCCCAGAAATTTCTGGTGACTTAAAAAGAGACATTGACAGAGTTAAAAAAATATGGAGCGAATGTCTTTCAAAATATAGTAAAGATGGTCCTTACCTATTTGGAAAATATTCGATTGCCGATATGATGTTTGCGCCTGTTGTGTTTCGCTTCAGAAGCTATCAGGTTGATCTGCCCGATGCGCTTCAGGATTATTGCCAGTTGATGATTAATCATCCGGATATTAAATCATGGCTGGATGATGCGGATCCAAATGATTCTGCTGAAGCAGATAAATGATCAGAGCTCACATTTTTGTACACTGGCATCGACAAAACTGGTCCTGCCTGCTGTTATGCTAAATCTATATTCGGACCCTCCGGTTATGACACTGTGATAAAGTGGTAAAGTGCCGCTGACTTCCTGTTTATCACCTCCAGGCATCATGAAGCTAATAGTGATTTCTTTTGCGGTATCAAACCAGGCTTCCGGGTTGCCGTTTTCATTTATAGTCGGGCTACCGTGTCCAGCGAGTGTGATAAGACCTCTGTAAAAACTGGCTGTTGACGTTTCCTGTGAAGATACAGGTGTAAGGATGATAAACCGTTTTGTATCTGTATCAGCAGAACATTTAGCATCTTTTGATATCCCTGCAAGAATTGTTTCCATTCGCTGAATATCGACCCCTTCATTAGCCCTTCTGTTAACAACGGCCAGTAGACTTTTTATATCTTCATTAGGCAGTAATCTTGAAAGTTGATCAACAGTCGCTTTATCCTTTCCAAGCTCCACTTTTAGCTGCTCGTTCTCCTCAAGCTGGGTTTCATGGCGTGTTTTCCAAAGAAGCACTTCTTCCTGTGAAACGGATATACCGATTTCATAGGCGTAATATCCAATGCCGCCAAACACACCGATGATAAGAATGAGCTTGGCAAATCCCAAAATGCGTTTAGTGCGGCGTTTTTGGAGTTCTTTTCTTCGTACAAGTCCGAGTGACATTAATTTCTCTGTTTTTCTCGTTAAATTTTCCACTTTATATTATGGGAAAATATCTAAAGTTAAAGTTAAATTATTTTTTGTTATATTTATGGCCGCTTTTTTATTATGGTTTAATCAACAAAAATAAAAATCATTTTTACATAGGGAAAAATATGAGGGAAACAGAGGAAGTTCACGGCAATGATGCAAAGCTCAAACGTGAGATAGGCCTGATTGCAACCGGATTTCTGGTATTAAATGGCTCAATAGGTGCCGGAATTTTTGGACTGCCCGGAAAATTAATGGAACAGGCAGGTGTGATCGGACCCTGGCTTATTATTATTTTTGGAACATTTATAATAACGGTCGCCTGGACATTTGCAGCAATTGCCAGCTATTTTAGCTCGACTGGTGGTCCGGTCGCCTATGCTAACAGAGCCTTTGGTCCGCTAGTAGGGTTTCAGACAGGATGGCTGTTATATGTAGGGCGGGTTACGGCGATTGCCGCCAATGTCAATGTTTTGTTTAATTACGCCGCCTATCTTTGGGAGAGTGCTTCTTCAGAAACGATCAGGATGATCCTTTTTTTCATTATTATTGGTACTCTAACCGTAATCAATGTTATGGGGATCAAAAAAGCAGTAAAAGCCATAAATGTTTTAACATTACTTAAAACTATTCCAGTACTGCTCCTAGTGCTATTGGCACTACCTTATATCACGCCGGAAGGAACATTTCCTAAAGACTTACCCAGTTTTGATGACATGAATGGCTTGGTATTGCTCATTCTTTATGCATTTGTTGGCTTTGAAGGGGCCCTTGTAACAGCAGGTGAAACTAAAAATCCTAAGAAAACTATTCCACGTGCCTTAATAATGGGGGTTTTGGTAATTACGGCTCTTTATTTTTTAGTATCACTTGCTTACGCAAATGTCGTAGACGATATCAGCAGTGATATTCCTCTGCTACAAATGGCAGAAATTCTTATGGGCGGAATTGGTGGTGTTCTAATCATTATTACCGCAATTTTTTCGATACTAGGTAATGCCACGAGCATTGTAATAGCCGCTCCACGTATGACATTTGCCATGGCTGAAGAAGGTTCGTTGCCAAAATGGTTTAGTGACGTAAATGAGAAATATAAAACACCAGCTAACTCCATCGTATTTCTTGGAGTGTTGGCATTTTTGCTGGCAATTTCAGGTACGTTTGTCAAACTTGCTATTGCCAGTACATTAGCCAGAATGATTGCCTATGCCATTTGTATGCTATCTTTACCCAATATTCGTAAAAAAGCGGATCAGGAAACCAGGGATAATGCAACAAAATTGCCTGGGGGATATATTATACCGGGAGTGGCATTTATTGTCTGCCTATTTGCAATCAGCCAATCTACATGGGTTTCATGGAAATATACATTGGGGTTAATTCTTTTGGGAAGTTTTCTCTATTACTTAAATAAAATGATAGGGAAAAAGGAAAGCACCGATGAATAACCGATGAATAGATGACCAGCGGAATTGAGCATGAGTGAAGAGGCAAAATTAAAACGCGATATTGGACTGCTTGCAGCCGGATTTTTGGTATTAAATGGCATTATTGGTGCCGGAATTTTTGGCCTTCCAGGCAGGCTAGCTGAAGTTGCAGGTCCATTTAGTCCATGGTTATTTATAATTTTCGGCATCTTAATTTTAGCTGTTGTATGGCCATTTGCAGCACTTTCAAGCTATTTCAGCTCAACTGGAGGACCAGTCGCTTATGTTTCAACCGCCTTCGGTCCACTGCTTGGGTTTCAAACAGGGTGGCTATTTTATGTCGGCCGCGTTGCTGCTTTTGCAGCGAATGTAAATCTACTTTTTGATTATATGGCATATCTTTGGGATGGAGCATCCCCTGGCATGGTAAGAAACATTATGATTTTTATCGTAGTTGCTAGCCTTTCAATAATAAATATTCTAGGCATAAAGAGAGCAATTAATGTTATAAATATTTTTACGCTATTTAAACTGGTACCCATTTTTCTTCTTATTCTTCTTGGACTTCAATATATAACACCGGAATATTTAGTCCCGCCGGAAATACCAAAATTTGAAAATGCCAACGCGGTCATTTTATTAATTTTCTTTTCTTTTACAGGTTTTGAATCCGTACTGGCTTCTGCCGGGGAAACAAAAAATGCCAAAAGAACTATTCCACGCGCATTATTAACTGTTTTTATCATTGTGATTGTAATCTATTTTCTGCTTCAGCTCGTCTACATAACGGTTGCACCGGAGATAGAGGGTAGTGCACCGCTTATAGGTCTTGGGGAAAGTCTTATGGGGCCGATAGGGGGCATTATAGTTATATTAACGGCTATTTTCTCTATATTAGGTAACGTTGCGGGCATTGCAATATTTGCTTCACGCTCAACATTCGGTATGGCGCATTATGGTTCACTGCCGATGTGGTTTGGTAAAGTAAATGATAAATACTGTACCCCCGCTAACTCCATAATTTTTCAATCAGTTTTTGTTTTTATTCTGGCCGTCTCAGGTACATTTGTATTCCTTGCGATTGCGGGAACACTTGCCAGATTAATCGCCTATTCCATTTGCATCATAGCCTTACCAAATGTCAGAAAGAATGCTGATCCGGAGACAGAGAAAAATTCCCTGAAGATACCAGGCGGGTATGTTATTCCTTTCATTGGCCTTTTAGTTTGTTTCTTTGCTATTTCTCAGTCCGAATTGTTGAGCTGGAAGTATCTGATTAGCTTTATTGTAGTAGGTTCAATACTTTATTTTATGAATGAGAGGCTAAAAAAGAAGGCGGTTTTATAAACCGCCTTCTTTTGAAAATTTTATTCTGGTAGCGTCGGGTATGTTATACCCAGTTGCTCCATATATGTATTATATTTATTGGCATCATAATAAAGCTCTTTTAGCTGTGGCTTAAATTTAGCCATAATATCCACATTTTTTTCAATAGCAGGCTTCTCTGTTGCACTGATAAAAGGCACATAGGTGGTTTCCGCAAGTTGAATATTATTAAAATATTTATGAGCTTCGCTAAGCAGGTCCGGCTTTAGCATAAGGTCTACCATAGTTCTGGCAATCACCTTTGCCCCGACTAGTGAGCCCTTATGAGCAACTGGTGTTGCCATGGCAATCGTGTTTTTCCAATTATGACCCCCCAGATTACTTATATTGGCAGGATAATTCAGTGTTATTGTGGGTACCAGCCAGGAAATATCCCCAATATCATCGGAGCCTCCACTAACGGGATATTCGGAAGGTCCCTGAATGCCGGCAATTTCCGTTTCAAGACCATTTTGTTCGGTATCGGCCAATGCTTGTACGGCTTTGGCAAAAATCTGATCCTTATCATCCCACATCGGCATGCCAACGGCCTTCATGTTTTCATTAACGGCTTCTGCGATGGGTTTATTATAATGTCGCGGCCAGGCACCACCTACAATCCGGTGGCTGACTGATGTGTCGGTCATTAAGGCAGCACCTTCAGCAGTTTTGTTCAGTTTTTCAAAATTTTCCAAAATATTTTCTGCCGTCATCTCTCTGATATAATACCAGACAGAAGCTGTTTGCGGTACGACATTGGGCTGATCACCCCCGTCGGAAATGATATAATGTGATCTTTGAAGCGGGTGAAGATGTTCACGTCGGGCATTCCATCCTGCATTCATCAGTTCAACAGCATCAAGAGCACTTTTCCCTTTCCAGGGGGCAACGGCACTGTGGGAACTTTCTCCCTTAAATGTATACTCAACCGAAATTAAGCCTGTGCCACGTGCGGCGCCCCATGATACGGCGAGTGAACTTCCAACATGAGCAAATAAAACGGCATCAACACCGTCAAACAATCCTTCACGAGTGAAGAAAGCCTTGCCTGCCAGAAGCTCTTCAGCAATGCCGGGCCAGATAATTATTGTTCCTGGAATATTATCTCTTTCCATCACTTCTTTTAAGGCAAGGGCAGCGGCTATATGTACTGCCATTCCCGAATTATGACCTTCACCATGGCCAGGAGCTCCCTCAATCAGCGGATCCTTATAGGCCACTCCCGGTTTCTGGGAGGCTTTCGGAATGCCGTCAACATCAGTTCCAAGTGCTATTACTGGATGGCCTGAGCCCCATGAAGCCCACCATCCGGATGGTAAACCGGCAACTCCTTTTTTTACACTGAAACCATTTTCCTCCAAAAGATTTCCAACATACCGCTGAGTTTCAAATTCCTGGAATCCAAGTTCTGAAAAACTAAACAGGCTATCCACAATTTCCTGTATAAGTTTTTTGTTGTTTTCAACATGATTTGTAACGTCTTTCTTCAACGTCTCTATATTTTTGTTGTCTTGCTGAGCCGACACTGTTGTTACAAATGTCAAAAGCATAAGTATGACGGACATAACTACGCGCATTTTCTTCTCCCTCCTAAGTTGTCAGAATATTATGATTGAAGAAAAGGAACCTGTAAAGTTGGCAATAAAAAAGCCGGATCAATTTTGACTGATCCGGCTATAAGTAAAGTTTATATTAGATATTAAAAATTAGAATGTTCCCTGAAGGGTTAATTGATAAACACGTTGTGATGAAGCTTTTCTGATTTCGTTATAATCAACAACGCCATTTGAAATATTTCCAACATATTTTGTTAAGTGATAGCCATTTTTAGCTTTCAGAATGTTTTTAAGGTCGAACCTAAGTTTCATATCTCCGAAAACTTTTTGCTCAATATATAATGAAGCTTTCGGATTTACTGTTTTTTCCCAATGCTCAATGACATCAGTCCTGTAGCCGATACCATTCATAGGTGCTTTATTTGTAATATTAAAGCCATATGAGGTACCTTGTTCAACTATATCATGCTGGAAAGTAACCAACCATTCATGTTTTTGTTTATATTCGATTGGACGATGCAATAGTGTAAACGGATCAAGTACATCAGTTTCACGTAATATATATTTACCACTGATAATGGCATTAGGAAGTTCAAGTGCTTTAAGACGCCAGCTTCCATTAAATTCAACACCATATTCTTTTGCATCACCAATATTACCCGGCAGTGACAATACGGCCATTTGGTAATCATTTGTAGGATTTGCAATTGGGTCGGGTTTACCAATTTTTGCTATATGATCGCGGATCTTATTATAGAACCCTTTAATAGAAATGGATCCTTGGTCGTCTACAAACCTATTTTCATATGCAACCGAGAATTCCCATGTATCTTCAGGGCGAAGTAGCGGATTGCCTGCATCAACCTCATTATCTTCAACGTCGAATTTATTGCCGAAATCTCCAAAATCAAGTTGGCTAATCTTTCTTTCAACCGTTACACGGATCTGATTTTGTTCGTCAACATCATAGCGCAGGTTCATGCGCGGTTTTAAGTAAAAGAAATTTCGACTAAAATCCGGGTTTGCTGCATTGATATTATCTTTTTGTGTAATTTCAGACCATTCTGCATTTAATGAACTTTGTAGAGAAACATTAGATGAAAATGTGTAGTTATGGCTACCAAATGCTTGAAAGCGTACTTCTTGAACACTAATATCACTAACTGTATTTGGGTTAATATCCCCTGCCGCATTTCTGCTGGTATTTTTTGTACCAACATCATTAATGGCTACTTCACCACCTATTTCCACAGTGTGTTTCACAGCAAATGTGTTTGTTAACGATGAGCGTAAAATTTTCTCACCGTGAGTTCTTTGTGAAAAATTTGAGCTTGTCGTTGCAAGAGCAGCACCATTTAAGGCACCTTGGAAAAGTGTATCCCAGTCGTGCTTTCCATGATTTACCACAAATAACGATTTTAGTAGACCAAGATTCTCAAAACGGTGCTGATAATCTCCGCCAAATTCCCAATGGAATGGATTGTGTTCACGATCCCTTACAACCAAGCGTGTATTGTTGGCAAGGACAAGATTCTGGTGATCTGTTTCTATAGTATCATCACCATCAAACTCCAGCTGTCCGTTAAGGCGGAAAATATCTCCGTTTTCTGCGTTATATTCCAGGTTGCTGTTTAAGAATAATTTTTTCCGGTCTTTATTACTAGTTAAAGAATTGCTTTGAGCCAAAGCTCCAACGTTATTATATATTGTATCTGCAAAATTCTGGCGAGTTTCCTCAAAAGCAAAATCAGCACCAAATAAATATTTTAAATTACCGGATTCACCTGTGTGAGTTACTTTAGCAAGCGGGTCAATACTGCCGCCTTCGGCATAGGAGCCACCGGCTGTCCATACAGTATTTGATTTTGATGCATTCTCTTTTAAAACCACATTGATGATCAAGCCCTCACTTTGCACGTCAAGACCAGCTTTTGTTCCACGAATTAGTTCAATATGACTAACTTGTGTCGCCTGGATACGCTTTAATTGAAGGCCAAGGGAATTGGTTTTTCCTGCAATTCTTTTTCCGTCAATCAATATTTGGTCTCCATCAGAGCCAAATCCGCGGACGCGACGGCCAGTTAGTTCTTCATCTGCCTGTGCCAGCAGTGCAGCAGTACCTGGAACGCTACGGAGCATGTCGTGGAGGGTTATCGGTTTAAACTGTGTAAAATAACTCTCTTCGTAGATAACTGTAGAAGAATTATCATCAGACATAGTTTGTTGAGCCAATGCTGTTGTAGACATAAGAGTTGCTATCGACAAGGCAAAAATAGATTTACTGGAAAATACCACTGAGTTCTCCTCACTTGCTAAGTAATTATATTTACTTTTTGATGTATATATAACGATTTGTTTATGTAAGCAGTGCCTACATTTATTAAGAATTATTGTCAATATAATTTTTGGAACGTAATATCATAACGATTTATGATCGTCCAGTTCTAAAGTGACCCTATTAGACTAAAGGTTATATTAAATCTGGGTTTGACTTAATAACCTACTAATATATTGTGTATTAATAGTATAACTTACTAGTAAGAAAGAATTATTAGTTAGCTGTTCTAAACAAATTATGATTTAAGATGAAAATAAAAAAACAATCGGAATTTTTTTATGTTAGGCTCCAATAAGAATATTGCCGGGACGACACCTGATTATATAAACTATAAAAAATGAATTTCGGTCTAGCTAAATGACAGCAAAAAACAAAACCACCGTTAAAACGACTACATGTTATATGTGTGCCTGTCGTTGCGGCATTAATGTTCACCTTCAGGATGGACGGTTAAGATATATAGAGGGAAACCCGGATCATCCTGTCAATAAAGGCGTCCTTTGTGCAAAAGGGTCAGCCGGAATAATGCAGCATTATTCTCCAGCACGGCTGACGACACCCCTTAAAAGGGTGGGACCCAGGGGAAGCGGAGAATTTGAAGAAATCTCCTGGGAAGAGGCTATGGAAATTGCAACCGGGAAGCTTAGAGCTGTTCGTGAAAAAGACCCCAAACGTTTGGCCTTTTTTACAGGTCGCGATCAAAGTCAGGCACTTACAGGATGGTTTTCTGCCAAATTTGGCACACATAATTATGCAGCACATGGAGGATTTTGTTCTGTAAATATGGCCGCTGCGGGCCTTTATACTATTGGTGGATCATTCTGGGAATTCGGGGAACCTGATTGGCATAAGACAAAATATTTTATGATGTTTGGCGTGGCGGAAGACCACGACAGTAACCCAATCAAAAAAGGCATAAGCACCATTAAATTGCGAAAAGGAACAAAATATGTTTCTGTTAATCCAGTGCAGTCGGGATATGCGGCAATTGCCGATGAGTGGCTAGGAATCCGCCCTGGAACGGATGGCCTGTTTATCGGCGCGATAATAGCACAACTTTTGAAAGCTGAGAAAATAGACTGGGATTTTCTTATCCGTTACACCAACAGTCCATGGCTGGTCATTGATAATCCTGGTGCAGCGAATAACGGATTATTTGCAAGGGATGGCGAAGGAAATCCCCTATGTTATGATCAAAAATTTGAAAACATTAAAACCCTGCAAGTTGGAAAGTCAAAACCGGCATTGGTCGGAGACTATAAACTTGATGACGGGACAAAAGTGGTACCGGCATTTTACTATATTATTCAGGAATTCCTGGGTGAAAAATATGACACTGAAGAAGTATCGAAACGGACGGGAATTGTAGCCTTTGACATTGAACGAATTGCGGCTGAATTAGCTGAAGCTGCTTTTGCGGATGAAGAAAATCTGAATATTCCATGGACAGACAGTTACGGCAATAAACATAAAAAAACTGTTGTCCGACCTGTATCTTTTCATGCGATGCGCGGCATTGCTGCCCATAAAAACGGTTTTGAAACATGCCGGATGCTTCATCTGCTGCAAATGTTGTTGGGGGCAATTGATCGCCCAGGCTCATTCAGATATAAGCCACCGTTTCCCCGCCCAACACCACCTCATAAAAAAATGGCAAAGCAGGCTGCAGAGCCAAATGGCAGTCTTTCACTCGAGCCCCTTGGATTTCCTGCGGGTCCTGAAGATCTTGCAGTTGACGAAAAGGGGGAACCTACCCGTCTTGATAAAGCTTTTTCATGGGAATACCCGCTTGCAATCCACGGTATGATGCATATGGTTCTTCATAATGCATGGGCAGGGGATCCTTATAAAATAGATGTGCTGATGATGTATATGGCAAATATGGCCTGGAACTCATCTATGAATGTTGGCAATGCCGTAAAATATATGACCGATAAAGATCCGGAAACTGGTGATTATAAAATTCCCTATATTATATATTCTGATGCCTTTTATTCTGAAACCGTGCCTTATGCTGACCTGATCTTACCGGATACCACGTATCTAGAGCGATGGGATGCTATTTCAATGTTGGACCGACCAATTGGTACAGCAGAGGCTGCGGCAGATTCAATCAGACAGCCGGTAGTAGAACCGGACCGTAATGTCAGGCCGTTTCAGGATGTTGTACTTGATCTTGGGGCACGGCTCGGGCTCCCGGGTATGGTTGATGACAAAGGTGAGCCATTATATCCTGGCGGATATAGTGATTATCTGACCCAACACGAGAGGGCACCCGGTGTTGGGCCCCTTTCAGGCTGGCGTGGTGAAGATGGATTAAGTCATGGAAAAGGAGCGCCCAATAAAAGTCAGCTTAATAAATACATTGAAAATGGGTGCTTTTGGGAATTTGAACTGGATGAAGGGGAACAATATAACCGGTTTGCCAATAAAGCCTACCTTGAGACCGCAACAAAAATGGGTTGGATAGGTGCACCAGAACCGATTGTTTTGAATGTTTATAATGAGATGCTGCAGAAATTCCATCTGGCGGCCGAAGGACATGGGGAAAATGTGCCGCCTGAGCATGCCAGAGAGCGGATCAGAAAATATTTTAATCCGGTTCCAACCTGGTACCCGGTTCAGGAACAGGTTGACAGCAACAGCAAAGAATATCCGATAACGGCACTCACCCAGCGCCCGCCACATATGTATCATTCATGGGGAGGACAAAATGCATGGCTAAGACAGATTACAGCGCAGAATTATTTATATGTAAACAGCCGCTGGGCCAAAAGAAGGAACATTGGCGATCTGGATTGGGTCTGGGTTAAAAGTCCCCACGGCGAAGTTAAGGTTCAGGCAAAATATATGGATGGGTTAAATGAAGGGACAGTCTGGACCTGGAACGCCATCGGAAAAAGGCGTGGGGCATGGGCACTAGATGAAAATTCACCCGAATTTAAGAAAGCATTTTTGCTCAACCATGTCATCTCAGAAAATCTGAGAACCGATACTGGTGAAATAAGGTCCAATTCCGATCCTGTCACCGGGCAGGGAGCCTGGTTTGATACGCGCGTTAAAGTTGAGCGTGCGGAAGTTCAAAAGAAGGGCCAGACTTCACCGCTTCTTGATCCTGTTAAATTTTATAATAAATTCGACCGTCCGGTTGTGATGAATTATGGTTTTAAAAAAGAAATGCCATTTGAGCAGGAAGAAAGATCACTTGGTACGAAAAAGAAGGGGGCGAAATGACTTGTCTACCTGATAAAACAGATAAAAAACTGGGGCTTCTGATTGACCTTAACGTCTGCGTTGGATGTCATGCCTGTGCTGTAAACTGTAAAGAATGGAACACGAGTAGTATAACCGGCCCCATGGAGGATATAAAGCCGTATGGTGACGATCCAAGTGGTGTCTGGTATAATCGTATCCACAGTTATGAATTCAAAAAAGAAAAAGAAGCTGATCGTACTGTTTATTTCCCTAAATCCTGTCTTCATTGCGATGATGCGCCATGTGTTACAGTTTGTCCGACAGGCGCTTCGTTAAAAAGATCGGAAGATGGCATTGTGCTAGTAAATCCGGATGTCTGCATTGGTTGCAAGCTTTGTTCATGGGCTTGCCCCTACGGTGCGCGGGAATATGACACATCAGCTGGTGTTATGCAGAAATGTACATTATGTGTTGATAAGATTTATGATAAAAATATACCTCAGGAAAGAAGAGTTCCTTCCTGTGTTTCTACTTGTCCTGCAGGGGCGCGGCATTTTGGTGATTTTGCAGACCCAAAGTCAAATGTTTCAATACTGGCAGCAGAAAATGACGGCCGTGATTTATTCTCAGAAATGAAAACCAAACCGGTGAATAAATATCTCCCACCCCGAAAAAGGGAAAGACATGAAGACAGAAGACTGACACCAAAAGTTTCAACAGTTAAAGATGCCTTGGTCAAATGGGCTAAATTGGATTTTTCGGGGTAAAGCTATGCATCCAGCATTATCTGTAATTATATTTACGACATTTTCCGGTATGGGCTACGGCCTTTTTATTTGGCTTTGCGGTAATATTCTTAATGAAACTGCACCGGATAATATGTCGATAGTAGTGAGTTCCGCCTTATCTATAATACTTGTCGGTACAGGACTTCTTTCTTCTACTTTGCATTTGGGACATCCTGAACGGGCGTGGCGCGCCTTTAGCCAGTGGCGATCATCTTGGCTAAGTCGGGAAGGAGTTATGTCAATTCTAACTTTTATCCCAATGTTTTTTATATGTTGGCAAACATATTTTGAATTGGAATTTGGAAATCTTATCAAACCTGTGGCCATTGCCGGTATAGTAGGATCTATAGGGACAATTTTTACAACCAGTATGATTTATGCTTCGCTAAGATCGATACCGGCTTGGCATAATGTTTGGGTTGTTATCGGTTACCAGACTTACGCATTATCATCTGGTGGGGTCGCCTATATTATGTTTTCCAATTGGCAGCAATATTTATATGTCATCCTTTTGCTTATTATTTCATTAATCGTAAAAATTATGACTTGGATTTCTATTGATAAAAACCGGGGTAAGTATAAGAGGGAAGATGCTTTGGGCTTACCGGATTTTGGCAAAGCAAAACCTTTTGAACCCGCTCATTCACAAAAAAATTATCTACAGCGCGAAATGGGTTATGATTTAGATCCAATGCGCAGAACATTGATGCGCTGGATAGCATTGGGATTTGGATTTATCATACCTGCATTATTGTTATTTATCGGTTTTCCTCTTGTACCTGTAATTATGCTGATCTGTCTTATTGGTATGCTGGCAGAACGCTGGCTGTTTTTTGCCGAAGCTGAGCATGTTGTTCGTCTATATTATGACCGAGAGAGTGTTTAATCCTAAATTTGTGGCTTTATTAAATTACTTTTGATATATAGTAACATCAAAAGTAATATCGGGTATAAAATTAATGATAAATAAGCTTATTAAAGCAGCACTTCTTTGTTCAATTGCTGCAATGCCAAATATGGTCAATGCACAATCTGAGGGCGAAGATGGTTCAGTAGTCATCTATGAAAAAGATTATTTTACCAAATATGATCCGGTAACTCTTCTGGATATGTTGCAGAGAGTGCCTGGCGTTCAGGCAATTCTGGATAGTAATACCAGAAACAATGGTGGGGGCACAGCACGCGGGGGTCAGCAGGAGAGGGGCTTTGGTTCCGGTGGGGACCAGATTCTGATTAATAATAAACGTCTTGCAGGCAAGGAAAATAATATAAACAGCGCGCTTCAGCGTATTTCTGCTACCCAGGTAGAGCGTGTAGAAATTATCCGCGGTGCATCAGGGGATTTGGATGTACAAAGTCAGGGACTTGTGGTCAACGTCATTATGGAAGAGGGGGCATCCACATCAAGCACTTTCTGGAATATAGGCGGTAAATATTCAGTTGATTACGCTTTTTCCCCCGACCTTCAGGTATCCCACAATGGCTCTAGCGGCAATCTTGATTATATGTTCGGCGTTGAAGCTAAACAGGGGCAGCATATTGAACACAGAAATGATGTTTACTCTACACCTGATAATGTTGAGACTGAGATACAGGAGCGAAAAACCAATAATATTATGAAATATGTCAGATTGAATTCTAACCTTTCATATAGTTGGGAAAGTGGCGATGAGCTTCGTTTGAATGGTCAGTTTGAACCTGGAAAATATACAAAGCGCGAGCCGCGTTTTAGGCAGCTGGTAAATTCGCCAAGAACATTTCAGAATTGGAGTGAGGATCAGACCTCACAAAAATGGGAAGTTGGCGGTGATTATACTCATAAATTTGATGGGTTTGGAACATGGAAAACACTCTTTATCATAAACAGGGACCGAATTGATAAGAATGAACTGTATCAAAATATATTTGATACAGGAAATATCCCCGTATTTAGGGACAGCGAATACCGCGTCAAAAAAGAAAAAATTGTTCGTAGCTCACTGACAATGGGTATTTTTGATAACCAGCTTCTTGAAGTTGGTGGCGAAGCAGCCATCAATAATTTTGATAAAATATTCACAAATGAAGATTATGATTTGGGTGCTTATACTTTAACAGTTAATGACGATGTGGCTGTGAAGGAAAACCGTTTTGAGGCCTTTGCCAATCATACACTTAATATTTCTTCCAATATGGTTCTGCAGAGCTCACTTATTGGGGAGTTCTCAAAAATCAGCTCGCTGACTGTTCCTCTTATTGGTGCCAATATAGAAAGAAGTAAAAAATTCAGTTTTTTAAAACCACGACTTGATTTCAGATATGATATTACCGGACGTGACCAGTTGCGGGCATCAGTGGAAAAGAAAGTCAGTCAGCTGGATTTTCAGAATTTTGTTGCCACTTATGATACCAATAATGATGTTTTGCGGCTTGGAAATACCGGGATTGTACCAGAAAAGTCATGGAATTACAGTATCGCATATGAACACCGTCTGATAAATGATGCCGGGGCATTACAGGTTGAGTTTTTCTATCGGGACATAAAAGATTTTATTGAACTGGTCGATTTTACGGAATTTTATGATGAAAATGGTGTGATAATTCCCCGCGCTGATATTGTTCCGGTATCGAAATCCGGGAATATCCCGAAAGCCCGTTCATACGGCATAAAAACCACTGGTAGCTTGCGTCTAGGGTTTATAGGAGTACCGGAAGCAGTAGTCAGTGTTGATCACACATGGGAAGACTCAGATGTTATTGATCAGTTCAGCGGCGTTCACCGGCCCTTTAAATGGAAAAGTGCCCATATTGTAAATTTAAATTACCGACATGATATTACAGACTGGGGTTTTTCTTATGGAGCTAAAGGTACGATAAGAAGCAGAAATGGTCGACATGAAATTAATGAAGTAGCGAGCACTTATATTGGTGATATGTATGAGGTTTTTGCAGAGTTAAAAATATGGAATGATTATAAATTGATATTTAAATTCGAGCATATCACACCACTGAAACATAATACTGATGTGACAGTTTATAAAGATCATATTCGTTATAATGAAATTGACCATCTGGAAAATAATCAGTGGCGCTTTGTAAAGGAATATTCAATCTTTTTGCAGGGAACTTTTTAACGCAAGCTGTTTTATGGTTTCAATTTGGGCGGTGCAATTTTATAATCCAATGGAGTTTTGGAAAAATTAATCGGGTTGGCGATGATGGGCGTTTTTGTTCCGTCTTCGCCCTTTATTGTTCGAACCAGATTGCGGCTGATGACGTGAGGGTCTGATAATATCTGCTCAAGATTATTAACAGGACCACATGGAATATTGTTTTTTTCCAGGATCTCTATCCATTCTTTGGTCGTTTTCTGGTTTATGATTGCTTTAATTTCCGGAACCAGTGACCCTCTATTTTTTACCCGTGCTTCATTGGTTTTATATCGATCATCTTCCGCCCATAACTGTCCGGTGAGTACGGAAAATTTTTTAAACTGAACATCATTGCCAATGGCCAGAACCATTTCACCGTCTTTTGTTTTAAACGTCTGATAGGGAACAATACTGACATGGGCGTTCCCATGCCGTTTGGGTATGTCACCGCTTACCAGATAATTGGATGTGTGGTTGGCAAGCATGGCAATCTGACAGTCAAGCAGAGCAAGATCAATATATTGTCCTTCACCGGTTCGGTCACGGTGGGCAAGGGCACCAAGAATGCCAATAGTTGCATACATTCCCGTCATTATATCAGCTATGGCGACCCCAACTTTTTGCGGCCCGCCACCATTTTCATCGCTGTCTCCGGTGATGCTCATCATGCCGCCCATAGCCTGTATCATAAAGTCATATCCCGCCCGGTTGGCATAGGGGCCGGTTTGTCCAAATCCAGTTATTGAACAATAAATCAGTCCGGGATTAAGCTCTTTCAAACTGTCGTAATCAAGGCCGTATTTTTTAAGCCCGCCGACTTTATAATTCTCAACAACAATATCGCATGTAGAGGCAATGTCTCTAACTTCTTTTTGTCCGTGCTTTGTTGTTATATCAATGAACTGTGATTTTTTGTTACGGTTTGCGCATAAAAAATAGGCTGCATCGCCCTGACTGCCGTCACTATTTTTCTGGAAAGGTGGCCCCCAGTGACGGGTGTCGTCACCAACACCGGGTCGTTCAATTTTGATAACTTCTGCCCCCATATCCCCCAGAATTTGTGTGGACCAAGGGCCAGCCAGTACACGGCTAAGGTCAAGCACTTTGATATGGGTTAGCGGACCGGACATGATCAGAATGCATTGATGCCGGTTTGAAGCCGGCCAAGGATCAGGGCATGAATATCATGGGTGCCTTCATAAGTATTGACTGCTTCAAGGTTCATAACATGACGGATAATATGAAATTCGTCAGCGATGCCGTTGCCTCCATGCATGTCACGGGCAGTCCGGGCAATTTCAAGTGATTTGCCGCAATTATTGCGCTTCAGAAGAGAAATTGCATCAGGTGATAACATTTTCTGATCCATCAGCCGCCCAGCTTGCAAGCAGGCGTGAAGACCAAGGGTAATCTCCGTCTGCATATCCGCCAGTTTTTTCTGAATAAGTTGATTGGCGGCCAGCGGTTTATTGAACTGCTTGCGGTCAAGCGTATATTGACGGGCCGCATGCCAGCAAAATTCTGCAGCACCAAGCGAGCCCCAGGCAATACCATAACGGGCATTGGAAAGACATCCCAGCGGACCTTTCATTCCTTCGACATTCGGCATCATATTTTCGGTTGGCACAAAAACATCTTCCATGACAATTTCACCGGTGGTTGAAGCGCGAAGTGAAAATTTTCCTTCTATTTTTGGAGCACTTAGCCCCTTCATTCCTTTTTCAAGAATGAATCCACGGACTATCCCATTGTCATCTTTAGCCCATACCACAAATATATCTGCAATTGGGCTGTTGGTAATCCACATTTTGCTGCCATTAAGTATATAACCGCCATCAACAGATTTTGCCCTTGACTGCATACTTGAGGGGTCCGACCCTGAATTTGGTTCGGTCAGGCCGAAGCAGCCGATCCACTCAGCGCTGGCAAGTTTGGGCAGATATTTTTCCTTTTGTGCGTCCGACCCATAAGCATAAATAGGGTACATGACGAGTGAGCTTTGTACAGACATGGCACTTCGATAACCACTGTCCACGCGTTCGACCTCACGGGCAATCAGGCCGTATGACACATACCCGACACCTGCACAGTCATATCCGTCAATTGTCGGACCCAAAAAACCCATTTCCCCCATTTTGGTCATCAGGTTTCTGTCAAAATGCTCGTGTCTGTTTGCTTCAAGTATACCGGGCATCAGTTCGCTCTGACAAAAAGCCGCCGCCTGATCGCGGATCATGCGCTCTTCTTCATTTAAGGACTGCTCAAGCAGCAATACATCATCCCACGGGGCAGTTTTCCATATAGTGGCGCTCATTTTCGGTTCTCTCCCGGTATCCAAAGAACATCGTCTTTACCGTTATTATTTGTTTTGCGGCTCATGACAAAAAGATGATCAGAAAGCCTGTTTAAATATTTTATGGCAAGCGGTGATATTTCTTCATCTTCTGCTGCTTTTACCAGTTGTCTTTCTGCACGTCTGACTATGGTTCGGGCCTGATGAAGATGGGCTGCCGCCTCGCTGCCCCCAGGCAGAACAAAAGAATTAAGCGGCGCAATATGTTCATTCATATGATCTATTTCTACTTCCAGTCTGTCTATTTGTGCTTGACTAATTCGTAAGGCATGTTGTTCATATTTGCTGCCTTTGGGTAAAGAAACATCCGCACCCAGGTCAAAAAGATCATTTTGAATGCGCGAAAGCATCTGATCATTTATGCCTTCGGTAAAAAGCCTTGCTAATCCAATAGCCGCATTACTTTCATCAATGCTGCCGTAGGCTTCTATACGGGGGATATATTTTTTGGCGCGGCAGCCGTCGGTAAGCGATGTTTCTCCGTTGTCACCACCCCGGGTGTATATTTTATCAAGTTTAACCATCTATCTGCTTAACCATAAATATAGTGCAATCAACATTACCGTTATAAATTGTGATAAAACTCTTAAGCGCATCATCATATTACTTTTTTCACCATTATCATCAGATTTAGTCATTGTAAAAACACCTGCAAACATAATACCTATGGTAATGGCAACGCTGATGACGATAATTATTTTCAGAATATCCATAATTCTGTCCCTGCTGATTAAAATATACTTCACTATAAGCAATCATTTTTGAATATCTAGCGTTTCTTTTGACTATTTATTATCTGTCAGTTGCTTAGGAATTAAGGCAAAGACCCTTGCCGGAAAGCCGTCACCAGCTTTTGGTAATGGCCATGCTGTGATAATAAAAGCTCCCCACTGAGGCACCTTATCAAGGGCTTTCATATTTTCGATCTGATATTTATTTTGGGACAGAAAATAGGTTTCTAGGGGATAGTTGCCAACTGCCGCCAGTTTTCCGATATCCGTATCCATAGTTTCGTGGCCGATGGCTGTGACGTTGCGCTGTTCTGCAAGATATTTTAGTACCTCCATACTCCATCCTGGTGAATGACTAACTCCTGTCTCATCCCAATTTCTGATCAGGTCCGTATTTGGCCATCTTTTTGACCAGTCGGTTCTTAGCGCAACAAATGTTTTTTCCGGTATTGACCCATAAACTTTTTCCCATACCCGTACATCCTCCATTGAAACCTGGTAATCTGGATTTGCTTCCACCTTTTCATGAATATCAAGCACAACTAGAGGCAATATCATTTCATTGAGCTCTATCTCCTCTAAAGTTCTTAAGTCTTTAATAAAATGAATTGGGGGATCAACATGGGTACCCCACTGACCTGGAAAACTGTATCGATGAATTGACCCCGTACCGTTCATTACACCTTCACCTGGAGTATGACTAAGCAAAGTTTCGATTTTTGCGGCTTCCGGTCCAGGTCCATTGGGAATATTCGTGTCCAGAATTTGTGTAAGGTCTATATATGTTGCATTTGTGAGTATATTCGCAAAAATTTCTGATCTTTGTTCATTGGTATTTTTTATAGCCAGCATATATCCAGCGATTGCTGCGATAATAACGTAAGCCGTATTGCGGAAATTTTTCATAATGCCTCTCCAACCTATTATTTAATTTACACGTAAACTAAATATAAATAAAGTCATATCGGGGTTAGATGTGGTCTTTTAAGTCAAAGTCTGCAATATTAATTTTAAGCAATTTAAAGGGGAGCATGATGAGAAAAAATTTATTTTATTTATGGTTTTCATTGGGGTTGATTGCTTCGGCTCAAGCCAATGATAATATTTCCATTTCCGTTGATTTTCCGGCCTCTCTTGGAGAAAAGCAGGATGGAAGGTTACTGGTAATGCTGTCAAACAATGATCGCAGTGAACCACGTTTTCAGATTAATTCAGGACCAAATGGCCAAATTATTTTTGGACTGGACGTAAAGGACTGGCAACCGGGAACAGCCATAACAGTGGATAATCAAACTTATGGCTATCCATTTCAAAGTTTGCGTGACGTCCCGGCCGGAGACTATTATGTACAGGCGGTAATCAACCGTTATAAAGATTTTCATCTGGCTAACGGAAAAACGGTTTCCCTGCCGCCGGATAGGGGTGAGGGACAGCAATGGAACAGAAAGCCAGGTAATTTTTATAGTAAGCCTCAAAAAGTAACAATTTCGGAAAATGGCGTTCAGAATATAAAAATCACAATGGATCAGAAGATTTCGCCGATTGTGCCACCCAAGGATACAAAATACATCAAACATATAAAAATGAAGAGCAAAATGCTCAGTGAATTCTGGGGTGAGGATGTTGAGCTGGGGGCTCATGTACTGCTTCCAGAAGGATTTGATAAACATCCGGAAGCAAAATATCCGCTAATGATTTTTCATGGGCATTTCCCGTCCGATTTTGGCGGCTTCAGTGAAACACCGCCGGACCCGAATATGAAGCCAACATATAGTGCCCGGTTTGATTGGGACGGCTATAATATTTATCAGGCACAGGCGGCCTATGATTTTTATAAGAAATGGATCAGTGAAACTTTCCCCCGCTTTATTATTATCGAAATTCAGCATCCTACCCCTTATTACGATGACAGCTACGCGGTTAATTCGGCAAGCCAGGGACCATACGGGGATGCGATCACTTATGAACTTATTCCCTATATTGAAAAGAAATTCAGGGGAATAGGTGAAGGCTGGGCCCGCTTTACATATGGTGGATCAACTGGCGGCTGGGAAGCTCTGGCCGTACAGGTTTTTTATCCTGATGAATATAACGGTTCATTTGCGGCTTGTCCGGATCCGATTGATTTCAGGGCATATACACCTTTGAATATTTATAAGGATAAAAACGCCTATTATTATGATGCGGATTATAAAAAAGTTCCTCGACCCGGACACCGTGACTATCTCGGTAATGTCAGCTACGGGATTGTTGATGATAATCTGCTTGAAGCAGTGTTGGGAAGCAATAGCCGCAGCGGCGGCCAATATGATATCTGGGAGGCAACTTATTCACCTATGGGTGAAGACGGATATCCGGTGCGGCTCTGGGATAAGAAGACAGGAGAGATTAATCATGACGTCGCTGAATATTGGCGGGAAAATTATGATCTTCGTTATATAATGGAGCGGGACTGGAAAACGCTTGGGCCCAAATTAAAAGGCAAGCTTCATATTTATGTAGGTGATATGGATAATTATTATTTGAATAATGCTGTTTACCTGACTGAAGACTTTCTTGAAAAAACCAAGTCGCCTTATTATGCAGGAGAGGTTGATTACGGCGATCGGGCCGAACATTGTTGGAACGGTGATCAGATTAATCCCAATGGAGTCAGTCGTCTGAATTATAATTTCATGTATCTGGATAAAATTTTAAAAAGAATTGCCGAGAGCGCACCGGAAGGGGCGGACCTGACAAGTTGGCGATATTAAGGAGAGTAAAATAAATGACGGAAGAGTTATTCCGCGAAGACGCCTATTTAAAAACATGTGAAGCAAAGGTTTTAAAAATAAATGACCTTGGCGGTATTATCCTTGACCGGACGGTTTTTTACCCGACAGGCGGCGGACAGCCGGGTGATAGTGGCAAGCTTATTATTGGGGATAGTGAGGTTAAAATTGTCACCACGGTTTATGACCGGGATAGCGGTGAAATTGTCCATGTCCCGGCTGAAGGGCAGGAATTGCCGCGTGAGGGCAGTAGTGCCAAAGCAGAAATTGACTGGGATCGTCGCTATCTACATATGCGAATGCATACGGGGCTCCACCTTCTGTGTGCATCTGTTCCCTGCGGTGTTACCGGTGGACAGATTGGCGCTGATAAAAGCAGGCTTGATTTTGATATCGGCGATATGACGCTTGATAAGGAAGAAATTACCAAAAAGCTTAACGACTTTCAAAGCGGCAATCATGAAGTAACGTCATTCTGGATTACTGATGAGGAAATGGATGAAAACCCTGATCTGGTTCGCACAATGTCTGTTAAACCGCCCCGAAAAGGGGGGCGGGTTCGCCTGATGAAGGTTGGGGATGCGGTTGATCTTCAGCCTTGCGGGGGAACACATGTTAAAAATACATCTGAAATTGGTCGGCTGTCCGTTTCAAAAATTGAAAATAAGGGTAAACATAATCGCCGTGTCAATATTGTGTTTGAGGAATAGGAAACAAAAAATGAGAAATGTTTTATTTGGTTTTTTAGCGGTGTTGTTATTGACTTCACCGGCTTTGTCGCAAAGTTTTCCGGCGGAGGAAAAAGTAATTATTGCAGTGCTTGACGATTTTCATGATGCTGCGGCAAAGGCAGATAAGGACCGCTACCTTGGTCATTTTACCGATGATGGCGTTTTTCTTGGTACGGATGAATGGGAACGCTGGCCGTTAAAGCCTGAATTTACAGAATATGTGGCAATGCGTTTTGCAAAAGGGGGTTGGTCATATCATTCGGAAAATAAAAAAATATCTTTCTCAAAAGATGGCTCCGTCGCTTGGTTCGATGAAACCAGTATTTCAAACAGGAATGGGGGTCGTTTTCGTGGGTCCGGCGTGCTTGAGAAAGTGAACGGCGAGTGGAAAGTAGCCCAGTATGTTTTAAGTTTTCTGGTTTATAATGAAGTTGGTGGTGAGGTTGGAAAGATCATTGCTGATGAGAAAGCCAAACGAGACGCTCAAAATTAAAGATAGTTTTTAATGAGACCATCAATTTCTTCAGGACACACACCGCTTTCCCTGATGGACTTGATTGTGACTGATTTTTCCCGTTTTGAAAATTTTGTGCCTTCCTTTGATTTTAGCAAGGCATGATGATTATAGAGTGGTGTATTCAGGTTGAGCAGATGCTGTAGAAGTCTGTGAAAATGACTGGCATAAAAGAGATCTTCACCGCGGATCACGTGACTGATCTTCTGAATGTGATCATCAACGACTACTGAAAGGTGATAACTGGTCGGAAAATCCTTTCTTGCCAGCACCACATCGCCAAGGATTTTCGGACAAGCTTTTTGGGTGCCTCTGGTTAAATCAGTCCAGTAAAGTGGAGTTTCCAATAAGGAAAGCGCTTTTTCCAAATCAATGCGCATGGCATGTGGAATGCCATCAGCCATTTTTTGTGCGCGTTCATCAGAGCTTAAATTTTTACAGATGCCCGGGTAAATTAGCCCTTCCGGGCCGAATGCGGGTTTTAGGTGCGGGGCGCGGCTGCTTTCCTCTATCTCTGCCCTTATATCTTTTCTGGTGCAGAAACAGGGATATAAAAGTCCCATATCATCAAGTTTATTAAGAGCCAGCAGATAATCATCAAAATGGTCTGACTGCCGTCTGACTTGGGTTTCCCACTTAAGACCTAACCATTTAAGATCTTCATAAATTTGTTCTTCATAACCTTTATTGCAGCGCCCTAAATCAATATCCTCAATCCGCAGGATAAACTGTCCGCCATGTTTTTTTGCAAAATCATAATTAAGTCTGGCACTATAGGCATGGCCAAGATGAAGTTCGCCGCTTGGGCTTGGGGCAAATCGGGTGATGATTTTATCAGTTTGCGTCATTGAAACCTTTACTATAAAACGGAATTCAATTTTATTTTTAGAAAGTAGTGTGACAATGAGCGAATTACCAGAGCTAAATGGCCCAAGAGTAGAACCAGAAAACGGCAAACCGGATAAACTGGTCATTTTATGCCACGGCTATGGCTCGAACGGGGATGATCTGATTGGTCTGGTCCCGCATTTAAGACACGTAATGCCGAATGCCGTTTATATTTCACCCAATGCACCGGAATTCTGTTTCGGCGCCCCAAACGGTTATCAGTGGTTTGCCTTAAGTACGCTAAGCCGTGAAGAACGACTGGTCGGCACATTGAAAGCGGCACCAATCCTTGATCATTTTATTGATCAGGAACTTAAAAGATACGGACTGGAAAACAAGGATTTGGTTCTGGTCGGTTTTTCGCAAGGCACTATGATGGCGCTTCATGTGGGACTCAGACGAAAATCGGATATTGCCGGGATTATCGGTTTTTCAGGGGCGATGACGCTGCCGGAAAACTGGAAAAATGAAATTACCTCAAAACCGCCTGTGGTGCTTATTCACGGTGATATGGATAATGTGGTGCCTGTTGAAATGATGCATCAGGCTTTTATCGCTTTGCAGAACGTGGGTATACAAGTTGACTGCCATGTATCCCCTGGTATTACGCATTCTATTGGTCCGGACGGTCTTCAGAAAGCCCTTGAATTTCTGTCCAAACTTTAAATTCTCTTAAATTCGTTCGGCGACTTTTATGACGGCCTTTACCCCAAGTTTAATTGCACCGTAAAGTAGGCCATGTCCAGGCGTTTCCTGAGAACCGTTATCAATGGCAATTTGCTTGTGTTCAACCTCTTCCTGACGGAATTTTTCAAGTGTTTCGGCAAGGTCGCTGTCTTCCTCATCTAGACTTTCGACCTGTTCAGCATAATGCTTGTCAATCACTTCTTCGACCGCTTCGGTGCACGCCATTGCCGCTTTTGTTCCCAGCAGCGCAGTACCAGCCCCCAAAGCAAAACCGGCCATATGCCATAATGGTGTAATCAAAGTCGGACGGGCATTATAGTCCCGGATCAGTTTGTTAAACCTTTCCAGATGCACATCTTCCTGTTCTTTCATGTGTTTTATGGTGTCAGACATAGGATGGTCGTCGCCGAATACGGCCAGCTGTCCTTCGTAAATGCGTACGGCGCCATATTCGCCGGCATGATCAACGCGGATTATCCGGTCAAGCAGGGCTTCTCTGTTCAGTGGTTTTGGAACAGGCTTGTTTTTCAAATTGTTCATTTCTGAAAATCCCTTCTGACACTGATCACCAACATAATTGTCAGGATAGATGATATAAGAAAATTATACCCGGCCATGGAAATACCGAACAAATCCCATGGAATATCATCACAGCGGATCAGCGGTGCCGCCTGAAGCTGATTGAAGAAATCAGCAGCAGACATGGCGTCCCCACCTGTTGTTATAGTACAGCTTTCAGGTCCTTCCCACCATTTCTGCTCAACGCCTGCGTGATAACCAGAGTACCCGACACTGACCAAATAGGAAAAAAGGGTCATAAGTTTAAAACGCAGCCATTTTATATTATTCTGCTTTTTAAGATAAAGGACAAAACCGGCAAAGATAATAACCGCCATATGGGCATAGCGTTGCGGCCAGCAGAGATCACAAGGATATAGTCCGCCGATATATTCAAAACCGTAAGCGCCGCTCAGCATAAAGACGGACGCGAAAAGTGAAAGCTCAACAATGTTATTTAGTGCATAGTTCCAAAGGAATACGATTTTTTCCATCATGCTTCATATATACTTTAGCAGAACGAACATGCCAACCAAAAGAATGGAAAAAAGCAGGGTCAGTTTTGCAAGGTGATTTTCAATAAAGCCGCGGATCGGTGTTCCGTATTTCCAGAGCAGAGCAGCAACAAGGAAGAAACGGGCACTTCTTGATACGGCACTTGCAATGATGAAAGTTGTCATATCCAGATGGGTAACGCCGCTGGCGATCGTGAAAACCTTGTAAGGAATCGGTGAAAATCCGGCAACAGCAACGATAATGGCACCATAATCATTATAAAGGGTGCGGAAGCGTTCAAACTGGCTTTGTAAATGATAAAAATCAACAATTGGCTGTCCAATAAGGTCAAAGAAATAAGCACCAATTATATAACCGAAAATGCCACCGAGTAGTGAGCTTACCGAGCAGACAAAGGCTATCCGCCAGGCTCTGGTCGGGGCGGCGATCACCATGGGAATGACCAGTACATCCGGTGGGATCGGAAAAAAGGAACTTTCTGCAAAAGACATCAGCGCCAGAATCCAAAGGGCTCTGGGATGGTCGGCAAGCATCATGACCCTGTCATATAAATTTCGCAGCATTTAATTTCCCACTATATATTGTTGGATTAGTTCTATATCAAAATGCCTTAAAAAAAAGTAATTTTATTTATGAAGCGGATTAAACGGTGCTTGACGGGCAAAATCTTCGCGTTATGATGCGCCAATATTACAGATTAATCTGTAAACTTTCCTGACCCCAGAGCCCCTGTGGTGGAATTGGTAGACGCGCTGGATTCAAAATCCAGTATCCTTTGGATGTGTCGGTTCGAGTCCGACTGGGGGCACCAACATTCTTATTTTTCTTTTTAAGCAAATAACTTATTGACTTTGTTGAATAAAACTTCTCTTTGTGGTACGCTGTTTGGTACAAAAAGTGGTACGAAAGAAGGTGGTCTATGCAAAAAGTTGGTGGTGAAAAATATCTCTACGAGAGGAATGGAATTTACTATTTTAGAGTAACTATACCATCTCAATACCTGGAGCATTTCGGCAAATCCGAACTGAAGGAATCGTTACGAACGTCCTATAAAAGAGATGCCATCATAAAGTTATGTGCGAAGACTGCAGAATATAATTCAAAACTGAAATCTATTGATGACGAAAACACACAAATAATTTCACTTATTAAAAATAATAGAAATGTTTCAAGAGCTGGACTTGAACGGATTGTTCTTAATTGGTTTTCTGAACAGATCAAAATGCAGAACATTCGCCTTCAAGCTAGGAAACATGGAAAAGAAGAAATTTTAGAAGAAGTACAGGGTGTGAAAAATGTACTTACGGATGCTTATATTAATGCTGAGCCAGTTAAACTTCAAACAACTTGGGTTATAGAAGATATTATTGAAAAAAATAATCTTGCTTTTGATAAAGAGCCGGAAAATAGGGGCTATCTTTCGGAATTGGTTTCGCGAGGGCAGTTAGAATTGGCGAGAAGAAATGTTGATGAACTAAACGGTCAACCGGGTACATGTCATGACACCGAAATGTTTGGTCAGGAAAGGTTCAAGAATGATCAATTTAATTCTACAAATTCAGTGACAACGCTTGGGGAGCTAGTGGAGGCATATGAAAACGATCCCCAACATCAAAACTGGGCACCCAAAACAATGCCGGGATACCAGAGTATTCATCGGCTGATTATTGAGTTCTTTGGAACAGACAGAGATGCTAATTCAATTAATAGAGAAGACGCTCGGCGCTATCGTGAGATGATTTTGCAATACCCTAGGGATGCTACAAAAAAATATGGAGGACTTCCACTACAGCAAAGAATAAAGAAAGCAAAATCTGAAGGGGCAAAGTTATTATCTGCTTATTCGAAGAACCAATATATCCGTCGACTATCGGCTTTGTTGAAATGGGGAGAGAGGGAAGAATATGTAACGAGAAATCCCGCTGTTGGTTTAGCGATTATTGATGATACTCCCGATGATGAAAAGAGAGATAGATTTGAAGTTTCAGATTTGCGGACAATGTTTTCAAGCACTATTTACACAGGGCGGCAACGGGGTATTCATGGAATCTACAAGCCCGGAGACTTAGTGATCAGAGATTCACGATATTGGATTCCGTTGATGGCTGTGTTGAATGGTGCTCGCTTAAATGAAATGGCGCAAATAAGAACATCGGCCATTGTTGAGGTAGAGGGGATACATTGCTTCTCTTTTACCAAGCAATCCGATGATCAAAGATTTAAGAATGTCCAGAGTAGGCGGATTGTTCCAATTCATCCTGACCTGATCCGGATGGGTTTTTTAGATTTTGTTCAATCAAAGAGAGATGAAGGAAGCGATAGATTGTTTCCTGAAGTTACACCAGATAAGTACGGATATTATTCAGGGAAGTTATCCAAGAACTTTGGGTATTGGTTGGAGAAAATCGGGGTTAAAGCCGATGATAATTGTTTCCACAGTTTTCGACATACTTTTAAAGACGGTCTGTTGGATGCTGACATACCCCCCGAGATACAAGAACGGCTAGGTGGATGGTCAGATGATTCAGGAAAGAAATCCTCTCGAAAGAACTATGGTCGAGGTCACGGTATCAAGAAGCTGTACGACAATATTAGGAAGTTAAAGTATCCCGGACTAGACCTTTCACATCTTTATAAGAATTAGTTTGATAGTTCAGCTAGTATTAGAGGAGATGAAGGGAGTATCCTCCATATCTAGAAGTCCGAATAAACCCTAGACTTTTTAGTTCTTCTGCTACACAAATTAATGTTTTTGTGTAGCAAACTGTGTAGCAGTAAGTAAAAAAAATTGCAACGGGTTGCAAATTTTCGCATTAGGTCGTTACCAGAGAGCAAAGATTGCAACGGGTTGCAAACCCCGTCAGGGACAATACTTGTTGTTCACCGGGTTTTAGATGGTCGTTACCGTCAAAATATTGCAACGGGTTGCAAATTTAGGATCAGAATTACCTTAAGGCTAGGAAGATTTTTAAAAAAACCTGTTTTAATGAGGCACCCCCAACCCTTCCGTGAACCATCAACACTTATGGATTTTGGGCTTGTACAGATTGTTTGTCATTGATTATAGTTTGTTGGTATTTAGTTATTAATTGTTTGAGTTATATTTCTCTGATTAGCATTTATGGTGAGAAAATTGTAACCAGTTGCAATCGGCTTCAAACAATATTTAACAAACTGATAATTTTTCCTATTCGACAGAATTTAATATGACTGAAAAAAGAAATATGGAAGTAGCTGATAAATGCTCCTTGGCCCAAGCCATAGTTTGGAAACTGTCGGGGAGGTTGCCAATAAAATCAGAACTTGTCAAAAATCAGTCAATGTTGGAGTTTGGCTTAAGTAACAAAAAAGCTAAATTTAAGGCTTCTGAAATAGAAGCTGCAAAAGCAGAAATAATAGATGCATTGTTGAATGGTAAAATTAGTTCTTCAGGTGTTCATGCTTGGTTCAAAGAAGATGAGAAAATTGAGGTTCCTAAAATTTTTGCTGATAATACAATTATTTGGAATGATTATATAGATGATAAGGTGAGTTATTTACCGGATTCAGGCATTGAACAATCTATTCCTCGAGAATTGTGGGCGCAAGAATTAGCAGATATAAATAAAAACACTCTATCTAATCCCGGCACAATAAGTAAATATTTTCATTTTAGAGATGTTAAAGTATCAACAAAAGAGTTGATTGAGACCTTAGGTGATAATGAAAGTCTAGCCATTTATCAAGCCAGAAGAGGACGAGTACCCAATGTGTCGAAGGAAGTATGGCAGGAAGAACTCTTGTTGCTAATATTGTCCGGTGACCTGCCGCCAAATGCGACCAAGGATACAATTGATCGAACATTATGTGATACTATCAACGATAAGAATGTAGGGCCTATTTCGCTTGAAACAGTACGCAAGAATTGGACGCGGCCACTTTTTAATAAATTACGGGAAAGAAATAAGAATAAGTAAATACTTCAATGACTTAGATTTTGTCCCATTATCCCCAAAGACTTTTTCCATCTATTCCTTATGCTTCTCCATATTACCTAAAATTGTCTGGTTAAATACAGAGAAATAAATATGACCAACCATAAGATAAGAAAAAACCTGCTTAGAGCTGGAGCCGCAGCTGAATACTGTGGCCTTTCCAAATCAACACTTGATAAATACCGGGTGACGGGGGAAGGTCCAGTCTATTTTAAACTTGGTCGGGCTGTTCTCTATAAAACAGATGATCTGGATAATTGGATAAACTCCAATAGAAAATCATCAACTTCTGATGCCTAGCAAGATGAAGAGATATTTTAATGGTTTTCCTGTCGGCCATTTTTACGATGTTTATACAGGACTGTTACAACACCACATATTCCAGCATAAGGCAATAACGTGTGATTGCAACGCGTTGCAAATTGATGTTGGGGGACTCTATAGGGTGAAACCTTGGTTTCTACTCAGGATGGGAACAGAATAACAGTATGACTGACCAACTTAACAATACTCGGTTTATAAGGCCTCTATTAAGATATGATTTAGATAACATTGATCCTTCCAATGCTATGGTAGATCGAATTGAGATAAAAATACCTGATAATATCCTTTTACTTGAAGGTGACCAAACGCTAGAAGAGTTTGTGGGAGAGTTGGCCACATCACAATATTTCACATCTCAGGGCGGCCCTTATACATTAAAAGTTAGGAGTAATACCCACCATATACTAAATGGTACTGAGATCAGGTTTTATTACGGTGAAAACTTTGTAAAGTTCAATATTATAATTGTCTTTAATCCCACTAGATTGTTAGCTCATTTGTTTGAGCGTGAAGGTGAATTTATCGAGACTCTTAATTCAGGTCAAACAATAAATATTGACGAAATTTTTACCCTTCAAAATGATATAAAGAACCAGCTGAGGCGTTTAACTTTAAACAGGAATGATAACTTTATAAATACAGCTTCAGATCGCTACACGGGCTTTATTGAGCAGGATGAGAGCAGTTTCCCATCCCTGTCCGTAATTCTTTCGTGGATACGGTTCTGGATTACGGAAAGACTGACAGAGGCATTGGAAAGTCCTAGTTCCCGGTTGATCTTTCAATGGGAGGGAACAGTAATTTCTCAGACTGAAGAATATTTTGAATTTTATACTGCAAACTCTGTTGATACACTTTCTGAAATAGCTGGCTTTCTTTCGCAAATCAGGGATGTTTCAAGGTATCAGTCCTACATTGAACAAATTGACAGTTCTCAGGAATACAATTCTGCCAAACTTGAACTCTTATATGGATATGATCTTAGGTTAATCATTTATCCAAAAACACCTCAAATATTGAGATTTGAATTTAAAAAATTTACGTCGTTAAGATCGCTTAGACCACTAAGAAGTTTAACAGCATCAGCTGGACTTTTGGCATTTCCAAACCGGAGTTACAATGCAGTTCCTTCCATGTTAAGTCTTTTTGCCCATTTTTGTGCGAATGAACTTATTGATATTTTTAGTGCAATGGCAGCAGTTTCTCAGATGGATGAGCCAAACCCAAATTTATTACCAAATTTCTTTCGTGCGATTGAAACGGTGACAGCGGGGGATGAAACAGCAGCCAACAACATTTGGTCTTTGTTCTGTACCACGGGAAGAATTGATGCTACGGGAAACCCACCGCTCCGAAGAAAGTGTTTATTGATTGAACAAATGGGATATATAGAAAGGATAGGAAGACGAGTAACAGAAAATGAGGAACAGGAATACACTAGTATTTTTATTCTCAACCCCGTTCTAAGGTCGACATTGGAGCCGTTTTTAATAGATAGGACCTTTGGGATATAGGCTTAGTTCTGCTCATATTTACATAGATTCTAGCTATTGATTGCAACCCGTTGCAATTTTAACTTTTATAAAAAGGAATAAATATTAACTTAATGCCCTTTTCCTGTTAAGTTGCCTAGAGATTTCGATAAAAGGCGAAAATCATGGGCGGATTAGGTACGGGTTTCAGGTTTACCAAAAAAGCATTGGTGGAGGATTTCCCCCGCATAGATATTCTGGAATTACATCGGGAGGGTAAGGTCAGTTCTCTTTCTTATGGATATTATGCAGATAAGAGGAATAATATTTCCCATGAAGAATTTGACTATTACGGGAATGACGAGACCTTTTGGGAACCATATGATGAAATGATTTTTGTTCATAAGCAGGTTGATCAAAATTTTAATACTACCTTTTATGAAAATAGGACTATTGTAGAGTGGTTCCCTTGCCGCTTTGGCGGGAAAAGGCCTTACTTTATATGCCCGACCAAAGATTGTGCTAAATGTGTCCAACACCTTTATCTCAAACATAATTCATTGATCTGTCGCCACTGTTTAAAGCTCGGCTATGAGACACAACGAATACCCGATTATGCTCGCGTACTAAAGCGGTTGCATAAAGCGGCGGCTAGGGGCGGGATAAAAAATTTGTGGTATGAGCAGAAACAGCCAGGGGGAGCGAAGTTTAACTTTCCCAAGGGGATGCATTACGAAACTCGCCTTAAAATAGTTACTGATGTACATAGAGAGATGGAGAACCTGAATTGCTGCCAACCTTCACAGAGCGTCAGAAAATTTGCAACCCGTTGCAATTGACCAGATTATGGCTTTAGAGCTTTGAGCATATTAGCTGCTATTACAAGCTCATCTTCGTTCATTCGGGATAAAGTAGCATTGACTTTTTGAAGAAGTTTCCCTCTCTCGCCGGATGGAAAGGTAACCATTCCCTGCCCGAAAAATGCCATTACTGGCACCTCAAGAGTTTTTGCAAGTTTCTCAATATTATTAAATGACGGTGCTGCTGAACCTCTCTCTATCCTGCCTATCATGTCAATTGATATATCGGTTTTTTCAGCTAACTCACCTTGGGTTAAATTATTGGATTTTCTGAATTGTCGGCAATTTGATCCAAATATCTCACGTAGGCTCAATTTTATTCTCCCTTTGCAAAGCAAGGCTATGGGATAAAGTCACTGCAAAGAAGCGAAGCAAATTACAGAAAATATTATTTCTTGAATAATATTAAATATTTCTGTAATTATTGAATTATATTGCGTTAATTGAGGGGGGGGGAAATGAACTTGAAAACTAACTTTATTACAATTCTTAGCCTATCATGTTTAATTGCTGGGTGCCAGTCTGCCCCAATAGAAGAACTGGTAAGACAAGATTTGTTAAAAAGGCAAGGATCGAAGGAATTTATTACTACTGCTTTTGGCATCGAATTGGGAAGTCAATTTAATATCGATAATTCCAGAGGGACAGTAATTGATGAACCAGACGGATATGTTTTCGAGCCAACAGTTCCTTATGAAGATTTTACGACATATTATGTAATACGAGCACCCAAATCAGGGATTGTTTCGGAGATACATGCTTATAGTGATAAAATGTCAGAGGATGCATGTAAAAACAGGCTAAGAACTCTACAGTCAATTTATTATGAAAAATACTTGTATGCGGGCGAGCATCTTGATGATGATTACAATAAATATAGACAATATATTGACGCAGATAATGGATATCTTCGTTTGGGGTGTACGGGGTTTGTCGAATACCGGTTGTATGTAGATTACGGTGACCTTGACCTAATCAAAATTACTAAAGATGAACGTTTAGCGATTGAAAAGGAAAGTAAGGACAAAAGCGGCCTTTGAATCAACAAAGACTCAATATCGCTTAATTAATCAGGAAGATAGTTAAAATGGCGGCATTAGAAAATTGCCCAACCTGCAAAAACCCAACTTCTGAAAATTCGACCGCTTGTCCTAAATGCGGTGAACCATTAGAAAAAGGTTGGGTGCAAAAAGTGCGTGAAGAAAAAGCAGCCGCTGAAGCGATTGCGTTACAGCAGAAAAAATCAAAGGATAGGGTTAGGCATATAAAGTGGTTCATTCTTTCTTTTCTCGTCTGGGCATATATGTGGGGGCCAAATACATATTTGAGAATGTTTGAGCCGGAACAATATGCTCAGAAAATGGCTCAGGAAGCAGCAAATAGAGAAGATGATAGATTGTTAAAAATTCAAGAATTGGAAGCTGAGGTAAAGCTAGTGCCAGAATCCAGCTACAGTGAAAATATTTATTTATATTCCCAACTTAGTAGACTTGATCCGGAAAACAATAACTATCAAGAAAAATTAAAATACTACGAGAATGCCCGTGATGCAGCGGAAGTCGCATTAGAAGCTGAGAGAAGGAAAAATGGTTATTATTGCGTAGAAGGCATGGGAGGGCCAAACATGGATGTATACTCGACCGTAAAAGCTAATTTGCGAGAGCCTGACAGTTTTGAACATGTGAAAACAGAAATGTGGCCGGACGAGGAAACCGGACTTCTTATTCTTCATATGCGTTATAAAGGCAGAAATGGCTTCGGCGGAGTGAGTATCGAGAACGTGGAAGCGATTTTATACCCAGCAGATTGTAAGGTTATTAGTATTACCAAAATAGACTCTTTTTAGTAATCAAATTATACAAGGTTCGAGCTGATTTAAATCAGACCTCTACCCTTATAGTAAATCAATTTTATTTTAATTTTTATTGAAAACACTAGCTGCAATAGTTGAAACTACCCGATACAGATTAATGGCTTATATGTATTAAATAGAGAATCAGTAAGATAAAAGAACTTTAAATCTTCTTGCATGATAGTTGTATCTAAGCATAAAATTATCTAGATATTGATTTATTTTATAAATTAATTAGCGAATAATAATCTTTATTCGTGACAAAGTAGTATTTAGGGGGTCAACGAATAATGGTTTCAGATCAAACTATAGCACTTAAAAATATAATTCGGGGTGGTGAACAATATAGATATATAAGAAATCAAATTTATGCCAATGTGAGTGCAACTACAACCGAAATTCAACTTGATTTGAACGCTTATCTTAGGGAGAAACTCCTTAAATTGAGAAAAACTGACTGGGTTGCACTCTCATTTGGTGAAAAAGATTGGAAAAATTTAAAAGAGATAAGAAGAGCACCTAATGCCCATGTTGAGGCGTTTTATTTAGAATTACTTATAAGTTATATTACTGAAAATTCTGAAATAGTGCAAAAAATGTATGATCAGGGTCTAAGAATCTCGTCAGCAATATTAGATTCTGATGAAGAAAAATTGGTTAAAGAAGTAAGTAGTTTTTCAAAATCCAACACACAATCTCTATTTGCTTTTAAAACTCTTTGTGCTGCAATTACCCCTTCAGAAGAAAGTCGAAATTTTTTAAAAGAAAAGTTTAAAACGGAATGGCTTAGGAAAAGATTTTTTTTTCCATTGCTTCACCATACTTTAAACAATCCATCTGAACAATACTTAGATTCATTCTTAGCTTACGTCACTACAGGAGATGAGGATGATTCAGAAAGAGCTACGATTCGGTTCCTTTTAAGAGATGAAGCTTTCTCAGATGAAAACTTGATTTTTAAAAGTTATATAGCACTTCTTTGCCATCCTTACGATGCATGCGAAATTATTTTAAATCATATTGAAATGGAATACTGTCAGCACAGCTGTATAAATTCTAGTATGAATAAAATATTAAAAAAATTGTCAAAATCAATAAAATCGACCCGTGTTAATTCAATTTTATCAATGACAATGAACGAAGAATTAGGTTTCGATGGAGAGCCTGATTGCAGAAACTTAGTCGATAAATATGGTTTTTCCAATACTGCCGTTAGTAAAATCTCAGCAATAATCTCTACCAAGGAATATCAAATTATTGGACAACCATCCAATACAGAACCTTTGGAACTTCTCGCTCAAATGAGAGCTAATAAATATCCAACAACTGACGAATACAATACTATATTATCATTAGCTAGAAAATGGCACTTTTTAGACGCTGGTAAAATTTTGATTTCCATTCTTAATTCTCTTTTTTTACTCCCACGTAGGGATTATTTTTGGGAAACGAGGGAAATATTGAGATTAATTCAATATATTGGAAAGTGTTGTCCTTTTATTGCATGTTCTCCGTCTGGGCTAGTTAGTTATGAGAGAAAACTTTTTATTCCTGCAAATCTGCAACAATTCAAAGTTGAGTGTGATGAGTATATTTTGGACAGTGAAATTTACAATGATCGTATGTGGATTAATGCTACACATTGGTATCTTTATGAATCTGAAAGAAATCTAAGAGTAGGAGACTGGCTCCATGGTGTTCGTAAAAAAATTAGAATTGCGCCTCTTTTTTTAACTGGAATTAAATGGTCTTGGATTGATCAGATAATTAAAGAAATAAGATTGGGACCATTTTTAGGAAACCCTGATGCCTATTATGCATTGCTTTTGATGCAAATTGAAGAGCAAGAACGTGACCCAACAGTATTACGTACTGCAATGGAACCACAAACAAAAGGAAAAACAGTCGATCAAGTTGTTGACTGGTTAATCCAAGAATATGGAGAAGAAGCCTCGGCTTTTGTAAGATATTTTCTTACACCACATATCTTAATTTTATCTAGATTAGCCCCCAATGAAACTGCCGCGATTGTGGGTAGAGTTAATGCTTTAGATAAGTGTTTTAGACAGTTTCGGTCAAATAAATATATAAGTGAGTCTTTATTTCTTGAAGAATCAAGAGTGTTGACAACTTCAATTTTGTTAAAAAAAGTTAAGGATGGACAGTTTGAGATTCCTTGGGAAATATTTAAAAAAGATGTGTATCAAAATCAAAAAGACCTCTATGAAACTACAAATTCTCTTATACAATTCGATGGAAAAACTCCTCTACTCACTGATGCAATGGTTTTTACGCCGCACATGTTTGTCAATGGGCAGTTAGTTGAATATAAACTTAAAAATAGCCTTTGGCCCCATGCCCATTTAATTTTAACGATTATTGATGATTTTCTTCAACACCCATCTTTTGGCCTCGAAGTTTTACTTTCTACAAGATTTAGGCACGACACTTTTAGAAGAGAGGTTATGAGAATTGTTCAGGAAACAAAAGATGTAATAATACCGGGAGTCTCAATAGACACTCAAGATAAGCTTGTAAATTTTTTATGTACTTCCATATCCACAAATACAAAAACTTGGCTTAATAACAGAGTACAGTCACTAAATTCTGAAAAACCAAAAGGATTGTTCAATCTAGTACCAAATCAGGATGAACTAAAAGCTTTGGTAGAGAAAGTTGATAGTAGTGATCAATTTGAAAAAGTTATTGATACATTATTAGATTGGTTAAAAACTAAGTTAGACCACCAATTGGATTATGCAAAATCTATATTTGAAAGTGAATTTGACAGTAAATTAATCCATGGAATGGATTTAAGTAAAGCTGAACTTGTTAAATCTGAATCATTTCGTTTAAGTGATATTGAAGATGTACATAACGCTTTGGTAAACGCTTTAAAAAGAAAAACCAAAGAATTGGCGCAGTGGTTTACAAGTGGAAACGCAAATCAATGGCATCCATTATCATTTCTTGAAGTCAAAACAACGGCTGATGGTGTATTTGAGGGATATAACTTTTCATCCTACATCAATGAGAATAACACTCTTTTCAATCGTATGATCTCTCCTGAAAAGGTTCGCTTATCTTTCAATTTACTATGTGAAGTCTTTGAGAATGTTAATAAAAATGCAACAGGAAATTGTAAGAAAGTTCGCATTAAGCCATTTAAGAAGGGGAAGACAATTGGGTTAATATTTTCTAATTTAGCACACAATTCAGAGTCAAAAAAGTTTGGTGTTGAAGGAAAAAAATATAAGTCAGAAGACGAAGAATTATTTCATGAAGGCAATTCTGGATTATCAAAGATAGCTTCATTAGCTGCAACTCTAATAGATGAGGATACAGAAATTTTTGTATTAAAAAAGCTAAGGTCATTTCATTTGCTAGTTCCTTTTTGGACTGGAGACTAAATTAACATGATTTTAAAAATCGATAAAAATTTTAAAATTTTAATAGTTGAAGATAGTGAGATTAAATGGATCGACATAGAGAAAGTTCTGTTAGAATTTGGTTTTCTAAATTCCAATTTGAATAGAGTAGGAAACATTATTGGTGCAGAGGAAATGATTTCTAAAGGATCATGGGATTTAATGATTTTAGATATTTCGTTAGATTTAATGGATCAAATATCTGAAGCTAATCAAGGGGCTCATGAAGTACTTGGCGGATTAAGTATTGCTAATAAAATGTATTTGCTAGGCAAGGAGGTTCCCACAATAATTGTTACAGCTTTTGATGCTTTTCCCTCAAAAGGTATCCGAAGTGGATATGTCCAAATATTAAGTATAGAAGAAGTTAATAGAAGGGCTCAAGAAATGCTCGATTCTGCTTATATTGGCTATGTGCAATACGGAGAGAAGGACTGGCAAAGTAGATTAAATAAATTACTTAAAGAGGTATTAATAAAATGAATATTTTGGTAGTTCATGATCGAGAAGAGGTTTTGCAAAAAATATGTGTAATGATAAGAGAACTTTTGGGCGAAGAAACTAAGCTCGAAACAGCAACTTCAGCTCATTTAGCGAGAGAGAAACTAAGAAAAACCATATTTGATTTGTTAATAATTGACCTGACATTGCCATTTGATAAAGAAAGCAACCCTACTTACGATCAAGCTGACAATCTTTTGTCTGAAGTATTTAATTTAGGAACTCTCAAAATTCCAGGTGATATTATAGGCATAACCGCTGATTTAGATGCCTTGGAAAAAATAAAAACAAAACTTGGTCCGCACCTTATGGTAATTATTGAGGAGGACGACGAGGGTGAATGGGAGGGCTATTTGAAGGATAAAATACGTTATGCACAAAATGCCTCCCTGACTCGTTTGGTAAGTATCAATCAACATTATGATTATGATGTATTAATTATTACTGCTCTAGATGAAGAAATGGCTCCTTTCGAGGACCAATTTGAAACTTCAGAAGTCGACTATTTTCCAAATGCTAAAAAGTTTATCTTTTACGATAAAGATAAAAATATACGAAGAGGGATTACTTTTTCGATAGGAAGGTCTGGTCAACCGTCATCCGCCTCTTATACACAATCGTTAATATCTACATTCAGACCTAAGTTAGCATTGATGTCTGGAATTTGTGGAGGGGTAATAGATAAAGTTAAATTAGGAGATTTAATTTTCTTTGAAACTTCATATGCTTGGGACTATGGAAAGTGGAAAGAAATAAAAGATATTGATGGTCAGAAAAAGACTAAGTTCGTTTCAAGGCCGAATCCTATTGGCATTGTTGACAGCAAATCACATAAGATAGCTAGAAAAATACTTCTTTCAGATTTTAGAAATAAACTATTAAATATGTCAGATGTGAAAAAGCTCAAAAGTGACAATAATATATTAGTAGAACTACATTTGTGTGATGTGGGTTCTGGATCAGCAGTTGTAGCAAACAATGAGATTATTAGTAAAATTACTAATTTGAACGACTCTATCTGGGCGGTTGATATGGAGAGTTATGGTTTTTATCATGCTGCAAAACACACTAATGTAATTAAACCGGAGTTTATTTGTATAAAATCTGTTTCAGATTATTGTAGCTCCAAGAAAAACGATGATTTACATAAACTATGTAGTTTAATTTCAAGCAAAGCGATAGAAGTAATTATAAAAGAATATTGGGAATTTGGACAATAACCCCTTTCTAACCAGCATTTTTTACGCAATCCACTAATATTCAGGAGTGTACCAAAAACCTTATTAAATCTCACAATTTTTTGTTTGTAATTTCTGCCATTTTCTCCGATTTATTTTATCGTACTAAAAACAGTTGTTTTTCGAACCCTAAAATCCTTTTATTTTTGATCCAAAACGCTTGACCTACCCTCCACCTGTGATAACCTTTAAATGTGACTAACATTTTGTTTTATAAGGAATATTTGTGCAACGAGTTGCAATTTACACAAGAGTTTCAACAACGGATCAGACCACTGAAAACCAGTATCTTGAACTAAAGTCAATTGCTGACCGTCAGGGGTGGGAAATGGTGGATCATTATCAGGATTTCGGTGTTTCCGGTGCAAAAGGACGCGATCAAAGAGCCGAATTTAACAGATTGTGGAAAGATGCCACCCAAAGAAAGATAGATATCATTATGACATGGTCTGTTGATCGTCTTGGCAGATCACTCCAAAATCTGGTGAGCTTTCTTGGTGATGTTAATGCGTTAGGTCTAAATCTTTACATTCATCAACAGGGCATGGACACAACTACGCCTTCGGGGAGAGCAATGTTTCAGATGTGTGGTGTATTCGCTGAATTTGAGCGATCAATGATACAGGAGCGCGTCAAGGCAGGACTGGCGCGGGCAAAGGCAAAGGGCATAACCCTGGGACGCCCCAAAGTGTCAAAAAAGACTGAGGTAGCTATTTTGGCCTTACGTTCAGAAAATAAAGGTATCCGCAAAATCGCGGCAGAACTCAAAGTTGGTGTTTCTACAGTGACAAGGATCATCAATGAGCAAGGCTGATGACTTTGACTATGAGAAACTGCTTTCATTACTTCCAAGGCATAAAATTTTAAAACCGGTTGACTTAAGTAAAGCAAAACTTCCTATTTGGCGGTGGCCACCGCTTAAAAGCTATAATGGATTTACCAGTGATGAAAGAATACGAACGTGGCAAATCGGAACTTATCTACTTAATATTGGAGCCATCAAGAAACCGGATCAATGTGATATCTGCAAGAAAGTTGGACCAGTTGGGTTTCACAGTGAAAATTACTATGACATCCGCATGGACCCCTTTCTATGTAAAAGCTGTCATACGATATTGCATAATCGATTCAAATATCCTGATCAATGGAATTATCTTGTGAATCAAAATATTGAAAAAGTGGAAACATGGTTCTCAATTTTAATTCCAACAAAAGTTAACCTTGCAAAGTATATTAGATTAAAATTTACTAAACTTGAAAAGTCTGACAGATATTTCACTGCAAATATTCAACAGAATTCTTGGTTGGTCCAATTAGAATCAGAGCCAATAAACTATTTAATTACCCAATTTTAGCTCCTTCCAAGATTGTCTGATAATTAAGAAAGCAGAATGGGAAAATAGACTAACCATTATGAAAGCAACTGTTAAATCGGGCCAAGCAGCGTTTGAGACTAAAATACCAGAAGCTGCAATCATAACAACTATATTGCCAATAGCGTCATTTCTACTACAAAGCCAAACGGACCTCACATTAGCATCTCCTTCCTTATAGCGTAATAGAAGTAATGCACTAACTAAGTTTGCAAGAAATGCAATAAACCCAATAGTTCCCATTGTATATGGTTCAGGTACGCCCCCATTTATCATAGCCATGAAAGTTGAATAAAAAATCCATATTGCAATAACTAATAGGGATAGTCCTTTAAACATACTTGCTTTTGCTCTCGTTGTAATTGGCATCCCGATTACTATCAATGAGATGGTATATGTTGCACTGTCTGCCAGAAAATCCATACAGTCAGCCAAAAGAGCCATGGAACCAGAAATAAGACCACCGCCTAATTCGACACCAAACATGGTGAAATTTATTATAATAATTATAATTAATACCCTTTTATAACTGTTTGATGAGCCATCAAATTGTACATCTGAACCACATCTGTTATGATTGTGCATTATAATTTCCTTGTAATAAAATTTAATTCCGGCGATCTTATAATGGCTCACCGGAATCTGATTTAAAATTATTCTTGTTCAAAATCCTTTTGCATATATTTGTTATAAACTGCAGGAAGCAAAACAAGAGTGAGAAGTGTGCTTGTAATGATGCCGCCAACCACAACTGTGGCTAGCGGCTTTTGAATTTCTGATCCAACTCCACTGGAAATCAACAGAGGGATTAAACCCAACATACTTGTGATTGCCGTCATTAAAACTGGCCTTAGACGAGATATGGTTCCTTCTAGTACACTATTCTGAAGAGATTCACCTTTTGCAATACGTTCGTTAAATGCATTTACCAATACAACCCCGTTTAATATCGCAATACCAAACAAGGTAATAAAACCAATGGAACCGGGTACTGATAAATATTGTTCCGTAACAAACAGGCCAATGATCCCCCCTACTAGGGCCATCGGTACATTTAGCATAACAAGTGAAGCCTGCTTTGCAGAACCAAATGCAAAGTAAAGCAATAAGAAAATCAGAACCATTGAAATTGGGACTACTATAAGAAGACGGGCTTGCGCTCTTTTTTGATTCTCATATTGACCGCCAAATTCAACCGCATATCCGGGCGGTAATTCAACTTTTTCATCAATACTCGATTTAAGCTCCTCAACCAGTCCCCCCATATCGCGGCCCTCAACATTACTTTGTATAACTACTCTTCTTTGTACATTGTCGCGACGAATTTGCGTGGGACCGCTTTGGATATCAACAGAAGCTATATCCCCCAGCCGAACCCAAGCACCATTTAATGATTTCAAAGTTAGATTCTCTATTGCTTCTTTATTGTTGCGAAATCGTTCATTGAACCTGACATAAATATCATATCGCTCATTACCTTGGATAACCTGACCCGCAGACTTACCGCCTATGGCATCAGAAATTAAGTCCATTACCTGTCCCACTGAAAGTCCATATCGGGCTACCTGATCCCGGATTGGTGTTATGACCAACTGAGTTTCACCAGTACTTTGTTCTAATGCAACATCCGTAGTTCCATTTGTAGAGCGTACCAGACTTTCAATTTCTCTTCCTTTCTCATTCAATATGCCTAAGTCAGGTCCGAATAATTTTATTGCCAGTTCCGCCCGCACTCCTGATAGAAGCTCATCCACTCGCGTGGCAATAGGCTGAGAAAATGAAAAGAGCAGCCCGGGGAAAACAGACATTTTGTTTTCCATAAGTTGCTGCAAATCTGGTCTGTTATTCGCAGAGGTCCATTGATCCACTTCCTTTACACCAATAAGTAGCTCTATATTAGATACAGGTTCAGGGTCTCCACCGAGTTCAGCACGTCCTATTCTACTTGAGACGAACAGCACTTCTGGAAAGCTCATTAGTTTATCTTCAAGCACCTGGGCTACATCAACGGCAGTGTTTAAGGATGTAGAAGGGGCCAAGGTAACCCTTATGTTTAGAGTTCCTTCCTCAAGTTCGGGTACAAACTCAGTCCCAAGAAAAGGAATTAAGGCGATGGCAAAAATAAAACTTGCACCTGCTATGTACATGACTTTTCTGGTATTCAATAAAATCCAATGAAGAATACCTCTATAGGTTTCTTCCATTTTAATTAGAAACTTATTTTCTTTCTGAGTAATTCCATGAGCAAAAAGATAAGTTGCAATTGGCGGAAGTATAATTAAAGCGACAATAAGCGAGCCAAGCATGGTTAATACAATGGACAATGCCATCGGCTGAAATAATTTTCCTTCAACACCTTCAAGGCTGAATAGCGGAGCGAAGACCACTACAATTATCATTACAGCAAAAAAAACGGGACGGCCTACTTCCTTTGCAGCTTCTTGAACTATTAATCGTTGACCATGAATTTTTTCTCCGACAATTTTACCGGGTTCATTTTTTGCTAAATGCTTGAATATATTCTCCATCATAACAACGGAACCATCAACCATCATCCCAATGGCAATTGCCATACCACCAAGTGACATCAGATTTGCTGATATACCATTTATGGCCATCACAGATAGAGCCATTAAAATTGAGAGTGGGATTGATAATAAAACCAGACCTGCAGCTCGAAAATTTAATAGGAACAAATATAAAACCACTACAATTAGGACAAATGCCTGTATTAGTGCATTAGTAACAGTGCTTACTGCTTTTGAAACCAAATCGGCTTGATCATATATAGGCTCTAATTTAACACCTTTCGGGAGGGCTGATTGAATAATTGGAAGCTTTTCTTTGATGCTATCTATAGTTAATTTGGTATTTGCTCCAAGTCGTTTTAACACAATTCCGGTAACGACTTCTCCAAGCTTTTCAATCCCGCTTTCTGTCCGACGAGACATTGTAACAGCACCTTGTCTTATCTCCCCTCCGAATTCAACTGTGGCTATATCAGAAACATGAACCACGTTACCGTCTTTTTCCTTTAATGGAATATTTTCAATATCAATCAGGCCCTCTAACTGCCCTCTGATCCAGCCAACGCCTCTAATAACAAGCTGTTCATTACCACTATCCAAAAACCATCCACCTGCGTTTTTATTATTCTCCTCTATGGATTGGATTACATTTTCAATATTTAGGTCATAATTTAGTAAATGCTCAGGGTTTATATTTACTTGATATTGACGAACTTCACCACCAAATGAAAGTACCTCGGTAACCCCCTCAATGGGCATTAGTAATAGTTTAACAACCCAATCATTTAAACTTCTTAAAGCGAGAGCATCATATTTCTGGGCATTATCAGACCGCAAAATATATTGGAAAACCTGACCTAATCCTGATGTATTTGGGCCAATTTCCGGAATTCCAATTCCGGATGGGATATCTTCTTTCGCCGATTGAAGTTTTTCAAAAACAAGTTGCCGCGCAAAATAAATATCCGTACCTTCTTTAAATACGACGGTTATCACTGATAAACCTGATTTAGAAATAGAACGAACCTCCTCTACATCAGGTAAAGCATACATCACAGCTTCAACTGGAAATGTAATTAACTGTTCTACCTCTTTTGCGGCAAGTCCACTAGCTTCAGTATTAATGGTTACTTGTACATTCGTAACATCAGGAAAGGCATCTAAATTAATATTAGGAATTATTACAGTACTTGCCCCTAATAAAATTATTGCTGCAAGTAACACCAACAATCTGTTGATAATACCAAAATCAATTATATTATTTAACATATCGGTCCCCCTTAATGGTTATGTATACTAAAGCCGCTTTTAGCGAGTTCAGATTGTATGAAGAAGGCACCCTGAGTGACGATAACTTCACCAGAGCGTATGTTTGAAACCACATGGTAATTATTATTTGAAGAAAGAATCTCTACTTCTCTTGGAATGAAGCCACCATCAGCATCCTGAACAAATAACATCCAGTCTCCGTCTTCCGATCTCAGAACAGCGTCTTTTGGGACAGCTATCCCGTTTTCTTGACTGGAAATAATAAAATCAACATCCACAAATTGTCCCGGATGTAATCTGTGGTCAGAATTTCCATAAATTAGTCTGATATTTCTACGTCTGGTATCTTCGTCTACATTCTCATCCGCTACAACAACCTGAGCTTCACCAATTTCATTATCAAAACTAATAATTGCTCTGGTGGCTTTAAATGCTTTTTCAAATTGACTTGATGAAATTGCGCTTTCAATCCAGACAGTATCCTCATCAATCAATTTAAATAAGGGTGTGCCGGGTTCGACCATTGATCCAATCAAAAAATCATCACTAGCAATTGTTCCTTTTTGAGGAGCGTATAAATCATACTCTCCCGGCTTTTCGAGTGCAGAAGTTTGTTTCAGAAGATTTATTTGTTCAGCAGACATGCCATATGATTTTAACTGCGCCATTACAGTTAAAAAGTCCGTTTCTGATTGCAAATAGCGTTTTGCAGCAACTATATCTGGCCCCAGATTTTTAACACGCTCCCATTCATTCGATAAATTAATAAACTTTGCTTGGGCGTCAGCCATATCAATACTAAACAAGGTAACTAGAGTTTCGCCCATTTCTATTTTGTCCCCTAAACGGGCATGACGTTCAATTACTATCGAAGGAATACGTGGGGTAATAATCGAAGAATTATAGTCATTTGATCTTACTTCTCCTGTAGCTTTAATGGTATTTTTGATTTTCCCCTCTGCAATTTTTATAGTTTTAATGCCCGCTGTTTTTATCTGATCAGAAGTAAGAGATATTTCAGGACGTTCATTTTCATCTTCATGAACTTCCTGAGCTATGCAATTCGTAGAGTAAAAAATTGCCATCAGCAAAAATGGAATTTTCCAACGGTCATTAGTAATATTTGATATTAAAAGTCTTAATTTGTTCATCTTAATTCTCCGCCCAAACTTTGTAGTTATCGGTTAACTCGAACCAATCAATCCAAGCAATTTCTAAATTAAAGCGCATATCGACAATTGCTTCTTCAGTTTGAAGTAGCTGATCAATTTCAAGTAGATAGTTGAGAGTGTTAATTTCATTATTTTCTAGTAGTTTGAATAACAGTTCATATTGGCTTTCCAATGATTGATGACTGTCATTTTGCCAATTTATCCAACTCTTTGATAACATTGTGATTCTACTGTGATTGGAAAATAAATTTGCTTGGAATAACCGTTTACGATTTTCAAAATCAAATTCTGCCGCTTTCATTTCTTTTGATGAAGCAATGTAACTATCTTTGAAATTATTTCTTATGGGGAGAGGAATGGAGAAGTTAACACCAACTATATTATTATCCCCTTCTTTACCGTATTTTACACCTACGGTCGGATCGACAGACCGTTGTTTGCGTGCAACTTCCATTTCTGATTTTTTTTCCAAATAAGTTAGTTGAGAGAGCAATAGAACTGGACTCTGGTATTCAGATACATTTGTTAATGATGGAAGCTCTAAATTTGCTAAATATTCTAAAGACCATTGTGCAGCTGCTATACCTGTTAATGCTTCAAGTGTTTGCTTAGAACTTAACATTGATGAAAGTGCATTGTTTTTTTCTGTTTGAGACCTGAAAAGCGCAAGCTTGGCAGTTTGCAGTTCTTTTAATGTAATATCACCTTGCGAGTATCTTCTTTGAGCAAAGGAAGATAATTTTGTTGCTGAAATTAAGCTTTTTTCTTTAATAGCCAGTAAATCAGTTGTACGTTCATAGTTAGAAATTGCTTTAGCAATTGAACTCATCAAACTATTACGTACTACTTTATACTCTAGCCTTGCTTTTTCTGTGTTAACTCTAGCCAGTTCCTGATTGGCAGATCGCTTCCCGTTCCAGTCAATGGTTTGGCTTAAACCGATTGTTTTTGTTACTTGTTCTGAGTTTTCATATTCAAAATCCAGATTTGGGTTATATAGTGATTGTCCGAGAGCTCTTCCTCTGGCAATTGCAGCTTCTAATTTCTTCTGAGCAGAATTCACAGATGGATTAGTTAATAAAGCTCTTGCCATTAACTCATTTATAGAAAGAGAGTTCTCCCCATAGTTTTTAAGGGTTGTTTCCTGTGCAGTTGTAGAAATTGATGTTAATAGCATAATTACAACAAACACAATAACGCCCTGCTTATTTATGCAGTTCATTTTTAGTCCTATTAAATATTGATTGAATTAAGTATTTGCCGAAATGAATGAATCAAAGTTCGAACAAAAATGTAATTTAGTCAGTATTTTTCAGGCTTTGGGGGGCGTTAGTGGAGGGCGGTGGTAGACTGTATTTAAAGATTCATTACATTGCCTAACAAACTCGCTAGTTTGATACGAAAATTGAATTTTTAAATCGTCAAGTATTAATGTTAGCTGTGGATGGGAATGAACGCAGTGCGAAAAGCCGGATAATTTTTTTTGATGTTCAGTCACTTCATTGTGGCTTTTGGCAGATGCGTCATGTGAAACTGAAATTATATTTCCGTGTTCTATTGCTTCCATATATAAATCTGCCGCCTCAGACGATGCGCAGGCAAGCTGAGTGAACAAAAATGAAAAAAGAATTGTTAGTAAAATCTTTATACGCATATCAGGTAAATAATTAAAAATGGAATAAATTGCAAATGATTTTAAAAAAATAAACATTCAATATGATTTTATCAAAAATAGAAAAGGCAAAACCGTTCAGTATTTTGGACTTATCTGGCACGAAATGTGGTACGAAAGTTATAGATTATAATTTATAACCTATTGTATTTATTATCTTAATTTTATGATAAAGATGTTCCGACTGGGGGCACCATTAAAAAAACATTTTATAATAAAGATGTTACTTCCTGTCTGATACCTCATACTCATCATGACGTTTGACCCAGGACATGAAAATTTTATCTGGATCTTCATTGCGGCCTATGGGTGTGATGTCCATGTAACGGTAAAAGGTCAGCAGCGGCTCCAGGCTGTCAAAAAAAGCAGAATAGGTATGATATATTTTTCCATCATCCCCTTTTATAAACACGCTTACGCCTGATAGTTCGTCAACAGGGTTTTTTAAAGGGGCATAGTTATAAGTGGCTGTCCCGTTATCGTAGGCTTCTTTTGTGAATGAGACATCAAAATCATAACCAAAATCGGATCCAAGGCAGGAATACCAGTCAAAAGTCCATCCCATCCTATTCTTATAATTTAGCAGATTTTCAAGATGTCCATTAGAAATAACCACCATATTTATGTCACGCTGATTAAGATGGATATTAATTCCGTTATGACAGTCTGCAATAGCTGAGCAACGCGGGCATCCTTCGGTCCAGTTAGAGCCATACATAAAATGCTGTACAATAAGCTGCTTTTTACCTTTAAAAAGATCGTCAAAGGAAACGTCTCCCTCAGGTCCATGGAATATATAATTTTTGGTAATTTCAACCCAGGGCATATCGCGCCTAGCCTGACTGACTTCGTCGGATAGCTTTTTAAGTTCCTTTTCCTTTATCAATAACTCTTTGCGAAATTTAACCCAATCCTGTTTAGGGACAATTTTATGTTCTCCGGACATTTTCCGACCTCAATTCATTGCTGTTTTCTGTTAAAAAGTACCCTGTAAGCTTAAACGATATACTCTTTGCTGGGAAGCTTTCCTGAATTCATCATAATTTACAACATCCATTGAAATATTACCGATATATTTGGTTTTATGATAAGCGGATTTTGCATTGAAAATATTATCCATATCAAAGCGGATTTTCATTTCATTGACAATTTTCTGTTCAATATAAAGGGATGCTTTGGGTTCAATCGTTTGTTCCCATTGTTCGGTGGCGTCGGTTCTAAACCCAATACTGGTTCCTGTCAGACCGGATACCGGCGCTTTGTTTGTAATATTAAATCCGTAAGACGTGCCGGATTGGACCAGATCATGCTGAAAATTGACCAGCCATTCATGTTTTTGTTTGTAAATTATAGGGCGGTTCATTTGTAGAAAGGGATCAAACGCTTCTGTCTCTCTTAAAATATATTTTCCTGTCAGGATTGCATTTGGCAAACTGATTACTTTAAGTCTCAGATTTCCGTTTATTTCAACACCATATTCTTTCGCATCACCAATATTACCGGGCAGGGACTCTGTGGCCAGTTGTGGGTTATTGGTGGGATTATTAATTGGATCAGGCTTCGGAATTTTAGCAATATGATCGCGTATTTTATTATAGAATGCTTTGATCGAAATGGATCCTTGATCTTCTGGAAACCTGTTTTCAAAGGCGATCGAAAATTCCAGCCTGTCTTCAGGGCGAAGCTCGGCATTTCCTGCATCAACTTCGTTATCTTCTGCATCAAATTTATTACCAAAGTCACCAAAATTAAGCTGACTTATTTTTCTCTCCGCAGTTGCCCTGATCTGGTTTTGTGCATCAATGTCATACCGTAAATTCAAGCGCGGTTTCAGATAGAAAAAGTTACGACTAAAATCCTGATTGATTGTCACCAGATTATTGGTCTGCGTTATTTTTGACCATTCAGCATTCACTGAACTTTGTAAAGATATATTGCTTGAAATAGAATAATTATGGCTAGCAAAGGCTTCGTATCTTACCTCACGGGCATCCTGATCACTTAAGGTGGACAAATTTACGGTTCCATCCGCCCGATAATTGGTATTGGCGGTATCAAAATCATTTATGGCGGCCTCACCACCAATTTCAACAGTATGTTTCTGAGCAAAGGTGTTTGTCAGAGACGATCTTAAAATCATTTCACCATGTCGGATCTGATAGAGGTTTTCACCAGTTCCGGCCAACGCCGCACCGTTCAGCGCGCCAGAAAAAGCCGTATCAATATCATGTTTTCCACGGTTAAATACGAAAAGTGTTTTTGATAATCCCAGTTTTTCAAACTGATGCTGATAATCACCCCCGACTTCCCAGTGAAGCGGTTTGTGGGTCTGATCCCGCACTACCAGATTACGATCATTGGTTAGAAGCAATTGCTGATTATCTGTTTCAAGTGTATCCTGGTCATCAAATTCGAGCTGGCCGTTCAGTCTGAAAATATCGCCATTTTCTGCAGTATATTCAGTGCTGCTGTTAAGAAACAGCTTATGCCTGTTATGATTGTTGGTTAAGGAATTGTCCTCGAACTGAATACCCGATGCATTAAAAAAAGTATCATTAAATTTCTTGCGGGTTTCCTCCAATGCAAAATCGACACCCACTAAATATTTCAGTCTTCCGGCTTCACCAGTATGGGTTACTTTTGCTAATGGATTAACTTTGCCCTCTTCAACATATTCTGTCCCAACTGTCCAGACAGTGCTTGACTTAGAAGCGGTTGCCTTCATTATCACATTGATGATCAAACCTTCACTTTGAACATCAAGCCCTGCTTTTGTACCCCGGATCAGTTCAATTCGGCTGACGGATGTTGCCTGAATGCGTTTTAACTGAAGCCCAAGAGAGTTGGTTTTGCCGGCTATCCTTTTCCCGTCAATGAGTATTTGATCCCCTTCAGAACCAAACCCGCGGGTCCTGCGTCCGGCAAGTTCCTCGTCTGCCCTAGCTAGTAGCGCAGCTGTTCCTGGCACGCTTCTTAGCATGTCATGAAGGGTTACTGGTTTATAAGGTAAAAAATAATCTTCATTATAGGTAACTGTTGCAGAATCTTCAGCTTCCTGTGCCATTGTCGATCCAGCAATTAAAGAAGAAAATGCAATGAGCGTCAAGGCCCCTCTGTTAAATGATTTTTTTATCATAGGAGAGTAGGTGAGAAAGTGCCCTGAAGTCATTTAATTTCCTTTACTTGCTTTTTGAAAGTAACATAAGATAACAATTATCTTGCTTTTTGCAAGCAAAAAAAATAAAACGTAATTATGACAAAGAAAATCAGATCAAATTGTCCTGTATCATATGCGCTGGAATTAATAGGTGATAAATGGAGCCTGCTTATTCTGAGAGACATAATTTTAAGGGAAAAAAGATTTTATCATGAATTTTCTGCTTCTGCTGAGGGTATAGCTACTAACATACTTTCAAACAGGCTGGCTATGCTTGAAAGTAATGGATTTATCAATAAGCAGCGTGATACGGAAGATCGTAAAAGATACATCTACAGTCCAACAGAAAAAGGGCTTGATCTATTACCGGTGATTATTTCCATGATGCAATGGAGCGATAAATATAATAATGAAACGGATATCCGGCCACCCTTTATGGATATGATGCGAAATGACCCGATAGAATTTGAAAAATCAATCAGGGCCAAATTCTCAGGCTAACAAAGTATATTTTCTATACATAATTCCCATTCAATATCTGTAACAGCCCATTCAGAGGTAGAATATTTGAATTTTAGTTTCGCGCATACTTAACTGTTTCCTCAATACAGAGGAGATAAAAAATGAGCTTAAAACCAATAGCGTTTTTCATCATAACAACTGCTTTAGTATCAAATAATGCAGTATCACAGGATAAACTGATCACGAAAGAATTTGATTTTAACTTTGAACCAACGGGAAAAAACACCCTTTATTATAGCTACAAGGGAGATGCGAAACCGGACATTTTCATTAATAACGGTAAAGAAGAAATTAATTTAAGCCATTCCCCGGAAACATGGGATATTGAACCGGATTATAGCCCGGATGGAACGAAAATCATATATTCTTCAGGTCCGTCAATGGCCAATATGAATTTGAGAATTATGAATGCGGATGGCAGTAACATTAAAGAATTTTATCAAAGCAACCGAACTAAAGTTGGGGCTGATTGGTCACCAGATGGAAAGAAAATACTTTTTTCCGCTATTGATCCAGAAACAAGAGATGCAGATATTATGGTAATTAATAGTGATGGAAGTGGTGTTAAGAATTTAACAGAAGACTTTTCTGGTACATCCACATCACCAAGCTGGTCGCCGGATGGGAAAAAAATTATCTTCATCAATAAACCATCCAATGATGGTCAGCAGGATATTTACACGATGAATGCTAACGGCGGAAATAAAACGCGTCTGACTGATACGGAAATTACAAAAAGAGGACCGGTATTTACCCCAGATGGACGGGTCATTATCTATGCCGGTGCAAAAACAGAGGATGACCTCGTGCATTTATATGCCATATCGGCTCAAAATCCGGAAAAGAAAAGTATTGGCCGACAGCTTACCTATGGTAACAGCAGTGAATATCTGGCAGCCTTTACCCCGAACGGCATTCATATGACCTATTCAACAGGGGACTGGACAAAAGGGTTTAAAATGGACCATCAGCCTATTCCCACCCGCCCTTAAATAACATATTATTGAGAGGAACTATAAAAGGGAACCATATGACCGACCCTATTTATAAAAAACCGCTGCACCCTGAAAAATCCATTTTAATGAAAATACAGAGTTCAGAAACGGCGCTAGTCATTTTTCTTGTACTACTGATTGGATTATTTCAGGCTTTTTATTTTAAAACACAATTTTTCCTCAGGGAAGGGGGCGACTATAACGTTCTGGCCACGGTGCTTAGCAGTGATGGCCTTTTTAATTTGGCAGTGACGGCAATTGTCGTAATAATTCATTTATTTGTCGTTAGGATTTTAAGACAAATCATCCCTGAAGAACGGGTTAAGGCCCGTTATTTGATTCAGTTTATTCTGTCCGGAATTTTTGCTGCTACGGGCGCTTCAATCAGTATGTGGTTTTATTATACTGTATTATACGATTTTGATCCGCCATCAGCAGATATATTCTTTAACATTTCTGTTCTGGCCATCATAATTCCTATTATCCTTAATGGTCTGCTTGAGACTTTTTATTATCGTGGGGCATGGCTCAAAGAACAATATGAACAGGAGCAGGCAAACCGGAAAATGATCGCAGCCAAATTTGAAGCACTAAAAAATCAGTTAAGTCCTCATTTTGTGTTTAACAGTTTTAATACGTTGGCAGCTCTTATTGAACAGGACACCGTGCAGGCACAAAATTTTCTGGAGCAGCTCTCACGTGTTTACCGTTATATACTGGATAATAAAGATAAGGAATTTGTCGCGCTAGACCATGAACTCGACAGCATGAACGCATTGCTAGCAATACAGGAAGCCCGCCATCCAGGGGCGGTTAAAATCAATATCAAGATATCAGAAAAAGAACGTGACTTAAACATAATCCCATTAACTTTACATACACTGGTGGAAAATGTTTTTAAACATAACAGCCTGTCACCAATAACGCCGATAATTCTTTCCATTAAAATTAATAATAATGAATTGCTGATTGTGGAAAATAATGTGAACCCGAAACTGGATGTCCAGTCCTATAATATTGGTATTGAGAATCTCTCACAACGCTATGAGCTTCTAATACGCAAAGGATTAAATATCAAAACGGCTCATAATATGTTTCGTGTTGAAATTCCACTCATAGAACATCAGGTTACCGTTTTATGAATATACTGATTGTAGAAGATGAGCCCCGTGCTGCAAACCGTTTGTCTGATTTGTTGGTAAAACAGGTACATAACTGCACAATTGTCAGTATTATTCAGTCGGTTGCTGAGGCGGTTAAGTGGTTTAAGCAGCATAATATGCCCGATTTGATTTTAATGGATATCAATCTGGCAGACGGAAACTGTTTTTCAATATTTGATCTTGTACAAATTACCGCTCCTATCATTTTTTGCACCGCCTTTGATGAATTTGCCTTAAAAGCATTCCAAACAAATGGTATTGCCTATCTTTTAAAACCGGTATCGGAAAATGATTTAAATGCCGCACTAGATAAGCTAGACCAGCTAACCAAATTACAAAATAACTATAAAAATATTGGTCTGGAAAAATACAAATCCCGCTTTCTAATTCAAGCGGGTGATAAAATTTTCCCAGTTGCTGCGGATGATATTATCTGCTTCATAATGGATGAACACGGTTTAAAACTATATGCACAAGACGACAATTCATATTTCATTGATTATACGGTATCAGAACTTGATGGACTTTTAAATCCAGACGACTTTTTCCGCATCAGCCGTCAGGCAATAATAGCCAAGAATACAATATCAAATGTGACCCGTTTCGCGCGCAACGCCCGCATTATTCTAAAAAACGGGATGATGTTAAATTTATCCCGAGACCGGACAAAACCATTCCGCAATTGGTTTGAAAAATAGCCTGTTAGGAGATATCAATATGAATAGTATAAAAAGAAACCTGTTTTTGCTTGTTTTGGCAGCCTCATTTTCGGCCCATGCAAAAAATGGATTTCTAGATAACGGGGCGGTTTTTAGTCCCGATGGAAATAAAATAGCTTTTCATAGCAACCGCAGCGGTCATACTGAAATATGGATTATGGATGCTGATGGCTCGAACCTGAAACAGGTAACAAAAAGCGGAACAAATGATCGCTGGCCACAATTTTCGGCTGACGGAAAAAAGCTTGTTTTTATGTCACGACAGGATGAAAACTGGGAAATTTATTCCGTTAATACAGATGGCAGTAACAGGGCAAGAATAACCCAAAATAAAGTAACCGATCTGGGGGCCAGTTTTTCACCAGATGGCAAAAATATTACCTTTACATCCGTACGGGACGATGAAAGCGGGATAGCAGACTTATATATTCTGAATATTGATGATAAAATTCCAATAAAAGTATCGGAAAATGCCTATTGGCCAACATGGTCACCGGACGGTAAATCAATTGCCTATGCTCATATTATTAATGAAAAACTTGCTGATGTCTGGATTTATGACGTTGAAAATAAAACGGCAAAAGCTATCACCCAGAATAGTGGATCAAATTTTGGGGCCAAGTTCAGCAGGGACAGCAAAAATATAATCTTCTTTTCCAACAGAGATGGCAAGTTTCAAATATTCACGATGAAAATAAGCGGTGAAGAGCAGATAAATTTAAAAGTTGATACGAGCGGCGACGGTAATCCTAATTTTTCACCGGATGGAAAATATATATTATTTTCCAACAATCCTAATGATGATGCGGATATTTATTTGTTTGATTTAGGCACAGGAAAAATAAGCAATATTACGCCCTGAATTAAAGGGATAATTTCTATTTGGCAAGATTTTCTTTTCGAGTGTTGACGTAATATAAATTGACATTACGTTGATATCAACGTATATACATTCTTATGAAAAATAAATTAGCCATTTCAACAACATTAGAAGTGCGTGATCGTTGTCTTTGTTTATATTTGCAAAAGGCGGCAAGGGCTATTGCACGTAAATTTGATGATGCATTTCGCCCATTTGGACTGACCAATGGTCAGTTTTCTTTGCTTATGTCACTAAACAGGACTGACCCGCCAAAAATTAGTGAAGTAGCACCCGTTCTGGCCATGGACCGAACCACATTAACAGCCAATTTGAAGCCTCTTGAAAGAAGGGGGTTAATTGAAATTATTCAGGATCACAATGACCGCCGCAGTCGCCGTCTACGTTTGACACAAGCAGGACATGAACTTCTTATTGAAGCTACAGATGTCTGGCGGAAAACCCATGATGAAGTAGACCTTATGATGCCAGAAACTGATGGCGGAAAACTACGAAGAGATTTGGGTTTAATATCACAAATAGATGCTCATAACATAGAGAAATCAATAAATTAAAAATTTCAGAAAGGGTATTAAATGGAATTTACGTCAAAGGTACGCACTTGCCTGGTATTTGATAATGAGGGCGAGGAAGCAGCAAAATTTTACACGTCGCTTTTGCCGGACAGTTATATAGAAGGTATTAACAGGCCAGACCCTGACGGACCAGCACTTGTCATAGAGTTTCGCTTATCAGGGGTGCCTTACATGATACTTAATGCTGGCCCAATGTTTGAACATACACCTGCCGCATCTATTTCTGTTCTGACGAAAGATCAGGATGAAACAGATATGCTTTGGAATAAATTAGTTTCGGACGGTGGACAGGAAAGTAAATGTTCCTGGTTAAAAGACAAGTACGGCGTATCCTGGCAGATAGTCCCTGAAGCACTCATAGAAAAAATCTGGTCTGATGACCGGGCTGCCGCTGGCCGAGCACAGGCAGCAATGATGAAAATGGGGAAAATTGACATAGCCACTATTGAAGCAGCCTTTAAGGGTCAAGAATAATTATTAATTAAACTTTATAACCATAAACAATAAAAAAATGGAGTAATCAATGAAACAGTATTTAGCAATTTATACAGGAAGCAGGGAAGCACGTGAGAAGTCGGGTTGGGATCAAATGGACCCTGAGAAAAGAAAAGTTCTGGAAAAATCAGGTATTGAAGCCTGGCATGGCTGGATGAATAAAAATCAACAATCAATTGTATTTCACGGAGGTCCGCTCGGAAAAACAAAAAGTATATCCCGAAACGGGGTATCGGATGTAGTAAATAATCTGGCGGGTTATATTGTTATTAATGCAGAATCTTATGAGGATGCGGCAGAAAAATTCCTTGATCATCCACATTTTTCAATATTTCCCGGTGATGCCGTTGAAATAATGGAGTGCCTGCCTGTACCAGGTATGTAGAATTTCTCTGCCTGCTTAAATTTACAGGCAGAGTCTAATAAATTTTAAACAAATGAAATCCCGTTCTCACTAAGGGGCAGATACGTCACCCGCTTGCCAGTAGCATCGGCAATCGCGTTTATAAGGGCCGGACCGGAAGGGGGAACACCCGGTTCTCCTATGCCGGATGGCGCCTCGTCGGATTTTACCTGATAAACGTCTATTTTGCCGATATCGGCTATTCTCAGTGGCTCATAATCCGGGAAATTGGACTGATCAATAACCCCATCCGTGAAACTGATCTGGTTTCGCATAGCGGCGCCAAGTCCGTATCCGACACCACTTTCTATCTGTGCCGTAACAACATCGGGGTTAATAATCAGGCCGCAATCAACGACGCAGACAACGCGTTCGATCTTGATGTCATCACCGTTCGTGGATATTTCAACGACTTCAGCAACAAAGCTGCCGAAGGATTCATGAACAGCTATGCCGCGTCCCCATCCAGCGGGCAATGGTTTTTTCCAGTCCGCTTTATCAGCGGCCATTTTCAATACATTGGCCATTCTTTTTTGCGCTGGTGTGTTGCCGGGGAGCAATTTAAGCCTGAAGTCAACCGGGTCTTCGCCAGCTGCCTTTGCGGCCATGTCCATAGTTACTTCCATCACAATTCCGGTTACAGAATGCCCGACAGAACGCCACCAGAGTGCAGTGACCGGTGTTATAAAATCACTAAGGCCCACTGACATGTCCGGAATTTCATATCCGGTATCCGCACATCCTTCTGTGGAGCTGTTATCAATTCCATTTTGTACAGCCATTGCTTCAAGAAAAGTTCCTTTCATGATGGACTTGCTGGCTATACGGTGATCCCAGCCGACAATGGCGCCCTGGTTATCAAGACCAACTGAGACTTTATGCACAGCAAGCGGTCTGAAATATCCGGCATGAATATCATCTTCACGGCTCCATACCAGTTTAACGGGGGTCTTTCCACCAAGAAGCGAGAAAGCCATTGCCGCTTCCGTCACATAATCACTGGTTGGGTTTGCCCGTCTTCCGAATGATCCGCCGGCATAGACGGTATTTACCAGAACATTTTCAGTCTTTAACCCTAAAATATCAGCAACCATTTGCTGTACAAGGGTTGGCATCTGGCATCCATCATGGACAATAACACCGGTTTTTGTCGGTTCAATCACGCAATTTTGCGGCTCCATTGGTGCATGGGCAAGAAAAGGAAGGCGAAATTCCACTTCAAGCTTTTGTGCAGCTTCCATATTTGCTTTGCGAACGGTTTCCCGGTCCCCTCGAACAGCATAGGTTGGATTATCAAGCAAAGCAGAAGCGTCGTTAAACATTTGATCACTTGACCTCATTTCAGCAGCTGATAAATCCCAATCAGCCGTTATGGCATCTCGTGCTTTTAACGCATTCCATGTCGAGTTCGCATAAATGGCAACGCCTTCGTTGGTTGGTAACGCTTTTGCATCAATAAATCCCTTGATACTTTTAGCTTCCGAAGCATCAAAATTTTTCAATTTTGCTCCAAATTGCGGTTTATGCAAAATGACGGCATAAACCATTCCGGGTATTTTTACATCCAGGGCAAAAATAGCTGTACCGTTGGTTTTGGATATATGATCCTTGCGGTGAATTTTACGGTTTCCGATAAGCTTAAAGTCACTATTCTTTTTTAGTATGGGCTCGGCAGGGGGTGTCAATTTTGCGGCTTCTGCAATAACTTCACCAAAATGTGCGGATTTGTTTCCGGCTTTGAGTCTGCCATTTTCAATGGTTACTTCTGATGGCGAGATGCCCCATTTGGATGCTGCGGCACGAACAAGAACGTCACGTGCAGCTGCCCCGGCTTTTCTATATTGTAAATATGAATTGGCTATGGAAGTAGAACCGCCTGTACCCTGCATTCCCATCATTAAGTTAGCGTATTTGCCAACATCGGCGGGAGCAAATTCTGTCTTAACTTTGTCCCATTCAACATCGAGTTCTTCAGCAACTAAGGTCGTTAGTCCAGTTGATGTTCCCTGACCCATTTCAATATGTTTTAAAATAACGGTTAAGTTTCCGTCGCCTGAGATTTTTACAAACGGATTTAATGTGGCATCAGCAGTACCGGCAGCAAAAACCCCGTCAGAATTCAACCCGATTACAAGCATGGCACCTGTTGCGAGGGATCCTTTTAAAAAATCGCGTCTTGATGATTTAATGTTCATGGTTTATCCCTCCAAATTCTTGGATGCGAGGTGAATAGCGGCCCGAATACGCTGATAAGTGGCACAGCGGCAGGCATTGCCTGACATATAATCGTCAATATCCTGATCTGTTGGATTTGGTGTTTCTGAAAGAAGCCCGATTGCGGACATGATCTGGCCTGACTGGCAATATCCACACTGAACAACATCAAGCTGTTGCCATGCTTTTTGTACCTCATTGGCCACTTTGCCATTAACACCTTCTATTGTGATAACATCCTGATCACCGACATCCTCAATAAATGTCTGGCAGGACCGCACAGGATTTCCGTCAACATGAACTGTACAGGCACCGCATGAAGCGACACCGCAGCCGAATTTTGTTCCGGTTAAATCAAGGGCATCACGAATAACCCAGAGCAAAGGAGTTCCCGGTTCGACGTCCACCTCTTTGGTGGTGCCGTTGATATTGATTTTATAATTCATGGTTTTCCACTTTCAGGTATTATTTTCGAAAGATTGCTTATTAATTTCTATATAGTTAACAGCCTTAATTTTTCAAGAAAGAATAATTTAACCGCTCGAAGGAAAGCTTAGGTTCGCGCCGGCCATAATACTGGTAGGCCAGCGCATAGTCACTGTTTTCAGCTTTGTCCAGAAACGCACGCCTTCCGGCCCGTACATATGATGATCACCAAATATTGACCTTTTCCAGCCACCGAAGCTGTGGAACGCCAATGGCACGGGAAGAGGGACGTTTACCCCGACCATGCCGATTTTTATTTTCCGGGTGAAGTCACGGGCGATGTCGCCGTCACGGGTAAAGATGCAGGTACCATTGCCATACTCATGATCCTGGACAAGCTTTACCGCTTCATCATAATTTTTTGCCCTGACCACCACCAAAACGGGACCGAATATTTCCTCACTGTAAACGGACATATCCTTTGTGACGTGATCCAGCACTGTTGGTCCGCAGAAATAGCCGTCTTCAAATCCGGATGGAGCCTGAAATTTCCGGCCATCTAGAACGACTTTCGCGCCCTGGTTTTCACCTTCAGTAATAAGTCTTTTTACACGGGCGTTATGGTCTTTTGTAATTAGTGGTCCCATTTCATTGCCACGCTCAAGACCGCAGCCTACTTTAATCCTGCTGGCCTGTTCGCTAATTTTTTGAACAAGGCTATCGGCAATATTATCTCCTACGGCAACTGCAACGGATAGAGCCATGCAGCGTTCCCCGGCTGATCCAAAAGCGGCCCCGATCATTGCATCAACCGCCTGGTCAAGATCGGCATCCGGCATGATAATCGCATGGTTTTTGGCGCCTCCCAGTGCCTGAACGCGCTTATTATGGGCAGTTCCTGTATGATAGATATATTCGGCCACGGCTGTTGAACCCACAAAGCTTATTGCTTCAATCCCCTTATGTTGTAACAGGTGGTCAACGGCGACTTTATCGCCATGCACTACGTTAAAGACACCATCCGGCAGTCCAGCTTCAGTGAAAAGTCGGGCCAGTATATTGGCACAAGACGGGTCGCGCTCGGATGGTTTTAAAATAAATGTATTACCGCAGGCGATGGCAAGTGGAATGGTCCAAAGCGGCACCATGGCCGGAAAATTAAACGGGGTGATGGAGCAGACAACCCCAAGGGCCTGTCGGGTGTTATAACAGTCAATCCCACCGCCCACCTGTTGTGAGTATTCACCTTTAAGCATTTCAGGAATACCGCAGGCATTTTCAACAATTTCAAATCCACGGGTAAGCTCTCCCATGGCGTCATCCCAGACTTTACCATGTTCGGCGACAATATGCCGGCACAATTCTTCACGATTTGATTCAAGAAGTTCACGAAATTTAAAAAGAATAGCAACCCTTTTCATCAGGCCGGTCTCCGGCCAGCTTTCAAAGGCTTTGGCTGCGGCATTTACCGCTACATCAATGTCGGCGGTACTGGCAAGTCCGACTTCCCCCTGAATTTCACCGGTTGCCGGGTTATAGATAGGGGCGTTTCGATTGCCGCTGGCGGCCACCAATTGTCCGCCTATATAATGATCTACTTTATACATTCGATTTTTTCCTAACTAATTTCGTTTGCGGTTTTTCTCAGCGCATCAAAAATCGGGTCAAGTTCTTCCCTGGTGCTGGTTAAGATAGGGGCTATAGCTATTGAATCGCCGTTTGATCTGATCCCGATACCATTTTCAAAGGCTTTAAGGAAGAAATCATAGGCCCGTGCGCCGATGATGCCATCACGCTGAGCAATTGTCAGCCCGCCGGCATAGCCAATGTTTCTGATATCCGTAATATGGGGCAGGCCTTTTAAGCTGTGCAGTGCATCCTCAAAATATTTGGCATTTTCTGTTACGCGCTGATAGATATTTTCTTCCTCATATATTTCCTGCGCGGCAAGTGCGGCTGCCACAGCAAGCGGATGCGCGGAATAGGTATAGCCGTGGAAAAATTCAATACCTGCTTTGGTGCCATCAAGAAAAGTATCATAAATTTTCTTACTGGCAATCACCCCGCCCATAGGGACAGCGGCATTATTGATCCCTTTTGCCATTGTACAGATATCAGGGGTTACCCCAAAATAGGTCGCTGCGTTTGCCGCGCCGAGACGGCCGAATGCAGTAATCACTTCATCAAAGATTAGCAGGATGCCGTGTTTCTCGGTTATTTCCCTTAATTTTTTTAGATAGCCTTTTGGCGATACAAACATTCCTGCAGAGCCTACCATTGGCTCAACAATAACCGCAGCAATAGTTGAGGCATCATGAAGGGCTATGATTTGTTCCAGCTCGGTAAGATATTTCATTGGATCGGAATTTGGCTCGCCGCGACTAAAGGCATCTTCCTTTGGATTATAGGGGAATGGCAAATGGTCAACTCCACTAAGCAGAGTACCAAAAAATTTACGGTTATTGACCATGCCACCTACGGATATACCACCAAATCCAACACCGTGGTAGCTGTTTACGCGTCCAATTAGTCTTGTTCTCGTGCCTTCACCGTTAATGCGGTGGTAAGCAAGCGCCATTTTTAGTGCTGTGTCAACCGCTTCTGATCCTGAATTCGTAAAAAACACATGTCCAAGGTCACCTGGAAATTGGCTGGCCACAACATTGGCGAGCTCAAAGGCCGCTTCATGACCAAAATTAAAGGCTGTGGAATAATCCATTTTAGCAGCCTGATTTTGGATGGCCTCAGTAATTTTGGGATGGCAGTGACCAAGGTTTGAGCACCAGAGCCCGGAAAAGGCATCCAGAATTTTACGTCCGTCTGCTGTTTCATAATATAATCCTTTGGCACTTTTATATAGGCGAGGGCTTTCCTTGAACGTCCGGTTTGGCGTAAAGGGCATCCAATAGGCCGCCAAATGATCATTTTTATTATCTGTATTATTCATAGACAATTTCTCATTTTTTAAATTGAATTTTTTGAGAGTAGCCGCAATTTTATATTTGCTTCAAGTGTTTTGTTATATTGGTAAAAATTTTGAATGCTTATCATCATTTGTTATTTTCAAATGATGCTGGCGTTTTAAGGAGTAATTGTTAAATTGAAACTCTGAAGCAAAAAAACAAAATTTTTCCTATACGAAGAGTTGCTAATGAAATTTACAAAATTAAACAGAACCATACATAATTGGGTATCTATTTTCATAGCTATACCATTGTTGCTGGTGATTATTTCCGGGCTGTTTCTACAGTTAAAAAAAGATGTGGACTGGATTCAGCCACCAAGTAAGCGTGGCGAAAGTCAGGCGACCCCAATTGTCAGTCATGCTGAATTGCTAAGTGCTGCTACTAGTGTGGAACCTACTAAAGGTATGGACTGGTCAGAATTTGATCGTATTGATTATAAAACAGACCGGGGTATGGTTAAATTTATTACGGCTGATGGATGGGAAGTTCAGGTTGATACAACAAATGGATCGGTTTTGTCCGTAATGCAACGGCGGTCTGATTTGTTAGAAAAAATACATGACGGTACATTTTTTGGCGACTGGATGAAATATTATATAATTTTACCGTCTGCAATTTGTCTTTTTATACTCTGGATAACCGGGATTTATATGTTTGTTTATCCCTATGTGAAGCGAGCGTCGAATAGTCGCAAAAAAAGGGATAAAATAGAAGCAAAAGGAATATAAAATGGCAATAGATTTTCATGCGCATTTCATTGCACCTAAATTGATGGAAATGCTTGAAAAGAGAACCACTGATCCGAGGATAAGCCGCAATAAAGATGGTTCTATGCTATATCATATGCCGATCAGCACTCTTCCATATTCAAGCGCTTATTATGACATGGCTCAACGGGTAGATTATCTTGACCATATAGGCATGGAGACGCAGATAATATCTCTGCCAGGATTATTAGGCATAGATTATTTGCCGCTAGAGCAGTCTTTACCTATGATTAAAGCATCAAATGATGATTATGCGGTTCATTCCTCAAAATATAAAGATCGGATTGTACCACTTGCGGCACTTCCGCTCGCCGATATCAGTGCAATGGAAGAAGAGCTTAAACGTTGTGTTGAAAACTATGATTTTTTTGGGGCAATCTTGCCAAATAATGCGTTTCTGTCGCTTGATTATGCCAATAAATTAAAGCCGCTTTTTCGGTATGCCAATCAAAAGAAGCTACATTTTTTTATTCATCCTGGCTGGCGGCATGACCAATATCCAATATTGGATATGCGGCCTGATGACCCGGATGAGCTTCTGATTGCCCGGGGGGCGCTTGGTGTTCAGCATGATATTTCACTGGCGTTGATTACGCTGCTTTATACAGATTTTCTTGATCAGTTTCCCGATATGACGGTGCATATTGCCAATCTTGGAGGTACTTTTCCAATGGTTTTGGAAAGAATGCAACACACTGTAGAAGCCCGTTTTCCAAATGCAAAACTTCCACCCGCGAAGAAGAAAAATTTATTTTTTGACAGTTCATCACTCGGTCCAAGAGCCTTGGAGCTTGCGGTTGAAATATATGGGGTAGATAAAATCTTAATTGGAACTGATACACCAATATTTTCTGCTGAAACAGGTTTGCGTGTGGTAAATGAAACGAGGCTCTCAAAAGATGAAAAAGAACTTATATTAAGAGAAAACGCACTCAACCTTCTCTCACGATAACGTGAATTGTGAGCTTATAAAGCCTATGCTATGATAGTCTTGCTAATCTTCCCGCGGTTTGGCCTGGAGAATCATGTGGCGTTTACCGATAATTTGTTGAAAATTTTTCTGATTTTTTTGATGTTGTCCGTACTGACGGCTTGTACTAGTTTGCCTGAGAATTACACATATAGAGGAGATATTTCTAAATCCCAACTTATAGACGGGGTCTCTTTTTTAGGAAAGTCTATTGCTAAAAAGGACCTTCCATCAGTCGATATAATGATGATAACCCCAGAAATGGAAGCTTTTCTTGAATTAAATACAGGTAAATTAAATATGCCTTATCAAAAGGCAGTTGCTCTTGGAAACTCAATAGTTAATGAAGATAAACTGGGGCTCATTTATGAACCGGGTATCACTTACACCGCTAGGCAAACTTTTGAAAATAGACAGGGAAATTGCTTGGCTTTCAGCCTTCTTTATTCATCATTGGCAAGAAAACTGGGTCTTGAAGTTAATTTTCAGGAAGTGAATGTTTTGCCTGAGTGGGATTTGTCCGATGATGAAATTTATGTGGAAAACCGGCATGTGAATGTCCGGGTTAAATTACCTGGAAGTACTGATCTGGTAGTCGATATTAGCAGAATTGCCGTGGAACAGGAACTTTCTCATACTTTTCTCGATGAAAATACTGTATCTGCACTCTACTATGGTAATATTGCTGCGGAAAATTTGCTCAAAAAACAATATGAGCAATCCTTCCTCAATATTGTAAAGGCAATTAAAACGGACAGTAATGTACCTTCGCTTTGGGTTAACCTTGGTGTACTTTACAGAAGAGCCGGTAATAATGAATTTGCAGAAAAAGCCTATTTTACTGCTCTGGAGTTTGACGGAAAAAACCAAGCCGCATTAAATAATTTAGCACATTTATATAATGAAACCGGAGATCGGGAAAAGGCAGAGTATTTTCTTAGTCTTGTAAAATCATATCAGGATAAAAATCCTTATGTTCATTTTGTCAAAGCTGAAAAAGCGCTGGAAAAAGAAAATTTGGATGAGGCTATGTGGCATATCGACGATGCAATAAAAAGAAAGTCTGATGACCCAAGGTTTTATCGTCTCAAGAGTAAAATTTATCAATTACTCGGGGATGAGAATAATGCAACAAAAACGATGCATTTAGCCGACGAAATAACCCGTAACCAAATATAATCATTATTTCAATCTGTTATTGATGAGGTCTTGGACGACGGCTGGGTCAGCGAGTGTTGATATATCGCCGAGGTTTGACGTGTCATTCTCGGCGATTTTTCTGAGGATGCGTCGCATGATTTTCCCGGACCGTGTTTTGGGCAGTCCCGGAGCGAACTGGATATGATCGGGGGTGGCGATGGGGCCGATTTCCTTTCTGACCCAGTTTACCAGTTCCTTTCTGAGTTCTTCCCCCGGGGTATGTCCGCCCATCAGGGTGACATAGGCATAAATACCCTGTCCCTTGATCGGGTGAGGGAAGCCGACCACGGCGGCTTCCGCCACATCCTCATGGGCGACCAGGGCGCTTTCGACCTCGGCTGTGCCCATACGGTGGCCGGAAACATTAATCACATCATCAACCCGTCCGGTGATCCAGTAATAGCCGTCCTCATCGCGGCGGCAGCCGTCGCCAGTAAAATATTTGCCTTTATAGGTGGAGAAATAGGTCTGGTAAAAGCGGTCATGATCGCCGTATACGGTGCGCATCTGCCCCGGCCAGCTGTCGGTAATGCAGAGATTGCCCGAAGCAGGCCCCTCAAGGACCTTGCCGTCCCCGTCCACCAGCTCAGGGATGATGCCAAAAAACGGCCGGGTGGCCGAACCCGGTTTTAACGCCGTCGCCCCGGGCAGGGGCGTAATCATAATGCCGCCAGTCTCCGTCTGCCACCAGGTGTCGACAATCGGGCAGCGCCCGTCACCAACCACATGATAATACCATTCCCAGGCTTCCGGGTTGATCGGCTCGCCGACACTGCCGAGGATGCGCAGGCTGCTGAGATCACATTTTTTGACAAACTCGTCCCCCGCCCCCATCAGGGCCCGGATCGCCGTCGGCGCCGTATAGAAAATATTGACCTTATGTTTCTCGCAGACCTGCCAGAAGCGTGAGGCGTCCGGATAGGTCGGCACCCCTTCAAACACCAGCGTCGTTGCCCCGTTGGCCAGAGGACCGTAAACAATATAGCTGTGGCCCGTCACCCAGCCCACATCAGCGGTGCACCAGTAAATATCCCCCTCATGATAATCAAACACATATTCATGGGTCAGGCTGGCATAAACCAGATAGCCGCCAGTCGTATGAAGAACACCCTTGGGCTGTCCGGTCGAGCCGGAGGTATAAAGAATAAACAGCGGGTCTTCCGCCTTCATCTCTTCAGCCGGGCACTCGGCACTGACCTTCGCCGCCTCGTCCTGGTACCAGACATCCCGGCCTTCGGTAAAACCGACATCGCCGCCGGTCACCCGCACAACAATCACGGTCGAGACAATGGTTCCGGGATGCTCAAGCGCCTCATCCACATTCTCTTTCAGCGGAATGACCCTGTTCCCTCTCAGGCCTTCATCGGCGGTAATCACGATGTGACTGTCACAGTCAACCAGACGCCCGGCCAGCGCCTCCGGTGAAAATCCGCCAAACACAACAGAATGAATGGCCCCGATCCGTGCACAGGCCAGCATGGCATAAACCGCTTCCGGCACCATCGGCATATAAAGGGTGATGCGGTCACCTTTTTTAGCCCCCCGTGACTTCAGCACATTGGCAAAACGGCAGACTTCCGCATGAAGCTCACGGTAAGTGATATGACGCGATACAGCAGGGTCATCACCCTCAAAGATAATCGCTGTCTGATCCCCGCGGCTTTCAAGATGACGGTCAACACAGTTGACGCAGGCATTTAACGTTCCATCCTCATACCAGCGGATATGAAGATCATCCCGGCTAAAACTGACATCCTTGACCTTGCTATAGGGCCTGATCCAGTCCAGACGACGGCCCATATCCCCCCAGAAACCCTCCGGGTCAGACAGCGAACGATCATATAATTCAACATACTGGTCATTGTTGATCAAGGCCGACTTCGCTACCAGTGCATCAACCAAATGCGTCTCAATATTATACATATCTTGTACAACCTTAACTTTTAAATTTGTTTTATGTAATGTTAAATAGTCAAAGCCTAAATGTCTATTTTTTTGATAATTCGCGAATTATAAATCTGGCAGGGTGTAGCAAATGGCATATTTTTTCATCAAATGGCAATGGTTTTTTAATTAGAATTGCAGTTAAATATTTAGCCAGTATCGGAGCGGTTACAAATCCTTTAGAGCCAAGACCGGCCAGAATAAAAAAATTTTCATAAAGTGGCGCGTCTGGATAGACTTCGAATTTATTACCGTGATGAATATTATTATAGGCGTTTATATACTCGGCATGATCAGGTACAGGTCCGCAAACGGGCAGATGATCCTTTGACATTGCACGAATGCCGCGTCGTCCACCTAAAATTTCAATTTTTTTAAAATTATAGGGTGCTTTCTTAAGATTCTCTTCATGAGCTTCTTTTGATATTTTTAATGAAATATTATTTTCAAAACTTGCTCCGCAAATATTGAATTTATCACCCTCTGAATTTATAGCAGGGGTTAAATAGCCAGCTGAGTTTAAGATAGCATTTTCATTATAATCAGATTTTAAATAAGTAATCTGGCCAGACATTTTTTTAATAGGATTGTGCACAACCTGGGCAAATTCGGGGAAGTTATAAGAGTTGGCAAGAATAACAGCATCAGCATCAATTAAAAAATTGTCATACTGATCAAATAAAATCCATCCATCATTTCTATCGTTGATAATGCGACTTACCTGGACATTGAAAATAAAATTTTCAGTACTGTTAAAGGAAAGCCGAATATTCTCCGGTTTAATATAACCCGCATTGGGAAAGACAAGCTTATTTTCTTTAAGATAGAGTTTTACGGGCGAATTTTTTTTTGCAACTTTCCTGTAACGCTCTAAAGTTGCGTTATTTTCTGCAATTTTAATAAGTGGGGATGATATAAATATACCGTCATTAAGAGCGCCGTAATATTTTAAGGCATATTGATAGGCGAGATCATAGAAAGTTTTTTGCTGGGAGTCTCCTGCACTAATATATGGGTCAAGTATGGCGACGGGATTTCCTGACGCACCGCTTAATATATGGCTATTTTTTTCAAGAACGGTAACCTTGAAGCCGGCATCTTTCAGATGATTGAACAACATTATGCCAGCAATACCGCCACCAATTACTGCTATATGTGCCCGTGCTTTTAAAGGGCCCGGCAATTTGAACCATGGTTTGTGCATTATTAAACGATCATATAACGCTATATTTTTGAATTAATATAAGACTTATCATATTCTGAAGGATATATTGGATAATATTTACCCGAATTTTTATGCATACATGAATAATGAAAGAAACAAAATGAAAAAAAATATTCTTATTTTTTTATGCTTGCTGATTGCACCTCCATCCGTATCGTCCGTTTCTGCTCAAACAATTAATGACCTAGTAGTTCCTTGTGCAATTCCATATTACCGGGAACTCGATTTTACCATTGGAGAATGGCAGGTTTTTGATAAGGAAACAGGAAAGCTGGCAGGTTATGATAGAATTGGGCGTATTCTGAAAGGCTGTGCCATTCAGCAGATATGGGTGTCTCTTGACGATCATTTTTCTTCTAAATATGTCCCGTTTCGTATGAACGGTCGAAGTGTAACGGCATTTAACGGGTCATATTGGATTCAGTTATGGGTAGATAATCAGGCGGGCGTACAGTTGTTAAAAGGCGGGCCTGAGAAAGATAAGTTTGTCTTAAAAAGTGATGAAGCAATTGGGGGCTATGAATATAAATTGAGCTGGCAGCGGCAGGAAGATGGTACGTTACTGAATATACATCAGAGACGTGAGGTCAAGGAAGGTGAATCCGCGCCGTGGGAAACTTTATATGAATGGGTATATGTAAAAAATCTTAATCAGGATCTTTATCCCAATGAAGATGATGAAGAATAATGCAAATCAGTGCTGATGATTTTTAAGAAACGAGACAAATTCGTCCTGATTAATCGGTCTGCAGAAATAATATCCCTGGAGAATATCGCATCCTTTGGCTTTGAGAATCTCAACATGTTTCTCGGTTTCGACACCTTCGCCTACAACATTAAGACCCAGACTGTGGCCTAGGCGAATAACCGCGTCTGTTATTGCTGCATCATCAGGATCTTCATGGATGTTTCGGATGAAAGACTGATCAATTTTAAGCTGATCAACTGGGAATCTTTTTAAATATGCAAGTGAAGAATATCCGGTGCCAAAGTCATCTATTGAGAGATTTACCCCCAATGCTTTTAGCTGTTCAAGTTTCATAACAACATTATCGGTATTTTTAATGACCATTCCTTCTGTAATCTCAAGTTCGAGCCAGCAGGGTTTAAGTCCAGAATAATTAATGGCATCTTCAATTGTTTTTACAAAATTATCGGCGTGGAACTGTCTGGCAGAAATGTTAACACTGATGCGTATTTTGGGTAATCCCTGATCCTGCCAGGTTTTAGCAGCTTTGCAGGCTGTATTTAATACCCATTGTCCTATAGGAATCATTAAGCCACATAATTCAGCAACCGGTATAAAACTGTATGGCGGGATCATTCCTTTTTCAGGATGTTCCCAGCGAATAAGGGCTTCAGCGCCAACCAATTTATTGTTTTTTGCGTCAAACTGAGGCTGATATTGCAGAAGTAGCTCATTATTTTCCAGAGCTTTATTAAGATCAATTTCAAGTTGCTTTTGTGCCTTTGTTTCCGCATCCATCTGACGATCATAAAGACGATAAAGACGTCTTCCGTCCTCTTTTGCCTGATAGAGAGCAACATCTGCCATCCGGATCAGTTCTACCGGTGAGTCAGAATCATCGGGGTAAAAACTTACGCCAATGCTGGTGCCAATCTGAATTACATTTCCGTCAATTTCTGTCGGTTGCTGAATGCTGTAAATAATTCTGTCGGCTATTGTTATGATATTCTTGTCGTTTTCAATATTGGATAAGACAATTGCAAATTCATCACCACCAAGACGGGCAACTGTATCAACTTCTCTGGCACAGTACAAAAGTCTTTCAGCAACAACTTTTAATAATTCATCACCGATCGCGTGGCCGTAAAGGTCGTTGACAGGTTTAAATTTATCAAGATCCAAGATCATTACGGCGACCTTTTTATTGAGTCGCTTTGCTATTTTGAGAGCATCTTCAAGTCTTGCAGAAAGAAGATTACGGTTGGCTAGACCGGTCAGACTGTCATGCCATGCCATATGCCGAATAATTTTTTCAGCTTCATATTGCTCGCTTACATTTCGAAGCAATACAGTGTAATGTTTTTCCTGTTCCAGAAACACTTCCCGAATGTCAATCCGGAGTGGTACCGATGAGCCATCTTTCCGGTTACCTTTTTCATCAGACTTATAAACATTTAGATCATCAACTTTCTTATTCAGGAAGGTTGTAAAATCCTCTGACGATTTAGCACACTGAGATTTAAGAAGAGACTTAAGCTCCATACCTATGAATTCTGAAGGCGCGTAACCAAATATAATAGACATTGCCTTGTTTGCCGCAATAATCTGACCTTTACTGTTTAGCGTGACTAAACCTTCTTCCATGGCATTAAGGATGATTTGAATTCTCTGCGCCGTATTGGCCGCCTCTTCCTTTGCAATTGCCAAGTCTTCTGCCATATGTATGGCTTCTCTTGTTTGTGATTCTAAATATTCCTTAGCAGCCTGGAATTCAATAAGCTGGTTTTTTTCGCTGTTGGTGTCTTCCAGAATAGTCAGTACTACACCTTTATTTGTGAAAAACTCAACTTTGCATTCTGCAGTCTTATATTCGTCTAAGTTAAACTTATAAATCCAGTTAAAATTATCGGAGGCGCTACTTTCATGGAACATTTCTATAATCAGATTAATTGCTTTGAGATTTTCTTTTTCTAACGCTTTGTTGTATAAGGGAAAATTAAAAATATCGCTTAAATTTAATTCTTCACTTATACGATTATGTAGTGTCAGGATTTGTGAAAAAAACACATTATTATAATCAATCAGATTTAACTTTTCATCGAATAAAGCTACACCAAAAGGCAAGCTGTTAAGAATGCTTTCAATATCGAATATATCATATGACTTATTTCGGTCAAATGGCGTTACCTTTTTGGTCAGCTGGCTCATATCTATCCGATTTTATTGTTCTATAAATTGAAAATCCTATGAGCTTAAGTTTAATTTTATGTTAATTAATAATATATTAGATAGCATGAACTGAAATAAAGAATTTCCAAATTGATTTAGTTTTTACCTGTTCAAGTAAATACCTCTTAAATAGTACCGTAATTCTGAATTGATTTTCCTTAATGGGCACATTTTCATTTTATGCTTTGCTTGTGGTTCAACAAATTGCTAAATCATCAACAGTAAACTTAATCGTAATAAATTAAGAGGAGTATACCATTTCCAGAAAGACGGATATGCGGCTGGATGTAAGTGGGCATAAATGTCCAATACCGGTGTTGCGGCTTCGTCGGGTAATGGAAAAAATGAAACTCGGTCAACATGTTGAAATAAAGGCAACGGATCCGATGACATTAATTGATATACCGAATTTTTGCCGGGAAACGGGGCAGAAACTGGTGCACAAAATTGAAGCGGATAAGTATATAATTTTTTTGATCGAAAAATGCTGACTTATCAGGAAAATCAAAGTGACTTTGTATTATGAATATTGAAGAAATAAAAGAAACTTTTGAATTTATGGATGAATGGGAAGATCGGTACCGTTATATCATTGACCTTGGACGACAACTTCCCGATTTTGATGAAAAAGACCAGACAGAAGAAAATCGTGTACACGGTTGTACCAGCAAAGTTTGGCTTGTGTATGAAAAGCAGGGTGATAAATTAGTTTTTAAGGGCGATAGTGATGCCCATATTGTCCGCGGTCTAGTATCAATTATTCTTATGATATTTTCAAACAAAACCCCAGAGGAAATTATCAACACAGATGCAAACGCCATTTTATCTGATTTAGGCCTGTCACAACATTTGTCACCAATGAGAACGAATGGATTATTTTCAATGGTCGAACGTATTAAAGCAATAGGGAATAGCTTTCTTTGAATGAATTAGCGGAATTGGTTCCTTTAATATTAGGAATGCTCGCGGCAGGTGTCGTGAGTGGCGTTATGGCGGGGCTGCTGGGGATCGGCGGCGGAATTGTTGTTGTTCCAATCCTTGAATTCGCTCTTTCTGTTTTTGGTGTTGATGAATCAGTTCGTATGCATATTGCCATTGCCACTTCGCTTGCCATTATTATTGTTACGTCATTTTCATCGGCAAGAGCGCATCACAGACGTGGAAATGTTGATTTAAAACTTATCAAAAGCTGGGCAGTATCTATGTTGATTGCTGCTGCAGTCGGCAGTTTTGCAGCATCAAGATTAAACGGAAAATCGCTGGTCATTCTGTTTGCCTTACTTGCTTTTTTTGTCGCCCTTAAAATGCTTTTCAAGGGGGACACCAAAAAAGCGGGGGATCAGTTTCCGGACAGTGTAGCTGTCCAGCTAATGCCAATCTCAATAGGCGGCCTTTCCAGCATGATGGGTATTGGTGGAGGTGTTATGGGGGTAAGTTTTATGACGCTTTTTGGAATGCCCATACACAGGGCGGTGGGAACTGCTTCGTTTTTTGGTGTTTTAATCAGCATTCCAGGGACGATTAGTTATATGATTACGGGCAATGGCGTAGAAGGTCTTCCGCCAGGCAATATTGGGTTTGTCAATTTGTTTGGACTTGCGTTGGTGGCACCAGTTTCCTATTTTGCAGCACCGATTGGTGCTAAAATTGCTCATCGGCTGGATCAGCGGCAGTTAAATTTGGCTTTTGGAGCTTTTTTATTGTTTGTGTCAAGTCAGATGATTTACCGATATCTTTTCTAAATAAAAAAACCCCGGCTAATAGCCGGGGCAAGAGGGAAGATATCGGGCAGAACGAATTTTCTGCCCTGAAGTAAAAATGTTAAGCAATACTATTTCTTTTGCGGATTTGGATGCATCCAAAGATCATTGTTGCTGCCACAACAATACCGGCCCAGAATGATGGCTCAGCAAAGCTGCCTAGCAATCCAAAGATGCCATTGACCATATTAGAGCCATGATCGACATCATATCGGTCTATATAAGTTTCCAGATGAATAAAGCGGGATTGTAGGGCACTTTCCAGTATATGACTGTCGAAGAAAAGATTTTCAATAATGATGATTAAAACCGGAATGATAAATGCCAGCAGAAATGGAGAACGGCGGGAAAAACTCGATACAAGCATGAACCAGGTAAAGATCGGTAAAGTCCAGAGAATGATAACAAAAGTGGGGATGATATCTCCGACGAGAACCGCCATGTAATTGATATTCGAAAACACGAGATTCCATGCACTATAGTCGGTATTTAATGCCACCATAGTCGCCAGCATTAACATGGCCGCAAACTGAATAATAAGGGCAAATCCTATGGCAATGAGCGGTGAAACAACGACTACTGTAGCGAGCTTAACCAAAACTTCCTGAGTGTCGGATACAGGCATTGACTTCCAGAATAGGATGGTTTTGTCCTTTCTTTCATCAAACAGAACGGAAAGAGCTGTAAATACCATACTAAAAGCAACGGTGATCATCAGAATCATCGGCGAAACCATTATCATGCCTGTTACTATTTCTGTCGCTCTGGACCCAAATTCCGGATCTCTGGCAATGTGATCGCTCATAGACATTCCATCTATCATCATGCCATGTCCGGTTATCATGGCGACCAGCCCGAAAAAGATAAATAATCCGGTGACGACCATTGGCGTTACAAATATAGAACGTTTATTGTCCCAGAATTCTTTCAGGAATAACGCTTTTATTGGATTGTAGCCATTTATTGTAGTCAGGGTAGAAAACATTTCATTCTCCAATTTTTGTATTTAAATAAAAAGGCATTGGCCGATGGCACAAACCATAACATTGTTTTTTGAAGGCGATGATTTTCCAATGATTAAGTCATTTCCTATGCTCGACGTACTTAATCCTCTCATGCCAACGGTTGCGATGATTATCAGAAAGGCAATAAGCCCAATATTAACGAGAGTATAAATATTATTGCGATTTTTAGATTGCGCAGTTTCCATGATTATTCCCCTGTCATCAATGTAACGAATAGATCAGAAAGTGATAGCCTGCTGACAGTTCCCAATTCTTTCAGTGTGGCATTGTCACACTCTTTGAAAACGAAACTGGTTCGGCCTAATGATTTTATTTCGCGGTATGGTGAAAGAGAGCGGGCTTCGTCAATGCTTTCCTTTTTAGGCTCTAGAACTTTCCAGGTGTTCAGAGTTTCTTCCATACTTGCGTTATACATAATTCTACCCTCACGGATGAAGATGACGTCAGTCAGAATATTTTCTATTTCATCAACCTGATGAGTGGTGATGATGATTGTTCTTTCCTCATCAAAATAATCCTCAAGAAGCTGATCGTAAAAAGTTTTGCGATATATAATGTCAAGGCCGAGTGTTGGTTCATCAAGCACCAGAATTTTTGCATCTATTGCCATAATCAATGCCAGATGCAATTGCACAATCATCCCTTTCGATAAATTTCCTACCTTTTTTTCCATTGGAATGGTTGTTTTCTTCAGAAAACCCAATGCTTTTTCCCTGTTAAATTTTGGATGGACACCTTCAACAAACTCTATGACCTGATGTACTTTAATCCAACTGGGGAGTGTTGCGACATCCGAAATGAAGCAGACTTCTTTCATGAGCTGATCACGCTGACTATGGGGGTCAAATCCAAGTACATTTAAGTCACCTTCATAGGAACTTAAACCAAGAATAGCATTGATCATTGTCGTTTTTCCTGCTCCGTTGGAGCCGATTAGCCCGACAATCTGTCCCTTGTTTATTGATAGATCTACATCCTTTAGGGCCTGGAATTTGCCGTATGATTTGCTTAGGCCTTTTGCGCTGATATAAGCTGTCATTTTCATGTCCTTTATTTTTTAGTATCTGGCGCTGAACTTTTATGAGAAGAGGCGGCCAGCAAAGATTCAGGATCAATTCCCAACCTTGAAATACGCTCCATGATTTTTGGCCATTCCACTTCCATAAAGTTTTTTTGTTCGGCGGCGAGTAAATTTTTTCTCGCTCCTTCTAAAATATACATTCCAAGTCCCCTTCGTTTTTCAACAAGTCCTTCATCAACCAGCTCAGAATAGGCTTTTGAAGCTGTAATAGGATTAATCTGATATTCTACTGCAACCTTTCTAACCGAAGGGAGAGCCTCTCCCTCCTCTAGTATCCCATCCATGATCATTGAGAGAATTTGATCCTTCAGTTGGAGATATATAGGTCTGTCATCTGTCCATTGTTCTGTCACAGTATTTTCCAATCATAATAATTTTGTCTCAAATTTGCTTTTGCGGACGATCCCATTCATTGGCTGATTTATGCAACAAAAGTTTTTTCAGTATGACTTTCTATGCCAAATCCCAATTGGTTCTGACTGCCATTTGAAATTACAGACAATATAAGCAAGCTAAGAATGGCAAAACTGGCAAAAATTCTGCTGTTATTGTGCTCAAGAATTTTTGTGTCTGTTTGTGGTCTGTTTCCAACTAGTCCAAGAAAGCTGTTTGGGCTGATTGCGTTTTTATATAAATTCAACATTTTTAAGTTCCTTAATAACAATAATACGTGTTTTGGTGTTTAAGTGTTGTAGTTATATATAACACTATATCAATTATTGTCAATATGAAATATAAAATTTTGTATTAAATCATAAAAAGAGGATTAAAAACAAATGGTTAATTATTATTTTATTTTCATTTTCTGGAAGGACTAAGTGTTATATAATGGTCAGAAAGGTGAATCTGAGGTGTTTATTTAATGGAAAAAGAATCAAAATATCAACTTGTTGAAGCAGAAATTTACAGCGTCACCAGGGACGAACCCAATATGATTGCCAACATGTCTTCCATAAGTTGTCTTCTTAATCTGGCATTTGAGGATTACTATTGGGTTGGTTTTTACATTGTTGATCAGGAAAAAAGAAACGAACTAGTCGTGGGACCCTATCAGGGGACACTTGGCTGCCTTCGTATTTCATTTGACCGTGGGGTTTGCGGTAAAGCGGCGAGCACCCGTGAGACACAAATTGTCGAAAATGTTCATGAATTTCCTGGTCATATTGCCTGTGACAGTCGATCCAATTCTGAAATTGTTGTGCCGGTTCTAAATGGCAAGGGTGATCTGATCGCTATATTTGATGTTGACAGCACGAAATTTGCCACTTTTGATAAAACTGACCAGATTTGGTTGGAAAGAATTTTAAATAATGTTTTTTCAAAATATTAAAATGAATGAGTTAAATATGATTAAAAAAATTGCCCTTACCTTTCTATTGGTTTTTGTCATTGGCTGTGAACAGCAATCGACAGAATTGAATAAAACAGAAACCGAAATTGCAGAATCAATTCTAATGAATGGCAAAATATACAGTTTTTCATGGGGCGAGCCTTCCATAGAGGGAATGCCTGCTGGCGATGCACCGATTAAAGACGGAAACTGGCAGCCTGATGCCCAGGCGGTCGCTATCAAGGATGGGATTATATTGGCCATAGGCAGCGATCTGGATATGGAAAAATATAAGGGACCACAGACTAAAGTCATTGATGTAAAAGGAAATTATATTTATCCAGGATTTGTAGATACACATGCACATATAGAAGAATTGGGAGCTACATTGGATGATGTTGACCTGAAAGGCGTTCAAACAGAAGAAGAAGCGGTTCAGCGGGTCGTCGATCATATAAAAAAATATAATGTTCCAAAGGGGCAATGGATTGTTGCTAGAGGATGGGACGAGGGACGTTGGGCAGATAAATATCCGACTGAGAAACTATTATCGGAACGGGTTCCTGATAATCCCGTCCTTATGGATGGCACGAATGGATTTGGGGCCTGGGGCAACAAACTGGCGATGGCAGCTGCAGGAATTACGAAGGAAAGTGAAAATCCGGTTGGAGGAATAATTCACCGCTATGAAAATGGGGAGCCAAATGGGGCGGTTAGAAATCGTGGTGTTGCCTTATATCGTGATGCCGTTCCGCCATTAAGCCATGAGCGAATGATGAACAGATTAAAAAACGGTCTTCAGCTAATGGCCAATGATGGCTATGTCATGGTCCATCATGCAGGGGCGAACACCCCGATTATGAAAGCCTATCAATCATTAAATGAAGCAGGTGAATTACAGATAAGGGTAAGCGCAATGATAAGCGGCAGGGATAAGCCACAAATGCTGGAATGGATAAAGTCGGGACCGATCAGATACGAAAGCAATAAACTATTCGTCCATTCGGTTAAAGGATATTACGACGGTTCACTCGGTGCACGTGGCGCAAAAATGATTGAAGAATATTCCGACATGCCGGGGCAGTTTGGCGTGTCAGGGGAAGATTACGGATTTTTCACCAAAGAAATCGGTGATATAATGCAGGCAGGATTCCAGATAAACATCCATGCTATTGGCGATGGCGGAAACCGGGAAGTCTTACATTTTTTTAAAGATAATATTGCAAAGAATCCTGAACTTCAAAAACTTCGCCACCGTGTTGAGCATGCACAGGTTGTTCACCCGGATGATTTCAAACTTTATGATGATCTGGATATCATTGCTGCGGTACAGCCGCCTTTTGTGGCAGAAGATAAAGTCTGGACAGTTGATCGGATTGGTCCGGAACGGGCCAAAGGGGCATATGCCTGGCGCACATTCCGTAGAAATAATGTTCCCCTTGCGTTTGGATCTGATCTGATGGGGTATGACTGGAATATTTTTTACGGACTTCATTCGGCCATAACGCGTCAAAGCCGTGATGGTGAGCCAGCAGGCGGATGGTATCCTGAAGAAAAACTGACTGCAGAGGAAGCAATTCGGGGCTATACAAACTGGGCGGCTTTTGCCGCATTTCTTGAAAATGAGACCGGTAAGCTTGAACCCGGTAAGTGGGCAGACATGACGATAACAGATATTGATTTACTCAATGTTGGGGCGCATAATCCGAGACAGCTTCTTAATGGGAAAGTCGTTTTGACCATTTCTGGAGGAAATATTGTTTTTCAGAAGGAATAAAGCATGGATGACCATCAGGATAATGCAGGGATCATTACTCATCCTCCTGTTTTTTATATAATAGCAATAATTTTAGGACTGATTCTGGATTATATATATCCACTTTCGGTTGGCCTGGCAGGTAATGAAAAAATAGCTGCGATCGTTCTGTTCATTTTGGGCACAATTATTATAATTCTTGGGTTTAGAATATTCGCCCGTAATAAGCAAAGCCCAAGTGTTCATGCATCTGTGACAAAGGTTTATCAGTCTGGTATTTATGCCTATTCCAGAAACCCCATTTATCTTGGCGTAGCGCTAATGATGCTGGCATTTGGACTTTATCTTGATAAATTATGGATAATTTTTATGATGATACCCCTTATCATTATTCTGAACAGACTGGTGATTGAGAAAGAAGAAGCCTATCTTGAAGCAAAATTTGGCGAAGAATATATCAAATATAAGAAAAAAGTTCGTCGTTGGATTTAAGGTCTATTTGTCCATATATCACAAAAAATTGATATGAATTCACTTTTTTCATTTTCGATATACCTTAAAATCAGCAGCACTTATTTATAAAATAATCCATAAATATATTTGGGTGGTAAATGTCAACAAAACTGAAAAAAATTTCACTATTCATGTTAATTGCGATCTTACCTGTTTTATCGCAGTCAGCGAATGCTGATCAGTATGAAGATCTAATAAAACAGGCAATTGAAAATCCTGCCAGAAAAGAAAGTAACAGATCGAGAGATCCATTGCGTAAACCCGCCGAGGTGGTAAAATTCATGGGTGTAAAACCGGGTATGACGATTTTGGATATGTATGCTGATGGCTCATATTACACAGAAATATTATCTTTCATAGTGGGCGAAGAAGGTCGGGTGATAGCGCAAATGTTTCCTGATGCTGGAAGAGACCCTGATAATCCAACATCAACTTATATTAGAACATCAAATCATTTAAAAAATGTCGTTCCCATATATTCCAATATTAATGATCTGGATTTTAAGGAAAACAGCCTTGATCAGATTTTTATCATCCAGTTTTATCATGATTTTTATTATAAAGGCATTGATGTCGATCTAGATAAAATTATGGCAACCTACCATAAGGCACTGAAACCCGGGAGCATAATTGCTATTGTTGATCACGAAGCGATCAAAGGCTCACCAAGTAGTTCGGGGGATACTCTACACAGAATTGATCCTGCAATTGTCAAAAGAAATATGGAAAGTGCAGGTTTTATTTTTGAAGGTGAGAAAGATATTCTCTTGAATGACACGGATGATAAATCCATTTCGGTATTTGATGATAGAGTACGCGGCAAGACGAGCAGATTCATCATGAAATTCAAAAATCCCTGATAAAATACGAACTGATACAATCTAATTATGAATTATAGCTATAATTAAGGCTATTTTTTTGCTACTCTGATTATGAAGGGCGATTTATATCAGATATTAATATGGAGGAAGAAATATGGTGACTAAATTTTTGAAAGTTTCACTTGTGTATTTGATCTTTAGTATCTTCACTAGTAGCCCTGTACACGCACAGAACAATGACGCACTGATTGATGCAGCTGTGGCTAATCCAAATAGGATGGAAGCCAATAAAGTTCGTGATCCACTTAGAAAACCGGGTGAAGTAATTAAATTTATGGGGGTAGGCCCGGGCGATACGGTGCTTGATATGGTTTCTAGCGGAGGCTATTACGCAGAAATACTTGCAGGCGTTGTTGGTAAGAACGGTCGTGTGATTGCCCATTCATTTCCAAATGCAGGAATGGACCCGGATAATGCCTATGCGAAATATATTCGTGAAACACCGCATATGAGCAATGTTGTCCCAATCTATGCTAGTTTTAATAGTCTGGATTTAAAAGAAAATAGTCTGGACTATATTTTTCTCATTCAGAATTTCCATGATTTCTATTTCGAGAGATTTAATGTCGATGTGGATAGAATTCTTGGTGTATTCAGAAAAGCATTGAAGCCAGGGGGCATAATGGCGGTGATTGACCATCGTGCTATTGATGGATCTCCAAGTAGTACAGGCAATACGGTCCACAGAATTGATCCGGCAATTGTTAAGCGTGACATGGCAAAAGCAGGTTTTGAACTTGTTGGAGAGCTTGATATACTGCAAAATAATACAGATGATCTTTCCAAATCGGTATTTGATGATAGTGTTCGCGGTAAAACAAGCCGATTTATATTGAAATTCAGAAATCCATAAATGTAATTTTATCAGTATTTATAAAATCCCCCGACATAATTTGCGGGGGATTTTTTTATCATTGCACATTCTCTGTGCTTTGAGTTATACAGGCTCGAAATTATTTAACCGAATGTGAGACGTAAATGGCATCTTATCAATATAGCTTTGTAATGAAGGGGCTCGGAAAAACTTACCCGGGTGCAAAACCGACCTTTAGTGATATTACACTGTCATTTCTACCGGACGCAAAAATTGCTGTAATTGGTGTAAACGGTGCCGGTAAATCCACATTGATGAAAATCATTGCCGGTATTGATAAGGATTATACAGGTGAAGCCTGGGCGGCTGAAGGCGTTCGGGTCGGATATCTTGAGCAGGAGCCACAACTTGATCCGAAAAAAACCGTATTCGAAAATGTCATGGATGGTATGGGGGAGATAAAAGGCATTGTTGATGAATTTAATGAAATCAGCGCAAAATTTGCCGAGCCAATGTCAGATGATGAAATGAATGATCTGATTGCAAGGCAGGGCGAGCTTCAGGATAAAATTGATGCAGCAGATGCATGGGATCTGGACAGTCGTGTTGAGCTTGCAATGGAAGCTTTGCGCTGTCCGCCAAAGGATGCTGATGTAACTGTACTATCCGGCGGAGAACGCCGTCGTGTAGCTCTATGTCGGTTACTTCTTGAAAAACCTGAAATTCTTCTCCTTGACGAACCGACCAACCACTTGGATGCAGAATCCGTTGCCTGGCTTGAAAACCATCTTCAGGAATATAAAGGAACAGTTATTCTGGTTACCCATGATCGTTATTTTCTGGATAATGTCGTAAACTGGGTTCTTGAACTTGACCGTGGTCGGGCGATTCCCTATGAAGGCCACTATTCTTCATGGCTAGAGCAAAAGGAAAAACGTCTTCTGCAGGAAGAACGTATGGAAGAAGGCCGCAAACGAACCATGAAGCGAGAGCTGAAATGGATTCAGCAGTCACCAAAAGCTCGTCAAGCGAAAAGCAAAGCACGTATCAAAGCCTATGATGATTTGCTTGCGGCAGCACAAGATGGCCGCAACGGTGAGGCTCAGATACAAATTCCAGTAGGGCCTAGACTAGGCGGAGTGGTCATTGAAGCCGAAAACCTGAATAAGGGCTATGATGATCGACTTCTTATTGAAAATCTAAGTTTTAAACTGCCCCCAGGGGGAATTGTAGGGGTCATTGGTCCGAATGGTGCCGGTAAATCAACCCTTTTCAAAATGATCACTGGTATTGAAAAACCGGATTCAGGTTCTATCCGTGTTGGCGATACCGTATTGCTCGGATATGTTGATCAAAGCCGTGATGGCCTTGATAACAACAAAACGGTCTGGGAAGAAATCTCAGATAAGCTTGATGTGTTTGATTTTAACGGTAGAAAAGTTCCAACCCGTGCCTATGTCGGTAATTTTAATTTTAAAGGTTCGGATCAGCAAAAAAGATTAGGTCAACTGTCTGGTGGTGAAAGAAACAGGGTGCATCTTGCCAAAATGTTAAGAACGCCAGCAAACGTACTGCTTCTCGACGAACCAACCAATGATCTTGACGTAGAGACATTGAGCGCCCTTGAAGCGGCGCTTGAGGATTTCGCCGGTTGTGCCGTTATTATTTCGCATGACAGATGGTTTTTAAACAGGATTGCTACGCATATCCTTGCATTTGAAGGAAATTCCCATGTGGAATGGTTTGAAGGTAACTATGAGGATTATGAGGCAGACCGCCGAAGAAGGTTAGGGGATGCTGCTGACCGTCCTCATAAAATGCAATATAAGAAACTTACGCGGTAATAAAGTTTTTATTTATTGAGCTTTAGATTGCACAACACCAATATTTTGCTTAAGGGCGGCTTTAATTCCTTCATCATCGGGCGCATTTTCAAGTGATTTTGTGAAATCATCAAGTGATTTGGGGAAATTTTGTGTCATATAATATAGTGTAGCTCTTGTCTTTAGGCTTTCCCAATGGGTAGGAGTTAGTTCAATCGATGTATTGCAGGCTTCCATAGCGCTTTCCGTATCACCAATCCCTGCCAAACTGACACATAGACAGTTATAGGCTTCTTTATAAAAAGAAGAATGGGATAATCCGTCCCGATTGTTTCTGTCCTCACCTCGGATGATTCTGTTTGAACGACTAATGGCTCCTTTATAGTCACCACTGTTAATTCTTTTTCTAATATTCTGAATTGCTTTTATTTCTGTATCGCTAATGCTGGTAACTGTCACGTTCGACCTGCCGGTAGAAGTTTCGACCTGTGCAAATGCTGTATTTATCAAGAATGAACTGATAAAAATTATTAAGTGCACAGTTAGAGATCTTGTTAAAGCTATTTTATTCATTGATAGACTTCCCCTCTATGCCAAAAGGTTTTACAGGCAGAAAATAAATCCAGATAAATATACTCAAATTTAGATTAATTCCTAAATCAATTTTTTGTGAGAATTATTAAAACCCTATTCCCTGTATATTTTATTAGGTAATTTTGTTTTTCTCTTTATAAATAAATACACGAGCAGTATAGCCAAGTGCCAGCAGGTAAAGACTAAGTGCCGTAACTGGTGTCAACCAAGCCAGATCTGGCCAGCCCGTAAACAGCATTAAACCCATAACGCCACCAAAATACCCACAATATACGACCGATTCAATATGACGGCTTGAAAATGAATAGCGTCCTTCTATCACCGTATATCCGCCAGTCCCAGCAAGGTAACCTCCAACGATTTGCTCAAAAGAGAAATAATTATCAAGGGCCCCCGATAACAAGAGTATACATGCCACCATTGTAATAACAGTCAGACTGAATCTCCACGCAAAGCCTGGATTAATGCCATATTTTAACAGTATGGCAATTTGTGTCATTGTAGATATAAGAAGAATTGTTCCAATAAGGGCGATTTCATCAACTACACCTATTAAGGGCAGTAAAATACCGATCAGGCCAAGAACTGTATATACCGGCCATTGCATAAGTAACATGGTACGGCTTGCTTTAATAGCGTTACTTCTTTTTAAGTCATCCTCGCAGCGCATTTCATCAACGTGACTTGCAGTATCGATATTTTGTGTCATAGCTCAGGCTCTTGTTATTTTTTTATATAATAAGTACAAAAGAGATAAAAAAACAAGATCAAAGACAATCCGAATTAAAAATCCTCATCAAATTCTTCGTCGAACAAATCATCTTCTTCACGAGTATCAAGATCACCATTGTTAATATCATAAAGCCTAAGTTGGCGATAGCTGCTGCGATATGTGGCATATAAATCAGTAGAGGACTTACTTAAGTCATCAAGGGTTTCCAGATTTTCTTCCCTGTAAATAAGACCTCTTAGTGCAAGCCTGCCATAACGAACATATGTCCAATGTTTATGGGCAAGCCAGAAGCTGACCGGGTCATAGAAGAAATCCACGACAAATCCTGTAAAATCTCTTACATTGGAAGGACCGAGAAATGGCAACATCAAAAAAGGTCCATCCGGGATCCCCCAAACAGCAAATGTTTCTCCAAAATCTTCATCATGGCCCTTAATACCCCATCTTGATGCAGTATCAAAAACGCCTAATAATCCAAATGTTGAGTTGATCAGAAAACGGGACATGGATGTGCCAGCTCTTTTTGGTTCAGCTTGTAAAACATCATTTACAAATGTTACTGGTTCTCGCCAGTTTACGACAAAATTGGCAATTCCGTTACGGATATCAGGGGGTCCCCATAAACGGTACAACCTAGCTGTTGGCTCCAGAATTGTTTCATCAAACAAAATATTGAAAGCAAAAATCTGCCTATTCATGGGCTCTAGAGGATCATTGGCTTTTTCATAAGCCAATAATGCTTCTGGATTTGATGCTGGGGGTCTTTTTGCACAAGAAGATAACAATAGAAGAGAAAGCCCAATCAAAGCTAATTTCATATATGAAAATATAATTAGTTTTTTGTTAGTTGTGCAATCGGGCATATATCTTCTGTAATGAATAGGTTTCATAATCGTTATATAGCTATTTATGATGAATATTTTATGAATACAAAACTAGAGAGTCTGTTATAGAATATTCAAAGCATTTAGCAACTATAATTCGAAAGGCAAATGAGAGTATCTCCATAGAGAAATACGTACACTGATATTAGCTATGTTTTGATATTTGGGGACCGTTAATTATGATTGCTTAAGATAGAACTAGGAGCATCTATAACAGATTTGGCAATAAAATTAATTACCTGACACTCTTACTTCTGCTATTTTGATATTATGCTCTAATAATCTTTTAATCTGAGGTGCATCTGGGGCCCGGCCTAAAGCACTTTGATAGTCTGAAAGGGCTTGTTTGAAATTTTCAGTTTTATAATTTAACGAACCGCGGCTGTTAAAAGCCTGCCACCGGCTCGGCAACTGTTTAATTGCTTCGTTACAGGCCTCCATAGCTTTTTCATATTCTTTATTTGCTGTTAAACTGATGCAATAAGCATTATAAGCATCGTATCTGAAAATTGTTTCTGCAGCTCCTCCGCGTTCAATCTGGGCAAGACTAGAAACAATTTTATTCGCTTCACGAACAGCACCTATCGTATCACCTTCATTAATTAATTTTCTTATTTTATCCAGAGCATCGTCTTTGCTAAAATCGATTCTGGCTCCGACAACAGCTCCAGTCCACGGTTCATAATTTTGTGAACGAGCTAGCGTCGTCATGAAAATTGAATGAACCAGAAAAAGAGTTAAGAAAAAGATATAACTTTTTGATTTGAACATTGCTTAATCAAGCTGCCTTTTAAATTACAATGAGTGTAAATCTGGTTAACTTACAGTCGCCAATATACCACAACAAACCATATTAATAGTTTGTTGTGGTCATTTTATATTAATTTTTTGATTGGGCAAGGCTGATATTATGCTCCAATATTTCTGAAATATTGCCGGATTTAGGAGCATGTTCAAGGGCCAATCTGTAATCTTTCTCAGCTTCGGTAAAGTTTCCTGATCTAAAATTAAGTGAGCCGCGACTGTTATAGGCAAACCAACGGGTAGGCGCTTCCTCGATTGCAGTATTGCACGCCTCCATTGCCTCATCATATTTTCTTTGTGCAGTAAGTCCAAGACACAATGCATTATAGGCATCATACCTAAATTGGGAAGTTTTACCGGAACGTTCAAAATTTTCTAGTGAAGAAATATATTTTTTCGCATTATTTACAGCACCAACATAGTCTTGGTTATTCAGCATATTTCTAATTGCTGACATCTCATCTGTAGTTGAAAAATATATATTGTCTCCTGGAATTGTTCCGACCCAAGGCTCTGTTGCGCTTTGGGCAAATGACATAGTTGGAAGAGTAGCTAAACCAGCAACCAATAGAAAGCTGGTAAGGGCTTTTTTGGCGGGTAGCATTTTATTCAAATTATTTTGCATGTTCGTTCCTTTATAATCTCTTAAATCTGCCAAGAGAAAATACGTTATCATTTAAGGCAAATTTATAGGTTCGTTTACCGTTCTATATGCCTATTATTTGGGAATTCTATAAAAATAGTCAAATCACAATGGGACAAATACTGATCACATTAATGTTATTTACATTATATAAATATATCTTTATATATTTCTTTATTATGAAAATGCTTGGAGAACAAGATTATGGAACTTAGCTTGGATGATTTACTTAGTGCTTTAAAAGCGGCTGGTGAAGAAACGCGTTTACGAATACTTGCGCTTTTTAAAACCGGAGAGCTAACAGTAACAGAATTAGTATCTGTACTTAGACAAAGTCAGCCAAGAATTTCCAGACATTTAAGACTATTATGTGAAGCAGGCCTTCTTGAGAGGCATCGCGAAGGAACGTGGATATTTTATCGATTGGCCGATGATGGTGCCAACGCAAAATTGGCAAAAGCATTTCTCGGCTATATTCCTTATTCTGATCAGATTTTACAGCATGATCAGGAGAGACTGGCAGAAGTAAAAAAAGAGAGAGATAAAAAGGCGGCAAAATATTTCAGGGAAAATGCTGCAAACTGGGATAAAATAAGATCACTTTATGTGCCGGAAAAACTGGTTGAAGATTATCTGCTGAAAATTTCGGCAGATATGGAAATAAATGACTTGCTTGATGTAGGGACAGGCACAGGACGAATGCTTGAACTCTTTGCCGGGCGGGCGGCTCATGGAACAGGTATTGATCTTAGTCGTGACATGCTTGCAATTGCAAGATCACATCTTGAAAATAAAACCATAAGCCATATGCAGGTTCGCCAAGGGGACATGTATGATCTTGCACTGAAAGATGAATGTATGGACCTTGTTCTATTTCATCAGGTTCTGCATTTTGCCGATGATCCGCTTGCAGCTATTAAGGAAACCAGTCGAATTCTTCGTCCAGACGGAAAGGTAATTATCGTCGATTTTCTTCCTCATAAGCTGGAAAAATTAAGGGAAGAATATGCCCACAGACGCTTAGGTTTTTCAAATAAGGAAGTAACCGACTGGTGCAAAATGACAGGTCTTCAGATCACTTCAACGGAAACCATGCGGGGAAGTGAGCTTGATATTGCGATTTGGGTTGCCACAAAAAATAAATAATTAATGAAGTTAAAAAGAATGAATATTAAAAATACCAAGGACTATTTACTGCCTAGCCTGTTTGCCGAGCGTGCTCAGGGTATAGAAGTTTCTTTTGAATTTTTCCCGCCAAAGACTGAGCAGATGGAAGAAACATTGTGGCATAGTATTCGGAAACTTGAAAATTTAAGGCCGTCCATGGTTTCGGTAACATACGGAGCCGGCGGAAGTACACGTGAGAGAACCCATAAGACGGTTTCCCGTATTTTAAAGGAAACAGCGTTAACGCCTGCCGCTCATCTGACATGTGTTGGGGCTACTAAAGATGAAGTTGATGAAGTTGCGCGTGCATATTGGGACGAAGGTGTGCGCCACATTGTCGCTTTACGAGGCGATATGCCGACGATAGGTCAGCCTTATAAGCCTCATACTGAAGGATATGAGAATGCGGCTGACCTGGTTAAGGGCTTAAAGAAAATAGCAGATTTTGATATTTCGGTTGCGGCATATCCGGAAAAACATCCGGATAGCGCTGATGTCAGTGCAGATATTGATAATCTGAAAAGAAAAATTGATGCCGGGGCTAATCGCGCCATAACCCAGTATTTCTTTGATGTGGATATCTATTTCCGCTTTATGGATAAGGTATTAGCTGCTGGTATAGATGTCCCGATTGTCCCGGGGATTATGCCGGTGACAAATTTTAATATGGCAAAAAACTTTTCAGAACGATGCGGAACGACTGTGCCGGCATGGCTTGAAAATCTTTTTTCCGGCCTAGAAGACACACCCGACATCAGGCGTCATGTGGCGTCAATGATTACGGCTGAGCAATGTCTTAAACTTTATAAGGGCGGGGTTAAAAATTATCATTTTTATACACTTAATCGCGCTGAACTTACATATACCATCTGCCACATTCTAGGCATTAGACCAGAGGGAGAACCATCATGACCGATAGAACAGCCCTTTTGAAGCGGGCTATGGCTTCACGCATTCTTGTGTTGGACGGTGCAATGGGAACAATGATCCAGTCCTTTAAACTTGGCGAAGAAGATTTTCGTGGTGATCTTTTTAAATCAAAAGCCAAAGATATTAAGGGCAATAATGATATTCTGGCCATGACCAAGCCGGAGCTGATTTATGAAATCCATAAAAAATTTCTGGAAGCCGGGGCGGACATTATTGAAACCAACAGCTTTAACGCCACCAGCATTTCGCAGGCAGATTATGAAATGGAAGATGTCATATATGATCTTAATGTTGCTTGCGCAAAAGTGGCGCGTAAAGCAGCTGATGAATTTACGGCTAAAACACCTGATAAGCCACGTTTTGTTGCGGGTGTATTAGGACCAACCAGCCGTACAGCTTCGCTATCTCCGGATGTTAATGATCCGGCTTTTAGGAATATCAGCTTTGATGAGCTTGTTGAAAGTTATAAGGAAGCCACCAGAGGTCTTATCGATGGCGGTGTTGATATCATTTTGATTGAAACTATTTTTGATACGCTTAATGCCAAAGCCGCAATTTTCGCCGTTCAGTTGGTTTTTGAGGAAAAAAATATGGATCTGCCGATCATGATTTCCGGTACTATTACCGATGCATCAGGCAGAACACTGTCCGGCCAAACGGCTGAAGCTTTCTGGTATAGCGTGCGTCATGCCAATCCGATTAGTGTCGGTTTTAACTGTGCCCTCGGTGCCAAAGAACTGAGACGTCATGTCGTGGCGCTATCAAAAGTTGCTGATACTGCGGTATCCGCCCATCCCAATGCAGGACTTCCCAACGAAATGGGTGAATATGATGAAAGCCCTGAAGAAATGACAGCTCAGTTAAAAGAATGGGCCGAAAGCGGTTATCTTAATATTGTTGGCGGATGCTGCGGAACGCGCCCCGACCATATTAAGGCGATTGCTGCCGGAGTTGCCGGAATTAAGCCGCGCAAAATTCCCCATTTTGAGCCCCATATGCGCCTTAGTGGCCTTGAACCCTTTAAGGTAATATAAAATGACAAAGAGACAGGGTATTTTTATCAATATTGGTGAGCGGACCAATGTAACCGGATCAGCAAAATTTAAAAAACTTATTTTAAATGGCGAGTTTGATGCGGCCCTTGAAGTGGCACTTCAGCAGGTGGAGGCCGGAGCCCAGATCATTGATGTCAATATGGATGAAGCCATGCTTGATTCAGAAGCGGCTATGGTCAAATTCCTTAATCTGATTGCATCAGAGCCTGAAATTTCACGGGTGCCGATCATGATTGACAGTTCAAAATGGTCTGTCATTGAAGCGGGTCTTAAATGCGTGCAGGGCAAGGCAATTGTTAACAGTATTTCGCTTAAGGAAGGTGAGGATATTTTTATCCGTCAGGCAAAGCTGATAAAGCGGTACGGGGCAGCGACAGTCGTTATGGCCTTTGATGAAAATGGGCAAGCGGATACACTGGACCGGAAATATGAAATATGTGAAAGGTCCTATAAAATTCTGACCGGGAAAGTCGGTTTTCCGCCGGAAGATATTATTTTTGACCCCAATATATTTGCGGTGGCAACCGGTATTGAGGAACATAATAATTACGGGGTCGATTTCATTGAAGCGACCCGTAAGATTACGGATAACCTGCCTTACTGTCATGTTTCCGGTGGTGTTAGTAATGTGTCATTCTCTTTCCGGGGTAATAATCCTGTGCGCGAGGCTATGCATAGCGTATTTCTATATCATGCCATTCAGGCAGGAATGGATATGGGTATTGTCAATGCCGGTATGATGACTGTTTATTCTGAAATTCCGAATGAGTTGCGGGAGCGGGTTGAAGATGTCATTCTTAACCGCCGCAGTGATGCGACAGACCGACTACTTGAAATCGCCGAAAAATATAAAGGTGAGGCTGGGGAAGAAAAGAAAGAGGACCTTGAATGGCGGAAAGGTACCGCAGAAGAAAGGCTTTCCCATGCACTGGTTAAAGGGATTACCGCTTTTATTGAAGCGGATACCGAAGAAGCCAGACAAAAATTTGACCGTCCTCTTGAGGTTATTGAAGGACCGCTGATGGCGGGAATGAATATAGTCGGTGACCTGTTTGGTTCAGGGCAGATGTTTTTGCCTCAGGTGGTAAAATCGGCACGGGTCATGAAGCAGGCGGTTGCTTATCTGCTCCCCTTCATTGAAGCGGAAAAGGTGGAAGGTGAGACATCATCCTCCAACGGCAAGATATTGATGGCAACCGTTAAAGGCGATGTTCATGATATCGGCAAAAATATTGTAGGTGTTGTGCTTCAATGCAACAATTATGAAGTGATTGACATGGGTGTTATGGTGCCTTGCGAAGATATTCTGCAAAAAGCCAAAGATGAAAATGTCGATATGATCGGTCTTTCCGGTCTTATTACCCCGTCGTTGGAGGAAATGTGTACTGTTGCTGCTGAAATGGAACGGCTGGATATGAAACTGCCGCTTCTGATCGGCGGGGCAACGACATCAAAAGTCCATACGGCTGTAAAAATTGCTCCCAATTACAGTGGACCGCTTGTTTATGTGCTTGATGCATCACGGGCGGTTGGAGTTGCCGGAAGTCTTCTTAATGAAACGACGAAAGATAAATTCAGTTCAGATGTGGCAAAAGAATATCTTGATATTCGGACCAAATATGAAAATCGTGACAAGAAGGATAATCAGGTCACGATTGCTGAGGCACGCGAAAATCACTTTAAAATTGATTGGAATAGTTACGTGCCGGAAAAGCCTAATTTTACCGGCCTCAAAACTTTTGTGGATTATGATCTTTCCGATCTCGTCAATACCATCGACTGGACACCGTTCTTTCGAACCTGGGAACTGGCGGGAACATATCCTCAAATTTTAACAGACAAGGTAGTGGGGAAAAGCGCATCTGACCTATTTAAGGATGCACAAAATATGCTACAGAAGATTGTTGATGAAAAATGGCTTAAAGCCAAGGCCGTCATCGGTTTCTGGCCGGCAAATGCGGTTGGGGACGATGTGGAGCTTTATTCTGATGATAAACGATCAGACACAATTGAAACCATTCATTTCCTGCGTCAGCAAATGAAAAAAAGAAGCGGTAAGTCCAATATGTGCCTTGCTGATTTTATTGCTCCGAGAGAAACCGGTATTCATGATTATATGGGGGGGTTTGCCGTGACCGCCGGAATTGGCATTGAAGAAAAGCTTGCGCTCTTTAAGGGAACACATGACGATTATAATGATATCTTACTTAAGGCACTTGCCGACCGTCTTGCGGAATCTTTTGCGGAACATATGCATCTTCGTGTTCGGAAAGAATTCTGGGGTTATGCAAGGGATGAGAATTTTGATAATCAGGACCTGATTAAAGAAAGATTTCGCGGCATAAGACCTGCACCCGGTTATCCGGCCTGTCCGGATCATACGGAGAAACCGGCACTTTTTTCATTACTGAATGCAAGGCAGAATGCCGGCATTGAACTGACGGATAGTATGGCAATGTTACCGGCCTCATCGGTTAGCGGCTATTATATGGCGCATCCTGAAAGTCAGTTTTTCGGTATCGGGAAGATTTCTAAAGACCAGGTCGAGGATTATGCAAAAAGAAAAGACATGGATCTGGCCACTGTGGAAAGATGGCTGGCCCCAAATCTTGCTTATGTGCGAAAATAGTCAATAGGCTTGCGAAGTTCCTTTTTATTTTGTAAAATGCTACTCATCAGTAACATAATGCGGATTAGAGGGGTAATTAGGTGACAAAAAAACCTGAAACACTTTCAGAGTGGCGTAAGCTTATTGCGGGCGAATTGCGTGGCAAGTCACCGGATGAGCTTAACTGGTTGACCCCTGAAGGGATTAACGTCAAGCCACTTTATACGGCTGATGATCTATCGTCTATTGCCCATAAGGATAATTTGCCGGGATTTTTCCCTTATACCCGAGGTGTCCGTGGCAGTATGTATGCAGGACGGCCATGGACCATTCGTCAATATGCAGGTTTTTCGACCGCAGAAGAAAGCAATGCTTTTTATCACCGAAATCTTGAAGCGGGTCAGATGGGGCTTTCAATTGCTTTTGATCTGGCAACGCACCGCGGCTATGACAGTGACCACCCAAGGGTTGAAGGCGATGTGGGTAAAGCCGGGGTGGCCATAGATAGCGTTGAGGATATGAAAATATTATTTGACGGAATCCCGCTTGATAAAATGTCGGTTTCGATGACCATGAACGGGGCGGTTATACCGTGCTTAGCGTTTTATATAGTTGCGGCAGAAGAGCAGGGCGTATCCCGGGGCCAGCTTAGCGGCACCATCCAGAATGATATTTTAAAGGAATTTATGGTTCGTAATACCTATATCTATCCGCCGGAACCCAGCATGCGTATAGTCGGCGATATTATTGAATATACGTCTAAGGAAATGCCCCGTTATAATAGTATTTCCATTTCCGGTTATCACATGCAGGAAGCAGGTTCAAACCAGCTTCAGGAGCTTGCCTATACCCTGGCCAATGGCATGGAGTATGTTCGCACCGCAATGGCAAAAGGGCTTGATATTGATGATTTTGCGCCGCGTCTGAGTTTCTTTTTTGCGATCGGCATGAATTTCTTTATGGAAGTGGCCAAATTGCGTGCGGCGCGGACAATATGGGCACAGATCGTGGAAAATTTCGGCGCCAAAGACCCGAAAAGCATGATGCTTAGAACCCATTGTCAGACATCGGGGGCTTCGCTGACAGAAAAAGACCCCTACAATAATGTGATCCGCACAACGATCGAGGCCATGGCGGCAATGCTTGGCGGCACCCAGTCCTTACACACAAATTCATTTGATGAAGCTATGGCCCTCCCCACGGATGCCTCTGCGCGTATTGCCCGAAACACACAGATTATTTTACAGGAAGAAACCAATATGACCAATGTGGTTGACCCGCTTGGCGGATCATATTATGTGGAAAGCCTGACGGACCAGCTGGTTCAGGAAGCCTGGAAAATTATTACGGAAATAGAAGAAATGGGTGGCATGACCAAAGCAGTGGAAAAAGGTCTTCCCAAATTGAATATTGAAAAAGCAGCAGCCATGAAACAGGCCCGTATTGACCGGGGCGAGGAAACGGTTGTCGGTGTCAATAAATACCGTCTGAAGGAAGAAGACGATATTAATATTCTTGAAATTGATAACATCGCAGTCCGTAAAGCCCAGATTAAGAAACTGAAAGCCGTTAAGAAAAACCGGGATAAAGAAAAATGTCGAGCTGCGCTGGAAGCGTTGACAGAAGCGGCAAGATCAGGCGACAATTTATTGGAAAAAGCTATTGAGGCGGCACGGGCTAGGGCAACTCTTGGGGAAATTTCCGCTGCCATGGAGGAGATCTTTGGACGGCACCGTGCAGAAATTAAATCAATTTCCGGTGTTTATGGTGCCGCCTATAAAGGGGATAAGAATTACGTGGATATTCAGGATAAAATTACAAAATTTATGGAAAAGGTAGGACGTCGCCCCCGGATACTGGTTGCAAAAATGGGGCAGGATGGCCATGATCGCGGCGCAAAAATTATTGCGACCGCGTTTGCGGACATCGGCTTTGATGTGGATGTTGGACCGCTGTTTCAGACACCCGCCGAAACTGCACGCGAAGCTATTGAAAATGATGTTCATATTATTGGTGTCTCATCACAGGCGGCTGGCCACAAAACCCTTATTCCAAGTCTGATCAAAGCTTTAAAAGCAGAAGGAGCAGATGATATCATGGTCGTAGCTGGAGGGGTTATCCCGGCACAGGATTATGATGATCTTTATAAAGCGGGTGTCAGCGCCATATTCGGTCCGGGTACCAATATTCCCGAAGCGGCATCAAAGATACTTGATGTTCTGGAGGATAGAAGTCTTTAAACGATCAATTTTGACACTTAATGTAATTTTTCCAGTATCTTATCGGCAATTTCAATATAGGCCTTTGTATGGGCACTTTCCGGCTGGCTGATCACTATTGGATTGCCATCATCGGCACTTGAACGGATATCCATATCAAGTGGGATTGATCCCAGAAAATCCATGTTCTTTTCTTTTGCCGTTTCGCAAGCCCCGCCATGGCTGAAAATATCGGAACGCTCCCCGCAGTGCGGGCAGATGAAGTAACTCATATTTTCAATGATGCCGAAGATATTTGTATTGGTTTTATCAAACATGGTAATTGCCTTTCGGGCATCTATCAGGGCCAGGTCCTGTGGGGTTGAAACAATCACTGCCCCGTCCAGCCTGATATTCTGCACCATGGTAAGCTGCGCATCACCTGTGCCTGGTGGAAGGTCAAGGACCAGCACATCAAGGACACCGAATAAATCCCATTTTACATCACGGAGCATTTGTTGAATTGCGCCCATTACCATGGGGCCGCGCCAGATTGTGGCGGCATCTTTTTCCATAAGATAGCCGATAGACATGCTGACGATATCATAATTTTCCAGTGGGGTTATTTTGCCGTCACCCAGGCTTTCCGGCCTGGCGTCGGGAAGTCCCATTAATCGTGGTACACTTGGTCCATAAATATCAAGATCGAAAATACCGGCTTTAAGACCGAGCTTTGAAAAGGCAAGAGCAAGGTTAATGGAGGTTGTTGATTTTCCGACCCCCCCCTTGCCACTGGCAACTGCGATGACATGTTTTACACCTGGGATTGCTGCGGGGCCCTGCGGCGGTGGCGGTGTGCCGTGTCCGCCAAAGGCTCTTTTTTCACCGAAGCCAGGCTTTGCTTGTTCATCTTTACCGTCGCGTTCAGCGGTCAAAACGGAAGTCACTTTCGTTACTCCATCTATCTGCATCAGTAATCTATCACAACTGCCTCTTAGTTTTTCCATCATATCAACCTCTGAAGGATCAATATTAAGGGCAAATCCTACGGCGCCATCTTTGATGACCAACCCCTGGACAATACCCAGATCAACTATATTTTTGTTTAATTTAGGGTGATTGATGGTTTTTAGAGCTGATAAAAGCTGTTCTCGCTTGACGTCTGTCATTTCATGCTTACCTATAGTGCAATTAACTTTGTTCTACCGTTGATGTAGGACGGTAGTTAGCATATAAGATAGATATAATTTTTTAAAAGGGAATTCTGTGAATAATTGTATAATTCCTGTAAATATTTACAAGGAGCAATAGATGTCTTGGCAAAATAATGGCGGCGATCGTGGACCATGGGGACAGGGCCCCAAAAAAGGCGGTGGCGGACAACCGCCGGACATTGATGAGCTCATTCGAAAAGGTCAGGATAAATTCAGAAGCGCATTCGGCGGCGGCGGAAGTGGCGATGGCGGCGAAAATTTAGGAAGTGGTAAAAGCCTAAGTTTTATCATTTTAGGTGTCGTTGCCCTTTGGTTATATCTTTGTATTTATATTGTCGATACAGACGAGCAGGCCATCGTTTTACGTTTTGGTAAATGGGTTGAAACCACTGATCCGGGCATCCATTTTATGTTAGCGCCATTTGAAACAAAGCAGATTACCAAGGTAACAGCTATTAATGTTATCCAGATTGGATTTGGAAACAGCATCATGGCACAAAAAGAACGTCAGATGCTTACCGGTGATGAAAATATTGTTGATGCGCCATTTTCCATTATGTGGAAAGTCCGTGATCCAGCCAAATTTCAGTTTAACTTACGGGATAAGGAAGAAAGCGTTAAATCCATTGCTGAAAGTGCGATGCGCGAAGTTGTGGCAAAAACTGATGTTCAAAATGTTATGACCAATAATAAAAACGGTATTGAACTTGAAGTGATGCAGATTACCCAGGAAATTTTAGACCGGTATGATGCCGGGATAGAAATTTCCCAGGTTAAAATGGAAGATGTAAAGCCACCAGCAGAAATCTCAGATGCGTTTAACGATGTACAGAAAGCAGAAGCTGACAGGGAACGTGTGATTAGTCTGGCGAAATTAGAGCAAAATAAAATTGTTCCACAGGCACGAGGTAAAGCGGCAAGTATGATACAGGAAGCCGAAGGATATAAGCAGAAAGTAATTGCCGAAGCGGAAGGTCAGGCATCGCGATTTGAAGCTATTTTATCTGAATATCAAAAAGCAAAGGATGTGACAAAAAGACGCCTATATCTTGATACGATGCAGGAAGTATTGTCAGGCACGAATAAAATCGTCATTGATAATAAAGGTGGTGGCGTTGTGCCGTATCTTCCATTGCCGGAACTCAATAAAAAATCGAACGATCAGTAATAGGATAGAGAGATGAGAAATATAAAAGCTATTATTGCACTTGTGATCGTCGGTGGCGGATTGATATTATTCGGGGCGGCGACGTTTCAGGTAAAAGAAACGAACCAGGCTATTGTACTGGAATTCGGTGAATGGAAAAGAACGGTTAAAGATGCCGGTCTTCATTTTAAAATTCCGCTTATCCAGGATGTCATTTATTTTGACCGCCAGATTAGAATTTTGGATATGCCTGAAATTATTGCGATCACATCCGATCAGAAAAGAATGATTGTGGATGCTTTTACCGAGTTTCGTATCCAGGATCCACTGAAAGTCTATCAGGCGGTTCGAAATGAGAAAGGCGCTGAAAACAGATTGTCAATTATAACAAACTCAAATTTGCGTAAAGTTTTCGGGGTTGAAGAACTGAACAAGGCGTTAAGCGGTGAAAGACGTGAGCTGCGCCAAAGTATTCGTGATGCAGTTTTTCAGGAAGCTTCTGATTTAGGAATAGAAATTGTTGACTTAAGGATTAAGCGTACTGATCTCCCTGAAGAAAATAGTGCACCTATTTTTCAAAGCATGATCGCAGACCGTAATCAGGTTGCCCGTGAAATCCGTGCCCGTGGTGAGGAAGAAGCTCTCAGGATCACGTCCAAGGCAAAACGTGATGAAACTGTCATCCTTGCTGAAGCGACTCGTGATGCGGAAAAACTTCGCGGTGAAGGTGATGCAATTGCTGCAAAAATATATGCCGATGCCTATAGTAAGGATGCAGAATTTTATGCTTTTTACCGTTCTATGGAAGTATATAAAAATGCGATGAAAAATGGGGATACATCAATGGTTCTGTCTCCTGATAGTGAGTTTTTCAAATATTTTGAAAGCATGGGAGGCAATTAACCCATAATTAATCGGCAGTTTAAATGACAGAATTTATAATTGCACTTGGCCTGTTATTTATAATTGAAGGCTTTATTTATGCTTTCTTTCCGGCATCAATGAAAAGAATGATAAAACTGGTGCTGGAACAGGATGAAAATTCAATAAGATTAGTGGGTCTGGTTGCTGTCTTTATTGGTTTGGTCATTATATATATGTTCAAATGACAGTTTTATAGGTTCTAATCCGTAATATTACCGTAATTTCGTCATATTTGAGGATAATATGATACTAAGTAACAATAAAATTTAAATTTGGTCTATCAGGAAAAAAATGATGAATATTAGTAAACGATTAGCAGGAGCGTTTTTCATATTGGTTTATATGTTTGTTGCTCCGTCATTATCAAATGCTCAGGGAGCACCAAAAAGTTTTGCGGATCTTTCCGAGAAATTGCTCCCGGCTGTAGTCAATGTTTATACAACACAAAATATTCGTGTTGATAGAGGTGGTAGAGGTAACGGCTATAATTTTCCACCCGGATCCCCATTTGAAGATTTTTTTAAGAGATTCCAAAATCCCGACCAGGAAGATGATGACAGTGGCAACAGCCGCCCACGTATGCAACAGAGAAGATCGCTTGGGTCCGGCTTTATCATTGATAAAGAAGGTATTATTGTTACGAATAATCACGTAATCGATGATGCAGATGAAATTTCAATAAAACTGCACGATGGTAGAGAATTCACAGCAGAACTTATCGGTAAGGACGATAAAGTTGATCTTGCCGTACTAAAAATTGACGTAGATGAAGATCTGCCATTCGTGACTTTTGGAGATGATAAAAAATCCCGGGTTGGTGATTGGGTCCTGGCGATTGGGGAGCCTTTTGGCTTAGGTGGAACAGTTACTGCCGGGATTATTTCTGCGCGTAACCGTGATATACAGTCAGGCCCTTACGATCAGTATATTCAGACTGATGCTTCAATCAATCGTGGTAATAGCGGTGGCCCAATGTTCAATATGAACGGTGAAGTGATTGGAATAAATACAGCAATTTATTCACAAACAGGTGGAAACATTGGTATCGGATTTGCTATTCCTTCAACACAGGCAAAAGTCGTTATTGATCAGCTTCGTGAATTTGGACGGACAAAACGTGGTCGTATCGGCGTTCGCATAGGCCCGGTTTCCAAAGAAATTGCTGAAAGTCTGGGTATGGATGAAGCAGCCGGAGCGATCGTCAGTACCGTCGAAGATGACAGCCCTTCAAGTAAAGCTGGTGTTCAGTTTGGTGATATTATCGTTGAATTTGACGGCACTAAAATTAAAGAAGTCCGCGATTTGACAACCAAAGTGGCTAATACCAAAATTGGCAGTACTGTAAATATGGTAGTTCTTAGAAAAGGCAAACACATTACTCTTAAAATCACCGTTGACGAACTTGATGAAGGTACGACAGTGAAAGATGAGGCAGCTCAGAAAGATGCCAAAAAAGAGCTAGAAACAGTACTGGGTCTAAGTCTGACCAATCTTGATGATAAGGCACGTGAAGAGCTTGAAATTGAAGATAATATTGACGGAGTTCTTATCACCAGTGTCGATTATGATTCAGGCAGGGAGGGGCTTCGATCGCTGCGTCGTGGTGACGTGATTGTGGAAGTTACCCAACAGGAAGTCAAAACAGTAGAAGATGTGAAAAAGCAGATTGAAGAGCAACGTGACGCTGGACGGTCAGCTGTTCTCCTGTCTATTTACCGTCGTGGCCAATATGCCCATATTCCAGTCAAATTGGACAAGCCAGAATAACTTTTGGTACTTAAATTATTGGAAAAAGGCCCGGAATATATCCGGGCCTTTTTTATTTGAGCGCTTTGCTTGCATTTAAAAGATAATTACCATAGGATTTTTTAAAATAAATTCAGACGGGAGAAATGAAGTGGGCCTGAAAAAAATCATTTTGGCTAATATAATTAAAGCATCAGCAGCAATTGCGGTGACTGCCACAAGTGCAACTGCAGCGGAAACCATCCGAGGTTTCACGAAAGAAAACAGCGACAAGCAATATGCACTTGAGACGGAACTGGACAAAAGTATCAATAAACAGAATATGGATGACTGGATGAAATTTATGACATCCAGACCGCATGCAACAGGGCAGCCCTTTGATAAGGAAGTCGCGGAATTTGTAGCCGCCAAATATAAAGAATGGGGATATGATACTAAAATCGAAACCTATAATGTTCTCATGCCTACTCCTAAACTTCGAGTTGTTGAGCTGGTAGAACCCGAAAAATGGACAGCTTCTCTGAAAGAAGTGTCGGTTCCGGAAGATCCAACTTCAAATGAAGATGACCGTCTTCCAGTTTATCATGCCTTTTCGCCAGATGGTGATGTGACAGCAGAAGTGGTTTTTGTTAATCAGGGACTGAGAGAGGATTATGAAGACCTTGCAAGACGTGGCGTTGATGTAAAAGGAAAAATAATTCTCGCCAAATATGGCGGTTCATGGCGTGGCATCAAGCCAAAAATGGCTGAGGAGTACGGTGCTATTGGAGCTCTAATATACTCTGACCCGGAAGATGACGGTTATGGTCAGGGGGATACATATCCTGAAGGTGCCTGGAAACATCCTACCGGTGCTCAGCGCGGCTCAATCATGGATTTGCCCACCCGACCCGGTGATCCTTTAACTCCGAATGTAGGGGCGACTGAAAAAGCTAAAAGAATTGACCTTAAGGATGTGGAAATATTTGTCGGCATTCCAACGTTACCAATTTCATATAGCGATGCTCTTCCGATTCTGAAAGCCCTAAAAGGTCCGGTTGCGCCGCCGCGTTGGCGTGGCGCATTGCCAATTACCTATCATATGGGTCCTGGGCCTGCGAAACTCCATCTTAAACTTGAATTTAACTGGGATGTTGTTCCGACATATGACATTATCGCGACAATGAAGGGCTCGGAATTCCCGGATCAGTGGATTATGCGTGGCAACCATCATGATGCCTGGGTGCATGGTGCAGCAGATCCTATATCAGGCCTGGTTGTAGAAATGGAAGAAGCGCGCATTCTAGCAGAATATGCCAAAAAGACTGGTTGGAAGCCAAAAAGATCAATTGTTTTTGCGACGTGGGGGTCTGAAGAGCAAGGGCTTATGGGATCAGTTGAATGGGTTGAACAGCATGCCAAGGAAATCTCTGAAAAAGTAGTTGCCTATATCAATACAGATGGCAATGGCGCAGGATTTCTTGGTGCAGGAGGTTCCCATACATTGGAAGCGTTCTTTGACCAGATAGCCCATGCAGTAAAAGATCCTATTCAGGGCATGACGGCGGCAGAAAGAGTGCAATCAAAAAATCTAATGTCTTCGAATCCGGTTACCCGGTCCCGTGCTGAAAAATCCAGCCACTATTACCTAAGTGCTCTTGGGTCAGGATCTGACTATTCAGGTTTTTTCCAGCATCTTGGAATAGCATCAATGAATATTGGGTTTGGGGGTGAATTTGATGGTGGCTCATACCATACAAATTATGACAGTTACCATTATTATACCAAATTCCGCGACCCCGGTCTTTATTATACAGGTGCCCTTGGCGAAGTTACCGGCCGTGTAGTTACCAGACTTGCCAATGCCGATGTGTTGCCCTTTGAATTTGGCAATATGGCTCGCACCGTTTCCGAATATGCCGATGAAATGGTTTCGGCTATGGAAAAAACCCGCAAAGACATTGAACGCCATAATATGCTGGTAAAAGGAGGTCATTATAAAGCCGCGGCCAATATTCGTGAAGGATATGTAGTGCCCGAACTGAAAGAGGAAGTGCCCTATATTAATCTGTCACCAATGCAAAATGCCGTTGAACGCCTAAAATTATCTTCCAAAGCATTTGATGAAGCCTATAAGGCAATGTCAGAAGGTGGATATAAATTGAGCAAAGGTGACGTCAATAAACTTGATAAACTGATGTATCAGATTGAAGCCAGACTTACCCGGCCAGAAGGGTTACCTCGTCGACCATGGTACCGTCATCATATATATGCACCAGGATATTATACTGGTTATGGCGTAAAAACACTTCCCGGTGTCCGGGAAGGTATCGAGGAGTATAAATGGGACGAAACCCAGGAACAGATGGCTAAACTGGCTGAGGTACTAAATGCTTATTGCGATCAGCTGGATACTGCAACAAAGGTTATGAAGTAACCAAGTCACCAAATGACAGAAAAAGCCGGACAAATCTGTCCGGCTTTTTAATTATTCAGGACTTAATTCCCTATATCCCCAATGTTTCACATGCTGAAAGTGATAGTACTATGAATGTCATGGCTATAATTAATCTATACATTTTACCTCCTCCTTTGTTGATTTTTGAATAAGTGCTAAACTATAACAAAAATTACATTTTAATCAAATGACCTTGAAAAAGGCGAATGCAGATCACTATATCTGACCTGCATTCTGTAAAGAATTCTAAATTTACTTATAAACTAAGTCGCCTATTTGCCAGCAGAACATTTACGCCCGGAAGATCCTTGCCCTCCATCCATTCAAGGAAAGCACCACCCGCTGTAGAAACATGAGTAAATTTAGCAGCAACGCCGGCATGGTTTAAAGCGGCGACAGTATCACCACCTCCGGCAACAGAAATGAGTTGACCGTTTTCTGTAAGGTCGGCTGCCTTAACAGCAAGAGCAACTGTTGCGCAATCGAAAGGTTCAATTTCAAATGCACCCATCGGCCCATTCCAGATCAGTGTCTTGCAGCCTTCCAGATCAGCGGAAATGGCATTTACTGTTTCCGGGCCGACATCAAGGATCATTTCATCACTTTGAACGTCATTGATATTGGTTGTCCTGTTAGCGGTGTTTGCGGCAAATTCTTTTGCAACGACCACATCAGTCGGAAGATGTACTTTACAGTCATTTAAAGTCGCATTTTCCAGGATTGAGACAACAGTACCGGACAACTCATGTTCACAGAGGGAAGAACCAACATCAATGCCCTGAGCAGCAAGGAATGTATTTGCCATGCCTCCGCCGATAATAAGGTGGTCAACTTTTTCAACCAGATGAGTAAGCACATCAAGTTTGGTTGAAACTTTGGCCCCACCAACCAGTGCGGCGACGGGATGCTTTGGCGAGCCTAGCGCCTTTTCGAGTGCATCAAGTTCTTTCTCAAGAGCAAGTCCGGCAGCGCTTGGCAATATCTCGGCAACACCAACAGTAGAGGCGTGGGCACGATGACAACATGAAAAAGCATCATTTACAAAGAAATCTGCATTTTTCGCTAGCTGCTCAGCAAAGTCCGGATCATTTTTTGTTTCTTCTTTATAAAAACGCACATTTTCAAGAAGAAGTACTGCCCCATCTTCCATAGCTTCGGTGATTGCCACAACTTCTTCACCAATGCAGTCATCAACATAGGAAACAGGAAGTCTTAAAATATTAGCCAGCGGTTGCCCAAGAGGCTCCAGCGACATTTCAGGATTTCTTACCCCTTGCGGCCGGCCAAAATGTGAAAGGATTATAACCCTTGCGCCCTGATCGGAAAGGGCCTTTATGGTCGGGGCCACAGATAAAATTCGTGTGTTGTCGGTGACAACACGCTCGCCATCTTCATTTACCGTCATTGGTACATTAAGATCGGCCCGAAGCAGGACCCGCGTTCCTTCAAGCGGGCCCAGGCTTTCTATATTTCTGAAGCGTGCCATCAGCCGACTTCGTGAAGTACTTTTGCAGTATCAGACATACGATTGGCAAATCCCCATTCATTGTCATACCAGGTCAGAATTCGAACAAGATTTCCACCCATCACTGATGTTTGTGATGCGTCAAAGCTTGAGCTGTGGGCGTCATGGTTAAGATCAATTGAAACAACTGGTTCATCAATATAGGCCAGAATATTTTTAAGCCTTCCATTGGCGGCTTCCTTAATGGCGGCATTAATCTCTTCCGCTGTTGTATCCCTTTTGGAAATGAATGTCAGATCAACCATGGAAACATTTGGTGTTGGCACACGAACAGAAGTACCATCAAGCTTTCCGGCAAGTTCAGGAAGAACAAGACCAACTGCACGTGCGGCACCGGTTGAAGTTGGGATCATGCTAAGTGCGCAGGCACGGGCACGTCTTGGGTCTTTATGCAGCGTATCAAGAATTCTCTGATCCCCAGTATAAGCATGCACAGTGGTCATAATACCTTTTTCCATGCCGACTGCTTCATTTAAAACCTGTGCAACCGGAGCAAGACAGTTTGTAGTGCATGACGCGTTGGAAACAATAGTATCGCCAGCCTCAAGAGTGTTATGGTTTACGCCATATACGATTGTTTTGCTAACACCGGTTGCCGGGGCAGAAATCAGAACTTTTTTTGCGCCTGCAGTAATATGGGCGGATGCTTTTTCCTGTGAAGTAAAAATACCTGTACATTCATATACGACATCAACATCAAGCGCACCCCACGGGAGGTCAGCAGGATTGCGCTCAGCGGATACCGCAATTTTATCCTCGCCAATGATGATATTATTTCCATCGACACTTACATTAAACGGGAACGATCCATGGACACTGTCCCGTTTCAACAAATAGGCGTTCATTTCCACGTCACCAAGATCGTTAATGCCGACCACTTTTATATCTTTGCGGCCACTTTCATATATACCGCGAAGGGCCAAGCGGCCAATACGACCAAAACCGTTAATTGCGACACGAATTGCCATAATATTTTCTCCAGTTTATTATTTATAATTTTTCTTTTATTGATGCGACCAGGTTGTCTTTTGTCACACCAAAATATTTATATAAGTCTTTTGCAGGGGCCGATGCGCCAAACTGATCAATGCCAATTTTAACACCATCACGTCCTACATATTTATCCCATCCGTAAGTTGCACCTGCTTCTATGGATGCGTATACTTTTGCATTGCCCATTACACTGTTTTGATAGCTTTTTTCCTGCACGTCAAACTTTTCTGTCGATGGCATCGAAACCACGCGGGTTGGGATACCACCAGCTTCAAGGTCCTTCTGCGCTTCAATGGCAATTTCTACTTCCGAACCAGTGGCAATGATAACGACGTCAGCATCACCACTTTCTTTACTAATGATATAACCACCTTTTGCCGATAAATTCTCATCTGTATGCTCAAGTCGTGCCTGCTTTAATCCCTGACGGGTAAGAACTAGGATAGATGGTTTATCTTTATCTTCCAGCGCAGCAAGCCAGCATTCAGCCGTTTCAATTGCATCGCAGGGGCGAAATACATTAACATCCGGCATTGCGCGGAGAGAGGCCAGGTGTTCGATCGGCTGATGGGTTGGACCGTCTTCGCCAAGGCCAATGCTGTCATGGGACATTACATAAATAACCCGTTGTTTCATTAGGGCACTTAGCCTTATTGCCGGGCGGCAATAATCGGTAAAGACCAGAAATGTTCCGCCGTAGGGTACATATTCACCGTGAAGCGCCAGCCCATTCATCGCGGCGGCCATGCCAAACTCACGTACACCATAATACATATAACGCCCTGAGAAATCATTTTCTGTAATCGGACTCAAGTTTTTGGTCAGTGTCATGTTTGATCCTGTAAGATCAGCCGATCCACCAATTGTTTCCTTCAGAATCGGGTTAATGACTTCAAGCGCCATTTGTGAAGCAATGCGGGTGGCCGGGCCAACAGGGTTTTCAGCCAGATTTTTCTTGAAAAGATTGATTGCCGGAACAAGTTCATCCGGCAGATCTTTGTTCAGGCGGCGATTAAAATCGGCTTTGACATTACTATCCAATGATGCAAATCTTTCTTTCCAGGCGGAAGCTATATTTTTGCTTCTTGCTCCTGCTTCTCTCCAGGCGGAAAGAATGTGGTCAGGCACCTCAAAAGGTGGATAGGGCCAACCAAGGAATTCGCGTGCGGCGGCAATTTCATCATCGCCAAGTGGTGCACCATGCGTTGCCGAGGTTCCGGCTTTATTCGGAGCACCGTACCCGATAATCGTTTTGCAGGCGATCAAAGACGGACGGTCATCCTTCTTTGCAGCTTCAATGGCAGCATCAACAGCGCCCTGATCATGGCCATCAACAGCAAGTGTGTGCCAGCCAGATGCTTCAAAGCGTTTTCTCTGATTATCGGAAACCGTCATATCGGTGGGGCCATCAATACAAATGCTGTTATCATCCCAAAGCACGATAAGTTTACCAAGCTTCAAATGGCCGGCAAGGGAGATGGCTTCATGGGAAACCCCTTCCATCAGGCAGCCGTCACCGGCAATAACATAGGTATGATGATCAATGATGTTTCCCATCCTGCTGGCGCTTAATTTTTCGGCAATCGCAAATCCGACAGATGTTGCGATCCCCTGACCAAGCGGACCAGTTGTCATTTCAATGCCCGGAATTTCGCCATATTCAGGATGACCGGCACAGGGATGATGAAGTTGGCGAAAGTTTTTAATATCATCAATCGTCGGGCTTTTATATCCGGCCAGATATAAAAGTGAATAAAGCAGCATAGATCCGTGACCGGCGGAAAGGATAAAGCGGTCCCGATCAGGCCATTCTGGCCAGTCTGGATCAAATTTCAAATGTTTGCTGAAAAGTACTGTGGCCGCATCGGCCATTCCCATCGGCATACCCGGATGACCGGATTTTGCTGCCTGAACCGCATCCATGCTGAGGGCACGTATTGCGTTTGCCATTTCCTTTGTTGACGCTGTCATTTTAATAGAACAAAACCTTATAATTTTAAATTAAACAAACCCTGATTTTTGTCAGAGTAATAACATAACAATTCCCACCCGATAATTACCAAGCGCACAATGGACTTTCTGGGCCGCAGGGTCAATATTGTTATGCGAAAAACTGCTGTTTTTATGCCAAGTTTTTACTTTTTTTTGCGGTTTTTAAATTTCTTCAGCTTTTTGGTGGATTTTTTTGGTAAAATATTGCTAGTCTCACGGTTCATGTTTGGAAAATTTGTCAGGAGTTAAAATGGTTGAGAAGGAAAAAAGGCTATCCGCAGATAAAACAGTAATGGCACTTGAAGAAGTGCTTGCAAGGTTAGAGCGGGCCATTTTATCAAAACAGGCAAAATTCAAGTCAGGGTCAAGTGAACAGGCCGATTTCATAAATCAGCTGGAAAAGGAAAACCGGGCATTGTCAAGAGAACTTGAAGTGGCGAGAGATAATGTTGAGAAACTTGAGGAGCGTCTGGAGAAACTTGAAAAAGCGGGCGATTCGGCTCAGCAGGAAATCGGTATCATGATCAGGCAACTTGACAGTCTGATAGCCGAGCAGAATACTCAGTAAAAAGGACAGGATTATGGGACAGGTTACAGTGAGATTTAATAATCAGGAACATCATCTTGCCTGTCAGGACGGCGGCGAAGAGCGGCTTAGAATGCTTGCAGAATATATTGATAAGCGTGCAGCTAGTCTTGTTGAACGGATGGGGCCTGTTGGTGATTTGAGACTGCTGTTGATGACAGCTATTATCATAGCTGATGAAATGCAGGAAATTAACGATGGGGAGCTTCCAAGCAACGCCGAAGCAGAGGCAGAAGTAAAACGAATGGATGTCGCTATGGGTAAAGCCGTCCTCAGGATTGAGGAGCTTGCCAGGAGTCTTGAGGCATAATCAATCTGCCTCGTGAATGCCCCAAAGTTCGGCATATTTTTTATACATATCTATCCGGTCATAATATTTTCTCACGTGGTCGAGATTGGCGTCACCTATGGTTTTTTGCGCCTTACGGTCAGTGATCAGTTTTTTCATAGCGTCACTAAAGGACTGGTCATTTCCAGCAGTGACTATATAATCCTTATTTTCTTCTGAAACCATGTGTTTTACGTCGCCCACGTCCATTCCAACAACGGGAAGTCCGGCGGCCATAGCTTCGTTTACAGAATTGGGCATTTGTTCGGTGTCAGAGGATATGGCAAAAATATCAAGTGCGCGAATAGCACCGGCAGGTTCAGAAATATGTCCGGTAAATAAAACTCTATCTTCAATACCAAGATTTTTTACCAGTTTATCAAGCTTTGGCCTTTCGGCGCCTTCACCCATGATCAGGAGCCTGGTTTTTATATCCGGGTTTTCCGATATAACAGTGTGAAAACAGTGGATCATTCTGGAAATATTTTTTTCTGCCCGAAGCGGCGCAATAGTGCCAATGATGACTTCATCAGTATTTTTCTGAAAACCGGAAATGGAATTATGTTCGCCGGCATTGTTGAATTTTTCAAGATCAACCCCGTTTGGGATATATTTTATCTTTTTTTCAGGAATTTTCCATTTTGTTCGGGCAATTTCAACCAGCTTCATTGAGGGGACGGATAAAAATTCAATATTGCGAAGGGCAATTCTCCTGAATATGTTTCTGCGCGGGATGGTATTTGTTGCCTCCTCCGGACCAAAACCGCTTTCGACATGTATATGACGCATGATAGGGCCAAAACTATTGGCTAACGCCCATTCAACGGCACCCCAATTATAAGTGATAAGTAAATCACCGTGACAGTTTTTTAGATATTTTCTGTGCTTTTTTATTCTGTGAAGCAGGCCGCCGCGAATGTCATGGTGGGACATGTCAATTACCACGTTCAAACCATCCTGTATGATATCTTCACTGCTATAATCCTTATTGGTGGAAATGATGGTGTGCCGTGCTTTAGTGCCGAAATAATTAATTGAATGGCTAATTTTTATTGGCACGCCTCCCCGTCCGAAAGAAGGAAACACATGGATTATATGGGGAACATTTTTTTTCATTTTTTACAATAATGGGTACTCAATTTATAAAAATAAGCTAAACTTTTATGTTAAATTACAAGATAATGCAATCTTGACATTGAGTTAAGCAAAAAGAAGCCTTACATATATGTTGCGGGTTCTGTTTTGTTAGTGGCTTAACTTATCCCCGGGGCGATAATTCTCCATTGGGAGCTGCCTCTGTCATGGCCGTGGCCTTGTTATTGCGGCGCCCACCTATACGTATTAGGTTCTGGAGGATATATAACAGTCACGGCAAACCGGTCCCGCACCCTTATTTTAAGTTGTGTTTGGAAGTTTCAGGTTTATGACTGATAAAAAATCATTGAGAGAGGCATCATTAATTCGCAGGTCAGAAGCCTGTGCCAAAGATAACGGAATGGCGGCAAGGATGATTGCTTCAAAAGTGATAATGCTGCCGGAACTTGATGAAATCAGAACTATTTCAGGATTTATCCCTATTAATGACGAAATTGACTGCTTAATAGTGTTAAAGGTTCTTCATGCAGCGCGGTTTCCTTTATGTCTTCCAACGATAAGAGCGAAGAATGAACCACTTGAATTTAATTCCTGGGAATTAAGGACGCCACTTGATGATGGCCCCTTTGGCACCAAACAATCCACGGGTGCAATTGTTTCACCAGAAGTTTTGCTGGTACCTCTTCTCGCTTTTGATGAAAAAGGTTCCCGTCTGGGGTATGGGGGCGGGTATTATGACCGGACGCTTGAAAAGCTTAGACGTGAAAATCCGGAAGTTTATGCAATCGGTATAGCCTTTGATGATCAAAAACTTGATAGCATTCCAATGGAAAGCTATGATCAGCCGTTAGATATGGTTATAACCGAAAAAACAACATACAGGTTTAAATAAGTGAGAGTTATATATCTTGGTGATCTGATTGGCCGCAGTGGTCGCACTATTGTCGCAGAAAAATTACCTGAAATCAAAGACCGGCTGAAACCTGATGCCATTATCGTGAATGGAGAAAATGCAGCAGCCGGGTTCGGTATTACTGAAAAAATAGCACGGGAATTATTTGATCTGGGTGTCAGTGTAATTTCAACGGGAAATCATGTCTGGGATCAGAAAGATATTAAAAGTTATATCAATTCAGAACCACGGCTGATCCGGCCGATTAATTATCCGGAAGGAACTCCCGGTAAAGGCTCAACAATTTTTGAAGATAAAAGGGGCAGGCGTCTTCTTGTTATAAACGTGATGGGTAGGGTCTTTATGGACCCTCTAGATGATCCTTTTAAAGCTGTTGATGAGGAACTTAAAAGGCAACAGCTTGGCTCTACGGTCCATTTTGTCCTGGTTGACATTCATGCTGAGGCTACATCGGAGAAAATGGCCATGGGCCATTATTTGGATGGCCGTGTTTCTTTTGTCGTTGGAACACACAGCCATATACCAACTGCGGATGCCCAGATTTTTGATGGTGGCACAGCTTACCAGACGGATGCTGGCATGTGTGGCGATTATAACAGTGTAATTGGCATGGATAAAAAAGAACCGATAAGCCGGTTTACAAGAAAACTTCGTGGGGATCGTTATTCCCCGGCCCTTGGCCCGGCCACTCTTTGTGGTGTATTTGTTGAAACAGATGATAAAACAGGTCTTGCAAAAAGAATTGAGCCGATCAGAATGGGTGCGAGGCTTATCGAAACTTTTCCAGAAGTTTAGCTAAAAGTTATTCACAAATTGCAACGGTTGCTTTATCAAGGGGTTATAAAGCATTTTAAGAAGTTTTAATCCCGAATTTGGGACAATAAGAGAGAAGAAAATGGCAGGCCATTCCAAGTTTAAGAATATTATGTATAGAAAAGGTGCGCAGGATAAAAAGCGCTCCTCACTATTCAGTAAATTATCAAAAGAAATCACCGTTGCGGCAAAAATGGGAGGACCTGACCCGGATTCAAATGCACGACTACGTCTTGCTATTCAAAATGCCCGTACACAAAGCATGCCGAAGGATAACATCACCCGTGCCATCAATAAATCGCAAGGCGGTGATAGTGATAATTATGATGAAATTCGCTATGAGGGGTTCGGCCCAGGCGGTACTGCAATAATTGTAGAAAGTCTGACCGACAACAGAAACCGTGCAGCAACAGATATCCGCACAGCTTTTTCCAAAAACGGCGGGAACATGGGTGAGAATGGCAGTGTTTCCTATCAGTTTGATAAAGTGGGAGAAATCATTTTTGAGGATAGCAATATTTCAGCAGACGATATGTTTGTAATGGCGCTTGAGGCCGGTGCAGATAATGTTGAATCGGATGGCAGCACCCATGAAATTACCTGCGCAATGGAAGAGCTGAACAATGTTTCTACTGCCCTTGAAAAAGCAGCCGGCGTTGAAGCCAATTCAACTAAATTGGTATGGAAGGCTCAAAATACAGTTGAACTGGGTCTTGAAGATGCAACAAGACTTATGAAAATGATTGATGCCCTGGAAGATCTTGATGATGTTCAGGATGTTTATGGAAATTATGAAATTCCTGATGATGTAATGGAGCAGCTCGACGCGTGATCAATAGTCGGCAACGATTGGTGGGGTTTGATCCCGGTCTAAGAAAAACCGGCTGGGGGATTATTGACGTCGAAGGATCACGCTTAAGCCATGTCGCAAATGGCATCATAAAAACAGACAATAGTCTTTCTCTTGCTGAAAGGCTGGTGCAGCTTTACGAAGGTCTTGGGCAGGTCATCACTGACTGGCAACCAGTATCAGCAGCCGTAGAGGAAACATTTGTTAATAAAAACCCGAATTCAACCTTGAAACTTGGTCAGGCCAGAGGAATATCACTTTTGGTGCCGGCAATGGCGGGTATTCCAGTATCGGAATATTCCCCAAATCATATAAAAAAAGCGGTTGTGGGGTCAGGACATGCCGGAAAAGAACAGGTAACCGCTATGCTCGGAATATTGCTGCCTGGAGTAAAGATAAATGGCGAAGATGCCGGCGATGCGCTAGCGGTTGCAATCTGTCATGCTCATAGTGGTGGTGTACATGGGAGACTTGCTGAAGCAATGCGTAATGAGAACCTGAAAACCAACGGTGGTGCCCAGATCATAATAAAAGGGGCAAGGTCATGATAGCCAAGTTGAAGGGAATTCTGGACAGTTATGGTGAAGACTGGTGTATCATTGATGTCGGCGGCGTTGGCTATCATGTTTTTTGTTCGTCAAAAACGCTTAATAATTTGAACACAGTCGGACAGGAAGTCACCCTCAATATTGAAACACACATTCGTGAAGATCACTTTCATTTATATGGCTTTGCTACTGAGCTGGAGCGGGACTGGTTCAGACTGGTTCAGACTGTCCAGGGGGTTGGTGCAAAAGTTGCACTGGCCATTCTATCTGTTGCCGGTCCGGATGAGCTGTCAAACTCCATTGCAGCGCAGGATAAAACAGTCGTGGGTCAGGCCGCAGGTGTTGGACCCAAGCTGGCAACCCGTATTGTGAATGAGTTAAAAGACAAAGTCGCTAAATTTGCTGTACTACCCATTAAGTCAGCAGCAGGTATGCCCGTTAAGCAAACAGCACTTGCCGATGCGGTTTCCGCCCTTTCCAATCTGGGGTATAAACAGGCGGAAGCCTACCGCGCCGTATCAAAAGCATTAAGTGACGGAGCGGATGATGATGTCCAGACACTCATCAGACTTGGATTAAAGGAGCTGTCTAAATGACCGATCAGGAAGACCGCATCATCAGTAGCGAAAAAATGGAAGGTGATTTTGAGGCTTCCCTTCGTCCTGCAACACTGGCTGAATTTATTGGACAACGTAAAGCCTGTGATAATTTAAAAGTGTTTATCGAGGCGGCGAAAGCACGGGGCAAGTCCCTAGACCATGTGCTTTTCTTTGGTCCTCCAGGCCTTGGTAAAACCACTCTTGCTCAGATAATGGCAAGGGAACTTGGGGTTAATTTCAGGGCCACAGCAGGGCCTGTGATTTCAAAATCTGGCGACCTGGCGGCTCTTCTGACCAATCTGGAAGAGAATGATATCCTTTTTATTGATGAGATTCATCGTCTTAACCCGGCAGTGGAAGAGATTTTATATCCGGCGATGGAGGATTTTCATCTTGATCTGATTATTGGTGAAGGTCCGGCAGCTAGGTCGGTAAGGATTGATCTACCGCCTTTTACGCTGGTCGGGGCAACAACGCGTTCAGGGTTGCTGACAACACCGCTTCGGGACCGTTTTGGCATTCCGACACGGCTCAATTTTTACGAACCGGAAGATCTTGAGAAAATCGTTAGCAGGGCGGCCCGCGTGCTTGGTGTTGAAATGACTAGGGACGGGGCCCTTGAAATTGCCAGACGAGCCCGTGGTACACCGCGAATTGCCGGCAGATTACTAAGGCGGGTCAGTGATTTTGCTCTTGTCGCCGGCAGCGGACCGATCACAGCTGAAATAGCTGATAGTGCTCTAAAAAGACTTGAAGTTGATGAACGCGGCCTTGATGCCATGGACCATAAATATATGAAATGCATTGGCGAACATTATAGTGGCGGCCCGGTCGGCATAGAAACTCTTGCAGCGGCACTCAGTGAGCCAAGGGATGCTATTGAGGATATTATTGAGCCTTATCTCATGCAAATGGGGCTCGTTCAGCGGACGCCAAGAGGCCGCATGCTTTCCCCGCAGGCCTTTGAACATATCGGCCTTAAAGCACCGAAGAATTTTGAAGCGGCACAGCTTAACCTGCTCGAAAATGAGACAAAAAAGTAAATATGACTGAAATTTTGCCACATTCTGGAACTATTAAAGAAAATATACATTATTTTCCGCTACGTGTTTATTACGAAGATACTGATGTCGGCGGAGTGGTTTATTATGCCAATTATCTTAAATTCATGGAGCGTGCACGTTCCGAGATGCTAAGGGTACTTGGTATTGATCAAAAGGGTATGTTAGATTATAACAACTCGAAAGACGTCAGTTTTGTAGTAAAAAGAGCGGAAATTGACTTTAAAAAACCTGCTCGATTTGATGATAATTTGATTGTGAGGAGCGAAATCATCGACTGCGGCGGTGCCAGCATCGTTATCAGACAAATTATCACTAAAAATGAAGAAGAACTGGTTTTGGGGATTATTAAAATTGCCTCTATTGGCAAAGACGGAAAACCAAAAAGATTGCCATTGGCAATTACAGAAAGATTTAAATAATAGATTTAACAACTTGAAGTTTTTTAGGGACATAGGAATGGCACAAGACGTGGCACAAAGTGCAGTAGAGGCGGTAGAGGCAATTGATTTAGGCGGTACTTCGCCGGATTTTTCATTTTTCGGCATGTTTTGGCAGGCAAATTTTACTGTTCAGGTCGTTATGCTGATTTTGCTTGCAGCATCAGTTTGGTGTTGGGCAATTATTTACGACAAATACAGAAGATTACGGAAAGTTCATGAATGCGCAGATGAATTTGAAGGTGAATTCTGGTCAGGAAACAGTCTTGAAGACCTTTATGAACGGACACGACATGCTGCCGATCATCCACTTGCAATGCTTTTTGTTGCAGCTATGCGTGAATGGCAAAGATCTTCCATAGCCAGCACAGGCAGAATTGCCATGGGTGCACAGGAAAGGATTTATCGTGTAATGCAGGTAACTGTCAGCCGGGAAATGGAAAGACTTGAGCACTATTTAAGTGTGCTTGCAACCGTGGGTTCCACCGCACCATTTGTTGGTCTGTTTGGAACGGTATGGGGTATTATGAACAGCTTTCAGTCAATAGCGTCATCAAATAATTCGTCGCTGGCGGTCGTGGCCCCCGGTATTGCAGAGGCGCTTGCCGCGACAGCTATGGGGCTGGTCGCTGCGATCCCTGCGGTGGTAGCCTATAACGTACTATCAGCCGATTTGGGTCGCTATTCCAACAGATTGGAGAGTTTTGCAGAAGAATTCGGCACAATACTCTCGCGCCAGATGGACGAGGAGTAATTATATGCAGATGCATGGAGGCGGGGCAAACCGTCAAATAGGCCGAACGAAACGATATAAACAGATGAGTGATATCAACGTCACGCCATTTGTGGATGTCATGCTTGTGTTGCTTGTGGTTTTTATGGTTGCTGCCCCTTTGCTCACCGTTGGGGTGCCGATTGACCTTCCTAATTCACGGGCGAATAACTTGCCTGAAAATGATACACCGCTGTCCATTACCATTGATAAGGAAGGTAAAATTTATCTGCAGGATGAGCAGGTGGAACTTAATCAGATGGTTGCCCGCATTAGCGTTATTTTTGAAAATCGCAAAGAAGACCGCATTTATGTGCATGGGGATAAGGGCGTAAGTTATGGTCGGGTAATGGAAGTGATCGGCATGTTAAACGGGAACGGTTTTTCACGGGTCGCCATGGTAACCGATCCACCACGGTAATTTTGAGTCATTAAAATAAATGAGAAACGCACTTATCATATCAGGAATTTTCCACGCAGCTTTTTTAATTATAGCGGCAATGGATATTGCTTTGTTTGACAGTGTTGAAGATTCAGAAATGGTTGTCATTCCGGTTGAAATATTACCGTTTGACGAAGAAACCAAAACCATGGAAATTGCCAAACTGCCGGAGCCACAGAAAGAAAAGCCCGAACCGCCAAAGAAACTTCCTGAGCGACAGGCTGAATTGCCGCCTCCGCCGCCTAAAATGCAATCATCGATGCCTTTGCCGGAAGAAGCAAAAAAGCCAGCCGTAAAGCCAAAGCCGCCTGAGAAAAAGCCTGAGCCGCCACAGGTTGCCCAGCGGTCCAAGCCGAAACCTCCCAGCAGGTATGATGCAGATAGAATTGCGCAGCTACTTAACAAAGTACCGGAGCAGGAAAATATCACAGACAGGCTTGCTGAAAAGTTTGGCCAACAGGAGCAGAAGGCAACATCACTTGATGTACAACGTCAGACAATGAGCATTAGCGCGGCTATTCAGAAAAAAATTGAAGAGCAGTGCTGGAACCCGCCGTCAGGTGCACTTGATGCCGGTAGTCTTAGGGTTAAGGTTTATATGTATCTGACTCTTGACGGTAATCTGGCAAGACCGCCTGTTGCAGATGATTATGTCAGAATGTCCGGGGCGATGAAGGTGGCAGCGGACAGCGCACTCAGGGCAGTACGGATGTGTGCGCCCTATAGTGATTTAAAATTGCCAAAAACAATGTATGATCAATGGCGTGAAGTCATCCTGAATTTTGACCCTTCAGGAATGATTTCATAATGAGAAAACGAGAAATAATAGAAACAGTTGGGAGATTGAAAGTGAATTTGTTTAAGATTTTGTTGGTATCTGTTATTGGGTTTGTTTCTGCCACTGTATCGGCAAATGCGGTTATAGAAATTGATATCACGCGCGGCAATGTTCAGCCGCTCCCAATTGCTGTTACACCGCTTGCCGGAAGTGGTGCACAAATGACAACAGCCGGTTCAGTTATGGAAATCGGTAAGCAGATTTCCCAGGTTGTAACCGCTGATCTTGAACGCTCAGGACTTTTTAACGCAATTGATCCCCGCGCATTTATTAATTCTGATAACGCGACGGCTGCTCCTCAATTTGCCAATTGGCGTGCTGTTGGTGCCCAGGCACTTGTAACAGGGGCGACAATTTTGAGAGAAGATGGCCAGTTACGGGTAGAATTCAGACTATGGGATGTTCTTGCCGGGTCACAGATGGCCGGACTTGCACTTACAAGTGCCCCACAAAGCTGGCGCCGTGTTGCACATAAAATTTCCGATGCAATATACAAGAGACTTACCGGGGAAGAAGGCTATTTTGACACCCGGATTGTGTATATTTCGGAAAGTGGTCCTTATCTAAACCGTATTAAGCGTCTCGCGATTATGGATCAGGATGGTTATAATCATAAATTCATGACGGACGGATCTTTTATGGTTCTTAATCCCCGTTTTTCACCTACATCACAGGAAATTACATATCTTTCCTATTATAACGATACACCGCGGGTATATCTTTTTAATATTAATACCGGTAAATCAGAAATGTTGGGTGAATTCAGAGGAATGACATTCGCACCACGTTTCTCACCGGACGGCAAAAATGTCATTATGTCAAAAGCCGAGCATGGCAATACCGATATTTTTGTTATGGAACTGGCAACCCGCAGGATTAAACAGCTGACGACAAATTCGGCAATTGATACAAGCCCGAGCTATTCCCCCTTTGGACGTTATATTACATTTACATCTGACCGTGGGGGCACCCCGCAGCTTTATGTGATGGATGCGGATGGCGGCAATATTAAAAGGATCAGTTTTGGTCAGGGCCTTTATTCAACACCTGTCTGGTCTCCCCGTGGGGATCTGATTGCATTTACCAAGCAGACGGGCGGCAAATTTTATATTGGGGTCATTCGACCGGACGGGTCCGGCGAACGGATATTAACCGAAAGTTATTTTGAGGAAGGACCAACATGGTCACCAAATGGTCGGGTCATCATGTACTATCGGAAATATCCATATGATAACAGGGGCGGAGGGGGCGAAACCCAGTTATGGTCGATCGATCTGACAGGATATAATGAAAGACAAGTCCTAACGCCACTTGATGGATCGGACCCAGCCTGGTCACCATTATTGGATAGACGTTAAGGGAATGATAATGAATTGGTGATAATATTAACAAATAGTTAGTATTATGCCGCTAAATAGCTAGTATTGTTGCTTGATTCCTCTATAATCTACGTTTATAGTCGATGTAATTATGTAGGCTAAAGGAATGTATGATTGGATACGTTTGTCAATTCTTATGGGGAATGACAGTAGTTTTAGGAAAAAATAAAAAGATAAATATGTGAAGGATCACTAAATGCTAAATAAATTTTATGCAAAATTATTAATTATGGCCGGGGCAGCACTGGTTTTAAGTGCGTGTGCGAATTCGGGGAGTGATACAATGGATAATACACCTCCTCCTGAGCCAGCACCAGCACCAGCACCGGCGCCAGCACCTACACCGGCACCTGTTGATACCACAACTCAGGAATACCTGGAAAACCAAGTAATGGGCGGTGGAATGGACGCTTCATTGGTGCATTTCGCTTTTGACCGTTATGATATTGATGCAACAGCACGTAACATTCTGCAGGCACAGGCAAACTGGATGAAAGCCAACCCTTCTGTAAATGTTATTATAGAAGGTCACTGTGACGAGCGCGGTACACGTGAATATAACATTGCCCTTGGTGATCGTCGTGCCAACGCGGTTAAAAACTACCTTGTCGCGATGGGCGTCAGTGCGTCACGCATTCGTACTGTCAGCTACGGGAAAGAACGCCCGATCAGCACAGTCGATGCGGAAAACCGGCGCGGAAAAACACGCGTAAATTAATTTTATTGTAGCTTAGAAGATGCCCGTGCGACTAACCTGGTCATGCGGGCATTTTTTTTAGAAAAAAATTGAAGCAGAGCGGAGCGCTATATGTTGAAAAAATTTTTGATAATGAAAAATATAAATTTATTGCCTGGATTTTTAGTATTCTCCCTGTCAGCAGTGATTTTACTGGGTACAACAGATCATGTGTCTGCTCAATCAACCAGAGAACGGCTCACGGCAATTGAAAAACAGCTCAATGCATTACAACGACGGGTTTTTACACCGGGCAGTCGTTTTCAGTCAGGGAATGATAGTGGAAGTAATGATGCAACGGGATTGGATACATCTGCTGTTGCAGCTGTACCTGCCGGATCAGAAGGACAGCTGATTGCTGAAATAAATATTCGTATTTCCGAACTTGAAACCCAGCTTCGCCAGATGACAGGAAAAGTGGAAGAAGCAAATTTCAAGGTTGAAAATATGGCTCGTCAGCTTGAGACAATGCAAAAAGATTATGAATTCCGCTTTGCTGAGATTGAAAAAGGGGCCGGTGCAGGGACATTGCCTGCGATGGGTGGTGCGGCGGCTTCTGTGCCGTCTGGCGATGCCCCGCTTCCAACTGGGTCACCAAAACAGCAATATGATTATGCATATGGACTTGTGTCCAATGCACAATATGAACAGGCTGAAATCAGTTTCCTTGAATTTTTAAAAGAGCATCCCGATGATGAGCTTGCCGGGAATGCCCAATATTGGCTGGGTCAGACTTATTACGCCCGCGGAAATTATACTGATGCAACGCGCACCTTCCTGGAAGGGATGAGCAAATATCCGGACAGTGCGAAAGCGCCAGCATATCTGCTTAAAGTGGGAATGTCGCTTAATCTGCTGGGCGAAAAACAGGAAGCCTGTGAAGTATATCGTGAACTGAATGCCCGTTTTCCAAACAGTTCAGAAAACACACGCATGAGGCCCGTTGAGGAAAGAAAAGCAGGATGCAATTAAGCGGCAGAAATAATTTTTCCGCTTTATCTGCTGACGAATTCGAAAAGATCATTGACCTACTTAATATTGGTTCCCCGGACAATATCGCAGTTGCCGTTTCCGGTGGTGCAGATAGCATGGCGCTTACGCTGCTTTTAAATGAATATTGCCAAAGCCATAATATTTCCCTTGTTGCATTAACAGTTGATCACGGCTTAAGACAAAAATCAAATCAGGAAGCTGAACAGGTTGGAAAATGGTTAAGAGAACGGGGAATTGAACATCATATTCTGACCTGGGTTGGTCACAAGCCGGACGCCAATATCCAGGATGAAGCCCGTAATGCGCGTTACGCGCTGATGGGGCAATGGTGTGTGGATAATGAAATTGAACATTTGTTCCTTGCCCATCATATGAATGATCAGGCTGAAACTTTTCTGATACGGTTATTTCGGGGGAGTGGCATTGACGGTCTTTCCGCCATGGACAAAATTGCTTCATTTCCATTATCCAATGCAATTGGGCTTTATCCAAAAATTTATCGGCCACTACTTGATATAAGTAAAGACAGGCTTGTTGCATATTTAAAAGCCTATGGCCAACAATGGATCGAAGATCCAAGCAATCAGAATGAGAAATATACCCGTATTCAAATTCGGGAACTTTTACGGAGTTCAGATATAGAGGGCTTCGATATAGAACGATTGTCCTCAACTGCGGAAAAAATGAGACGGGTAAGATCGCTTTTAGAAAGCCTTACTGAAAATGCCGAATCGGAATTTGTGTGTTACCACAAATATGGATATGCGGTTTTAAATTCAGAATTTCACCAAAAACTTCATGAAGAAATCTCCCTTAGACTGTTAAGCGACATACTTAAGAATGTTAGTGGTAATACATATCCGCCCCGTTATAATAAACTTGAATTTCTGTTTCAAAATTTGAAATCGGATGATTTCTCCGGACAAACACTATCAGGTGTGATCCTTTTCAAAAATTCTGAAAAGGACATAATATTTTGCCGGGAATATGAGGATATTGATAAACGGATGAATATTAAACAGTCGAAACGATGCTTGTGGGATAACAGGTTTGTCATTGATACAAAAAGTATTTCGGGAGAAATTGTTCCGTTTGAGCAGGATATTATTGGCAGGGTTGTTCAAAAAGTACCGGATTTTAAAAAAAGACTATCTGGTTTATTTACCGATCATCGGATAAGGGACAGAGTTGTACCTACTTGGCCCTGTATAATTGATGTGGAAAATAAACTTTGGCTTCCTGACTTTTTGCTTCAGGAAACCGGCATTACAGATTTTAATGGATTTTCAGTTGTTTTTAAGAAATAAAAGCTATCTTAAATAAAAATTGAATAACCAGCTTGTTTCAAATTAAATTGCACCTATTTAATGTATATGAAACAATGGTGTTCAATATAGCTAATTAACTAAAGGTTCGACGCGTGAACAATATGAAACGTAATTTTGCATTTTGGCTTATTATATTAATCTTACTGCTTGCTTTATTTAGCGCCTTTAAAGGGCCATCAAGTGGAGACGCGCGAGCCGATATATCCTATTCCGAATTTCTGTCAGGGGTTGAATCCGGTAAAGTGACCAGCGTTACGATACAGGAAAATAATATCGCCGGACAGATGGCGGACGGTACTACATTCCAGACTTATGCACCATATGATGCCACACTGATTGATAAGCTTAATCAGAAAGGCGTTAATATTAATGCCAAGCCTGTTGAAAGCAGCCCGTTTCTGAATTTCCTTTATTCAATGCTGCCCTTCTTGTTGCTGATCGGTGTATGGATATTTTTTATGCGCCAGATGCAGGGCGGTAGCGGTAAGGCAATGGGTTTTGGCAAATCAAAAGCAAAATTGCTTAATGAAATGTCAGGCCGGGTGACCTTTGATGATGTCGCAGGCATTGAAGAAGCAAAAGAAGAGCTGGAAGAAATTGTCGAGTTTTTAAAAGACCCCAGTAAATATCAACGCCTAGGTGCGGTTATTCCGAAAGGTGCTCTACTTGTTGGTCCTCCGGGAACCGGTAAAACTTTGCTTGCCCGCGCCATTGCCGGTGAAGCAAATGTACCATTCTTTACAATTTCCGGTTCTGATTTCGTCGAAATGTTTGTTGGTGTTGGCGCCAGCCGGGTTCGGGATATGTTTGAACAGGGAAAGAATAATGCCCCTTGTATCATTTTCATTGATGAAATTGACGCTGTTGGCCGTCATCGTGGGGCCGGCCTTGGTGGCGGGAATGATGAACGCGAACAGACTTTGAACCAGTTGCTAGTTGAAATGGATGGTTTTGAGGCCAATGAAGGCATTATTCTGCTTGCCGCAACCAACCGCCCTGATGTGCTTGACCCTGCCTTATTGCGTCCGGGTCGATTTGACCGTCAGGTTGTTGTATCAAACCCTGATATTCTGGGCCGTGAAAAGATTCTAAAAGTCCATATGAAAAAAGTACCTCTTGCAGCTGACGTAAAGCCACGCGTAATTGCCCGTGGTACACCTGGCTTCTCTGGTGCCGATCTAGCCAATTTGGTGAATGAAGCAGCATTGCTCGCCGCACGCAAAGGAAAACGTGTGGTCACTATGGAAGATTTCGAGCAGTCAAAAGATAAAGTTATGATGGGTGCTGAACGCCGTTCAATGGTCATGCAGGAAGAAGAAAGAAAGCTCACCGCATATCATGAAGGAGGGCATGCTCTGGTTGCTCTTCATTGCCCTGCATCTGATCCAATCCACAAGGCAACAATTATTCCGCGTGGGAGGGCTTTAGGAATGGTTATGCGTCTACCAGAACATGATCAGCTTTCAAGGAGCCGTGAGAAAATGCATGCTGATCTGGCAGTTGCCATGGGTGGGCGTGTTGCTGAAGAATTGATTTTTGGATATGACAAAGTGACTTCAGGGGCTTCTTCTGATATTTCCTATGCAACAAAGATGGCCCGTGCCATGGTCACCCAATGGGGTATGAGCGACAAACTGGGACCATTGGAATATGGTGAAAACCAGCAGGAAGTATTCCTGGGTCATTCTGTGGCACAAAGTCAGAATGTATCAGCAGCAACAGCCAAAATCATTGATGAGGAAATCCGTAAGATTGTTGACACAGCTTATAAAAGGGCAACAAAAATTCTGACTGAAAATATTGATGACCTTCATAAGCTGGGTAAAGGCCTGCTAGAATATGAAACACTTAGTGGTGAAGAGATTAATGATCTTCTGGCTGGTAAGGAAATTCAGAAAAACCTTAGCGATGATGACAATTCGGATAGCAAGCCAACGGGTTCCGTACCTTCAACAAAAAAACCTAAGGATAAAGGCGATAATATTGGCTCTGAACCGGTAACAGAAAGCTGATAAAGCCATTGTCTGGCGAGTTGACTAAAAGAAATATTTATGTGCAGCCCCTGGGTTTACTCAGGGGCTCTGCTTTTAATGACGGTGTTTTTAAAAACCTTGCTGGCGGGAATATTTATTTTTCTGCCTTAAAAATAATCAGACGTGAAAAGAATGAAATAACTGAACAGATCATCCCTTTATCAACACTGGATGGCTATTTAGAAAAGCAGTCAGATTATATTAGACAGGAATTAGAAAAGCTTCTAAAAAAAATTACCAAAACACGGGAAACTATTGATTTAATTTCTGCTCCACCACTTGATCCAAGTAATCCACTCATACAGGGAATATTAAATATTACGCCCGATAGTTTTTCAGATGGAGGGGCTTTTATTGATCCGGAAAAATCAATTGCCCATGCCATTCATATGATCGGGGCAGGGGCTGATATAATTGATATAGGGGGCGAAAGTACAAAACCGGGAGCAAAACCAGTAACAAATGAATTGGAAAAAGAGCGGGTATTGCCGGTAATTAAGGCTTTATCAGAAAAAAATATACCTATTTCAATCGACAGCCGAAATGCAGATGTTATGAAAGATGCTATTTCTGCTGGTGCGAACATCATTAATGATGTCAGCGCACTTTCCCACGATCCAGACAGTATCAAAATAGCAAAAGAAACAAAAGTGCCTGTGATACTGATGCATGCGCTTGGAACACCTGAAACAATGCAGGAAAATCCGGTTTATGAAAATGTATTGTTGGATATTTATGATTATCTTGAAAGCAGAATAAATTTTTGCATTCAAGCTGGCATTCACCGAAATAGAATAATTATTGACCCGGGAATTGGTTTTGGGAAAACGGTTGACCATAATCTTCAAATAATTTCAAACCTTGCACTATTTCATGGTCTAGGGGTTCCAATCCTGGTAGGCGTCTCAAGAAAAAGTTTTATTGGGAAAATTATAGGCGAAAGTAAAACAGAGAATAGATTAGCTGGCTCTCTCGCAGCGGCTATGGTATGCTTGGAACAGGGAGCGCAGATTATCAGAGTACATGACGTAACGCAAACCCGACAGGCGATTGCAATTTTGCAATCGGCAGGCAGGGGGAAAGTCACATTTTAGCCAAACTTTTTTCGAATATTCAGTTTCTATTAACATACTCGTGCTATTTATAGGTTATAGTTAATTTCCCAAAATGAGATAAAGAGCAAAAATGACAAGAAAATATTTTGGAACCGATGGGATTCGCGGTAAAGCGAATGAAGGGAAAATGACAGCAGAGGTGGCCATGCGCGTAGGTATGGCAGCTGGACGCCATTTTACCCGTGGCGAACATCAGCATAGGGTCGTGATTGGAAAAGATACGCGTCTTTCCGGTTACCTTCTTGAACCTGCATTGACGTCCGGATTTATTTCCATGGGTATGGATGTTGTCCTTCTTGGACCGATGCCAACGCCGGCAGTTGCCATGCTCACCCGATCGCTTCGTGCGGATCTTGGTGTAATGCTTTCAGCATCTCATAATCCATATTATGATAACGGGATTAAACTTTTCGACCATGACGGCAATAAGCTTTCTGACGAAATTGAACTTGAAATTGAAAAAAGAATGGATAATGGATACGACAAGCATTTGGTTGAATCCTCTAAACTTGGCCGTGCTCAGAGACTTCATAACGCGGTTGGACGGTATATTGAATTCGCAAAAAACACATTTCCAAAACATTTGCGCCTTGACGGCCTCAGGGTTGTTCTCGACTGTGCCAATGGGGCAGCCTACAGAACTGCCCCAAGTGTGCTTTGGGAATTGGGTGCAGAAGTTATTGCCTTAGGAACGTCCCCGAACGGGACAAATATTAATGATGCATGTGGTTCAACAAAACCGCAGGCAATGTGCGATAGAGTAATAGAAACCCGTGCGGATATCGGTATAGCTCTGGATGGTGATGCTGATCGGCTCATTATTTGTGACGAAAACGGTAAAATTATTGATGGTGATCAGGTCATGGCGACAATTGCTACCAACTGGCATCAGAATGGTAGATTAAAAGGGGATGCTCTTGTCGCAACAATAATGTCAAACATCGGTCTTGAAAAATATATGCAATCAATAGGCTTGCGTCTGGAACGTACATCAGTCGGTGATAGATATGTTGTTGCCGCAATGCAGCAGCTTGGCTGCAATATTGGCGGTGAACAGTCCGGTCATATTGTATTGAGTGATTTTAACACAACGGGTGACGGTTTGGTTGCTGCGTTGCAGGTGCTGGCTGTTCTGACGGAAAAAGGCCGCCCTGTAAGTAATTTATTTAAATCGTTTGAGCCATATCCCCAGCTTCTTAAAAACGTCAGATATAAAGAAGGGGATGAACCACTTGAAAACAGTCATGTCAAACAGGCAATCTGTGACGGCGAAAGCAGTTTAAATGGCGATGGCCGTGTTGTTATTCGCAAGTCAGGAACGGAACCACTAATCCGTGTTATGGTCGAAGGGTCTGACGATAACCTGATTACCACTGTTGCCAACGATATTGTAGCTTCTGTTCAGGCAAGCGTACGAAGCGAATAATTGATGAAAGGTAAGGTTTTAACAATCGCCGGCTCTGATTCAAGCGGTGGTGCAGGGATTCAGGCAGACATTAAAACCATTTCTTCACTGGGGGCCTATGCCATGTCGGCTATTACCGCCATAACGGTTCAGGATACCAACATGGTCAGTGACGTTTTTCCTGTTCCTGCAAAGATAGTAAAGGCTCAAATATTATCAGTTCTTGGGGACATTGGTGCAGATGCTATCAAAACTGGTATGCTGCTATCCCCTGATACTATTCTTGCGGTCAGCGATGTTTTGAAAGAGCATGGACTTTCAATTCCACTAGTTGTTGATCCGGTGATGATGTCCACCAGCGGTCATATGCTTTTAAAGCCCCACAGTGTAAATACGCTGGTTAATGAAATCCTTCCAAAAACGACGTTGCTTACACCTAATCTTGCAGAAGCAGCAAAACTAACCGGTACCGAGCTTCTCAAAAATATGGACGACATGCGCCGTGCGGCGGACGATCTACTCAAAATGGGGCCTGGCGCAGTTCTTATTAAAGGCGGGCATCTAAAAGGTGATATCCTAACTGATCTTCTGGTAACTCAGAATTCGGAAAAAATATTTTCTTCCCTTAGAGTGCCAGGAAAAGATAACCATGGAACCGGCTGCACATTGGCGTCGGGCATTGCAACGGGCCTGGCACAGAATATGACATTGGTGGATGCTGTGGCGCGCGCCCACAATTTTGTTCATAAAGCGCTGGAGCAGGCACCGGGCTACGGCAGTGGCTGTGGCCCCATAAATCACCTGGTTGTGGTTGATTAAAAGCTTACTGGACTAAAGTCGTAATACTATATAGTATCCTTTGAATAAATAATGCATTGAAGGTTATTTGAGGGAATTTTTATTATGATTAAGTTGAAATCCACATTTATGGGATTGTTTGTAAGTGTTGTTTTTATTGTGACGTCTCAGGCACAAACTCAAAATCAGATCAACGACAAATTCAGGCAGCTGAATGAATATCTGCCCACAGCCAACAGTTATCGTACTGCATCCGGCGCACCCGGTTACGCTTATTGGCAGCAACGTGCAGATTATAAAATTGATGTAACTCTTGATGATGACAAACAGACGATAACCGGGAAGGCAACAATCAAATATTACAACAATTCGCCGGATCCCCTTAAATATATCTGGATGCAAATGGATCAGAACCGTTTTGATCCAAAAACCTCCATGGACAAAAAAAGCGAAACAATGCCGAAAACGACAAAAGGCATGACCATGGAGCGCTTTAGAAAATATGTGGATGAAAGGTCTTTTGATGGTGGATTTAAGGTCACATCACTGACAGACAGTACAGGGAGTGATCTTAAAAATGTTGTGGTTGGTTCAATGATGCGTATTGACCTGCCAGAGCCACTAGCGGCTGGTGCTATAACTGAGTTTAATATTAGCTGGTGGTACAATGTTCCGGATGCGAAGAAATATAAACTTTCCCGTCAGGGATATGAATTTTTTCCTCGTGACGAAAACAGAATTTATGAAATTGCCCAGTGGTATCCGCGTGTAACCGCCTATTCTGATTATGAAGGCTGGCATAATAAGGAATATCAGGGGAGCGGCGAATTCACGCTGGAATTTGGTGATTATGATGTTGCGATCACAGCACCGTCAGATCATATAGTTGCTGCAACCGGTGAACTTCAAAATAGTGCGGACGTATTAACACAGGATCAGCGCGACCGCCTGATCGAAGCACGAACAGCGTCAGTGCCCGTGTTTATTGTGACGCCAAAAGAAGCCGTTGAAAATGAGAAAAACCACTCAACACAAATGAAAACATGGCGGTTCAAAGCCGAAAATGTTCGGGATTTTGCATTTGCTTCAAGCCGCAAATTTATCTGGGATGCTATGGGATATTATATGTCAGAAAATGGTGAAACCGTAATGGCGATGTCATTTTATCCAATGGCAGGTGAACCTTTATGGTCTGATATTTCAACCCATGCCGTGCGACACACGCTGAATGTATATAATAAATACGCGCTTACCTACCCATATCCGGTAGCAATTTCGGTTAACGGCCCGATAGGTGGCATGGAATATCCGATGATCAGCTTTAATGGCGCCCGCCCGACCACCCATGAGGATGGAACCCGCACCTACAGCCGTCGTACTAAACATGGACTGATTGGGGTTATTATCCATGAAGTGGGTCATAACTACTTCCCGATGACAATTAATTCTGATGAGCGCCAATGGACCTGGATGGATGAGGGGATGAACACTTTTGTGCAGAACCTGGCCCATCAGGAATGGAAAGAAGATTATCCACTCGGCCGGATTGATCCAAGAAATATTACCGGCTACATGACCAGCACCAATCAGGTGCCGATTATGAGCAATGCTGAATCTGTAATACAAAAGGGTAACAATGCCTATGCCAAACCGGCTACAGCATTTAATATTCTCCGTGAAAGTATTATGGGGCATGAACTTTTCGATTTTGCTTTTCGTGAATATGCTCAGCGCTGGAAATTTAAACGCCCAACACCGGCAGACTTTTTCCGCACTATGGAAGATGCCAGCGGTGTCGATCTCGACTGGTTCTGGCGTGGCTGGTTCTATACCACGGATCATGTAGATATTTCCCTTGATAATGTCCGTCACTTTACAATTGACACGAAAGATCCGGAAATTGAAGAAGCCTTCAAGCGTAAGCAGGAAATGGAAAAAAGAACTCATCCAAGCTATTTCAGTAATGATGATCTGCCAAAACGTGTTGATGAATTTCCCGGTATCAAGGATTTTTATAATGACCATGATGAATTTACGGTAACAAACAAGCAGCGCAACGAATATAACAAGCTGATTGCTGAGCTTGAACCGTGGCAGGTCGATATGCTTAAAGATGACAGCAATATTTATCTGCTTGATTTTACCAATATTGGCGGTCTTTTGATGCCCCTTTATCTTGAAATTGAATATACAGACGGAACAAAAGAAGAAAAACGCTTTCCCGCTGAAATATGGAAGCAGGACTATAATCAGGTAACTAAAATGATTGTTACCGATAAGGAAATTGCTTCCGTGGTTCTTGATCCGAAATATGAAACTGCGGACACCGATATGTTTAATAACTTCTTCCCGCGCCGCATTCTGGAAAGCCGTTTTGATCTGGTTAAGGAAAAAGCAAATCAGGGTCGTGATATGCTGAAAGAAAATCAGGAAGAACCTAAATCTCTTGATGATTATAAAAAAGTGAAACAAAAAGAAGACGATAAAAATAAGAAATTGTCAGAAGAAAATTTCAAAAAACTATTGGATGAATATAAATAGTGACTTTTGGAAATTTTTCTAAATTACTGATTATTATATTAACATTGTGCGTGGCCGGTAACGGTCACGCACATCGTTTTTATGCATCATTTACGCAGATTGAATTACAGCCGACAAAAGGAACTATTGAAGTTACCCACCGTATATTTACCCACGATATTGAAGATCTGCTGATGCAATATCAGGGATCAACCGGAGAGCTTTCCGATGAGGTGATCGAGTCTTTTCTGAAAGATTATATTGTTCAGGCATTCGCCATCTATTCTCCTGAGGGAAATATGATCCCGTTAAACTGGATTGCTGTTGAAGTGACGCTTGATAATATTTTTGTATATCAGGAGGCATCCCTTCAGGAAGGACAGCAGACTCTGATCATTGCCGATCGGATTCTCCAGGATCTTTTTGATGATCAAAGCAACACAGTGAACCTGAAACTGGACGGAAAAGTAAAAAGCCATACGTTCCAGAAAGATAGCAAAATGTACCAGATTTCCTTTAATGGAAGGACTGGTGATTACCCTTTTGAAAATTAATTTTTTCATTTTTAAATCTCCTGATTGACAATTTAAATTACTTCTATATAGTCCGCTATGGGCTATCCCTCCCCAACGAGGGACAGCTATTCTGGAAGGAATAGGAGACATAAAATGTTACCAGAAAAGAAGCCAGCGTCTGCGCTGTTTTCGTCAGGACCGTGTGCTAAACGCCCGGGCTGGACGATAAAAAATTTAGAAAATGCCCCACTTGGTCGTTCTCATCGTGCCGCAATAGGCAAATCCCGTTTAAAAGAAGCAATTGATAAAACCCATGAATTATTGGGTCTGCCGGCTGATTATCTTGTCGGTATTGTTCCCGGTTCTGATACTGGTGCCGTCGAAATGGCGCTTTGGTCACTGCTCGGGGCACGTGGTGTTGATATGCTTGCCTGGGAAAGCTTCGGCAGTGGCTGGATTACAGATGTTGTAAAACAGCTTAAACTTGATGATGTCCGTAAAATTGAAGCGCCATATGGCCAGCTTCCCGATTTATCTCTCATTGATCCGTCTCGTGATGTGGTCTTCACCTGGAACGGTACAACATCCGGTGTAAAAGTTCCCAATGCTGACTGGATTTCTGATAATCGTGCCGGACTGACCATTTGTGATGCAACTTCGGCTGCTTTTGCAATGGACCTTCCATGGCATAAGTTGGATGTTGCCACTTTCTCCTGGCAGAAAGTTATGGGCGGTGAAGGGGCACATGGTATCCTTATATTATCGCCTCGCGCTGTTGAGCGTCTTGAAAGTTACGCGCCGGCCTGGCCGCTTCCAAAAATATTCCGTCTTACCAAAAACGGAAAGCTGATAAGCGATATCTTTAGTGGTGCAACCATCAATACACCTTCCATGCTTTGTGTTGAAGATTATCTGGATGCCCTTAACTGGGGGTTTGAGGTTGGCGGACTTAAAGGCCTTATCAAACGATCCGAGGATAATTTATCCGTACTTCGTGACTGGGTTGAAAAAACCGATTGGGTTGATTTCCTGGCAGAAGATCCGCAGACAATTTCAAATACTTCTGTGTGCCTCAAAATAACTGCTGACTGGTTCGCGGCACTTAGTGACGAAGATAAAGCCGCAGCAGCCAAGAAGCTTGCAAAACTTCTGGATGAGCAGGATGTTGCCTATGACATCGGCGCTTATCGTGATGCTCCGGCAGGTCTTCGTATCTGGGCAGGATCAACGATTGAGACACAGGATCTTCATGATCTCACCCCTTGGCTTGACTGGGCTTACGGCGAAGTTCGCAAAAGCTATAATTAATATTTTTATTTAGATCAAAATTGAAAGGTACACCTTATGGTTAAGGTACTTATTTCTGATAAATTAAGCCCGCTTGCCAAAGAAATTTTTGAGCGTCGCGGCATTGAAACGGACCAGATTGTTGGTCTGACCAAAGAAGAACTTGAAGAAAAAATTCATGAATATGATGGTCTGGCGATCAGATCGGCAACAAAAGTAACACCAAAAATTCTGGCAGCGGCAAAAAATCTGAAAGTGGTTGGCCGTGCAGGAATTGGTGTGGATAATGTGGATATTCCGGCCGCAACAGCAAATGGTGTTGTTGTTATGAACACTCCATTTGGGAACAGCATAACAACAGCAGAACATGCTATTGCACTGATGTTTGCCGTGGCAAGACAAATTCCAGAGGCCAGTGCGTCAACCCACGCCGGAAAATGGGAAAAATCCCGCTTCATGGGGGTTGAGCTGACTTCAAAAACACTCGGTATCATCGGGTGCGGGAATATCGGGGCTATAGTTGCAAACCGTGCCCTTGGCCTTAAAATGAAAGTGGTTGCCTTTGATCCATTTCTTTCCGAAGAACGTGCCGAGGAAATAGGTGTCGAAAAAGTGGACCTTGATACGCTTTTGGCCCGTGCTGATTTTATTTCGCTTCATACGCCACTTACGGATTCAACCCGTGGCATATTAGGCAAAGAGGCTTTTGCAAAAATGAAAGATGGTGTACGTATCATCAATTGTGCCCGTGGTGGACTTATTGATGAAGCAGCCTTAAAAGACGCACTGGACAGTGGCAAGGTGGCAGGTGCAGGTCTGGACGTTTTTGAAGTTGAGCCGGCCAAAGAAAATGCCCTGTTTGGTCATGAGAATGTTGTGGCTACACCGCATCTGGGTGCCTCTACCGCTGAAGCACAGGTCAATGTAGCCGTTCAGGTGGCAGAGCAGATGGCTGATTATCTTCTGGATGGTGCTGTTACGAACGCTTTGAATATGCCAAGTTTGACGGCGGAAGAATCAAAGCGGTTAAGTCCTTATATGTCATTGGTCAGACAGCTCGGTAGTTTTGTCGGTCAACTGACCGAAGACGCGATTAAGGAAATTCAAATTGAATATCAGGGCGATGTTACAGAGCTGAATGTCCGTCCGTTGACATCAATTGTTGTCGAGGGTCTGTTAAGTCCTTTGATGGGCAACGTCAATATGGTCAATGCCTTAAGCATTGCAAAAGAGCGCGATATCAATGTGATTGAAAGCAAACATGAAGGTGAAGGTGATTATCATACGCTTGTGAGTGTGACAGTGGTTACGGATAAGGGTGAATTCTCTGTTGAGGGTACTTTGTTTGCTGACCGTCGTCCGCGGATAGTTCAGGTTGATGATATTCGTCTTGAAGGTGAGCTGACCGAAAATATGATATTTGCAACAAATGATGACCAGCCAGGATTTATCGGTGCCCTTGGTACAATTCTTGGTGAAGGAAACCTGAATATTGCGACATTTAATCTTGGTCGTCACAATGAAGGTGGCCGCGCAATTGCACTGGTGGCGGTTGATCAGCCGGCGCCAGCAGAAATTATTGCCAAGATCAGCAAGCTTAATCAGGTACGCCGGGTAAAAGCATTGAATTTTTAAAATTGGTAGAAACTGTATCCAAAACATTCTACTGATCGGGAGAGCTTAATAGCTCTCCCTTTTTTTGTTTAAATTCAGCTTTTATTTTTGGGAATTAATGCTAAAGGTGATATAAGCACTTCGAATCTTTTAATGAAATTGAGACGGCACCACAAAAGAATGATTGAACCTAATGAAACAGCTCTCCTGCCAGAAGGATTGCATGATAGTCTTGTGGGTGACGCTGCACATGAGCGTAAAACTGTTGAAAAGCTTCTGAACATTTTTTCCGTTTATGGATATGATCTAATTTTACCGCCACTTGTTGAATTTGAAGAGAGCCTATTACTCGGCCCCGGCAAAGCGCAATCCAGAAATATGTTCAGGCTTCTTGACCCTGCATCACAGCGTATGATGGGGGTCCGTACTGACATGACGGGACAGGTTGCCCGCATTTCACATACAAGACTTGGAAATGCACCAAGACCGCTTCGTTTAAGTTATGCGGGGGATGTCCTTAGAATTAATGGCACACAGCTTCGCCCGGAAAGGCAGTTTACCCAGGCAGGCGTGGAACTTATCGGCTCAAACACGACAGAAGCCTATATTGAAATTATTCTGCTTGCATTTGAAGCTCTTAAAGATGCCGGTGCCAAAAAAATAAGCATTGATCTGGCCATGCCACTCTTGGTTCCGACGATCACTGAAGGGCTTGGACTGGATAAAAAAATGAGCGATCAGGTGCGTCATGCACTTGATTCAAAGGATATTGGCGAGCTTTCAAATATTGAAGGCGAGATTGGGTTGATTAGCCGTGCATTGCTTAAGGCGGCCGGGCCAGCTGAAAAAAGCCTGAAAATTCTTTCTGACTTGAACTTGCCGGTAAAGGCCCGTGAAATGTGCAATGAGCTGGCTAAGCTCGTAACGCGTCTAAATACTGTGGCTTCCGATCTGGTCATTACTGTTGATCCAGGTGAGTTCACAGGATTTGAATATCAGACAGGGATTAGCTTCTGTCTTTTTGCCGGCGGTGTTCACGGGGAACTGGGTCGTGGTGGACGGTATATTGTTAATGCGGAACTGGGGGAGGGTGAACCTGCAACCGGATTTTCCCTTTATCTTGATAGTCTTATGCGAGCACTAGAAATCACTGATAAAGACAAAAAAATATATATTCCAGTGGGCGCAGACCGTGAATTGCTGACAACACTCCATACCCAAGGATACAGAACAATACAGGGATTGGATGAGGTTTCAGACATTAAGGCAGAGGCCTCTAGAATGAATTGTGAATTTGTTTGGCTTGATAACAAAGTTAAAAAACTAACCGAATGAAAGGTTTAAAACGTGTCTAATGTTGTTGTGGTTGGCTCCCAGTGGGGCGACGAGGGAAAAGGGAAAATCGTTGACTGGCTTAGTGAGCGCGCCGATGTTGTTGTGCGTTTTCAGGGGGGGCATAATGCAGGACATACACTTGTCATTGATGGTCAGGTTTATAAATTAAGTCTGCTCCCTTCTGGCATAGTTCGTGGAGGTAAACTGTCCATAATCGGTAATGGTGTTGTGGTTGATCCATGGGCTTTGGTCGAGGAAATGAAAAAGCTCAGCAGCCAGGGTGTAACAATTGATGCAGAAAGTCTGCTTATTTCTGAAAACTGCGCGCTGATTCTGCCTCTTCATGGTGAACTGGATGGTATTCGAGAAGATGCTACAAAAAACCGTACCGAGTCAGGACCAATGATTGGTACTACAAGGCGTGGCATAGGCCCGGCTTACGAGGATAAGGTAGCCCGTCGCGCCATTCGTATTTGTGATCTTAAATCTCGCGAAACGATTGAAAAACGCGTTGATGTGCTGCTTGCGCATCATAATCCCCTTCGTAAGGGGTTAGGATTTGATGAAGTGGACCGTGATTCATTAATTGAAAAGATTATCGATGTTTCAAAACACGTTCTTCCCCTTGTTGGGGCCAGTTGGCGTGTACTTGATCAGGCGAAACGGGATGGTAAGAAAATTCTTTTTGAAGGCGCGCAAGGTGTAATGCTGGATATTGATCATGGTACCTATCCATTTGTGACCTCGTCCAATGTAGTTGCTTCTCAGGCGGCGGGTGGTTCCGGTTTTGGTGTTAATAATCTGGGCTATATTCTTGGCATTACCAAAGCATACACTACCCGGGTCGGGAGCGGACCATTCCCAACGGAACTTTTTGATGAAGTGGGTCGTGGTCTGGGTGAGCGTGGCCATGAATTTGGTACTGTTACAGGACGCAGTCGCCGTTGTGGCTGGTTTGATGCGGTTATGGTCCGTCAGGTCATGAAAATATCAGGTATTACAGGTATTGCCCTCACCAAACTTGATGTACTTGACGGGATGGATGAGCTTAAAATCTGTGTTGGTTATGAGCTTGATGGTCAAAAGCTGGATTATTTTCCGGCCTCAACCGATGATCAGGCAAAAGTTAAGCCCATTTATGAAACTATGTCGGGATGGAGCGAGAGCACGTTTGGGGCAAGGAGCTGGGTTGATTTGCCAGCACGTGCCATTAAATATGTACGCCGCATTGAAGAGTTGATTGAAACCCCGGTAGCTATTCTTTCGACCAGTCCTGAACGTGAAGATACAATATTGGTTAAGAACCCGTTTGAATGATGGGGATATTTAATCCTGCTCAATCATGCCATCATCGTTAGCGGCTTTTTGCATAGCTGATTGAAGTTTTTCAAAGGCACGGGCTTCTATCTGACGCACACGTTCGCGGCTGATATTATATTCCAGGCTAAGAGATTCAAGCGTTTTTGGGTTATCACTTAATCGGCGCTCGGTGATAATATGTTGCTCACGCTCATTTAATGTGCTCATGGCATCAGCCATAAGTCCGCGCCTATAATCCATTTCCTCGTTGTCAGCATAGGCAGTTTCCTGATCAGGTGTATCCTCGTCAACCAGCCAGTCCTGCCATTCGCCTTCTATATCAGCGCGCATTGGTGCATTAAGGGAATGATCACCACCGGACATACGGCGGTTCATTTGCACCACTTCATCTTCCTTAACATCAAGTTTATCGGCAATTTCTTTAACCTGTTCCGGGTTTAAGTCCCCGTCATCAATGGCTTCAAGCTGTCCTTTGATGCGCCGCAGATTAAAAAATAATTTTTTCTGTGCGGCCGTCGTACCGATCTTAACCAGTGACCAGGACCGCAGAATATATTCATGGATCGATGCTTTAATCCACCACATGGCATAGGTAGCCAGTCTGAAGCCCTTATCCGGGTCAAACCGTTTTACAGCCTGCATCATCCCGACATTACCTTCGGAAATAAGATCCCCGATGGGTAATCCATATCCGCGATATCCCATAGCAATTTTTGCAACCAGCCTAAGATGGGACGTCACCAGTTTATGGGCAGCGTCCGTGTCGCCATGCTCAGTCCAGGCTTTTGCCAGCATAAATTCCTCGTCAGCCTTAAGCATAGGAAATTTACGAATTTCATGCAGGTAGCTTGTAAGACTGCCTTCCGGCGATAACGTCGGTAAATTATTTTCTGCCATTTTGCTTTTTACCCCTGGTCCTTTTATTCATTTTTAGCCTATCTGAAGATTAGGGCAGTAATTAGGCGGCCTCTAATGCATTTATCAGGCATTTCATATCATTTGGTAATTCTGTTTCAAATGTCAAGGTTTCCTTGGTAACAGGATGGATAAAACCTATCAGATAGGCGTGAAGAGCCTGTCTTTTAAACGATGCGAGAGCTTCTCTAGCCCGATCGGAAAAGTTTTTTTGTGGGTTATTTCTTCTGCTGTAAAGCGGGTCCCCAACCAATGGATAGCCGATATGTGCCATATGTGCTCTTACCTGATGCGTCCGTCCGGTTTCAAGTCTGCATTCAACGAGCGATAGGCTTGGAGCAATGCCCTGCATCACATTTGTTCGTGAAGTGACTTTTCTTGGCGGTTCAAGTCTTTTTACAACCTGATAATGAGTAATTGCTTCTTTCCCATTCTCCCGAACGGCAATTTTTAATCTGTTTTTGCTGTCACGCCCCAATGGCAGATCAATAGTGTCGCTGGTCGGATTAGGAACGCCCCAGCAAATGGCAAGATATGCGCGTTCAATTGTATGTTTTGCGAATTGCTTTGAAAGTCCTTTATGTGCGGCATCTGATTTTGCGACGACCATCAATCCGCTGGTGTCTTTATCTATTCTGTGAACAATTCCCGGGCGTCTGACGCCATTGATACCTGAAAGGCTGTCCCCGCAATGATGGATCAGGGCATTTACCAGTGTTCCGGTGTTATTTCCTGGTGCCGGATGCACAACAAGTCCTGCCGGTTTATAAAGAACCAGCAAGTCATCATCTTCATAGCGGATATCAAGCGGGATATCTTCGCCTTCTGGTTCCGGCTCAACAATTTCCGGAATTTCTAAGGAAAATGTTTCGCCTGCCTTCACTTTATGTGAAGGGTCGTTCATAATCTTGTTGTCCTTTGTCATTAAAACTTGACCTTCTGTGATCAGACTTTTAAGACGGGAACGACTGATCGTGTCCAGTTTAAGGCTAAGAAATTTATCAAGGCGCTGGCCCTGATCGCTTTCTTCAACGACTGTTTCATATTTATAAGGTGCTTGCTTTATCATGACAGAAGAACCAATGCCAAAAAATTACAGATTACTCAAGGGAATAGTGATAACTTTGGGTATATTAATTGTTGCCATGGTCATTTTAATAATCACGGCCTCCATCATGAAATATAATGACCAGAAGAGCGCAGAAGCGGCTTTGGTAGAAAAATATCAGTCTTCCCAGAATATAGTTTCTGAAAATATAAGACCTTTTAAGCTTGATTTACCTCTGGAAGCTGGTGAAGAGGTCCTGTCCGTAAGCAGCAATGATAAAGGTATTCTGGTAAGTATTGGTGAAGAGGGTAGAATTCAAAAAATTCTTCTTATCGGTTATAGCGGAAAAGTATTGGGTACGATCAATGTAAACTGATTACTCTTCCTTAATGGGAAGAGAAAATTTTACAAGCCCTTTCATTTTATTTGGATCAATCGGTTTACCACGCCGGAGTATAGAAATTCTTCCTGCGCGGGCCAGTGATTTTGCCTGCTGTTTTACGGCAAGCATATATTTTCGCCATTGATCATCAGGATCATTTTCCTTAGCGCGGTCTTTGGCAATTTTAATAGCGATATCATTAGGGCTCACATGTGCGCCGCCAGCGATTGCCTCCAATATATAAAGCCGAATTGGGTCTTCCTTATTTTCAGCTTCTTTATTATGTTCATTTACATCAGTCATATTCGCCGTTTAACATGTTTTAAACACAGATGCACTACAATTAAACTGAACAAAGTAAAAAGTATAATGGAAGATCATATATAAATGTCGCTTACATATCTGCCTTGGGGAATTTTTATTGGCCTGATCATGGCGGCACCAATTGGCCCGGTTAACATCATATGTATCAGGCGGGCTCTTACAATGGGGGCAATGAATGGGTTTGTTGTGGGTCTTGGCGCTGCCCTTGCGGACGGGTTCTTTGGTGCACTTGCCGCTTTTGGGTTGGCCGGTCTGACACGGGTCCTTAATGATTTTAATGGATGGATTGAAATTGTCGGTGGAACAGTACTCTTAATTATTGGGGCCAAACTATGGTTTAGTCATCCCCATGTGGCAGAAGTAAATGACAGTTATAAAGATCGGTTTAAAGCCGCTATGGGAACATTTCTGCTTACCATGACAAATCCTCTTACAGTGCTAGGTTTTGTCGCTGTCTTTGTCAGTCTTGGCCTTGGGAATATGGGCAATAATTATCTAAACGCGACTGTTATTTCTATTGGCATAATATTGGGATCAACCTTATGGTGGGCAATATTATCATTCAGTGCAGGCAAAATATCTAAAAAACTGACTGATGAACATCTCGAAAAAGTCAATAGAGTATCCGCGGTCATCATCATTATTTTTGGTTTCATTGCCATATTAAAAAATCTGAATTTATAATTTTATATTTCCCATTGCTATGAATGGTCCGTTCCGAAATTCCGGCTTATTATATTTAAAGGGCGTACCGTCAGGGTTTGTCACCGACCCGCCGGCTGCATTTAAAATAGCATGGCCCGCGGCAATGTCCCACTCCATGGTTGGTCCAAACCTTGGGTAGATATCAGCTTTACCTGTTGCGACAACACAGAATTTTAAGGAACTCCCTGCAGAGGTTTTGTGCTTTACATTAAGATTATCAAGGAAAACTTTGGTTTTTTCATCCAGGTGGGATTTGCTGGCAAGCGCAGTTAAATTATCTTTTTTAGCCCTGCGGACCTTTATTCTCTTTTCATCACCAATTATTTTACCGCCCTTCACCTTCTGAACAGTGGCTGTGGTCGGATTTTTTGCAATATATAAATCTCCTGATGCAGGTGTATAAATTATCCCAAATGTGGGAATTCCGTTTTCTATAAGTCCAATATTGACCGTAAAATCAGTTCCACCGGCAATAAATTCTTTTGTGCCATCAAGAGGATCAACCAACCAGAATTTATCGTTGACTTTGGGAATGTGTCCGTTACTTGCACTTTCTTCCGCTATTATAGGTATTTCGGGAGCAATTTTCCTTAAATCACGCAGTATGATTTTTTCAGCGGCCTGATCGGCTAAAGTTACAGGTGAGCAGTCCTCTTTATAGCTGACACCTATCCTACCTTCTCTGATTGCCATTATTTTTTCTCCGGCTTCGATAGCTGTGTTACGCAATATGCCTAGATACTGATCATAGGGTCTCTGTGTCATAATTCTCTGCTTTAGGAAGATTAAGTTTAGTTTATTAGTTGTTGTTTGGTTAATGATCGCTATTATATGGAGCTAATATGAATTACCGCAAGAAAGAAAGTTGATTTATGAAAGAATTGGAATTTGCAGCACTTTTATGTTCACGCCTTTGTCATGATTTAATCAGTCCGGTCGGGGCAATTTCAAATGGCATTGAAATACTTGCTGACGAAGAAGATGAAGCGATGAGAGCAGAGGTTGTTAAACTGCTTGAGCTAAGCGCGGGGCAGACTTCAAATCGACTGAAATTTTACAGACTTGCTTTTGGTGCTGCCGGGGGAATTGGGTCACAAGTTCCAATCAGAGACGCCAAAAATGCCACTATGGCTTTATTTGACGGCACACCAATGACATTGAATTGGAATTCTGAAATAGGGGAGCTTGATAAAAGTGCAGTTAAACTCCTTATGAATATGACCCTGGTTGCCAGTGAAGCTTTAATTCGCGGCGGTGAACTGATGGTCGGTATAAATGTTGCCGGTCAAAAGATAAATATAGAAGTCTCTGTTAGGGCGGAACGCGTTATATTTCAGGATAAAGTTCGTGATATGATATGTGGTGCTCTGGACAAGATGGAAGCCGACCCTAAGCTGGCACCAGCTTATCTTGCTGCGAGTGTGGCCCATCAGCTGGGCAGTAAAGTGGACTATATAAATCATAATGAGAATAGTTTTACATTAAAAGCGCTCGTCTGATCTGTGTATGACGCTACAGTGTTCTTTAATTAAAATTCAAAAATCGTTAAAAGCTTTACCTCATTTTAACCTATTTCCTTGAAATTAGTGGACGGTATACCCGTAACTAGTAAAAAAGGTAAATGGCATGGATGATTTGCTGAATGAGTTTTTAACGGAAACATTCGAAAGTATTGAAGTAGTAGACCTGGAGTTGGTTGAGCTTGAGAAAGACCCCAACAATAAATCTGTTTTGGATAATATCTTTAGATTGGTACATACGATAAAGGGAACCTGTGGCTTTCTTGGTCTTCCTCGTCTTGAGGCGGTGGCACATTCAGGTGAGAATGTTCTTGGAAAATTTCGTGATGGCGAAATGAAAGTTTCGCCGGAAGCAGTTACCCTGATTTTGACTGCACTTGATCGCATTAAAGAAATTCTGGTGGGTCTTGAGCAAAATCAGGAAGAGCCTGCAGGCGATGACAGCGAAATCATTAATCAACTGAATGCCATGGCAGAAGGCAATCTGCATTTGATTGAAACAACGAAAGTTACTGAAGAGGCCCCAATTGTGGTTTCAGACGTAAGACCGTCCGTGCCGGGTGAAGTTACCCTTGATGAGCTGGAAGCGGCATTTCTAGCAGCACCAGGTCCTGATGATGAAGACCCGGTTGAAGAGGCAGTCTGTGTAAATGTCCAGGAAACAGTAGATACAAAAGAAATCAAGAATGAAGATGTTATCAAAACAAACGGGTCTTCGAAAGAAGGCAGCATTGCAAATCAATCAATCCGTGTAACAGTTGACGTGCTTGATAACCTCATGAATATGGTCAGTGAGCTGGTTCTGACCAGAAATCAGCTGATGCAGATTTCCCGTCGTACGGGGGAAAGCGAATTTGAAATTCCGCTGCAACGCTTAAGCCAATGCACGACAGAACTTCAGGAAGGCGTTATGAAAACGCGTATGCAGCCTATTGGCAATGCCTGGTCAAAACTGCCAAGGATTATTCGGGATCTGCAGATGGAGCTCGGTAAAAAAATTGACCTCCAAATGCTGGGTGCAGAAACTGAACTTGATCGTCAGGTTCTGGAACTGATTAAAGACCCACTAACACATATGATCAGAAATTCTGCTGATCATGGAATTGAGAAAATTAAAGATCGTATCGCGGCTGGTAAAAAGGAAACAGGTACAATTCGCCTTAATGCATTTCATGAAGGCGGCCAGATTATTATTGAAATTTCGGACGATGGTGCCGGATTATCAGTTGAAAAATTGAAGGCAAAGGCACTTTCCAACGGTCTTGCAACTGAAGAGGAACTCGCTGAAATGTCTGATCAACAGATTCAGCGCTTCATTTTCCACGCAGGGTTCTCAACAGCCGCAAAAGTAACGAGTGTCTCAGGCCGCGGTGTTGGAATGGACGTTGTCCGCAGCAATATTGAGAAAATCGGCGGTGCGATTGAACTTAAATCCACAGAAGGAAAAGGAACCACCTTCCTAATTAAGATACCTTTGACACTTGCTATCGTTTCTGCCCTTATTGTTGAATCCGGTACTGAAAGATTTGCTATCCCGCAAATAAGTGTTCTGGAGCTGGTCAGGGCCTCTGGGGATTCAAACCATAAAATTGAATATATAAATTCTACGCCAGTATTAAGACTGCGTGATCGATTACTACCCTTGCTCCATCTTAATAAAATCCTCGGATTTGAAGAGGGAGACAAATTGGATGCAGACAGCCTTCGTGAAGACTTCATCATTATTACACAGGTTGGGGACTTCACATTTGGGATCGTTGTTGACCGAGTATTTGATACAGAAGAAATCGTCGTAAAACCCGTGGCACCAATTCTACGTGATTTGAATGTTTTCTCCGGCAATACAATATTGGGAGATGGGACCGTAATTATGATCCTTGATCCAAATGGCATTGCCAGCGAAGCAAATGAAGCGATGTCGGAACTTTCTGACCAGCGGGCTGAGCAGGAGGAAGATGTGTCCAGATCCACATTTGATGATAAAGAAGCAATTCTTCTGTTCCGTGCCGGTGGCGACACCAAACGCGCCGTTCCGCTATCACTTGTGTCCCGGCTTGAAGAAATTGATGTCAGTAAGATTGAAATTTCAGAAGGCAATAAAATGGTTCAGTATCGTGGGAGACTTATGCCTCTGGTGCTGATCAATGACAAATATGATATCAAATCTGAAGGTCGCCAGCCTATGCTGGTATTTACAGATGATGATAAGGCAATGGGGATCATTGTTGATGAAATTTCAGATATCAAGGAAGATTCCATAAAAGTTGAGTTAAGCTCAAAAGCCATTGGGCAACTGGGTACTGCTATTATTGATGGAGTTGCTACAGAAGTAATAGATATCGCCTATTATTTTGAAAGAACGTTTAATAATTGGCAAATGGGAATGGAATCCGTTCAATTTGAGGTCAAATCGAAACGTAAGAATATTCTTATTGTTGATGACAGCACCTTTTTCTTAAATCTATTAAAACCCCTTCTTACAGCGTCAGGTTATAATGTTACTATTGCCAGCACTGCCGCCGAAGCCCTTAAATTAAGGGAGAAAGGATTAGATTTCGATCTTATCATAAGTGATATTGATATGCCTGAAATGAACGGTTTTGAGTTTGCTGAGGAAGTTAGAGAAAACGGTATCTGGCGGGAAACACCCCTGGTTGCGCTATCAGCAAACAGTTCCCAATCAAGATTTGAAAAAGGCCGGGAGGTCGGTTTTGACAACTATGTTGAGAAACTTGACCGTGACACGCTTTTAAAGGCAATTGAAGAACAAATTAGCAATCATGAGACTGCAGCATAAAGTTATAAAAGCGGATTATTAGAAGGATAACCAATGGAAAAACTGAATAAAAATGATTTTGTGACAATTTGGCTTGATGGTCAGATGTGCGGTATTCCTGTTCTGGAAGTGCATGATGTATTGTCCAAGCAAACTATTACAAAAGTACCAAAATCACCAGTTGCTGTTGCCGGGGTTTTAAATCTCCGTGGGCAAATCGTAACCGCTATTGATTTAAGGAAGCGCCTTAAACTTAAAGATCGCGATGAAGGTATGGAAGAGATGAACATCGTCGTAGAGTTCCAGAAAGAGCCTTATAGTCTGATTATCGACAGCGTTGGGGATGTTCTCTCTCTTACAGAAGAAGCATTTGAAAGAAATCCGGTAACACTTGAGCCACATTGGCAAAGTGTTTCGAATGGTATCTTCAGATTGGAAAATGAACTTCTGGTCATATTGGATATAGAAAAACTCCTTACACTAGATGAAAACAGGGTCGCTGCATAAAGTTTTAGCTAAAAAGGTATGAACCACGGAAAAAAGTTGGAATTATAAAATGAAATCATGTCTCGTAGTCGATGATTCTAAAATCATTAGAAAAGTTGCCAGAAGAATACTTGAGGAACTGGATTTTGATATCCAGGAAGCTGTTGATGGTCAGGATGCTCTCGATATATGTAAGAATTCCATGCCGGATGTAGTTCTGCTGGATTGGAATATGCCTGTAATGAATGGTCTGGATTTTCTAAAAGCGCTCCGTAAAACCGAAGGCGGAACCTCTCCAGTCGTTGTATTCTGTACAACTGAAAATGATATGTCTCATATTAGTGCCGCTATCTCTGCCGGTGCAGACGAATATATTATGAAGCCATTTGATAGGGAGATTATTGAATCTAAATTTGTACAGGTTGGATTATTATAAAGTGAGCAGTATTCCATTGGAAAATAACATAGGGTATAAAAAACCTATTGAGGTAGGCCCTTATCGCGTGATGCTTGTTGATGATTCATCTGTGATCAGAGGGTTAATGTCCCGTTGGTTAGGGGCTGATCCCGCTATTGAAATTGTGTCCAGCGCTGCAAACGGTCAGGTTGCTCTAAATGCATTAGAGCGTACAGATCCTGAAATTATTGTACTTGATATTGAAATGCCCGTAATGGACGGATTGACGGCTTTACCAAAAATATTATCCATTAAGCCTGATGTTCAAGTTGTTATGTCCTCAACGTTGACCGTTCAAAATGCGAAAGTTAGTTTGCAGGCAATGTCATTAGGAGCTGCTGATTATGTTCCAAAGCCAACGACAAATAGGGACGTTATAGCATCGCAGTCTTTTCAGGTTGAGATTATTGAGAAAATTAAAAGTCTTGCGGAAGCAAAACGAAAACAACTAGGCCGGCCACTTTTTAAGGTTGATCGAGAAGATAAACAAAATGTTGAACAGAAAGTTATTAGACCGCAGGTCGTCAAAATTTCAAAGACGATAAAACCATCATCCGTAAAACCAAAAATTATTGGTGTGGGCAGTTCCACTGGAGGTCCACAGGCGCTTATGGAATTTGTAAAAGGCCTCAAAGATAAACTGACATTGCCAGTTGTTGTAACTCAGCATATGCCCCCGTCTTTCACAAAAATTCTTGCGGGTCATTTATCCCGTTCAACAGGGCTAACTTGCGAGGAAGCTGAAGATGGCATGGAACTTGTGGGCGGGCGCGTTTATATTGCCCCTGGGAACTATCATTTGGCTGTAACTGAAAAAAGTGGAAAATATTATATAAAGTTAAATCAGGATCTCCCTGAAAATTTCTGCCGCCCTGCCGTTGATCCAATGTTTAGAAGTCTTTCTAACGTATTTGGTCCGGCTGTATTAGGGGTCATACTTACAGGTATGGGACATGATGGCTTGGCTGGAAGCAGAATGATTGTGGAAGGCGGCGGTACATTACTCGCGCAGGATGAAGCAACAAGTGTGGTCTGGGGCATGCCCGGTGCTGTCAGCGAAGCCGGGTTATGTAATGCCGTATTACCGTTATCGGAGTTGGCCGGCAAAGTTAATAATCTTGTACTGGGAGGCAGATGATGAAATCAGAAGATTTTGAACTAATCAGTGGTCTGCTCAAACAACGGTCCGGACTTATTCTGCCTAAAGATAAAGTTTATCTTTTGGAAAGCAGGTTGACACCAATCGCGCACAGGCGTGGTCTGGACTCTCTCGATGAACTGGTCAGCGAAGTGCGCCTTAAACGAAAAGAAGATTTGCTAACTGAAATTACAGAAGCAATGACAACGAATGAGTCATTTTTCTTTCGTGACAATAAACCTTTTGATTTATTTAAAGATTCTGTGTTGCCACAGCTTTTGGAAAGTCGTGCTTCAAGGAAAAAAATCCGCATCTGGTGTGCTGCTGCATCAACCGGGCAGGAGCCATATTCCTTAGCAATTATTTTAAAAGAATTATCGGCAAAACTGGTTGGCTGGAATATTGAAATTATTGGTACCGATATTTCCCAGAAAGTACTTGATAAAGCGAAAATGGGCTTATTTTCTCAATTTGAAGTTCAGCGTGGGTTGCCTATCCAACTGCTCATAAAATATTTTAATCAGGTTGGGGAACTCTGGCAGATATCTGAAGATATAAGAAACATGGTCAGTTATCGTAAATATAATCTGCTTGATCCATATACTCTTCTTGGGTCTTTTGATGTAATATTTTGCAGAAATGTACTAATTTATTTTGATCAACAGACCAAAACTGAAGTTTTGGAAAAAATGAGAAAACTGCTTCCTAATGATGGGACATTGTTTCTTGGCGCAGCAGAAACCGTACTCGGCATTACTGATAAGTTTAAACCTGTGCAAGGACAGCGTGGGCTTTATTCAACTGCGGATGCCAGTATGGAAGTTATTGGAAAATTACGCGCTGTTTGATAAGTCCTAATAAGATAATAAAAAGGGCTAAATCTTACATAGAGTTAGCCCTTTTTCTGTATCATTTTATTTATTAATAGCAGTTAGCCTGCAGCAGCAATTGAAGAGCCGTTGTCTTCATCTGGATCGCGAAGAACGTACCCACGACCCCAAACTGTTTCAATATAATTTTCACCACTAATGGAGGCCAGTTTTTTGCGGAGCTTACAAATAAACACATCAATAATTTTAAGTTCAGGCTCGTCCATTCCACCATAAAGATGATTTAAGAACATTTCTTTAGTAAGAGTGGTTGTTTTGCGTAAGGAAAGAAGCTCAAGCATCGCATATTCTTTACCTGTAAGATGAACACGCTGACCATCTATTTCAACTGTTTTCTTATCCAGATTTACTGACAGTTTTCCTGTTCTTATAATAGATTCTGCGTGGCCCTTTGAACGACGGATTATAGCTTGAATTCTGGCAACAAGCTCTTCTTTATAGAATGGTTTTGTCAGATAATCGTCAGCACCAAAACCAAGACCTTTAACTTTATTTTCAAGTTCGACCATGCCGGACAAAATAAGTATTGGTGTATTTACTTTTGAAAGACGCAATTTTTTAAGAACGTCATATCCGTGCATGTCAGGAAGATTAAGGTCTAGAAGTATGATGTCATAATCATAAAGTTTCCCGAGATCTATTCCTTCTTCTCCCAAATCTGTACTATAAATATTAAACCCCTCGGCTGAAAGCATCAGCTCAATGCTTTTTGATGTTGAAGGATCATCTTCTATGAGTAAAACCCGCATTTTATAGGTTCCTTTCTTATTGTTATTAACCATTTCTTGGTTTTGTTAACCATTTAACGTTAACCATTCTTAACACAACTGGTTAATAAATTGTTACTAATATCGAAATATCGGTTATTTCTGCGTCTGTTTTTAATGATTATTTAAATATAAGAGAGTATTGTGACTAAAATAACTCATTGATAATAAATAATTATTTTGATTAATATTTGGAAATAAAGTATTATTAAATACAATTAAATAAAGTTAATTTTTATTATAATAATTTGGATATTTTTGTAATTAACACTTATAATTTTCTTATATTTGATAGAATCTAAGGACTTTTAAATAAATTGCAGACACTAAAAACAGAAATAGAGCGAATCCAGTCAAATAAAATATATGGCCGCGTTATGGGCATACAGGGACTGCTTGTTGAAGTTGCCGGTGCACAGCGTAGTATGAGTATTGGCTCACGCGTTAATATATTATCCCGTACCGAAGAAATTATACCGTGTGAAGTTGTTGGCTTTAAAAGCGATCGGGCACTTCTTATGCCATATTCTACTCTTGAAGGGGTTGGTGTCGGGTGTAAAGCATTTATAGATAGCGATATTGCCCACGTGCATCCGAGTGATGCCTGGCTTGGGCGGGTCGTAAATGCGATGGGGGAACCAATTGATGGCAAAGGGCCTATTAAATTTGGTCCGGTTGCATATCCGGTAAAAAATACGCCGCCGCCAGCTCATCTTCGTGGACGAGTAAGGGGTAAAATGGATTTGGGGGTGCGATCAATCAATACCTTTGCAACATGTTGCAAAGGTCAACGTATGGGTATCTTCGCCGGCTCGGGTGTCGGTAAATCCATTTTATTGTCCATGTTTGCCAGATATACAGCTTCTGATATCACTGTTATTGGGTTAATTGGTGAGCGAGGACGAGAAGTACAGGAATTTATAGAGGATGATCTTGGTGAGGAGGGATTAAAAAGAAGCGTAGTTGTTGTTGCGACTTCTGATGAAACGGCATTAATGAGAAGGCAGGCTGCTTACCTTACATTGACGATCTGCGAATATTTCCGTGACCGTGGAAAAGATATTTTATGTCTGATGGATAGCGTG
>JACKKT010000002.1:255000-266175 GCA_024236295.1 Kordiimonadaceae bacterium | reverse complement strand
GGCACTTGGTTGGCGGGCTATCAGAATTGCCCTAGATCGTCCTGCACTTTTAAGATACCAGCTGAGAGCTTTGATCACAGCAGCCGCAGGAACGACCTTAAATGTAATGTTCCCTATGATAACCAACGTCGATGAATTCAAGCTGGCAAAATCAATTCTTGAGAAGGAACTGGCTCGTCACAGATTGAATAAAAGACCAATGCCAAAAGAAATAAATGTGGGTACCATGCTGGAAGTGCCCAGTCTGGTCTGGCAGCTGGACAGTTTGCTTCCTCTTGTCGATTTTATTTCGATTGGCAGCAATGATCTGATGCAATTCTTTTATGCCTGTGACAGGGATAACCCGAAACTCAGCAACCGTTATGATCCTTTATCCCCGCCTTCACTGCATATGCTTAAGTATATAGTTAAGAAATGTAATGAAGCCAAAATTCCTTTAACGCTTTGTGGTGAAATCGGGGGTAAATCAGTCAGTGCTCTTGCGTTGATTGCAATTGGATTTCGGCGGCTATCTATCGCACCAGCAGCAATTGGGCCTGTTAAAATGATGATTCGCAGCCTTAATCTTGCTGAAATTGAACAATATACAAGTGAATTGCTGAGTCGTTCAACAAGTAGCATTCGTTCTGATCTTGAGGCCTTTGCCAGAGACCATGATATAAAAATTTAACGATTCGATACCAAATTCCCCTATAATTACCGTTAGTTGCAGATTTTTGTTGACTCATTGCATTAATTTAAGGTTGACTTTGTATAACGTAGGGAAAAATGCGAATTAGTTTGTATTTTGGTTTAATTTATAAAAACGTTTTTCTTTTAACGAAATCATAATCTTATTGAAGATATATTGGTGCGTGGAAAAATTACGTTAAGCATACTGTTAAGTGAAAAGGGGGCATTTAATAGGAAAGACAGAAACGAACTGATACGGCTCGCCGGACTTAGTTTAGTTAAATAAAAAAGTAGAAATAAAAGAACGTGGGCGTCTTTAATAAAGCTGGGAACAGAAAAGTGAACTCTATTTGTACAGAAATTAAATCTGATCATACGCTGGAAAGCGTTGGAACAATTTTAAAACATGCTCGGCAAAATCATAAGATTAGAGACCTGAATATTATTGCCGAAGATTTATGCATTAAACCATACCTGCTGGAAGCTCTAGAGCAGGATAATTTTGACTCCTTCCCTTCGGCCTGTTACGCAACGGGTTTTTTAAAGAATTATTCAAAATATCTTGGTCTGGACACGAAAGAAGTTGTTAATCGCTATGAAGCAGAATATGCGGGTTCCAAGGAATGTGTGGTTTTGACCTTTCCAGAAGCGGAAAAGCATAAAGTACTTCCCATTAAGGGAATTGCGAGCATAGCGGCAGTTTGTATTGTTTTATTGGTCGGCGTTCTTGTTAATATTGACAGCAATAACGGATCAAACGAAAATACAGTTGAAAAGGCTAATGCTATAATACCAGCTAACATTCAATCTGATACAGCTAAAGTTTCAGATAAAAAGGTAATAGAAAATGAGACCTTTAATGTGGCTAATCCTGTAAGTGCTCCGGCAAGTGCTGATGAGGTGCGTCTAAAAGCAAATCAGGATGTCTGGGTCAGATTATCTGATAAAGACGGAACAGTGCTTATTGAAAAAATTCTACCAAGAGGCGAGGACTTAATTGCTTCACAACAACAGGGACTAAGTCTGATGACCAATAATGCAGCGGGTCTTTCAGTTTATGTTGACGGCGAAGCAAAAAAAGTTCTTGGCAACGAAGGTGAAATAATTGAGAATATTGCGCTGGAGCAGGAAAAATTGCTTGAGCTTTCAATGCTGCATTAAAAATTCTAAACAAACTGATTTTCAAATGTGTTACTCCTTGTTATTAAAGGGGTGCTGTTCTGCGTCGATTCTTACAAAAGACGCATGAGATAAAATTTTAACAGGGTTTCTATAATGAGCATTCGCCCATATCGCGATATAATCCGCCGTAAATGTCGCCAGATTATGGTTGGTAATATTCCTGTTGGTGGTGATGCACCAATTAGTGTCCAGTCAATGACCAATACTCTGACGACAGACATTAAAGCCACAATCGAACAAATCCAGGATCTTGAAAATGCGGGCGCTGATATTGTTCGTGTTTCCTGCCCGGATGAGGCATCAACAAAGGCATTGAAAGACATTATAAAAAATGTATCGGTGCCCATCATTGCTGATATTCATTTTCATTTCAGGAGGGGTATAGAGGCCGCTGAAGCCGGTGCTGCCTGTTTAAGAATTAATCCAGGGAATATAGGAAATTCAGATCGAGTAAGAGAAGTGGTTGCCGCCGCGCGGGATCACGGATGTTCGATGCGAATTGGTGTTAATGCCGGATCACTTGAGAAGCATCTTTTAGAGAAATACGGCGAACCCTGCCCCGATGCCATGGTTGAAAGTGCTTTGGAACATGCTCGAATCCTAGAAGATAATAATTTCCATGAATTTAAAATCAGCGTTAAAGCATCAGATGTCTTTTTGGCTGTTGCCGCCTATCAGGGGCTTGCAGATGCTTGTGATTATCCGCTTCATGTTGGCATTACAGAAGCGGGCGGTTTGCGGGCTGGCACCGTAAAGTCGTCTATTGGCATGGGGATGTTACTTTGGTCTGGAATTGGCGATACTATTCGTGTATCTCTGTCTGCCGATCCGGTTGAAGAGATTAAAGTTGGCTTTGACATTCTTAAAAGTCTAGACCTTCGTCATCGGGGGGTAAGAATTATTTCCTGCCCATCCTGCGCCCGCCAGGCATATCCGGTTATCAAAACCGTTGAAGAGCTAGAAAAAAGGCTTAGTCATATTTCTACACCGCTTTCACTTAGCATTATAGGATGCGTGGTCAACGGCCCGGGTGAGGCAAGGGAAACTGATATCGGCCTTACGGGCGGCGGAAATGGAAATCACATGGTTTATTTAAACGGGGTCACAGATCATAAGATTGACGATGATGGTTTAATTGATCATATTGTTGAGCTGGTAGAGGCAAAAGCAGCCGAACTGGAAAAAGAAAATAGCCAACATAAACTTTAGCGTTTTTTGGGAGAAAAAAAGTGGCGCGGCTTCAACCGGTACGCGGAACTCACGATGTTTTAGGCGATAAAGCCATACGATTTCGCACAATTTATGAAAAATTCAAATCCGTGGCCGAACGCTACAGCCATCAGGAAATAGACACGCCGATTTTTGAGTTCACAGAAACCTTTAAAAGAACTTTGGGGGACACTTCAGACGTCGTAACCAAAGAGATGTATACATTTGAAGACCGCGGTGGGGAGCAGGTGACATTGCGTCCTGAATATACGGCAGGGATTGCGCGCGCCTTTATGTCAAATGGTCTACAACAATCGGCCCCGTGCAAATTTTACAGTTTTGGTCCGATGTTTCGTTATGAGCGACCACAAAAGGGACGTATGCGCCAATTCCATCAGATGGATGTTGAGATACTTGGCGTGCCGGAGCCTCAGGCGGATATTGAAGTAATTGCGCTTGGATCTGATCTTCTGGATGAGCTGGGTATAGGCAAGCATATTAAACTCGAACTTAACAGTTTGGGAGATCCTGGAAGTCGTGCTGATTACCGTGATGCTCTCGTAAAATATTTTACAGGTTTTAAGTCTGCATTAAGCGAAGATAGTCTTCAACGTCTGGATAAGAATCCATTACGTATTCTCGACAGTAAGGATGAAGGGGACCGTGCACTCATCGAAAATGCCCCGAGGATTTTTGAATTTTATAATGAGGCCACCAAAAATTTTTTTGATGAAGTAAAAAGCGGTCTGGAGGCACTGTCTATCAATTATGTTATTAATGATCGGTTGGTACGTGGGCTTGATTATTATTGTCATACAGCCTTTGAATTTACCACGGATCAGCTTGGTGCCCAGGGCACAGTTATGGCTGGGGGGCGTTATGACGGTCTGATGGAAATGATGGGCGGGCCGCCAACGGCCGGTATTGGCTGGGCCGCCGGTATGGAAAGAATTGCCGAGCTAATTTCAGAAGAGATTCTCCTTAATTCGGATCGCCCGGTTGTAGTGGCGCCGGTTGGCAATTCTACGCAAGTAGTAGCTATGAAAATTGCCCATGATTTGCGTCTGGACGGTATCGTTGTTGATATGGCTTATCGGGGAAATGTGGCCAAGCGAATGAAGCGAGCCAATAAACAAAATGCAGCTTTTGCCATCTTAATTGGTGATGATGAAATAGCCCGCTCCGTTGGAATGGTTAAAAATCTTGATTTGGGAACCCAGGAAGAAGTGTCCCTCTCAAACCTTAGCCAATATATCAGGGAAGCTCAAAAATGATTCCTCGCGAAAGACTTGACCAGTTTATTACCCGCCATGAGGAGCTGGAACACCTCATGTCAGGAGGAGAATCGCTTAGCTCTGATGAGTTTGTAAGAATTTCAAAGGAATATAGCGATCTGACACCGGTTGTTAAAAAAACAAAAGACTATTTAAGTGCCATATCTGAAATGCAGGATCTAAAGGAGATGATTTCTTCTCAAGAGACGGATAAGGAAATGCGTGATTTGGCTGAAATGGAATTGCAGGAATTAAAAGACAAACTTCCTGAGCTGGAACATCAGGTACAGCTGATGCTTCTTCCCAAGGATGTTGATGACGATAAAAATGCGATCCTGGAAATTCGTGCGGGTACAGGGGGTGACGAAGCGGCCTTATTTGCCGGAGATCTATTTAGAATGTACCAAAAATATGCAGCTCTTCAGGGCTGGCGCTTTGAAATTATGAGCACGTCGGCCAGCGACGCAGGTGGTTTTAAAGAAGCAATTGCGACCGTCAGTGGCCCTGGCGTATTTTCTAAATTAAAATATGAAGCCGGCGGTCACCGGGTTCAAAGAGTTCCGGAAACAGAAACCCAGGGCCGCATCCATACATCGGCGGCAACCGTTGCTGTTATGCCGGAAGTGGAGGAAATTGATATTAAGATTGAAGATAAAGATCTTCGTATTGATATATTCCGTGCCAGCGGGCCTGGCGGACAATCGGTGAATACAACGGACAGTGCCGTTCGCATTGTTCATATTCCAACAGGCATTACTGTTCAGCAGCAGGATGAGAAATCCCAGCATAAAAACAGACAAAAAGCCATGAAGGTCTTGATGTCCCGTGTTTATGCCGCTGAAAAGGAAGCGAGGGATGCAGAACGGTCGGCGGACCGTAAAGACCAGATCGGATCAGGCGATCGTTCTGCGCGCATTCGTACTTATAATTTTCCGCAGGGACGTATGACAGACCACCGGATAAACCTTACACTTTATAAGCTGGATCAGATACTAGCCGGTGAGGGGCTTGATGACGTAATCACTGCCTTGATTACAGAGGATCAGGCTGCTCAGCTTGCAGCAATGGAAAATTAGGTGAAAACCCTTAAAGCGTTAAAAAATGAAATTGTCTTAAAACTTGCCGACCATTCAATAGAAGACCCGGTATTTGAAGCGGGACTGCTGATCACACATGTCCTAAATATTAATGCTCTTGACTATGCGCTTGAAAATAACCGCATTATTGAAAACAGTGAATATTCAGAGTTAATGAAAATTGTTGAGTACCGCATCGCAAGGATGCCGATATCTCAGATTTTTGGTGAAAAAGAATTCTGGAGCAGAACCTTTAAAGTAACCAGAGACACACTCACGCCACGCCCGGATAGTGAGATACTTATTGAAACGGTTTTAAATAAACTCGCTGACAAAAATAAAAAATACCGCCTTCTTGATCTGGGCACCGGAACAGGGTGTCTACTGCTTACTCTCCTGGGCGAATTACCTAATGCAACCGGGATCGGAATCGATATTTCTGAAAAAGCGCTCACAGTGGCAAGGGAAAATGCTATCAATTTAAATCTAGTTTCCAGATCAGAATTTATCATTAGCAACTGGACTGATAATATTGAAAAATCGGAAAAATTTGATGTTATCATTTCAAACCCGCCCTATATTGGCTTTGATGAGAAAGAAACGCTTCCCCCTGAAGTGGTTATTTATGAACCTGAAGAGGCCTTGTTTTCGGGTAAGGACGGGCTTGATGACTATAAAAAACTAGCGAAACAATTAGCAGATTATTTATCACGTGACGGAGTTATTGTCGTGGAAATTGGGTATAGGCAATCGTTCGCTGTTAAGGAAATATTCACTTCTGCGGGCTTTAATCAAATAACAAAATATAAAGACCTGGCAGATAGAGACAGGTGCCTGATGATCGAATTTTGAGAATTGATGATAAAATTTTTAAAAAGTCCCTTGGCATTTAAGAATTAGCAGGGTAAAGTCAGCTTACGCAGAAAAATAGGCGTGGATGCTGAATGATAAAATTCAGTTATAATTCCAAAATTCTTAAATATAACCGTGCTTGAGGCAGATCGATCCCCCGGGTCATCTGTTAGTAGATAGCCTAATAATGTAATAAGATATTTAATGACCTCAAATCAAAAGCCCCGACAAAATAACCGTTCGGGAAGACATAGCAATAAACAGAAAAATCGTGGTAGAAATCAAAATGGTCGCGGTGGATCTTCCAAAAAACAGTCACAACAACCGCTTACCACAACGAGGCAGGTTGACAGCCATGGCCCTGCCGGCAAAATACGCGGAAATGTGAAGCAGCTTTATGACAAATATAAAGAATTAGCACACGAAAATAAAACCAAAGACCGGACAGATTCTGAAGCTTATGGACAATATGCCCATCATTATTACATGCTTTATTCTGAAATTGCGGCTGCCGAGGCGGCAATGGAAGTAGAACGTGAGGCGGAAAAAGTCCGTCAGCAGGAAGAAGCGGCAGAAAATCAGTCCAACATAGCGTCATTTTTGGCTGATGGCAGCAATGAAAATTCAGAATTCACAATTGCCAACTCCGATGATGAACTGCCTTGTGAGAAAAAAATGAAAAAACCAAGGCGAAAAATAAAAAAAGTTGATCCGGATGTTGCTCCCGAACTTCCCCTTGAGTCTAGCGGCCTTGCCGAAAAGACAAAAAAAGTTAGAAAGCCAAGAAAAGTAAAAGAAGAGGTTGCCGAATAATCCTGTGGCGAACCAATATACAGAAGGCTCGTAAATTTATATAATTCTCATCTTCCCCTTGTGTTGCGTAAATGCAACATTATATGTTGTTTATATTTAGAAAATATCGTTAAGATTTCTGGAGTTTTAAACATGGATTTTGAGAAATTTACCAATAGAACTAAAGGCTTTATTCAGTCTGCTCAAAGCCTGGCTATTCGGGAAGGACACCAAAGATTTACGCCTGAGCATATATTGAAAATTTTGCTCGAGGATAAAGAAGGGCTTTGTTCAAATTTAATGAAGGCGGCAGGCGCTGATGCGGGGGCGGCTCTCATAAATGTAAGCAAGGAAGTTGATGGCTTTCCCAAAATAAGCGGGGAAGGTGCAAATCAGCTTTATATGGATACGCAAACAGCAAAACTATTTGACAGTGCTACAGAACTTTCAAAAAAAGCAGGTGATGAATATGTTACGGTAGAAAGGCTTCTTCTGGCCCTCACCCTTCTTTCAGGCAGCAAATCAGCGGATATTCTAAAAAAATCAGGCCTTACCGCCCAAAATCTTAATAATGCTATAAATGAAATAAGAAAAGGTCGCGCTGCAAATTCTGCCAGTGCAGAAGACAGCTATGAAGCCTTAAAAAAATATTCACGGGACCTTACCGAGGCCGCCAGGGCCGGTAAACTTGACCCGGTGATAGGCCGGGATGAAGAAATTCGCCGGACAATACAGGTTCTCTCAAGGCGAACCAAAAATAACCCGGTTCTGATCGGTGAACCTGGTGTTGGTAAAACCGCTATTGCTGAAGGCCTGGCCCTTCGCATAACCAATGGTGATGTACCGGATAGCATCAGTCAGAAACGCATTATGTCGCTTGATATGGGGGCACTGGTTGCTGGCGCCAAATATCGCGGGGAATTTGAAGAGCGCTTAAAAGCCGTTCTTCAGGAAGTTTCTGCTGCTGAAGGGGAAATTATCCTATTCATTGATGAGCTGCATACAATTGTTGGTGCGGGCGCTTCTGAAGGGTCAATGGATGCTTCAAACCTTTTAAAGCCGGCATTGGCACGGGGCGAGCTTCACTGTATTGGTGCGACGACGCTTAATGAATACCGTAAATATGTTGAAAAGGATGCAGCACTTGAGCGCCGGTTCCAACCGGTATTTATCGGTGAGCCGACAGTCGCCGATACAATTTCCATATTGCGGGGACTAAAGGAAAAATATGAACTCCACCATGGTATCAGAATTAAGGATAGTGCTCTTGTTGCAGCAGCAACACTGTCTAACCGCTATATCAATGATCGGTTTCTGCCGGATAAAGCGATTGATTTGATGGATGAAGCAGCTTCCAAAATTAAAATGGAAGTGGACAGCAAACCCTCGGAACTTGATGAACTAGACCGCCGGATTATCCAGCTTAAAATCGAACGGGAAGCATTGAAAAAAGAAAAGGACACAGCGTCCAAAGACCGCCTTAAAAATCTTGAGAAAGAGCTGAGTGAACTTGAAGAAAATTCGGCAAGCCTGACAGCACAGTGGCAGGCTGAAAAGGACCGTATAGAAGGGGATCAGAAAATAAAAGAACGCCTAGATGCCGCACGTATCGAGCTTGAACAGGCACAGCGCGCCGGCAATCTTGCGCGTGCAGGGGAGCTCGCTTACGGCGAAATTCCCGAGTTGGAAGCAAAATTGAAAGCAGCGATTGAAATTGATGATAGTGAAAATCAGCTTCTAAAAGAAGAAGTCTCTGAAAATGATATTGCTGCTGTCATCAGCCGTTGGACAGGGATACCTGTCAGCAAAATGCTGGAAGGTGAACGTGATAAGCTGATGCAGATGGAAGAAAATATCGGTCGTCGCGTTATTGGTCAGGATGAAGCGGTAAAAGCGGTTTCCGCGGCGGTACGTCGTGCCCGTGCCGGCCTTCAGGAACAGGGTCGCCCTATCGGGTCATTTTTATTCCTCGGGCCTACCGGTGTTGGAAAAACGGAGCTTACCAAGGCTCTTGCCGAATATCTTTTTGATGATGAAAATGCCATGGTCAGAATTGATATGTCCGAATTTATGGAAAAACATGCGGTTGCGCGCCTGATTGGTGCCCCTCCCGGCTATGTCGGATATGAAGAAGGCGGCGTGCTGACTGAAGCAGTAAGAAGAAGACCCTATCAGGTGGTGCTTTTTGACGAAGTTGAAAAAGCCCATGGCGATGTTTTCAACATTCTGCTTCAGGTACTTGATGATGGCCGTCTGACTGATGGTCAGGGCAGAACCGTTGACTTCAGTAATGTTCTGATCATTCTGACCAGTAACCTAGGCAGTGATATTCTGGCGGGACTTGGCTCGGATGATGATGTTGATCTGGTCCGTGAAAATGTAATGGACGTGGTCCGGGCACATTTTAGGCCGGAATTTATCAATCGTCTTGATGAAATTACCCTGTTTCACCGACTTGCTGAAAAACATATGCATGCAATTGTTGATATTCAGCTCGCCCATCTTGAGAAACGGCTTGTTGATCGTAAAATCATTCTCGATCTTGATCAAAGCGCTAAAGACTGGCTTGCCCATGCTGGCTATGATCCGGTTTACGGGGCAAGACCGCTTAAGCGTGTTATCCAGCATAATGTACAGGACGGTCTGGCAAATCTGATCCTAAGCGGTGAAGTGAAAGACGGCGATACTGTTCATATTACAGCAGGGGCTGCCGGTATTGAAATGACCATATAAAAGACTTGGTTGGCGCGGGAGCAAATTTCCCGCGTCAACATTATTATTTCCATTAAAAAACAAGGCTTATAATTTCCAGCTTCCAACTTTATGACGAATGCTGATTTCTTTATCGGCTTCCCCTTTAGGAGCAATATCCCAATACCAGGTTTCATCGGGGTTTTTAAGGGACAGTTTAGGGAGTGAGCCTACAGTTTCTATTAACGTGCCGTTATGAAAATACTCTCTTTCTATATCAGAAATTAGAAGTATTTTTGTGTTCTGCTTCAAAAGCCAATTAATATGGTCTTTTAAGACATTCTTATGAAATAATAGTCCTAAATCTTTGCCATTTTTTTCAGCATATGCAACCATTTTCATGGAAAGCTGAGACAATAGGTTAAGCGAAACAATCAGATCGGGTTTTTTTATAAACTCCCACTCAGGGTCAGCTAGAACGTGACCTCCATTTTTAATGGATAAGTAGAGAGGTTTAACTAACCCGGTAATATCCCTTTCAACGAAATTTACCTTAGGATATATTTTTTTTATTCTGGGCAAATGCACGATATCAACACAGGAAACGAAAAAATCATTTTTCAGAAGTTGGTCCATTGGAACATCATGTAAACCACCGGAGCCGAGAATTAGAATTTCCGAACGTGGTCTAAGTTGTTGCGTAGCCTTAAGGATGAGTGATTTGCATTTATCCAGATGGGATTGCCATTGTTGATAACAGCGCTTAGCCCGCTTTTCAATGGCAATTGTTTCCTGCAGATAACCCATTTTTTTAATATATTCAGGCGCAGGAGTAAAAAAATGCTGTATCGCTTCGACTATCATTATGGACTACTGGCAATTGCCGTATTTGTATTGGGGGTGTTGTGTGTAAGCAGTATATGTGATTTTGTCTGGGCAATCATCAAATCGGTATCTTTCATGGCCAACTTGAAATCTTCAAGCTCTGTCTCTTTCAGTTTAATTCCCGATGGGATTTTTAAGGTGAGCGGATTAACCTGCGTTCCGTTCATGTAAACTTCATAGTGAAGGTGGCGGCCAGTTACACGACCGGTGGCGCCAACATAGCCGATGATCTGGCCCTGTTTTACCCGTACCCCTTTTTTGATGCCGCGACCATATTTGCTCATATGGGCATAAATGGTTTTATAGGTACTGTTATGGCGGATTCGTACATAATTGCCAAAACTGCCAAACCAGCTGGCCCGCTCAACCACGCCGTCTCCGGCGGCCATAATCGGTGTGCCTGTCGGGGCGGAAAAATCAATACCTTTATGCATTCGGTTATAACCGAGCACAGGATGCTTCCGGTTACCGTAATAAGAGGAAAGCCTGGCCCCTTCAATGGGTGTTTTCATTAAAGCCCGTTTTGAACTTTGTCCGTCTTC
>JACKKT010000002.1:0-250000 GCA_024236295.1 Kordiimonadaceae bacterium | reverse complement strand
GGTACCCGCGAGGGGTCCTGGAGGTATCAGAAGCGCGAATGTTGGCATGAGTAACGATAAAGAGTGTGAGAGACACTCTCGCCGAAAATCCAAGGGTTCCTGCGTAAAGTTAATCTGCGCAGGGTTAGCCGGTCCCTAAGGCAAGGCCGAAAGGCGTAGTCGATGGGAACTCAGTTTAATATTACTGGGCCTGATGAGAAGTGACGGATGGTGTAAATGGTTCTTCCTTACTGGATTGGAAGGGCTGTGAAACCGTCCCAGGAAATAGCCTCATCATTATAGACCGTACCCCAAACCGACACAGGTGGATAGGTAGAGCATACCAAGGCGCTTGAGAGAACGATGTTGAAGGAACTCGGCAAATTGCCTCCGTAACTTCGGGAGAAGGAGGCCCTCACAGAAGGCAACTTTTGTGAGGGGGCACAGACCAGGGGGTGGCGACTGTTTACTAAAAACACAGGGCTCTGCGAAGTCTCAAGACGACGTATAGGGTCTGACGCCTGCCCGGTGCTGGAAGGTTAAAAGGAGGTGTGCAAGCACTGAATTGAAGCCCCAGTAAACGGCGGCCGTAACTATAACGGTCCTAAGGTAGCGAAATTCCTTGTCGGGTAAGTTCCGACCTGCACGAATGGCGTAACGACTTCCCCACTGTCTCCAACATCGACTCAGTGAAATTGAATTCCCCGTGAAGATGCGGGGTACCCGCGGTTAGACGGAAAGACCCCGTGCACCTTTACTATAGCTTTAGAGTGATAATGGATATGTTATGTGTAGAATAGGTGGGAGGCTTTGAAGCAGTTGCGCCAGTAGCTGTGGAGCCACAATGTGAAATACCACCCTTAACCTGTCTATTATCTAACCACGACCCGTGAACCCGGGTCTGGGACCCTCTATGGTGGGTAGTTTGACTGGGGCGGTCGCCTCCCAAAGAGTAACGGAGGCGCGCGATGGTAGGCTCAGGTTGGTCGGAAATCAACTGTGAGAGTGCAATGGCATAAGCCTGCCTGACTGCGAGACTGACAAGTCGAGCAGAGACGAAAGTCGGTCATAGTGATCCGGTGGTCCCGCGTGGAAGGGCCATCGCTCAACGGATAAAAGGTACGCCGGGGATAACAGGCTGATAACGCCCAAGAGTCCATATCGACGGCGTTGTTTGGCACCTCGATGTCGGCTCATCTCATCCTGGGGCTGGAGCAGGTCCCAAGGGTATGGCTGTTCGCCATTTAAAGAGGTACGTGAGCTGGGTTTAGAACGTCGTGAGACAGTTCGGTCCCTATCTGCCGTGGGCGCAGGAGAATTGAGAGGATCTGTCCCTAGTACGAGAGGACCGGGATGGACACACCTCTGGTGGACCTGTTGTTGCGCCAGCAGCATTGCAGGGTAGCTATGTGTGGACAGGATAACCGCTGAAAGCATCTAAGCGGGAAACCCCCCTCAAGATAAGTTCTCCCTTAAGAGCCGTGGAAGACCACCACGTTGATAGGCTGGATGTGGAAGTGCAGTAATGTATGAAGCTGACCAGTACTAATTACTCAATCGACTTGATATCTCATCATGAACAGAGATTAGAATATAAGAAGAAAATATTCAGATATTTTTTAGTGAGGCTGTTTTTTAGTTTGGCCTCAATCGCCAAAGTAAGCCATTTATTGGGCTTGCGCTTAGGCTACCGCGCAAAAGTGCGCGAGGGCCAGTCGGCCCTAGCCTCGGACCATGCGGTCCTCGGTTGTGTAACTGAAATATCTAATCCTGAGCAGATGCTCATTAACACATAGATGTTTGTTCTTTAATGGAGCAGCCCTGAGCGCGTTTGCCCTCGCTGCGCTCCGTCTCCTGCGGAACCATGGAGTTACTGATGTAACTCCGGGAACAAAACTTATTAGACATTCTTTATCTTTAGTTGATCTGGTGGTTATAACAGGATTGTCCCACCCGGTCCCATCCCGAACCCGGAAGTGAAAGGTCCTTGTGCCGATGGTACTTCGTCCTAAGACGCGGAAGAGTAGGTCGCTGCCAGATCTATTAAGGATAAAGAACCCTTCACAATCTCAAAAATCAAAACGCCGCCACCAAAATGGCGGTTTTTTTGTTTGTGGATAATAAAAATCAATATGTTATTATCCGGAAAATCAATGAATTAACGCGGGGTGGAGCAGCCCCAGCCTTAACCTGTTAAGGCGGCAAATAAATAAACCGGGCTGGTCCCGGATGCTTGAAATTAAATTAACGCGGGGTGGAGCAGCCCGGTAGCTCGTCAGGCTCATAACCTGAAGGTCGTTGGTTCAAATCCAACCCCCGCAACCAATAAATAACCCTGGCCTCGTGCCGGGGTTTTTTATTGATTGTGCGGTCGTTTGATTTTAAGCCGCAATATTATGCATAAAGCATAATTTGCAAGGTTCGGCCAAAGGCAACGTGAGGAGCGCGTAGCGACCGATACGGTAAATCCAACCCCCGCAACCAAAACATCAAAACCACACCAAACCCGGGGTGGTTTTTGTGGTTTAGTCTTGAGTACATGCTTTGGTCCTATGGGGGAGCAATAAGGACCAAAGCCTGAAACCGCAAATGCTAAGAAAGTTTAAGCTTTCTGAACAAATTCGCTTATGCGGCTTTTTGTGCGTTATTAATCTCGACTTTCGGGAAATCAATTTCGGTTTTGAAAGCTTCATTAAAATAGTTAGTAAATGTATTCAAGGCGACATGCGCCAAGATTTCAATAATATGAGCATCGTCAAATCCCGCATTACGGACTGATTGAATGTCTGTCTCACTGACGGCGCCGCGGGCATCAATAAGTTTTCTTGCAAAGCTTAGTGCTGACTGTGTTTTGGCGTCTGAAGAATGGCCGGAAAGATTTGAGGTCAGCTCTTCTTTTTTAATGCCGGCTTTATCGCCAAGATATGTATGTGCAGAAGCACAATAACCACAACCATTGGCGCCAGCGGTCACCAGTGCAATTTGTTCTCTTAATTGTGGTGTGAGTGTTCCGCCGCTCAAGGCACCATTGAAATTTAAGTAACCTTCCAGCACGGCCGGGGCATTTGTCATTGCCGTGAAGATATTTGGAGTGGCCCCCATTGCTTTTTTCACAGCGGTCAGAAGCTCTTTGGATTTTCCTTGTGCCTGGTCAATGTTAATCGGGTTTAATCTTGTCATTTTAATTTTCCTTTATTTGGTTTAAGACAGCTTATAAGTAAACAGATCGGTTTACTTATAAAGCTATTTATGGCGATTCTCATTAAACGTCAATAGGGAATTTGAAATAAAATGAAATTATTTTTATTATTTTATAATAAGTTATTGAAAAATTTGGACTTGCAATGACCAAAAATTATGATATATTTATGTAAACAAGTTAGTTTATTATAAGAGGTTAATATGGCCAGACCCAGCAGGCGAGACCATTTAATTGAAACCGCTATTACCCTGTTTTGTGAGCATGGCTATCATGCAACAGGAATAGATTTGCTGCTTGATAGAGCTGGGGTTTCAAAGAAAACCATGTATCAGCATTTCCGATCAAAGGAAGAGCTGATATATGCGGCGTTACGCCAATATGACGGTGTGTTTCGCAATAATTTTATGAAAGCCGTTGAGGCAGCCGGAAAAACACCAAAGGAAAAATTGCTGGCAATATTTGATGTTGCGCATACATGGTTTAACGATAACAAGTTTTTTGGCTGTATGTTTATCAATGCAATTGGCGAATATTCGGAGAAGGATTCCCCCATCCGGGAAATCAGCAGACAGTTCAAACAACTCATGTGGAATTATGTTGCTGAACTGGCGAAAGAGGCAAATGTTAAAGAACCGGAAAAGCTGGCGAATGAGCTTTGCCTGCTTCTGGAGGGGGCCATTGTCACTGCGCAGGTGTCTCAAAAACCGGAGGCAGCAATAACCGCAAAAGAGATCGGAAAAAAACTCATTGATGATGCAATGGGTGAGTAACAGGCCAATTCTGGACAAAAATTTGATTAGAGCGTCTCATTTAAAAAGAATATTTAATGGATAAAATTGACTTCGTTCCGCTTTCCGGGATTTATGAAGACGAAATTATTGATCTCATGAACAACAGGGAAGTTGGTCAATATTTACCGCTTCTTGTTGGCGAATTCACCGCTGAAAGCTGCCTTGATTTTTTGAAAGCCAAAAAGCAGCTTTGGGATGATCATGGTTATGGACCCTGGGCGATCCTTATTCACGGGAAATTTGCCGGATGGGGGGGTGTCCAGCCAGAGCAGGGTGAGGCTGATTTTGGATTGGTGCTTCATCCAAAATACTGGGGATGGGGACGAAAAATATTCAATAAAATTAAAGACCAGGCCTTTAATGATATGGGGTTTAAGTCAATTATCATTTTGCTGCCGCCAAACCGGCCCAATATAAATGCCGTAAAGCGTTTTGGATTTTTGGAAGACGGTCAATTGACGATAAATGATCAAAATTTTTTGAGGTTTCGTCTAAATAAATCTTAGCCCAAAAATGATGTAGTGATGATTCAAACTTTATTTTAACGGGGAGTGTGGCATTCGCAGACGTAGCCGGAACAAAGCGCAGTAATGGAAGGAACGAAGTGACCAACAGATATCCAATCCCCGCAAAATCAGTAACTACAATTATTTTCAGGCTTTCTTCGTTCCCATAAGATCCTCATAAATATAATTCCAAAAGAAGTGTAAAAGTTTTTGCTTTGAGAATGATCTTTGCATGTGATGTCGCAATTGTTGCCTCAATGAATTTTACTCAAAGTCATTTAAAACCAAAAATGAAGCATGTTTGAAAATAATTTTATTCAATGCTAAATTGAACTATTACAAAAAGTATTATTGGGGATTTCAATGAGACTACGCATACTTCAAATTTTTATAATATCATTTTACTCGCTATTTTTTATAAATACTGCATTTGCAGATTTTGATAGCGGGTTTAAAGCTTTTATTAATAAGGACTATAAAGTTGCACGTAAAGAATTTCTTAAAAGTGTAAAAGAAAGAAATTGGGATGCCTCTTATTATTTAGGATCAATTTATCATTATGGATTAGGTGTTAAAAGATCCATCAAAGAAGCAAAAAAATGGTATGAGGCAGGGGCTAAAAATGACAATGCAAAGGCAATATATGGACTTGGATTGTTATATAAGAATGGTCTAGGTTATGAGAAGGATGAACACAAAGCGTTAGAGTTATTTCAAAAGGCAGAGAAGCTAGGCTCTCCTGAAGCAACTTTTGAAATTGGAGAGTTATATTATTATGGGGTTGCAGTATTTCAAAGCTATGAGATAGCTAGTGAGAGATACTCAAAAGCGCTCAATATGGGGGTAGTAAGTGCGTATTATAGACTTGGATATATGAGCGAATTCGGATTAGGAATTCAAAGAAACCTGGAAAATGCACTAAAATTATATGAAGGTGGTGCTAACCTTGATGAGGCAAATTCTCAATTTCGACTAGGTGAATTTTATTATTTTGGACAAGTAGTTACGAAAAACACTGATACGGCGACTGAATGGTATATGAAAGCTGCTGAACAAGGTAATCCGGAAGCACAATACAGATTAGGATTCGTAAAAATTCATGCTGAGCAAGGAAAAATTGACTATAAAAAAGCATACGAGTGGTATTCCAAGTCCGCTGAACAAGAGTATGCCCCAGCACAATTTGAACTCGCCGTGATGTATGAAAATGGAGAATATGTCAAAAAAAGTATGAAGAAAGCTATTAAGCTTTATCAGCAAGCCGCAGAACAAAATAATGCGAATGCAATTTTTTATTTGGCAGATTTTTACTTTTTTGGATCTGGATTAAAGTTGGATAGAAAAAAAGCGATTGAATACTATACTAGATCGGCTGAACTTGGATTGCCAGATGCACAACTGAGACTAGGTATTTTATATTTTGATGGAATTGTTGTAGAACGAAATTATTCGGCGGCATTTAGGTGGTTTGAGAAAGCTGCTAAGATGAATAATCCAGTTGCACAAAATTACCTTGGAATGATCTATGGTAACGGATTAGATGGAAAAGTAAATTTAGTCGCGTCCTATATGTGGTTCTATATTGCATCTTTAAATGGCCAACAAAACGCATATAAAAACTTGAAAACTATGGATGCTTCACTTGATAAAGAAACAATAGAGAAGGCAACAAGTATGGCAACTAATTGGATTGAAAATTTCAATGCTGGTATAATAGATGACTAGTAGTTAAACTTTAAGAGATTGTTATGAAAAAAATATCGGCAGTTTTATTGGCATTTTTTGCGTGCGTCACAGTATTCCATTCAAGCGTGACCGCGCAGGAGCGGGGAGAGGTTTATAAGCCTTCGGCAGAGAATATAGCGGCGCGGCAATGGTTTCAGGACGCAAAATTCGGTATTTTTATTCACTGGGGGGTATATAGCCTTATGGCGGGGGCGGGTGAAAAGGATGTCGCCGAATGGGTTATGGAAGAAAAGCAGATCCCCATTGATAAATATGAGCGGCTCGCCACTTTTTTTAACCCCGTAAAATTCGATGCAGATGAATGGATGCAGAATATCAAGGCGTCGGGCGCAAAATATATCACCATCACATCAAAGCATCATGACGGCTTTGCCATGTTTGAAAGCAAGGTGAGTGATTATAATATTGTCAAACGCACACCGTTTAAGCGCGATATTTTAAAGGAGCTGAAAGCGGCCTGTGATCGGGCGGGCATTAAGCTTTTTTTCTATTATTCGCAGCTTGACTGGCATCACCCGGATTATTATCCGCGCGGGCGGACCGGGAATGTCTATACCGGACGGCAGGAAAGCGGCGACTGGGACAGGTATATTGATTATCAGAATGCGCAGCTAAGGGAACTTTTGACCCAATACGGCGACATTGGCGGCATATGGTTTGACGGATGGTGGGACCAGGAAAAGGGCCCGATGAAGGACCGCTGGCGGTTAAGTGAAACCTATAAAATGATCCATGATTTGCAGCCGCAGGCTTTGATTATCAATAATCATCATGTTGCGCCCTATCCGGGGGAGGATGTGCAGCCGTTTGAACAGGACCTGCCCGGGGAGAATGATGCCGGTTTTAACACAACCTTTGTCAGCAATGAAATGCCGCTTGAAATGGCGCAGACCATGAACGGGTCATGGGGGTTTAATCTGGTTGATGACCGCTTTAAAACCGCAGAAGAATTAATCCGGTCGCTTGTCGGGGCGGCGGGGCGGAATTCAAATTACCTGATGAACACAGGGCCGATGCCCGACGGGCAGATACAGGCGGAAAATATCAAAACTTTCCACGAAATGGGGGAGTGGCTTAAAATTTACGGCGAAAGCATATATGACACGCGCGGCGGCCCCGTTGGGCCGCGCCCCTGGGGTGTCACGACGCAGAAAGGAAAAAGCTTTTATATCCATATTATGGACTGGAAAGACGGGGAAATTTTCCTGCCCCTTACCGATATTAATATCAGCGAAGCAACATTGCTTGGGAAGGGTGCCAATGTGCCTTACGAAGTGGTTGATGACGGGATTATGTTTAAAATAGAGAGGGATGAGCTTTTAAACTGGGATACGATTATTAAGGTAAGCTTAAAATAAAAAGGTGTATTCTTAACGGCTATTCCATATATGGGTACAAATAAAATTATTTCAAGAATTGCATATTCATTTTATTTCTGGGAAAAACGGCCCCTACTTGCTTGACGGATCATCGTTAACGATAGTAGGTTCTTAAACTTATAAAATATATGAGAAGACACAATGACCAGCGCGATTTCCGTCCAGAAGCTTGAAAAAATATACGATAACGGTTTTAAGGCCCTTGATGATGTCAGTCTTGAGGTTGAACGCGGCGAGATTGTGGCGCTGCTAGGCCCCAACGGTGCGGGGAAAACCACACTGATCAGCACCATTTGCGGTATTGTCAATGCGACGTCCGGCAAAATAAATGTCTTTGGCTATGATAATCAGAAAGACTATCGCAAGGCACGGTCCTGTATCGGCCTGGTGCCGCAGGAACTGACTACCGATGCCTTTGAAACGGTATGGCATACGGTTAGTTTTAGCCGCCATCTGTTTGGAAAGTCTTCAAATGATGACTATATTGAAAGCCTTCTTAAAAGTCTGTCACTTTGGGATAAGAAAGACAATCAGATAAGAATGTTATCAGGAGGAATGAAGCGCCGGGTGATGATTGCAAAGGCGCTTTCCCATGAGCCGGAAATCCTTTTTCTGGATGAACCGACGGCAGGGGTTGATGTTGAGCTTCGAAAATCCATGTGGCAGCTGGTTCGTAAACTGCGTGAGACCGGGGTGACGATAATTCTGACCACCCATTATCTTGAGGAAGCCGAGGAAATGGCCGACCGGATCGGGGTGATCAATAATGGCAAAATGATCGTCATCGAAGATAAAAAGAAACTGATGAAGAAGCTGGGGAAAAAAGAACTGGTGCTGGAGCTTTATAGCCCGATCAGCGAAATTCCGGAGGCGCTTTGCGGATTTGATCTTCATCTAAAACAGGATGGTCACCAGATCATTTTTACCTATGATCCGGCCAAACAGGATAACGGGGTTGTTACCTTGCTGGACCAGCTAAAAGCACATTCGGTTAAATGCAAGGATTTTAACACGCGGCAAAGCACGCTCGAGGAAATATTTGTACAATTGATAGGTGAAAAATGAACTACTGGGGTATTTGGGCCATTTACTGTCATGAAATGGAACGGACATTCAGAACCGTGGGGCAAAGTATTGCCTCTCCCGTTTTGTCGACGGTGCTTTATTTTGTTGTGTTCGGGACGGCAATTGGCTCGCGCATCAGTGATGTTGACGGGGTTCAGTATGGCGCCTTTATCATTCCGGGGCTGATTATGCTGACCATTCTGGGGCAAAGTATTTCGAATGCGTCGTTCGGCATATATTTTCCGCGTTTTACCGGCACGATTTATGAAATTTTATCGGCGCCACTTTCATTCGCAGAAATCTGCATCGGCTATGTCGGGGCGGCGGCGACCAAATCGTTTATGATCGGGCTTATCGTACTGATTACTGCCAATTTTTTTGTCACCTTTCACATTCAGCATCCATTCTGGATGATGTTTTTCCTCATTATGACCTGCGTTACTTTTAGCCTGCTTGGGTTCATTATCGGGATCTGGGCCGACGGTTTTGAAAAATTGCAGCTTATCCCCTTACTGATTATAAACCCGCTGACCTTCCTGGGGGGCAGTTTTTATTCGATCAATATGCTGCCCGGAATCTGGCAGAAAATTTCACTGCTTAACCCGGTCGTTTATCTGGTCAGCGGATTTCGCTGGAGCTTTTATGAAAATTCAGATGTCAGTATCACTACCAGTGTCGTGATGATTTCCGTTTTTATGTTCCTCTGCCTTGCCATTATAGCGTGGATATTTAAAACGGGATTCAGACTGAAAAATTAACAAATAAAATTTTAAATATTAAGTAAAATTCTTTATTTCCAAATGATTTAACCAAATTTTAAAGCAAAATGCATAATCTATAACATCGGCCGGACTTATCCGGAAATGTATAATGTTTATGGGACTGTTTCTGAAGTTTAAGAAAACTGGTTAAATAGGTTTAAAATTGTTATTCAATTCTTATGAATTTATCTTTGTATTTTTACCCGTTACATTTTGCGTTTATTTTTTTCTTAATCATAAAAAATTAACGACAGCGGCAAATGCATTTCTGGCATTGGCAAGTTTATTTTTTTACAGCTGGTGGAATATTATCTATCTGCCACTGATACTTTCTTCAATTTTATTTAATTATTATATAGGTCAGAAAATACATGCGTCGCTGGATAATGAATCGAATAAAATTTCACCAAAATCCATACTGACTTTTGGTGTGGTTGTTAATCTGGCACTGCTGGGATATTTTAAATATAGCGACTTTTTTATCTCGAACTCCAATTTACTGCTTGGAACCCATTTTACCTTATTGCATCTGGTTTTGCCGCTTGCCATATCCTTTTTTACTTTCCAGCAGATTTCCTATCTTGTCGACAGTTATAAAGGCAAAGTGAATGAGCATAATTTCATCAATTACAGTTTATTCGTAACGTTTTTCCCGCAGTTAATTGCCGGGCCAATTGTCCATCATAAGGAAATGATGCCACAGTTTGCAATGCTCAGAACTAAACTTATAAATTATAAGAATATTGCAACGGGGCTTTTTATATTTTCGATCGGTTTATTCAAAAAACTGGTCTTTGCCGATACATTCGCAAAATGGGTCTATTTTGGTTATGGAGGCACGGAGCCGATGGATTTTTTCGGCGCATGGGCATCGGCAACGTCCTTTTATCATCAGATATATTTTGATTATAGCGGCTATGCCGATATGGCGATTGGCCTGGGACTTATGTTCAATATACATATTCCGATCAACTTCCTGTCTCCACCCAAGTCCAGATCCGTCAAAGAATTCTGGACCAGATGGAATATGACTTTATCCCGGTTTTTAAGGGACTATATTTTCCTGCCGCTAGGCGGTGCCCGTAAGGGGCGCTTCAGAACTTATCTGGCGGTTATGGCGACTTTCCTGCTGGGTGGGCTTTGGCATGGTGCCGACTGGACATTTGTGCTCTGGGGGTTCCTGCATGGGACGGCAGTTGTCATTTGCCACACATGGAAAAAATATAGCGGCATCAAATTTTTTGACTGGTTCAACTGGTTTCTAACATCATTCTTCCTGACCGTAACAGGTGTATTGTTCAGTGCCCCGAACTGGGACGCAGCGGTGCGGGTGTTTAAAGGGATGGTTGCTTTTGATAAAATCATTCTGCCAACGGAGCTGGAGTTTACGAATAATTTTGGCATTAAATTTGGTGATTTTCTGGGGTCGGTGAATGGAGATAAATGGACAGTTATCTGGATTATTTTCGGCTTTATTTTTGTGCTGTCATTTAAAAATTCCATCGAGAGAATGAAGGAGTTCAAGCCTGATCTTAAACATCTGGTATTTCTTGGTTTTACTTTGATCATAGGACTTCTCTATATCACCAAGAAAAGTGAATTTCTGTATTATAATTTTTAGGACGGCTGATGACATTTACATATAAAAAATTCACGCTTTATGTCATGATCTTTACGGTCAGCCTATTTGCCGTTTATTCGTATTTTATTATAAATTTCAAAATGTTATATTTGAATTTCGAATATCCGTCCTATCTTTATGTTTATGAAAAAATAAGGGACGTTAATGATAAACCCTATAATTTTATTGCCATTGGTGATTCCCGCACCCAGTCATCCTTTATGCCGGAAATTTTTGACGACGAAAATTTAAATTCGATCAATTTTTCACTAGGTGGTGCGTCGCCGATCACCGGATATTATACGATTAAAAATTATCTGAAATATCACGAAAAGCCGGACTATATTTTGATGGGATATTCACCACCAATATTGACGGGGCCATATTTCTATGAAGCCAATACGGTTAAATTCGGCTTTCTTGAAGATGAACAATATGAAGAAATTGCCGAAAACGCCGAAAAACTGGATGATAACTCCATCATCGGGCCGGTAAAATATTATGATTATAAAATATATACGGGCATGTATATTCAGGATCTGATAAACGGCTTACTTGAAAGAAGATGGCAGAGAAATCATGTGGCCTGGGATAAGCTCCTGAAATCGAAAGGCCATCGTTTCGCTGCGGTAGAACCGGGATCAACGGAGCTTTCGTCAGAAAATGGATTTGACGAATTTATCCCTTCCAAAGTCGTAAGATATTATATTGAAAAAACCCTGGAAGAAGCCAGCGAAAATAATATTCAGGTATTCTGGTTCAATAATCCGATAAACACTGAATCTTTTGAAGCACTTTCACCCGATTATAAGCGTGAATTTGAGCAATATATGAAATCCCTGTCAGATAATTATGATCTGAAAATTCTTAATAGTTTATATGCCATGGATTCTAAAAACTTCGGTGATCATAATCACGTATATCTAGGGGCCGAGGAAGTGACCAGAACAATCAAAACTGATTTCCTGCAGGCAGTAAATTAATTTCTTTAAGAGGCGATATAAACGCCTCTTCCAGTCCTGAGCCTATTTCTTTTTCCGCCCATTTTGTAAGATCTTTCCGGTCTTTAAAAGTTGACGGACAACGGGGCTTGTGGAAATTAACAATAACTTCAATTTTTTCTTTTCTGCCCAGAAGCTGCCAGATATGCGGACAGAGGTCCATATCCCCGTACCAGGCGTATAAGTCGCGCTCATGCTGTGAAATATCCGGCCCGTAGGTGATTGATATCGACTGAATGATAATATCGGTAGATTTAAGAGGGAGCAGGGCGGTTGATAGCAATCCTGATTTAAAGGGCAGGATGTCCCGACCATTGCTGCTGCTTCCTTCGGGGAAGAGAAAAATGGCATCCCCATTTTCGAGACTGCTGGAAATGTTTTTTCTTTCTCGTAATGTATCAGTCGCTTTTCTACTGACAAAATGGGTGTGGGTAACCTTTGCCAGAAAGCCGATAAGCGGCCAGGAGGCAACATCGGTTTTTGCAACAAAAAGACCATGCTTTAACGAGGCGAGAATAGGGATATCAAGATAGGACACATGGTTCGATATATAGAAATTTGCGTCCTTAGTTGCGGCATGACCGCTAATTTTTAAATCCAGTCCGGCGCAAGTTAAACAAACTTTAAAAATGGCAGGGAAAAAGCCCGTCTGAATTTTGTCCCGAAACCGTAAGTCAGAAGATATAATGGAAGCAGGGCAATCGTCGATGTTAAAATAATCGTCAGCTTAACGCTGGCCCTGAGTGCGGAATGTTGCATATTATTCGGCCAGCATTGTTGCGACTGGTTTTGCTTCCGTTTTATGTTCACGGCTAAAATGATTTTTGTATTTGCCGGTAATATTCTCGGTTTCAACGACAATGCATACATCAATTGTATTAAACTGTCTGTCGATTACGGCACCTTCGCCAACATAACCGCCAACACGCAGATAGCCTTTTAAAAGCGGAGGAAGTTCCGCTTCAGCTTTAGCGGTATCAAGCTAACTGCGCTTTAAAATATTCATGGAAATAAAATGCTCTCCAAGCGCTTGGGGACGTATGGATTTTGGCGCAAGATGATAATGATGAAGATAGGAAAGAACCTTTTCAGCTTCAGAAATATCCGTGCCGTGGATGCTGCCGTAGCCCAGCATTATTTTGATATTATAAAGACTTAGATAATCACTGATCCCCCGCCAGAGAAGCTGCATGGCGCCACGGCGGCGATACTGGCCATCAATACATGAGCGCCCCAGTTCAAGAATTTCCTCAGGGGCGTATATAAGGTGGTCAAGGTTAAATTCATTTTCGGTATAAAACCCAGTTGTAGCCTTGGCAATATTACCGCGTAATAGCCGGTAAGTACCAACAACATAAGGGGAGTCAGATTTGCTTTTTTCAAGGTCAATGACCAGCAGGTGGTCACAAACATTATCATAAGTATCAATATCGCGTTTTAAAGCACGACAGCGAGTTGTCGGTATTGCACCCATTTCTTCGTAAAATATCCGGTATCTTAGAGCCTGAGCGGCATCAATTTCGTGTTCTGTTTTGGCAAGTCGTACTTCAAGGTTGTTAAACTGAAGTGGCTTCATCTGAGGTTCCTTTTTGCAGATCAACACTGAAAGGAAAATGAATGTTTTTTGTTACAGCCATATTGCGATATTGTTCCGTTTTTATGAAATGTTTCAGCTTGTACTATATTTACAGAAAGAAAATGGACCTAAATGCTGCTATAAAGGGCCAATTAATTTTTTGAAATTGGAAGGTTTTATTAAAGTGAATAAAGCAGAAGTGGAAATAGTTAGGGTTTTTCCAAATTCCAAAGAAGGAGGGAATCCGGCACCTACAGTTTTAAATGCGGCGGGTTTAACCGATGATGAAATGAAGACAATTGCCGGGAAATATGGCCTTGAAAGCGGTTTTGTGGTGCCAGCAGACCCACTAAGCCGGGCGGATTACCAGTTTCGTTATTTTGTGCCTGAACATGAAATGGAAATGTGCGGTCATGCCACAATCGGGGCATTGTGGCTGCTTCGCAAAAATGGAAAAATAAATAAAACAAATGTCCTGATTGATACATTAAGCGGCATTGTCACGGCCCATGTCCCTGAAGACGGGGCTATTTCCATTACCCAGCCAAAGGCAGATATTAAAAGGCTGTGCAATGAAAATGCAGATCAGGTTCTGAAAATACTTGGGCTAAATCAAGATGAGTTAGCAAAGCCGGATATATTAAATTCATGTACCAGCCGGGTTAAAACGCTTATTCCATTAAAGAGCGTTAGACAATTAAATGAACTATGCCCGGACTTTAGTAAAATGAAAGAGGTATGTGAACTGATCGGCTCCACCGGGCTTTATCCTTTTGCTGTGGGGGAGAGTGAAACTATATTTCATGCCCGCCAATTTCCCCGCTCATCCGGATATCCTGAAGATGCGGCAACAGGGATCGCCGCATCGGCGCTGTCCTTTGGTCTGCTGGAATGGGGACTGGTTACAAGATTGGACATAGTATTTATAAGGCAGGGTGAAGCCATGGGCCGGGCATCTGAAATTATCATTAGCTTTGATCAAGATGAAATGAATGGTGGATGCTGGATACATGGCAACTGTGAACTGGACAAAGCACCTTGACTAATAGGATCATTGGTGAAAAGCTCTTTTCCAAATATTAAGAGGACAGTATGAGTGAATTAAAATTATCAAGCCTGACCAAGCGCATATCGGGGCCGCCAGCAGGGGCATGGGAAGTCGGGGATATCGCATCAAAACGCATTCTTGCCGGGGACAAGAATATTATCCATCTGGGTATTGGCGACCCTGACCTTGATACGCCGGACGCGATAAAAGAAGCTGTGGTTGATGCTATCCACAGCAACAAAACCCATTATACGCCGTTATCAGGCGAATATAATCTGCGTCAGGCAATTGCCGAACATGCCAATGGGCTTTATCATGGTGGCGTGGCAGCCGAAGATGTGGTGATTTCAAACGGTGCACAGGGGGCATTATTTGCCACATTCCTTTGCCTGATTGAAGCAGACGATGAAATTATCGTGCTTGAACCATCCTATGCACCGTACCCGGCGGTGGTTACCGCCGGTGGCGGTAAAATGGTGACTGTTGTACTGGATAAACATGACGGTTATGCCCTTGATCTTGAAAAAATAAAAAATGCCGTGAGCAGCAAGACCAAAGCCATTTTAGTCAATACGCCGGGTAACCCTTCCGGCGCTGTTTTTGATCAGGACAAGCTTAACGAACTCGCAAAATATTGTCATGACCGGTCAATCTGGCTGATCTCTGATGAGGTTTACTGGTCACTCTGTTTTGATGGGGAACATAATTCCCCCTATAAAATGAAGCCGTATCGGGATTCGATGATTGTGATAAACAGTCTTTCAAAATCGCATGCCATGACTGGCTGGCGAATTGGATGGGCGATCGGCCCGCGTCATTTTATCAAGGCGATGACCGACCTGGCCCAGGCTCTTCATTTCGGCATAAACCAGTTTGTGCAAAGGGCGGCTATTGTCGCGTTACAGGAAAAAGACAAAGTCGAGGAATTTAAACACATGTTTAAAGTGCGGCGCGATGTTCTTTGCAGTGGACTGCGAAAAAGCAACTATCTGGAATTTGCCATTCCGCGCGGTGGCATGTTTGTTTTTGTCGATATTTCGGCAACCGGACTGGACGGGAAACAGTTTGCCGAACAGTTGTTAGAGGAAGAAAAGGTCGCTGTGGTTCCGGGCTTTGGCTTCGGCAAATCCGCGGATAAAACAGTCAGGATCGGTTTTTTATGTGATGAAGCCCGGCTTGAAGAAGCAGCGGACAGAATAGTACGCTTTACTAAGCAGAAGGCGGAAAAATTGAAATAAAAAGGGGATTAGTATGGCGAAGAGTGGGATTGGAAGATATTCGGTCATTATAGGGATCGGTGTTTTATTATCGGCGGAGATGGAAGTTAACGCCCAAACGGTTGTGCCAAAGTTCGAGCCGGTTCAGCCGGATGTTTTTTCCCATAATATGGCCTTGTCAAACGCATGGGGTGATTTTGATAATGACGGGGACCTTGATCTGTCGGTTTCCTTTAAGACCGGGGACATCAGACTTTACCGAAATGATAATGGTCAGTTCATCAATATTGGGCCGGAAATGGGCCTGCCGCAGGGAGGAAAGGAAACCCGCTCGATCGCCTGGGGGGATTTTAACGAGGACGGCTTTCTGGACCTTTATGTCGGCAGCAATCAGAACGGCAACGAACTTTATCGAAGCAACGGGGCAAAAAGCTTTACAGAGGTCGGCGTCGCGCTTGGTGTTGACGTTCCCAAGGTCAGCACCCGTCAGATCAGCTGGATTGATTTTGATAATGACGGCACGGTTGATTTGTTTGTGGCCGACAGGGTCGGGAAAAATCACCTATTTAAAAATGAAAATGGCCGCTTTACGGATATAAGCGAAAAAACAGGGCTTGATGACGGGCGGCCAACGGTTGGGGCCTGCTGGTTTGATTATAACGGCGACGGGCTTTTGGATTTGTTCCTTGCCAATCAAAGCGGGACGACAGATGCGCTTTATAAGAATATGGGGGGTACATTTGTTGATGTGGCCCCGATGCTGGGGATGGAAGGGGAGAAAAGAACAACTGATGAAGGTGGTGTTGACTGCACGGTTGGCGATTATGACAATGACGGTGATTTTGACCTGTTTGTTGCCAACTACGGTCGCAATTACCTATATGAAAATGATGGTGCCGGCGGTTTCAGGGAAGTAAGCGAAAGCCTGGGTATATCCGGTAATGATCATCTGGTTGGCGCGAGCTGGGGCGATTATGACAATGATGGAAATATTGATCTTTATGCAACCGGATATACAGGCCCAGCCGATAACAGAAAACCTGTAGACAGATTGTTTCATAATAATGGTGGCGCGTTCACAGAAATTGATATTTCATCATCACCGCTGAATGGGGCGGACCACGGCATTCAATGGGCGGATTTTGATAGGGACGGGGATCTCGATATCTCCCTGACAGAAGGCTATAATGTTAAAGGGCGTCATCCGCTTCTTAGAAATATGCTACCCAATGACGATAGTCATCGGTCATTACAGGTTGAAGTGCTGGATAGTTCAGGCAGACCGTCAAGAGCAGGGGCGGAAGTCCGGCTCTATGATATGGACGGTAAATTGCTGGCAACGCGGCTGGTGTCGACGGGGGACGGCTATAACAGTCATAGCAACATGCCGGTACATTTTGGCCTTGGCGGTGTAAATAAGGTGACAGTTGATGTGACCTATTTAACGGCTGATGGTCGAAAAAGTCAGACGCTAAAAGGTATCAGTGCTGATGAATATAGGGGTGGTATTCTTAAAGTGATGGAGAGTAATTAGCCCTTACTCTTCGGATTTTTCCGCCAGGATCAATGCTTCCAGAGTGCGGCTGACCATAGTGTCATGTTGTAACCAAAGGCGCGCAATTTTCTTGGCAATGTCATACCGCTTATCCCCGGCAATAAATAACGTAGGTTTTCCGGGCGAAACCATTAATTTGAACATCAGTTTTCCCCATGCTTTGCCCCCGGCATCAAGCACAGAATATGAAATTCGCGGTTTTTGATAACGGGAAAGTTCCGCTTCCGAGCTTGGGGAACAGACCACTTCAAAATCAGCCTCCGGAAATTGGTCTATCAGATAGTCAATATGTGTTTTCCATTGTCCGGACGGCATCAGTAGCAAAAGTCTTATTTTTTTGGCCTGTTTGTTTCGACTGAACCATTTTTGAGTTTTGGTGCGGATCATTTCCACATAGGCACTGTCGCAAAAAAGCGGTGCGGGTGTTAAGTTTTTCGGAAATTTATGAATTTTCCAGAAATGTTCATAAAACCCCTTGGCATATTTCGGTTTTGCGCTTCTGAGCACATTTTGTAAAATGGCCTTCAGTTTAAATTGCGAGCCATAAATATTTAATAATCTGAGTTTATCGGGAAGCTCGGATGAAATTTCAACGGGGATATGTTCAAGCACGGCACCATTATGTTCCAGCGTTTCGACGATTTTCAGTTTATGTTCCCAAAATTCCCCGTCATAGGGGACATCCTGGTAAAACAGAATATCGGAATTTTTATTATCTTTAAGAGCAGCAAGGCAGGCATCACGTGTAATGCCATGATCGCTGTGGGTGCCGACTCCCATGGGAACCCAGATTTCATCGGCCGGTATTTTTCTGAGCATTTCAGAAATGGTTTCCTCCCAGTTATGGCGCTCGCTGTCTGTGCCGAAATGATTGTTAAAAGCGGCAACGGAAATGCGATGTTTTTTTAGAAACTCATGGCTCCAGTTACCATCCTCATATCTTAAGGTTGCTTCCTTTTCATCGGCAGGAACATAGTGTCCATTCATATGGCGCATAAAGATTTCATTTTCACGATTTCGGATGGTCGTGACTTCATCCACATTAAGCGGGCCGTATGTGGCTGAAAAATAGCTGGTATAATTGCTGGTGCTGCCCAGCGTTACCAGTGTAAAGTCAATCTGATCCCGCATTTGCAACATGCTGGCACCTATGCTTAGGGCCGCATCATCGGAATGGGGTTCAAAAATCAGTATTTTTTTGCGGTCTGCTTCTGCCTGGGGTTCAAAAGAATCGCAAATTCCCATTTCAATGAAGGCTGTTAGAGCAGGGACGATTTCTTCCCCAAACTGTTTTTTAATGTCTGCGAATGTTTTCTCCTGATCAAGAGCATTCCAAAGCATTAACTCCTGCTTGCTGAGAGACCGGATCGGGTTACGGGAGGCCATAAAATATATGCGGTCGTCCGCTTTTTTATAATGCGGTCGGCGGGCGATTATGGCATTGTCACGGATTGGTAATTCAGCCTTATTTACGGGCACTTCTATTTTGAATGGCTTTTGCTTTTTTTTGCCAAAATTATATTTGATGATATCCCGCAAGTAATGGCTTCGTGAAGATTTTCTTAGCCGTAAAAATCCATAAATCCGGCCGATTGATCCGGCAATAAGCGTAGCAATATTATGGTATAATAGTCCGTATTCACCAAATGTCTTTCTTAAATAGCGGCTTCTTGAAAAATGCCAGTATTCAGGAAGCCTTACATTGGCCTGATGGATGCCGGTTGAGGCACCGGAATCGTGGATAACACCGGCATCCGGCAGATAATGGACTTCGAGACCGCAGTCATTGATGCGTTTGCAGAGGTCTAATTCCTCGAAATAAAGAAAATATCCTTCATCAAAGAACCCGGCTTTTTCAAGGGCTGCCCGGCTGACCATCATGCTGGCGCCGCCGATCCAGCCGACAGCAGACGGCTCAACAGGGGGCGGTGAAATGCTGACGCGGTGGTTATTCACGAGGCGGCTGAATATCCCGATACTTAAACTTTCCTCAATTGTGCTGGTCAGGGACGGCAGGCGAAATGCCCCGCATTCCAGTTTGCCATCGGTATCATAAAGCGGTCCACCGACTACCCCGACATTTTCGTTCCTTTTTAAATATGTGGCAAGTTTTTTAAGGGTACCCGGGTGAACAATTGCATCCGGATTAAGCAGATAAAAAAAGTCAGGCGGGGAATCAAAGGTCATCGCTTTGCGGATTGCGACATTATTACCGGCACCAAAACCGCCATTAAGCGGAAAGGGAATAAGCTCAACACAGTCCGAATAGTTTTTATTATTAATCGATTTCGTAATTACTGAAACAGAGTCATCGGGCGAGCAATTATCAACGATCCAGCAGCGGGCGTTATCCCCCAGCTTCCTCAGTTCCGGAACCAGTGCTTCCAGATTCTTAAGGACATGGCTGGCGGTCCCGTAATTGACGATGACGACTATGAGATTCATATAATACTTTCCATAGGACGATATAAGTCGTTTAATTTACAGCAGTTTTATCATGGATAGTGTATTTTATAGAGTAAAATATTTAATATAATACAAAAATGGAGTTTAAGAGTTTTCAAGATGGGAAATTATTTTTTTTGTGGTCATCATCCATGCCTTTTTCTCATTTTCATTTAGGAAGGAAAGTGGTTCCTCGCAAGCTGACAGTACCGGATTAAATGACATAGTAATTGTGTCGCGGCCCAGTTCTGTAATTTCAATGTCATAATTTCTCTGATCATGATTATTTTTGTTGCGGCTGATCAAGCCACGTTCCTCCATTCTTGCCAGAGCGCGGCTTAAAGTTGACTGTGGCAATAATGTATAATCAACAATCTGGTTAAGTGTTCTTTTTTCATGATGGGTCAGGCATAATAATACCCGCCAGTTTGATAAGGTAAGTCCTTGTTTTTTAAGCGCATCTTCAAGAAGTGCAGCAAACTGCCGGGAAAGGGTTGAGACAGTATAGGGAACAAAATTCTCAAGATCAAAATGCAAATTATCTGCCAATTTTAGCCTCTTTTTTGAATATTTTTATATCAGTTGCCAGCCTTAATTTTTATCTGTATATATAAATTATATGCATATGCATATAATGAATTTACTCAATTAATATGCATAAATCAAACCATTTCAAAATGAGATTTAAAATGAAGAGAATAATAAATTTAACTTGTCTGATTATTTTTTCCTTTATCGGAAATAATGCAATGGCGCAGAGTTACGTAGTTTCCCCCGAAAATGATGTGATGAAACTGACTTTTCTTGGAACCGGGGCTCCACGCCCATCAACAGAAAGATACGGGCCCAGCATTTATATTGAAGCGGGGGATCATAAAATTCTGGTCGATGCAGGACCGGGTATGCGGGAACGGTTATTTGAAGCAGGTGGTTTTGCCGCCATTTCCGGTGTTGATCATTTGCTGATAACCCACCTTCATTTTGATCACACAGTGAGCATTTCCAGTGCCTGGTTAAGCGGCTGGCTTTTTGGCCGTCGTGTTCCCCTGCATATTCAGGGACCTGTGGGTATCAAGGATATGATGGACAATATTAAAAAAGCCTATCAATGGGACGTTGATTACAGGGTCATGGTAGGGGTACCGATTGAAGGAACGGAACTGATTGTTGATGAGGTTTCCGAAGGGGTCATTTTTAACGAAGATGGCATTAAAATTACTGCCTTCCCGGTAGAACACATGCCAATTGATGTTAAAACTGGTAAACTCTTAGGACTTCGCGGTGAAACGTTAGGTTTCCGAATTGATTATAAGGGACATTCTGTTCTCTTTTCCGGTGATACCCGCTCTACAGAAAAAAGCAGAATTAATGATGAAGGTAAGAATGTAGATTTACTTATTCATGAAGTGCAGGTGCCATCCCCTGGCGCCACAAAAGAAGCTAACCTTGCCAACGTCAGTCTGTCTGTTCATTCAACTCCTGAACAGGCTGGGCTGGTTTTTGCAAAAACAAAGCCGCGCATGGCTGTATATTCTCATATTATTCCACCCGGTACAACGGCAGCGCAGCTTGAAAAGGACACAAAGCCTTATTATTCAGGTCCGCTGACGGTTGCGCATGATTTTATGGAAATTACCCTGGCGGGTGATGAAATTATTGTTGGCGAGCGTGTAAAGCAAAGCAGTGGAAAATTTGAAGAGTCGAATGTGCTGGCAAAATAGCCATTGAATTAAATTTTTTGGTCTGCCGGAAATTGTTAATTTTCGGTGGGCCAATTTACTTTATCCGCATTTATCAGTTTTGCTAGTCGATTAAGTTCCTTTTCCAGTTTTTTCTTTCTCTCTGCGCCCCATTTTATTCCCGATTCCGGCCAGAATTTGATTACGTTTAAAACAGCATTCTTTCGGTCTGCCTTAAGCTCTATCCGGCCAACAAAGCGGTCTCCTTCTAGCAGCGGGTAAACATAATATCCCCATACCCGTTTGGCAGCGGGTACAAAAATTTCGATTTTATAATCAAATCCAAATAGATCCTTAAGTCGGTCACGGTCCCGGACGGCGGGATCAAATGGATTTATTATCCTTAGGCGTGATGTCGGCTTACTCATTTTATCCAGCCGTTTTTCAATGTCGGGATGAGCAAATGAATCTATCCATTTTCCATCACTTGTCTGCCATTTTATTGGCATTAGAGGGTTCCTAGAATACCATTTTTTAACTTCATCCAGTGTGGTGGCATCCCAGAATTTCTGGATATCCTTTAATGTACCGAAACTAAGCCGATCAAGCGCTGCATTGCATAACCAGTTGATCTGGTCCCGGTCAGAATATTTCTTTTGTCTTAAGTTGTGTGGTATGACACGTTCTGATAGATCATAGAATTTTTTGAACTGTTCTCTGTGGGAAGTCGCCAGTTCGCCGCAATACCACATATAATCCAGTGCAATTTTATGAGGTGGCCGTGACCACATTTTTTTGGTTCCCCGAATTTGACTGTCAAATGCGTGAGTGGAAAGAGGTCCTTCCTTTTGAATACGTGTTTTTATTTCATCCATGTCAGCTTCAGCAAGAATTAACTGATATCTTTCAGAGCTATCAAGCCACTTTTTTAATCGAATAAACTGTCTTGTCCACATGGGGTAAAATTCAATCGGAATAATTGAGGCATCATGGGTGAAATGTTCAAATACTGCCTTCTTGTTTTTTAAGAGAAGATCAAGCATTTGCTCTTGGTAATTCTGATTGCGGCTCCATAATATATGGTGATGAGCGCGGGTGACATTTTGTATGGTATCAATCTGAACAAAGCCAAGGCTTTTTATTAGTTCGGAAACATTAACTGACCCGGTTGGAGAATTGGCAAGCCCTGTAGTGTTTAACCACAGGTGTTTTATATCTTTATTATAAATTTTTAATATATTTTTGTTATCCATCCACATGCTCAATCAAGTTTCATAAGCATTATATTCTTAAAGTCTACGGGATGGCTTTCTGCTTGTAATGCTAAATAGCCTTCGGTTAATGGAAGTGCCTCAGTGATAAAATCAGCTGAATCCTCTTCGCCCGGGATGATGCGAGTATGATCATACTCAAAAACCAATTCGCCGTTAATGAAATGTTTTATATTTTTATCACCATTTACTTCTAGTTCAACGTGAACCCATTGATCCCCATGATATGTTTTTGATGATGATCTGTAACAATGATTTTTCATTAATACGCCATCAATCTGAAAGTCGGTGCCCGGGGTACAAATGTTGCCGGTTCGTCTGCTTTCACCGTTTCCTAAGCCACCTAAAAGCTGTAGTTCGATGGATGCAGGAAAGTCCTGGTCAAAATACATGCTTTCCGGTGACTGGCTATGAAACATTACGCCACTGTTGCGGACATTCCAGGTTTCTGACCCAGAAACCTGTTTCCCAGTAAAGCGATAATCGAACTTGAGCTTGTAATGGGATAACTTTTTATTATAAAAAATATGAGCGTAAGCACCGTCAAATGTGTCGAAATTATCATAAACAACACGCATCAAGCCTTCTTCGACCCGAAATGTATTCCGGAAATTAACTCCTACATCCTGTCCTGAAAATTTTATAGTCCAGCCATCGAGGTTTTTTCCATTGAAAATGGAAACCCATTTTCCCTCTTCGGTATATGCACTTAAGGCAGTGCTAAAAAAGACAAGAAAGGATAAAATAAGAAGTTTCGATTTATATATCATCTAAAGATTTTCCATAAAATAAACCTGAATTTTAATCTATGATCAATTTTTCGTAAATCATTATTCCAGAAGTTCTATTGGAAGTGCGATGGTATGTTTTACCTGATGCAATACGAACAGGGTCTGGGCATCGCGAATTTCGGGGAAGGTTTTAAGGGTCTTTAAAATGAAATGTGAAAGTTCCTTATTATTGCGGGCAACAACCTTCATCAGATGATCATATGGGCCGGATAGTGAATAACATTCAAGAATATTTGGAGATGCACGTACAGCATTTTTAAAGCTGTCAAAGGCGGCTTCCGTATTCTGGTTAATGCTGACCTGAACAAAGGCCATTACGTCAAACCCGACCTTTTCAGCGTCCAGTATGGCTGCGTAACCTTTGATAATGCCAACATCTTCCAGGCTTTTGGTGCGGCGCAGGCAGGTTGATTCCGACATATTGGTTTTTGCGGCCAGTTCAACGATCGGCATGCGGCCGTGGTCCTGTAATGTTTCGAGAATCTTTTTGTCCTGTTCTGTGATCATGGTGGATATCTCCATAAATGCTCAAAATATGAATGAAAACGGCAATTTTTTCTAAAACAATAATGATATTGACGGGTTTCATCAAATAAATTGGTGTAATATCTGATTAATTTCATCACTCATTTGGGAGCAAAAAATGTCAGAAGAAAAATTTTACCATGTAGGGGAGCGAAGCAAAGAGCCAATTGCCCCAACACAGTTTGAAGTGGGGCCTTTTAAAAAAGCCCGTCACCCCGAACCATATTGTTTCGATGTGAATTTGGTCGCAGAAGCTGGCAAAATGCAATCCAAGAAAGGCGTGGTTTCAGTAAATATTCCGGGTTTTAGCCCTGTAAAATTATATTGTGATGAACAACCGCCAGTGGGTGAGGATACGGCACCGCCGCCGCTTGCTTTTTTTGCTGCGGGAATTGGTTTTTGCCTGATGACGCATTTAACCGATATTTTAACGGCGCGTAAAATTCAGGTGGACAGTTTAAAGCTGGAACAGCGGATCAAATTCAGAACCAACCTAGGTCATATGCGCGATCACGGTTATATGACGGAAGGGGGCTGCGACATGGTTGAAACCCATGTCATTATTGAAAGCCCTGAAACGGAAGAAAAAATTATGGATCTTTTAAGCGAGGCGGAAGGTGGCTGCATGGCCCATTATGCGCTTCGAAATCCAATTCCGTGGTCTACGCGTCTGGTTTATAATGGCAGGGAAACAGTAAACAGATCCGGTAACCTGCCACAAAATTAGTAGCTTATAAATTAAATCTCTGCTGTCATCAGAAGAGAGGGAAGGGACAATCCTTCCCCCAGGTCAATATTTATTGGTTTTTCCGTTTTAAAACCTAGGGATTTATAAAAAATTTCTGCATTCAGCGTAGCGTAGCACATAAAACGCCGGACATTTTCCTGCTTTGCCATTATTTTGCAGTGGTTAAAAATAGCCCGTCCAACCCCGCGACCGATAAAATTAGGGTGAGTGGCAAAATGGCGAAGGTGTGCCTCTCCTTTGATAGAGTCACTAGATCCAGGGCGTTCATGAGTCCAGCCACCACAGCCCATAATTTTTTTCTCTCCGTTATGAAGAATATAATATGTGCCGCAGGTTAACAGGACCGGGTTTATCCTTGTAATTTGTGGCAGTACTGCGGAAAGTGAAATATCTTCATATTTAGATGTCAAAAGTGATGAAAAGGATGCTTTTATCACTTCATTGATAGCTTCCTCATCTTCCGGCGTTGCTTTTTTAATTATAGTTACTATCGCACCCCCCTCTTATTTTTCTTAAAGTTCCCTGACCCAGATATTTCGGTAGCTGACTTTATGATTATGATCCTGCAAATAGATCGGCAGATCACCATGAGGTTCATAGGCCGGTGCTCCGATATATAAAGTTGGTCCCAAAAGGGAGACATTATTCTGTATAAGAACCCCATTATGCAGAACGGTCATGCGGGCCGGGCTTATAACTGTGCCGTTTTTGCCAAAGTGTGGGGCAGTATAAATTATATCATATGTTTGCCATTCCATTGCCGGCTTGGTGGCGTTCACAAGCGGTATATATTGCTTGTATAGAGAACCCGCCTGTCCATTATTATAGGTTTTATTGTTGTAACTATCCAGTACCTGAACCTCATAAAACTGTTGCAAAAAGACGCCGCTGTTTCCGCGGTCCTGATCCTTGAATTCCGGACCAAGTTCTGGAATACGCCATTCTATATGAAGCTGCACGTCGCCAAAGGATTGTTTCGTTCTGATATCCTTTGTGCCGGGGTTTATGGTCATCACACCGTCTTTATTATCCCATTTATTTGCTCCGCCATCTATGCTTTCCCATGCCGAATGATCAAGAATAATAGCATCAGAAGGCGGGGAGCCATTTTCACCCGGCGTTATTTTTACCGGCTCTTTGCCCCAGACCTCTGTTGCACGCGGCTCGGGCACCATTTGCGCAAAAGCCTGCCCCGATAAAATTGTGAAAATGAGTGCTGATATAAATGCGATTTTTTTCAATTTATTGCTCCCGATAAAATGAATATTCTTATTTCAGAGTAATCAGACAATTAGGGGCTGTCAATTCGCTTGATATGGTTTATAGTTTTGGAAAGTTAAGGGAGGAACAGAAGTTATGGCTACATTCGAAGGGTTTGAATATGATGTTGTCATCGTCGGTTCAGGTGCGGGCGGTGGCATGGCAGCCCACATTCTGACCGAAGCAGGCATACGTGTGCTGATGCTGGAAGCGGGACGAGATTATGACCCGGTAACAGAAACACCAATGTTTATGGAGAATCATCAGGCCCCATTAAGGGGAGTGAGTACATCCGATAAAGATTTTGGCTATTATGACGGTACCGTGGATGGTGGCTGGACAGTACCGGGGGAGCCTTATACAAAAGCGGAAGGAACAGAATTTTTATGGTGGCGGGCCCGGATGCTTGGAGGGCGAACCAATCATTTCGGTCGCTATGTACCCCGCTTTAATGACCGGGATTTTAAACCTTTCAGCCATGACGGACTTGGTGTTGACTGGCCGCTTGATTATGAAGAAGTTCAGCCCTGGTATGATAAATGTGAAAAACTGGTTGGTGTTTCCGGTAATAATCCGGGCATTTATGATGTGCCCGATTCTGGCGAAGACGTTTTGCAGCCGCATGCCCAGCCGCGGGTTTATGAACTATTGGTAAAGGCAGCTTGTGAAAAACTGGGTCTTCCAATTGTACCAATGCGCCGCGCCGTATTGACCCGGCCAATTGGGGACCGGGAAGCGTGCTTTAATGCGACACATTGTGGCCGCGGATGTGCTATTGGTGCCGCTTTCCAGACAACAACATCGGTTATTCCATGGGCAAAAGATACCGGCAATTTAAGGTTAGTGACTGACGCTATGGTTAAAGAAGTTCATCTGGATGAAAATGGTAAGGCGTCTGGGGTTACTTTTGTAAACAGAAAAACCATGCAGGATATCCGGGTTGATGCAAGAGTGGTTATACTGGCCGCCAGTGCCTGTGAAACAGCGCGGTTAATGTTAAATTCAAAAAGTGAAAAATTTCCAAACGGGCTTGCTAACTCAAGCGGACAGGTGGGTCGAAATCTCATGGACAGTACCGGCGCTGATATAAGCGGCCATATTCCGGCCCTTAAAGGTCGCCCAAGATATAATGAAGACGGGCTTGCCGGAAACCACCTTTATATCCCCTGGTGGGATTATGAAGGTCAGGATAATGGAAGTGTTAAATTCAAGCGCGGTTACCATCTTGAAATTGATGGGGGGTTCGAGGCGCCAAGTATGGGTGTTGGCGCGAATGTTGATGGCTATGGGGTATCGGCTAAACAGGCTGTCAGGGATGAGTATGGCAGCAATGTAACATTTGCCTTACGTGGGGAAATGGTCGTCAGTGATGATTGTTACTGCGAAATTGATCCTGATGTAAAAGATAAATGGGGTATTCCGGTTCTTAAATTTCATTGGAAATGGTCGGATGAAGAACTTAATCAAACAGCACACGGTTTGGAATGGGGTGAGAAGATTATTAAAGCCATGGGTGGGTATGTTACTTCGCCCAAACGAAAACCGGAAGAAGCGATCCTTGCTGGCGGGCAGATAATTCATGAGGTTGGCACGACAAGAATGGGGGATAACCCGAAAACGTCTGTTACCAACAAATGGGGACAGACCTGGGATGTGGATAACCTATATATAATGGATGGGGGTGTATTTGCCTCAAACCCGCATAAAAACTGCACCATAACCATCCTTACTCTGGCAATGAAAAATGCCACTGAGCTTGCCGCAAAAATTAAAGGGGGCCAGTTATGAATAAAAATTATATTTCAAGAATAAACCGTCGTGACAGTCTGAAATGGCTGGGGTCATTAACGTCCTATGTTGTCATAGGCGGTGTTGTCGTTTCCTGTGATGCACCAGCCCCAGAACTGCCGGAAGTAAAAAATGGCAGCAACTGGCCCAATATGAAATTCGGCAGAATTACAGGACCCAAATATGGTCAGGATCCGGATATGTTAAATCCGATAACACCCTGGTCACTAACATTGGATAAAAACCAGCTTAACCTGGTAGCACATTTAAGTGATATAATCTGTCCGGCAGATGAAAATGGTCCCTCGGCGGTGGAAGTCGGTGTTCCGGACGTCATTGACGAATGGGTCAGTGCACCATATGAAGCGCAACATAATGACAGGGAGCTTATTCTAAACGGCCTTCAGTGGCTGGATGACGAAGCAAGTCGACGCTATAAAAAAGGCTTTATGGATTTGGGTTCTGATGATCAGATAAAGATTATAGATGATATTGCCTATTCTGCCAAAGCAGACGATCCTGAATTTGAACATGCTGTCCTTTTCTTTGCCAAACTTCGTACATTGGTGTTTGGTGCTTATTTCACCAGTCCTGAAGGAATGACCGATATAGGGTATATGGGCAATACTCCGATCCTCGGCGATTATCCCGGCCCGACAGGGGAGGCGATGGCTCATTTAAATGAAGTAATTGCAAATTTGCCGGGTTAAGGCGGGGATTATTCTTCCCATTCCGCTTCATAGATTTGTCTGATCTCGACCGTCGCTTTATTGCTGACACTTAGATAAGGAGTGCCATGGTCCGGTTTCGGTCTAATCCGCGTTGTGATGTCCAATCCGTGGGCACCGTCCGGTCCGGCGGTAAAGCCGTGAATATAGTTCCGATCGAGGGAAACCAGATTTATATTGCCCGGTGTTAATTGCTGATCAACGGTTTTGCGTACTTTTATGGTTTTTCCAGGGATATAATCCTGATTTTCATCAGCAATTTCATAATTTTCTACACGGGCATCACCACCAAGCCCGACAGTGACCACATTGCCATAATCATGGCGGTGAAGGCGTATTTTTGTGTTGGGGGCCATGCGCCAATGAAGAACAGTAAATCCTTCGCCGCCAGGCGTAAAACCGATCTCAGTGCCGGGTTTGAAGCTTTGGGTGCTGTCATTCCATGCAATGGGCTCAGGAACACTATCAATTTTGGCGGCTATTGCTGCAAGGGAATGTAAATACTGATCCTGTCCTTCTGTGGTGGTGTCACCTACTAATGATTTTGCCAATGGATTGGCGAGGGATAAGAACTGCTCATAAGATAAAGCGCCAGACTGGGCAAAAACTTTCCTTAAAGGAAGTGGTGACATAAGACCACCCAGTACAATTGTGGAAAGTCCGCCAATTAAAAAATTGCGTCTTCGGACAAATACGCCGTCCGCTACTTCAATTTCATTCTCTGATTGTGACATTATATTGCAGAATTCAGTCATTTTTTAATGCTCCCAAATCAGCACCATTGCCTGTTTGATAGTAACGTTGAATATCAATTTTTGTCAATTAATCTCGGTCAGTCTCTTTTTCCTCAGAAAACAATGTTACGGACTGTCGTGGTGTTTCATTGACGCGAAGTTCAAAAATGTCGGGACGTGCATAATGCCCGATGACATCCATATCATATCGGGCGCGGGCAATTTCATTTATATCTATTGTCGCTGAAATAAGTCCTTCGCTTCCTAATAAAGGACCAGCCAGTCGCTCGCCAAGCGGGCCGAATATAACACTGCCGCCACTGATCAGGTCATCATCCACTGGCCAGTTTTGAATTTCCAGTCCCAGAGCCTTTGGTGACGGTTGAAACTGACAGGCACTTACAACAAAGCAGCGCCCCTCAAGGGCAATATGCTGCATAGTGGACTGCCATACGGGCCGTGCATCCACGGTTGGCGCACACCAGATTTCAATACCCTTGGCATACATCGCGGTGCGAAGCAGAGGCATATAATTTTCCCAACAAATGATGGCGCCCGCCTTGCCGGCAGATGTTTCAACAACAGGCAGGGTTGATCCGTCACCCTGTCCCCATATCAACCGTTCAGAACCGGTCGGCATCAGTTTGCGGTGTTTGTGGGTAAGGCCCAATTCCGGATCAATAAATATGGCCGTGCAATATAAAGTGGATCCTGCTTTTTCGATAACACCGGCGATTATTGTTGTACTTGTCCTTTTTGAAAGATTGCGAAGCTCGGATATTTCAGGACCGGAGAGTTCAACGGCCTGATCAAAATATTTCTGATAGCTTGTTCGCCCGCTTTCCAACCGAAAGCCAAGTTGGGTGCCGAAGCTTTCGCCCTTGGGATATCCGCCGAGAATGGCTTCCGGCAACACCAAAATATCTGATCCTGCGTCAATAATTTCTTTTTCGTAGCCCAGAATTTTGTCCAGAGTCGCCAACGTACCATCCTGTGAGGCGCCAATCTGAAGAACAGAGAGTGTTTTTGTCATTTTTTTCTTTCTGATCCAGGTTCAGTTTTCATTTTTAAGAGAAATTCTCTTAACCACAACAATTATTGCAAGTTAATTGACCCCGGTCAAAGATTTTAAGTCGCTAATAATCGTATTGATGGCTTAACAAAAACTGACAGGAGGAATTAAAATGTCAAAAAAATTACTAGCGGGTCTTGGACTTTTTGCCGCTTCAATGGTTTCAGCTGAAATGGCCTCTGCACAGCAGGCAGGTGATCTCTTTGTGCGTGCTCGTGGTATTTATGTCGCACCTCATGCAAGTGCAACCACATCTATTGGTGGAACTGTGGATATCGATAATAAAATCGTGCCAGAAGTAGATTTTACATACTTCATTGCTGATAATATTGGTCTGGAACTGATTGCGGCAACAACAAAACATAATGCTGTTGGTGTCGGAACTGCCCTTGGTGCTTCCGCTGACCTTGGTAGCGCATGGTTGTTGCCACCGACACTTTCCTTGCAATACCATGTTCCAACAGGAACCGGCGTTAAGCCATATTTTGGAGCTGGTGTGAACTACACATTTTTCTATAGCGAAAAAGCTGCCGGCGGTGCCATTACGAGCTTTAATCTGAATGACAGCTTTGGTTTCTCATTACAGGCTGGTGCGGATTTTGAAATTGCTGAAGATACATTCCTTAACGTTGATGTTAAGAAACTGTTTTTAAGCACAGATGCCAGTATTAATGGCGGTGCGGTTACAGCACATGTAAAAATTGATCCATGGATCATTGGTGCCGGTATCGGTAAAAAATTCTAATATTATATTCAGTGAATGAAAAAGGCCTGTATTCTAAAACAGGCCTTTTTTTGTTATGCGACACTTCGGTCACTTTCTGTTGCCGACAATTTAATATTATCAAGGGCTGACCTTAAATCTTGCATAATATCTTCCGGTGTTTCAAGGCCGATAGAAATACGGATCAGACTGTCGGAAATATCATGTTCGGCACGCTCCTCGGACGTATAGGTAGAGTGGGTCATGCTGGCCGGATGCTGGATAAGCGTATCTACATCGCCCAGGCTGACGGCTCGCTTGACCAGTTTAAGATCATTCATGAAACGCATCCCTGTTGCTAACCCGCCTGCTAGTTCAAAGGCGATCATGCCGCCGGGTTTGCTCATCTGCCTGGCGGCAACATTATGTTGCTCAAAGCTAATAAGGCCCGGATAATATACTTTGGTAATGGCAGGATGCGATTCCAGCATTTCTGCCACTTTTTCAGCGCTGCTGCAATGTCGGTCCATGCGGATTTCCAGTGTTTTTAGCCCGCGCATAATCTGGTAAGCGGTAAGCGGGGCCATAACCGCCCCTGTCATATCCTTTACACCCTCAAGTCGAATACGGGTAATCATTTCTTCCGTGCCGGCAATGATACCGGCAATCAGATCGCCGTGACCACCCAGATATTTTGTTGCTGAATGAACGACGATGTCCGCACCAAGGGCAATTGGCCGTGTCAGATAGGGAGTTGCATAGGTATTATCAACCACTGTGGTGATATTATGTTCCTTGGCAATTTTACAGACAGCCTCAATATCAACAAGGCGCATATTCGGGTTTGCAGGGGTTTCAAAATAGATGACTTTGGTTTTATCGGAAATTTGCCCCCGGATATTTTCCGGATTTTTCATATCAACATGTTTGATGCTGACGCCGAATTTGGTCAGACCATGCCGGAAGAAAGAAAATGTGCAGCCATAGAGCGTTTTATCAACAATAATTTCATCACCCTGCTCAAGCAAAGTCCATAAAGTTGAGGTAATAGCCCCCATGCCTGAGGCGGTAGCCATGGCGGCTTCCGCCCCTTCGAGGCTTGCAAGGCGTTGCTCGAGAAGGGAGAGGGTTGGGTTTGATATGCGGCTATAGACATGACCCGGAATTTCACCGGCAAATATGTCACCACCCTGTTCCGCCGTTTCAAAAGCAAAAGTGGATGTCATATAGACAGGAGGAACCAAGGCACCGTCCGATGTTGCAGGATCATACCCTAGATGGATGGCCCGTGTGGCAAAGCCGAGTTTATTTTCATTGTCAGATGACATTTGTATTCTCCTGAAACTTCATCATGAATTACTTACGCAATTATAGTCGCAATTATAACAAAAATTCGAAGCAATGTGCTTGCGTATTTTGCTTAAATATAGTTAAATATTGGCAGATTATGCCAAGGAATATAAAATGGACGCAATTGACCGCAGGATTATAAGGACTTTGCAGCAGGACGGAAGGCTGAGTAATCAGGATCTGGCGGACCGGGTTGGACTGTCGCCATCACCCTGTCTGCGCCGTGTCAGAAAGCTTGAAGATGAAGGGATAATAACCGGTTATACGGCACTGGTTGATCATGACAAATATGGTCTGGCGCTTAGTGTATTTATCCATATACGGCTTGAGCGTCATTCTGACGAGTGCATTAAGTCCTTTGAAAATGGAATTGCTGATCTTGATGAAGTCATGGAATGCTACCTGATGACGGGGACATCCGATTATCTGCTTCATGTGGTCAGTGAAAATTTGAAAAGTTATGAAAAGTTTGTCCGTGAAAAAATATCGACCATTCCCGGTGTCGGCGCGATAGATTCCAGTTTCGTATTCGGGCGGGTTAAGCGGAAAATGACTTTCCCCGCCCTGTAAAATTACATCATTCCCAATAGGTTAAGGGCAAGAACCAGTTCGGCTACGAATGAAATGGCGAATGCAAGTGTCCGTGCAACAGGAATACCCATAACATAAACTATATAGTGGGCAAGTCGTGCCACAAAATATACCACGCACATTGTTGCTGTTAACGGTGTTGCGACACCGAGTATGTGTGTGGCGATCACCAGTGGTGCAAAAATAACCAGATTTTCCACAGCATTATTATGGGCGGCATGGGCGCGAATTGCCCAGGCTGCTTGTTGTTTGTCGTCTGTTGACGGGTTTGCCATGGCGCCCATCAGACCTCGTATCATGATGCGGTTTAAAACATATGGCAGCCAGAACAAGGCTGTCATCAGGGTGGTTAAAACTAACCAGTATAATTCTTCAGTCATTTTATTCTCCTGTTGTTATAGTCTTTATTAAAATTTAGGCTGAAATAATGAGATTGCAGCAAGACATAAATGCTGCCTCGGTAATATATTTTTTTCTGATTTAAAACTGATGTCGGGGACGGAAAAATATTAAAGGAAGTATTTGCCGGAATGATATTCCGGCAGCGCATAAGGAACAGCTTCATACTTGCTACGAACACTCCACCCTCCCATAGTCACAGGCATATATTTATCAATTATTGCAATGCCTTGAGGGCGCATCATACAATAGTTTCGAAAAACAATCAAAAGCTTTGCTGGTATGTTTTTTGCAACGGATATTTAAGAACCTGCCAGGCTTTTTACAATTTTGCGCATGATGACGCCGGGCTTGTCGGCTTTGATGCCGATTTCCCTATAGTCATGCTGATCGCGTTCAAACATCTTTTGCAATAAATTGATAGCATATACATCTTCGTCAAATCCGGCCTGGACCATTTCACCCTGTTTTTTGCTGTAGTCCTTATCATCGAGCGCATAATTTCGGGCGATGAACCAGAAATAATGGCAGCTCCGCTCACTTTCCGGTGTCAGATAATGGTTTACATAGTGACCGACGGCCGGTTGTTCATTTCCTTTTTCGTCAACAGGGATGAGCAGACCATATCCCTTATTGGTGGCGGGCGAGACATATTTTCCGCCGGATTTATAAAGGACTTTCTGGTTACCAAAGTCCAATTTTGGATGAAAAAAGGGCTTAAGCATATTCCAGTCTTCCAGCTGACGGTAAAAGGTGACCTGATTTCCATGCTGTTCCACCCTGATCGGGGCGGCCGTATATTCTTTCGGAAATTTGAAAGTTGATGCATGCAGGTAAGGCAGATGTGAAAGATCACACAGATTTTCATGAAGCAGGATATAGCTTCCTTCCATATAATTATATTTACCTACAACATGGGTCCATTTGCTCATATCATGGACTGGAAGCTCAGGTATGTCCGCCTCGTCAGCATCGGCATTATCCCCCATCCAGACCCAGACCAGCGGACCGATTTCCTTAGTTTTATACTTTTTAATACCGGTGCGCGGGCATTTATCCTGACAGGGAACATCAATGATTTTACCGTCATGATTATATTTGATGCCGTGGTAGCGGCAACGAATGCCGCCTTCCTCCAATGTACTCTGATCAAGCGGAAATGAGCGGTGGGCGCAGCGGTTTTGAAGGGCAACAGGGTTACCATTTTCATCACGGTAAAGGACGAGCGAGCGGTTTAAAATGGTTCGCTCCCTCAGTTCCCGGGTAAATTCGAAGCCCAGTCCCGCAACATACCAGTAATCATATAGGAGAGGTGTGTTTATATCGGCAAGGTCTTCTGCCGCATAAGATTTAATGGTTGCCATTATTATTCCTGTATTGTTTTTTGTTTTTTTAAGTAGGCATCACTTTAAAAGTAGATTATCACAGGACTTGAGAATTTTACACCTTATTTTGAGAGTGACGGGACAAGTGTCAGAACAAGTTGAGAATGCTGCCGATCATATAAATATGACGGCTTTTATATCACTACTGATCGGTGGGCTGGCGATCGGTACGTCTCCCATTTTTATGCGTTATGCCAGCGTGACGCCGACTTCGGCGGCTTTCTGGCGACTTGCTCTTTCCCTTCCGCTTATGTTTGCCTGGCAATTATATGACATTCGAAAAAATAATAGAGCGGCTACCCCGGCCCTTAATTTTAAGGAATTAAAGCCTTTTATTATAATTGGTTTTTTCTTTTCCCTTGATCTGACCATGTGGCATTGGTCGGTGCGACTGACGACGGTTGCCAATGCAACATTGCTTGCCAATATGGCAGCCATTTTTACGGCGGTGGGTGGGTTTCTTTTTTTCGGGGAGCGGTTCAGCCGTACTTTTGTTGGTGGCATGATACTTGCCCTGCTAGGGGCAATGTCTCTTATGGGCAGCAGTATTGAACTTAGCCCCGAACATCTGATCGGTGACTTTCTGGGTCTTATGACGGCCTTTGCCTATGCAGGTTATATGATTGCCAATTCAAGGGCGAGAAAGAAATATTCAACCGTATCAATTGTTTTTGGAACCGCTGTTTTTGGCAGTATTTTTCTTCTTCCGATAGCCTTAAATGAAAGCGGGAATTTTATTCCAGAGACACTTGCCGGCTGGGCACCGCTGCTGGCGCTTGCCTGGTTTACCCATGTTGTCGGTCAAAGCATGATTGTTTATGCACTTGCCCATCTTCCAGCAGCCTTTGGATCCGTTAGCCTTTTGATCCAGCCGATGGTGGCGGCTATACTGGCCTGGATATTATTTTCAGAAGCACTTGGCATTTATCATTTGATCGGGGGCACGCTGATCATAAGCGGTATAATTGTCTGTCGGCAGGGAATAAGAAAGAAGGGATAAGAAAATGAATGATCTCGTCCATGAAATGAAAAACTGGCGCCATGATATTCACCGAAATCCCGAACTTGGCTTTAATGAACTGCGCACCGCTGACAAGGTTTCTTCTTATTTAAAGGGTTTTGGAATTGAAACCCATGTCGGAATTGGCAAAACAGGTGTCGTCGGGGTTCTTAAAAACGGATCATCAAATAATTCGATTGGTCTTCGTGCCGATATGGATGCCCTGCCCATTCAGGAAATGGGGGAGAGTGACCATAAATCATTGAATGGCGGCGTATTTCACGGCTGTGGTCATGATGGTCATACGGCAATGCTGCTTGGCGCGGCAAAGCGGCTAGCGGATGAAGGTGGGTTTGAAGGCACGGTTTATTTTATTTTTCAGCCATCGGAAGAAAATGGCCGCGGCGCTTTGGCGATGATGGAAGACGGGCTGTTTGACCGCTTTAAAATGAATGCGGTTTTCGGGCTTCATAATATGCCGGGAATTAAAAAAGGACACTTCTCAATAAAACCTGGCCAGATGATGACGTCAGAAGATAATTTTGTTATCGAGATAAAAGGGAAGGGTGGGCATGCCTCAATGCCGCATATGACCCGTGACCCGTTGGTGACCGGGGCAGAAATTGTCACTGCCCTACAGACAATTATTTCACGCTCCCTTGGGCCGGAAGAATGGGGCGTGCTTTCGGTTACAGAATTTTTGACCGATGGTGCCCGAAATATTATCCCCTCAAATGTGACAATCAGGGGTGATGTCCGCGCCCTTGACCCAAAGGTCCAGACCAGAATTGAAAATAGAATGCGGGACGTCGTCCGTGGCATATGCGATGCCCATAATGTTACGGGCGAAGTTCAATATTCCCATGAATTTATTGTGCTTGATAATGCGGGTATCGAAACCGACGCGGCAATCAGGGCCGCCATTGAAACTGTCGGTGCTGATAAGGTCAACGGCTCTTGTGAAACGTGCGCCTGTTCCGAGGATTTTGCCCAGTTTCTAAGACATGTACCAGGAAGTTTTATATTGCTGGGGGCCGGGGACGGGGCTGATCAGCCGCCGCTTCATAATCCTTATTATGATTATAACGATGATCTGCTGGAACTTGGAGCCAGCTATTGGACCAATCTGGTCAGGCAACAGCTGGCCACACGATAAATCATTCTCTTTCTTTTGTTACAAACGTTTGCCAGGCCTTGGCAAATTTGTCTGATACCAGCCAGGTTGTGTCTTCCTTACGGGTGTCTTCAGCGGGCTTATCTATGCTATGGGTATAGATATTACCGACTGTTCCCATTTCTTCGCTTACCGGTTTTAAGGCTTTATAGCCCATGGCATTTTCGGGCAGGCGTTTTTTCATCACTTCCTCGTAAAAAAGAACGGCGAGATCGCGGCTTCCCGCCACTTCATGGGCAACGCCTTTTTCTTCAGCCAGGGTCCAGAGTGCACCGGCACGGCGATTGGTCAGATACATGCCTTTTATCATATTATTACGTGACGGCAGGTCGGTAAGACCGATAAAATATATTCCCGGTGTCTGGCGGGTCGCTTCCGGCGGCACGGATGAATAATAATAGCCGCCTTTGTTAACCACATAGGCAATAACACGTTCAGGAAGCCAGCTGGCGATTTCATGATTGATTTCGCCCCCTGCTGACATGCCCCAAAGCAGGAAAGGTGCGTAAGAAAGTTCTTCATGGCCACTTTCTTTGGCAAAATGATCAATGGCATCAAGGATTACCCGGCCACTACCTTTGCCGACCTGAATATAATCTTCAATCATCATATTGGGATGTTTATGATCCGTCAGATAAGTTGCCATCAGAGCAAAATCGTGTTTTTTGGCAAAATCCTGCCAGTACTGGTCTTCAACCTGCGGTCGGCCATCACCATTTGATCCCGGGTTCAGCATAAGAATGCCACGGAATTTTTTTGCGTCCGGCGTCCACATACGAAAGGCCGCCATGTTATAGACATTGCCTGGCTGCACAGTCAGATCATAAGTTTCGGCATGTGCATAACTGAAAACTGACCCAATTGAGAGTAGTAGAAATATTTTTAGAATTTTCATTTTTTTAACCCCTTGCTGTTTTAATCAATATAATAGCGACAGAATTTAAAATTGCCAGTGGCATGATAGGCCGGACCATTGAAAAATATGAAAATCAGAACAGAAAAGGAAAGTGATTTCGTGGCCGTCAACGATTTGTTGCTGGCGACCTTTGAGGGCGAGGGGGAAGCCAAGCTGGTTTCAGCGCTGAGGGAAAAAGCATCACCCATTATTTCACTGGTGGCGGAACTGCATGATGAAATTGTCGGGCATATTATGTTTTCGCCCGTGAAAATTACCGGGCATGAGGATTTCAAAATTATGGGACTGGCCCCTGTTTCGGTGTTACCAGAACATCAGAATAAAGGGATCGGTGCTGCGTTAATCAATGAAGGACTTAATAAATGCCGGGAATTGGGTTTTCTGGCGGTGGTTTTGCTGGGCCATGCGGCATATTATCCACGGTTCGGGTTTAAGCAGTCCACCAAATTCGGACTTATATGTCCTTTTGATGGGGTTCCGCCAGAATGCTATATGGCAATGGAACTGATACCGGGAAGTTTGAACGAGGTGTCAGGTCAAATCCATTATCATCCGGCATTTTCTGAACTATGATTGAGATTGTAAAACTATGAATGAAAATAATATGTTCAATAAAATAGACCTTAAGACAAATAGCCTTATTGTTCTGGTTGTACTATTATATGCTATCAGTGTTTACTTTATTTTCAGTCAATACGGCTTGCTCGACTACTATAGGCTGTCCATATATTCATCAATGCTCTATTTAAGCCTAATTAATATACTTTTGATCAAGGCCGTGGTTTATTTTGTCAAATACACCCGCCGCCCGTTTGAAGAAAAAGGACTTAAGGTCATTGCAAATGACTTTGTCAATCGTGCTTTGGACAAAAGTTACCTTATAAATGTTGCGGTTCCCATGCTGGTTTTACCGCCATTTTTTTCACTTTTCTCGGCCACCAAGTCCAATATCCATCGTATTCATGATTTTACATGGGACCCTACATTCATGACAATTGATAAAATGGTCCATTTTGGCGTTGATCCATGGAAAATTACTTACGCCATATTCGGAGGAACTTATGCCACTCTGTTTTTAAATTTTATTTATAATGTCTGGTTCGGGGTAATGTTCTTTTTCGTACTCTGGATGATTGTAAGTGTTGATTATGGTAAAATCAGGTTTCAGTTTTTACTAACCTTTCTCCTGACCTGGATAGTAATAGGATCGGTATTAGCAATTATTTTTTCTTCTGCAGGGCCGGTATATTATGGCCGAATTACGGGTGATAGCAGCGTTTTTGAACCGCTGATGACGCTATTAAAATCAATAAACGAACCCCTTAAAGACAATTATTTTTATATTTATGCCCTTGATACACAGGAATATCTTTGGGATGCCTATAAAAGTTCTGAAGTACAACTGGGAACGGGTATTTCGGCAATGCCAAGCATGCATCTTGCAATTGCTGCGCTCCTCTATTTTACGGCACGTGAGCTGAACAGAAAGGCGGGGCATATTTTTCTGATCTATTTGGTTCTGATCGAAATAGGATCAATCCATCTTGGCTGGCATTACGCCATTGATGGTTATGTATCAATATTACTGACCTGGCTGATGTGGATGGGAGCGAAGATGATCAGCAACCAGATTTATGAAGAAAAAGAGTAACGGCAGTGTTAGAATGGAAAGAAAATAATGTTCCTTACTCAGCTGAATTTAATGACATTTATTTTTCAGTAGATGATGGTCTGGCAGAGAGTAAGGCCGTTTTTCTGGACGGGATCAATGCACCGGAGGTCTGGATTGGAAAGAATGAATTTACCATATGTGAACTGGGTTTTGGCACAGGGCTTAATTTTTTAAACTGTTTGAAGCTCTGGCTTAAACATAGTGGCGAAGACCAAACTCTCCATTATTTAGCAACAGAGCTATACCCGCTGGCTTGGGAAGAAATTCAAAAGGCGGTTCATTGGCCCGAGCTTTCAGAATGTAAAGAGGCGTTTTTGGTAAATTATCCATCGACAGAGATGACCTTGTATGATGGCAGGGTAAAATTTAGATTGCTGAAAGGGGATAGTGCGACGGAACTATCCAAAACAAACGGTATTGTTGACGCATGGTTTCTTGACGGCTTTGCACCAAGTAAGAATGCGGATATGTGGAGTGAGCGGGTTTTTGCTGAAATGGCCCGGCTTTCCCGTCAAGGCACAATGGTGACAACCTTTACCGCGGCCGGTTTCGTTCGACGTGGTCTAAATGAAGTTGGATTTACTATGTCAAAACGTCCGGGATATGGCCGGAAACGGGAAATGCTGAATGGCGAATATCATGGGTCTTGAATTGATTTTCCCAAATGCTCACCATTACAGCAATTCTGCGGCAGAAAATTATATATCATTTACGGCGAGATGACATAACTCACATTGTTGTTTTTAGCCCAGCCATTAATTGGGACAATATTTTCATCTGTTATGCTTTTCAATTCAGTCTTGCGCTCAGTCCACATCGCTTTAACATCCTCCAGCCGCTGAAGCGCCCCTTTGGCAACGGGTGCACCTGCACCATCCATAACATCCACTACGTGTTTCACCTGAACATCAAGCATGCTTGGCCATGCATCTTCATCTTCAAGCACCTGGAAATAAATCTGATCAATTTGTTTTTCCCATTCATCAATTCGGTTAATGGCTATTGTGGCCATTGATATCAGTCCATCATCACCATTATAGTCATTCATTAATGCCTTGATCTGGCGTCGGGCTTTTCTGGCCCTATCCAATTCTGTAATAATTTCATTGAAGAGATTTGTTCCTTCTATGATTTTGCTGTCCAGAAATGCATATTCGTCCGGTGTTGCATTATCACGAGGATCAGCAATGAGCTTAAAGGAAACAAATTTTTCATTATCGCCAATTGCTATTCTGGCCCGGTAATCGCCCGGCATGACCTTTGCCCCTTCAAAGCCAGAGAAAATGAAGACATCATCAATACACATAATGCCTTCCCTACGCATATCCCAAGTCCAGCTATTCATTCCTTTATTCTTTGAAGGGTATGATAGTTTTCTCTCCTGGCGCGGGGACATATTGCTGATGACGCAGCGGTCATAATCACTTTCTTCACTTGAATAATGGCGAACGATATTGCCGAAACTGTCTAATATTTCAATTGTAAGCGGTCCTTCATGCTCATCAGCAATATGATAGGAAAGGACTACACCGTCTTCCGGGTTTTTCCCTTCATTTAGGCCGGCACTTCCACGACCGGTAATCATCATGGTCGGACTTGGACTAATGATATGAATAGGCTCTTTTGCCTGTTCATCTGAAATCTGGCTGAAAATTGCTATATCATCCATAACCCAAAAGCCACGCCCTTGGGTTGCAACAACTAAATCTCCCTGGCGGATCGTTAAATCAGTAATGGGTACTGGCGGCAAATTTAGTTTCAAAGATTGCCAGTTTTTCCCATCATCAAAGGATATGAACATCCCGCTTTCGGTTCCTGCATATAAAAGACCTTTTTTGTTTTTATCTTCCCTGACAACACGAACAAACGTGTCTCTTGGCAAGTCCTTGTCAATGCGGGTCCAGCTTTTACCGTAATTGGTGGTTTTATAAATATATGGCTGGGTATCATTCATTTTATAGCCGGTGACGGCAATATAGGCGGTTGCGGCATCGTGAGGGCTGACCTCTATAGCATTAATCTGGCTTTCGGGAAGACCCTTTGGCGTAACATTGGTCCATGTAGCGCCGTTGTCACGGGTGATTTGTACCAGTCCATCATCGCTGCCTGACCAGATTACCCCGACTTCATGGGGACTTTCGACAATATAAAACACATTGCCATAAAATTCGGCACCTACATTTTCTACTGTTAACGGCCCGCCGTTTAAGCCCTGTTTACTTTTATCATTACGTGTCAGGTCAGGGCTTATTTCTTCCCATGTGACGCCGCGATCGGAACTACGCAGAATTTTCTGTGTGCCATAATAAATGATATTTGGATCGTGGGGCGATGACGCCACCGGCGCATTCCAGTTGGTTCTGTATTTAAGATCTTTGGCATTTTTCCCATAAACATATTCTGGATAGGGCTTGATCGGACGCATTCTTCGGTTCGCCGTGTCAATTTCTGTGAGCGTGCCATTGATAGTAGATGCATAAACCAAACGGGGATTATTTTCATCAAATGCTATATGGGCGCTTTCCCCGCCGCCTACGGCATAATAATCATCAATACCAATACCGCCAGTAAAGGATTCAGATGTAATGGCAACAGTGGAATTATCCTGCTGTCCGCCATAAATGCGATAAGGCATCATATTATCGGTTGCCACACGGTAGAACTGACCGGTTGGCTGATTCATGATGCTTGACCAGGTTTTTCCTCCGTCGAAGGTAATTGTTGCGCCGCCATCATCGGCAAGGGCCATGTTAAGGTTATTATCCGGGTTAATCCATAAATCATGTGTATCGCCGTGAGGAACATCAATAATTTTATAACTTTTACCGGCATCTATGGATTTCAGAAACGGAACATTCATGACATAAACAGTATTGTCGTCAATTGGATCAGCTTTAATATGATCATAATACCAGGCCCGGGTGTAGGTAAGCCGATTTGGATTCATATTAATCCAGGTTTTTCCCGCATCATCGCTTCGGTAAACACCGCCATCATTCGTATACATATCGCCTTCAACAACTGCGTAAATTCTTTTCGGATTGGAGGCAGATACATCAACGCCTACTTTACCGATCATTGTGGGCAGACCACCACTCAGTTTTTCCCATGTATCTCCGCCGTCGACGGATTTGAAAATACCGCCCTTATCCCCGCCTGAGCGGATATACCAAGGTGTGCGCCCATTTTCCCAAAGGGAAGCATATAAAATTCGTGGATTTGTTGGATCCATCGCTAAATCCCCGCCGCCCGCACGATCAGATACTTTAAGTACATGTTCCCATGTTGCGCCGCCGTCCCGAGTTCTGTAAATACCTCTTTCTTCGCTGGGCCCCCAGATATTACCCTGCACCGCAGCATAGGCGATATCGGGGTTTGTCGGATGAATTCTTATTTTTGGAATTTGTCCGGCCTTGGGCAGGCCTATATGGGTCCAGGTTTCACCACCATCAGTAGATTTATAAATACCATCCCCGCTGCTGGTTGTCACACCGCGAATTGGCCCTTCACCAGTGCCAACATATATGACGTTTGAGTCAGACTGTGATACTGCTATGGACCCTATGGTGCCAACATTAAAGTCATTATCGGAAATATTATTCCATGTAGTGCCACCATTTGTTGTTTTCCAAACACCACCACCAGTTGCACCCATATAATAGGTGAGGGAGTCACCTATTACGCCTGTTATCGCAACGGCACGCCCACCGCGCCAGGGGCCGATCAGGCGATATTCCTTGTTGGCAAAAAGTGCGGGATTAACGGTGTCTGTTGCAAAGCCATCAGATATTATCATTATCTGTGACAGGAACAGGCCAACAAAAAAAGTTTTAAGTTGATTGTGTATTGACATAATTATGTCCCCCTATTTTTTTCTCTCTCTGATATATCGTAACCGAAAAAAAGAAAGTTGTATAGAAAAGTTGGCAAGGGTTATTTTAAGGCATCAAGCAAGGCATTTATAACCTGATCCTGCTCTGCGAGTGTTAGTCTTGTATAAAGCGGCAGACTGATGGCACGTGAATAATAATTTTCTGAAACCGGAAAATCACCTTCATTAAACCCCCTTTTTTTATAATAAGGTTGCAAGTGAACAGGGATATAATGCAGATTTACGCCAATTCCTGAAGTTCTCATTTTCTCAAATACGGTTTTATGATTTTTAGTATCATGCAAATTTATGACATATAAATGTCTGGCTGAATAACTGTCACAATGTTGTTTTGGTATACTTAATCGCTGATTGGCAAGCAGATCGTCATATCTGTCGGCTAATTCATTGCGGATTTTAATAAATTCATCAATACGTTTCATCTGACTGGTGCCGAGGGCAGCCTGAATGTCGGTTAGGCGGTAATTATAACCCAGTTCAATCTGCTGATAATACCATGGGCCGTGGCTTTCTTCTGTCATCAGTGCCGGATCACGGGTAATTCCATGGCTTCTGAAAAGCATCATTTTTTGGGCCAATCCGGCATCATTGGTCATGGCCATGCCGCCTTCTGCTGTAGTGATGATTTTGACAGGATGGAAACTGAAAATGGTGATATCTGAATATTTACAATTACCTATTGGCTCGTCCTTATATTTTCCACCAACGGCGTGGGACGCATCCTCAATAATTTTAAACCCATATTGGTCAGAAAGCGCTTTAATGCGCGCCATTTCGCAGGATTGCCCACACAGATGAACTGGAATAACCAGCTTAGGCAGAGTGCCATTCAAATTAGCCTTAATGAGCTTTTCTTCGAGACTTTCAGGCGACATATTATATGTAGTGGGATCAATATCTACAAAATCAACATCAGCACCGCAATAAAGGGCACAATTTGCAGAAGCGACAAATGTAATTGGCGAGGTCCAGACTTTATCACCCTTTCCTACACCAAGTGCGAGGCAGGCAATATGAAGTGCAGATGTCGCACTGTTAGCTGCTACTGCATAAGCGGCAGATGTATAATCAGTCATTGATTGTTCAAATTCCGGAACGTGAGGGCCCTGTGTTATAAAATCGGATTTTAACACCTCAATTACGGCATCGACATCTTCCTGGTTTATATCTTGTTTTCCATATGGGATCATGATTTGGATGTTAGCCAGTTGCTTTATTGGTTTCAATGGAGTGATATTAATTTTTTATGCCTATTGCACTCATTATGCTTTTTATGACAATAAACTGAATTATTATCATTGGAAAGATAATATAATGTGTAGGATAATAAGCAGCTACCAGGAATGTTAACATAGTTATCATTCCGGGAATAAGCGCATAGGATAACTGTGTTGTCACATGATCAATATGAGGACAGTCGGCCCCCATTGAGGCAAGCACGGTTGTATCGGAAATAGGAGAAGTATGATCTCCAAATAGGCCCCCGCTGAGCACAGCGGCGATGGTAAGTTCCAGTGGAGCATTTAAAGTATATGCGACTGGAATAACGATTATAAGCAATATGGCAAATGTACCGTATGATGAACCTGTGGCGAAGGACATAGTTGCACCAATTATAAATACTATAAGGGGTATAAATGATGGGGAAATAGCATTTCCAATAAGTCCAGCCAGATAGTATCCGGTTCTTAAATCTCTGCAAATCGAGCTGAGTGACCAGGCAAGTACCAATAAAAGGCAGAGATAAACGAGATTCTGCATTCCTTTTATATATTCGGCAAAACTTTCCCTGTAAGGTATTTCTCTTTGCTTATTCATTAAATAGGCACAGGCAATTGAAGCAAATACATAAGCTGTTAATATCCCCCCACGCATATGAATGCTTTTGACCCCTTCAGTGGCAACAAAATACCCCATGTAAACAGCCATAGTGACCAATAATATGCCAAGCGGCATTAATACGGTTGCCATAGTCGATCTGTGGTTTCTTGGTTCTTTTACCTGACCGGAGACTTCGTCATTTTCTTCATTTGCAATAAGTTTGTTATAATTTGACTGAGCTTTGGCCATAGGGCCGAAATCTTTTCCAGTGGACAAAATCATCGGAATGGCTAAAAGTGCCAGAAATGCATAAAACTGGTAGGGCCAAACACTTAAAAGTACCTGATAGGGTTCTGCCTCAATACCGACATCGTCATAAGTATTTTCAATCAGGTTCATAATATATATTCCCCAACTGATAAATGGCACTAATATGCTGACAGGTGCAGCAGTAGTATCAATAATATAGGCAAGCTTCTCTCGGCAGATTTTTAGTTGGTGGAATACAGGTTTAAAAAGTGGTCCTACGATCAGGGCATTTCCGGAATCAGTAAAAAAAACACAAACTCCAGCACACCAGGCAGCTATCTGTGCCTTTGCGGGACTTGAAATAAATCGAACTACTATAGAAGAAAATGCCCGGGCGCCGCCTGATTTATCAAGTAAATGAATAAATCCGCCAATGGCAAACATAATAACGATAATTTGTGCATTTGTGCCGCTCGTAATCTGGATAAAAATATGTTTTTCCACCAATTCAGATATTGCAAAAAATGGGTTGAAACCTGACAGTATTAAGGTTCCGCTCAGAGCACCGGCCAATATGGAAAGAATTATGTTTCTTGTTGTAACGGCAAGAAAAATGCTCAGCGTTGGAGGGATGAGGCTGAGAATTCCATAATCATTCATTCATTTATACTCCCTCTTTTTATTCTTTTATTATTTTTAACAATTTTTCAGCAGCGCCAAAAGCAAGTATCCAACCGGATGATCCGTGTCCGGCATTGACAAACAGGTTTTCTGCACCAGCTTTACCAATCATCGGAAGGTCGTCGGGGGTTTGTGGGCGTAATCCTGTCCAGATTTCAGGAGGGCTGTTATATTTTGCTGCATCAGGCATTAGTGATATTGCCTTATCTTTAAGTAATAATATGTGCATAGGATTTATTGCCAAATTATTAGAAAATATTGCATAACCAGCCACCCGCACTTTTTCGCCGAGACTACACATTACGAATTTTCCTGCAGAGTCCGTGACACTTAATTTGGGCGGAGATTTTCCTTTTTCAAAAGTAAGACTGATACCTTTAATACCGATAAGTGGCTTTTTACCTTTAAAAGATCCGGATAATAATTTATCCGCAAGAATTCCAGCACAATTAATGAAAAAATCAGCTTCAAAAATACCAACTTGTGACTCAGCTGCAATGATTTTATTATTGCTTCGTCTTAAATTGGTGATTTCAGTATTAAAATGGAATTGGCAATTAAATCGGGTTTTCAGAATTTCGGCTAACTGTTGACAGAATAACCTGCAGTCACCTATTTCTGCGTCCGGTAGATATGTTCCCCCGGCAAAATGTCGGGTGGATCCTTTTAGGGCAGGTTCCTTTTCCAAGCATTCCTCTTTTGATATGATACGGTGATTTCCTCCATGATTTTGCTGAAATTCGGCAACTTTCGTTGCTGTAACAAGGTCTTGATAAGTTTCATGGAGATTGATTTTTCCATCTTTGCGCCAATTAAAATCAATACCAAAATCATGTCGGAATTCATTTAGGATTTTTCTGGAACGATGTGCCATTTCAATCAGTTTTAATGAATTATTGTTCCACGCTTTTGAGGTACACTGACCAATGAAAGCTGCCACCCAATTCCAGTTTCGGGGATGCCATAGTTCAGAAACAATAATACCAGTCTTTTCATTTTTTAAAATTGCATTTGGCAGGTTTCGCAAGAATGAACTGGATCCCATTGCGCCAAAATTATAAATTAATTGTCCGGCATTGCCTTTACTGGTGCCATCTGCGGGCTGTTTATTCTTATCTAAAACAGTAACTCTAAAGCCTTGCTTGGCCAATAGGTAAGCCGATGTCAGGCCAACAATGCCCGCTCCGATAATAATGACCCTATTTTGCTGTTTTTTTGTTCCCATAAATTCCAAATATGAAATATTTGTTTCCTGACTAAAACGTTAGCGGCTTGTTTATGTTATGGCAATAAAAAAGCCCTCCTGAATTTCAGGAAGGCTTTAATAAAGCTATTTAAAAATTTTACTTTTTTTTGTCCGTCATCAGACGATAAGTAAAATGTGCTATAATCACTAATGCGGCTACACCGGCAAAGACGGGCAGGAGATCCCATGAGATTCCCTGCAAAGTTTCCTGTCCGTACATATCACGCGTATAGCGGAGTATATCCATTTTAAATTATCCTCTGATGGCCTTGCGGACCAAACCTTCCATTAATGGAATTTTAAAGTGGTTATAGTTTAGCGGTACAGCACCACGTGCTGCAGCGCCGGCACCAAGATTTGCTGTGTCTTCGTTTCGTTCGCTTCCACGGACGATGTCTTCCACAACATTTAGACGTTTAGGAACACACTCAACGGCGCCACAAGTAATGCGAATATCTTCGATTGTGCTGCCGTTCATTTTGATTGCTGCGGCAATATTGACCAGTGGGAAATCCCAGGAATTGCGGTCAGCCACTTTTTCAAAATAAAACTCTGCGCCTGCCCATGTTGCAGGGATGCGAATTGCCGTGAGAACATCACCAGGTTTCAGAATAGTCATATTCTCAATGTCAATTGCGGGACCGATAAAGAAATCAGTTGCAGCAACAACCTTTTCACCAGAGCTGTTCTGAATGACCATACTGGCATCTAGGGATACCAGTGCTGCCGCTGTATCAGATGGCGATACAGCCACGCAGCGTGAAGCGCCAAACAGGCAATGTTCCCTGTTCATCCCTTCCGGTGTATCAGAATAACATGTATTGCCGCCAGCACGGTAGCAGTCAAGACCACTACGATAATACCAGCAACGAGCATCCTGGCTGACGTTGCCACCAATGGTGCCTTTGTTTCTGATTTGCGGGCTGGCCACACGTCCGGCTGCTGAAGAAAGCAGTCCGAATTTTTCCTTGATAATTGGGTTTAGCTCAACTTCAGTTAAAGTTGTCAAAGCACCGATTTCAACGCCGCCATCCGCTGTTTCACGAATCCCTTTAAGAGAGTCGATCCCTGTAAGGTCCACAACGGTTGTTGGTCTTTTGATTCTATCCTTGAACCAGTCAAGACTGTCATGTCCACCAGCGATCGCCCAGCCGTTTTCGCCGGCATCTGTAAGCAGGCTGATTGCACTTGCAAGATCAGTTGGTTGAACCAGATTAAAGTTTGGCATCATATCTTTCATATTCGTGCCCTCCTATATATTTACTTGTAAAGGTTTAAACGATTGCGGTCTGCCAGCCATGGCATTGACAATCATATCTGGATCAACCGGCGTACGGTTGAAGCTATGGCCTGTTGCATCCTGAATAGCACTTAAGATAGCAGCAGCAGCACAACCCATCACCGGCTCACCAACACCTTTAACCCCGGCAGGGCTTTGCGGATCAGGTTTATTGACCGCACCAACCTCAACATTGCTTGGAATATCAAGAATGGTGAGCGGTTTTGTATGGTAAAGGTCAACTGTCGCACAGAGACCGTTTTGCGGGTCATAAACCATGCGGTCAGTCGCTGCCATTCCCATGCCCATAACACCACCACCACGAACTTGCTGTTCAAGACTTTGTGGGTGGATAACACTTCCGCAGTCAACAAACGCTGTATATTCCAGGATCTCGTATTTACCGGTTTCGGTATCAAGCTCAATCATGGCATAGCCCGTTGCGAGTGCAGGAACTGTTCCTTTCTTAGGCATGTTATCTTTGGCAACACCACAAAGACCTAGACCGGCCACAAGTGGCATCGCGGCTTTTGTCACGGCGTTAAGCTCATCCGGGAATTCGTGCCCGTCATACTTTCCGCCAAGTTCAATTGCCCGCGTCGCAGCCTGTGCAAAGGTCATGACTTTTGACGGATCAGATTTTAAGAAGACCGTTTCATTGTCCACTTCATAATCATCCGCTGCGCCACCAAGGTCCATTGCAGCAATTTCTTTCAACTTTTGCTTGGCATCATTTGCCGCCGCAAAGTTGGTTCTTGTTGTCGTAAATGTCGTGTTACTTCCGAACTGGGCAAGAACCCAAGGAAGACCGCGACGGCTGTCACCATGTTCGATTACAGTATTTTCCCAGGAACAACCCAATGTTTCTGCAGCAATACGTGATGCAGAAGCATATGAATATGTTCCAAGGTTACCGACTCCGGAATGGATGTGTAGTTTACCATCAGGACGGATGGTTACAAGTCCATCGAAACCGTTTGAACCGGCAGAGTGATAGGCTTGTCCTACTCCAATACCAATGACCTTATTGCCGTTACGTTTACCGCTTAAGGCTATTTTTTCTTTCCATTTGAATTTATCGGAACCCATAATCAGGGCGTCGCGAATGTAGGAACTGGTCACAGTACTTTCACGGTCAGAGAAAACAACATCATGGTCAGGCGCATTAATTTCACGAATCATAATACGGTCTATGCCCAGCTGCTTGGCAGCGCGGTCCATAAAGGGTTCCATGATACACGCGATCTGGTTTTGACCAGGTCCACGTTGTGAAATATGAAATGGCTTATTGGTGACGACCGGCACACCTCGGAAACGCATGTTTGTAGGCGTGTAAACAAGTGCAAGCGCTTCTGCTGCTGCGGTATAGTCACCGGAACCGTTGCTTGGGCCGCCGGATTGGACAATATAGCAATCAATCGCTGTCACCTTACCTTTTTTGTCAAAGCCAACTTTCAGCTGACCCTGGAATCCGGGACGTGAGCCACCGATATGATATTCTTCCGCTCTAGTAATACGGAGCATACAAGGGCGACCAATTTTCTTTGACATATAGGCCGGAATTGCCATTGTCGGATAGGGGCTGGCTTTGGCGCCAAATCCACCACCGCAGAATTCTGCAATGTAAACGACATCTTCAACCGGAATCTGAAGCATAGCAGCAAGACCAGGCATCATCCATGACTGGCTTTGTGATGAACCGTAAACAAAGCATTTTCCATTTTCCCAATAGGACAATGTGCTTCTTGGTTCAAGGGCCTGGTGGCTCGAGCTTGCGACAACAAATGGTTCGTCAATGATAAAGGCAGCGTCCTTGAAGGCAGCCTCTACATCACCTACGGCCCACTCTTCAGGGGCTTCACCCATTGGAAGTCTGGTTTCACCGGCTTCCGCGAAATCACGTGCTGTCCATTTCAGAACGCCTAGAGGGATAGAACGTCCGCCAGAAATATTTCCTTCTTCAAGGGCATTTGGCCCACCGGGATATAAGCTTTGAAGAGGGTCCAGGCTGAATGGCTGTGCCTCGTAATTTACTTTAATTTTTTCAAGAGCTTCTGCAGCAATTGCTTCGTTTTCAGCGGCAATTGCAAGTATTGGCTGACCAAGCTGTCTTGGCTTGTTGGTCAGGATTGGATAGCCTGGAGGAGGAGAAGGCGGAACATCATTTTCCGTCAATATGCCAAGCACACCTTTCATGGCCAAAGCTTCTGAAGTATCAACAATAGTGACGTTGGAGCTGGGCATTGGGTTGCCGAGCATTTTAATATAGCACATACCATCTACACGGACGTCTTCCGAATATTTGCTGGCGCCTGTTACTTTTGCCCTAACGTCTGGTGGGGTAAAGTTGTTACCTAATAGTTTTTCTGCCATTTTTATGCCCTCCCTGCTGCTTTGACTATAGCGTTAATGTAATTATTATAGGCGCCGCAACGACATAGATTGCCGGAGAGTGCATGACGAACTTCATCACGTGTCGGGGATGGGTTGCGTTGTAAGAGAGCTACGCCTGAAACAACCTGGCCTGGGGTACAATATCCGCATTGCGGAGCAAGTTCCTCTATCATGGCCTGCTGAACAGGGTGAAGCTCACCATTTGGACCGCCAACACCTTCAACAGTTACTATTTTTTTATTACGTACCATGTGGGTTAATGTTGAACAGCTGTATGTGGTGACGCCGTCGATCATTACGGTACAGGCACCACAGGATGCACGGTCACAGCCGAGCTTTGTTCCGGTGAGGCCGAGTTTGTTGCGAAGAGTATGAGCCAGAGTTTCATTTGGCATTACATCAACGGGGCGGTCTTTGCCGTTAACATTTATGGTAACCAGTCTTTCAACTGAACCTGCGCCACCGCCTGAGCTGTCGCCCCCGGAACACCCTGTCATTAGGCCAGCGGCACCGGCAACTGTACCGGCAGCGATTACGCCTTTAATGAAAGTACGCCGGGATAGCGCATCACGTTCTGTGCTCAGAGGATCATACCGATCTGAACTGAATTTTTTTTGCATTAATTTGTGCTCCTCCACTTTAGTATTTCTATATACTTCGTTGCAAATATTTATAAGACATAAAAAATGTCATCAACAACCCACCACCTGTTCAATATTTACTATTGGACAAGATTTTACTGCAACTATGTTTCCATACCTCTAGAATATTTTTGTGATTTTTCTTGAGATATTTTTTGCCTCCCGCTATGAGGTAATGTAACTATATAACTTGAAGTTAGTTAAGTCTAGATGCAAAATTAACGGGACATTGAAAAAAGGCGCTGATTTCAGCGAAAAAATACTTATGGAAAAAAATGAAGATCGCATAATTCGGCATGGGTCTGTCAGCCGGGTTTTTCACTGGTTAATGGCGGCGTGTATTTTAACGTTACTGGCGACCGGATTGCTTCCGGTTTTGGGGTTTAAATTTGAATGGGTCGAACCTCACTGGATCGCCGGAATTGCCCTGACAATTGCAGTCTTAATTCATCTGTTTCGGTCGCTTTCACCAAAAAAGTTAAAATCAATGTGGATATCAGTGACCGATATTCGTGATTTTATTGAAAGTCGTGGTACAGTTCTGGGCGGTAAATATTCGCTTGAACAGAAATTAATGCACCATGCGATTACACTGTTTAGTCTGATTTCCCTCATTACAGGATGGTTGCTACTTTTGAAAATAGATACTCCGTTCTGGCAGCGTAATCCATTTATTTTTCAGGCAGAAACATGGGGGATAATATACGTTTTTCATGGTCTCTCCACACTTATATTTGTCAGTTCAATTATGCTGCATATTTACTTTTCACTCAGACCGGAAAAGTCAATGTATCTGAGGTCTATGTTTAAAGGCTGGATTACGCGTGATGAGTTTAACAAAAACCATGACCCTAATCGCTGGGATATTTAATTATTAATTTGAGTATAAGAAAGAATTAAGATGAGTGAAAAAGGTAAAAGTAAACTCCGTTCGTCGATTGATGCGATTGAAAGTGGTTATGAATTTATGCTGGCTTATGCTGCGCAGGGGCGTGATTTTGAATATACCGGCGGTGGTGCCGGTCCATCAATCCGCGTTTATCTGGGCGGATTAAAAGACGGACTTGAATCAATTGCGGATGACTTTGAAGCAGAAGTAAAAGAATCTGTAAATAGCGGTGCTGAACAATTTAATCAGTTTATAGAAATACTGCGTGCAGATGCGCAAAAGTCACTAACAGCTGTTTCAATGGTCTTGTCCCTGCCTTCAATAGGGTCTCAAGTTGTTGATAATTTGAACGCATCCATTCATATAAGAGCTATGCTGACAGATTTATTTCTCATTGATGAGGCATTATCTTCATTAAAGCGTCAAGAATGATAATTTTGCCATATTTTTCTGTTTTATTTGCGGCTGTGTTAACAGCAAGGAAAAGTTTTATGAAATTCGGTTCGCTTAAAATAGCGGCAGTTATTTTTTTTGCGTTAAATCTGTTGTCATTCAGAAGTTTTGCTCAGTCCGATGAAGAGGCTGAATTTTTTCAAAAATATCAGGCAATGGTCATTATTGAAGAGGCAAACCAGCATTGCCCGCTGCTGTCAAGGCTGGAAGCTGAAGTGTTAAATGGCCAGATAGTTTTTGCCAATTCGAATTTTTCGGGCAAGCTTGACCGGGTGGAAAAATTCAAGAAAGAAGCAAGAATTTATGCGCGCAGGGCCCCCTGTAATTCACCCGAAATTATGGGGTTGATCGGGTTGGCCAGACAGGAAGCAAGCGATTCAATGGTTAATCAGCTTTTATTGTCCAGGCAAATTCATCTGCTTGATCAGGAAGCGGCAAAATCGGGGGAAGCAAGAAAGGGAATGCTGCTTGATTATTTAACCGATGCGGAGTGGGGACTTCTTGATAATTTATATCTGGAAGTCAAGGATAACTATCTCACCCAGGCAAGTCAGGAAGACTGGGATAAATATGAAGACTCATTAATCAAGGTTGCTGAAGAAAAGACAACTCAGAAGTTTCTGTCCAATGAAAATTTGATAAAAACACGGCCAGCCAAAAGTATTGAAGCCATTCAGGCAACGGCAAATAACAATGAAATCTTCAACTATTATTTTTATCTGGATAAATCAGTAAGGGCCTTTGTTGAAGGAAGCAAAGCTGATGAAGACGGCTATCCTTACAGCCGCCCGGCAAATGATTTTACAAACTGGCTGGCTTATCGGCCGAGGGACGAGGATGTTACATGGATGGTGTCCTATCCAGGCTGCGGGGGAAGTTTTGAAGAAACGACCTGTATTCTGGTCGTTGGAATAGACGGCAATCTAGGGGTTGTCCTGAACGGTGAAGCTGAGAATGTCGCGCTGGAGTATAGAAACCCGGAAAATAAGGAACTTGCGGGTCAGAACAAAGCCGTAGAAGGGCCGATTGGCACCAACGAAAAAAATGAAGAAAACTACAACTATAATCTTGAACTCATGTCGAATTCGCCTGATAGGAAAGAGATTGTCGCAGTGGAAGATTCAAATAATAAAAAGCTATTGTCACAGGTCGGAACAAAAGCACCGGCAAATGCCAGGCTTTATTTGTTTCCTGAAGGAAGTCTGAATTCTATAGAGCAATTAAGCAAAAATGATTTGCTGAAATTGACCATTACAACATCCGGTGGTAAGAAACAATCAAGCGTAATGCCGATGCAGAATTATCATCAGGCTAAAAACTGGGCGACCACCCTACAATGATTTAAACAGAATTAAGAGGTGTTAAAATGAAGCAATTTAAACTATTTTTTATAATCCCGGTATTGTTTCTGATTAGCATCAATACTGCATTTTCACAGGTAAAAACTGCAACAAAACATACTGTAATGGCAGATGGCCATCCTATGGCCGTCTGGGAAAAGTCGGTTGAAAACCCAAAAGGAATAATTCTGCTTCACCATGGCCGGACCTGGAGTTCAATTCCGGATTTCGATTTGCAGGTGGAAGGCGAGGATCTTTCGCTCATGGACGGCTTTAATGATCGTGGTTACAGTGTCTGGGCCCTAGATGCCCGCGGATATGGCGGTACTCCGCGCGATGAAACTGGCTGGAATACGCCAAACAGAGCAGCAAAGGATCTCTCAATTGTTCTTGACTGGCTTGTTAAAAGGACAGGACAGAAAATTAATGTCTGGGGCTGGTCCATGGGGTCAATGATCAGTCAGCTTACAGCGCAGCTGTATCCGGAAAATTTTGCGAGCCTTACCCTGTTTGGCTATCCGGTCCGTTACGATAATACATATCCGGATGATATACAGAACGGCAAACCGCCCATGAAAAAAAATACGGCAGAAGCAGCAGCAAGTGATTTTATCACGCCCGGGTCAATCAGCCAGAAAGCAATCGATGAATATGTTCGGGCCTCACTTGAAGCGGATCCGGTCAGGGCTGACTGGCGTAATCAGGAACAGTATAATCAGTTCGACCCGAAAAAAGTATCAATGCCCGTGTTGCTGCTTCAGGGGGAGTTTGACCCACTGGCGGAAACAAAATCACATGCAAAGGCATTTCCGGAATTTCCAAATGCCAACAAGCAATGGGTTGTTTTAAAAGGCGGTGATCATGCCGCCCTTCTTGAAAAACCAAGAGCACAGTTGATTGATGCGTCAATCAATTTCATTGAATGGCTGAAAAAATAGTCTTTACAGATATACAAGATAAAGCAGAAACAGACCAAGACCGACCCTGTATAAAACAAACGGGGTCATGGATGATTTTTGCAGCCATTTCATCAGAAAAGTAATAGCAAGCAAAGCCGATATAAAGCTAAGCCCCGCCCCCCAGAGAAGTTCAGAAAGGGAGACGGCTGGTTGCTGATCGCCGGTAAAAAGTTCAATAAGCAGCAGGGTCGCTGCGGCAAGAATTGTTGGAATTGAGAGCAGCATGGAAAAGTGGGCGGCCGTAGTTCTGGAAAAACCAAGGGCCCGCGCGGCCGTCATGGTGATGCCGGAACGGCTGGTCCCGGGAATAAGAGCCAGAACCTGTGCCAGACCTATGATCAGGGCATGTCCATATTTAAGGCCGGAAAGATTAATTTTAACCGGTGATTTTGTATCATACCAGTAAAGCAGAATGCCAAAAATGATGGATGTCCAGCCAATGACCTCCATACTTCTAAAATTATCAATCAACCCAATCGCTGAAAAAAGCCCGCCAAAAATAATAACCGGGACGGTGGCCAGTATAATCGCCAGCATCATGGTGCGTTCTGATCTGTTATAGTCTTTTTTAAGCAGAAGCATTTGAATGAAGGCATGTAAAAGCCGCCATACATCTTTACGGAAATAAAGAATGACGGCGCCAAGGGTGCCAACATGAACGCCTACATCCATCATAACACCCTGATCGGGCCAGTCGGACAGAAGCGGGACCAATATAAGATGTCCTGATGAACTGATCGGCAAAAATTCGGTAATGCCCTGCACGATGGCAAGAACGATGATATGCAGTAGGGTCAATGTAAATTCCAGACAGGGTTAATTTTTTTGATTGTCATTCGGCGTCTACAACATCTTTATGAAGCAGCAAGGCAATACGGGCAATTCGTTTCATCGAATTTGATGAAAGGGTCGAGCCTGAAATACCGTTAATTGGTTTATCAAGTGAATTATCGCCAGTCAGTGATGCATCATAATATTGTGAGCGGTAAGCGCGGCTCTGGACTTCATGGCCACGACTTTCCCTGTAAATAAGAACGCTGATATCGACTATTTTGTCATCCTCAACGACGACACCCGCTGTAATTGGCATGGTTCGCGCAACACTTTCAAGGACCCAAAGGGTTCGGTTACCCTTGCGCCAGTATCGGTACCTTACCGGGGTTTTATCCGCGCCATTAAGAACTTCATTTATATGATCACGTAGTTCGCCGATAACCCAAACAGTTGATTTTTTTGGAATTTCCCCATCAAAGAAACCTTTAACATAATCATTGGTTCTGTTATAGACCCGTTCCGCAGGATGGAATGTGTCTTGCGCATTTGCTGAAATTGTACCGAAGATTAAAACCGCCAATAAAATATTCAGAAACTTCATAATTTTCTTTCTTAAAATTGTAGGCCTACACCAAGGTTGATACGGTTATCATCTTTTGTTGAATCGGCATTGTTGTCAATCTGGTAATCGGCCTTAAGCGCAACATGCTCGTGTGGCCAGTAATTGATACCAAAAGTAACCTGACTATTTGCTGTTTCAAAAGCATTTCCTGCATTATTATCAAAGGAACTTATCCGAGTAAAGATACCAATAGCCTGTGTTCCCGAAAAGGAGTATTTATAGGATGGTTCAACATACCAGCCGCGTTGAATATTGCGCCCCAGAAGTTCAGCTTCCATACTGTTCAGATCCCACTGTGCGAATAAGGCGCGCAGTCCAAGCTGGCCAGAAGCTGAGATTTGTTGTTTGATATCGGCATGAGCTTCAATTAGTGTTGCGCTGGTCTGGGATGCTGACTGAGTAAGGTCAGATTGATACTGTATGCTGGCACCAAGATTTACGCCGGCAACTGGCATCCATGATAGGCGACCCGTAAATGCAGTATTTTTCCATGTAGCTTCTGCTACTTTTTGACGGCCGTTGCGGATTAAAAATGCATTATCTCCAATTACAGGTGTTTTAAGTCCTGAATGCACCATTGCGTCATATTGTAAACTATCTGTGAGCTTGCCTGAAAATTTTATGCCAGCTTCCCACCAGGTAGCGGGTATAATATTTTTTTCCACAGCATTTCTTTCCACACCATAAAAAGTTGGCGGTTCATGAGTCTCATTCAGGATGCCAACGGGGATAAGTTGAAGTCCTACAGAAGAGGTTAAATTCTGATTTAAGTCGAATTCAATGAACGCCTGTTCTAGTTCAATTTCACCAGGCTGACCTTCTCCTGCGATTGAATGTTCAACTTCAAGTTCGCTAAAGAAGCGGATACTGTCATTAAACTCGTGCCCTAAAAAGAGTACAAACCGATGAAAGTCAATTTCGTCTTTATCACCGCCATTGTAATGAAGTTCAGCATATCCCCCAAGTCTAGTATTCGATGTGGAGTTATTTGCAGAAGATATCATTGTTTCTTCGATTACGCTGGCTGTGGCTTCAACCTTTGCTTCTGTTTCCTCGACTTTTTCTTTATTCTGAGCTGCTACTTTTTCTGTGACGCCCAGTTTTTGTTCCAGACGGGAAATCTGTTCCTGCTGCTTTTGTATAATTTCCCACATTTCAGCCGCGGAAGGCATCGTTTGTGCAACACTTGATGTAGCTTCGAATGCAAGTGATAATGCAAAAATAGAGCAGGTTGATTTAATCTTATTGATTTTCATTTGAGTTCCAATATCCTCTTTAAATTGTCTTGTTTTAAAATGCTGTTATTAATACTAATAATGATTATTAATTCAAGCGACATTTAATAATCATTATTAGTATTAATAACAATAGTAAAATTGATTTATTTACACTGGAAAAACTATGAAAAATAATCGTAGACGCATGCTGAGAATAATGGCGCTGGGAACGGGTGTGATGGCAACGCCATCTGGACTTTTTGCAAAAGAAATGCCCAAGCAGTTCTTTGAATGGCAAGGAAGGGCCATGGGTGCGGAAACGTCACTTCAGTTATATTCTGATAATGAAAAGAAAGCAGAAGAAGTCATTACTGGTACACAGGCCGTTATCCGGAAATATGAAAAACTTTTCAGCCTATATTATCCGGAATCACAAATATCCAAACTAAACCAGACTGGTCATCTGAATAACCCGGATGGGGAATTTTTGGATCTTTTAAAACAGTCGGTTCAATTTTATCAGATGACAAGCGGAGCGTTTGATATTTCAATTCAGCCGCTCTGGACTTTATATAAAAATTATTTTGGTAATACGGACGGCGAAGATCTTGATAATGAGATAAAAGCAACATTATCGAAAATCGGCACAGACAAAATAAATATTCAGGACAATGCTGTCACTTTCAAAGAGAAGGGTATGGGAATAAGCTTTAATGGCATAGCCCAGGGTTATATCACTGATAAGGTGACCGAATACCTGAAGGAAAGTGGTTTTGACAATGTACTTGTCGATATTGGGGAATATAGAGCTGGCGGACCTCAAAATGATGGTTCACCCTGGCGGATTGGACTGCTTGATCCATTTGATGCAGTTTCCATAGCTGATGTAATAGAAATTAAATCAGGTGCCGTTGCCACATCGGGGGGGTATGGTGATCAGTTTGACGCCTCCGGCAATTATCATCATTTGTTTGATCCACACACCGGCAAAAGCAGTGGGTTATATGCTTCCGTAACGGTCACATCATTGGATGCAACAACGGCAGACGCGCTTTCGACAGCGTTTTCCTGTATGTCACCATCAGACATAAAAGCTGTTCTGATGCAATTTAATGGCAGCAGGGCGCGGCTTACTTATAATGACGGCACCGTTACTGTTCTCTGAAACCCGTAATCACAGCACTCTCGTCCGATTTCGCTCTAAACTGTTACGATTTATGCTATAATCCGCCGAAATTAAGCAGGTTATATAAGTTCTGCTGCGTATAAGAAGAAAATATCAGGGGAATGAAATGGGGTTTGATGAAAAAAGCGGGGGTCAGAAAAATTCTTTTTTAAGCGTTTTTGAGAAGGAAGGTGCCGCATTTGTGTGGTCATTTCTTTATTTCTTTTCACTGCTCACCGCTTATTTTATATTGCGTCCGATCCGTGATGCCATGGGCATTGCTGGCGGCACCGGATCGCTTGCTTATCTTTTTTCCTATACATTTCTGGTGATGCTGGCCGTTATGCCCATCTACGGGGCGTTGGTCGCGCGATTTCCACGCCGTAAGCTTATACCTTATATCTATTTATTTTTTATCTTTAATCTTGTTCTTTTCTGGTATTTATTCATTCAGGAAATTAGGCTGGATATCGTAGCAAAGGTGTTTTTTGTTTGGCTAAGCGTTTTTAATGTTTTTGTCGTATCAATCTTCTGGAGCTTTATGGTTGATATTTTTAAAGCGGGAGATTCCAAAAAACTGTTTGGCATGATTGCTTCCGGCGGAACAATTGGCAGTATTTTAGGGCCGCTACTCGTTACTTTTTTGATCGATGAATTTGGCATTGAAAATCTGTTGCTGGTCTCTGCGGCCGTACTTGTTTTTTCAATTTTCTGTGTATTAAGACTTATTCAGCTTAGAAGTGGAAGTCTTGCAGAACTGGAAAACGGACAGGAGAAGAACACAAATGAAAAAGCCATAGGCGGTGGAGCACTGGCAGGATTTACAGAAATACTTAAATCCCGCTATCTTATGGGGATAAGCGTGCTAGTGTTTTTATTGTCACTAACTGCGACATTTGCCTATTTTCAGCAGGGAGCTTTGATTTATGATGCCTATACGGATACTGCAGAACGGGTTAAAATATTTGCACTGATTGAACGGTATGTGTCAATCGGCGCTCTGATATTCCAGGTTTTTATTTCGGGTCCTGTGCTTTCAAAATATGGTGTTAAAGTTGGGATAATCGTTCTGCCTGTTTTGACCATCATTGGGTTTTCGCTTTTGGCCGTGTCGCCTGTTATTGGTGTCTTTATTGTATTTCAGACAATAAGACGGGCCACAGAATATGGTATGTTTGTCCCGTCACGTGAAAATCTGTTCAGCATAGTTAGCCGGGAACAAAAATATAAAGCCAAGAATTTCATCGATACCGCCGTATTCAGGGGTGGTGATGTGGTCAACGGCTGGATCTATACAGGGCTTAGCTCGGTAATCGGATTATCCATTGGTGCCATTGCGATGATAGGTGTTCCACTTGCGGCTATTTGGGCCATGCTGGCCTGGAGACTGGGACGGCACCATGAAAAGGCAACTGAAAATCAAATTTAAGGGTAGGAAAGCATATTAAATCAGTAATAAATATTGGGAGATATAAATGAACCATAAAGACCTAACGAGAAAAGAGTTTTTAAAATTAAGCGGGGCAGCAGTCGGTAGTGGCCTGCTGGCGGGCCTGGGACTGGGCAGCAGTGTCAATGCACAGGCGAATGAATTACTGCACCGTACCATCCATTCCACTGGCGAAAAAATACCGGCGGTCGGCCTTGGAACCGCGCTTGAATTTGGTGATTTAAGTGCAGATTTCAGTAAAAGAAAAGGGGCAATTGAAGCCCTGTTCCGTGAAGGAGGAACGGTCATTGATACTTCCCCGACCTATGCTGATGCTGAAAAAATAGTTGGCCGTGCCCTTGATGAACTTGGGGCAAGAGATAAATGTTTTCTGGCGACAAAAACCAGTATTTCTGGAAAGCAGGCCGGGATTGATCAAAATACGCAGTCTTTTGAAGATTTAAGAACCAATAGATTTGACCTGTTGCAGGTACATAACCTCCGCGATACCGAAGCGCATCTTGAAACAATTTATAGTCTTAAGGAAGAAGGAAGAGTCCGCTATGCCGGGATCACTCATTTCAGGGAAAGTCAGAATGATGATGCAGTGAAAGTGATTGAAACGCATAAGCTGGATTTCATGCAGTGCCAGTATAATCTGCTTGACCGATCAATTGAGGACCGCGTACTTCCGGCCGCGCGTGAGCAGGGGGTAGCGGTCATGATCAATGTGCCTTTTGCACGGGGTCGTTTGTTCGGGCCGACAGCCGGGAAAGGGCTGGCCATACCGGACTGGGCCAAAGAATTCGGTGTAGATAGTTGGGGCAAGTTTTTCCTGAAATTTATTCTGGGTCATCCTGATATTACGGTCATTATTCCGGGCACGATAAATGATTATCATGTGGTTGATAATATTGGTGCACTCAAAGGGCGCCTTCCGACAGAAGCCGAACGTAAAAGAATGGTCAGTTTTATCGAAGACTTATAATTACGCTTTTCACAGCGCAGAAATAACACTATCTTCAGTTAAAGGCACAGCAGATCACTGTGCCTTTAATTATTATAAGACTTCAGACAAGGTTTTTAATGATGAGCGATAAACCGAAACTTTCATTATTTCTGGAAAATAATAGAGCCAGAAAAAATAATGAAGCCGCTTATATTTATGAAAACCCTATTGAGTTGATTGTTGCCACCCATCCTACAGAAATTAAAAATGCATTTGAACGGATTAAGCAAAGCCTGAAACAAAATTTTCATGTTGCGGGTTGGATCAGCTATGAAGCGGGTCTTTATTTTGAAAAAAAACTAAGATCAAGGTTACTGGAAAATCTTAAAACACCCCTAATCTATATGGGTGTATATAAGAGCCGGAAAAAACTGGATGACCGGGATGCTGACTATTACTGGCAAACATATAAAGACGAAAACGGTTATGAAATTGCCAATCTGCATTTAAGTCGGAGCCGTGAAAATTATCAGAAATCATTTGATCAGATCCAGAAATATTTAAATGCCGGGGACATTTATCAGGTCAATTTTACGCAGAAGGCCGAATTTGATTTTAAGGGGGATGCGAGAGCGCTTTATGCAACATTACGGGACGCACAGGCAGTTGAGTATGCGGCCTATATTGAAAGCGATACTTTAAATGTTCTTTCCTTAAGCCCTGAACTGTTTATCAGAAAGAATGGGGGTAAACTGACCGCGAAACCGATGAAGGGTACCCATAAGCGTGGTCGTACGCTTGTTGAGGATGCAGAATTCTCAGAAGCTCTAATAAACAGTGAAAAAGAACGGGCGGAAAATTTAATGATCGTTGATCTGCTGCGAAATGATCTTTCGAAATTTGCTGATAAGGGTTCAGTTGAGGTTACTAAGCTTTTTGAGGTCGAGAAATACAGAACCCTTTTTACCATGACATCAACGGTCGAAGCGACGGTTGATCAGCAGATTTCGGCTCTTGACGTCTTGACGTCAATTTTTCCATGCGGATCTGTGACCGGCGCACCAAAAATAAGGGCGCAGGAAATCATTAGTGAACTGGAAAAAGCAGAAAGGGGAATTTACACAGGCGCCATCGGTTATTTTACGCCGGATAATGATATGTGTTTCAGCGTGCCGATCAGAACAGTTACGCTGGATAATAATGGCAGAGGAGAACTTGGAATCGGCGGTGCAATCGTTGCCGATTCAGTGGCGCAATCGGAATATGATGAATGTTTGCTCAAAGCACAGTTTCTTACTCATGATTATCCGTCCTTTGCGCTGATTGAAACAATGTCCTGGTCGGCTAAAGATGGATTTGGATTTTTATCAGAACATCTTCAAAGGCTTCATAGCTCGGCCAGTTATTTTTCTTTTTCTTTTGATCCTGATGAAGCCGAAGCTGCGATTAATGAACACTGTGATTATTTTTCCGGACCATCAGATCAAAAATATAAAGTCCGCCTGCTACTTGCAAAATCCGGAACTATTTCAATCACATCTGAAAAGATAAAAATGATGGCAGATAATGTGTTGGCAACAGCTAAATTATCAGACCTGGTTATTGATAGCCAGGACCCTATTAGGTTTCATAAAACGACCCAACGGCGGCAAATTGTATCGGAATATAATAAGCACCATAAGGAAAACGGTTGTTTTGATGTTATATTTACCAATGAGCGTGGTGAAGTAACAGAAGGCAGCTATACCAATATATTTATTGAAAAAGACGGTATATTTTTTACACCACCGGTTAAATGCGGTTTGTTAGGCGGTATTTTAAGACAATCACTCTTAAGGTCGGACCCGAAAAAATATCAGGAAAAAATTATATTTTCCAGTGACTTAACTGAAGCAGATCGGATTTATCTATGCAATTCTGTCCGTGGCATGATTGCCGTTCAATTAATCTGAATAATGGCAAAAATTCATAAAATTATCTCGAATTTAATTAAATGTTTAACAATTAAATGTTTGATTTCAATAGGTTAGTACACTAACCATCCATAACTATTTTACGATTTATTAAGATATATCAGGCATTATGCAATGGTTGGGTGGTTTGGGCGAGTCTATATATTCTCGCAATTTACCACATTTTAGTTAATTTGAATCGGGGTAAGATAAATGCGTGTATTAGCAATAACATCTCAAAAAGGCGGGTCAGGAAAAACGACCTTAAGCGGACATTTGGCCGTGCAGGCAGAACTTTCTGGCGCTGGACCAGTTGTTTTGGTTGATACTGATCCGCAAGGCAGTTTGACAGCATGGTGGAATGAGCGTGAAGCGCCAACACCGGCCTTTGCCCAGACAAATGTTTCTAGGCTTCTTTCAGATCTGGATCAGCTTCGTGAGCAGGGCTTTAAACTGGCCATCATTGATACGCCACCGGCCATTACACTGGCCATCCAAAGCGTAATTGCGGTTTCCGATCTTATTATTATTCCTACCCGACCTAGTCCGCATGACCTGCGTGCAGCAGGGGCGACAGTTGAACTTGCTGATAGAAGCGATAAGCCATTCATGTTTGTAATTAATGCTGCAACCCCGAGAGCAAGAATTACCAGCGACGCAGCTATTGCCCTTTCACAGCATGGAACTGTTTCACCTGCAACAATTCACCAGAGAACGGATTTTGCATCAAGTATGATTGATGGCAGAACGGTTATGGAAATTAATCCGGACTCAAGATCATCCAAGGAAATTGCAGAGCTTTGGGATTATGTGAGCGATCGACTTGAAAAGAATTTCAGAAGAATAGTGTTCCAGCATCAGGCACAGCAGTTAAGACGTACACCAGTTCAGAATTCAGGTTTTGGTCGCCGTCAGGCTGAAGGTTAAAAGAGGGTAGAGTTATGAGTACAGTAAAAAAAGAAGCAAGACTTTCAGGATTATTACTGGCGAGAAAAGGGTCGGCTATACCAGCACATACGGATCATCGATTGACGATGCAGGCTTTAAACCCAGTTTTGCATCACCGTCCATTATCTCATCCTGCAGAAGATTTTAAAGCTGAAGATACAGATAACAGCAGATTAATTGATGCAGTAAAGGAAATTAATAACGTCAAAAAAAGACAATATAATAATATTAATTTTGATGAAGAAGAGCCAAAAGTGACCAAAGTGATTGCAAAATCTAATACCGGTCAGCAAACCGTTAAAAAGAAAAATGACAAAGTTCCAGAAAGTCGTAAGGAAGTAAGCGCTAAAAGGATAGCTATGACGCTCCGTATGGAACAGGAAGATCATCTTAAACTTAGAATTTATGCGGCGCATTCAAGAAAAAGCTGTCAGGAAATTATTTCTGCGGCACTAGAAATGTATCTTAATGAAGACAAAAAAGTATGTGATTTGGGCGAGTGTAGTTGTCTTACGAATTAAATAAAAAAAGGACAGATAAGGTCGAATGGAATTGAAAATGACACAACTCAACGAAGACAGAAAATTGACGGTAAGTGTGAAGCAGAGAATCAAATATGATTCCGTAATTGCCGTTGCATTTACTTTATTAGTAACAGCGTGTTCCAACGGAAATATAAATAATCAGGCCACCGCTGTTTATAAACAAAGTGACAGTGAAACCCGTATGGAAGCAGTCGAAGTTGGTGTGGTAGATAACAGCTTTCTTTCTCTTGCAAATGAAATGGCCGAACAAGGCGATTATAATGCGGCTATTCCGCTTTATCGCCGAGCTCATAGCTATGAAAGCTCAAGCATAGAGCCATTGATCGGATTAGGCGAAAGTCTTGCAGCGATCGGCCAATATAATGAAGCTAACGAAGCATTCCAGAAAGCTCTTGGAAAAAATGGTCAAAGTATCAGAGCTCTCAAGGGTTTGGGATCCAGTTATCTATCACTTAATCGCCCGACACGCGCCTTACCATTTTTACAGCAGGCAGCACGTGTCAGCCCACGGGACGTTGATGTTATGAGTTCTCTGGCCCTTGCCCTGGATATGCAAGGTTACCGCGCAGCATCACTTGAAGTCTATAAAGACGGGCTTGCGGTTGATCCAGATAATCTTAAACTTTTGAATAATTACGGCCTCTCGCTCGCTTTGCAGTCACGTTACGATGAAGCAATAAATATTCTGAAACAGGCGGCACAACATAAGGATGCTGGTGCTACCAATCGTCAGAATTTGGCAATGGCCTATGCACTTTCCGGAAATGAAGTCATGTCTTCTCGGCTTCTTTCCATTGATAGTGGACCTGATATTGCCGCTGAGAACCTTCATTATTATCGTATACTTAGTAATCTTCCTACAGATGACCGGTTTGATTCAGTACTAAATCAGTCTCCGAGTGATATGACCGATCAGACCAAAATGGCAAACGAAGTTTATAATGATGATGATAATCAGCTGACAAAAGCCATTACTGTTGCCAGACTGACTGAGGTGCCACCGGAACCCGTTGCTATTGTTGAACCGGAGCCGGAACCAGCAGCCGTTGAGCAGGCAGCAGATGATGATGGTGTTCCTGCCCTTCTAGGCCCTGAGGGCTGGGCATTGCAGATTGCCGCATACAGAACTAAAGAAGAATTGCGTCCGGGTTGGGAAAAATTGAAGGCAAAATATTTTGATATCATTGGTGGACTTGAACCACGCCGGTCAGAGATTGATTTTGGTAATCGTGATACGCCACCAACAGGATATTTCTATCGTTTGAATGCCGGACCACTTACCAGTTATGAGGAAGCCCGTGATGCCTGTAAGAAAATACAGGAACTGGGTACAGATTGCTGGGTTCGTCCGCCTGAAGTAGCTGAAGGCGATCTTCCAGAGTCAGAAAAAGATAAAAAGCTGGCGGAACAGTTTAAATACAGGGAAGAACTTCCATCTCAGCAGGATGATGGGGACACCCTCTAATAATCATCTGATTGATTTGAAGAACACTCCGTAACGGAATTTACGGAGTGTTTTTTTATGCGGCTTTGTTCGTGCTGGCTGCCGATGTAAGTATAGCATATATTGCATCGCCACTATCAGTGCCGCGTATTTTCTCACATACAGACTGGTCCCGAAGGATGCGTGAGACTTTGGCAAGCGCTTTCAGGTGATCTGCTCCTGCCTGTTCAGGAACAAGCAGGAGAAAGACAAGATCAACCGGCTGATCATCTAATGCATCAAAATTTACCGGTTTTTCCAATTTGGCAAAAATTCCTATAATTTGATCAAGATCAGCAAAGCGGCCATGAGGTATGGCAACACCGTGACCGACGCCGGTAGAGCCTAATCGTTCACGTTCCATCAGAATGTTGGCAATCTCATAAACTGGCTTGCCGATTTTATCTTTGGCAATATTCCCAAGTTCCTGCAGAAGCTGTTTTTTGCTGGATGCTTTCAGATTAGGAAATATCCGGTCCAAATTAATCAAATTTGAAATGTCCATTAAGATTAGGTCTCTTATTATTTTTTATTAAGATATTTTAGGATCAATCCATCCAATATTGCCGTCCGGTCTTCTATAGACGACATTGATGCCACCATGACCACTGTTGCGGAACATTAAAGTCTGAAGGTCACCAAGGTCAAGTCTCATTACGGCATCACTTACTGTGACTTCTGGGATTTCCATATCCATTTCCGCCACAATAACGGGCATGCTGTCTTCTTCTTCTAATTCTTTCTTATCAGAGACATCAAACACATTATAGCTTGCTTTATAAACAGCATTCATATCTTCCTTGGCTTTACTGCGTTCTTTATGGTGATTTGTAATACGTCTTTTATATCGGCGTAATCGTGTTTCCAATTTGTCAGCAGCAGTGTCAAAAGCGGCATATATTTCCGTTTCTTCGGCACTTGATTGCAGATAAATGCCGTGCCCTATATGGATTTTGCAATCCGCACGGAATAAATGAGCATTTTTAGAAAGGGTCACGTCTCCCTCAATTGAATGACTGAAATATTTTTTTACACTGCCTTCAAGTCGTGATTGAACATGTTCCTGCAATGAAGCGCCAACATCAAGTTGTTTTCCAGTAACCGTAATTCTCATTTTAATTCTTATCCTATCTCAGATAGCTTAAATATTGAATGTGCCGATGACAGCACCGTTATTAAGGTCGCGGAACTTAGTGATATGTGACCTGTCTGTCAAGCTTTCACGAAATGCCCGCATTTTTAATATATCATATTTAACTATGATTATTGTTAGTTCCAGTCCATCGGAGAAAAAACGCTATCTGTAAATTCTTTCTCAATACTTAAATTTAAAGGACCGGATTTTTCATTCTTCTTCTAATAATTGAAGACGGGATTTCTAGGGATTCTCTGTATTTTGCCACGGTTCTCCTTGCAATATCAATGCCTTCGGCCCTTATGATTTCTACGATTTTATCATCCGATAATATTTTTTTAGGGTCTTCGTCATCGATAAGTTGTTTGATTTTATATTTAATTGATTTGGATGAATATTGATTGTCACTGTCCAGCGATCCTATCGCATTGGTAAAGAAGAATTTCATTTCAAAAATTCCTCTTGGTGTCGAAATATACTTGTTGGCCGTAACCCGACTCACTGTGCTTTCATGCATTTCAATTGCATCGGCAATCGTTTTCAGATTAATTGGTGCAAGATATTGAATGCCGTCATCCAGGAATTTTTTTTGTAACTTAACCAGCTCACTGGACACTTTTAGTATTGTCCGAGCTCTTTGATCCAGTGCCCTGACTAGCCAATTGGCTTTTGTTACGCACTCATCAATATATTCTTTGTCTTTTTTGCTGGTTGCCTTTTCCCCAATTTCATTGAGGTAACGATTATTCATTAAAACTTTCGGCAAGCTGTCATTATTTAACTCGACTGCCCATGTCCCTTTTGGTGTCTTTTTTACATAAACATCAGGGACTACCGTAAAGACAATTTCTTCACCATATTCGAGGCCGGGTTTTGGATTTAACGCTTTGATTTCCTCTACCATATCAAGGAAATCTTCTTTACTTACCTTGCAAAGTTTTCTCAGTTCATTAAATTTCCTGTCTCCCAGCATTTCAAGATTATCAAGAAAGGTGGCCATGGCAGGATCATAGCGATCTGCCTGTATTTGCTGAATTTTCAGGCATTCACCAAGACTTCGGGCAAAGACACCAAGCGGCTCCATGGTCTGGGCAATTTCAAAAATGCGATTAACGTCCTCAACGCTGCAGCCACAGCGATCGGCAATCAATGCTGTCTCTTCATTAATATAACCGGCTTCATCCATCAGCCCGATAAGATACTGGATGATGATTTTTTCATAGGGCTGTGCCTGTAAAAGAGTGAGCTGGTCTTCAAGATGGGCTTTTAGTGAAAGAATGGTGGATTGTTTTTGTTCAGCAGAACTTTCGGTGAAATCAAAACTTCCGACGCCGCCTGTGATCATGTTGCTGCCGTTCAGTCCCAGATTTTCATTAGGCATTGTACCAATATTATCAGAAAAACTGTTGTCGTCATAAAGCTCGCTATAATCGGTGTCCAGTGGTGAATCGTCCTGTGTATTCACCTGGATCGTTTCATTCAAATAATCGTCCGATGACTTTTGCGATGTGTCTCTTTCAGGATTGTTTTTTTCTTCATTGCGTTCACTATCGCCATTATTTGCCGATCTGCGATCTTCATCACCGTCAGAATTTTCGCCATATTCCAAAAGCGGGTTTTGTGCAACTTCCTCTGCGACAAATTCAAGCAATTCTGTGCTTGAAAGTTGCAGCATTTTGATTGCCTGCTGCAGCTGCGGTGTCAGCACCAGAGATTGAGATTGTTTTATGTCAAGGCGAGGCGTTAATGCCATTTATACTTTTCCCATCACAAACTGAAATTTTCACCAAGATATACGCGTTTCACATCTTCGTTTTCTACAATTTCCTCCGGTGTTCCGGACATAAGAACCTGCCCGTCATGAATGATATAGGCACGGTCAATAATATCGAGAGTTTCTCTAACGTTATGATCTGTGATCAATACGCCGATATCCCTGTCTTTCAGATGAGAGACAAGATTTCTAATATCGGCAATAGCGATCGGGTCAATACCGGCGAATGGTTCATCAAGCAGCATATATGAAGGGCCGGATGCCAGAGCACGTGCGATTTCGGCTCTTCTGCGCTCTCCGCCGGAAAGTGCAAGCGCAGGAGACTGTCTGATATGCTGAATAGCAAATTCATCTAACAAGTTTTCAAGAGCTTCTGCACGTTTTGTCGGATTATGTTCACAAATTTCCAGGACGGACCAAATATTCTCTTCTACAGTCATACCGCGAAAGATTGATGATTCCTGTGGCAGGTAACCTATGCCAAGACGAGCACGCCTGTACATAGGCATATGTGTTATATCATGACCGTCTAGCAGAATTCTACCGCTGTCCGGTTTAACCAACCCTACCATTGTGTAAAAGCTTGTTGTTTTACCAGCGCCGTTAGGGCCCAGAAGACCAATCACTTCCCCCTTTTTAATCTGCATGGATATACCGCGAAGGACAGTTTTTTTTCGGTATTTTTTCTCAACTGCATCAACAACGAGTCCTTCATCTAATGAGGTTGGATGATGATCCGATGGTGAAAGCTGTATTATTTTTTCCATTTTCTTATTTTACTCTATAAGTGATTAACAATAAGTAATTATTTTTCTCGTTATTTCTATTACTATCAATCGCTTACTTCTTAGTTTTTTGGCGGCGTAAATTGTCCGGTCACGCGGTCAGGGCTACCTTCTACACGTCCGCCATCCATTGTTATTTGCCCAGTGGTTAGATTGACTTGCAGGCGGGGACTTTTGATTTGTCCGTCCGAATTATTAAATTCTACGTTTCCGCCAAGTGTGATAATTTTTTCTGTGAAATCATAAACACCCCATGTGCTTTTTATGGTTTCAGTAGGTGATGTCAGTGTCACATTACCGGATGCGTCAAGTCTTGAAATAGACGATGAATTATTTTCATCACGCTCACCCTGATAAAATACGGTGATACGGTCGGATACCAGTGACATATCATCCTGAGTGACCACAACGTTACCGGTAAAAAGGGCTATATTTTCCTTTTGTTTGACTTCAAGCCTGTCGGCGCTGATATCAACAGGGTTTTCAACCTCGTGATTTTTTAAGGATGAAATTTGTGCCTGGGCTGACATGGATAAGGAACCGAAAGCAAGCAAAGTAATGCTGACAAAATTTCTGAGGCCGATCAATTATTAATTCCTTTTGTGTTTGTTTGTTCGTTTGATGCAAAAATATTCATAGGTTTATTGGGATCAAAACTAATTTTTACATTTCCGCTTAAGGTAATGACTTCATCCTGAATATCTGCTTTAAAGTTATTAGCATTAAAATGACCGAATGGGGCAATGCCAGATACGCCGTTTCGGCCAGAGGCAATTTTATCCCCAATCAGAAAAGTGGCCTCAGTAGCCCGAAGCTGAAACCCTGTTTCAGAAGTAATAGTGATTTCCCCGCCGAGGTCCATGATCTGGGTTCCGGTGTTCAGCGTACCATTTTGCGCTAATATTTCGATACCTTCGCCAGAAGGTAATGACATTTGAGCATCAAGATTTGTAAAGAAATAATTGGTTTCACCATTTTCTTCACGGGTGGCGGATTCTGCTGAAATATTTACAGGGTTGTTATGGCTGTCAATATCAACATAACTTGGCTTAATCAGTTTTGCTTTTTCATCACGTTCCGGCAGTTTGTCGATGGCCAGTGTAAAGCTGTTTTCACGAGAGGCCAGAATAGGATAAAGAACAAGACACAGAAATGCGATCAAAGTTAAGATCGGGATCATTTTTTTTAGCTGACCGGCACGATTGATCTGACGTTCATTTTCATCGAACGTTACATTTTCGTGTGTTGCTAAATAATGATCAGGCTGTGTGTTCACTATATTTATTTCCAATATTGCTTCCATAACCCATTAGATATAGCCTTGCTAAAATGCAAACGTGGCAAAATAATGAAATAGCCTATGACTATACTTTAAATGTAGTGCTTTCGAAAGAATGCTTCAAGTTAAAAGGCACGATTTTTGCATGGAATTTTCAGCTATGAGCGAAAATGTCAGTGTCCTGCCAGCCGGCAAGATCAAGTTCACATCGAGTCGGTAAAAATTCGAAACATTTTTGAGCCAGATTTGTTCGCCCACTACTAATGAGCATATTGTCAAGAATACGCATTAAGTCATGCAGGTGATAAACATCTGTTGCAGCATATTCAAGCTGTGCCTGACTAAGCTCAGCACTGCCCCAGTTTGAGCTTTGCTGCTTTTTGGAGATGTCAATGTTTAATAGTTCATTCAGTAAATCTTTTAGTCCATGACGATCCGTATAAGTGCGTACAAGTTTAGAAGCAATTTTTGTACAGTAAATAGGAGCGACATCTGCATTAAGGTATTTTTTAAGTACGGCAACATCAAATCGCGCAAAATGGAATATTTTTATAATTTCAGGATCTTCAAGCATTTTTTTCAGATTAGGTGCTTCTGTCTGCCCATCAGCAATCTGAATGATATGTGCATTGCCGTCCCCAGCAGAAAGTTGAACAAGACAAAGTCTGTCACGATTAGGGTTAAGACCCATGGTTTCGGTATCTATAGCCACTGAACCTGAAAATTTAACTTTGTTATCTAGGTCGCCTTTGTGGAATGTTATTGTCATTATTTATCCCGTATTTTTTTATGATCTGCTTATTTATAACTTATTCATAACAATTTAGAAATAATTTGTTGAACGATGCAAGATCAATGCTAATCGGATTGATTTGAAAATTTTCTTCTTCTATACTTTGCCCACAAAAAACCCATGGGAGAGACTAATGAAATTAAAAAAAGGAATTGGTGCCGTATTGGCGGGTCTGGCTATTGCTACGACATCTTCAATGTCAACGTCGGCGCAGCAGGTATCTGAGGGAACACAGGCTATTCCGCCACTATTCGCAGGACAAACAAGAGCGCCACTTGCGCCCAAAAGTGCTCCTTTCATAGTGAACGAATTTGTTACAGGTCTAAATCATCCATGGGCGATGGCCCATATGCCAAACGGAAAAATGATTGTTACCGAGGTTCCTGGGCGCATAAGGATCATTACACCAGATGGGAAAGTGTCAAAACCTGTATCCGGAATGCCGGCAGTTCGGGCATGGGGATCGCGCGGGTTAAATGAAATAATCCTTGATCCTGATTTTGAAAATAACCGGATGATTTATTTCAGTTATCTGGCAGCCCCGGATGGCGTTAAAAGTGACAATTCAGATGCTGCCTATAAAAAATTTGCAGAAGAATGGCAGGCATGGAATAAGCTTTCCAGAGAAGAGCAGTCAGCAAATCCATGGGGGATCTGGCGTGTTGCAAGTGCAAAGCTGTCTGCTGATGAAAAAAGTATTTCTGACCTTAAAGTGCTTATCGAAACAACACCAAGTCGTATGATGTTTGATGATAGTGGGAAACTTCTTATTTCTACTCAGAGGAAAAGCCCGATGGGCGAGCCCAACTTGAAAAGCACTTTTGGTATGATCCTGCGACTTAACAAGGATGGATCAGTGCCAAATGATAATCCGTTTGTCGGCAATAGCGATGTAAATGATATGGCTTATGCAATTGGTCTGAGAAACACAATGGGACTAGCCAAAAACCCTGAGACAGGTGATATTTGGGCCGGTGATATGGGCGGCGATGGTGGTGATGAAATTGATGTCGTCTGTGCAGGCTGTGATTATGGCTGGCCCTATGTTTCTTATGGTCGTATGGGCGGAACAAAACCTGTTGGAACCGGCTACACGACTAAACCGGGTACAGTTCAGCCAGTTTATTACTGGAGCCCAGAATCAATGGCGCAGTCATCCATGATTTTTTACACAGGTGATATGTTCCCGCAATGGAAAGGTAACCTGCTTCTGACTGGGTTATCATCAATGCATATGGCAAGGCTGGTTCTGGTTGGTGATCATATCATCGGCGAGGAAAGACTTCTTGATGAGCCAGGCCACAGATTACGTCATGTTAGCGAGGGGCCTGACGGTGCAGTATATGTCATTCAGGATATGCCAAATCCAAAAATTCTGAAATTAACGGCCCATCCGCCATCAAGCAATTAAGCAGAATTTGCTTTAAAAGTATTTTATCTAATAGCACCCTGAAATTGAAAAAATCAGGGTGCTTTTTTATGCTTTTTTGAAGAGTGAAATTTTTTATTGGCAAGTCAGTTTTTTTATGAGTAAGCTGATTAATAAAAAAACATATCACAAAAAAGGGGATGGGAGATGAGGTTGACTGGGGTCGATATCGGCATTTTTGTTGCCTATGTGATAGGATTAATTCTGATCGCAAGTCTGGTGTCACGTGAAAAAGCGGGACATGAAAAGGATACCAAAGATTATTTTCTTGCCGGCAACACACTTACATGGTGGGCGATCGGTGCATCGCTGATTGCGGCCAACATTTCAGCAGAGCAAATTATAGGTATGTCCGGCTCAGGTTACGCCGTCGGACTAGGTATCGCGTCATATGAATGGATTGCGGCTATTATTCTGATGATTGTGGGAAAATATTTTCTGCCGATATTTTTAAAATATGGCATCTATACCATGCCGCAATATTTGGAAAGACGATATAATCATAATGTAAGACTTGTGCTCGCCGTTTTCTGGATTGGCGTATATATATTTGTAAATCTAACTTCCGTTTTGTGGCTTGGGGCGCTAGCAATTAATACTGTTGCGGGGGTTGATCTTGCATATGGTCTCATTTTTCTGGGCGCTTTTGCCGCTGCATACTCGTTATATGGTGGGCTAAAGGCGGTGGCTTTTACCGATATTATCCAGGTTGTGCTTCTGATAATCGGTGGTCTTTATCTGTCCTATCTAACTCTTAATATGATTAGTGATGGGGGCGGGGTAATTTCGGGTTTTATTACCCTAACAGAAAAGGCGCCAGAAAAGTTTGACATGATCCTTTCAGCAGATAACCCATATTATAAAGATCTTCCCGGCATCACGGCATTGATTGGTGCGGTCTGGGTTTTGCATTTTGCCTATTGGGGATTTAACCAATATATCATTCAACGGGCGCTTGCGGCCAAAAGTATTCAGGAAGCGCAAAAAGGGATTGCTTTTGCTGCCATTCTTAAACTCATCACACCGATTATAGTTGTGCTTCCCGGCATCGCGGCTGTTGTAATTAAACCCGGTCTTGAGACGCCTGATCAGGCCTATCCCCAGCTTATGACATTAATGCCGGCCGGGATGATGGGACTGGTTTTTGCTGCACTGGTGGCGGCGATTGTCTCTTCACTCGGTTCAATGACCAACAGTATATCTACCATTTTTACGATGGATATCTATAGTTATTATAAGCCAGGAAAAAGTCAGCATCATTATGTAAAAGTGGGCCGAATTGTCAGTTTTTCATCGCTTATTATTGCCATGGTCTGTGCCAAGCCGCTTCTCGGTAATTTTGATCAGGCCTTTCAGTATATTCAGGAATTTACAAGCTTCTTTACCCCAGGAATTGTGATTATCTTTTTCCTCGGTATGTTCTGGAGCCGGATGACACCAACAGCGGCTCTTGCCGCGGCAATTGGCTCATTCGTGACATCGCTTGGCTTTAAGATTTTCTGGCCGGCTTTGCCGTTTCTTGACCGGATGAATTTTATTTTTTTAATTTGTCTGGCACTTGCCGTTGGCACTTCCCTTCTGGTCAGGGAAGAGAGTGCTCATGTTCATAAAATTGAGAAGGCGGATTTTCATACGACAACAGGGTATAATCTAGTAGCGCTGGCAATTTTCATGGTTCTTGCGGCGATATATTACACTTGGTGGTAAGAGACATGTGAATTTTCGAACTAAGGCGGAATAGATGTTGAATAAGTAAGTGTAACCGATTACATTTTTGAAGATTGAATCAGAAAAGCGCAAAAAATATGCTTGATATTGTTATATTTGGTGGAGTGGGTGACCTAGCATTAAGAAAATTACTTCCGTCACTTTATTATCTTTTCAGGGACGGAAAAAGGGAGCATTGCCGCCTATTATGTGTTTCCCGATCACCGCTAGAACGAGATGCTTTTTTAAAACAGGTAAAAGAAAAACTCGAACGGTTTGTCGGTGTTGATTTTAATGAACAATGCTGGCAGAATTTCAAAGCAATCCTTTCTTATATGGATATTGAACTTTCCGGGCAGCAAGGTTGGGAAAAGCTGGTTGATTTTATTAATTTAAAAGACAACAAATGCAAAAGAGACATCATCTATTATTTATCGGTAACACCATCGCTTTTTGCACCGATCTGCAGACAACTTGGCAGAAAGGAACTCAATCCTGACTGTTCCCGTGTGGTGGTGGAAAAACCGCTTGGTGAGGATTATGAAAGTGCCAAAGAAATTAATGCTATACTGGCATCATGTTTCAATGAGTGTCAGATTTACAGAATAGATCATTATCTGGGCAAAGAAGCGGTACAGAATATACTTCATCTTAGATTCAGTAATCATCTGATTGAAACAGTATGGAATAATCAACATATAGATCATGTGGAAATTACCGTGTCGGAACAGGTCGGAGTTGAAAGCCGGGCACAGTTTTTGGACCGCATTGGCACTCTAAGAGATATGGTTCAAAACCATCTCATGCAGCTATTGACCTATATAACAATGGAAACGCCTAAAAGTCTGTCAGCGGATGATATCCGCGACCGCAAGATTGAAGTCATCAATGCGCTTCAGCCGATAACAATAAGGAATGTTGCCGAGAGAACAGTTAGGGCACAGTATATTGCTGGTGAAATTGACGGTGTTAAAGTGCCGGGGTATCTTGAGGAGCTGGAGCCAGTTCGTGATAAAGTCAATGGCAAGGGGGAGACCTTTGTGGCCCTCAAAGTCAATATTGATAATGGCCGCTGGCGAGGCGTGCCTTTTATTTTAAAAACGGGAAAACGCATGGCCCGGCGCTTTGCGGAAATCAGGGTTAAATTTAACCCGCCTTCAAACGATTTATATGATACGCGTGACGGAAATCAGATGGTGATTGAAATTCAGCCAGCTCTTACCGTTTCAATCCAGATGTTAATGAAGCAGCTTATGGGGGCTGATACCGCTGTTAAATCGCATGCAAACCGCATGCAGATAGCAACTGATGATGAAAATTTTAAACGGGTTCCGGAAGCTTATGAAAGGCTGATCGGTGAGGTCATAAAAGGCAATCAGACATATTTTGTTCGTGATGATGAAATAATGGCTTCCTGGAAATGGATTGACCGTATACGCAATGCCTGGGAAGAAACGGGGCAGGAAATGAAAACATATGCGGCGGGAACCGAAGGTCCGGAATTTGATGAATGACAAAATTAAATGCATATATATTTAATGATCGTGAAGAACTATTTCAGCAATTGGAACTGGATATTCTGGAAAAACTTCGTGAGGGTATATCGGCGCGAGGTAAAGCATCCATGCTGCTTTCCGGTGGTACAACTCCAGGCCCCCTCTATGAAAAACTATCGAAGCGAAATTTTGACTGGGATAAGGTATGGTTTAGTCTTACAGACGAAAGGTGGGTGGATCAAGATCATCCACAAAGTAACGAAAAGCTTATCAGGGATACACTCGTTAAAAATGAAGCTAAAGTAGCCCGATTAATTGGCCTTAAGTCAGCAGAGGACGATGTGCTAGTGGGTCAGGACGCCACTGAAATAAAATTATATGAATTTCCATTGCCGAGTGATGTGGTTTTATTAGGGATGGGCGAGGACGGTCATATAGCTTCATTGTTTCCGGGACTAAAGGATACAAAAACAGCGATGGATTTGAGTAATAAAAAACTTTGTCAGGCGATTGTCCGGGAAGCTGGGGAAATTCCCCGTATCAGCATGACCCTTAGAGCAATACTGGACACAAAACATATTTTTTTATTATTTTTTGGTGCAAAAAAAAAGGAAGTATTTGAGAGGGCGAGAAAAATAAAAAACCCTATTTTACCTGTAAGTTTTTTACTGCATCAAGATAGTGTTCCCATCAGTCTTTATTTTGCAGATTAGTTCCCTTCTAATTTGGGAGCGCTATTGACTTTGCAGTATGATAGTGATGAACTTGAATTCTGAAAATTAACTTTAAAAAGTATACTATATTAATCGGGATAACAAAAATAATGAGTGAGGAATTTCTGGTTGCTGATATTGGCGGAACAAATGTGCGTTTCGCAATTGCTCACATTAACGAAAACAAAGATATCAGGCTTGAAAAATTGACAGTTCTGGCGACTGAGAACTGGTTATATTTAGAAGACGCCGTTACAGATTATCTTAATCTAGTAGGGGCAAGACCGCGACGGGCAGCCATTGCCTTTGCTGGACCAGTCAATAAGGATGAGGTTTCAATGACCAATGGAACCTGGCAGTTTAATCAATCGGAACTGGCACCTTTCTTAAAAATGGATGAGGTAAAGGTTTTTAATGATTTTTGTGCCAAAGCCTGTTCATTGCCCCTTCTAAAAGATGATCAGCTTATGCAAATTGGAGGCGGCACAATAGAAGAACGAGGCAATAAAATTGTTGTGGGTCCGGGTACTGGAATTGGCGTTGGAGCTCTGGTATCGGTTGGCGATAAATGGAAAGCTGTTGCAAGCGAGGGGGGGCATATTGGGTTTTCACCAAGTGGTGATCAGGAAAAAGAGATTGCTTCAGTTCTTTATAAGGAGTTTAACAGAATTTCGGTTGAGGATATGGTCTCGGGACGGGGCTTAAGCCATATTTATTATGCACTGGGCATAATAAAGGGAAAACAATATTCCATGCTTGATCCTGAACTAATTAATAAACAAGCACATGAAGATAATGACCCCGACAGTATAGAGACATTTAAAGTTTTTTCAGGGATGCTCGGATGCTTTGCCAGCGATATGGCAGGCACCTTTAATGCGACCGGTGGGGTCTATTTAGCAGGTGGAGTATTGCCAAAATTAAAGGACTTTTTTGTTACGTCTGATTTTAGAAGAAAATTTGAAGAAAATGACAATCTGCCATTTGTCAGGGAAATCAGGACAAGTTTAATATTGGAAGAGCAGCCGGCCCTATTTGGAGCGGCCGGTTACTTTAGCGGTATGTTTTTATAATTAAAGGTAAAAAATATGGCTCATAAGAATGCCGATCTTGGCAGATTATTAAAAGGAACGACGATCATTCCGGTTATTGTCATTAAAGAAATGGACGAGGCGCTGCCACTTGCCCGTAAACTGGTTGCAAAAGGGTACAGAACCTTAGAAATAACATTGAGAACAGAATTTGGTTTGATGGCGATCATGGAAATTTCCCAGGAAATGCCAGATGTAATTGTTGGTGCCGGTACTGTAATCAACAGAGGACAGTATGAAGCGGCAATTGCCGCAGGGGCACAATTTATTGTGAGCCCCGGGCATACGGATGAGCTGCTTGATGAAGCAGATCAGAGTGAAGTGCCATTTCTTCCCGGTGTGGCAACGCCTTCTGAAGCGATGAAGCTTTATAACAAGGGCTATGAATATTTTAAGCTTTTTCCAGCAGAAGCGGTAGGGGGACTTAAGATGCTAAAGTCGCTAATATCGCCCCTTCCAAACCTTAAATTCTGTCCGACAGGCGGGATAAATGAGAAAAGTGTCAGCGACTATCTGGCGCTTTCAAATGTTTTTTGCGTTGGTGGTTCCTGGATGGTGTCTACTTAATCCTGATCCAGTTTTAATAACATAATATTTCTAAAATCAAATCCCTGACTTTCCGCCTGAAGGGCGATGTAACCGTCAGAAAGTGGGGTAAGGTCCGGTAAATCGTGAACTGGTGTTTCGGAGTCATGGGCATCAATTTGCGGATTGGTATATTCCATAACAACAATGCCATTGATTTTATGGCGTATCAATTTATTGCCTCTCACTTCCACTTCGACCTGTACCCAGTCTTCACCTTTATTGGTTACAGAGTTGGAATTGATGCAATGTTGTCTGATCAGCTCGCCATTCATGACGATATGGGTGCCAGGTGTACATACATTTCCATTTGGGGTTTCAATCTCGTCATTACCGTTTAAAATCTGAACTTCAATTGAACGCGGGAAAAACTGGTCTTTTTCCATACTTTCAGGGGACTGGCTGTGGACCATAATGCCATTGTTGCGATCACCCCATGTCGGGCCGCCCTTGGCTTGTTTTCCTCTCATCCTGTATTCAAGTTTTAAAATATAATTTGAGAATTTATCCTTATAAAAAAGATGGCCAAAATTATTATCAAAAACATCATATTTATCATAATTCACAGAAAGATTGCCGTCAGTTACACGAAATGTATTTTTGTAATTTACACCCGCTTCATAGCCGACGAATTTTGGTGTCCAGCCATCAAGATTTTTTCCGTTAAATAATGAGATCCATTTTTCCTCAGCATGGGAAAACTGAACTGAAAATAGAATTGCTATAAAAGGAAGTATCATTCTTTTTATCATGTTAATTTGGTCCTGTACTGTTGCGGATGATAAGGTCAAAATCCAGGAAAATATTTTTTTTAATTGTCCCTTCCTGATTGATAATCCTGTAAAGCGTTGACATTGCTTTTGAGCCGAACTCCTCTGCCGGTTGTGAAATGGTTGTCAGGGGAGGATCGCAATATTCGGCAAAACTTATATTATCAAAGCCGGCAACTGAAATATCATCAGGAACTTTTAGCCCCATTAATTTAACCTGCTTAATCGTTCCGATCGCCATTTCATCATTCATGCAGAAAATTGCGGATGGTGGTATCCGGTTTTTCATGAGCAACCTTGTGGCAGTCATGCCGGAGCGGAAAGAATAATCTCCAACATTTATATTTTCCGGTTTAAATTTAATTCCGGATTTTTTGAGAGCTTCCTTATAACCGTTTAACCTGTCCTGTGTAATTGTACTGTCCAATGGACCTGTAATGATTGCGATATTCTTATGACCAAGAGATATGAGATAATCAGTCATTTTTCTGGCTGCCGCAGCATTATCTAGCTCAATAGTCGGCATATCGGTTCCACGAACACAGTCACAGGCATTGACAATTGGTACATCTGAGTTGTTTTCAAATGGATTATGACTATCCAGTTGAATTATTCCTTCTGCCTGTGATGTATTGACCATATTGGCATAGGTGCTTTCCCGTTCCAAATCACCCTGTGTATCGCCAAGAAGAACGGCATAACCAAGGCTTTGGGCTGTTTGTTCAATACCGCGAATTACTCTGGAAAAAAACGGGTTGGCAATATCGGGGACAAGTACCACAATGGTTGAGGATTTTCGGGTTCTGAAATTGCGGGCAAGGATATCAGGTTTATAGTTTGTTTCAAGAATTGCTGCGTTGACAATTTCGCGTGTTTTTGCGGAAACTTTGTCTGGTTTACTTAAAGTTCTTGATACGGTGGCAACAGATACGCCAGCAATTTTGGAGACGTCACGAATGGTGGCCATCTAATTTTCCCTGATAGTTTTTTATTTAAAATCATTGATCTGAATTTCATCTTACACGAGGAAATATAGCTTGCCAATTAAAATGTAATTGATTACATTTTTAAGGGTAGGGAGATGAATGGGGAGGTTCAATGTCTGATAATAGCAGTAATTTTTCAAACCGCAGAATAAAAATGGGGATGATTGGTGGTGGTCCCGGCTCTTTCATTGGTGAAGTGCACAGAATAGCAGCACGGCTAGATAATCAGATAGAACTGGTCTGCGGTGTTTTCAGCAGCGGTCCGGAAAAATCAAGACAGACTGGTAATGATCTTTATCTCGACCCGTCACGAATATATGATGATTTTGAGCAGATGATGGAAGCTGAAAAAAAACTTCCTGTTGGAGAGCGGATGGATTTTGTATCAATCGTTACGCCGAATCATATGCATTATCCACCTGCGGCGGCAGCGTTGCAATCTGGGTTTCATGTAATGTCCGATAAGCCTGCTACCCTTAATTTGGAAGAAGCCAAATTATTGCGCAATCTGGTCAGGGAAAGTGGACTTCTTTATGGTCTTACGCATACATATCTTGGTTATCCAATGGTCAAGCAGGCCAGGGCAATGGTTCGGGATGGGAAATTGGGTAAAATCAGAAAAATTCTGGTTGAATATCCACAAGGCTGGCTTTCGCAGTTTGAGGAAGGTTCAGGCGAAAATAAACAGGCCGAATGGCGTACCGATCCGGCGCGATCAGGAATAAGTGGGGCGATGGGGGATATCGGTACGCATGCCCATAATATAACCGAATATATATCCGGGTCGCGGATGACCCAAGTATGCGCAGATATTAATATTTATGTGCCGGGAAGAAGGCTTGATGATGACGGTTCTGTGCTTTTCAAAATGGATAATGGTGCCAGCGGCACCCTTACCGCCAGTCAGGTTTGCGCGGGCGAGGAAAATGCCCTAAAAATTAAAATTTACGGTGAAAAAGGTGGTCTGGAATGGCATCAGATGATGCCTTTTAATTTGATTTATAAACCGTATGGGGCCGCAATGCAGACTTTAACGGCAGGACTTGATAAAAATAATCTTTCTGCTGAAGCCTACGCCGCCTGCCGCTTGCCGTCAGGGCATCCGGAAGGATATCTTGAGGCTTTCGCCAATTTATATACCGGTTTTGCTGAAGCTATTCGGGCACAGGGAGGAAAATACCGTGGCCATGGTCTTATCGGTATTGAAGAAGGTGTGCGTGGCATGGCCTTTGTCGAAGCGGTGATTAAAAGCAGTAATTCGACAGAAAAATGGATTAAAATAGAAGCTTAAGGAAAAATAAGATGAAGGAAATTAAAGGGCCGGCATTGTTTCTTGCGCAATTCGCCGGTGACGACGCTCCTTTCAACAGTTTTGAAGCCATCATCGAATGGGCCGCATCGATCGGTTATAAGGGGGTTCAAATCCCCTCATGGGATAAGCGTATTTTTGACCTTGAGCGTGCCGCTGAAAACCAGGAATATTGTGATCAATTAAAAGTTACTGCGGCTAAATATGGGGTGGAAATCACCGAACTTTCCACTCATATTCAGGGACAGCTGGTTGCCTGTCATCCGGCTTATGATACTCTTTTCAATGGTTTTGGCCCGACTCATGCCAAAGATGATCCAAAAGCAAAGCAGAAATGGGCGACGGAGCAGTTAATATTTGCAGCAAAGGCCAGTGCACGACTTGGGCTCAAGGCGCATGCCACATTCCCCGGAGCACTTCTTTGGCATACTGTGTACCCGTGGCCGCAACGCCCGGCAGGATTGGTTGAGGACGGTTTTAAGGAACTGGCAAGCCGCTGGCGCCCGATCCTTGATGCCTTTGATTACGAGGGGGTTGATGTCTGTTATGAAATTCATCCGGGTGAGGATCTGCATGACGGGGTGAGTTTTGAGCGGTTTCTGGCTGCTGTTGACCATCATCCACGCTGTAACATTCTTTATGACCCCAGCCATCTGATTTTGCAGGGAATGGATTATCTTGAATTTATCGATATTTATCATGAAAGGATCAAAATGTTTCATGTAAAGGACGGAGAATTAAACTGTAATGGCCGTTCGGGTGTTTATGGCGGATATCAGGCTTGGATTGACAGGCCGGGACGGTTTCGGTCACTTGGCGATGGGCAGATCGATTTTGGCGCGATTTTCAGCAAACTGACCCAGTATGGTTATGATGGCTGGGCGGTAGTTGAATGGGAATGCTGCATTAAAGACCCGGAGGACGGTGCCCGCGAAGGTTCGCAGTTTGTCAAGGATCACATCATTAAACCCTGCGCGCGCAGCTTTGATGATTTTGCCGGTGCGGGCTCGGATGACAGTTTGAATAGAAAAGTGCTGGGGATTTAATCATGGACCAGAAGAATGAATTAAACAGACGCGACCTTCTTAAAAATGTAGCATTAATGACAGGCGGAATATTGTCGGCATCGATTATTAGCAGTGTTTTATCTGGTGCTCTGGCGCAGGATGTGATTATCGTTGATCATCCGGTCTTTTCGGATGATGACCTTAAGCTGGTAGCGGAAATGGCGGATATGATTATTCCGAATACCGATACACCGGGGGCGAAGGCGGCACTTGTTCATGATTATATTCATGCGATTGTCGGGGACTGGTATTATGACGGGGAGCGGGAAAAATTTATGCGCGGTTTAAAAGCCGTTGATGGTCGGTTCTTGAACGGATCGGCGGCCGAGCGCAAATCCATCATGACAGCGTTGGATAATGAAAAAAGTGATGAAAAGACTTTTTTTGAAGAATTTAAGGAACTAACCCTCGTGGGATATTTTTCTTCCCAAATTGGCGCGGAAGAAGAACTTCGCTATGAACAATATCCCGGGCCATACCAGGGGTGTGTCCCGTTTGAAAAAGTCGGCCGGACTTGGGCAACGTAGCAGAGCGTTATTATGGAAAAGAATAATCCAAAGACAGCAGAATTTGATGTGCTTATTGTTGGTTCCGGTATATCCGGCGGCTGGGCAGCCAAGGAATTCTGTGAAAAGGGAATGAAAACCCTTGTGGTGGAACGCGGCAGATTTGTGGAGCACGGCACCGATTATATCGGCGAAAACAAAGACCCTTGGGATATGAAGTTCCGTGATGATGTTGACCGCAAGCTTGCCGATACACGTTATCCGATTCAGAAACGTTGTTATGCATTCAAGGACAGTACCAAACATTTCTTTGCCGACGATATTGATCATCCCTATTCAAAAGAGGAAGGAACCAATTTTGAATGGATTAAAGGTTTTCACTTAGGGGGACGTTCCTTGCTCTGGCATCGGCAAAGTTATCGCTGGAGCGAAATGGATTTTGAAAGTAATGCCCGTGACGGCCATGGCACTGACTGGCCAATTCGCTATCACGATCTTAAACCCTGGTATGATTATGTAGAGGAATTTGTTGGTGTCAGCGGCACCTTGGAGGGATTACCGCAGCTGCCGGACGGTGTGTTTCTGCCGCCGATCGGTTTTAACTGCGCGGAGGCGGATTTTAGTAAAAGGGTTAGGCAAGCCTATGATGATCGGGTGCTCATTCCGGGTCGCTGTGCCCATCTGACGGAACCGCAACCGATCCATATTGAACTGGGTCGTGGTACATGCCAGTCGCGAAACCAATGCCAGCGCGGCTGTTCGCTTGGCGCCTATTTTTCCAGCCAGTCGGCAACATTACCGGCGGCGGAACGCACAGGTAATCTGACCATTGTCACCGACAGCCTTGTCCATAGTGTTATTTATGATGGGGATAGTAAACGGGCCACCGGCGTACGGGTGATTAACAGCAAAACAAAGAAAACGAGCACATATAGCGCCCGGGTAATTTTTCTTTGCGCCTCGACCCTGGGGACGACACAGATACTCCTTAATTCCACAAGTGAGCATTTCCCGAACGGCTTTGCCAACAGCAGTGATGCGGTGGGACGCTATCTTATGGATCATCTTTGTTCCGCTGGGGCAACAGGGGAAATTGACGCCTTTGAAGACCGTTATTATATCGGGCGAAAGCCCAACAGTATCTATATGCCGCGCTTTACCAATCTCAATCGCGATGAAGAGGATTTTGTTCGCGGTTTTGCCTATCAGGGCAGCGGCCGCCGCAAGGGATGGACCGACCGGCTTGCCGAAAAAGGTTTTGGTGTGGAATTTAAAGAGAGCTTTAAGACCCCCGGTGTGTGGGAAATTGAACTGGAAGGCTACGGTGAAATGCTGCCTGATACGGATAACCGGGCCAGCCTGCATAAAACCAAAAAGGATCAATGGGGGCTGCCACAAATTCATATTGATGCAAAATTTGGCGAAAATGATAAAAAAATACGTAAAGCCATGATGGAAACGGCAGCGGAAATTATGAAAAAAACCGGCCTTAAAAATGTAAAGACCTATGATACCGAAGATTCGCTGGGGCTTGGTATCCATGAAATGGGAACGGCCCGCATGGGAAAGGACCCAAAGACATCAGTTCTCAATGGTCATAATCAGTGCCATGATGTGGATAATGTATTTATAACCGACGGATCGGCAATGGCGTCATCGGCTTGTCAGAATCCGTCACTGACCTATATGGCGTTGACTGCACGGGCCGTTGATTATGCGGTTGAGAATATGAAAAATCACAAACTATGACTGGAAATATCATGACACAATTAAATAGACGAACATTCATGAAAACCACCCTTGCTACCGGCATTGCTGCGGCAACTGGGTTTGGGAGTCGTTTAGATACTTTTGCGGCCGCAAAGAATATAAATGCGGTAGGCAAAATAAATGATATCGGGCTACAGCTTTATACGGTTCGTCGTCTGATGCGGGAAAATCTTGAAAAAACCATAACCGATGTTGCAAAAGTTGGATATTCCCAAGTTGAATTTGCCGGATATTATGATCGGACTGCGGATCAGATAAAAAGCATTCTTGATCAAAATGGCTTAAGTTCCCCTTCGACCCATGTGGATCTGGGACTGGTACAAGGCGATAATCTTAAGCGAACCATAGAATATTCAAAGACCGTTGGTCATAAATATATGATCGTGCCATTTCTTCAACCGGAAGATCGTCAGACACTGGATCAGTATAAAAAACATGCAGAAGCGTTTAACAGGATCGGTGAAGAATGCAACAAAGCCGGCCTTAAATTTGCCTATCATAATCATGATTTTGAACTTAAGGCCATTGATGGGGTGGTGCCGCTTGATATTCTGCTTCAGGAAACTGATCCTGATCTATTTAACATTGAAATGGATCTTTTCTGGACAATTGACGGCGGTGGAAGCCCGATTGACTTTTTTAAAAAATACCCGGGCAGGTTTCCGCTTTGCCACGTCAAGGATCGGAAATCTGACGGTCAAATGGTTGATGTCGGGCAAGGCGTCATTGATTTTGCGAGCATGTTCGCACTTAGTGAGCTGGCCGGCCTTGAATATTATATTGTTGAACATGACCAGCCGGAAGATCCACTGATCAGCATTAAAAACAGTTATAAAACGCTTAGAGAAATGAAGATCGGATAGACTGAATGGATTTTGATGCAATTGTTGTTGGCTCCGGCATGTCAGGGGGATGGGCGGCAAAGGAATTTACTGAAAAAGGATTAAAAACTCTGGTGATTGAACGGGGCCGCCATGTTGAACACCGGGAAGATTATATCGGTGAAGGGCTTGGTCCCTGGGAAATGAAATTCCGTGACAAGGTTGACCGCGAACTGGCCGACAGTGAATATCCCATTCAGAAGCAGTGTTATGCCTTTTTGGACAGTACCAAACATTTTTTTGTTAATGATCAGGATCATCCCTATTCACAGGAGGAGGGAAAGCCATTCAGCTGGATCAGGGGTTATCACCTCGGTGGCCGGTCACTGACCTGGCACCGGCAGAGTTACCGGCTGAGTGACCTTGATTTTGAAGCCAATAAGAAAGATGGGCACGGGGTTGATTGGCCGATCCGTTATGCGGATATCAAAAAATGGTATGATTATGTTGAGGTTTTTGCCGGGATAACCGGGAACAATGATGGTCTGCCGCAGCTGCCGGACGGGAAATTTCAGCCGCCGATGGAGCTTAACTGTGTTGAGCGTGAAATTAAAAAACGGATGGAAGAGCTTTATGAAGACCGCCGACTTATCATTGGTCGTGCCGCCCATTTGACTGAGCCGACGGAGGAACAACTGGCTCTGGGGCGGGGTACATGCCAGTCGCGCAATCAGTGCCAGCGGGGTTGTTCATTCGGGGCATATTTCTCAAGCCAGTCAGCGACCCTGCCGGCGGCAAGGAGAACAGGCAATTTAACGGTTATTACAGATAGCATTGTCCATAGCCTTATTTATGATGAAAAAACCGGAAAAGCCGTTGGGGTACGGGTTATTGATGCCAAAAACAGCGAATGGAAAGAATATAAATCTCGGGTGATTTTCATGTGTGCGTCTACACTTGGAACCACACAAATCCTGCTTAATTCAACCAGCGAGCATTTTAAAAACGGTTTTGCTAACAGCAGTGGTGTTCTGGGCCATTATTTAATGGATCACCTTTATGCTCAGGGGGCAAAAGGAGAATTTCCGGGCTTTGAGGACAGATATTATATCGGTCGTCGGGCAACCGGTATTTATATTCCGCGCTTTCAAAACCTTCGAGGACAGGAAGAAAAATTTTACCGGGGTTACGGTTTTCAGGGCGGTGCCGAGCGTCGCGGCTGGAAAGATAAAATTGGTGATAAAGGCTTTGGAGCCGACTTTAAGGAAAGTTTCAATAAGCCAGGGCCATGGGTTTTCAGCATAGCCGGGTTTGGTGAAATGCTGCCGGATTTTAAAAATATGGCGATCCTTCATAAATCCAAAAAAGATAAATGGGGTATTCCACAGCTCCATATTGACTGTGAATATGGGGAAAATGACTGGACGATGAGACGGGAAATTGTTGATGTGTCGGTTAAAATGCTGAAAGATCTGGGTCTTAAAAATGTTGAAGGCTATCTTGATGAGAATGCCTATCCCGGTATTGGTATTCATGAAATGGGTACGGCCCGCATGGGGCGGGATCCAAAGACATCGGTCCTTAATAGTCATAACCAATGCCACGATGTGGATAATGTTTTTATTACGGATGGATCATGTATGGCCTCATCGGCCTGTCAGAATCCATCATTGACCTATATGGCACTGACAGCACGGGCCGTTGATTATGCGGTAACACAAATGAAGGCAAGCATTTTTTAGAGAGGGAAGAAATGGACAGAAGAAAATTTATTAAAACCGCAGCAGGTGCCAGTTTGGCCAGTATGGCAGGGATGACCGGATTAATGAATTCGGCGGCATCTTCCGGAAAAATTAGCAATTACGGAGTACAGCTTTACACGGTAAGGCATCTGATTGCTGAAAATATGCCGCGTACAATTGAGCAGATTGCGCAAATGGGGTTCAAGGAAGTTGAAGCCATAATTAATCTGGGCGGGACAGCAAAGGAATTTAGAAATGCGCTTGACCAAAACGGCCTTAAATGTGTTTCCCGCCATATGGACCCGATCCAGCTTGAGCTCGAAACTTTAAAAAGCTTTATCGATGATGCCCATACCATTGGACAGGAATATTTAATATTGGGATGGATACCGCCAGAAGACAGAGTGAGGCTAGACCAGTATAAATCACTGGTCGAAAAAATGAATGTTGCCAGCCACATGTGCAAGGATGCGGGTATTCAGTTTGGCTATCATCATCATGATTTTGAATTTGTCGAGCTTGATGGCGAACTGCCTTATAAGATTTTATTTGGTCAAACCGATCCGGAGCTTACCAAAATTGAAATGGATTTTTACTGGATAACCTATGCCGGGGTTGATCCGTTTATGCTTTTTGATCTTTATCCCGGCCGATTCCCCATGTGCCATTTAAAAGATATGGATAAAAACCGCTGGTTTGCCGATGTAGGAAAGGGGACTGTCGATTTTGAAAGATATTTAAGCCGTATCAGTCAGGCTGGATTTAAACATTTCTTTGTGGAACATGATGAACCGGAAGATCCGCTGGCGACAATCCGTTATGGTCTAGAAAGTATGAAAAAACTGACGATCAATGGAATTTAGGGGGGATTTTTCTAGATAGAGAAGCAAGGTAAAATTTATGTATCATCAAAAAGTCGGGGAAAGTCTGAAACAATTAATTGACGAAGTCTGTGAATTGCAGGTGTGCGGAAATTTTGATGGGATATTGTCCCTTTTGAATAATATGGCGGCAAATCACAATGAAATAATAATGGCATTGCCCGACTTTGATAGCGAAGAAGTGCTTTTATACAGCGATAATAATCTTGCCGTCTATTATATTTCTACACCACCAAAAATGTTATATCCGCCTCATGAACATGGGATGATCGCCATTTCTGCACTTTTTAAAGGGACGGAAACCCATGTATTTTACGATCGAAACGGCGATAGGCTGGTTGAGCGGTCTAGGGTTACGTTTAAGGCGCCCGCGGTTGTTAATCTTGATATTAATACGGTCCATGCAATTTGTACTTATGATAATGTTCCGAATTCCGGAATTCATTTTTATTTGGGAGATCTGGAAAATCAAGAAAGATCAATGTGGGATGTATCAGGCGAAAATCAACGCCAGTATGTTCATCAAGATTATTTGAATTCTGCGCGGCCACTCAATTAATACTAAAAAATTAGTATTTTAAACTTGACTCTTATCCAAAAATCCTAAATTATTAGTAATTAAAAATAAAAGGAATCGATTTATGGCAAGAAAACAGTCACCAACGCTTACTGAAGCGGAAAGCCGCATAATGGATGTGCTGTGGCAGAAGGGGGAAGCCAGCGTCCATGATGTTATTGAAGCGACTACAGATGAAAAAAAGCAGGCTTATACGACTGTCCAGACATTTCTTGGGATATTGAAAGATAAAGGCTTCGTTGACGCCAGGAAAGAAGGACGGGCATTTTTATATCGCCCTTTAATCAGCCGTGCTGCTGCCAGAACCAGAGCTCTTAAACATTTAATCGGCAATACCTTTGGCGGGTCAACAACGGCACTGGCCCAGCATTTACTTAAAGACAGTGACATTGATGAAAATGAAATTGCAACATTGGAACAGGCAATTGAACAAGCCTTAAGCGCAAAGGAAAATAATGATGATTAATATGGATCTGAATTTTGGCATCCTTGCCGGGCATAATCTTTGGCAGAGCCTTGTGATTGTTGCTGTTGTATTTGGCATTTTAAAAAAAGTGAAGGATACAAGTGCCGAGGAAAGATCCTGGAGTTGGAGCGCGACCTTATTCGCACTGGCTTTGTTGCCGCTTGCTGCCTTTCTTCCGGGGGAAGGTGTCAATTGGCAATCTGACCAAGTTTTTAATCAGTCCGGTACTGCAAAGATTGAAAGGAATTTTGTTCCAACAAAGGCATTTATTAAAACATCTTCAGGACAATTGGAAAAAAATAAATCAAAACTAAAATTTAAATCCACTCCTGACAATATAACGGTAAACGCTACCAATAATGACAAATTGATTATGGGGTCAATATTAGGGGTGTGGGTTTTGGGAATGTTGATCGCCTTCTGCCGTCTGTCAATTGCCGCTTATAATGCCGGAAATTTAAGAAAATTTGCCTATCCATTTGCACAGGTAGCTGATGAATTTGGATCACACTGGCCTGATCATGTGGAAATTGCAGTTAGTGATGAAATTAACGGGCCTTTAGTGGTCGGATTTTTTAGACCTATAATCCTTGTTCCTCATGCTTTTATTAAAGAAATGAGTATGGATGAATTATTGCCGCTTCTTTATCATGAGCTAGCGCATATTAAACGCCATGACAATATACTGCATTTGCTTGAACGAGTTATCCTTGCCATATACTGGTGGAATCCTGTTATGCATTTCATTGCCAGACATATCTCCGAAGAACGGGAACTGGCTTGTGACGACAGAGCGGCAAAAAGCTGTGGGGATCAGATTAAATATGCAAAGTCGCTCCTTAAAGGGGCGAGACAGTTAATCAGTTACAATAGACCTGTACTTGGCCTGGCGGTGTTAAGACGTGAAAGCCCCTTAAGCATGCGTGTTAAACGCCTGACATCAGCAAATAGTGTTTTTAATAGCTTAAGCCTCATTCGCCTTACTAAAAATCTGACGATTGTATTTTTAAGTATAATTTTACTTGGCCTTATAACACCGCGCGTTGCCCGGGGACAGATAGACATAAATAGGGATGGCCATAGTTCTGTTGAAACCTTTATTGGGGATAAATTTCTTGAAGTCGAATGGCAGGGAAAAATTGAACTGAATGAAGAAGAAACAAACATAACAGGCATGGATAATGACGGGTATTTTTCGCTGGAAACAAGACAGAATGGTGAAAGTCGGAAACTTGTCCTGACTGGCAAAGATAAAAATATAGACCGTCACTATTATAAAGACGGTAAATCAGTGGATATAGATGAGACGGAATATGCCTGGCAGGCAGAAAATCTAAAAGCTATGCTGCGACTGTCCGGTATTAATGCTGAAAAAAGAGTAGATTGGATTTATAGTCGCGGCGGTGCAAATGCTGTGCTTGATGAAATTGATCTGCTTCTTAGTGATTATGCTGTGAGGCTTTATACTGAAAGTCTGGTTGACGTTTATGATCTTGATCAAACGCAGATTGCACGTCTTATCAAAAAAGTGGACAGCATGAATAGTGATTATGAAAAAGGACTGGCACTTTCCGCTATAGGATCTGAACAGAAACTCGATAAGAATACAGAACTATTACTCAACAAAGCGTCCGAAAATATTCCGGATTTAAATTTTGCATCACAAAACCACTTTATAGACCTGCCGACCAAGGAGGAGATAAAAAAAATCGTTGAAGATGCGAAAAAGGATGCGTTGAGTAAGGAAGAACTTGAACGGATTATTGCGGATGCAAAGAAGGATGTTCCGACAGAAGAAGAAATTGAAAAAATAATCAAAGAGTCGCTGGCAAACCTGCCGACGGAAGAGGAACTGGCAGAAATTGTGAAAGAAGCTAAAGAAAATATGCCAGATGCGATTGAGCTTAAGAGAATTGTCGAAGAGGCCAGAGCAAATGTACCAGACCAGGAAGAATTAAAACGCATAATTGAACAGGCAAAAGCAAATGTACCGACCAAAGAAGAGCTGGAAAAGATTATAAAGCAAGCTATGGCCAATATGCCGAGCGATCAGGAGCTTGAGCAAATGCAGCTTCAGTTGAATAAGGAACTAAATGAAAATTTAGAAAATATTCCAAGTGTAGAAGAAAGAACGAATATGAGGGAGAGAATTCAAAGGGACATTGAAAATGTAAGAAGGGATCGTGAGAGACTAAACCAGAATAAGCAAAATTAATTTTTGTCTAAGAATAATAAATCAGATAATGGAAAATCAAAAAAATATAAAAACCATTCTGACCAGTATTTTATACAGTTTGTTTGGTTTTACCTTTTCATTGCATGGGGCCAGTCAGAACTCGGATTATTTTCAAATTTCTATCCCCTCAATAGACGCACCATTTGCCAGTGTAAATGCCAGAATGATGGTGTTTGGGGGCAAGATTGTAACTGGTGGCGGCGGTTCTTATGACTGGAAAAGGGGATGGGCTGATTTTATTACAGAGCTTAATGCGAAAACTGTTGGTGGTGAAGAACTGTCGGTCGCACAAAAAGGTGAAGGCATTGACAGTTACTGGCTGCTATCCATTAATGAGCGGCCATATAATGGCGAAATTACACTTAGTTACAATGTTGATTTAAATTATACGCGAAAAAACTGGAGTTTCGGCAACGAACAGGCCGGAAAGATTTATAATGGCGGTCTTTATTCTGTAACAAAGCCTTTTTTTATGAACTCTGATGATAAGAGAAGTGCTGAAATAAGCATTGATGTGCCGGCAGATTGGCAAATATCCGTTCCCTGGACCGCGATTAATGAACAAAAGAATTTATTTTTTGTAGAAAACTGGCAAGCTTTGGAAAAAAATGCCTTTGCCGTGGGCCGGTTTAATAAGGCAACAATGAATGCAGATAGTTTTGATCTGGAAATTATTTTACTTGGAGATTTCGAAGGAGCATCGCCACTTGTCGGGCAGGTAATTAAAAAGATCGTCCCCATATACCTTTCAATTTTCCCAGATACTCCAAAGACAAAATACACTATGTTTTTTTTAAGAGGAGACGTGGAAGATGCAGAAGCATTTAATAATGGCGCTGCTTTTACCACAAATCTTAAATTATCACAGGAAAATACAATATTTTGGGCAGATTTTATTGCCCATGAGCTTTTTCATTTTTGGAATGGCCAGCGAATTCGACCGGCTGACCGCGGACAGGGTAGTTGGTTTTCGGAAGGACTGACCGATTATTATGCCAATTTGACCCTTGTGAATAGACGAATACTCAGTGAAGAATGGTTTGTCAGGCGGATGGAAAATATTTTCGGTAATTATCTTTGGTTTGAAACCTCAGATATATTTAATGGTCTGAGCGTGTTGGATGCCGGAAAGGAAAAGGGAAGAAACAGATTCGGAGTTTATGATGCGGGCTGGGTGATTGCTTTCGCGCTTGATACTGAAATTAGAAGAAAAACCAATAATAAAAAGTCACTTGATGACGCCATGACCGCGTTATATAGACGTTATGGGAAAACTGGGGAACGATACCAGCTAGATGATCTGATTAACATAATGTCAGAATCAACAGGCGTTGATCTTTCCTTATTTTTTGAAAAATACTTAAAATCAAGATCTGCACTTCCTTTGGTAGAGATGATGGGTTCCTATGGCTTTATCGGATATTCTAATCCATATGCCAATGAATTTTATCTTTCGAAAAAGACAGATTCTATTTCTTCAGAAAATGAAAACTGGATTAACCTGATCAAAAACAGATTTTCAAATTAAAAAAGTCGCTTTGAAGCATTCAGCTGACAGGTTAATAAGCATTATTTTTCATTTGTATCTGGACTATTCTGCCCAAAAATGTGTAAAACGTGAATGCACAAATATAAAACTGGAGACAGAATATGAGCGGTGAGTTGGTTACAATTTTTGGTGGCTCGGGCTTTATCGGAAAAACGCTGGTACAGCATCTTGCAAAAGCGGGGTATCGCATACGTGTGGCAGTGCGCCAGCCAAATAATGCTTTATTTCTTAAGCCGCTTGGTGAATTGGGCCAGATACAAATTGCCCAGGCCAATATCCGCAATAGATTATCTGTTGAAGCTGCTGTGAAGAATGCTGATTTCGTCATCAATCTTGTTGGTATTCTCTATGAAAGCGGGTCCCAGACATTTGAAGGCGTTCATCATAAGGGGGCAGAATTAATTGCCGAGATTTCGGCTATTGCCGGGGTTAAGCATCTTATTCATTTGTCCTCAATTGGAGCTGATAAAGAGTCTTCTTCAAAATATGCCCGCTCAAAAGCGGCGGGTGAGGAAGCCGTTTTTAAGAATTTTCCAAATGCCACAATTCTTCGCTCAAGCGTTGTTTTCGGTCCTGATGATGGTTTCTTTAATAAATTCGCTGCTCTTGCCAAAATGTTCCAAATTTTACCTATTGTTTGCGGGGACAGTAAAATGCAGCCGATTTATGTCGGTGATCTGGCTACAGCCATGGGTAAAGTTTTGGGCAATAGCAATGCGTATGGCAAAACCTATGAACTTGGTGGGCCGGAAGTTTATAGCATGCGGGAATTGATGAAGCTCGTTAATGAAGAAACCCAACAGAATGTGCCGATGATCAATTTGCCACTTAAGCTTGCTTATTTTAAGGCATTTTTCCTCGGTATGTTGCCAAACCCGATGTTGACAATGGATCAGCTCAGGATGCTTGAAAAAGATAATATTGTCAGCGGAGAGTTGCCAACATTATCTGATCTGGGTGTAACCCCAACGCCGGTAGAAGCGATCATTCCAAAATATCTTATCCAGTACAGGCCGACCGGACAGTTCAAAGCAGCACATTAATAGCCGTTAGGATTTTTTGACTGCCAATTCCAGGCATCACGGACCATATCATTCAGGTTTTTTGTCGCCTGCCAATGAAGGTCTGTTTTGGCACGGGTGGGATCAGCATAACAGCTGGCAATATCTCCGGGACGCCTTGGTGTAATTTTATAAGGGATTTTGATCTTATTTACGTCTTCAAATGTGTGAATAGCTTCTAGCACACTATAGCCGTTCCCGGTACCAAGGTTATAGGTCACAAGGCCGGGTTTTTCCTTTAATTTTTCTAACGCCTTTAAATGGCCGTTTGCCAAATCAACGACATGGATATAATCACGCACACCGGTACCATCCGGGGTGTCGTAATCATCGCCAAAAACAGAAAGTTCTTTTAATTTGCCGGCGGCAACCTGCGTGATATAAGGCATCAGGTTATTGGGGATTCCGGAGGGATCCTCACCGATCAGGCCGCTTTCATGGGCGCCGACCGGATTAAAATAGCGAAGACGGGCAATATTCCATGTCCTGTCGGAATTATAAAGATCGGCAAGCATCTGTTCGATCATCAGCTTTGATGTGCCATATGGATTGGTGGTGCCACCGATTGGGGCATCCTCATTAATTGGTACGATTTTAGGATCACCATAAACGGTTGCTGATGAGCTGAAAACCAAAGTTTTAACCCCTGCCTTTTTCATAGCTTCACAAAGAACCGTAGTGCCGCCAACATTATTGTCATAATATTCTAGGGGTTTTTTTGTGCTTTCACCTACGGCTTTAAGGCCGGCAAAATGGATGACGGCATCGAAATTATGATCATTAAACAGGTTATTCATGCGATCAACATCACGGATGTCCGTTTCATAAAAGGATATTTCATTAATGCCGGTAATATTTTTAATCCGGTTTAAGGATTCTACTGACGAATTACATAAATTATCAATTACAGTGACCTGATGCCCTGCTTCCAGCAATTGTAATACAGTGTGACTTCCTATATAGCCGGTGCCGCCGGTAACCAGTATATTCATATTTCAGTTCGCTCCAATCCGATCATTATATTAATAACCATAGTGACTATATATTAAATATGTGTGTGCGTTACAGATAAAATTTTCTTGCCCTAAATGTTTAAAAGGGTATAAGTCAGAAGCATGATAAATAGTCCATTCAGGCAGGTGTTTTTAGCCGCAATTCTGATGTTCCTGTCTTCGCTGACCGGCAGCATAGCAGCGGTTGTGCAAACGGATCTTGCGTCGCTTGAACTCAATGCCGACAGAATTTCAGTTTCTCCAGGTGATCATTTCCAGATTGTCATCCAGATGACCCCCAAACCCGGGTGGCATGGGTATTGGGAAAATCCGGGTGATGCCGGTCTTAAGCTCACCATGGACTGGGCGTTACCCGAAGGACTTGAAATCGGGGAACTACAGTTTACCACACCGCATTTGATCCCGTTTGAAGATATAGTAACATATGGTTATGAAAGCACAGTAACCATGATCGCTGATGCCAGCCTTTCAGATGATTACGATGGTGAAAATCTGGATATAGGGGGCAATGCTTTTTGGCTGATTTGTTCGGATAGTCTCTGTGTGCCGCAGGAAACGGGGATAACATTCAAACTCCCTGTTGGTCAGTCAATGCCAAATGAACAGATGGAATCTGTTGTCCAGATGGCAAAGGCTGATATGCCGGTTTCCGTAAATTGGCAAAGCTTTTTTTATGCCGATGAAGAAAATTTTACCGTTAAGGCAAAAATCCCAGCTGAATATCCGGTTATTGAAAGCGCATATCTGTTTCCCTTTAATGAAGGTATGATGGCCAATAGTTACAAACAGGATCTTTCATTTGTGGATGGGGAAATTATTGGCCGTTTTAAAAAGGCCTATGGTTATTCTGATAGCGAAAAATTTCGCTATGTCCTGACCTTTAAGACTGGGGACGTGAAAAATCATGCATATTTAATTTCGGCCATAAAATCAACGTTGCCGATTGCTTCGCCAAGAGAAGAATTGAAAACGGATGCCGCCGTTCCAAAGTCTACACTTAACCTTTTAAGTGCACTTGCCTTTGCTTTTATCGGTGGCATAATCCTTAATTTGATGCCCTGCGTTTTCCCGATTTTAAGCCTGAAAGCTATGAGCATTATTGCCTTAAATAATAAGGAAGAGAAAGAAGCGCGACTAAGCGGTCTTCTTTATACATCTGGGGTTGTTGTCTGTTTTGGTTTGATCGGAGCTATTGTTAGTCTGCTGTCAGTGGGGTGGGGCTTTCATATGCAGATGCCAGTGGTTAATTTTGCATTAGGGCTACTAATGGTATTGATCGGCCTTAATCTGCTGGGCTATTTTGAATTTGGAAGTCGATTTGCGGGTCTGGGACAGGGACTTATTAAAACAGATAGCAGTGGACGTCAAACATCATTTCTTACGGGTTTTCTGGCCGTTGTCGTTGCTACGCCATGTACTGCCCCCTTTATGGCTAGCGCGCTGGGATATGCTTTTATAGCTGGTGGCTTAAGCGGTTTTTCCATATTTATTGCTCTTGGACTTGGGCTAGCTTTTCCCTATCTGTTGCTATGTTATGTACCGTCGCTTAGAAAGCTATTGCCACGCCCCGGTGCATGGATGGAAACCATGAAAAAGATATTGGGGTTCCCGATGCTGGCAACGGCAGTCTGGCTTTTCTGGATATTGGGTAACCAGGTCGGTGTTGATGCCATGGCCATCAGTATTATTGCCAGTTTGTTGCTGGCTCTTCTGTTACTCTCCCTGCAAAAAGAAGGAATTATATGGAAAGCGGTGTTGGGACTTTGTATTGGGCTAATCGTTTATTCTGGATTTTATATTTCAGATCATAAATCGGAACAGGTGACAACTGTTTCAGGCGAAGACGGATTGAACGCCGTTTCTTTTAGCATGAATTCACTGAAATCTTTGCTTGACCAGAAAAAATCGGTATTCGTGTATTTTACCGCCGATTGGTGTGTCACCTGTAAGTTAAATGAACGGGTTGCTCTTTCCAGAAGTGAGGTTCATCAGGCTTTCCGTGAAAAAAATATTCAGGTTATGGAAGCTGACTGGACCAATCAGAACCCTGAGATTACAAAAACTTTGCAAAGTTATGGCCGGATTGGCGTGCCGCTTTATCTTTATTTTCCGGCGGGCAGAACATTGGACAACCCGGACATATTGCCTCAGATTTTAACAGTTGATACAATCATTAACGCCCTTTAATTTTGATCGAGCTCGCTGTTAATTTTTCTGACTTCAGCAAAAAGCCCTTTAAGATCATCAAGTGTAGTATCCGGATTAATGAGAACGCATCTTAACCAGCGGGCATTTTTATATAATGTTGTTGAAATATAATAATGACCATTCTGCAGAAGTATTTTCCTTATTTCAAGTTGTCGCCTGTTATCGCTGCCTATACGAAAACAAAGTATGCATGTTTCCGGCATGACAGGGCATTCAAAATCGTCAAGGTTATTAATATAATTTGCGGCATCGATGGCGAGCCTGTTGCGGCTGCTGATATAGTCACATAATCCCTTTTCACCCATAGCTGCAAGAGACAGAAACATTTTTAAGCCAAGTCCGCTTTTGGTGCATTCAACAGCGCGCATCATCAGATCAATACCGGGCTGCTCCTTGTCATGTACAAGGTAACTGGCTTCCTGGGAAAAGGCATGTTCGATATGGTGATGATCTTTTACAAGTACAGCAGCACATAATACGGGTGTTCTGAACATTTTATGAGCATCCCAGATGACACTGTCAGCGCTTCTGATCCCTCGAACCAGATGACGGTATTCTTCGCATACTATGGCACCGGCACCGTGAGCGGCATCAACATGGAACCAGATTTTCCTTTCTTGGCAAATTGCCCCGATTTCTTCCAGCGGGTCATAAAGTCCAGCCGCCGTGCCACAGGCATTCCCCACTATTGCCATGATCCTTTTACCGTTATTTTCCAGTTTGTCGATTAATGCCGGAATTTGGGCTGGAAGGACCCGCCCATCTTCATCGGCAGGCATTGAAATACAGTTTTTTTCACCAAGACCTATAATACCAATTGTACGTTTAAGAGAATAATGGGACTGTTCCGGTACAAGAACCACTATATCACCTGGATTGCCATCACGCCAGACATCAGGAAACATGGCACTTCTAGCGGCAGTTAATGCTGTTAAATTGGCAAGTGATCCACCATGAGTCATTACCCCGCCACCATAAGCCTGAACATGTTTGGTGTTTTCAGTTCCAGGTATAGGGCTAGGTGTCCAGCCAATTTTTTCAAGCATCCAGTTAATCATGAAAAATTCAATAGCTGTGGCAGAAGGCCCCATTTCATAAATTGCCATCGCATTATTCGTCACGCCATTAATAAATGAGCCAAGTGCACCAAGTGTATGCGGAACACTAACCTGATGGGCCATATAATGTCTATGGTGCAATCTGGTTGTATTTTCCAGGTAGGTTTCCAGAAATTTTTGGAGACTGACTTCTGACATACCCCCGTCTTTGACAAATTGGTCAAGATCAAGGTCACTAATAATTTCAGAAATGTGTCTCTGATGGATAACGGGAATTTGATTATTTTCACAATCTTCCAGATAATCAGTCAGGGCTTGAAGAGCGATCATTGAATTTGATCGGAAATTTTCTTTTACCATCATAAGCCTGTAGAAATAGTCAAACAAAGCAGAGCTAATTGATATCTTTATATATAATGGATTGCAATAGTTGAAGTTAGTATGTATCTATAAAATGCATTTGAAATATATGTTTGATCTATATCAATGACCTAAATAAAAGTATAGGGTAATGATATACTAGATGAAAAGTTGGATAAGTATGCTTGTGCTAGTGTAATACAGGGATAGCGCAGGTAGTTTGTTATGTTTTTGTAAAGTATTAGGGTTGGGGGTAAGGAGTTGTTTCATGAAGTATGCAAAAATTGATGGGGGACCGTGTCAGAAGACTAAACTTATGAGCCGAATGATTGGAAACAGTTTTCGCCTTACTCAAGAGCTTGACCGTCGGATGAAGCATGCATTTTCGCTGTCCCTTGCTCAATATGAAGTGCTTTTAGCTATTGATTGTGCAGAGGGGGGGCAGATAACAATGAGTAACCTTTCCCGTAAATTAAATGTATCTAATGCCAATATGACAGGGATGACCTCGCGCTTGCAGACAAGTGGGCTTTTGGAAAAAAAATCACTTCCTACAGATCGGCGGATTTATAGTGTTGCATTGACGGATGAAGGAAAATCCAGATTGTCAGATGCTGTTGAGAAACACAATATCTGGATAAAGGAACTTATGTCTTTCGCCGAGGGCGAAGAAGTTGAGCTAATGAACAGTTTCCTTGAAAAAATGGAAAACCAGGCAGGGTTTGTATTTGAAGAATAATAATCAGTTTATTCTATTTCTGGTTTCCTAATCTGTTAAATCTTCCCATAATTCCTTAACTTTATTGAAAAATCCGGATGCTTCAGGGCTGACATTATCTCCGCATTCCTCAGCAAAGGCACGTAACAGTTCTTTTTGTTTTTTATTGAGGTTAACCGGCGTTTCAACATGCGCCTCAATGACCATATCACCATAAGCGTCACGGTTTAATATGGGCATACCTTTTCCTTGTATTCTGTATCTTTTTCCTGTTGAAGTGCCAGCAACAATTTTTACCTCGGCTTTTTCACCGCCGACTGTCGGTATTTCTATCTTTCCGCCAAGAGTAGCAGTTGTCATTGGAATTGGCACCTCGCAGAAAACGGTCGACCCTTCACGCTTAAAAATAGGGTGATATTCAATATCGATAAAAATATAAAGGTCTCCGCCAGGGCCACCACGGGAACCTGCTTTTCCTTCACCGGCCAGACGAATTCTTGTTCCTTCTTCCACACCGGCAGGAATTTTTACATCCAGCGTTTTATTTTTATTTTTTTTGCCGCTACCGTGACACTCCTTACAGGGGTTCTCGATGACGAGGCCTTTTCCCTGACAGGTAGGACATGTCCGTTCAACCATGAAAAAACCTTGCTGGCTTCTAACCTTACCAATGCCGTTACAAGTCGTACAGGCTGAAGGTTTAGATCCATCAGCAGCACCGCTTCCATCACAGGTGTTACAGTTAATTTCAGTAGGAATAGTAATTTTTGCAGATTTTCCCCGGAATGCTTCTTCCAACGTTATGCTGAGATTATAACGAAGGTCAGCTCCACGTCTGGCCGCATTGGGGTCTCTGCGATGGCCGCTGGCCATGCCAAACAGATCTTCAAAAATGTCAGAAAAGCCCGAAGCTTCAAATCCATGAAATCCTCTTCCACCACCCATGCCACCATTTTCAAAGGCGCTATGACCAAATTGGTCGTATGCGGCGCGTTTTTGATCGTCTTTCAGAATATCATAGGCTTCGTTAACTTCTTTAAACTTAGCTTCTGCATCGTTATCATTCGGATTTCGGTCCGGGTGATATCGCATTGCAAGTTTGCGATAGGCAGCCTTGAGTGTGACAGAATCGACTGTACGACTGACACCTAATAATTCATAATAATCCTGTTTTGACATATAACTACCCGATTAGCTTCTGTTTATAACAATTGCGCCGCCTGTCATAACTGAAGCGACGCAATTATTATTTAGTTATTATCGAAACATGTCCGATTATTTTTTATCATCATCTACTTCTTCAAAGTCAGCGTCAACAATATCGTCGTCGCTTCCTTCCGCATCGGATGAACCGGCACTTGCGGCACCGTCATCACCGCCCGCTTGCTGATCCTTGTAAATAACCTCACCAAGTTTCATTGCAGACTGTTCAAGCGTTGCTGTAGTCGATGAGATTGTATCAATATTATCGCCTTCCAGTGCGCTTCTAACGGCACTGACCGCATCTTCAATTGCTGATTTGTCACCAGCATCAAGCTTGCTGCCGTGCTCTTTTAGTTGACCTTCAATAGTATGGGCAAGGGATTCCGCCTTATTTTTGGCGTCAACCAGCGCACGACGTTTTTTATCCTCTTCAGCATTGGCTTCGGCCTGTTTGATCATCTCTTCGATATCTGCTTCGCTTAAGCCACCTGATGCCTGAATTTGAATATTTTGTTCTTTACCGGTTCCTTTGTCTTTTGCAGAAACATTCACGATACCATTGGCATCAATATCGAAGATGACTTCAATTTGCGGAACACCACGTGGGGCCGCAGGAATGCCGACAAGATCGAACTGGGCAAGATATTTATTATCTGCAGCCATTTCGCGTTCACCCTGGTATACACGGATGGTAACCGCTGACTGGTTATCTTCTGCTGTTGAGAAAGTCTGTGACTTCTTGGTTGGAATTGTTGTGTTTCTGTCGATCAGACGTGTAAACGCCCCACCCAGTGTTTCGATACCAAGTGAAAGTGGTGTTACATCAAGAAGAAGCACGTCTTTAACGTCGCCCTGAAGCACACCAGCCTGAATTGCCGCACCCATTGCAACAACTTCGTCCGGGTTAACACCTTTATGAGGTTCTTTTCCAAAGAATTCCTTAACGGTTTCAATCACTTTTGGCATACGTGTCATACCACCGACCAGAACCACTTCATCTATTTCAGATGCCTTGACACCGGCATCTTTAAGGGCTGCCTGACATGGCTTAACTGTTCGTTGAAGCAGGTCAGACACAAGCGATTCCAGTTTTGCCCGAGTAAGCTTTAAAGTTAAGTGTTTTGGTCCGCTGGCATCGGCAGTAATAAAAGGTAGGTTGATTTCGGTCTGTGTTGCAGATGAAAGCTCAATCTTGGCTTTTTCTGCGGCTTCTTTAAGACGTTGAAGGGCCATTTTATCATTTTTAAGATTAATGCCATTTTCTTTTTTAAATTCGTCTGCCAGATATTCAACGAGACGCATGTCAAAGTCTTCACCACCAAGGAATGTATCACCATTGGTTGACTTCACTTCGAAAACGCCATCACCAATTTCAAGAATAGAAACGTCGAAGGTACCACCACCAAGGTCATAAACAGCAATTGTTTTGCCGTCACTTTTATCTAGGCCATAAGCAAGCGCTGCTGCTGTAGGCTCGTTGATAATCCGCAGCACTTCCAGACCGGCAATTTTTCCGGCATCTTTTGTTGCCTGACGCTGGGCATCATTAAAGTAAGCAGGAACTGTGATAACGGCCTGGGTTACTGGTTCTCCAAGATAATGCTCTGCAGTTTCTTTCATTTTTTGCAGGATCAAAGCAGATACCTGACTCGGGCTCATTTTTTCGCCGCGAGTTTCAACCCAGGCATCATTGGTGTCTGATTTGATGATTTTATAAGGCACCATTTCTATATCTTTTTTGGTCGCCGGATCATCAAACGAACGGCCAATCAGACGCTTAATTGCGAAAAGAGTGTTTTCCGCGTTGGTTACTGCCTGGCGTTTAGCTGCCTGACCCACCAGTTTTTCGCCATCCTCTAGAAAGGCGACCATAGAAGGTGTCGTACGACCCCCTTCTGAATTTTCAATAACTTTTGGTTTTGAACCATCCATGATCGCAACACATGAATTGGTTGTTCCTAAATCTATGCCAATTACTTTTGCCATACTGTCCTCGTTTCCTAATCACCGAGGCCAGGTCAATTATGCCCCTGATCCCGGTATTTTCATTAAAATTAATAAATTATCATGCGCATTTTTTGCGCTTTACTCATGGAGCTTATATAGGGGTGTTTTTTATGACTGCAAGGTTTTTCTTGTAAGTTTTTTTATTTTTTAAAAATTGCGACAATGTTGCTGTTTATGAATAGAGAGCAATTGATAAAAAATACCATAAAGACTTATATTAGGAGGCACCAAAATGAAGAAAATCCATAAGGTGTTTTAATGCCCTGACAGCACTACCTGTATATCGTTTTGCGCAATCAGACTGTGTTATCGCATTAGACGGCTGGGCACGGTCGCCAAAGTAAACCATCTTTAAACTCATAAAAAATAAAACATAAAATATAAATAAGGGATGAGCCAGAAAAATCATCCCTTTTTTTATTCAATAAATTTACATAATTATGCTGTGGTATCGACACTTTCTACAGGTTTTCCTGAACCACCTTTTGAAACACCTACCATAGCGGGCCTAAGCAGGCGATTTTTGATTTTATAGCCAACCTGAAGTACCTGAATAACCATGCCGTCAGGATCATTCGTTTCGCTTTCATACATTGCCTGATGGTGATTATGGTCAAATGCTTCACCTTTTGGATCAATTTTATGAATACCGTGTCTTTCAAAAATATTATGAAGCTCACGATCTGTCATTCTGACTCCTTCGATGAGATTTTTAATATTTTCCGGAAGTTCTGCATTCTCGGGAATAGACTCCAGTGCACGGTGAAGGTTGTCACCAATTGCTAGCATATCCCTGGCAAAGTTGGTTACAGCATAATTTGCTGCATCCGCTTTTTCTTTTTCTGCACGTCGGCGCACATTTTCCGCTTCAGCGACAGCACGCAGCAGTTTGTCACGAAGATCATTGATTTCTGCTTCGGCAACACTAAGTGGCGTTACTTCTTCTTCCTTTTTGGAAGAATCAAGCTGATCAACCAGTTCTTCTTCCGGTGTTTCAGCGTCCTGTTTTTTGTTTTCGTCAGTCATTAGAGTATTTTTCCAATTATTTTAGCAGTGTAATCAACCATGGGAATGATACGTGCATAATTAAGCCTTGTTGGACCTATCACGCCAATCACCCCGAGTAAATTATTATTTTCATCCATATAAGGGGCAGCGATAACAGAAGAACCCGAAAGAGAAAAGAGATTATTTTCGGACCCGATAAAAATTCTAACTCCTTCTGCGTCTTTTGCCAGCGCCAATAATTCTATAAGATCTTTTTTCCGCTCCAGATCACTGAACAGCAATCGGATCCTTTCCAGATCCTCTTTTGCCTGCAAATCCTCAAGCAGATTTGCCTGTCCTCTTACTATTAAAGATTCTCTTGTTATTTTTTCCTTGTCACCGAAACTTCCGCTCCAGACGGCAAGACCCTGTTTAACAAGATCCTTGGTCAGGTTATCCAGATCAGCCTGGTGAATTAGGATTTCCCGTTCTATCTGTTCCTTTGCCTGTTCAAAATTTTGGCCGATGAGTTTTGAATTGATATAATTCGCGGCCTGGATCAGAGCAGAAGAGGTGATACCCGGCGGAACATCGATAATACGATTTTCCACATCATCACCTTCACTAACCATCACAACCAATGCCCGACCAGGGCTGATGGCTACAAATTCCACATGTTTCAGAGGTTTTTCTTTTTTAGGGGCGACTACAACGCTAGCGCATTTAGACAGACCAGAAAGCATGCTTGTTGCCTGAATAAGCAGGTCTTCCATCCGTTCCCCATTATTTTTGCAATGGACTTCTATTTCGTTCCGTTCTTTTTTACTTAGATTGCCAATTTCGAGCAGACCATCGACAAAAAGCCGCAAACCGATCTGGGTAGGTATCCGACCAGCTGAGGTATATGGAGAATAGATCAATCCGCTTTCTTCAAGATCTGCCATGACATTTCTTATTGAAGCAGGCGAGAGGGGCATCTGGATTTTTTTTGATAGCGTGCGTGATCCAACCGGCTCGCCAGTCAAAATATAGGCGTCCACAATCTGGCGGAATATTTCCCGTGATCTGTCATTCAATATATTCATCATAATTCTCTGTCATAATGTAGGTATGCTCATTCATCAGGTCAACGGTGGAGGTTAAAAAATAAAATTCCCTATATTTTGTGGAAAAGAAATCGATTAGCATGTAAAACCGTTGAAATTATTTTAATTATACGGAGAAAATATATGCGCCCCTCTGGCCGAAGTGCGGATCAAATGCGAGATATTTCAATGGAGCCCGGCTTCTCAAAATATGCCGAAGGGTCATGCTTGATAAAATTTGGTGATACCCATGTATTATGCACAGCTACACTGGAAGATAAAGCACCGCCCTTTTTAAAAGGAACCGGGAAAGGATGGGTCACTGGTGAATATGGCATGCTTCCCCGTTCAACCCATGGACGAATGGGGCGAGAAGCAGCACGTGGTAAACAGTCAGGACGCACGCAGGAAATACAGCGTCTTGTCGGCCGTTCATTAAGGGCGGCGGTTGATATGGATGCACTTGGGGAATGTCAGATAAAAATAGATTGTGATGTCATTCAGGCGGATGGGGGTACAAGAACCGCGTCTATTTCCGGAGGGTATGTCGCCCTTTACCAGTGTTTACAGAAAATGGTGGCGGATGGCATGCTTAAATCAATTCCCATCAAGCATGAGGTTGCCGCCGTATCCTGCGGCGTTTTTAATGGTCAACCGATTCTTGATCTTGATTATGATGAAGACAGCAGTGCAGAAACCGATGCCAATTTTGTAATGACAGGCTCGGGTCAGATTATTGAAATTCAGGGCACAGCTGAAGAAAAACCATTTAGTGAAGAAGAATTGCTCCGGATGATGCGCCTTGCCCGAATGGGGATCGATCAGATAACAAAAATGCAGCGAAAAACGCTTGGGATTTAATGTCTGATGGCCCGAAAATTCACAGAGAATAAACTGGTTGTTGCCAGCCATAATAAGGGGAAAGTCCGCGAAATATGTGACCTACTCGCCCCCTTTGGGGTGGAAGTTTTATCGTCTGCTGAACTAAATCTTTCGGAACCAATAGAAGACGGGAACAGTTTTATTGCCAATGCCGAAATAAAATCAACAACGGCCAGTCATGAATCAGGGCTTGTCGCCCTTGCGGATGATAGCGGGCTTGTTGTGCCGTCGCTTGATGGTGCGCCGGGCATACATTCAGCACGTTATGCCTATAACCCCTGGAAAGAAGAGCGGGATTTTAATTTTGCCATGGGCAAGTTAAATCTTGAACTTGGGAAAAAGGACCGTGGTGCCTATTTCGCTTGTGCGTTATCGCTGGCATGGCCCGACGGGCATGTCGAAACTTTTGAAGGGCAGGTTCATGGAAAACTGGTCTGGCCGATCAGGGGCGAAAATGGATTTGGCTATGATCCGATGTTCGTTGCTGACGGGTATGAGCAGACCTTTGGTGAAATGAATGCTGATGAAAAACATGCCATCAGCCACAGGGCCAATGCCTTTAAGAAATTGATCGATGCGTGTTTTAAACCCTGAAACAATTTCTGTTTACGTCCACTGGCCATTTTGTCTGTCCAAATGCCCATACTGTGATTTTAACAGTCACGTCCGTGAAAAAATAAATGAAACGGAAATGGCAAAAGCTTTGCTCAGCGAAATTGATCATTTTTCCCAACTGATTGGGAATAGACGTTTGACCAGCATTTTTTTCGGTGGCGGTACGCCATCATTGATGTCGGCAGGGACAGTGGAGGCCGTCATTAACAGGCTTATAAAAAAATTTACAGCAAGTGATGATATTGAAATCACACTTGAAGCCAATCCGACCAGTGTTGAGGCGTCAAAATTTGCCGATTTTTCTGGTGCGGGGATCAACCGGGTTTCATTGGGGATACAGGCCCTTAATGATCAGGATTTAAAAGCGCTTGGCCGTGAGCATTCAGCGGCAGAGGCCATGGCAGCAATTGAGGTTTCACAGAAATATTTTAAAAGATCAAATTTTGATCTGATTTATGCCCGCATGGGACAAACCACGGCAGAATGGGAAAAAGAACTGATGCAAGCCATTAAAATGGCGAACGGTCATTTGTCCCTTTACCAGCTGACCATTGAAAAGGGAACGCCCTTTTATGGCCGTTGGCGGGTAGGAGATCTTATCATACCGGATGAGGATTTATCAGCGGAAATGTATGCGCTTACAAACCAAGTATGCGCAGAAAATAATTATCCGGCTTATGAAATTTCCAATTATGCAAAACCGGGGGAGGAAAGCAGGCATAATCTCTGTTACTGGACGTATCAGGATTATATTGGCGTGGGGGCGGGTGCTCATGGCCGCATTACGATAAACGGTAAGACCTTGGCGACTGAGCAAAATAAAAAACCGGAAACCTGGTTAAAATCAGTCTTATCACGTGGACATGCAACAAAAATATCTGATCCATTGAGCCAAACTATGATGGCAGAAGAAATGATTATGATGGGGCTAAGGTTAACAAAAGGAATAGACAACAAAGATTTTGAAAAACGTATTGGTTCTCCGCTGGAAACTTTTATTCAAAAGGAGAGGATGGAATTGCTGAAAGCTCAGGGTTTCCTGTCGGCAGGGAATTCAAATCTGATTCAATTGACAGAGAAGGGCCGTCCCCTGTTAAACCAAATACTGGGTCAAATTTTGGTTTAAAATCTATCGGTAGTTCGACATAAAGTGGTCTGTCCTTTTCAACAAAGCTGACTGGTGCCGGGTCAATTTTCAAGAATTCATTTGTGGTAATTTCGTAGACCGCAAGGCCGCGTTCAACCAGACCGGAGCGGTGGAAACGGAAAATACCGTCAAGTCCGGCAAAACCATCCGGATTTGTCAGAATTCTGTCAGAAAATGTCGGTGCTTTCTGGCTGCGGACAATATTGGCAACCAATGCCATGGCATCATATCCAAGTGTGACAAGTCGCGGTGGTGTTCGTGTAAAGGTTTTTTTATAGCGCTCAATGAATTTATTAGCCAGATCATCTTCCGGCGAAGCAAACCAGCCGCCCTGAAGCTGGGGTTCATTAAAGAGCATCGGATCATGCCAAAGCCCAGTACCGAGCACTTTTACTTTGTCCAGATCAATTTCATAATAAGAAAGCAGAGGAGCAATTGACCCCAGCATTGAGCCACCTTCCGGCACAAGTATGGCATCAAAATCGACATCGCCAAGTGTTTCCATATTTCTTATTTTATTCATATATTCCTGTCCCATATCATCATTCTGACCTAATGAGCGAAGGAACCTCATTTCATCAATAAATTCTTTTCGTCTGTAATCATAATTGGCGATACGTTTTACTGGTTCATCAAGCATCGATGAATCAGAGGGGTATATTTCCAGCTCGGTCAGTTCATTAAACTGGCTGGCGACAAGTGGTTCCAGTACGCTCATTATGCGCTTCCCATAAAGCGTATCAGGGATCAGTGCGGCAAATTTTTTATGTTTCTGCCTGGATGCATATTTGATAATTCGTCCCACCTGTTCTTCAGGTCTGAAGCTGAAAAGATAGACACCATCACCGGCAACTTCCTCATCCGTTGAAAAGCCTATCATTTTTATACCGGCTTCTTTTGCAATAGGGTGGGCGGCTTTAATATTTTCTGAAAATAACGGGCCGATAATAATATCCACATTTTTTTCAATCAGCTGATTGACTGCGTCAATAGCGCCTTGTGGTGTACCGTGGGTATCGGTCGGGATCATCACCAGGCGTTTATCTTTGGCATCAAACAAAGCTAAAGTTGCAGCATTCAACAGGGCCTGACCGACTTCTGCTGTATCACCGGTGAGTGGTAGCATAATGCCAATGTTGATTTTTAGACGTGCCGGCCGATTGTCTTCTTCAGCGAAATAGTCATCATCATCTGCAACTATGATATTCTGTGGTGGCGCATGTTCAATGTCCCCATCAGGTGCGGGTGGTGCACTAAGGGCAACCGGTGTGGATCCATCTTCAGGGCCACAGGCAGTAATAATCACGGAAGCTATAATTATCGTAACGAAGTCTGCGAGTTTTCTAAGGGACAATTGCCAACCTTCTAATTTCATTGCAATTTCAATAATTCATTAGTTATACCAAAGGAATTCAGTTAGGCTAGTGCTGAATTATGGCAATGGTGTGGAATTCATATAAAAATGGATAAAAAAAGAAGAAATAGCTTTAGCGGCGGGCTCTATATTACCGCTACACCCATTGGAAATCTGGGGGATATTACCGGTCGTGCGCTCGATCTTTTGAATGAAGCCGATCTTATTGCCTGCGAGGATAAAAGGGTCAGCGGGAAACTTTTATCCTATTATGATATCAAGAAACCATTAATTTCCTATCACGATCATAATGCCATGAGCGTTATGCCGCGACTGATTGAAGAATTAAAATCAGGAAAAATTATTGCCCTGATCAGCGACGCTGGAACACCACTGATTTCTGACCCTGGATATAAGCTCGTCAATGAATGTCGCAATGAAGGCATTATGGTGACAAGCCTTCCCGGTGCCAGTGCCGTTTTATGTGCCTTGACCATTTCAGGTATGGCAAGCGACAATTTTCTTTTCTGCGGGTTTCTTCCTGCAAAAACAGTGGCAAGGCAAAAGGAAATTGACAGATTTTCATCTGTCCCAACAACGCTCGTTTATTATGAATCGCCCAAAAGGATTCTGGATACGCTCAAAGATTTGAGAACCGTTCTGGGTAATCGTCCGGCTGCCGTTTGTCGGGAACTGACAAAATTATATGAAGAAGTCCAGAAAGGCGATCTTGATTATCTTATTGAACATTTTGAAGCGCGGCAGACACCAAAAGGGGAAATTGTCATCATTATCGGTCAACCAGCAAAAAATGATCAGCCAGTTGATGATCTTGATGATGCCCTTAGAAATGCCTTAAAAACCCTTTCCGTTAAAGAGGCGGTGGCCGCAGTTACCTATATGAGCGGGCGTAAGCGTAAAGAAGTCTATAAACGCGCGCTAGAGCTTTCAGATAATGTCTAAGCCTGCAAAGAGAAAAGCATATAGATGGGGGCAATTTGCCGAGTTATTTGCAAGTCTTTTGTTACGGTTAAAGGGCTATTCAATTGTCGCCCGGCGCTATAAAACCCGGGTCGGCGAAGTTGATATTATTGCACGAAAAGGTACGCTCACAATTTTCTGCGAAGTGAAGGCACGTAATGATTATTCGAAAGCAGCATATTCTCTTTCGCAAAAACAGATCAACCGTATCAACAGAGCAGCAGAATACTATATGGCACACTTGAAAAGTGGGTCTGATCACAATAATTATGAGAATAACATTTACAGATGTGATATGATTCTAATTATCCCCTGGAGGTGGCCTGTTCATATTAAAAATGCGTGGTAGGAATGATCCCGACTTTAGATAAGCAAATTGAATTTTTAAAAAATGTTGGGAATATCCCGGAAGATGAAATTGAGCTGGCAGAAACGGCACTGATGCTTGCCAGTCTCGACCGTCCGGGGGTTTCCCTGCAGAAATACCGTCATCACCTTGAAATTATAAAACTGGATATGGCAACCGAAGGGCAAGATGCAATCAGTGCAGAGGAAAGAGCAGCAGCATTAACCGAAGTTATGTGGGCGCGCCATGAATATAAAGGGGATGATGAGTTTTATGATGATTTGCAAAACGCGAACCTGATGTCTGTTATTGACAGACGCAGAGGACTGCCGATCAGTCTGGGTATTTTATATCTTCATGCGGCTCATTCACAAGGCTGGATAGCAGAAGGGGTAAATTTTCCGGCACATTTTCTTATCCGATTATATGGTAAGAATGACCAGGTGATTATTGATCCTTTTCATAAGGGAAAAATACTTGATGCCAAGGATTTAAGGGAACTTGTCGAAACAATTTCCGGCGGGAGTCAGAAGCTGGAGCATTGGCACCATGCGCGCCTTGCTAAAAGAGCGATTCTGGTCAGGCTTCTTAATAATATTAAAATCCGCTGCCTTAATGTCAGTGATTTTGATCTTGCGATGAATGCATTAAAAAGGATCGCTTATATTGATCCCGGGAAAATCATACACAAATATGAACTTGGCATGCTTCAGATCCATACCAAAAATGTTGAGGAAGGAAAGAAAAACTTGCTTGATTGTTTGGATTTTATGGACGAAAACATGGATAGCAATGATGAGGAAATGAGAAAACAAATTCTCAGAACGTTAAAAGAAATGCGGGCCTATAATAAACCGAATGTATTCGAACTTATTAAAGGTGATATTGATAAAGGTGAATAATTAATGAGCTTAAATGTGGCACTGCAGATGGACCCTGTAGAAACGATTAATATAAATGGGGATAGTACATTTGCGCTGGGGCTTGAGGCACAAAAGCGTGGTCATAAGCTCTTCCATTATCTTGTGGAGGATATGTCCTATATTAAGGACCGCGTAAAGGCACACGCCAAACCGCTTACTTTCAGACGTGAGCTGGGTCATCACTATACTGTCGGTGAAAAAGAACAAATTGATCTTGGTTCTGATATTGATGTTATTTTAATGAGGCAGGATCCGCCTTTTGATATGGGATATATCACGGCAACACATATTCTTGAACATATTCATCCTAAAACGCTGGTTGTAAATGATCCCGCATCTGTGAGAAATGCGCCGGAAAAAATATTTTTAACCCGTTATCCGGGACTGATGCCACCAACCCTAATTACCAGAAATAAGGACGACGTTAAGGCATTTAAGAAAGAATTTGGCGATATTATTATAAAACCGCTTTATGGCAATGGTGGTGCTGGTGTGTTCAGGGTCGCGGAAGGCGATCAGAATATGGGCAGCCTTATTGAAATGTTTCAGGAATTTTATACCGAACCGTTTATTGTTCAGAAATATCTGCCCGAGGTCAGAAAAGGCGATAAAAGGATTATTCTTGTTGACGGGGTTGCTGTTGGTGCCATTAACAGGGTACCAAGCGATGATGAAGTCAGATCAAACATGCATGTGGGCGGCGACGCACGTAAAACGGCACTCACAGCCCGTGAAAATGAAATATGCGAAGCCATTGGTCCGGAACTTAAAAGACAGGGCCAGGTTTTTGTCGGCATTGATGTTATCGGCGATTATTTAACGGAAATCAACGTAACATCACCGACCGGGATTCAGGAAATTCAGCGCTTTGATGGCACTGATATAGCTGCATTAATCTGGGATGCGATTGAACAGAAAATTTGATTTTCTATTGAGGCTGGAATTAAAAAAGCCCCATCAGAGATGATAGGGCTTTTTTGATTTTCGGTATTATCAACGTTCCCGGAATGAGGTGCTGACAGCATTTCTGATCGGTCTCATCAGATAGGCCAAAAGCGACTTTTCACCTGTTTTAATGTCTGCAACGAGTGTCATGCCAGGGGTTAGACGGTTGGCAGACGGATCAGAACCTACATAATTCTGCGGCAGGTCAATATAGCCTTTGAAATAGGCATTTCCATTTTCATCGACAAAAGAGGAGGCCGACACATTAGTCAGTTTTGTCGAAAGGCCGCCATACAGTGAATAATTATAGGTATCAACTTTGAGCAGCACTTCACTGCCAATTTTCACATGACCGACATCGCGCGGTGAAATACGAACCTCTGCCGTAAGATTATCACCATTTGGAACGATCTGGGCCACCATATCACCCGGAGGTATTACGCTGGCATATGCGCGGTATTTTAGTCCCTTTACCACTCCGTCAACAGGGGAGGTGATGGAAAGGCGGGCTACTTTATCATTAAGTCTTTTTAATTCAGATTGCAGCTGTGTGCTTTCCTCAACCATTTGGCCAAGCTGATCAAGTGCATCTGAGTTCAGCCTTTCACGAAGCTGAACAAGATTGCCTTCTGCTTCATTAATATTGGCGATAAGACCTGTTTTTTGTTCAACGGTCGTATCATAAATGCTTTTGGCACCGTTATATTCACGCTGAATTTCAAGCAGGCGAATTTTTGATCCCAACCCTTTTTCTGTCAGCTCTTCTCTGATCTTGAGCTGTTCACCGACAATATTCATAGCTTCAAGTTGAGACTTTTCCTGTTGTTCAAGAACAGCTAGCTGGTTTCTTGAATTGTCAATTTTTGAAAGATAGACACTTTCCTGCGCTTTTCTAGTCTGTTTCTGCTGGTTAAGGATTTTTTCCTGGTCCAGTGCGATAACAGGATATTCATCTTCATAATCGGAAAAGTCTGCCTTTTCTCCAAGGGCAAAATCACGCAGGCGGCGCATTTGCATATCCAGGGAAACATAACGGGCCCTTGTCCTGTCAAGTTCGGCCAGTGTTGATGTTGCCTCAAGCTGAATAAGCGGTTGTCCTTTTTTCACAATATCACCGTCTTTGACAAGGACGGCTTCGACGATCCCACCTTCAAGATGCTGGACAGGTTGTACGGAAGTGGAAGGAACAATTTCGCCCTGAGCGACACTGGTTTCGTTCAATGTTGCAAAAATTGATCCGACTATCAGCAACCCAATAATTCCCGCAATAATCCTTATCGTGCTGATGGATGACTTTGGTGGCCCGGATTCCTCAAGCAATGTCGCGCGTGAAAGAAACTTGGCATAATATTGGGTCGGTTTCTTTGTGTCGACAAGTAATGAAGCCAGTTTTTTCCTTTCAGAACTAACGGCTAGGGCTTTTGCATTTTTTCCATCAATAGCTGGATTTACATTTTCGTCAGTCATTATGCTCTATTTCCGTTTTCAACTTGTTTTGTTTTTGGGTTCTGTTCGGGATATAATTCTTCAGGCGTGCCAAGATTGACAACCATTCCGTTTTCCATCGAAAGAACCTTGTCACAAAGTTTTATATGGCTGGGACGATGCGAAATCATAATAATGGTGCATGTCCCTTTTAATTTTCTCAGTGAATCGATAAATGCTTTATCTGCTTCAAAATCAAGCGTTTGTCCTGGTTCATCCAGTAATAAAATTGGTGCTTTTTTAAGGTAAGCCCTTGCCAGTGATAAACGCTGTTTAAAACCAGATGGCATACCATAAATATTCTGATCACCAATTCTGGTTTCAAGTTTATCAGGTAACTGGTCAATATCCGGCATCAGATTTGCCAGTTCACAGGCTTCAATTAGTTCTTCATCTGACGCAGTCGGGTTGGAAAGGCGTAGATTTTGAGAAACTGTGCCATGGAAAAAGCGTGATTCCTGCGGTACGTAGGCAATATTCTGTCTTAAAGTTATAGGGTTAATCTGCCTGATATCCATACCATCAATAATGACCTGTCCGGCCTGGTTCTGATACATGGCAAGAATAATTTTTAGTATAGTTGATTTGCCGGAGGCATTTGGACCTACAATTGCCAGCATATCATGCGGTAATACCTCGAAACTGGTTCCAAGAAGCGCTGGTTCGCTGCCCTGACGGTAACGGAAACTGACACGGTCAAACAGAATATGACCGGAAAATTCACGTTGACTTATATTATCCGGACTTGGGTTGGCTTCAGTTTTAAGCTTCATCAGTGCATTAATCTGTTTAACACTGTTTAGAGTGTATTCAAGCCTTGTAAGTGTCAGAAACAGATTTTGAAGTGGTGAAAGAACACGCCAGATTAACGCCATTGTTGCTATCATTGCTCCAACAGACATCTCGCCGTCTATTACTTTAATAACGCCAAAACCAATGGTTGCTACGCCAGAACCAAGCATTATTGCCTGTGCTAGGTTTTGTAATAAAAATGAGAGTTGAGACGCCTGAAACTGCGCATATGCTGTGTTTGCGGAAAGATTGCGGTATCGTTCTATCCAGGAGTCTTCAGAAGCTGTTTGTTTAATCGTACGTAAATTTGTTAGCGTCTCAACAAGGAAACCGTGACGGTGAGCGCGTGCCCTTGTTGATTTGCTAACGCGTCTTTTTGTAGCAGGGATCATGATTGCGGCAATTATAAAGAATAAAATCATCATAATTACCGGGATCAGGGCCAACCATCCGGCAAGAACAGCAATTACAGCAATAAACATTAATACAAAAGGTAATTCGAGCACCACATTTATGAGGGTGCTTGAAAATAGTCCCTTGATTACATCGAATTCCTTTAAACGGGAAACCTGGGTGCCAATGGGGGCAGATTCAGTCATAATTGATGGAAGGCCTAGCAGTTTTTCAAATGTTGCAGTGGCGACAATATTTTCAACTCTTGCCCCGATATAGGCAACAAATTTAGACCTGTGAAGCCGAATGACAATTTCACATAAAATGGCGAAACTGATACCAAGAACCAGGTAAAATAAGGTTTTTCCTGATTGTGACGGGATAACCTGATCATAAACGGCCATGATAAACAGCGGGACGAGCAGAGCAAAGACATTCAGCAAAAACGTCATCCAAAGAAGTTCTTTAATCTCTTTCTTAAAACGTAAGAACAGATCACCAATCCAGTTTTCCGACGGAGTTTCTTCTTTCTCCTTGTTGGTTTGGCTAGCATATTTGGTGGACAGGAAATAAGCGTTCCCAGTCATTTCCCCTTCATCAAGATAGACTTCCGATTTTAGCTCACTGTCAAAAACTTTTATCCCATTATCATCTTTTGATAATAGAACATATGGTTTGTCGTCCATATTGGTGAAAAGGCAGGGGAAAAGCCGTGGATCAACTGTATTCAGATCTACATTTTCAACAGGTTCGGTTTTATAGTGCAAATGTGCCAGAGTATTTCTGAATTCTGTTAAGGTCAGTGTATCGGCGAAATGAGGGAGAGCTTCAAACAGGTATCGTATTTGTCCCCGCCAGCCTAGTGCCTGTAATAAAGGGAGCATACAAGCGGCAAATGAGGAAGAAGCTTTGAATGACCCTATCTTCCCGCTGTTTAGAGCCTGCTCGAATTGATCGGCTTTGGCAATTATCAACCGGTTTCCTGTTTTAGCCATTTGTCAGCTCCCCAATAGATTGAGGTGCTTTATTTTCAATGAGTTCACCATTAACCAATTCAAAATGTCTGTCTGCTAGTTTCAGCAGGGAAGGTCGGAAACTGACAAGTACAATAGTACATTTCCCTTTTAATTTTTCCATTAATTCTTTCAAATCTTCATCTGAATTACTATCAAGTCCTGAGTTTGCCTCGTCAAAAAGGATAATGTCCGGATTTGAAGCCAGTGCCCTGACAATGGCAATTCTTTGTACGATGCCAGCAGGCAACTCATTTTGGGAGGCATCACCGACCATTGTTTCAAAGCCTTCGGGCATTCGGACTAAAATCTGGCCAAGGTCCATATGTTCTGCCGCTTTCATGACGGCATCAATTTTATCGTCTCCCTGAAACATCGTCAGGTTATCCAGAATGGTTCCCTGAAAAAGTACAGGCTGGCTTGGCAAGTATGCCATTTTTCTTCTGATACTGTTTGTACTGAAATTTTGCGGGTTGTCACCATTGATAAGCAATTCACCGCTGGTCGGTTCAAGTCCACCCATCAGTGACCACAGCAAGGTTGATTTGCCGCTGCTATTGCCGCCACGAATACCGATAATATCGCCATGCTCAAGTTTCAAATTTATATTTTTAAGTGCAAAATCGTCATTATCATGATATTTGAAACTGAAATTTTTGAGTTCAACAGTCCTGACAGAATTAAGTTCTTTGGTCTCATTGGTGCGTTCCTGGCGAATCCTATTGACAAGAGAAAGCTTATCATGGGCAATTTGAATATGCTGATATCTGGTCCAGATACCAAGTGCCCGCAGCAATGGTTGAACAGTACGGCCAGAAAGCAAAATACTAGCAGCCAAAATACCTAGGGTAATTTGATTATCAATAACGAGCAGACTACCGATTGCGGCAACGGCCACCATAGTTATCTGTGAGAAAATTGTGCCAATGCCTTGGGCAAGACTGTTAAGATAAATTACATTATAGCTGGATTTGGAACAGTTCTCCATGAGCTTTTCATAACGTCGGCCCATAAGATTTTCCATGGCCATACTTTTAACCGAATGAACACCTCGCAATACTTCGATGATAAAGCTGTATTTACGGTCTTCCCAGACCGCATCTTCTTCAATGGCGTCGCGAAGTTCAATGCCGAGCTTGAAAGCAACCGTTCCCAAAATGGCTAGAAGTAAAACTGGAACAACAAGTAACCATCCACCAATATATCCTAGAATAGCAAGAAAAAGAATAACAAAAGGCAGGTCCATGATGGCCAGACTGGCCTGTGTACCATAAAAGTCCCTGATAGAGTCAATAGAGCTCAGTCTGTCCAGCTGTTCACCAGATGACACAGATTCAAGCTCAACCAGATTACCACGTAATATGCTTTTCATCGCACCAAGTCCGGTCTCATGCTCATACTGTGCGCCGATCCATCCTACCAGATATGACCTGGCGGTACGTAGCAGTACATCAAGTATAAGTATGACAACAAGGCCAATTATCAGCATGCTGAGTGTGTTTAATGCCTTATTCGGTATGAGGCGGTCATAAACCTGTAAGAGCACCATTGGTAAGGCCAGTGACATAAGATTGATCACAGCTGATGCCAGTATTATGTCATTGCGAAATACCGGCTTAAGTCCCTCTTTTATCTGCTCAACAGTATCTTTTGAGAATTTATTATTACTCTGTATCATAAAGCATTTCTTTTGACTTATTTCTCATCTATATTAACCATAAAAATTAACCATAACCAGTTATATATTGTTCCATTGGAGTTTGTAACTGTTTATTTGAATTGGCTAATAAAATTATATGGTCTGAAATTTTAATGATCGAATATTTATTATTCGTTAAAAAATGAATTTTTATCTAAAAGGCTTTTTAATTAGAGGGTTAAGTTAATCCTAATCTTTTATTTAATTTTATTTTTTATGCTCATTTAGGACACATTTATATTTATTATTAACTAAGTATTTACCATCGCTGGAAACCAAATATTCACCATTGATTGGTATGCTTTCTGTGAGTTGTTATATATATAGCATATTAACGGATACTAATTTTAGATTTCTGATATAATTTATTTTATATCTATTAAAGTAGGTTGGAGTATTTTTATGGCTGATCAAAGCCCCAAAACGAACATTGCAAATTCAGGGCAACATGACCCGAATGATCCTATTCTGCAGGGGATTGACAAGGTTCAGAGCAGAGAGGAAATTGATAGCCGTTTGACTTCGAGTGCGCCTGAGCAAACGGAAGATACTCATACAAAATCCAATATTCATATGGGCAGTGGGGATGATGGCGGAAAAGCCACCGGTCCGGAAGATAAAGACGCCAAATTTGAAAATCAATCCAACCAGCCCTCTGAATTGGGAGTACGTGCTTATAAAATTCCGGATGGTGGATTTATTGACGGCCCGGACAACCAGTATGTTCCAGTATCGCCACCTGAACAGGAAACAACTGAATATCAGTCATCAGGTCGGGCAACGCCCCAGATTGAATTGGAAGAAAATCAGAATGAAAGTCAGAATATTCAGAGTAATGGCATTGGCGGATCGCCGCTTATCCAGAACTCATTTGTTATAAATCCGCTTTTTAATGAAATTAATCCTGATTTGCCTGTTGATGATGGCAATCAGAACGAAAATGAAAATTCTCCACCATCAACGTCACTTGTTGATTTGGGGGCGACGAACGAAGATAACTCAATCACATTTTCTAATGAAGACCTCCTCGCCAATGCCAGCGACCCTGATGGTGATCCGCTGATAGTGGGCGATGTAACTATTGACCCCGAATATGGTCAAATCATTGATAACGGTGATGGTACATACACTTTTGAACCTTCACCTGATTTTAACGGGGATGATCTTCCAATTACCTATACTATTTCTGATGGAACCTCGACCATACCCGGTAGTGCCATTATTGATGTACTGCCCATTAACGATCCACCAACATCGGCTGATAATGATGCCGTTATCGAAGAAGACCACATTCATACTTTCAGCCTTGATGATTTTGCCTTTAATGATGTTGATGGTGACAGTTTTGATCACATTACCATAATTAATCTGCCTGTTCAGGGTTCTCTGACTTTTAATGGCACTCCGGTGACAGCGGGCGATAAGATTGCAGCATCTGATCTGGGATTTCTTGTCTTTACGCCTGACGCTGATGAAAACGGAAATGATTATGCCACATTTGATTTTACCGTCAATGATGGAACGGACGACAGTGAGCAATACACTTTCAGTATCGATGTCACCCCTGTGAATGATGCGCCAACATCTTCTGATGGTGATGCCATCACCGATGAAGATACCTTATATACCTTCCAGCCAGAGGATTTTACTTTTGATGATGTTGATGGCGATAGTCTTGACCATATCACGATTGTTGATCTGCCTTTGAACGGCACGCTTTATTATGACGGTAATCCTGTCAGCCCGGGCGATGATATTGCTGCGGGGAATATCGGTCTTTTAAGCTTTATGCCGGATGCGGACGAGAATGGCGATAATTACGCCACATTTAATTTTACCGTTAATGATGGTGCTGCGGATAGTGAACAATATACTTTCAGCATCGACGTAACGCCTGTGAATGATGCACCGGAGAGTGCGGACCAGGAGGTGACGACGGATGAGGATACGGCTTATGTGTTCTCGGCCGGAGACTTTGCCTTTACGGATATTGATACGGCCAATATGGACCATATCACGATTGTTGATCTGCCTTTGAACGGCACGCTTTATTATGACGGCAACCCGGTCAGCCCGGGCGATGATATTGCTGCGGGGAATATCGGTCTTTTAAGCTTTATGCCGGATGCGGACGAGAATGGTGATAATTACGCCACATTTAATTTTACCGTTAATGACGGCTCGCTGGACAGTGATCCGCAGACGATGACGGTTGATGTGACGCCTGTGAATGATGCGCCGAGCGTTGATGATAATGAAGCGACGATCCTTGAGGATAACAGCTACAGTTTCAGCCTTGCCGATTTTACGGCGAACTATGCGGATATAGAAGGGGACGGTGCGGCCTTTGTCACGATCACTTCATTACCAAGTGATGGAACCCTTAGCCTGAACGGCAACCCTGTTGTGCTGGGCGACAATAACCGGATCGCGGTATCGGATATCGGCAACCTGGTGTTCAACCCTGATGCCAACGAGAGCGGGGATAATTACGCGAGCTTCAACTTCACGGTTGAGGATGACAATGCCAATCCTTTAAGCAGTTCTGAGCATACATTTACTCTTGACGTAACGGCGGTTGCCGATGATCCGAACCTGTGTATTCTGACGGAGAAGATTGACGGCTCGGCCCTTTATGATATCTCGCAAGGGGGGATGGTCAGCATCAATATTGAATATTTTGCAGTTGATGCGGGCTATAAAAACTCTCACGGTTATTATGTTGCGGATGCGGACGGCAACCCGATTGGTGGTGTTGTTGTCAATGATAATACCCAGCATATTGGTGTTGACGATATCAGTTTTAATACAGCGGATTATCCTGGTGGTGTGACCCTCGGGTTTTTTATTATCCCGAACGGTGAGAGGGAGAATGCGTTACTGGAAAGTGGTGATGCGGTGACGTTCCAGAATATTGGCGGTGTGTGGACGCCGTTTCTGGACGGCGTTGCGCTTGAGGGGGCGGAAGCGGCACCGGCCTATTTTAGTGATGTCAACCTGAACCCGGATGGAATAGAGCATTTTGAGGATAACGGTCTTGACGGCAACCAGAACTGGGAAGATCTTTGGTATGGTGGCGACAAGGACTATTCGGATGTTAATGCGTTTGTGACGTTGCGGATCTGTGATGATACGGCGACGGTTCAGGGATATGAGGAAACAGCGATAGCGCTTCCGGCGGTTACGGGGATGCTGACGGATCTTGACGGTTCGGAAAGTCTGACGATGACGATCTCGAACATACCGGACGGGGTTGAGTTGAGTGACGGGAACGGCCACAGCTTTACGGCAGGGCCTGGCAGCAACAGTGTTGATGTGACAGACTGGGATTTGCATAGTCTTTCGGTGGTGGCGCCTTCGGGGACGGATGATTTTGTGCTTGATGTTGAGGCGAAATCGACGGAAGCGAGTAATAATGACACGGCGACCCATAATGGCACGATTATTGTTGATATACTGCATGTGCCGACGACATCCCCTGTTGATCTTGGGGCGACGGATGAGGATGTTGCGGTCAACTTTACGGCGGCTGATCTTCTGGCCAATGCGGGGGATATTGACGGGGATAGCTTAACTGTTTCCAATGTCAGTATTGACGCCGCTTATGGTACGATCACCGATCATGGGGACGGGACCTATACCTTTACGCCAAAGCCTGACTATAACGGTGATGACCTGCCTATTACCTATAATATCTCCGATGGCGACAACATTATCGCTGGAAATGCTGTTATCGACGTAACGCCTGTGAATGATGCACCGGAGAGTGCGGACCAGGAGGTGACGACGGATGAGGATACGGCTTATGTGTTCTCGGCCGGAGACTTTGCCTTTACGGATATTGATACGGCCAATATGGACCATATCACGATTGTTGATCTGCCTTTGAACGGCACGCTTTATTATGACGGCAACCCGGTCAGCCCGGGCGATGATATTGCTGCGGGGAATATCGGTCTTTTAAGCTTTATGCCGGATGCGGACGAGAATGGTGATAATTACGCCACATTTAATTTTACCGTTAATGACGGCTCGCTGGACAGTGATCCGCAGACGATGACGGTTGATGTGACGCCTGTGAATGATGCGCCGAGCGTTGATGATAATGAAGCGACGATCCTTGAGGATAACAGCTACAGTTTCAGCCTTGCCGATTTTACGGCGAACTATGCGGATATAGAAGGGGACGGTGCGGCCTTTGTCACGATCACTTCATTACCAAGTGATGGAACCCTTAGCCTGAACGGCAACCCTGTTGTGCTGGGCGACAATAACCGGATCGCGGTATCGGATATCGGCAACCTGGTGTTCAACCCTGATGCCAACGAGAGCGGGGATAATTACGCGAGCTTCAACTTCACGGTTGAGGATGACAATGCCAATCCTTTAAGCAGTTCTGAGCATACATTTACTCTTGACGTAACGGCGGTTGCCGATGATCCGAACCTGTGTATTCTGACGGAGAAGATTGACGGCTCGGCCCTTTATGATATCTCGCAAGGGGGGATGGTCAGCATCAATATTGAATATTTTGCAGTTGATGCGGGCTATAAAAACTCTCACGGTTATTATGTTGCGGATGCGGACGGCAACCCGATTGGTGGTGTTGTTGTCAATGATAATACCCAGCATATTGGTGTTGACGATATCAGTTTTAATACAGCGGATTATCCTGGTGGTGTGACCCTCGGGTTTTTTATTATCCCGAACGGTGAGAGGGAGAATGCGTTACTGGAAAGTGGTGATGCGGTGACGTTCCAGAATATTGGCGGTGTGTGGACGCCGTTTCTGGACGGCGTTGCGCTTGAGGGGGCGGAAGCGGCACCGGCCTATTTTAGTGATGTCAACCTGAACCCGGATGGAATAGAGCATTTTGAGGATAACGGTCTTGACGGCAACCAGAACTGGGAAGATCTTTGGTATGGTGGCGACAAGGACTATTCGGATGTTAATGCGTTTGTGACGTTGCGGATCTGTGATGATACGGCGACGGTTCAGGGATATGAGGAAACAGCGATAGCGCTTCCGGCGGTTACGGGGATGCTGACGGATCTTGACGGTTCGGAAAGTCTGACGATGACGATCTCGAACATACCGGACGGGGTTGAGTTGAGTGACGGGAACGGCCACAGCTTTACGGCAGGGCCTGGCAGCAACAGTGTTGATGTGACAGACTGGGATTTGCATAGTCTTTCGGTGGTGGCGCCTTCGGGGACGGATGATTTTGTGCTTGATGTTGAGGCGAAATCGACGGAAGCGAGTAATAATGACACGGCGACCCATAATGGCACGATTATTGTTGATATACTGCATGTGCCGACGACATCCCCTGTTGATCTTGGGGCGACGGATGAGGATGTTGCGGTCAACTTTACGGCGGCTGATCTTCTGGCCAATGCGGGGGATATTGACGGGGATAGCTTAACTGTTTCCAATGTCAGTATTGACGCCGCTTATGGTACGATCACCGATCATGGGGACGGGACCTATACCTTTACGCCAAAGCCTGACTATAACGGTGATGACCTGCCTATTACCTATAATATCTCCGATGGCGACAACATTATCGCTGGAAATGCTGTTATCGATGTTATTGCAGTTGCTGATGCTCCCCTGTTGAGTTTGGCAATTGAAGAGGTGGCAATAACTCCTGTTTCAGAGCAAGTTGTTATTAATACCGGTAATGTACTGGATGAAGGAAACGGATACAGTATTACCGGGCGGATTGTTAATTCTGATGGGTCCTTAAGTGATCCGTCGGTTGATAATATTTCTATTCATTCGGACGGTTTTGGCGTTTCCGGTGTTAGTGATGGCCCGAATGTGCAGTTAGGCTATGTTGAAAGTTTAAATCAGTCCGAGGAGCTTATTATTTCTCTGGATAAGAGTATTTCAACCATGGACTTAACCATTACCCATCTGTTCCAGAATGATGATAATACAGGACAGGACGAAATCGGCTATTACACGCTTTATGAAAATGGAGTGGTTGTCGGCAATGGCACATTTACCGGTATTGCCGGGGGTGGTGATATGCCATTATCCATAAATCCGGGTGGTGGTGTTACTTTTGATCAGGTTGTTTTTACAGCAGATAAAGATGTTACCAATGGGGTTGAGGGAAATAGTGACTATTTCATAAAAACGATTAGTTATGATCAAAATAATCTGGTTCAGAATTCACAATTATTTACTCTGACGATTGCAACAGGCCTTACTGATACAGATGGTTCTGAAAATCTTTCCGATGTTATTATTGGCGGCGTGCCGGATGACACTTTCTTTGTTAATGGGGATATGAATCCTGTCGGGACCAATAATCATGATGGGACCTGGACCTTTACCTCTGTCGAACTTGAAGGGCTCTGTATTTCGGTTCCAAAAGGCCATCAGGATTTTAATCTTACAGCGGCTCTTACATCGACTGAGGTAAGCAACAGTGATGCAGAGACCTCTTTCACCAATGCACAAATTGGGGTGCCAGAAGAAAATTATGATGAAGGGCCCGATGTGCCGCAAGGATATGATGAAGAATATGGGCATGACACAAACGATCAGATTTATGGTGATGGCGATAAGAACTATATTGATGGTGAGGGGGGCAACGACAAACTTTATGGCGGCGGCAATGACGATATCCTGGTTGGAGGTACCGGCAATGATGACCTGAACGGCCAGTGCGGTGATGATGAACTTTATGGTGGAGCCGGAAATGATGCTCTGTTTGGTGGGAGCGGAAATGATACCATCTATGGCGGTAGCGGTCTTGACACCATCCATGGCGGTAGTGGCAATGATATCCTTTATGGAGGTTCGGGTAAGGATACAATCCACGGAGAAGATGGAAATGATATTATTATAGGCGGTACCGGAAATGATAATCTTCATGGTGGTGACGGTAATGATATTTTCATTTTTGGTCTTGGTGACGGCGATGATAATGTCCATGGTGGTTCCGGCTGCTCATGGGTGGATACAATCGAGCTGAGCGGTTTTAATGGTCTTGAGCATGAAGTCGGCTGGACTCTTGTCCTTGATAACGGTTCATCCATACAGTCAACCGATGATAATGCCGGTGAAATGCTGCTCTCACATGATGCGGATGGCACGATTACATTTGATGAAGGCGGGTCAATCACCTTTGAGAATATAGAGAAAATCAGCTGGTAAAATTGATTGCCAGGCATTTATAACCAGAGTGAATAAAGGCATTTCAAATGAGATGCCTTTATTTTTTTATTTGATTAAAATTTTATTGAATTCTGCATTTTATTTTTTTCTAATATAGCATAACTTATTGTTTATGAATGATTTTATGAAAATTTTATGTGGTGACATAGAGTAATTTTAATATATCATTTACCATCAACGGCAACCACTTCTTCACTATTTTCTGATAAAAATTATAAGGACGTTATTGAGCGACTTTGTTTGCGGAGAGAAAAATGGTTGACCAATCATCAAAAGGACAAAATTCAAGAGCTATTCATCAGACAGATAATGATACTTATTTTTATCATAAGAATAGTGAAAAAAATTTTGAAAATCAGGATGACCGTTTATCCAGTGAAAGATGGGATCATTCATCAGATACGCAGACGCGCTCAAATATTCATATTTCAGGTAAAATCAGTGACGAAAAAGGTGAAAAGATTGACCTCGAAGGGGGCTATAAGGAAAAAACTGAACACTCAATTGACTTTGGCTCCATAAGCGCTACCGAACATAGTCAGTTTCAAAACCCTGATCAGGAAGGTGTAAATATCTTCGGAATTCTAGACAATGGTGTTCATCTGAAAGAACTACTGTTTTCCTCTGGCAGATCTTCTGGAGCCATCAAATTTGAGAGACCGGATGATATAGACGCTTCAGATAAACAGGTAACATTTGACCACGGCTCAAGCAGGGATAGCGCTGAAGGGCTCGTATTGGGTGGGGGAAGTCATGTGGCCGCTATGCAGGCATTATTGGCCGCAGAATTAGAAGATCAGGAAAATACTGACTTATCCAACCACACTTCAGAGCAAAATGGCGACGAAAATAAAAATAATAATACTGATTTATCTCATGATCAGACATCATTAACAGGTTTTCACTCATCAGAAGAAACAGAAGAGCAACATTCAAATCAGGATACTTTTGGAAATTCTTCTGACAATAATAATGGTGAGAATGCTCATGGAGAAGAGCAGGCACAGGAAACTTCGGAAGGGCAGAATGAAGAGAATGATGAACAGCAAAGCCAGGAATCAGAAAACAGTCAAAGTGGAAATGAAAACGGTCAAAATGAACCTGTAGAGCAGGGTCAGTCCGGTTCGGAAGAACAGCAAAGTCAATCTGAAAATGATGGCGATGCAGCGGAAAGTGAAAACCATGCCAATAACTGATATGGCAATGGCGATCAGGATGCTCCGGGCAATTCGGAAGAGAATAATAATGCTGAAAATGCCCAAGGAGAAGAGCAGGCACAGGAAACTGCGGAAGGGCAGAATGAAGAGAATGATGAACAGCAAAGCCAGGGATCAGAAAACAGTCAAAGTGGAAATGAAAACGGGCAAAATGAACCTGTAGAGCAGGGTCAGTCCGGTTCGGAAGAACAGCAAAGTCAATCTGAAAATGATGGCGATGCAGCGGAAAATGAAAACCATGCCAATAACGGATATGGCAATGGCGATCAGGATGCCCCGGGCAATTCGGCTGAGAATAATAATGCTGAAAATGCCCAGGGTGAAGAGCAGGAGCAGGAGGAAAACCAGCAACAGAATACTTCATCTGAAAATCATGACAATAACGATTACTCTCATGAAGATGAAAATGAGGGCGGTTATCATGGCCACGATGACCATGATGACGATGACCACAATGGGAATCATCATAACGACCATGACGATGACGATGATGATGATGACGATGACGATTCCCACCACTCGAACCATGAAGATGAAAATGACGGTGGTTATCATGGTAGCCATAACAATGATGACGATGATGATCACGATCACAACTGGAATCAAGATAACCATGAAGATGATCACGGAAATCAAAATGGAGAAAATAACCAGGGTGGAAATCATGCCAATAACGGATATGGTAATGGCGATCAGGACGCTCCGGGAAATTCAGCAGAGAATAATAATGCTGAGAATGCTCAAGGAGAAGAGCAGGAAGAGGCGCCAGTACCTGTTGAACTCAACCAGTCAAATGGTGTCTATGATATTTCATCAGGCGGGATCGTAACTTTAAATGTCAATTATATTTCTTCCGACGCGGGATATAACAGTTCCCATGGTTTTTATGTAGCCGATGCTGACGGCAATCCGATTGGCGGAATGATTATAGAAGATAATGTCAAAAGCTTTACTGATAATACGATAACATTTGATTCCAGTGACTACCCAGGAGGAGTGAGTGTCGGATTTTTCATTATTCCGGACGGGAATGATGAAAATTCAAGCCTGTCTGGCGGTGAAACCGTAACATTTGAGCAAATTAACGGTCATTGGACACCGATGGTGGATGGGCATGCCCTCTCCAGTGCTGAAAATGCACCGGCTTATTTTAGTGATACGGACCTCAATTCTGACGGTGTAAACCATATGATTGACAGTGCTGATGATGGAAATCAGAACTGGGAAGATCTTGATGGTGGTGGGGATCATGACTATCAGGATGTTAATGTTGATGTAAGCGTCTTTTTAGAGATTAGTGACCCGGTTCAGGGAATAACTGTTCAGGGGACTGTCGGTGCCGAAAATTTGCTGGGTGGTGATGGTGACGACACTTTGATCTATAATAGTGACAGTGTTTGGAACGGCTATAATGCCCATAACGTTGAAACCGGTGAAAATGTTGGTTTAGCTGGCCATAATAGATCAAGTGACGTGTTTGATGGTGGTGATGGTCACGATACCATTCAAGGGACATCCGGGGATGATGCCCTGTTCCTTGATGATGGTATCAGTGGTTTTGCATCCGGCAGCCAGGCCAGAATACAAAATATTGAAGAAATTGATATGGGCGATGGTAATGACATTGTCGATATGACATCAAGCAAATATACCTATGATCAGGGAATTACGGTTCATGGCGGAGACGGGAATGATGTTATCTGGACCTCAACCGGCAATGACCAAATTGATGGCGGTGCCGGTGATGACAAACTTTTTGGTGGTGATGGGGATGATACGCTGACATTCCTGGCTCATCAGGGTAATGATATTGTGGATGGTGGTGCCGGGATGGCATGGACTGACACATTAAAACTTGAAGGCTTTAGCGGTCAGTTTCATGAGGTTGGCTGGACCCTTACTTTAGATGATGGCAGTTCAATACAATCAACCGATGATAATTCTGGCGAAATGTTACTATCCCATGATGCTAGCGGTACAATTACTTTTGATGATGGCGGCTCAATAGATTTTGAAAATATTGAAAAGATCGTCTGGTAAAAATTTTATTTAAGGGTAAAAATCTGTTCCGGTTTTAAAAACCACGGGGGGACAATAGCCGGAATATTGGACAAGGGTAAAATTTCATCGGGAAGATCAAACCCCAGTATATTAATCATAAAATCACGTCTTTTCATGCAGCGGTCATAGCAATCAGGATGTTTTATTTTCAGTTTTGCCCGAAGTTCCGCATCGGCAATGACTATACCGTCTTCCATTCTGGTGGACCCGTAAATGGGAGAAGACGGAATGACATCCACCTGGAACATCATGCCTGACCGGATGGGCAGATCAGACCCTTCATAAATTGGCGAGCTGACCCATTCATCAAGATGAATAAGATGACCAGCATTTAGAAAAATACCGAATTTTTCAAAAGGAAGCGTTCCATATATTATATCATGGAGCAGCTTACCTTTGGTTCCGATCCGTAAATTTCGAAACCAGTTTGCCATCGCTTCAAAATAGGGGGCGGCAAATGCATTAATATAATCCTGAGCACCAGTGGGCAGATCATTGGCACTTTCCGCGACCCAGCCGGCACGACATATGTTGCTGCCCCAGTAACAGACGTTAAATGAAAAAACGTCACCTTTTCTTAAGATTCTGCCCTGAGGACCGCAAAGGCCGGGCAGATTGCCGCTGGCAAAGGTGGGATGACAGCCGAGAGGTTCGCCGTCCCATTCCATGAATTTTGCAATCTCAAAATCGGTCATGCCATCGCGCATGCCAAATAAAATTCTTTTAACGGCTTCCGATGTTTTAATGTTGGAATATTCAAAAATGGCAATTTCATCAACAGAGACAACAGAGCGAAAACCATATCCCGGATGCATGAAAAGATCAGTAGCATTAATGACCTGATCATGTCCTGCAATATTCCGTGCCGCATCTGCAATAAAACTTGGGATATCAAGGGCGAGGCTCCCAGCGGGGTCCTCGTTTTCACCAAAATATTTCCAGCCGACAGCACCGACATTGGCATTTTCATCCATGCCTTCATCGGTAAAAATTTCGCCCAGTGTCCTGCTTTTATCGCGCCCCTGATTAAGCAATGAAAATGGCTGATAAAGCTCTGATCGCATATCGCCGCTTTTATATAGCGGGCTATGGGGTAGGTAACCTTCACATTCATTACCGATCAGGATCAGTGGTTTAACTTCAGGGCGTAAAATTAGTAAAGCTTCCTCAAAACGCGGATCAATATTACACATCCAGGTGAGATTGGCGAAATGCTCCCGATCAGCGTAAATCAGCAAATGGCTGTAGCCACGCACTTCCATGGCCTCGCGAACCATTTGAAGCCGGCTAAGATATTCATCCAGCGTAATATCGGCCGGGCGCTCACCGATGCCGAATTCCGGCCAGTCAATTTCGTTTAAAACCGCTTTTTTCATCAGGCCAGAATTTCCTTCACGGCACGGTGAGCTTCCTTGATTGCCGCTTTTGTCGTTGCGTTGGCATCGGAATCCGAGTTGGCAATGTGAATATTGCCAAATGGCTGGCGACCAATTACCCAGGGCTTATCTTCTTCCGCAAAATCCTCGCCCCAGGTCAGGCCGTTACTATAGGCGTAACCGTGTGGCCAGCGGTTGACGGTAATGGCCTCGATATCGCGGTCAGCATCAAAACCGACTTCGCCAAATGCTTGCGTAAGCTGATCTTTAACGTGGCCTTCAAATTCTTCAAAGGTGGTGGTGAGGATTTGTCTGCGTCCTTCGCGCCATTGTTCCGGACCCTTGATATCAGTGAATAAGGGCACATGACACATATGGACAATGATTGGCTCATCAGGGGATTCTGAGCATTTATAATCGCCAAGGGAAACCGGATAATCAAGTTCGGCCTGTTTATAAAAACCACCGGTATAATAAACGAAGCTGGTTTTCATTTTGATGAACGGTTGCCAGTTATTGATCAGCACTTTGGTATAAACAAGCGGAACTTTTACATTAAAGGCCAGATTTTCTTTTTGTTTTTCTGACATTTCAGGACAAATGAATGGTATGGCCATATTATAGCAGGCCATGATACATTTTTTGCCACGAACCTTATGGGGCACTTCATCACGCACATAGGTTACATCTACGGCATCGCCGTCTTCAGTATTAACGGCATGGACAACTGTGCTGTTCAAGCGGATATTGACATTCTGATCATTGCGGTCAAGTTTCGAATAATCGGCTTTCGTGGTTACCACGTCTTCCATGGTTGTTCCCGGCATCGCTTCTGGGATCAGTTTCCTAACCAGGAGACGCGCAACAGAGGCATTGCCATCGGGAAAATGGAAAATATAGGGATCATCCCCACGGCCGGAATGGATTGGAAGTGTATGATCCACACCGGGGATGCCGCCATCATAATATTGTACGGCTGTGGTGGGCACTTCTTCCATATCGACACACCAGAAGCTCATTCCCCAATGCTGATAAATATTGATTACCTGCTCATCAACCTTCACATAATCGCGCAGGAAGCTTGAATATCCAGTTTTGCTTAGAATTTTGAATTTTTCTTCAACAGGTGTTCCTTCCATATAATCGACTTCTGCCGTCTGGACGCGGATGAAATCTGCCCTTGCCTTGTCCGTCAGTGGTGCTTCGGCGGCGAATTCCTCCCAAGATTTTTGGCCATAGCCATTTACATGCTTTGTTTCACCAAAATTTTTCTCATCAAAGACGATAGAAAAGCCAAGCCCCTTGGATGGATAAAGGTCCTGTTTGAAGGCTGTGTAAAATTTATCCAGATCGATGCCAATATCTTTTAAAAGATCAAGTGCTACTTGCGGATAAGATGACGGTGTATCAATAGCTTCTGTGCCGCCATAGCTGATGCGGGTGTTGTCACCATGCTTAAATTCATTACGTTTGGCATGGCCGCCAAAGTCATCGTGATTATCCAGAATAAGAATTTTTGCATCAGGGTGTTTCTGACGATAAAAATATGCTGATGATAGACCGCTGATCCCGCCACCCACAATTACCAGATCATATTCATCATCAATAATATCGGTTTGCCAGTCTTCACCCATAACGCGCGCATGCATAGTTTCCCATGAGCCATCGTGGCTGCCCCGAAGGCCGTTTTTGGCGGGCGGATAATAATCTTTGCTTAAGGTAAAACCATTATCCGTTGATTTTACATTTGGTTCAACCCCGCATGACACCATCCAGGGTGTCAATATTGTTGCCCCGATAGCAATTTGTGTTCCGTTTAGAAAATCCCGGCGGGTGATATCTTTTTTCATATTTTTGTTCCCATATTTGAATAAGGGTACGGTAGTGGTTATGTAGTTAAATTTCAAGTAAGATTTGTTACCAGCTGGGTTTTCTATTTAATGGGTGAGATCATTAAAAGTTTAACCTTTAATTAGCTATAATCAACTATGCTGACCAATGATAAATGAAATCAAAGTAAAATAGTTCTAGACATAAATTTTAAGATAAAAAGAGGTTGGCCAGAGTGACAATAAGTAAATCGGACCCGGTTTTGTCGGTCGTTGTGCCGCTTTATAACGAACAGGATAATATTTTCACGCTGGTTGAAAGGATTGATTTATCCATAAGAAACATTGGGTTAACTTTTGAAGTCATATTAATTGATGATGGCAGCAGTGATAATACTTGGCAAAATATTCAAGTAGCCTGCAATCAATATCCGCAAGTCAGGGCTATCCGCTTTTCAAGAAATTTTGGGCATCAACATGCTATTTTTGCCGGATTAAAACTGGCAAAAGGGCAGGCAATTGTCAGTATGGACGGGGATCTTCAGCATCCTCCAGAAGTCATTGAAAAACTGGTAAATGAATGGAAAGCAGGGGCCAAGATCGTCAACACCATACGCGAAGACAAGGAAGCCGCAGGGCCGTTTAAAAGATATTTTTCAAAGCAGTTTTATAAGATTTTTTCCGTTCTTTCCGATCTCCCGCTTGAAAAGGGCAGTTCGGATTTCAGACTTATTGATTTTAAGGTAAGGGACGAAATTATTTCCTTCGGGGATGTGGATATATTTTTAAGAGGCGCCATCCAATGGGTAGGATTTGATGTCAAGCAGGTGAAGTTTACGGCCAGTACAAGACATCAGGGATCTACCAAATTTACGTTGGGTCGAATGATAAAGCTTGCTACCGGTGCAATTATTTCTTATTCGACAGTCCCCCTCAAAATTGGTGTATGGATAGGGGCAATTACCAGTATTCTGTCCTTTATTGAACTTGGCTATACATTTTACATTTATACGCAAGGGGTCGCTGTTCCCGGATGGGCATCAACGATCGGGGTTACATCGCTACTCTTTGGAGTTCTGTTTTTTAATATTGGCATTATAGGTATTTATCTGGCCCGAATTCATAAATCGTTGCAGGGTCGTCCACCCTATATAATCAGTGAGGATTATAACGCCGACCGGAAAGGGCATTAATCATGACCATCCTGTCAAATATATTCATTATGTTGATTTATATTATCACAAGTGTCACAGGGCTTGTTTATCTTAAATTGTCGGCGGGGACGTTGATATCAGCTAAGGGTATTGCCGGAATATTTTTTTATGGACTTGGCTTTCTGATCTGGTATGTGATCGTGACCAGAATTGCATTATCCATTGCCTTTCCCATTGCAGCAGGTGGACTGGTAGTTGCCACACAGATTGCCGGATATTTTATTTTAAAGGAAAATCTAAGCGCCACTCACCTGATCGGAGTAGCCTTGATTATTGCCGGAATTTCATTTGTGGCGACAGGTGAGACACACATATGAATCCCGACAGTCAGGAAAAGCAGCTTATTGAGCAGCAGAAGACACATTTTAATTCAATTGCTGAACAATATAAGCAAGCCAGAAGCGGGGAAAAACATCTGCTGATCAAGCAATTGATCTGGCACCACTGCCTTAAAGGATTGGCGTTAGACAGGACCAAAAAATATAAAGTGCTTGAAGCCATGTGTGGTTTTGCAGAAGGACGCATGCTTATTATCAATCATCTGGGGCTGGATATAGACTATAGCGGATTTGATTATAGCGATGTTGTGGTGAATGATCTTAAAACCGAGTATCCGGACCTTGATATCCGACAGGAGGATGCGACCAGCTTCAAACCGGAAGCAGATAATTTTGACATAATCATTCTTATCGGCGGGCTTCATCATGTCCCAAACCATGCGGCGCAGGTTGTTAAGAACTTAAGCGGTGGGATTAAAAAGGGCGGCATATTCATTAATTTCGAACCGACTTACGGCAACCCGATAACCCAATGGGTGCGCCGGAAAATTTATCAGAAAAACCCACTTTTTGATGAGGAAACAGAACGGGATTTTGCCGTTTCCGAACTAAAAGGCTTTTTTAAAGATGCCGGTTTTAATCCATTGCGACTACGCTATCCCGGGCTTTTGGCTTATGTTCTGTTTTATAATCCGGATGCCTTTCCTTTTTTAAATATTGGCGGCAAGTGGCTGGTGAAGCTGACATTTTTAGTTGACCGGTTATTTTATAAGAATTTCATCGGGGCCTTCTTTTCATTTGCTACACTTTCCGTCTGGCGGAAAGACTAGAGACTGATCATGAACAATAAGGTAGCCCTATTAAAACAGAATATTTATTTTGCCATTGGCATGATTTTTAGCTTCAGTGTGCTTTTTCATTTTTATAATCATTACTGGTATCCCCCGGATGACGGCGCCTATGCCCATGTGGCGGATAGGATATTATCCGGTGAAATACTAAATCTGGATATTCATGATGTTCATTTCGGGTATATCAATTTCTTGAATGCGGCGGCATTTTCCCTGTTTGGAAATGAAATGGTCAGCATGAGAATTCCCATTGTTATTATGGGGCTTATACAGGCGGCGCTGATTTTCTGGCTACTTACCCCAAGAGGCCCGATTGTTGCATTATGCGGTGTACTGGCACTTTCATCACTTTCATTTATCCAATATTTAAACCCGACGGCCAATTGGTATGGACTGTTCCTGACGATCCTGACTATTGTTGCTTTTCAGAAAATACCGGAAAATTACAAATATAAATTTCTGGTCATCGGCTATATTCTTATTACCCTGTTTCTTTTTCGGCAGCTTTCCGGCGTTATTACCTCAATGGGGGCGGTGTGCTATATCCTTTATTCGAAGGCGGAAAATATTTCTCTTAAAAGTGCGGTGCTTTCCAAACTGTTGTTTGCAGTCATGATTTTGGGCCTTTGCGGCTACCTGTTTATGAAAGTGCCTGCTTCTGCCATAATATTATTTGGCCTTTGGCCTGTGGTTTTACTGATAAACGGTTTATTTCGTGTGTCGGTTGATAATAAAATGCTTCTTAAAATACTTATCCATATGCTGGTCGGTGGCATTCTGGCGGCAGCCCCATTGCTATTATACCATCTTTATCATGGTTCAATTGGCAGTTGGTATAATGATACTGTGATTTCGGCGCTGTCACTGACAGAACTCAACTTTATACAGAAAAGAAGTTTTCTGGATTTTCTGATTTTCAGTTTGGTTTCAATCACCAAACTGCCTTCTTTTGAGGTTTTGCTGAATAATCTTTACTGGATATTCCTGATTTTGGTGACCCCAGTTTTGGGAATAGTATCTTTTTTGAAAATTTGTGGCCGGAATCAGGATAAACGGGCATTATCTGCACTGCCAATGATTGCCGTTTTTTATGCTCTGGTCACTGTGCATTATCAGATTTTCATTTATTTATATTATACGGTCGGGCTGTCGCTCTGTGCCCTATTCTGGATGATTGGGTCAGGCAATGTCATTAAAAGAAGCAGCATGCTTTTTTTAATCCTTTATATATGCACAATTGCCCTTTATTTCCATGCAGGGCAGTCCTCTAACCGCTTTATCCCGCAAATCCTTCGTGGTGAAAGAACGGTCGAAAAAGAAGTGTTTTTTGAAGGGAATGTGGGTCTCTGGCTTAGGGAAAATGAAGCGACAACCTACCATCATATCATTGATCTGGTGGATAAGCATGTCGGTCAAAATGAAACTATATTTGCTTTTCCGTCAAACGCTGAAATTTATTATATTACGGGGCGGAAAAATCCGTTTCGTTTCTTTAACAGCTCATTCGGCATTCATACAGAAAAGCAGTTTGATGATGTAATGGCGACACTTAAAACCAACGCGCCGCGCATGGTATTCTATACGCCGGATGATAAATATAACACGGAAAATTCACTTAAAATATATCAGTATATAAAAAGCAGATATGACCTTCTCGAAACGGTTGCGGGTATGGAATATTATCTGCTTCGGGACTAATAATCAGGTTGGTACCGAACCGACATGCTGAATAGTTTCAGCGGCAATGATTGCACCTTTTTCAAGGGCCAGATCAATTTTCTGATCATGCATATAGCTGGATAAAAAACCGGCAGCAAAGGCATCCCCGGCGCCGGTGGTATCGACCACCTGATCGACGGGCAAAGCGGGTTTGCTGATTTTTTTATTTCCTTTTATAGCGATACTGCCCATATCGCTTAGCGTAATAACCATCAGCTTTTCCGTTTTTTCTGCAATTGCGGTTATGCGGCTGATCATTTCAGTCTGATTATGATTAAGTCCGAAGAAGGCAATATCAATTTTTTCGATGTTTTTTTCCAGCAGGTCAAAATCGGGATCGGTTGAAAAGTCGGAAAAATCAACCGCCAGTGTGCCTGATATGGGCAAGGCAAGAACCTTTTCAAAAACATTATGGATTTGCCAGTAAACCGGTGTCATCACCAAATCGGCCTTGTGTAAAATGCGTCGTTGACTGTCGTCCAGATCAAAATATTCAAGGATACCGGGGTTGTATCGTGTAAAATTTTTTTCCCCGCTTTCCCCAATCTCTATATATTGCACCGGCGTCATTCCGGGATGTGAACTGATATAACAATTAATCCCGTCTATATTAACGGCTGACAATGCAAGCCTGGCTTCAGGATCATCATCACCAACCATGGAAATGATGCTGATTTCATCATTCGGGTTGAAGCAGCGGCGGGCCTGGCGTGTGAAATTTGCAGTGATGCCGCCGGGTAGCAGTCTGTTTGAGGGAAGGTAGCGATCAACCCCGCAATCACCAACGCATGCTATTTTCATTTTTAAAGCCTTCCCAATGCTTTCAGCAATTTTTCTACTCGCTCAGCATTGACAATTTTATCCTGCATCAGTGCGGTGCCGACAATGGCCCCGTCGCAGTGGGATAATAATTCAACGGCATTTTCCGCATCGGTGCCACTGCCGATGATTACGGGGACACCCGCGCCTTTGCCGGCATTGATCAGATCATTAATGACCGGGGCGTCACCGGTGGCATCACCGCTGACCACGACGGCATCGGCATGATGGTCTGTGGCCAATTTTGCCGACTGTTCAATGGAGCGTTGAATAAGCATTTTTGCATATTTAACCTGTATATCTGCCATGATCAGGATATTTTCAGCGCCAATGGATTTTCTGTATTTGATAACTACTTCAGGATCAATATCAAATTCGCCATATTCGGGCCGGGACATGGGATCAACAAAATAATCAGTGCGAATAAACCTAGCCCCTGCCTCCTTCGCCACATCAAGTGAAGCTTTGGCATCATTCAGAAGTATTTCCACCCCGATCACGCAATTTCTGCTGGCCTTGACCACGGCTTTTGTCACTTCGGTCATAGCCTTGATTGTCTGCGGTTCTGCCTTAACCCGGTGGGGTCTGTCATATTCATTTTCAATCAGCGCGCCGTCAATGCCATATTTTTCAAGGATTGTTAAATCATTCAGGGCGCTTTCAATAATGGCATCCATACCGGGGGAGCCTTCATAATCCGGCAAAGGCGGTAAATGAATCATCGCGATGATTGGCTTATCATTTTTAAAAAGCAATTTGAAATTAGTCATGATTTTGATTTGGCGTTCTTTAGAATAAGATATACGGGTATGGATGTCAGGGACAGGGCAATGCCATAAAGGCTTTGTTCCGTATTGTAAATAAGTGCGCTTATGATCAGGATTGACATGGTCAATATGAAAATCAGAGGGACAAGCGGATAAAGCGGTATTTTAAAATCGTCCGGTTTGCTTAAGCGCGGACGCAGGATAAAAATGCTCGATACAATCCAGATATTGATAAACTGAAGCGGCACTACCAGAAAATTGACAATTTTGGCAAAGGTCCCAAAAAACAGCAGGAAGATAATCGCCATCACTGCTGAATAAATGATTGAACCTGACGGTACGGATGTTTTTGGTGAAAGATAGGAAAGTGCCTTAAAAAACGGACCCATGAATGTTTTTGAGGCGTCTTCTGTAAAATCAGATACGGTGGCATAATAAAGCCGGGGAATAGACATGACCAGCCCGCCAATGGCTCCGAATATGGAAATCCAGATCAGAACCTGAATGACATTAGCACCAATTGGGCCAAAAGCAGCTTCGGCCACTGTTGTCGCTACTATGGTCGGATTATCCCGCATAAAATCAAGCGGTACTACGCTTAAGAAGGCATAATTGATCAGAAGATATATGGCAATCACAGCCATCACACCAATCCCAATCCCAAGCGGTAAATTCTTTTCCGGGTTTTTAACTTCGCCTGCGAGATGTGACGCGTCGGCCCAGCCGTCATAAGTGAAAAGCACGATACCTACGCCCAGGCCGATAAACTGCATCGTGCTCCAAAGGTCAATTTCCTTTGTTGCTTTTGCTGTTTCACTGACCCATTCGACGGGGGAAGCAAAAAATATGGCCCCGATAATTAGTCCCATGATCCCGGTCAGCTTGGCGGTGGTAATGATCACCTGGGTTTTACCACCCATTGAGATGCCCTGAAGGTTAATAATAGCAAAAAAGGTGATTGCCAGCACTCCCCACATAAGTCTGAGTTCATTATTTTCAATACCGAGAACCTGATTGGCCAGTTCACCAAAAAATATGGATGCGCCGGCAATTGACCCGGGACCGCTGATCAGGATCTGCACCCAGCCCTGAAAAAAGCCGGCAAATGGGCCATAAGCTTCGTTAAGCGAATGATACATGACCCCGGGACGGGGCAGAAGAATGGAAAGCTCGGCATAAGTCAAGGCGCCACAAAGAACTATAAAACCACAAAGGGCCCAGAAGAAATAAACCTGCCACTCTGCTTCGGCAACTGCGGCCAGCTCTCCGGGAGTAAAAAATAATCCGGAGCCGATAATATTACCGGTGACTATGGCAAATATCGTTGTAAATCCAAGCTTTCTCTGCAGGCTCATACAGGCTCCTTAAGTTACATGCATTGGCATCGTCATGCAGTGGGCGCCGCCGTTTCCTTTAAACAATGTGTCTGAAGGAAATGTTGAAACCTCCCACCCGTATTTTGCCATTTCTTTTGAAAGGCGGCTGGCGCATTCAAAACCGATTGCTTTTTTACCCTGATGGGTCACCACCAGATTAAGATGACCACCACGCATTTCCTCTTCATTAATTTCAATGATATTAATACCCCGTTCACCAAGGAATTCATTAAACATGATATGACGTGGTTCAGACACACCAGACTGAAAAAGCCTGCATGGCAGAATATTAAGTGCCGGGCTGTGACATATTGCTAGATCATCATTCAGTGTCATATAAAGTCCGTCAATATGAATATGTCCGGGCGGGAGTGGCACTTCCAGAAAATATTTGGCATTTTCACCCAGCACCAGATTACGCAGATCCCGGGTGCCAGACTGATTGGCGCGGTCACAAATGGAGGCCACAACTGTATCTTCACCGATCATGGTAACACCGCCCCCTTCAAGAAAGGACGGGCAGTCGATTGAGCCAAGTATGGGAATACCCAGTTTTTTTAAGGCTCGGCCAACTATATCCTGATCACCCCAGCGGCCTAGTAAATGTGGACCCATCAGGACGGCGCCGGATTTAAACACGGCGGCAAGGTCGCGGGTATAGGTCATATTCGGGCGGTGCTTGATATAATTGATACTGTCTTCATCATCTTTAAGAACATCGGTCAGAAAAACCGGATCAACACCATGGCTGTTAAACTGATCAACCATAATGTCATATTCCGACTGGAAAATCTCGCGATTTACGGGTTCATCAAAATTAAAAACTTTTTTATTTTCTTCGGTAACAACGTCAATTTCAACACCGGGTCGGTGCATCAGAACGGCTTTCAGGTTTCCATGGGCGCTTTTTACGCCCCATGACATATTCCCCATTAAATTACTCCTGGCTTTTTTATTTAGCACGTTAGGCGGAATTGATAGCCGCTGTCAATCTATTGCTTGTATTGAAAGTTTTGCCAACTTGATAATGGCTTTTTCAGTTTCACCGTTCCATGGGATGGCAGTATTTAGACGCAGAAAATTATTATATTTGCCTGTCGGTGAAAATAAAATGCCCGGCAAAAATGAAATTTTGTCTTTAATTGCAAAATTATAAAGTTTCCATGTATTAAATTCAGCAGGAAGCCCTACCCATAGCATATACCCGCCGGATGGATTTGAGATTGTTGTGCCTTTAGGAAAATGCTCAGCAATGCACGCGGCCATCAATTTTCTGTTCTGGGCATAAATGTTCCGGATACGTCGAATATGCTTGTCATAATTTCCTGTCGCAAAATATTCAGCGACAATCATTTGTGATAAAGTTGATTCCGTCACGCTGTTTAAAAATTTAAGTTTTTGAATTTTTTTTAAATACCGCCCCGGGGATATCCAGCCGACCTTAAGCCCTGGGCCTAATGATTTTGATACAGATGAACAATAGAGTACCAGACCGTCCCGGTCATAGGATTTAAGCGCATTTGCCCGTCGGCCATATGTTCCCAGATCACCAAACAGATCATCTTCAATCAGCGGTATCTCATGTATCTTAAGCAGTTCAACCAGTGCCTTTCTGTTGTCCTCGGGCATGGATGATCCAAGCGGATTGTTATAGGTAGGAACCAATGCACACGCTTTGATCGGCCATTGTTCAAGAGCAAGCTTTAATGCGTCCAGGCTGATCCCTTCTTTCGGATGAGTCGGGATTTCAAGCGCATTCATTTCCAGGGCTTCAATGGTTTGAAGAATTCCTGGAAAGGCCGGCGATTCAATGGCAATTATATCCCCTTTTTTTGCCACTGCATTCAGGCACAAAGAAAGGGCATCCTTACAGCCGCTTGTTGTGACAATATCATTGGCTGAAAGCTGGCATCCTGCATAGGTCATCCGCTGGGCCAGCTGGCGCCTGAGCAATAAATTAACATCAATTGATGAACCTGTCGTCAATACATCCTTTAAATGATGTCTGGAAATTTTACGGATTGTTTTTTGAAGTTGAGTTACAGGCAGAAAATCTGGATGTGGATAAGCCGCCCCAAAATTATACTTAAAATTTTCCGTTTCCTTGATCACCTGGAAAATGCCGTCATTTACAGAAACCGGAATTGGTGTACCTGTATTGGTCATTTCCGGTTCTTCAGTCAGATTTTCATTCTGAGACAACACATAATAACCGGACTGGGGCCGTGCTTCGGCAAGATATAAATTTTCAAGTTGGGAATATGCCTGCTGTATCGTTGACACACTTACCTTAAACTGCTGACAGGCTTTTCTGATTGACGGTAATTTATCACCGGGCAGGTAAACTTCATTTTCAATCTGCTCGGCGATTTTGGCGGCAATCTGGCTATAAAGAGTTTTAGTCATCACTAATACAGTACAGTTTTAATGGAAAATATCAGTACAGTTTCAAACTGATTAAAACTGTACTGGTAAAATATCGTTTTTCTAACTCTATACTGGTCTAGTGAATAAGTATAGAGTTTTAGAAGATAAAAATTCAGATAAAAAGGGGACATATGAGCAAAGTAATAGATGTTCATACACATATGTACACGGCCGGCTGGCTGGATTTATTAATGAGGAAAGGGGGGCCCGATTTGACGGTTGAAGTCGGTCTGGATAGCCCATGGACGGTATGCTACAAGGGGGCAAGCTTTTGTGTGCTGGAGCCACCTCATTTTGATTTTGAGCTTCGCATAAAAAATATGGAAAAGGCGGGTGTGGATATGGCCGTAGTCTCAATGCCGCCGCCTGGTGTTTTGTGGGGCAGCCGTGATGAAAGCCTGGAAGCGGCCGTTATGACTAATAATGAATTTGCCAAGGCGCAGATTGATTTTCCCGAACATATCCGCTGGATGGCCGTTTTGCCCTGGGAGTATCCTGAGCTGGCGGTGGAGGAATTAAAACGGGCCTGTGATTTGGGGGCTGTTGCGGCGATTGTCCATGGCAGTATTAATGGGCGCCATCTAACGGATCCCTTTTTTGCACCTATATGGCAGGAGCTGGATGATCGGGATCTTCCCGTCTTGGTCCACCCGACGTTTCCTATCGGGACGGAACTTATGGAGCTGGATCGTTACGCGTTGATTGCTTCCACCGGTTTTATGATTGATACGACACTATGTATATCAAAAATGATTTTTGACGGTTTTTTTGACCGTTATCCAAACCTGAAAATAATCGCTTCCCATGCCGGCGCAACACTACCGTATCTTGCAGGGCGGTTTGACCGGGTATTTGATACGACTGCACGGGCCAAAGTTAAAATTAGCAAGCATCCAAGTGAGTATTTAAAGCATATTTATTACGACAGTGTCACTTATGCACAAGAATCGCTTGAGCTTTGTGTACACGTGGGCGGGGAAGATCATGTTCTATACGGATCCGACTACCCATTTAATCTTGGGGACATGGCCGGATGCCTTGGTCGGGTCAATAATCTGCCGGAAAAAACAAAACATAAAATTCGCAGTGAAAATGCACAGCGTATCTTTAAACTATAGGGGAAATGGAAATGTCAGATAATGTTTCAGCTAATGAACACTGGTCCTCGCAATTTGCTTTTATCCTTGCGGCACTGGGCAGTGCGATCGGACTAGGCAACCTGTGGCGCTTCCCCTATCTGGTTGGTGAAAATGGCGGTGGGGCCTTTATAATCATTTATCTGGCATTCATTCTGGTTATTTCCATTCCTGCCCTTATTGCCACAATAATGGTCGGGCGGCGTGGGCAGTGCAATCCCATACTCTGTCTTGAAAAAGTGTCGAAGCAGGAAGGTTTAAGTCCGAAATGGGGAGCTCTTGGCTGGCTGCTGGTTTTAAGTGCTTATTTTTTACTGACTGTTTTCAGTGTTGTTGCCAGCTGGATTCTTGATTTTCTTTCCTTTGCCATAACTGACGGTTTTGACGGTATTAATGCTTCAAACGCCGGAATGCTTTATGACAATATCAAAGCAAACCCGGTGCGGATGTCGATGTGGCATGGGGTCTTTATGGGACTTATTATGTTTATTGTCGGCAAAGGAATCCGTAAGGGAATTGAAAAAGCGGTGAAGATGATCATGCCGGCTTTATTTATCATACAGTTTTGTCTGGTAATTTATTCACTTATTAACGGCAATGCCGCCGCCGCATTTGATTTTCTTTTTACCCCGGATTTCAGCAAAATTAACATGTCTGTGATCCTGCTTGCCGTAGGGCAGGCGCTTCTGACCTTAAGCGTAGGCGGCGCAGGAATGCTGGTTTATGGGGCCTATATCGGGGACAATGTTTCAATTCCGCGTTCAAGTCTGGTTATCGCCGGAATGGATACAGTTGTTGCCCTTTTGGCAGGACTGATGATTTTTCCCATTGTCTTTCAATATGGCCTTGTGCCGGATCAGGGGCCAGGGCTTATGTTTGTGACCCTTCCGGTTGCTTTCGGGCAAATGCCGGGTGGTGATTTTTTTGCAATTCTGTTTTTCACATTACTATTGCTGGCGGCTCTCAGTACTGGTCTATCCATGTTTGAACCGGTGGTGGCCTGGTTTAAGGACCAGCGTGGTGTAAGCCGCGTGGCTGGTGCACTGATCGTTGGCATTGCGACATGGCTGGTCGGGCTTTTTAATGTTTTTTCATTTAATATCTGGTCGGAAATCAGACCGCTGGCATTTATCAGTTCCTTAAAAGATCTGACCATATTCGGATCAGTCGAATATCTGACGGCCAATCTTGCGATGCCATTGGGGTCAATATTAATATCCATTTTTGGCGGCTGGATGATAACAGAAAAAATGCGGCGCGAGGAATTCACCAACAACACTAACCCAAAATATTATAAATACTGGCATTTTATTGTGCGCTATCTTGTGCCAAGTGCAATTGCAATTGTGTTTATAGCCAGTTTCTATAATTAATAATTAAAGATAAGTTTTACAGGAGTAACAATAATGACGGTCATTGACGTCCACACACATGCCTATACCAAAGAATGGTACGAAATTCTGCGAAAGTTTGGTGGTGAATATAATCTTCAGGTTCGGCCAGACGGAAAGGAGGAAATTTTCAAGGAAAATACCCCAGTTGCCTTTCCGCAGCCAGGTCATTTTGATTATGAACTGCGCATTAAACAGATGGATGCAACCGGAATTGATATTTCCATAGTATCACTAACCTGTCCGAATGTTTACTGGGGTGGAGAAGAAATTAGCTGCAAGGCAGCTGTTGCTTCAAACGACAGCATGGTTGAGGCACAGAACAAATATCCGGACCGGATTCGCTGGTATACGTCCCTGCCATGGGAATATCCAGAGCGCGCAGTTAAGGAACTTGAGCGGACATGTGCTTTGGGCGCAAGCGGGGTTATGGTACTGGCCAATATCGCCGGGCGCAGCCTGACTGATCCGATATTTGCGCCAATCTGGACCGAAATTGACCGTCGTGGGCTACCGGTTCTGCTCCATCCGACCGATCCGCCAGGGGCACTTTCAATGGATATGGGGCTTTATGATTTAAGCTGGTCTGTGGGCTTTATGTTTGATACCACACTAGCCGTAACCCGGATGATTTTTGATGGTTTCTTTGATAAATATCCAAATCTTAAATTGATTGCTTCTCATGGAGGCGGTGCGCTTCCCTATCTGGTGGGCCGCTTTGAAAAAGGGGATGATGTGGAGCTTGCCGAGCGCCGCAAAATGAAAAGAAAACCGACAGATTACCTTCGCCATATTTATTATGACTGTATCAATTATGATGCACGGGCCATGCAGTATCTGATTTCCATTGTTGGTCATGAGCATGTCATGTTTGGTACCGACTGGCCGCATCAGGTGTTTGATACCAAAGGGGCCTTTGCCAATACGGCGCAGCTAGCCGATGATCAATGCAAAGCGATCCGTTCCGGCAATGCCATGAAAGTTTTTAATATTTAGCCTTGTGCCGAATTTAAAAATTCTGATAGGGTTGCGGCTGGTTTAAGTGGTCTTTTGGGGGATGCTCATATGGTTGCACATATCGGAACGGTTGCCTTTCTGGGAATTGAAGCAAGGCTGGTTGATGTTCAGGTTCATGTAGCTTCCGGCCTTCCTTCCTTTACCATTGTAGGACTTCCCGATAAAGCGGTCGCGGAAAGCCGCGAACGGGTGCGCTCGGCCTTAAGCGCGATCGGGCTTGCCCTACCACCAAAACGTATTACCGTTAATCTGGCGCCCGCCGATCTGCCGAAGGAAGGGTCGCATTTTGATCTTCCCATTGCCCTTGGGATACTGGTGGCGATGGAGGCTCTTCCCAGTGATACATTGGAAGGATATCTGGTTTTGGGGGAACTGGGACTTGACGGGCGCATTCAGGCGGTGCCCGGCGTACTGCCCGCGGCCCTTACCGCCAGTGGGGAGGACTTGGGGCTTATCAGCCCGGCGGCAACCGGCGGTGAAGCGGCATGGGCACAGAATATTGACATTATTGCGCCGGAAAATTTGTTGGACTTGATCAATCATTTAAAAGGGCAGCAGCAACTCAGCCCGCCAGAAGCAGTGATGGATGATACCCCGGCTTTTCATCTTGATTTAAAGGATATCAAGGGACAGGAAAGCGCCAAACGCGCATTGGAGGTTGCGGCAGCAGGTGGTCATAATATCTGTATGACCGGACCGCCGGGTTCCGGCAAATCAATGCTCGCAGCCCGATTGCCGGGAATATTGCCGCCTATGAGCGCGGCAGAAGTGCTGGAAAGCAGCATGATAGACAGTATTGCCGGTAACCTGACTGACCATAATATTTCAAGAAAGCGACCGTTTCGAAACCCCCATCATTCGGCGTCAATGGCAGCACTGACCGGCGGCGGGTTAAAGGCACGGCCTGGTGAAGTATCGCTGGCGCATCATGGAGTTCTGTTTCTTGACGAATTGCCGGAATTTCAGCGTGTGGCGCTTGACAGTCTTCGTCAGCCACTTGAAACCGGTGAAGTTGTGGTGGCGCGCGCCAATAAACATGTGACCTATCCAGCAAGATTTCAGCTTGTCGCTGCTATGAACCCGTGCCGCTGCGGCCATCTTGATGATCCGGCGCTTGCCTGCAGCAGGGTTCCCAAATGTGCGATAGATTATCAGTCAAAAGTGTCCGGCCCATTGATGGACCGTATCGATATTCATATTGAGGTGCCGGCGGTCAGTGCCAATGACCTGGCGCTGCCCAGTGCGAGCGAAGGCAGCGAAGAGGTCGCCAAGCGGGTGGCAAAGGCACGAAAAATTCAGCAGCAGAGATATGCAGACCTTGATGGTGTTTCCTCAAATGCGGAAGTGGACGGCGAAGCACTGGAAGCGGTCTGTGCGCTTGATGATGAGTGCCGCGAAATAATGATGCGGGCGGTGGAAATGATGAAACTGACGGCGCGTGGCTATCACCGGGTACTTAGGGTTGCCCGTACCATTGCTGATCTGGATGGGGCGGAAAATATTAATAAAATCCATCTTTCCGAGGCGATAGGATTTCGCCAGAAAAGGCAAATGCGTTGATGTAAAAAAAGTCAATTAATGCCATCAAGATAGTCTATTGCAGAATTTAATAGCCGGCGATCAAGATTATCGCCTGAGTCAAGTCTGGATGTTGATTCTAATTTAGTTTTATTAATCCCGTATTCATTATAACGTCGGATTGTTTGCCTAATACCAATTGATTTTAAAATTTTAGGCGAATAAATAAATAAATACCTATTTTGTTTCATTAATTCTAATTGTTCTGGAATGTCATTTTTCCAAGATGCTGGCACACAGTTAACAAATATAGAACCTTTGAAGATATTTGCATAATATTTAGATGTTAATCCTGCTACAATACAGCCATTTTCAGCCGTATTGTAAACTCTTGATGTATTGATATTATATTTTGATTGCAGTAAAGGAAGTGATAAAACGCCTAGTAGCATTTCTTTTCCTTCAATCAACTTTCCTCCTATTCTTAGCCTGACTAAAATCAAGTTTTTTTCTTCAAGGGCAGCTCTCCATCCTAATGGGTCATTAGGGCCTGTTCCATAAGTTTGATAAAGCAGCACTCCGGGCGGGTTTGAAGGATCATAATTTTCAGGTACATAAATTTGCCAAGTTATCTCTTCATGTGGGTCTAGTCTGACTTTGTATTGCTCAGCGGCCTCTTCACCGATAATATCGGCACTTGTGCTTTTCAACAAAAAAGATCCTGTTTTATTGTCCTGCGCATAGGATACAGAATTAAAAAAAAGATATATAGAAAAAATTATTTTAAGAAATCGCTTGATCGGCATAGGTATTCCCCAATAAATATTTTGATTTAAGATAATAATAACGATTATTTTTAAATTACATATTTTTATTTACAAAATATAATTGTCTTAAGTCCGAGGCGATAGGTTTTCGCCAGAAAAGGCAAATGCGATAACGTTTAAAAAGGTGACGGCCATTTACCAATCTGTTAAAAGTTTAGATATAAGCGGGGAGGGTTAGGCAGATGAAAAATTTATATCTTATTTTGGCGATAATCGGCACTATCATTCCTTTTATATTTTTGGGTCAGTTTTTTCAGGCTGAGGGTTTTTATGTCCCTGGTTTGATTAACGCCCTTTTTTCAAATGGCGCGGCGGCCGGATTTACCACTGATCTTGTTATTTCCTCTTTGGTTTTCTGGATTTATACTTTTCATGCATGGCAAAAATCGGATGGCCCGAACCCTTATTTATTTATACTTTTAAATCTGACGGTGGGGTTGAGCTGCGCGCTCCCGGCCTATCTTTATGCCCGGAAAAAAGCAGGAGATAACGAATGAGTATTACTCAGGAAGAATATAAATCGGAATTGCGTGAACTACAGATTGAACTGGTTAAACTGCAACGGGATATCATCAGCTATGACCGTAAAATTCTGATTATTTTTGAAGGGCGGGATGCCGCCGGAAAAGACGGCACCATCAAGCGCATTATTCAGCATCTAAGCCCACGCGAAACCAGGGTAGTCGCGCTTGGCAAACCGTCGGATAAAGACCGAAGTTCATGGTATTTTCAGCGTTATGTCGGACATCTGCCATCGGCGCAGGAAATGGTGCTGATGAACCGAAGCTGGTATAACCGTGCCGGGGTTGAGCGGGTGATGGGTTTTTGCAGTCACAGTGAATATGAGGATTTTATCAATACGGTCATCACGTTTGAACAGATGCTGGTGAAATCAGGCATTCAGATATTGAAATATTATCTTGATATTTCAAAAGATGAGCAGGCAAAGAGGCTGGAGGAACGCCGCACTGATCCCCTAAAGCAATGGAAAATTAGCCCGATTGATGAGGTCGCCATTGAACATTGGGACGATTATACTGCGGCGAAGAATGAAATGTTCAAGCGAACCGATAATCCGGTAACCCCTTGGTATATAGTGCGAACCGACAGCAAAAAGACTGCCAGGCTCAATGTGATCAGGCATATCATGGCCAGTGTTGACTATCCGGACGGGGGACCACGGATTAAGGCACCGGATGAAAATGTTATCTTTTCCTATTGCAGGTGAGGAAGCGAAGAGGGAATAGAGGCAATGGCAAAAGATCATTCCGTAAAATTGCTTTATGTCATTATTTTTGCCGTCATTCTCGGAGTTATTACCGGTTGGACGATGGGCGAAGACGCGCTGATGTTTTCATGGATGGGGACATTATTTTTAAATGCCCTTAAAATGATTCTGGTGCCGCTGATTGTTGCAGCCATCATTACCGGTATTTCATCGTTGGGGGATATCCGTCACATGGGACGATCCGGCGCGATTACCCTTGGCTTTTTTGTTGTGATGATGATTATCGCCTCCGTTTTAAGTATCACTGTAGCGGAAATAATTGATCCGGGGGCAAATTTTCAGCTGAACACTATTCCTGACGCCGATATTACCCAATCCCGGGCAAGTGTAGGGGACGTGCTTCTGGGAATGATATCGCCCAATATTGTCGCTTCCGTCGCCAATATGGAACTGCTGCAACTTGTTGTATTTTCAGTAATTTTCGGGGCGGCCCTGACGGTGATCGGCGAAAAGGGCAAAGTCATTGTTAACTTCTTTGAAGCAATAAACAGCGTTATGATGGTAATTGTGGGATGGATTATGTATCTGTCCCCCTTTGGAATTTTTGCCCTGGTCGCCTTGCCGATTGCCCAGGCCGGTGGCGGTGCCGCGGTGATTTCCGGTTTTAGCGCCGTGGGCGCCTATGTATTGACCGTAGTGAGCGGACTTATTCTTCAGGGTATATTGCTTTTTTTTGTTATGAAACTTTTAACTGGAAAAGGGCTTGGCTATATCCGCGATGTTATGCCAGCGGTCATTACCGCCTTCAGCACATCCAGCTCATCGGCAACCATGCCCACCTGTATTGAATATACTGAAAAGCACGGCTTGAAGAAAAGCGCGATCCGTTTTGTCATTCCGCTGGGTTCCACCATCCATATGAATGGCTCCGCCGTTTATCAGGCAGCGGCCGCCATATTTTTATCCCAGGTTTACGGCATATCCTTAGGGTTCGATGATTATCTGACCATCATTCTGCTGAGCGTACTGGCAGCATTCGGTTCTGCCGGAATTCCGCAGGGCGGATATCTGATGACTTTGATGATAATGTCCGTGATCGGTATTCCGGTCGAAGGGTTTGGCCTTATCCTGTCGGTGGACTGGTTTCTTGACCGGGCCCATACGACGCTCAATGTCTGGGGTGACCTGATTGCTGCAGCTGTTCTTGACCGCTATATCGAAGAATGACTTTTAACTGATTATTTCAGTTTGATAAACGACTTATCAATGGCACTGATGGACGGTGTGCCAAGCAAAATCATATCACGGATCAGAGCTTCCCTGATCAGCTCAACCGCACGGATAGCCCCGGCTTCACCACCGGCAGCCAGACCATAAAGATAGGGTCGGGCAAAGCTGACGGCATTGGCACCAAGGGCGAGGGCCTTTAAAATATCGGTGCCGCGCCGGATGCCGCCGTCAACAATCAATTCGGTTTTGTTGGATACCGCGTCCCTGATCGGTTCAAGTCGTGAAATCGGCGCGGGGGAAGTATCAAGCTGTCGGCCACCATGATTAGATATGGAAATGGCATTAAAGCCCGTCTTCTCGGCGCGGACCGCGTCATCGGTTCTCACTACGCCTTTTAAAACGGACGGTCCGTTCCATTCCCCCAGCAGCCATTCGGCATCCTGCCAGTTAAAGCTTGCGTCCATCTGGTTCTGAATAAAATTATTAAGCGTTATGGCCGACGTGGTGCGAGAAAGATTGGCATAGGTGATTTTTGGCTTGATCAGATAATCAAGTGACCACATAGGGGCCTTGATTGCCTGCCACATTTGTTTTGGGCCAATTTTTGGCGGAATGGTAAAACCGTTTTTAGGGTCCCGTTCCCGGTTACCGGCAATCGGCAGATCAACGGTCAGGATCATTGCCGTGAAGCCGGCGGCCTTGGCCCGGTCCAGCATTTCCTTAACCAGTCCCCGGTCTTTCCAGACATAAAGCTGAAACCATTTCGGACCATTGGTCATCGCGCCGATTTCTTCAATACTGATGGATGAAAGGGTGGCAAGCGAATAAATGGTGCCGACTTTTTTAGCGGCCAGGGCCGGGCCGCGCTCCCCATGATCATGGAACAGTCTGTTCCCGGCAGAGGGGGAAAGAATAAACGGCACATCAATTTTCTGGCCCAAAAGGGTGGTTGATAAATCCGGGTTATCAACGCCGGAAAGGACTTTATAAAGCAGTTCATAATCGTCAAAGGCGTCAATATTTCGGGCCAGGGTTTTTTCATCGTCCGCACCGCCGTCAATATAGTCAAAGACCATTTTATGGGCGCGGCGTCGGGCGGCGTCACGAAAGTCGTTAATATTAAGACATTTATTTATATTTGGACCAAACATAAAAGTACCTTAACGACAAGCGTCGCCACCGACAAGAGACAGAAAGATTTAACATCCTAAAAAATATTATGTTTTATTTTTCCTCTGTAATTTTTGTCACCAGTGTGCCGATATTTTCAATGGTCATTTCAACACGGTCACCGGGATGGAGAAATTCAGGCGGATTACGAGCAGCCCCAACCCCTGACGGCGTACCTGTCATAATCACATCTCCCGGGTAAAGGGTAAGGATCGATGTCGCATGCCTGATCAGTCGTGGTTCATCATGAATCATATCTTTGGTATTGCCGTTTTGTTTTTCAACACCATTAATCAGGGTTCTGATGTTTAAATTTGCGCTGTCCCCAATAAATTCCTTTGGTGTGATAAAAGGGCCGAACGGGGCGGCGTTATCGCGGCTTTTTGCTTCGAACCAATTGGTGCCGAAGTTAAATCCGCCATGTTCCTGGCGCGGGAAATTGGGGTCGGCCCGGGCACTAACATCGAAAATAATGCTGTAACCGAAAACATAATCCTTGGCATCTTCAAGGCTGACGCTGTCTGCTTTTTTGCCGATAATGACGGCCATTTCATTTTCAAAATCCCAAGCGCGGCCAAGCGGTGGTCCTTTGGGGATAGGGAATTCCGAATTGGGATCAAGTATGGTTGAGCGCGGTGACTTAGCAAAAAAGACCGGCGGATCAACATCCGGGTTTACCGGTTTTAACGCCGGGCGGTCAGCGGTGGACATTTCACGGGTATGATCCTGATAATTTGCCGCAGCGGCAACAATATTATAAGGCCATTTTATAGGAGCCTGCAATTTTACAGCGCTCAGCTTGAAGGCAAATGATCGTCCATCAGCTTTACCGTTATAATAATTGGCAATCTGATAAAGCCGTGATTTTATATGATCATAATTTTCAATCAGGGACAGCATATTTCGCGGCATTCGAACATAATTCATATCTTCTGCTGCACTAAGCGCAGCATTTGCACCACGAATATCAAGAACAGTATCATTCTCTAAAACTAACCCGATCCGGGTCATACCATCCGCATCAAAAGTAGCCAATTTAAAGGGGGTATCCGGCGCACTGCCGGGTGCGGCGGCATAGGTCACACTGCTTATTAAAGTGATTAAAAGGACGAGAAAATGCTTCATAACGATCTCCTGTCGAAATTTTTATGATATTCCAGACAATCCAACCTCCCATTATTAGTAAAGCTTGTCCGGTGGAATTAGGCTAATGGCAAAAATGCCGTGCTGTCAATGTGATATTTTAGTGTTTAATAATTAAATGGATTAATTACCAAGCTGTTCTGCTAATAACTGATAGCTTTTTAAGCGGCTTTCAAAATCATGGGTTACGGTAAGGATAGCAAATTCATCCGTCTGCCAATAGGTAGCAAGCTCATTGATTTTAGCCTCGCACTCTACCGCGGAGCCAATAACAAAACTTTCTTTAAGAAGATTATAGAGCCTTAGTTCACGATCAGAAAATTTACCTATTTCGTTTAATGCTTCCTCCGGCGATATCCAGGCGCTATCAAGACCACGGGTTTGCTGAACCGTTTTTTTATAAAGTTGCGGGGCGGCGATAAATTCGGCTTCCTCAGCCGTTTCGGCGCAGTAAGCACCAATCGCTATCATAATTTTGGACTTATGTTTATGTCCGGCATTTTTAAATGCCGACAGGTATTCTTCAACGATGTTGTATTTTTGCCCTGTCGGCGCGATGAACAGGGCAAGGGATAGATGATAACCCAAATGCCCGGCAAGGGCGGCGCTGCCGCCGCTGCTACCCAGCATCCATAGTTCCGGATTATAATCATCATAGGGGGAGACAATAATATTTTTAAAAGGATGATCAGCTTCGAGTTCACCATATAATAAATTTCTAAGTTCAAAAGCCTGCCTTGAATAAAGCTCGCCATGGGTGGCATTTCCCGGGTAAGCAAGTGCCATGCTGGCAAGGCCATCCCCGCCTGGCGCGCGGCCAATGCCAAGATCAATACGACCCGGAAACAATGTGGAAAGCAGCCTGAACTGTTCCGCAATCATATAAGGGCTATAATGGGAAAGCATGACACCACCACTTCCGACACGAATTTTTTTAGTCACGGTGGCAATATGGCTGATTAACGGAACAGGACTGGGACCGGAAAAATAATGGGTATTGTGATGTTCGGCCAGCCAGTAACGGTGATAACCCCAACTTTCACAAAATTTGGCCAGCGTCGCGGATAATTGCGGCGCCGGCCTTTTATCTTCTGATCCAAATTGAACGGGCGACTGATCGACAACGGATAATTTTATCATTTTTTTATAGTTCTATTGCCGATCATCCGTTCAGACTATTTTTTCACCAGCCCGACGATGAATAGGAGTATCACGGCACCGATTGTCGCCGTAATCAGTGAGCCGATTAGCGCGTTACCCATGGAAATACCGAGCATGCCGAATACAAAGCCGCCAACAATACCACCAACGATACCGACGATAATGTTGCCGAGTATGCCAAACCCGGCACCCTTCATGAATTTTCCGGCAAGCCAGCCGGCAATAGCCCCAATGATAATTGAACCAATAATTCCGTTCATGTTGTTCCCTCTCTATTTTGTTAACTTGCCTGAATATTGTGCCAGAAAGTGAATAATTAGCAATCTTTATTATTTTTGGTGCTTAATGTGATCAAATTTAGAAAAAAATTGTCTGTTAAAAAATATTATATTGGATATGATTTGAAGCGGGGAATTTCTGGGAACAAGAGTTTTGAAGAAACTTGCTTATTTTGTTTTTATTATAGTCGGTTATTTTTTTTCGTTGAGTTCGGCTCTGGCGGAAAAACAGTGGAATATTCTTGCCATTGTTCCTGACGACCATGCCAGAAGAGTTATGGGTGCTTATGGGGATCAAAAGGCGGTAACCCCTAATTTTGACCAGCTTGCTGCCGAAGGAGTGCGCTTCACAAATGCCTATGCTGCAGCGCCTGTATGTTCACCCAGTCGTGCGGCATTCTGGAGCGGTAAATACCCCAGTCAGGTGGGGGTCAGTGATTTTCTGATGTTAAATGAAAAATATGCAGATCGTGGTCTTGATACTTCGGCTGTTTTATGGCCGGAAGTTCTTAAAAAACATGGCTATAAAACCGGACTAATCGGCAAATGGCATTTAGGGGAAGCGACAGAAAGACACCCTTTAAAACGCGGGTTTGATTATTTTGTTGGCTATGAGCAGGATTCAAAAGCGTTTGACCCTATCCTTGATGAAAATGGAAAGGTCGGGGAAGTAAAAGGCCATACATCAGATTTATTTGTTGGCTATGCCAAAGATTTCCTGAACGACAACAGGAATAATAAATTTGCCCTGACCATTATGTTCCGCGAACCCCAGCGCCCATGGTATGAGGTGCCGGAAGTGGATATTAAAGCGGTCAGAAATGTAGACCCGGACGTGCCGGATGAACCGGGCATCGACCAGAACTGGCTAAAAAAAATGACCCATAATTATTATGGGGCCGTCCATGCGCTTGACCGGGCTGTGGGCGAGGTTCTGGATGAACTTGACCGTCTGGGGCTTTCTGAAAACACAATCGTTATTTATGCCGGGGATCATGGCATGGTGATAGGTCAGCATGGATATTTCGGCCGAGGCGCGGTGGGGGCAATAGCCAGCGACCATGTTGTTGGCAGTGAAAATATAGCTAATCTTTTTGAAGAAGCTATTACCATACCGATGATTATCCGTTGGCCCGGTGTGGCAAAGTCAAAATCGGTCATTGAAATGCCGGTTTCCAATACGGATATTTACCCGACCATCCTGGGCATGCTGGGGTTTCAAGCCCCGAAAAACTATACCCCGGTTGGTCATGATCTTTCATCAGCCTTGAAAGGAAAAGAAGAGGGAGCACCCAGACCCGTATTCGCCCAATATAATATGGAAAATTTTGGCATTGCCCACCTGCGCATGGTCAGGTTTGGTGACTGGAAGCTGATCAAACGTTTTAAACAAGGTGCAAATGCGGAACTGCTGGACGAGCTTTATAATCTGAAAACCGATCCCCAAGAAAAAGAAAATCTGATTGCGGTGGATGAGCATCAGCAGATCAGAAAAGACCTTGAAGCGATGCTTAAAAAATGGATGACGGAGATTAATGATCCTGATTTATAAGCTGCTGCTTTTCTGTTCGGCTTAATTTTTTAATTTGCGCTTCACGTTTTGAAGCTTCACTTCTGTTTTTGAGTTTTTCCGAATAGACAAGCTGAAATGGACCGCGCCCACGGGTATATTTGGCGCCATTCCCGGCTTCATGATCCGACAAACGTTTTTCAAGATCGTTGGTAATGCCGGTATAAAGGCTGTCATCACCGCATTTTAATATATAGAGAACCCAGTCAGCCATTTAATTTTTATTTCCCTGATGCTATAACGCATTTTAATATATGATAATGATCAAGCGACCCAATATGAACATAAAAACTATTCAGATTTCTTCCCTGCCGGGAATAGAGGATTTTTACAGTAAATACTGGAATAAAAAACCCTTTTTTGTCAAAAATGCCCTGCCACGGGATATATTGGATGATCTGATTACGGCGGATGAGCTTGCCGGATTATCTCTTGAGGAGGATATCCGTTCTAGAATTGTCTATTCAAAAAACTGGAAATGTGAACATGGTCCGTTTAATGAGGATAAATTCTATGAGCTTGGTGAGGAAGGTTGGAGCCTTCTGGTGCAGGATGTGGAAAAAAATCACCCGCCAACGAAAAAGATTATTGATGTATTTACCTTTTCGCCCTGTTGGCTGATTGATGATGTAATGGTCAGCTATTCGACGCCGGGTGGCGGGGTTGGTCCGCATCTTGACAGTTATCATGTGTTTCTCATTCAGGGGATAGGTCGCCGCCAATGGAAAGTTGGGCGCGAGAAAATAGAAAATGAAAAATATATCCCAGATCTGGATATAAAGGTGCTTGCTGATGATTTTGATGGGGAAGTCATTGAAGTGGATGAAGGGGACGTGCTTTATATTCCGCCCTATTTTGCCCATTCAGGGAAAACGATTGAAGAAAGCCTGACATTTTCCTTGGGCTATTTAGGGCCGACCATTTCGGAACTGCTTGGTGAATATGCGCAGTTCATTGAAGAACAGGATTTGATCAATCAGCGCTATGATGGTGATCAGCTTGATAAAAATTCGGCCGGAGACAAGATATCCGCGAAGGAAGTGGAAAATTTCAGGGAAAAACTGAAGGCCGCTTTAAATTCCGATCAGTTTGAAAAATGGTTAAATTACTATTTTAAAAAGAATGACTAGCTGTCCTCAAAAAGATTGGCAAGCTGATCGGTAATCGCGCCGCCCAGTTGATCAGCGTCCATGATGGTTATAGCATTTTTATAATAGCGCGTGACATCATGGCCAATGCCGATCGCCAGCAGTTTTACGGGGGATTTATTTTCAATAACCTCAATAACATGCCTTAAATGGTCTTCCAGATAATTGGCGCTGTTGGAGGACAATGTGCTGTCATCAACCGGGGCGCCGTCCGATATTACCATCAGAATACGGCGTTCCTCCGGTCTGGCAATAAGCCGGTTATGGGCCCAGAGCAGGCTTTCCCCATCAATATTTTCCTTGAGCAGCCCTTCACGAAGCATCAGACCGAGATTGCTTCTGCAACGGCGCAAGGGGCTGTCGGCAGATTTATAAATAATATGGCGAATGTCATTGAGCCGTCCCGGGTTTTCCGGTTTGCCATTTTCGGTCCATTTTATCCGTGATTTGCCACCTTTCCATGCTTTGGTGGTGAAGCCGAGAATTTCAACACGAACGCCGCAGCGTTCCAGCGTGCGGGCAAGAATGTCACCACACATGGCCGCAATCGAAATCGGGCGACCACGCATTGAACCTGAATTATCAATCAGCAAAGTGACAACCGTATCTTTAAAATCACTGTCATTTTCAACTTTAAATGAAAGCGGATGCATCGGGTTTGTGGCGACCCTGGTCAGACGGGCAGTATCAAGAATGCCTTCTTCCAGGTCAAATTCCCATGACCTTGTTTGTTTCGCCATCAAAAACCGTTGAAGCCGATTGGCAAGTTTCGCCACCATACCCTGAAGGTGATAAAGCTGTTGATCCAGTTTTTTTCTAAGCTGGGCCAACTCCTCGGGATCGCAAAGCTCTTCCGCTGCAATACATTCATCAAATTCACGAGTATAAACCCGATATCCCGGCCCCGTTGAATAAAGCCCGAATGGGTCATTGTCATTTCTTGGCGGGGCGGCATTTTCATTTTGTGCCTGCTTAAGCATTTCCATCAGCTCTTCAGTGGACATTTCCCCGTTCTGGTCCCCACTGGCATTATCATCAACCTGCTCTTCGGATGGCTCGCCTCCTTCTTCGCTGCCGTCCTCGGTCTGGTCCATTTCATTTTCAATTTCCTCTTCCGACTGGTCGGTCTGTTCAAACTGTTCGTCAAGCTGATCACCGCCCTTATCATCAGGCTCTTCATCCGGGTCAAATTCCCGGGCAAGGTCCAGATCGGCAATGACTTTACGGCTCAGAATGGAAAATTTATCCTGGTCATTAATGCATTTTGCCAGTTCGTCAAGATGATCACCTGCCTTTTCCTCAATTTCAAAGCGAAGTTTATTAACCGCTTTTCTGGTTGATAATGGCGGCAGTTCACTTGTCAACCGTTCCCGCACCAACAGTTTTAGTACATCACCCAGTGGCGCTTTTTTATCCGTATTCGCCAGTTCTTCAAAATTTTTGTCTTTATACTGTTTCTCGATATGGGCTTTAAGATTTTTGGCGACCCCCTTCATTTCGTTGCTGCCAATGGCCTCAACCCGTGCATCCTCGATTGCATTAAAGACCTGCTGGGCGAGATCACCTTTAGGCATATATTTGTGATGAAGATCTGACCTATGATATTTCCTGTGAAGTGAAAAGCTGTCACCTTTGCCGCGTAGCTCAGCAATTTCCTCAACCGACATATCGGAATAAACCATTGGCAATCGTAACTGCCCCGCAGCAGGGGCGGGGGCGGTACCGAAGCTAACTTCAATTTCAGCATCATTGGCAAGGGCACGTACTGTGGATGATACGGCCCTTTTAAAGTCCTCTAAATTGCGTAGGTTGGTTTTTTTCACCTGTCTGAAACCCGGATAATATTATAATTCTGCTTTTTGAATGACCGGAGCGTCTTTCAGTTCTTCCCCGAAGCAGCGCTGATAATATTCGGCAATGACCGGACGTTCCAGTTCGTCGCATTTATTCAGGAACGAAAGACGGAAGGAAAAAGCAAGATCCTTGAAGATTTCAAAATTTTCCGCCCAAGTCAGAACCGTTCTTGGCGACATTACGGTTGATATATCCCCGTTCATAAACCCCTTACGGCTAAGGTCCGCAACCTGAACCATCTGTTTAATGATTTTGAGGTCTTCTTCATTCTGCATCATCGGCATTTTTGCGGCAACAATGTTTTCTTCATGCTCATGGGGCAGGTAATTAAGGGTTGTTACAATGCTCCAGCGGTCCATCTGTCCCTGATTGATCTGCTGTGTACCGTGATAAAGTCCGGATGTGTCACCTAGACCAATTGTGTTGGTTGTAGAAAACAAACGGAAGGACGGATGAGGGTGGATTACCCTGTTTTGGTCAAGCAGGGTCAGTTTCCCAGCTACTTCAAGCACCCGCTGGATCACAAACATAACGTCCGGGCGACCGGCATCATATTCATCAAAAACGAGTGCTGTTGGATTTTGCAATGCCCAGGGCAAAATACCTTCTTTAAATTCAGTGATCTGAACCCCGTCCTTAAGGGTAATGGCATCCTTACCGATCAGGTCAATACGGCTGATGTGACTGTCCAGATTTATTCTTAGGCACGGCCAGTTCAGGCGGGCAGCGACCTGCTCGATATGGGTTGATTTTCCTGTACCGTGATAACCCTGTACCATTACACGACGGTTAAAGGCAAACCCCGCAAGGATAGCCAGGGTAGTGTCATGATCAAAAATATAATTTTCATCAATTTCGGGCACATGTTCATTTGGTTCCGAAAATCCATGAATTTCCATGTCGGACTCAATGCCAAAAACTTGATTTACATTTAAAAGCATATCCGGAATACCGGAGTCTTTGCTTATCTGTGTCGTCATTTTTAAGTCTGCCTGCTAATTATCTTAATTAAAATCTTTATCTTTCAAGGCGTTATAGGCCTCATTAATTTTGTTAAATATATATATTCCATTTTCCAGGTCTGGATTTTGATCGGGATGGCAATGTTTGACAAGTTTTTTATAAGCTTTTTTGATCTCATCTGTGGTGGCCCCGGTGTCAAGGCCGAGCGTTTTCAGGTATTCGATGTCCTCCCGCGTGTAACTTATCACTTTGTTTTTTGCCACATGGCGAATGCGGATATCCTTATCAATGCCTTTGGCGGCTTGCTCAAATCCGTTGTTATTGGATTTAGTTTGTGAATTTTTTTTGGTCCAGCTTGTGCCGGCAGCACCGATAAAGGGACCCTGATTAACAACACTTAGATCAAAGGTGCGGGCGTGAACCTGACAAAACCAGTGTATATCATTCGGGTCAGAGGAGGTCTGGATACGGTACCGACCTTCTTTATCGCAATTCTGCCATTCACACTGTCTTTGTGCCATGTTGTTATTCATGAATTAAACATTCGCTTGTTGTTCCGATTGCACAATCCTATTATAACATCGTCAGTTCAAAATAATACTGAATAGGAAGATATTAATGACTGTAAAAGAAAATATTGAATTAAAAGTGAATAAATCAATAAATCCGGAATTTTTGGAAGTTATGGATGAATCACATAAACATGCCGGTCATGCGGGGGCCCGTCCAGAAGGGGAAACCCACTTCCATATCAATATGACTGCAAGCGCATTAAACGGCAAAAGCCGGGTTGAGCGTCAGCGACTTATATACAACATTTTAAAAGATGAGCTGGCCGGACCAATACATGCACTTTCCTTAAATTTAAAAGGCACAGAAGATTAAAAAAGGTAAATCAGCATAAGAGGTACTGTGATAAAGCTTGTCAGTGTGGTTGTCATGATGAGGCTGGCTACTTCTTCCGGATTTCGGTTATATTTTGAAGCAAGCAAATAACTGAATACGGCAACCGGCATCGACATCTGCATGATCAGAACATTTCTGGTTACACCTTCAAAACCAAAATAGGTGGCAGTAACAATGCCAATCGCCATGCCAAAGGCAATTTTTAAAAGACCGATTGATATTATTTTTCCAAGCTTTATCACCTTTAATGTGGCAAGTGACGCACCAAGAGTAAGCAACATCAGAGGTACAGTTACACCAGCAAGCAACTCTGTCGTATTCATAATCCATTTTGGTGGAGTAATCCCGGTCAGAATAAAGACAAGTGCTGCGGCAATTCCCCATAAAAATGAAATCCGGAATAGGGAAGATGCATTCATATTGCCATGGGAAATGAAAAGCGAAACCGTAAACTGAAAAAACGAGCCGACAGCGAAATAGGCAATTGCCAGCGACATGCCCGGTTGTCCAAAAGCAAAAAGGCAGAGCGGTATCCCCATATTACCGCAGTTTGATGATGAGAGTGCAATTATATATCCTCGTCTCGGCAGACCGGTTGCGAAAACAAAGAGGGTTGCGACAATCAGCATCACTGTTATGGCAATGGCAGATGCAAACATGAATGTCGTCATGGTCGTGAGGTCATTGCCCATATTAAGGATGCCAACAAAAACCAGGCATGGGGCACCAAAATTCATATTTAGCCGGGTAACAAACTCAGTAGGATAATCATACCCTAGCCTGACCCAGAAAAAGCCGGCAAGGGCTAGCAAAAATACAGGGGAAATAATATTAATGAGTTCTATAAACATAAGTGTTCCAAATTCATAACTGCTCCCGGCTAAAGGTGATTTCCGGCATCTGTGTTTTTGAAAAACGGCTGAACTGATCTATCAGGGCGTATCTTTCCTCGCTTAACTGATAGGCGGTTTTTACCAGGCCGATTTCACGTATAAAATCATAACCGATCATTTTCATACGCCTTACCCCTTCTGCCTGATAATGGTCAGGCATTGTGGTAAAACCTACCCCTGCTGCCACCATTGAAAGTGCTCTTTCGTCCTGTGTTGTGTTATAGACAAGGCGGGGGCGGACGTTATGATCGGTAAAAAATCGGCTGGTTTCACTTAAAATTTCGCAGCGGGACCTGACTATCGTTGGCTCACCCGCAAATTCGGCCGGATGGATTGGTCCTTTTTGCTGGGCAAGTGGGTGGTGTTCTGCGAGAGCAATGGAATATCCTTCTTTATAAAGGGATATTTTTTCCAGTTTAAGAGTGGGGCGAAGGATTGTGAGAGCAATATCAATTTTTCCTTCATCAAGGCGATTTTGGATTTCCTGCTCTGTTCCTTCAAAGAGTTCCGTGACAAGACCGCCTACTTCCCGGTTAAATGAGGTGAGTAAATTGGCAATAATGGCTGCCGGAATTGTCATCAGGATACCAAGGCGTAATAGATGGGATTGGCCAGTTGATTTTATATCCGCTTCTGCCAGGTTAAGCTGATAAAGAATTGATTTTGCATGGGGGACAAACCTTGTACCACTTTCGGTCAGGAAAACTCTTTTTGATGTGCGGTCAAAAAGTTTGTTGCCCAGATCCGCTTCCAGTTTTTTTATTCCCGCTGACAATGTGGGTTGAGTAACAAATACTCTTTTGGCGGCTTTCGTAAAACTGCCCGTTTCAACCACGGCCAGAAAATAACGAAGCTGATAATTTTCTATCATTGAAATTTTTTTCGCTAATTTATTTATTGATAGATACTATCTATGTTTATGGTGTTTGTAAAATCCGGATTTTTAAGATAAAAATATAAATTAAAAATTTTAGGGAGCATATTTATGGAGGGAATAAAGAAAAACTGGCCAGAATGTCTGGTGTTTCTGGTCATTCTGTTTTTGATTTGGAAAACCTTTGAACAAAGTGTTCTTGAACATCATTTTATTATTCCGACTGTTAATTATTTTGCACCAGGAATATTGCTGGGGAATTTAATTTATTATAGCAGAAAAGGACTTAAGTGGCCTAAGCTGGTCTTGTTCTGGCTTTTTGTAATTGGTGATTTTTGCTCTTTTCTGGCAATTTTTTATTCACCATCATTGGCAAAAATTACTATTGGGTTTATAGCTGGACCAATAATTGTTGCAGTTTTAGTTCCAATTTTTACTTATTTGCTGTACAGTTATCAAAAAATAAATGAATTATTTAAAGATTAACTCTTTTCGATTATAGTTAAGAGTAAGGATGGGTTGCTTTTTAAAGCGGAATAATACATGAGATTTTTAAGTTTTGTTGGTATAATGTTTTTTTGTCTAGTATCGGTTGCTTCCGCTGCTTCGATAGACGAGATAGTTGCCAATTTCGAAAAAGATTTCCAAGAAGAACTCAGGAATAATAAAGTGCCCGGCGGGGCCTATGCCATTATTCATAATGGTGAAGTCATAGCGATGAAAGGAGTTGGCGTTCGAGCAAAAGGTGGAACAGCACCAGTTGATGAAAATACGGTTTTCAGACTGGCGAGTGTATCCAAAACATTTGCCGCCGGACTTACTGCGGAACTTGTCGCAGAAGATAAATTTCACTGGGACGATAAAATTGTCGATTATGTCCCCGAATTCAGATTTAAATCCAGCAATTACAGCAACAATCTTACTGTAAATCATATCCTTAGTCAGAGTTCCAGTCTGGTACACAATGCCTATGATAATTTGGTTGAAGCCAATTATCCCATGTCAAAAATAATCGCCAAATTCAAGGATATTGATCCAAGTTGCAAGCTTGGGGAATGTTATGGTTATCAAAATGTGCTTTATAGTCTGATCCAGCCGGTTATTGAACGTGCCACTTCCTCTAGCTATACAGATCTTATGTATAGTTATATTTTTGACCCTCTTGGCATGGAGCATGCCTCACTGGGCTATGAGGCTTTTCTGGGAAATCCAAATCATGCGGAGCCACATGTTTTGACAAAAAAAGGCTGGGCTAAGACTAAAGTAACACCAAGTTATTATCATCTTCTGCCGGCAGCGGGGGTCAATGCAAGTATTTCCGATATGGCAAAATGGGTGATGGCGCAAATGGGAGCATTTCCACACGCATATCCCCAATCTGTGGTAAAAACTGTGACAACAAAACATATCCGAACTTTAAAAGAGATGAGAAAACGCAACTGGCGCTCGATCCTTAAGAATGCCTATTATGGTTACGGCTGGCGCATTTATGATGTCGGGGATACTGAACTAATTTATCATGGTGGTTCTGTTGCCGGTTTCCGTTCTGAAATTGCCTATTCTACAGAAAAAGATCTTGCACTAGTGATGCTTCTAAATGCTGAAACCAGAATGGGTGGTGATCTTAATGCTAAATTCTGGAAAGAAGTGTTTAAACCGGAACCAAAAATAACAGTTGCTAAAATTAACAAAAAACCGGTACCTAAGAGAAGAGTAAACATAGTTTCTTCAATAGTTCCTCGTGATAAACCGTCATCCGTCCCTGCATTATAAAAGATGAAAATAATATTGGCACCCATGGAAGGTGTTATTGATTTTGCAATGCGTGAACAACTAACCGCAGGTGGTTCGTATGATCATGCTGTTACTGAATTTATCCGTGTCAATGATCATCTATTATCAAAATCACAATTCATAAAATATTCTCCAGAATTGTTGATGGGCGGACGCACAGCATGGGGCACACCAGTATATATTCAATTGCTGGGACAGGATAAAAACTGGATGGCGGAAAATGCAAATCGGGCAGCTGAGTTGGGCTCTCCGGGCATTGATCTTAATTTTGGGTGTCCTGCAAAAACAGTCAATAATCACAGAGGTGGATCAATTCTTTTAACGGAACCGGCTACTGTTTATAATATTGTTTTGGAAGTTTGTAACGCGGTGCCAAAAAACATTCCGGTTACTGTAAAAATGCGACTAGGATATGAAGATAAATCTTTAGCCATAGAAAATGCCATGGCAATTGAAGCGGCGGGCGCTACGAGCCTGGCCATCCACGCCCGCACCAAAGTTGAAGGCTATAAGCCACCGGCTCACTGGCACTGGATAGCCAAAATTAAAAAACATGTGACGCTGCCAGTGGTTGCCAATGGAGATATCTGGTCGAAAGAAGATGCCATGAACTGCATCCGGGAAAGTGAATGCGCAGATATTATGATTGGTCGGGGTGGGTTATCATTACCGAATTTGGCAGATGTGATAAAAATGGATGCTGCCCCCTTAGACTGGAAGGAGACTTGCACTCTTATGGTTCAGTATGCTCAGGCGAGAAGGGATGTTAAAAACCGTAATCTGGTGCCTAACCGGATAAAGCAATGGTGTCGCTATCTTATGCGTCAGTATAATGAGGCAGCTGGTTTTTTCCATGAAATCAGAACGAAACGACAATATGATGAAATTATGGATATAATTAATAGAAATTATCTATAAAGAGAATAAATTTTATTAATTATATCCATAATAAGAAATTTGCTATTCTTTAAACCTCAATATATACGCAGGGGTGAATAATTATGGCAGTCATAAAAAGTGCGATTGATCTGCAGGGATCAGAATTTTTGGCGAATAAAACCAAAATGGATGCTCTTTTATCCGATCTCCATGAAAAAATTACACAGATTGAATTGGGGGGCGAAGAAAAATACCGGCAACGTCATATTGAGCGCGGAAAACTGCTTGCGCGGGATCGCATTCGGCGTTTGCTTGATAAAGGTAGCGCATTTTTGGAATTCTCGCAGTTAGCGGCTTTTGAGGTTTATGATGCTGAAGTACCGGCCGCCGGAATAATTACAGGGATAGGACGTGTATCGGGGCAGGAATGTGTCATAATCTGTAATGATGCGACAGTTAAGGGCGGTACATATTTTCCACTCACTGTAAAAAAACATCTGCGCGCGCAGGAAATAGCGGCGGCCAATAATCTGCCCTGTATTTATCTTGTTGATAGTGGCGGCGCCAATCTGCCCAATCAGGATGAGGTTTTTCCGGACCGGGATCATTTCGGACGTATATTTTATAATCAGGTTAAAATGTCAGCCAAAAATATTCCGCAGATAGCGGTGGTTATGGGCTCCTGTACGGCTGGTGGCGCATATGTCCCGGCAATGAGTGATGAAAATGTGATTGTCAGGGATCAGGGCACAATATTTCTTGCCGGGCCACCATTGGTCAAGGCCGCAACAGGAGAAGAAGTAACAGCAGAAGCCCTTGGCGGCGGGGATGTCCATACACGAATTTCCGGTGTTGCGGATCATCTGGCAGATGATGATAATCATGCGCTGGAAATTACCCGGTCAATCGTCAGCAATCTGAACCGCAGCAAAAAACATGATCTGATTATCAAAGAAACAATTGAACCACTTTATGATGGTGAAGAACTGCATGGTATTGTCCCGACTGAGCTTAAAATCCCCTATGATGTGAGGGAGGTAATCGCCCGCATTGTTGATGGCAGCGAATTTGATGAATTTAAGAAACGTTATGGTCCAACGCTGGTTTGTGGTTTTGCGCATATTTACGGTATGCCGGTGGGTATCATAGCCAATAATGGGGTGCTTTTTTCCCAATCGGCTCTTAAAGGCGCACATTTTATCGAGCTCTGTGCTGCCCGAAAAATCCCCTTGGTTTTTTTGCAGAATATTACCGGGTTTATGGTTGGGGAAAAATATGAAACGGGCGGTATTGCCCGCGATGGCGCGAAGATGGTTACGGCCGTTTCCTGTGCCAATGTGCCAAAATTTACGGTTATTATTGGCGGATCATTCGGGGCGGGCAATTATGGTATGTGTGGACGTGCTTATGATCCCCGGTTCCTATGGATGTGGCCGAATGCAAGAATTTCCGTTATGGGCGGGGAACAGGCGGCGGGTGTTCTGGCAACGGTCAAACGTGAAGGAATGGAACGTAAAGGGGAAAAATGGTCAGCCAGTGAGGAAGAAGAGTTTAAAAAGCCGATAACCGCGCAATATGAACATCAGGGCCACCCCTATTATTCTTCGGCGCGGCTTTGGGATGATGGTGTTATTGATCCTGCGGACACCAGGCGTGTTCTTGGCCTGTCGTTATCGGCTAGCCTAAATGCACCTATTAATGAGACAAAATTCGGCATATTCAGGATGTAAAACATGACAATATTATTTGAAAAATCTGAAGACGGCATTGCCCGCATTATCCTTAACCGCCCGGAAGTCCATAATGCCTTTAATGCACAAATGATTGCCGATTTGACAGCTGCATTTCATGACCTGTCAAACAGTCCAAATACAAATATTTTGATACTTTCCGGTGCCGGGGCAAGTTTCACAGCAGGGGCCGATCTGAAATGGATGAAGCAGGCAGCGGGCTATTCAGAAGAGAAAAATTTTCAGGATGCGATGAAGCTCAGCAACATGCTGAATGCCTTATATCATTTACCCCAGTTGACAATTACATGTGTTCAGGGTGCTAATATGGGAGGTGCCATTGGCTTGATCAGCTGTTCTGATATTGTTTATGCCGACGAACAAAGCAAATTTTCTATGTCTGAAGTCACTTTAGGGTTAATTCCGGCAACCATTTCACCTTATGTTATCAATGCCATTGGAGGACGATACGCAAAACGTTATTTCCAGACAGGGGAGCGGTTCGGCTGTGAGAAGGCACTTGAGATCGGACTTATCCATGAGATTTATACGTCTTTTGAAGATCTTCAAAGCAAGGTTGAAAGTTTGCTATTTACTTTGCGCAGTAATGCGCCAGGGGCTATGAAAAAAGCTAAAAAGCTTGCCATTGACTATAATAATGTTCCGATTTCTGACGAAATAAGACGGGACAGTGCAAAAAGAATTGCTGAGGCCAGAGTGTCAGCTGAAGCGGCCAAAGGACTAAATGCTTTTTTAAGCAAGAAAAAACCCGATTGGACAGAAGATGTTTGAAAAAATTCTTATTGCCAACCGTGGTGAAATTGCTTGCCGGATTATTAAAACAGCCAGAAGAAAAGGTATCAAAACGGTCGCTGTTTATTCAAGTGTTGATGCATCGGCACGCCATGTAAGGCTTGCTGATGAAGCATATGAAATTGGCGCTGCTGATGCCGCAGACAGTTATCTAAATGGCAGCAAAATTATTGCAACGGCCCGTAAAAGCGGGGCCAGTGCTATTCATCCGGGGTACGGATTTTTATCAGAAAATGAAGAATTTGCCCGCGACTGTGAAGAGGCGGAAATTCGTTTTATCGGCCCAACTGCTGATGCCATCAGACTGATGGGGCTAAAAGACCAGGCAAAAAAAGCAATGGAGGAAGCGGGCGTTCCCGTGGTTCCGGGTTATGACGGTGATCATCAGGACGCTGTATTTTTGTCTGAAAAAGCAGATGACATTGGATATCCGCTCCTGATCAAGGCGGTCGCCGGCGGCGGTGGCAAGGGGATGAGACTGGTTGAGAATAGTAGTCAGTTTGCACAGGCCCTTAGCAGTGCTAAACGTGAAGCAAAAGCGGCCTTTGGCAATGATCGGGTGCTGCTTGAAAAATATATCCGCCGGGCACGGCATATCGAGGTACAGATATTTGCCGATATGGTTGGAAATGCCGTCTACCTTCATGAGCGAGATTGTTCATTGCAGCGGCGTCATCAGAAAATTATCGAAGAAGCACCAGCCCCCGACCTGAGTGATGATATGCGTTTTGAAATTGGGGAAACAGCAACCCGGGCGGCAAAGGCGATTAAATATCGCGGGGCCGGAACAATTGAATTTATTGTTGATGTTGAAAATGGCTTAAAGGACGCGCCCTTTTATTTTATGGAAATGAATACGCGGCTTCAGGTTGAGCATCCAGTTACAGAAATGATTACCGGACTTGATCTTGTTGAATGGCAGTTGCGTGTTGCGGCGGGAGAAAGACTTCCGCTGAAGCAGGATGACATAAAGCTAAACGGTCACGCGTTTGAAGCGCGACTTTATGCAGAGGATCCAGGCAATAATTTTCTTCCACAAACCGGAAAGCTTCATCATTTCAGTTGTCCGGCACCTGATCTTAATTTTCGGCTCGATAGTGGAATTGATCAGGGCGACGAGATCAGTATTTATTATGACCCGATGATCGCCAAACTGGTTGTCTGGGGTCAGAACCGCAGTGAAGCACTCCGGCATATGCGGCGTGTGATTAAAAATACGGCTATTGCCGGTGTAAAAACCAATCTGGAATTTCTTTATCATGTATTCATGAATAAAGCTTTCAGTGTTGCTGATTTTGATACCGGTTTTATAGAAAAACATAGAGTTGAACTGACAAGACGTTTTGATGAAATGCCAGTACCCGTATTGGTTCTTGCCGCGTTATCAGACCTTATGCCGCATATGGAAGGACAGGATGTTTGGGATTGGACAGACGGATGGCAGCTTAATCATAACCTTAAAGTAAATTTGACATTTACGGCGAATAACAATTCCCATGAAGTTGGTGTGACATACCTTAAGGATGGATTTGAAATTTCCGTTTCTGACAGGTCGTTTAAAGTTAAATTGCTCAAAAAAGTTCAGGATGACTTCAGTATTCTGATTGACGGACGGAAAATCAGCGGCAAAGTCATCATGCAAAAACAGGATTTTACCGTATTTTGTGATGGTAAAGTTGCCTATCTTCATCATTATATTCCCGGGGCGGACAAACAGGATGATCAGGCCAAAAGCGGGACAGTCATCACGCCAATGCCTGGAAAAGTTTCAAATATCCTTGTGGAGGATGGTGCAGAAGTTGAAGAGGGTGAACCGCTTGTTATCCTGGAAGCCATGAAAATGGAACATACCATCAAAGCGCCGCGGAAGGGTATCATTAGCTTTAATGACTTGAAGCTGGAAATGCAGGTGTCTGATGGTGAGGTCCTCTTTAGAATTGCGGAAAGTGATGAGGATGAGTGATACAGACGTCATCATTTATGAAGTGGGGCCAAGGGACGGGCTTCAGAATGAAGCAAAATTTGTCAGCACCGCCACAAAAGTTGATCTGATCAACAGGCTGTCTCGAACAGGACTCAGAAAAATAGAGGTGACCAGCTTTGTTTCTCCGAAATGGGTCCCACAAATGGCCGATAATGCTGATGTTATGTCGTCTATTGACCGGGTGTCTGATGTTACTTATGTAGCCCTTACACCAAATGTTAAAGGGATTGAAGCGGCAATAAAGGCTTCAGCAGATGAGGTCGCTATATTTGCGGCAGCATCGGAAAGTTTCAGTCAGCGAAATATCAATTGTTCCATTAAGGAAAGCATTGAACGTTTTAAACCTGTTATGGAAATTGCCGCTGAACAAAAATTGCAAGTACGCGGTTATGTTTCCTGTGTAACGCATTGCCCTTACGAAGGGGAAATTGCCGCAGTAAATGTCGTAAGGGTGTCTGAAGAACTTATGAAAATAGGTTGTTATCAGATATCCCTTGGCGATACCATCGGCAAGGCAAAACCAAAGGATATTGAGAAACTTTTAATTGCTCATAAAGCTGTTATGAGCCGTAATGATCTGGCGCTGCATTGTCATGACACATATGGTAATGCCCTGAATAATATCAAAGAGGGACTTGAACAAGGGATCAGGACATTTGACAGTTCGGTCGCCGGGCTGGGGGGATGTCCTTATGCCGAAGGTGCGAAAGGGAATGTGGCGACAGAAGCAGTTCTCAAGATGCTTGGGGAAATGGGCATCAGTACAGGCGTTGATTTAAAAAAAATTATTGAAACAGCAAAATTTATTTCAAAGGCGCTCACGCGTATTCAGGATTAATGAAAAGGTGATAAAATGGTTTCCTATCCATCCTTAAATTTTGGACATAGTGAAGATATTAATATGCTTCGAGACATGGTGCGTAAATTTTCAGCCGATGAAATCGCGCCCCGCGCCGAAGCAATTGACCGTGAAAATGATTTTCCGGAAGACCTGTGGCAGAAATTCGGGGAACTTGGGCTGCTCGGTATGACAGTACCAGAACAATATGGCGGCTCGGATATGGGGTATCTCGCCCATACAATTGTGGTAGAGGAAATTTCACGGGCATCGGCAAGCGTCGGTCTTAGCTACGGTGCCCATTCAAACCTGTGCGTGAACCAGATCAACAGAAACGGCAGCGATGACCAAAAGAGAAAATATTTGCCGAAACTTTTAAGTGGCGAACATGTTGGTGCGCTTGCCATGAGCGAGAGCGGTGCTGGATCCGATGTTGTCAGCATGAAATTGAAAGCTGAGAAAAAAGGGCAGACTTATATCCTAAATGGAACCAAAATGTGGATCACAAATGGTCCTAATGCCGATGTGTTGGTGGTTTATGCCAAAACAAATATGGAGGCAGGATCAAAAGGAATGACCGCCTTTATCGTTGAAAAAGGATTTAAAGGTTTTTCAACGGCACAGAAACTGGACAAACTTGGTATGCGTGGATCAAACACTTGTGAGCTGGTGTTTGAAGATTGTGAAGTGACGGAAGAAAATGTACTGGGAACAGTGAATTCCGGGGTTCGGGTTTTAATGTCCGGACTTGATTATGAAAGGGTTATTCTTTCTGGAGGGCCGCTTGGGATAATGCAAGCGTGTCTGGATGTCGTATTGCCATATATTCATGATCGGAAACAATTTGGACAGTCGATTGGGGAATTCCAGTTTATTCAGGGAAAAATTGCCGATATGTATACGGAGCTAAATGCCTGTCGCAGTTATGTATATGCAGTGGCAATGGCTTGTGATCGCGGTGAAACAACCCGAAAAGATGCGGCAGGCTGTATTCTTTATTGCGCTGAAAAAGCAACTCAGATGGCACTTCAGGCAATACAATGCCTGGGAGGTAATGGCTATATTAATGAATTTTCCACCGGTCGACTGCTACGCGATGCAAAGCTTTATGAAATCGGTGCGGGAACAAGTGAAATCAGGCGTATGCTCATCGGTCGTGAGCTCTTTGCAGAAACTACTTGAACCCTTGTGATTCAGCTAATTTTCTCTTTTAAAAATATTTTTATTTAGCCGCTAAAAATTTTATTTTGTTAAGACTTTATTAACTAATATTAACGATTATTAAACAATCTAAAGAATTTTAGTAAAAGTTTAATAAAATTAATATGTTAGGTTTAACTGAATGAATAAATTGGGTGAGGGAAAATGTGCAGAAGGTATGGAAATTATACAAGTTTCCGGAATGGCTGCTGAATTTCTTAAAACTTTGGCAAATCCAAACAGGCTGATCATACTTGGACGATTAATGAAAGGCGAATTATGTGTCAGTGATCTGGAAAAGAAGCTTGATATTTCCCAATCAGCATTATCCCAGCATTTAAGTAAAATGCGGGGACAGGGTATATTATCCAGACGCCGGGACAGGCAGCAGATATATTACTCAATTAGCGATAAACGGGTGGAAAAATTTATTGATCTGACATCTGAATTATTTTGTAAAAAATAAAATCCATCAGGCAATAATTTCTATTTCTGTTCAATTAGTAATGATTACCTAAGTGATCCAATTTTGCCGTCGTGTGAAAGAATGATGGCAATTGGTTTTGTTTTTGGGAATTCCGAGAAAATAATCATCAGAATTACAGTGAATGGAACGCTCAGGAACATACCGGCTATACCCCAAATGCTTCCCCAGATTGCCAGAGAAAGCATGACTACAAGCGGGCTAAGGTTCAGTGAATTACCCATTAACCTGGGCTCAAGAATATTGCCGATGAGCACCTGAATTAATCCAAGCGACGAAATAATAATTAAAAATGGTGTAAAGGTTGGGAACTGAACCAAACTGAGCAAGGCTGGAAATAAAACGGCAAGCATGGATCCGACAGTCGGTATATAGTTTAAAAGAAAAATAATAAAGGCCCAGAAGCTGGCATAATCGACATTATTTAATATAAGTACGATGTAGCAGGCAACACCTGTTAGCATGCTGACAAAGGTTTTTATGGCAACATATTTTTCGATTTTGATCGAAACAGCACTGATAATTTCCATGACTGTTTCGGAATGCTTGGAACCCTTTAACAAAGCATCGAGTTTGGCTTTAAAACTGGCCTGTTCAAGAAAAATAAATAATACATAAATCAGAATTAAACCCGCATTGCCAGCAATTCCGGCCATGGTTCCGGCAATATTACTTATAAAAGGTCTCAGATTGATCTGGCCAAGAAGTTGGGTAAGATTGGGCTGATTTTCAATGCCGAAAAGCCCATAAATTCGATCCGATAATTTGAGAAGATTTTCTTGGTAAATCGGCGCTGCAGCTTTTACATTGTGAATATTGTTACCAATCATATCCACAAGCAGATAAAGAGCCGTAATCATGGTAAGTAAGGCAGCTATAAAACAGATAGCCTTCGGCAAGGCGCGGTTATTTATTTTTACCTTATGATAATAATCGGCAAGTGTATTTATCAAATACCAAATCACGACACTGATCAGAAACGGGACAATTAGGTCACGGCCGACAACCATAATATAAACCGAAAGTACGATCAGTCCCAATCCGCCAGTATATGATAAAATGCCCATTATTCTGCCTCTTAATATTTATATTCATTATGGATTGTTGTTAATTAAGCATCAAAGGTCAAGTTATTAATAGTTGCATTTAAACCACTAATAAGTGAAACTAAATTAAATGTGAGTAGGAGAAAAAAAATGAAAAAACTTTTAATCGGTATTCTGGTTTTGGTGGTTATTGGTGGTGGTGCCATGTTCTATTTATCTTCAAATGCAGGAGATATGATCAGAAACGGGGTTATCACCTATGTGCCGCCGATTATAGGTGCAGATGTAGAATTGGCCAAAGTTGATCTTGATCCTGCCAATGGTTCAGCATCTGTAACCGGGCTTGTCATTGGCAATCCTGAAGGATTTAAATCATCACATGCCTTTAAAATTGATAATATGAGCGTAAAACTGGATATTAAAAGTCTGACGTCCGATGTTATTCATATTAATGAAGTACGCCTTGATGCACCGGATATGATTTATGAAATCGGCACCAAGGGTAATAATATTGGAAAAATTCAGGATAATGTCGATAAATATGTTGCCAGCCTTGGTCTGGAAAGCAGCGATGACAGTGAACTGAAATATATTATAGATCATGTCTATATTAATCGTACCAAAGTACAAATTGCCAGTGATCTTGTTGGTGGGCGTGGTGCGGGGGTAACTCTTCCAGATCTTGATATTGCCGATATCGGTAAAAGGGAGAATGGTGCAATCGCAACGGATGTGCTGAAGCAGATTTTTGGCGTAGTTAATAAAAGTGTAAGCCAGGTGGCCCAAAGTGAAATGCTTGGTGATGTCAAAAACAAGGTAAATGATGCCGCAGGAAATGTAGTTAAGGAGTTGGAAGGTAAAGTCGCTGACCAGGTCGGGGAAAAGCTGAAAGGGCTGATCCCACAAAAATAATTTTTTTTAGAAAGGATATTATTGTGGTACCACTGATTGGCTTGCTCGCGATAGCAGGCATTTGCTATTATTTTTATCTCCGTCTGATTAAGCAGAGAAACTATGCGCTTGAGGCTCTCTCATCCATTGATGTTCAACTTAAGAAAAGACATGATTTAGTCCCCAATATACTGAAAATTGCTAAAAAGTTTATGGAACATGAAGATGCAGTGCTGACAAAAGTAACACAGATGCGAACCATTTCGGCAAGCGATTATGATAAAACCGACCCAGAGGAAGTCGCCCAGCATCTTGAAGCCAGCAAACAGCTACAGTCGGCAATGATGAATTTATTTGCGGTTGCGGAAAATTATCCCGATTTGAAATCTCAAGATACCATGATCCGGGCCCAGGAAACCTATGAAGAGGTTGAAGGGCATATTTCTGCTGCGCGGCGTTTTTATAATTCAGCAGTAACGGAACTAAAAAATATGGTGGAAATTTTTCCAAGCAGCGTGATCGCCAATATGCTGGGCATAAAAGCCATGCCATATTTTGAAGTGGATGAAGCAGAGCGCAAACCGGTGGATGCTTCGGATTATCTATAAAGGCTAAAAAACATGACAATTGATGATATGCGGCAAACGCTGCATTCATTTGACGGGAGCGGTTTTAAGCCTTTGCTTGATGAGCTGGAGGCAAAAAGGCAGCGGGCCTTCAAAACCTTTCTAGGCGCGGTATTTATATGCGGCTTTATTGTCTTCTTTATATTGCTTGATCAGGGTGGGACGGAACTTTTTAAAATTGCTGTCGGGCTTTCCTTTGTCATCTGCATGTTTTTTTACCGCAGAATGGCCGTCATAAGACGAGAGGCAAAAAGGGAGCTAATGCCGGCTCTTTGTCATAATATCGGTCTTGAATATTTAATGACACCTGCTTCACATGTTATTGCACCATTTGATCATCTCTCGATCATTCCAGGGTATGATGAAAAAACGTTGGAAGATCAGATTTCCGGAAAAATAGAAGATGTTGATTTTCAGCTGTTCGAAGCAAAACTTAAAAGAGTAAGCAGGGATAGCAAAGGCCGAAGGTCAACAACAACTGTTTTTAACGGTTTTCTGGTCCAGTTTAATTTTCATAAAAACTTTAACGGCCAAACCATTATTACCAAAGATCACACGGCAATCGGTAATTTCCTGACCGGCTGGACAAAATTAGGTGAACGGGTGAAGCTGGAAGACAGTGTTTTTGAAAGTGAGTTTGAGGTTTATTCCACAGACCAGGTGGAAGCAAGGTATTTGCTTACCCCGACATTTATGGAGCGACTTCTTGAATTTTCCCGGCTTCCCAATATTAAGCAGTTGCAACTGGCATTTAAGGATGGCTCAATATATATGGCAATTAAAAGAAATGGAAATGCATTTGAAGGGGGAAGTTATAACCTAAATGATCCTGAAATGATAAAGCAGAATATTAAAGACATTGCCCAGATATTTGATATGGTTACAGAATTGAAATTAACGCAGAACACAAGAATTTAATCAGGAAATAATAATGCTTAAATGCCAGAAGAATTTATTTGATATACCGGCTGACGTTACCTATTTAAATGCCGCCTACATGGGGCCATTAACCAAAGAAGCGGTTGAAATAGGTAAGGTCGCTGTAGCAAAAAAAATGATGCCCTGGTCCATTGCTATAAGTGAATTTTTTGAGCTTCCAGACCAAATTTATAATCTTACTGCAAAAATGATCGGTGCAAAACCGGATGATATGGCAATTGTTCCATCTGTTTCCTATGGCATAGCTGTTGCTGCAAAAAATATTCCTGTTTCAGCGGGGCAGAAAATTATTGTGCTCGCTGATCAGTTCCCATCAAATATTTATCCATGGCTCGTGCTGGCAGAAGAAAAGGGGGCTATCGTTGAAACCGTCGACTGGCCTGAGAATGGAAACTGGACCGAAGCTCTGATTAATTCAATCGATAATAACACAGCGATTGTCGCAACGGCAAATGCTCACTGGACGAATGGAACATTAATTGATCTGGTTTCAGTTAGTAAAAAAACGAAACAGGTGGGTGCGGCGCTGGTGCTTGATCTGTCGCAGACATTGGGGGTTATGCCCTTTTCTGTTAAAGATGTTGATCCGGATTATATGGTGGTTGTGGGATATAAATGGCTGCTTGGACCGTTTTCATTCGGGTATTTATATGTGGCGCCCCGGAATCAGAATGGTAAACCGCTTGAGGAAAGCTGGATTAGCCGTAAGGATGCCCACGATTTTGCCCGGCTGGTTGATTATAAGGATGGCTATGAATCTGGTGCCCGCCGTTTTGATATGGGGGAAAAAAGCAATTTTATTCATGCGCCAATTGCGGCATCTGTCATTAAATATTTACTGGATTTGGGAGTTGAGAATATAGCTGAATATTTAAAAACCCTGACTGATTATATTGCAAAGCGTGCAACTGCCATTGGCTTGAATGTCGCAAGTGAGGAACAACGCGCTCCCAATTTAATAGGCATTAATTTTAAGGGTGGAGTACCAACGAAAATAGCATCGGCGCTTGCTGAAAAGAAGATTTTTGTCAGTATTCGAGGGCATAGCATCCGTGTTTCCCCGCATATTTATAATGATAAAGCGGATGTAGATCGCTTTTTTGATGTTTTGGAGAGTGAGCTTTAGAAATGTCATTAGGTGTTGAAATTGAAAGAAAATTTTTAATCCGCAGGATGCCGGATCAGGAGCCTGATCGAGTTTATAAAATCAGACAGGGTTATATCGCACGAGAGCACGGCAATACTGTACGTGTTCGTGAGCGGGATTCTGATTATATCCTGAGCATCAAAACCCAAAAATCGGGGCCGGGACGAAATGAACTGGAATTTAAAATTTCAAAAGAAGAAGCGGACATTCTGTTTTCATCAATCAGTCATTATGCCATTATCAAAAAACGTGAAATATATAAAATTGATGGCGTGACCTGGGAACTGGATATATTCGAAGGCGTTAATAAAGGCCTTATTATTGCAGAAGTGGAACTTGTAAACGCTAATGACAGCATCGCCCTTCCGGATTGGATTGGCCCCGAAGTTACATCCTTAAGCAAATTTTATAATGCAAATATTGCAGATATGCCATTTGAAAGCTGGCGGATCAGTTATGAAGATCTTGTTGATAGATTATCGGAATAAATCGGTAATGAATAAATTATTTATTTTGCGGTCAGGACTTCATAGGCCGCTTTAATCTGCTGAAATTTAATAGCACTTTCAGCATCGCCCATATTTGTATCCGGGTGGTAAAGTTTTACCAGACGACGATAGGCTGACTTAATCTCGACCATTGTTGCATCATCTTCAAGATCAAGAATTTCAAGGGCATCTGATCGGCGTTCTTCCTTGCCATAAGTTGTTTCACTGCCCATATATGCGCTGCTGCCCTTATACCCTTTGGCGGTTCGCAGTTCTTCCTGTGCGCGCCTCATAGCCTCTTCTCTTGAAAGGCCGTCAAAATAATTCCAGTTTTTGTTGAATTCGGCAACATGGGACTGACAGAAATACCACTTATCTTTGCTATCAGGGGCTTTGGGGGCGGGATAATCGCCAGGATTGTCACAGCCGTCATAATCACAAAGACGCACTGAAACCGGGTCCCGTTCCGTGTGATAATCGCCCCATTTGGGAAATGTCCATGATTTGGGTCGTGACATTAATTCATCCTTGCATTAAAAAAGCATAACTAGCAGTTTTTAGGAAGAATAAACAAGGATTAATTCGAAAAAATGATGCCTAACCATATCATTAGAGATGCCCGGCTTGAAGATGCAAGAGAACTTGCCGAACTGGTCAATTATTCCGGATCAGGACCAAATACCAATGGCATTGATCTTGCCAATTGGGCCAGTCAGACAATAAATGGAGAAGATCCTTTTGACGTCGGTGCTTCGATTATTGCCAGTGACAAAGATTATTACACCTATAAAAATATGCGGGTTCTAGAAGCATCAGGTAAATTGGCGGCTGTTTCCATGTCTTATGTTGCCTGGAAAAGAACACCGGAGGAGATGGAAAAAATATCCAAAAATTTCCGTGTTTTTAAGGAACTTACGAACACAATTCCAGGCTGTTACTATCTGGATAGCCTTGCGGTGGATCCAGAATTCAGAGGATGTGGTTTTGGGGAAGCTATGCTTGAAGATACGGAAATTCTGGCTAAAAATAAGGGGTTTGATGCAGTTCATCTTCTGGTTTTCGATAATAATATTCCGGCTGTGAGAATGTATGAAAAAAACGGCTATCGTTCACAGCTTAGCCGTCCGGCACCGATTGATCCGGATATTCCCTATACTGGTAATGTGTCGCTTTATAAGAAAATCTTATAAAAAAGCCCCCGCAATGATTGCAGGGGCTTAATATTCTTTCTTAATTCTGATGTTAGGCTATAGGACCTGCTGATCTTACTGCTTCGTCCACATGCTCTTCATACTCAACGAAATTTTTCCTGAATAATCCGACCAGATGGGCGGCCTGTTTATCATACGCCGCAGCATCAGCCCAGGTTCCCCTTGGATCAAGAACAGCTTTATCAACGCCGGGACAACTTAATGGTACTTCAAAGCCAAAGTTAGGATCAATCCGGAACTCACCATTATTTAGTGAACCGTCAAGAGCAGCATGAAGCAGGGCGCGTGTATATTTAATTGGCATTCGGCTGCCGACACCATAAACGCCGCCGGTCCAGCCTGTATTGACGAGCCAGCAAGTGACCTCACCCTCAGCTATTTTTTTACGTAAAAGATTGCCATAAACGGATGGATGACGCGGCATAAAAGGTGCACCAAAACATGTTGAAAAGGTTGCCTGTGGCTCTTTGCTTAAGCCTTTTTCTGTGCCGGCGACTTTCGCTGTATAGCCGGAAAGGAAATGATACATGGCCTGTTCCGGGGTGAGCCGTGCGATCGGCGGCATAACACCAAAGGCATCGGCCGTCAGCATAATAACATTTTTGGGGACAGAACCGGGTGCCCCTTCCGTTGTGTTTGGAATAGAAGTAATTGGATATGCGGCACGCGTATTTTCAGCAAGACTGTTATCATTCAGATCAATTTCCCGGGTGTCAGGGTCATAGATCACATTTTCAAGGACAGTACCATACATTGCGGTTGTTGCATAAATTTCCGGTTCCGCTTCCGCGCTTAAATTAATAACTTTCGCATAGCAGCCGCCCTCAAAGTTAAAGACGCTGTTATCTGACCAGCCATGTTCATCATCGCCAATAAGCTGACGCTCAGGATCAGCGGAAAGTGTTGTTTTTCCTGTTCCGGAAAGGCCAAAGAAAATAGCTGTATCACCATCTTTACCGATATTGGCAGAACAATGCATTGGCAGAATGCCTTTTTCCGGTAAAAGATAGTTAAGGATAGAAAAGACTGACTTCTTGATTTCTCCGGCATAGGACGTGCCGGCAATCAGAACAAGTTTTCTGGCAATGTTAATTGTGACGACTGTGCCGGAATTTGTTCCAACCTCTTTTGGATCGACAATAAGGTCAGGTGCATGGAGAATAGTAAAATCCGGTTTGAAACCTTTAAGATCTTCATTTTTTGGATTAACCAGCAAATTTCTGATGAAAAGGCTGTGCCATGGTGACGGGCTTATGGTTCTTACAGAAATTCTGTGTGCGGGATCGGTTCCCCCGTAAAGGTCCTGAACATAAAGATCTCGCTCATTGAGATAAGCAATGATCTTCGCTTCAACTTTATTGAAATTTTCTTCACTTATTGCCTTGTTTACTTTGCCCCACCAGATATTATCCCGCGATGAGGGTTCATCAACCATAAACTTATCATTGGCACTTCGACCGGTGTGTTGTCCGGTTTCCACAACTAAGGCCCCGCCTTTGGTTATATGGCCAAGACCAGCTTTAATTGTATGCTCATATAAAAGTTCAGTGCCAAAATTCCAGTAAATATTTTTGTCACTCTTAATTTTTTGGTTTTCTACGCCATTGGAGCTGACGTATTTCCCCACGTTATTCATAATACTTCCTCTTCATCGAATTAATATAATTCAAATAATAAATTTTGTTTTATTCGGACTACAATTAATAAAGATTTTATCCTGAGTTGAGAAATAAATTTCGATAATTTTTCAAACTATTGATTTATAAGGGAAAAAGTGTCACATTTATGACACTTTTATAACGCAATTTTTTAAACTCATGCCATCAAACATGGTAATATATACTAAGATTCGTTCAAGAAAGGAAAATAACCAGATGTCATCAGTAATAACTCTTGTCGATGATGATCAGAATATTCTGGCATCCGTAAGCATGGCCCTTGAGAGTGAGGGTTTTAAAGTTCGTACCTATACGGATGGTGCCAGCGCACTCGATGGGATAACAAAAGATCCGGGAGATCTTGCCGTTCTTGATATTAAAATGCCACGAATGGATGGGATGGAGCTGCTACGTCGTTTGCGTGAGAAACAAAATTTGCCTGTTATATTTCTGACGTCCAAGGATGACGAAATTGATGAAATGCTTGGCCTTAAAATGGGAGCTGATGATTATATAAAGAAGCCGTTTTCCCAGCGTCTCCTAATTGAACGAATTAAAACCATTTTGCGTCGGATGGATGCAGTCAAAAAAGCAAAGTCCGAAGACGAAGATGAAACAGGGGTTATCGTCCGTGGTCGTCTGAAAATTGATCCTGTCCGGCATATTTGTGACTGGGATGGGAAAGATGTTAAGCTTACCGTTACTGAATTTCTTATCCTGCAGGCACTTGTTCAACATCCGGGACATGTAAAAAGCAGGGATCAGCTTATGGATGTTGCTTATAATGATGATATCTATGTAGATGATCGAACGATTGATAGTCATATTAAACGCCTGAGAAAAAAATTCCGAAAAGTCGATGATACGTTCGATGGGATAGAGACACTTTATGGTGTCGGATATAGGTATAGTGAGAGCTAATAAATATAAAATTAATAGAACAAGAAGATTAATTTCACCGCTAACAATCCGTATTCTGGCGGTTAATCTTATTGCGCTTTTATTTCTTGGTGGCGGTGTTCTATATGTTGATCAGGTCCAGAATACCCTGATGCAATCGCGAATTGATGAATTAATAAAAGATGCAGAATTTATGGCAGGTGCTCTGGGCGAGACGGCTACAGATGATCCGGATACCACCGAACTTCTGATAGAACCTGCAAGGAATATCCTGGTTCGGCTGGTCAATATCACAAAACTTCGCACCCGATATTTTGCTATAAATAACGAATTGATGATAGATAGCCGTGATCTGAATATTAATAATGTTGTCGTTGAAAATACCATGCCAAAAAAGCTAGGCATTGGTGATTTTTGGGAGATTATAAATAGGGAAGTTTCAATCATTCTGGATAAAATCCAGAATAATCGTGAAAATCTTGAAATTTATCATGAGTTAGAAGATGAAATGGCGACTGACTATCCGGAAGTTTTGACGGCACTTGCCGGTGAAGTTAGTAGTCGGGTCAGACGTCTTGATGATCAAAGGGATATAATAACTGTTGCCGTTCCTGTACAGCGCTTCCGGCGAGTATTGGGCGCATTAATGTTATCAACCGATACCGGTGATATATATGCGGCGGTTCAAGACGTTCGTCTTACTATCATTCAGATTTTTTGCGTGTCACTGCTTATTACACTTCTTTTGTCATTGTTCCTTGCCAAAACAATTGTACGACCAATTTTAAAATTGGCCCATTCGGCGGATAATATCAGTCTTGGAGAGAAGTCAAATATTCCCGATCTATCTTCCAGGAATGATGAGATTGGTGACCTTTCAAGATCACTAAAAGATATGACAGAAATACTAGCCAAGCAGATAGATGCGGTTGCCAGTTTTGCGGCCGATGTTGCCCATGAGCTTAAAAACCCCCTAACCAGTATGCGTAGTGCTATTGAGACCATGGAATATGCTAAAACTGAAGAAAACAGGCAGAAGCTAAGGGCCATTATCAGCGATGACGTAAAAAGGCTGGACCGGTTGATCACGGATATTTCAGATGTATCACGGCTTGATGCGGAAATGTCCCATTCAATGATGCAGCAGGTCAATATGACAGCACTGCTTGAAACTATGATAGATATTTATCTGACCACGCAAAAAGATAATCTGCCGCATCTTCATCTGGATATAAAGCAACGCCGATTTAAACTTCGTGACGGAAATTCCGCCCCTTATTTTGTGCGGGGGTTAGAAGGGCAGCTAGGGCAGGTGATTCGAAATCTGGTGGATAATGCGATCTCTTTTTCCCACAAAGACGGTAATATATGGATTAGAATGAAACGGCGTAATAATATGGTTGAAATTCTGGTTGAGGACGAGGGAATAGGCATACCGGAAGACAAACTGGAAAATATTTTTGATCGCTTTTATTCCGAGCGCCCCAAAGGAGAGGCTTTTGGCAAACATTCCGGTCTCGGTCTCAATATTTGTAAACAGGTGGTTGAGGCTCATGGTGGAGAGATATATGCTGAAAATAGAAAGGATGATGAAAAGAATATTATTGGTGCGCGCTTCGTTGTATTATTACCACTTGCAGATAACTAAGGATTACGACTGTGACACTTCTCCATGCATCCTGCGTCGAGTTTGAAGGAAAAGGTATAATAATTTTTGGGCCTTCAGGATCGGGAAAATCTGATCTGGCTTTGCGGCTAATTGACAGTGGAGCCAGGCTGGTATCAGATGATTATGTTAATGTGGATGAAGATGCTGGCATTCTATTTGCGCATCCGGCACCGAACATAGCGGGTATGATAGAGGTGCGTGGTGTCGGACTTATTAAATTGGGGTATAAAAAGTCGGCAAAATTGGATTTGGCATTGGAGCTGACGCCGGAAAAGGAAATTGAACGGCTCCCAAAAGCCTTATTTTATGAATTGGATGGCGCAAAAATTCCACTTTATAAAATTGATGCTTTTTCAGGTTCTGCAGTAGCAAAAATCAGGTTAATGTTAAAATTATGAATGAGATGAGAAAAAAAAGTAATATTTTAAATCTGTTGTTGATTACGGGTATGTCGGGAGCAGGTAAGTCAACGGCCCTATCAGTTCTGGAAGATCTCGAATATGAGGCAATTGATAATCTTCCTATTAATTTGCTGCCTAGTCTTATTGATTTGGCAATGAAAAATGATCCGGATCATATTAATCCGGCGTTGGCAATTGGGGTAGACGCTAGAACAAGAAATTTTCAGCCGGAAAATATTGTTAAGGTGCTTTCACGAATTAAGGAACAGGAAAGAATTTCCATCAAAATTCTTTATTTTGATAGTGGGGATGAGGTTTTATCTGCCCGGTTTTCTGAGACCCGAAGGCGGCACCCGCTTGCAAAGGATAGACCTGTAAGTGATGGTATTGCCCGTGAACGTCAAATGATGGAAGTCATCAAAGCACAAAGTGATTATATTTTTGATACATCTGAATTTAGTATTCACGATCTCAGGCGTGTGCTCTCACAACATTTTGAAAGGGGTCAGGATAAGGGGCTAAGTATTTCTGTAAGTTCATTTGCCTATCCAAAAGGATTGCCGCGTGATGCAGATCTGGTCTTTGATGTCAGATTTTTAAGAAACCCTCATTATGATGAAAATCTTAAAGCCAAAACTGGCCGTGAAGAGGGCGTTGGTGAGTATATAATGCGGGACCCTGTTTTTAACAGCAGTTGGGATAAAATTTCTTCGCTTATTCTTACACTTCTTCCTGAATATAAAAAAGAAGGGAAATCTTATTTGACAATTTCATTTGGGTGTACTGGTGGCAAGCACAGATCAGTATTCATTGCTGAAAAACTTGGCGCTTTATTGAAAGAAAAAAATTATAAAGTCAACATTCACCATCGTGAGCTTTCTTTATAAAAGAGAATTGTCCTCTTTCTAAAGACGGATTATACTATAAGTTCAGGACTAATAAAGAAGGTTAAAATATGATTGGAATGGTAGTTGTTACCCATGGAAGGTTGGCAGAGGAATTCATCGCGGCGATGGAACATGTTGTTGGCCCTCAATCTGCGCTAAAGGCAATTTCAATTGGGCCGGATGATGATATGGAACAACGGCGCCAGGATATTCTTGATGCAGTAACTGAAGTTGAAGAAGGAAACGGTGTAATAATCCTTACAGATATGTTTGGTGGCACACCCTCAAATCTTGCTATTTCGGTTATGGACAGCAGCAAAGCAGAGGTGATAGCAGGCATTAATCTTCCTATGCTGATAAAGCTTGCAAGTGTACGCTCAACACCATGCACAATGGAAGAAGCGGTCACCGCTGCACAGGAATCTGGGCGTAAATATATTAATATTGCCTCACATGTTTTATCCGGTGGTCAGGAATGAGCGCCGATGAAAATGGTTTCAGCCGAAAAATAAAAATCTGCAATGAACGGGGCTTGCATGCTCGTGCTTCTGCTAAATTTGTTGGTTTGGCCAGTGAATATGATGCAACAGTCACCGTATCAAAAGATGGTGTGTCCGTTTGTGGTACGTCAATCATGGGACTTATGATGCTGGCTGCCGGAATCGGTGAGGAAATTACCATTCTTGTCGAAGGACCGGAAAAAGACCAACTTATTGATGCTATTGAAAAGCTGGTTGGTGATAAATTCGGTGAAGTCAGCTAAACCATTCTTGATTAACTGTTAAATATTTTTTCAATATATAGATATATAAAGATTTCTTTATGCTTGCCATTTTATATTAAGGCGGGTATAGGATTAGTAATTTTAATGATCATTAAATTAAGAATATATAAAAGGACTTCATTCCAATGACAGACTTCACAGACTATAAAGTCAAGGATATTTCAGGGGCAGGCTGGGGCCGTCGTGAAATTGATATTGCAGAAACAGAAATGCCGGGCCTTATGGCACTGCGAGAAGAATTTGGTAAATCAAAACCCTTGAAAGGGGCGAGAATAGCAGGTTGTTTGCATATGACAATTCAAACTGCCGTTTTGATGGAAACACTTATCGCGCTTGGTGCTGAGGTGCGCTGGTCATCCTGTAATATTTTCTCCACTCAGGACCATGCGGCAGCGGCTATGGCTGCGGCAAAAATTCCTGTTTTTGCCTGGAAAGGGATGGATGAAGATGAATTTAACTGGTGTATTCGTGAAACGATTGTTGGCCCCAATGGCTGGCGTCCTAATATGATTCTTGACGATGGTGGTGATCTGACGGCTATGGTATATAAGGATTTTCCTGAACTCCTGGATGATATCAGAGGAATTTCCGAAGAAACAACAACTGGTGTGCTACGGCTTTATCAGATGGAAAAAGAAGGCAGACTGACTGTCCCTGCTATTAATGTGAATGACAGTGTAACCAAATCAAAATTTGATAATCTTTATGGATGCCGTGAAAGTCTTGTAGATGGCATAAAACGTGCAACCGATGTTATGGTTGCCGGTAAAGTGTGTGTCGTTGCGGGTTTTGGTGATGTGGGTAAGGGGTCTGCTGCTTCATTAAGAAGTCAAGGTGCCCGCGTTCTGGTCACTGAAATTGATCCGATCTGTGCTTTACAGGCAGCTATGGAAGGTTATGAAGTGGTCACTATGGATGATGCCTCAACACGGGGTGATATATTTGTTACCTGTACCGGGAATTTCGATGTGATCACGATAGATCATATGAGAAAAATGAAAGACCGGGCCATTGTCTGTAATATTGGACATTTTGATTCTGAAATTCAGATTGCGGCTCTTTCTAATTATAAATGGGAAGAAGTGAAACCACAGGTGGATGAAGTTATCTTCCCAGACGGCAAGCGTCTGATTGTACTGGCGAAAGGTCGCCTGGTTAATCTAGGCTGCGCAACCGGACACCCAAGTTTTGTAATGAGCGCGTCTTTTACCAATCAGGTTCTTGCTCAGATAGAACTCTATAACAACACAGCAGATTATAAAAATAAAGTATATGTTCTGCCAAAACATCTTGATGAAAAAGTAGCATCACTTCATCTTGCAAGGCTGGGAGTAAATCTTACAAAACTAAATAAACAACAAGCGGATTATATTGGAGTTAATCAGGAAGGTCCATTTAAGCCTGACCATTATCGATACTAGTAAACTTTATTGCAAAATTTAAAGCCCGTTCATGGTTAATCATTTATGAACGGGCTTTTCTTTTGCTATTAAACTGGTTATTTTATTGACTGGTTAAGTACTTGATTAATATCCGTGAAGGGACCTTTAACAATTCGCCTTAGATTGTACATTAATGTTTTTATTTCGGCATTATTGGCATTTGGTATTTCTAATACTTATGCCAATGCGGATATATTTGCCGGTATAGATTTCGGTTCAGAACAAAATAATCAGTTTATTATTGCTTTGACCTTGTTTTTTATTTTGTCACTTTCCCTAATTTTTTGGTTAATTTTCCAGCGCTTAAAGATTTCAAAGGCGCTTAACAGGACGATGATCAAAGAAGATTATTTGAAAAAAATCATCTCCCAGCGTCAAGACAGCTTCCTTCTTTGGGGCAGTAATAAAGAATTGCTTATAAGCTCGACAATTGATATCCGCTTTGAAGACGAGACTATACCAGAAAATCTTGATGATCTTAAATCGAGGTTTTCGCTGCTGGATCAGGCACGTTTTGATGCTAATTTGAACAATCTGTTATCGGAAGGAACCGAATTCTCACAATCAGTCGATCTCAATCAGTTTAATATGCATTTGCTTATTTCAGGCAATAAAATCTCAATCGGAAGCGGGATGGAAGATTGCTATGTAGTTTGGATAAAGGATAATACCATCGCCGAAAAAATCCAGAGATATCAAACGCTAGAATCACAGGAAAGAAGCGATCGGGCCCGTCTTCTTGAAAATGCATTAAATAAAGCAAAATTTCCAATCTGGATCAGAGGAGAAGACCTCAATTTACAGTGGGTTAATAAAGCATACGTGGAGGCCGTGGATGGCGGCAGTTTCAGAAATGTCATTAACAATAATCTTGAACTAGCCATTAATACTTTAGGTGTAAGCATTAGAAGTATGGCTGAAAATGTAAGTCGGCGCGGTGAACCAAGTTCTGAAAGCCATTTTGTAGTTATTAATGGTGAGCGTCGCTCGATGGACTTTCATAATATCCCTTATGAAATAGATGATCATAAGGAAGCAATTCTTGGCTATGCGCAGGATATTACAGAGCTTGAAGAAGCACGGGGCAGCCTGGCCGATCATACGGAGTCTTATGCTGAAACACTGGACCAGTTCTCTTCAGCAGTCGCCATTTTTGATAACAGAATGAGACTGGAATATTACAACAAAGCTTATGTTCGTCTGTGGGGGCTTCCGGAAAGTCTGTTATTCAGCCATCCGCATTACGGTGAAATTCTTGAATCATTAAGGGAAGCCCGTAAATTACCGGAGCAGGCAAATTTCCCGGAATGGAAGAAAAAGCAGCTTGATGCCTATACCAAAGTCATTGACCCGGTGGAATCAATGATGCATTTGCCAGACGGTAAAACGCTGCGTGTTGTAATGCAGCAGCATCCACTTGGTGGCATGCTTGTATTCTACGAAGATGTCACAGATTATTTTGCACTTGAAAGTTCATATAATACACTGATTGCTGTTCAGCGGGAAACACTTGATAATTTGCATGAAGGAATAGCTGTATTTGGTGTAGATGGGCGCCTTCAGCTTTTCAATGACGGGTTTATTGATATTTGGGATATTAAATCAGACTTTCTGCAATCAAAGCCACATGCAATTGAGGTGCTAAATCGTTGTGCAGAATTATTTGAAAGCAGCGGTCCAATTGAGGAATTTAAAAATTTAATCGTTGGCGGTGAAGTTAAGAAAGAAGCAACTGCCGGACAGTTTAAACTGAAAAACGAAAAAGTAATCAACTTCTCACTCGTTCCTCTGCCGGATGGTGCAGTTCTTGTGATCTTTATTGATGTTACAGATAGCTACAGAGTTGAATATTCGTTGCGCAAACATAATGAAGCTCTTGAAGAAGCGCAAAATATAAAAACTGACTTTCTAGCACATATGTCTTATGAACTTAGAAATCCGCTCAATAGTGTTCTTGGCTTTGCAGAACTTCTTGAAAAAGAATATCAGGGACCGCTTAATGATGAACAACATCAATATATGCGTAATATTTTAAGCGCATCAGATTATCTGCTAGATTTGATTAATGATATTCTTGACCTTTCCGTTATTGAAGCAGGTGGACTTTATATTGAAGCGGCGGATTTTGATGTTAATGAAACCATTCACGGGGTCGTCAGCAAATTAGAAGAACGGATTAAGCAGAAATCCATTCAACTTGACGTATCACTCGACAAAAACTTGACTATGGTTCATGGCGACGAAAAGCGCATTCAGCACTCTATTTCCAATCTGCTGAGTAATGCGGTTAAATTTACACCGGAATCAGGCCATATTGCGGTTAAGACATGGCAGGATGAAGACTTTTATTATATCAGTGTACAGGATGACGGTATCGGTATCAGCTATGATGAATTTGAAGATATTTTTGATAAATTCTATACAGGTTCAAATGTTCCTAAAGGAAAAGGAACGGGACTTGGTCTGTCGCTGGTAAAAATATTTATTGAAAAACACGGTGGAAAAATACTGGTAGAAAGTAATCTTGGAATGGGAACAGAAATGACATGTAAACTGCCTAAAAATTTCCCTATTTCTGATGAATTGTCAGCAGTAGAATCAATTCATGAAATAAACCAGTTGCCTATATGATCCTGAAAGACTTTTATCTCAAAGATGTAAATGCGAGCCGTCGTCTGGCCGCTTCCCTTGCCACACTGCTTAGAACCGGGGACATACTGGCTTTGAATGGTGACCTGGGGTCTGGCAAAACAGAATTCTGCCGTGCGATTATCCACGCACTTGGTTATCATGAAGATGTGCCAAGCCCGACGTTTAATCTGGTGCAGATTTATGAACCTGAACTTGATAATGTCGTGACGCCGGCCATCTGGCATATTGATCTATATCGTCTTGAAAATATGAATGAAATATATGAGTTGGGCATAGAAGAAGGATTCGATACGGCAGTGACAATGATTGAATGGCCTGACCGGATGGGGAATAGCCTGCCGGATGGACATCTTAAAATTACGTTGTCAATGACTGAGAAAAAAGGGGCTAGAAAAATTGTCCTTGAAGGTAATGACTATTGGCAGTCAAGGCTTAAGGATTTAAATTTTTAAAATGCAGCGATCAGAAAAAATAAGTTTGTTTTTAAAAGATATTGGATGGGAAGGGGCAGAAGTAACTCCCCTTGCCGGAGATGCTTCCTTCAGGCGCTATGACAGGGTAGTGCTGAGAGATCAGAAGGCTGTGTTGATGGATGCGCCACCAGAATTTGAGGATACGCGACCATTTGTGGCTGTGGCCAATTATTTATGCGAACTTGATCTTGCGGCACCAAAAATAATAGCAAGTGATTTAAATCAGGGTTTTTTACTGCTGGAAGATCTTGGAGACGACCTGTTTAAAACTGTATTGGAAAAGGACCCAACACAGGAACCTGCCCTTTATAAAAAGGCGGTTGATGAACTGATTCTGATCTCTAAATTTGAGCCGCCATCAAAATTGCCTTACGGTGAAGGAGAATATGAGCTTAAGAATTATGATATGGATTTGCTGCTGACTGAAATATTTCTGTTTTCAGACTGGTATTATCCGGCCCTGACCGGCAAAAGACTTTCTTTTAAAAAGCGCCAGGAATATGCAGATTTATGGAAAAATGTACTGGCAAAAGTAAGCAGGGCCAAAGAATGCCTGGTGCTTAGAGATTATCACGCAGAAAATCTACTGGTGCTTGAGAACGGCAAAATCGGCATGCTTGATTTTCAGGATGCCGTCATCGGACATGCTGCATATGATTTGGTTTCATTGCTGCAGGACGCGAGACGGGATGTTGACCCTGATACAGAAGAAAAAATGGTCAATTATATGGCGGATAAGCTTGGTAGGGATAAGCAAATGTTCAAAGAACATTACGCTATATTAGGTGCCCAGCGAGACACCAAAATCATCGGTATATTTGCACGTCTATTTTTGCGGGATGGTAAAGATTCCTATTTAAAACTGATCCCGCGGATGTGGGGGCTTCTTGAACGATGTTTTGAACACCCAGTACTTGTTGATATTAAAAACTGGATGGATCGTGAGGTACCGAACCAGAGAAGTATTCCATTAAATCCACAGATATTGGGGCCAGACCATGCTATGATACTGGCGGCGGGTCTTGGCAAAAGAATGAAACCGCTTACCGATAATATTCCCAAACCGCTTATAAAAATTGCCGGAAAAACTTTACTCGCCCATAGTCTGGATGCCTTGGCGGCGGCTGGCATCAAAAATGCGGTGGTTAACAAGCATCATTTTGCTGAGCAAATCGATCAATTTATCGCGAAGCGGAAAGACTGGCGACCAAAGGTAACATTGTCCGATGAAAGTGATGAATTGCTGGATAGCGGTGGCGGGGTAAAAAAAGCGCTTCCCCTGCTTGGCAAAAACCCGTTTTTTATATTGAATAGCGATATGCTCTGGACCAATCATAATCAGGATGCGTTGCTCAGACTGGCGACCGCCTGGCGTGATGATATGGATATTCTGATGCTGCTGATAAAGCGCCATGAAGCATTTGGTCATGACGGGCCGGGGGATTTTCATATGGGTCAGGATGGCCGCCTGACACTCCGCGGTGATGATCCTAATAGTGATTATTTTTATGGTGGTGTGCTTATAATGCGACCGGAATGTTTTGACGGTATAGAAGAAAAGATTTTTTCCCTTCGAAAAATATTTAGAAATTCTGCAGCAAAAGGTCGTTTATTTGGTTTGACCCACGATGGATCATGGTATCATGTCGGCACACCGGAATCCGTAAAGCGAACGGAGCAACTTCTTAAGGGGGAGTGATGCCAAGACGGCTTGGAAAAAATCCCGAAATATATAATATCCCGGCTCATCTGTCGTTTGTTGATGCTCTTGTGGAAGGCGTTATTGCCCGCTATGGCAGTGATCCACTGTCCCTTAGTCAGGTTTTGATTTTGCTGCCCAACCGTCGGGCAGTGCGCTCTCTTCGTGATGCTTTTTTACGACATAGTGAAGGGAAATCAACAATACTTCCTAATATGCAGCCGATCGGCGATGTGGACGAAGATGGGTTGATTATGGGCGGAGGGACATTATATGACGATTTGGACATAAAACCGGCAGTCCCGACCTATATCCGGCAGATGATTCTGATGAATATAATCCATAGCTGGTATGATAAAAGTCTGGAAGAAAAGCCGGAAAATGCCGGTTGCGCAGTGCTGGCGCAGGCATTGGGGGAACTGCTGGACCAGGTCCAGACCGAACAGGTCAGTTTCGCCGATCTTGAAGAAATCGTTCCTGAACAATATGCCATCCATTGGCAGGAAACATTAAAATTCTTGAAGATTTTGACCGAGCACTGGCCGGATGTTCTAGCAGAAACGGGCTATTTGGATATGGCACTCAGGCGTAATACCCTGCTTGACAGGTTGCGGAAAATGTGGCTTGAAAATCCGCCAACTTTTCCGATCATCGCTGCTGGGTCGACCGGCTCAGTAAAGGCAACATCAGCACTTTTGGAAGTAATTGCAAGGCTGCCAAAGGGGATGGTCATCCTGCCAGGTGTTGATCAGGGCCTTGATGGTGAAAGCTGGGATGCGATTGAGGACAGTCACCCGCAGGCGACCATGAAACATCTACTGGAAGCCATCGGTGTCGACAGGATTGAAGTCAATAACTGGTCAGGGAATGATGAAGATAATGACCATTTAAAAACTCGACTGTTTAGAGAAATTATGCGTCCGGCACAGACAACGGATCAGTGGCGCGACCTTAAATGGACCCCATTGGACGCCATGGGAAATATCCGCCAGATCGTCACACCGGGTACCCGTGAAGAAGCGGGTATTATCGCCCTGATGATGCGGGAGCAGCTTGAAAAGCCCGGCAAAACGGCGGCTTTGGTTACCCCGGACCGGATGCTGGCGCGGCAGGTGGCGGGGGAGCTAAAAAGATGGGATATTGAAATTGATGACAGTGCCGGAACCCCGCTTTTTAATACGGCACCGGGAATTTTTCTTCGGCTTTGTGCAGAAATGGTAACAGAAAGATTAGCCCCAATTCCCCTGATGAGTGCGCTGAAACACCCATTCTCGGCGGGCGGCAAAAAAATTGGAGATTTTCGTGAAAGGGTAAGAAAATTTGAGCGTTTTTGCCTGCGTGGTGTAAGGCCGGCACCGGGGATTAACGGCATTGAAATGCTCTTTAAACATGAAAGTACCGCTGATGATGATCTGACCAACTGGTGGTTTGACCTGCGGCGGATAATTGAGCCATTTGCAAATTTATTTCAGGATCAAAATGCCGATTTTGGGGAGATGATAAGAGCACATATTGAAATGGCTGAAAATCTTGCGGCAACCAACGAAGTAGGTGGCGATAGCGTTCTCTGGAAAGGCGACGCCGGCGAGGAAGCCGCCAAGCTGATTGAAGAACTGATCGAGGCTGCCCCTTATCTCCGTCATTTTAAAGCGGATCAGTATAGTGCCCTTTTTGAGCAGTTCATGAGCAAAGTGACAGTCAGAAAAAAATATGGTCAGCATCCACGACTTAATATTTGGGGTCCACTAGAGGCAAGGCTGCAGCATGCTGATCTGATGATCCTGTCCGGTCTTAACGAGGGGGTTTGGCCGCCTGAACCATCGGTTGACCCGTGGATGAGCAGGCCGATGAGGCGGGATTTCGGTCTTCCTGATCTGGACCAGAAAATAGGTCTTAGCGCCCACGACTTTGTACAAACAGCATCGGCGGAAAATGTGGTTATTACCCGTGCTGAGAAGCAGGATGGCACGCCAATGGTAAAATCCCGCTGGTTATCACGCCTTCATGCGCTTATTGGCGATGATCATCATAGGGAGGAAAGCGCGAAATGGCTGCACTGGTACGAGGGACTTGATCGTCCTGATGAAGCCATTAATATTGACCCGCCAAGACCGACGCCACCGGTATCATCGAGACCACGGGAGCTTTCCGTGACCCGTATCCAGCTTTGGATGCAGGATCCATACAGCCTTTATGCCAGTAAAATTCTGCGACTGAAAAAATTGGATGAGCTTGATCAGGACCCGGGTGCCATTGATAAAGGGGTTATTATTCATGACATTCTGGCCGATTTTATGAGCAGCTATAAAGATCACCTGCCAGATGATTCAGAAGAAAAACTGATCGATATTGCCCGCAATTATTTTGCCGATGCCATCGACAGGCCGACGGTCCGTGCCTTCTGGTGGCCGCGGTTTAAGCAGATTGCCAAATGGTTTATTGAAACCGAAACCGAACGGCGAAAAACCATGAAAACGCTGCTGACGGAAACGGAAGGGGAAATTATAATTGATTTACCGTCTGGGCCGTTTAAGCTTACGGCACGGGCCGACAGGATTGATCAGTTTATGGACGGCAGCTTAAGCATTATTGATTATAAAACCGGTCTGCCACCAACACTCAGGGCTTTAAAGGCGGGATATGCCCCGCAACTGCCGCTAGAAGCGGCGATTGCCATAAAAGGCGGGTTTTCACTTCTTCCGGCATCAGTGGTGTCTGAGCTTTCCTACTGGCAACTTTCGGGTGGTGAGCAGGCAGGAAAAATCACGCCTTTTAATGAAAGCAAGAAAATTGATGTCATGGATGATAGCATTGCCGCTTATGAAGGGTTAAAAAATCTTGTTGTGACATTTGATCACGATCATATCCCTTATCTAAGCAGCCCAAACCCTCTGGATAAGGGGTATGGTGAGTTTGACCATCTTGCCCGCACCAAAGAATGGGGGGATGGCTGATGGTAAAGCAAACACCAGAACAATTGGCGGCATCTGATCCTAAATCATCGGTCTGGGTGGGGGCATCGGCTGGAACCGGTAAAACATTTGTACTCTCCAACCGGGTGCTGCGGCTTATGCTGGCTGGTAGCCGGCCGGATAAAATACTCTGTCTGACCTATACCAATACGGCGGCGGCGGAAATGGCTATCCGTGTAAACGGGCAGTTGTCCAAATGGATATCCATGGCCGATAAGGACCTTTATAGCGAGCTTAGGGATGTGCTGGGTACCCCGCCAACGGTTGACCAAATGACGTCGGCAAGAAAACTGTTTGCCAGTGTTCTTGATGTACCGGGCGGATTAAAAATCCAGACCATACATTCATTCTGTCAGTCACTGCTTGGCCGCTTTCCGATAGAAGCGAACATTTCCCCCCATTTTGATCTTCTTGATGATATTACGATCCACGAACAGCTTAAGTTTTCACAGGATGAAATGCTGCAGCAAATTGATGCTGGCAAAGATGAAAAACTAGCAGATACATTAAGTTATCTGTCCACAATGATGGCGGAAGAGACATTCGGCACATTAATGAGAAGCCTGACTAATGAGCGGGCGGGGTTAGAAGAATTATTAAGGCGCAATTCTTCATCATTAGTACAGGTGGAAACGTCTTTAAAGGAGCTGCTTGAATTTTCAAAACAGGAAAGCCGTGAAACAATTGTCGAAGATGCCTGTAAAGCGGGGCATTTTGATGAACTAGGATTATACAGTGCAGCTAAAACGCTGATGACCGGATCAGCGACTGATATTACCCGTGGTGAGACCATTGTTAAATGGATTAAAGACGACGCCAACAGAATAAATAGCTTTTATGACTATTGTGCAGAGTTTTTAACAAAAAGCGGGGAAATCAGGGCAAGGCTTATGACCAAAAAACTGAGTGATCAGTGTCCGCATGATTTGGACACGCTGATGAAGGAAGCTGAGCGGTTACACTTCGTGAGTGAGCGGTTAAAGGCCTATACTCTTTTTGAAAATACCAGCGCCATATTGCGGATGGGCTATGCGCTTATTAAAACCTATAATGCCCGTAAAAAAAGCCGCAATGTGGTTGATTATGATGATCTGATTTCGAAAGTGGCCGGACTTTTTAAGAATGTCAGCGCCAGCTGGATACTCTATAAACTTGATGAAGGGATCGATCATATCCTGATTGATGAAGCGCAGGATACCAACCCCGAACAATGGGACATAATCCGGAAACTAGCCCTTGAATTTTTTGCCGGGATCGGTACCCGAGACGAGGAAGGCTATAAAGAATATCCACGGACAATATTTGCTGTAGGGGACGTAAAGCAGTCGATCTATTCCTTTCAGAAGGCAGAACCTAAACAGTTTAACCTGTCAAGGGACTATTTTAAAAAGCAGGTCTCGGAAGCAAATCTTAAATTCAATAATGTGCCAATGAACCTTTCCTTCCGTTCAACATCAGCTATTCTTGAAGTGGTGGACTATGTTTTTAGGGCAGAAGCCACCCGCTTTGAAATTTCCTTTGATGTTCAGGAAATCAGCCATAGCACGCACCGTGTTGATGAACCAGGGCTCGTTGAAATTTGGGACCCTATTTTACCGGAAGAAAGGAAAGAAGATGAAAACTGGTCCCCGCCGGTAATTCAGAAACCGGCGCATGATCCAAAACAAAAACTGGCCGATAAAATTGCCGATAAAATTGCGACCTGGCTGGAAAGCGGGGAAATACTGGAGTCAAAAGGGCGACCCATTACGCCGGGGGATATTTTAATACTGGTTCAGAAGCGAAAAGAATTTGTCCATTTCATGATCCGCGCCTTAAAAAAACGCAATATCAATGTTGCCGGACTGGATCAGATGGTGCTGACGGATCAGCTGGCGGTTATGGATCTGATTGCTGTTGCTAATTTTACCCTGCTGCCAAGCGATGATCTTACTTTGGCGACGGTTTTGAAAAGCCCCTTTATTGGTATGAGTGAAGAAGATCTTTTTGATCTCGCTTACCCACGTGGCAAGGGCGAAAGCCTTTGGTCAACTCTTTTGAAACTCCAGTCGGAAAAGACATCATTTTCAATTGCAGCCGAATATCTAAAAAAGCTTGCCAATTATGCGGATTTTTATCCGCCGTTTGAGTTTTTCTCATATCTGCTTGGGCCACTACGGGGCAGGGAAAAGCTGATCGCGCGACTGGGGGAACAATCAAACGATCCGGTGGACGAATTTTTAAATCAGGCAATGAAATATGAACAGAATAATATTTCATCAATGCAGGGATTTTTAAGCTGGATAGAAAAGGGCGAAATTAAAATCAAACGGGATATGGAGCAGGGCGGTGACATGGTACGGATTATGACCGTTCATGGCGCCAAGGGACTTCAGGCACCGATCGTCTTTCTGCCGGATACCTGTCAGGCGGCCGATCTAAAAGATACATTGTTCTGGTATGAGCAAAAATATTCAAAAAATATGTTGTGGGTAAAAAATGCGGATACGAGGGTCGGGGCAGGTAAAATTGCCTATGAAGCGCGCAAGGCGGATGTGGAAGCGGAAAATAAACGACTGCTATATGTTGCCATGACCCGGGCTGAGGACCGGTTATATGTCACGGGATGGGAAAACGATCATCACAGTAACCGTAAGGATAATTGCTGGTATGATCTGATCCGAAATGCCCTACTTGATATGGACGGTACTGAAGAAATCAATCAGGGTGGAGAAAATATTCTTAGGCGTGAGCACAGGAAAGAAACACCAATAAAATTACCCATACAATCAGTTGAAGAAAAACGGGAATTTTCAGAACTGCCAGATTGGGCCTTTGCCGCACCAATGGCGGAACCGGTCCCAAGCCGGCCGCTAAGCCCGTCAAGACCGGATGAAGGGGAAGAAAATATAAGTAGCCCGCTTATGAGTGCGCAAGCCATGAAACTGGACAAAAAACGCTATCATCGCGGTCGGCTTATTCATAAACTTCTGGAATTACTGCCGCAGTTGCCGGACAGTGAGCGTGAAGCGGCTGCGATCAGATACTTATCTCAAAAAGCACTTGATCTGTCAGATGGAGATATTACACAAATAACCAGTGAGGTCATTGCTATACTGAACAATAAGGACTTTAAAGTGCTGTTTGGGGAAAATAGCCGCTCGGAAGTGCCGATAGTTGGGCAGATTGGTCATTATTCCTTAAGTGGACAGGTTGACAGGCTGACCGTGACCGATGGTGAAATTTATATCATTGATTATAAAACCAACCGTCCGCCGCCTAAATCGGCTGAAAATATTCCAATGATATACCAACGGCAGATGGCGGCATACCGCGCTGTCCTTAATGATGTTTATCCAAATCATAAGGTTCGCTCATTGCTGCTCTGGACAGATATAGGTCAATTGATGGAAATTCCCGAAGCACAGCTAAATAAAATTGAATTTTAGGCATGTTGCCCCTTGACGCTGGCGGCCCGTCTTCTTAAGTTCTAGTCAAAGCAAATATATTTTTAAGGAAAAAGAATGAGCACTATAGCCGTGAATGACGCTGAATTTGAACAGGAAGTATTGAAATCGGACAAGCCAGTGATTGTTGATTTCTGGGCCGAATGGTGTGGCCCTTGTAAACAATTTGGTCCAGTTTTTGAGGAAGTTTCAAATAATATGGCTGATATTACTTTTGCCAAAGTTAATATTGATGAAAATCCGGAAGCACCAACAAAATACGGTGTGCGCGGCATTCCGACAATGCTTATGTTTAAGGACGGAAAAGTTGCGGCTATGAAAGTCGGCAACACATCCAAAGGTGATTTTGAAAACTGGATTAAAGAACACGCTTAATTCAGTGCCTGGTGATTATGAAGGGCGTCCATAAATAATGGACGCCCTTTTTTATTGCTTTAACTGAAAAATTCTTTTTCGTAAACTTCAGTGAAGAAAACCATATCTTCCGGTCTGGCTGTGGATATGCGCATCCATTTTAGCAGGGGTGGGAAAGGGCGGCCAATGGCAATGCCGTGTTTTCTAACCCTGTCATAAACTTCTTTTGAATCGATACCTGTTTCAAAAAATGTAAAATTGGCATTGGACTTAATATAGCGCATATTATGTTTTTCAAAAAAATCGTAAAGAACCTGCAATGCTTCAGCATTTTTGCGGAGAACGAATTGTTGATATTCTTTATCCTTATAGCTTTCAATAGCGCCCCACATGGCCGGGCCGTTTATTGATCCGGTCATCAGGCTTTTAATTTTGTCCAAAAATTCCGGTGATCCAAAGCCAAAACCAATACGAATACCGGCAAAACCATGAATTTTAGAAGCGGTACGGGTAACAACCAGGTTCGGATATTCCGTGACCAGCGGGATCATGGTCTGATAATTGGGGTCATTGACATATTCATAATAAGCTTCATCAACAAACACATAACATTTTGGAGCAAATTCCTTGACGAATGCCTTTAGTTTTTCGCCGTGCATAACTGTCGGGATCGGGTTATTCGGGTTGCACAGATAGATTATTTTTACATCATCCGTGTAAGCCGCTTTCATGGCGTCCAGATCAATGGATAAATCATCTGCAACCGGAACCCAGATTTTTTCTATGCCACGACGGTTGCTATAATCCATAAATGTATCGTCATAGGTTGGTTGCGGTGCAAGAATTTTGCCCCCTTCCATGGCGACAATGAGGGCGATTGTTTTTAGAATTTCACCTGATCCGCCGGCAACCATAACATTTTCAACGGGTACTTTTTCAATGCCAGCAATAAGTTCGGTCAGCGGTTTCTGCGCGCCGCCGCCGCCATAAAGATGTCCGTATTTGTGGGCTTTGCACATGGCAATGCTTGCAGCTTTACTTACCCCGTATGGATTTTCATTTGAACTCATCCGGATCGGATTTTCCGGCGTTGGTACATATCCTTCAATCGTTACGCTCTGTGCATGACCGTTTGCGGCCAGAACTAAACCTCCGGCAAGGGCAGTGCCACCGATCAGCCAATCCCGTCTTGTGATTTTAGTTTTCATTTTAGTTTCCCTTCATTTTGTTGAACTTTGAAAGGATAGCAAAAATTATCAATTTGTCACTTAAATAGAAAAAGGCACCGCCAGGTGAGGCGATGCCTTTCTAAATTTTCTATAATTTTTTAAACAAATTCTTTTTCAAACACTTTTGCAAAATACTGCATATCCTCAGGTTTTCCCATGCTGACCCGGCACCAGTCAAGGAAAGGCGGGAATGGACGGGCGACAACAATGCCGTTTTCTAAATATCTTTTTCTGACGTCTTCAATATCAAGGCCGGTTTTATAGAAAACAAAATTGGCATTCGATTTTACATATTCCACACCGTGCTTATCAAACAGATCATAAGTAATCTTAAGCGCTTCCTTATTCTTACGGCGGCAGAAATTCTGTGTTTCAATATCCTGATAACTGGCAGCAGCACCGGCGACAGCCAGCTGACTGACCGAGCCGGTCATAAATTCACGAAGCTTACTAATCCATTTTTCAGAAGAATAGGCGATCCCTAGCCGGACGCCGGCAAAGCCATGAATTTTGGAGGCAGTTCTGGCAACCATAATATTCTCATTTTGTGTTGCCAGGGGCACCATGGTTTCATAATCCGGGTTATCGACATACTCATGATAAGCTTCATCAATAAAGACTAGACATTTTTTGGACATCTCGAGGCAGAATTCCTTAAGCTTGTTTTTTTCCATGATGGTGGGAAGCGGGTTGTTAGGGTTTACCAGATAAATAATCCCCACATCGTCGGTATAGGCTTTTCTGACAGCGTCAAGATCAATCGTCATAGTGTCTGTTACAGGCACCTGCTTGATTTTGACACCTCGTCGTTCCGCATATCGGATAAGATCATGATAGGTCGGATTGGCAGATAATACACTGCCGCCTTCGACAAAAGTAATAAGCCCAAGAGTTTTTAATATTTCACCGGACCCGGCAGAGAATGTCATATTTTTTGGGTCAACGCCTTCCATTTTTGACAGAACATTGACCAGGTCCATATACCGCCCGCGTCCATACTGATGCGCAATATTAAACACATCAACGATCCCTTTTTGCGCAGACTTGGACAGCCCGTAAGGATTCTCATTTGTTCCCAGTCGGATCGGGTTTTCCGGCGTCGGGACGAAGCCCGGCACAGCCATATTTTGTGCATAGGCGCGACTACCCATAACCATTGCAACGGCGGCCATGGCGGAGCCACCTTTAAGCCAATCCCTTCTTGATATCTCGTTTGACATTTTGTGTTCCCTATAATTTTAAATTGTTATGAAATAATGTAACTAACGATATCAGTTTTTTTAAAAATGTCACGTTTTTCGTTAAGGTAAAAAAAAGGTATTCTCAATTTCTCAGAATACCTTTTTAAAATTAGATTGGAAAAAAATAACTTAGACGAATTCTTTTTCATAAACCTCAGCAAAATATTTCATGTCTTCAGGTTTCGCAGTGCTGACCCGACACCAGGTTAAAAAAGGCGGGAATGGTCTTCCGACATCAATGCCATGATTGAGAAAACGTTGTTTAACCTCGTCAAAATTTATACCGGTTTCAAAGAATGTAAAATTGCTATTGGCCTTGATATGTCTGACATTATGCTTTTCAAACAGGCTATAGAGGATGTCCAGTGCTTCCTTATTTTTTTGAAGAACAAAATCAATATATTCCTTGTCCTTATAACTGGCAAGTGCGCCATGTACTGCGGCTGTATTTACTGTACCCGTTATGCGTTTATTGATCATGTCAAGAAGTTCCGGTTTGGCAAAAGCAAAACCAACTCTAATTCCTGCAAAACCATGAACTTTTGATGCGGTTCTGGTCACAATCATATTGTCGGTTTCTGCCGCCAGTTTTGCCATGGATTCATAATTGGGGTCGGTTACATATTCGTGATAGGCTTCATCAACTAATACATAGCATTTCTTAGACATTTCAATGCAAAATTCCCGTAGTTTATCCTTATGCATAATGGTTGGGATCGGGTTGTTTGGATTGCAAAGATATATGATTTTTACATCATCGGTATAAGCTGCACGCATAGCATCGAGATCAATGGATATGTCATCTTTTGATACATCAACCCAATGTATTTTAGAGCCCACCCAACCGCTATAACGAACGAGGTCGTGATAAGTCGGATTTGCAGCCAGGACGCTGCCATTATCCAGCTTTGTGATCAGTGCCATAGCCTTCAGAAATTCTTTTGATCCTGAACCAATAGCAATATTATTAGGGGATATACCTTCGTTTTGGGCAATAAGCTCCGATAATTCGCGGCGACCGGATCCGCTATAAAGATGCGATACATCATAAGCAGCGGTCATAGCGTTTCGGGCAGAGCGGGTAATGCCATAGGGGTTTTCATTGGAACTCATGCGGATCGGGTTGTCCTTTGTCGGGACATATCCCTTAACCGTTACACTTTGCCCCTGGGCGGCTGACGTTGCAAACACAAGACTGGCCGCTGCCAGTGAAGATGTGCCTTTAAGCCAGTCGCGTCTTGTTAATTCTCTCATATATTTTTTTCCTTATTATTCTCGTTTATAATTCAGGTAAATTCTTTTTCGTAAACTTCTACAAAATAGTCCATATCTTCGGGCTTTGCCGTGCTGATCCGACACCATTTTGTAAAGGGTTCAAATGGACGACCGACCTGGATGCCATGTTTTTTCATGCGTTCACCAAATTCACTGGCTTCCATGCCGGTTTCAAAATAGGTGAAATTTGTATTGGATTTGATATAGCGAAGATTATGTTTATCAAAAAGCTTATAGAGAATTGCCAGGGATTCCTTATTTTTTCGGATCACAAAATCCTGATAATCGGTATCCTTATAACTGGCAAGTGCACCATGCACACTGACTGTACTAACGGACCCTGTCAGTTTATCCTTGATTTTTTGAAGCATTGCCGTTGTGCCAAAGCCAAAACCAATACGAACCCCTGCGAAACCATGAATTTTGGAAGCGGTTCTGGTCACAATCATATTGTCTGTTTCGACTGCAAGCGGGATCATGGTTTTATAATTGGGATCGTCCACATATTCATAATAGGCTTCATCAACAAACACGTAGCATTTTTTTGACATTTCCTTACAGAAATCACTAAGCTCGTCCGCATGTAATATTGTCGGCGTGGGATTATTCGGATTAACAATATAAATAATCCGGACATCATCTGTCATGGCTTTACGCATAGCATCAAGGTCAATGGCCATATTCTCATCAACAGGAACGCGGATTTTATTGATGCCCATTCGATCAGCATATTTCATGAAATTATTATCAAATGTCGGGTTAGGGGCCAGTATGCTGCCACCTTCCAGACCTGTGATAAGGGCGAGCGTGTGAAGAATTTCTGAAGACCCCGCCGTAATCATCATATTTTTGGTTGATATATTTTCCCGCCCGGCGATCAGCTCCATAAGTTCCCGTTGACCACTGTTGCCATATTTATGAGCGACGTCATAGGATTTGTTCATGGCATTGCGGGCGGCCCGGTTTACACCATACGGATTTTCATTTGAACTCATACGGATCGGATTGTCCGGTGTGGGAACATACCCTTCCACGGTTACACTTTGTGCCTGCGCTGCTTTTGCAAGCACAAGCCCACCTGCTACGGCTGTTGTCCCTTTCAGCCAGTCACGTCTCGTTAGTTTTGTCATTTTCCTCCCCTTCAATAATTAATAATCAGCCAAAGTCCCTTTTATAAACTTTCACAAAATATTCCGTTTCTTCAGGTTTAGCCGTACTGATCCGGATCCAGTTTGTGAATGGTTCAAATTTGCGTCCAATTAATATACCTGACTCGAGCAATTTGTCATGAACGATTTGTGCGTCTTGTCCTGCATCGGCATACACAAAATTTGTATTGGATTTTATATAACGCATTCCAAGATCATCAAACATTTTATATAGGATATCCATTGATTCATAATTTTTATCTATAATGAATTTTTGGTGTTCCTTATCCTGATAACTTGTGATGGCACCCATTAATGCGGGGTAAGAAGTTGTATTTGAGCGAAATTTAAGTAGCTCTTTTAATGTATCTGGATGGGCAAAGGCAAAACCGATGCGTACATTGGCAAAAGCATGTATTTTTGAAGCTGTTCTGAGCACAACAATATTCGGATTGTCTTTGACCAGATGTGACATTGTTGAATAATTTGGATCGCGTGCATATTCATAATAGGCTTCATCAATCACAATCATCGCTTTTTTCGACATTTCCAGACAGAATTGTTCAAGTGCATTTTTTTCAATGATGCTTGGGATCGGATTGTTGGGGTTGCAAAGATAAATACATTTGGTGTTATTCGTAACTGCTTTTCGCATTGCATCAAGATCAATGCTCATGTCGCCGCCTACAGGAACAGATATCAGTTTGGCACCAAAATTCTGAGCCGTTCTGGTGATGCTGGCATAGGTCGGGTAAGCGGCGATCAGATCACCACCGGCGATGCCACAAAGAGCCCCGGCAGCCATAAGATATTCAGTGGAACCCGCACCAACCGCAATTGTATTTTCCGGAATATTTTCGATGTCAGAAATAACCTTGATCAGTTTTCTACCCGTAGTAAAATTATATGTATGCGCCAATTTGTAGGCCTCAATAATAACCTTCATGACTTTTGGGCTAATCCCATAAGGATTTTCATTATTGGTCATTCGGATGGGGTTATCCTTGCTAATCGGTGCCCCCATATTCATCATCTGGGCCATTTCCTGTGCTGATACGGCACCGCCCAGCATTAAACCACCGGCGATAGCGCTACTGCCAACCAGCCATTCACGTCTTGTTAAATTATATTTCATTTTTTCCTCCCTGATGATTTTATTATCCAAATTCACGTTTATAAATATCGGCGAATAATTGCATCTCTTCCGGTTTTGAAAGACTTAAGCGAACCCAATTGGTAAATGGCTTAAATTCGCGTCCAGTTAAGATATGGTGTTTTTTCATGGTCTCCGCGACTTCACTTGATGGTCGTCCGGCGTTGAAAAACAGGAAGTTTGCATTGCTTTCCTTATATTCAAGTCCCATGTCATCCAGCATTTTATAAATAATTTTTTGACATTCCTTATTTTTCTGCTTCAGGAAATTCTGATACTCAAAATCCTGATAACTTGCATATGCACCACGCATTGCAGACAGGTTTAATGTATTGGCAAAAAGCGAAAACATGCGCTTAATAATATCGGGATGGGCAAAACAAACTCCAATTCGTGTGCCGGCAAAGGCATGTATCTTTGAGGCCGTTCTGGTGACAATAATATTTTTATTTTCTTTTACCAGGCCGATCATGCTTTCGTAATTCGGATTATCAACATATTCAAAATAGGCTTCATCAATCAGAATTGTTGCCTGCGGTGAAAATTCATTGCAAAATTCTTTTAGCGCATTTTTTTCTATGATTGTCGGGATCGGGTTATTTGGATTACATAGATAAATAAGCTTAACATTTTTTGTCATCGCCCTTCGCATGGCTTCCAGATTGATTGCCATATCATCGCCCACCGGGACCTCAATAAGATTGGAGCCAAGCGCCCGACTGAAGCGGCCAATATCACCATAAGTAGGTGTCGGTAGAAGTAAGTCGCCACCATCAAGAGCATTAAAAACGGCTGCTTTTTCCAGAAACTCGGTGGACCCGGCACCAATGCCAACATATTCTTTTGGGATATCCTGCAGTTTTGCCATCAATCCAATAAGTTTGAAAATATCCTCAAACGCATATTTATGGGCATCATCGGCTGCGTCAGCGATAGCTTTTCGCGCTTTCAGGGACTGACCATATGTATTTTCATTAAGATGGGCACGAATTGGATTTTCGGCCGTTGGATTTACATTAGGGGCCATAAATGTCTGTGCTGATGCTTTTACACCAGAAAGTAACAGGCTACTTGCGGCCGCTGTAGTAGTCCCTGCAAGCCATTGGCGACGTGTAAGGTTGGTGGTCATGGTTTTGTCTTTCAATATTGGCTATATTTTGTTTATTGCTATATTGTAACATATAATCACAATTGTGAATTAAAGTCCAAGACAAATTAGTGCTTTAAAAAAATGGCCGGATCAATATCCGGCCATTCAAGAAAATGATCTATGGATGTGCTTTTTTAGGCAAATAATTGCTTATAGACATCAACAACATATTGCATTTCTTCGGGTTTTACAGTGCTCATCCGTACCCAGTTCGTAAAGGGAGGGAATGGGCGACCGCTTAAAATACCGCGCTCTTTTAGAGCTTCAGCCACTTCTGTTGAGGGACGGCCCGCATCGAAAAAGGCAAAGTTTGAGTTGGATTTAACATACCTCACTCCAAGTTCCTCAAACATATTTTCAAGAATATCCATGGATTCACGGTTTTTCTGTTTAATGAAATTCTGATATTCAATATCCTGATAGCTTTCAATTGCACCGGCAACGGCAACATTACTTAGCGACAAGTTAAAAGGACCAGTAATAAGACGTAAAGTATCCGGATGGGCAAAAGCAAATCCGATACGTACACCTGCAAATCCATGAATTTTGGAAGCTGTTCTACAGATAATGATATTAGGATAATCTGTGACCAGGTCTTTCATGGATGCAAAGTCAGGATTATCTACATATTCGTAGTAAGCTTCATCAATAAGGACCAAAGCCCGTTTTGACATTTCAATACAAAATTCGCGAAGGGCATTTTTCTCAATGATACTCGGGATAGGGTTGTTAGGGTTGCATAGATAAACCAACTTGACTTCATCTGTCATTGCGGCGCGCATTGCTTCCAAATCAATGCCCATATCTTCATCAACTGGAACGGCTATAACTTCAAGACCAAGCTGTTTTGCTGTGCCGGGAGTGCTGGAATATGTGGGGTTTGAGGTGAGTACTTTTCCCTGTTTAATTGCGCAGGCAAAGGCAGCTTTTTCAAGAAAAGGGGTTGATCCATTTTCAATAGCAATATGATCACCGGGCAGATTTTCCATTTCTGAAATAACTTTATTTAAAACACGCTGGCCGAAAAAATCATAAAGATGGGCTGTCTCAGCAGCCTTCACCATCACTTTTTTTGCTTTCAGGGAATGACCATAGACATTCTCGTTAAACCCGGCACGGATAGGGTTTTCCGGTGTCGGATTCAAATTAGCAGCTGGGACAGTTTGTGCCGCCGCCATTTTTGAAACCAGCATAGTACCGGCAAGTGCAGATCCGCCTATTAGCCAATCACGGCGGGTTAAGTTATTTGTCATTTTTTATCCTCTTTCGTTCTGAAAAGATTTCAAATCTTGTTGGTTTATATGTAATATATATTATACGTCTGGCAAGAAAAATTCTTTTGGTGGACATAGGTCAAATTTGATCTTACTTTGGAACTTATCCAATGTATTAAGTAACTATATGAAAAATTTTAATTTAAAGGAATTAGATATGACACATGTTCCAGAAGTTATTTTTAAGACCAGAGTGAGAAATGATGCACTTGGGGGTCCAAACCCGTTTGAGTGGAAGGATTTAAGCAGCCATGAAATTTTTAGCGGTAAAAAAGTCATTGTATTTTCATTGCCAGGCGCCTTTACTCCGACTTGTTCAACCAGCCATCTTCCCAGATACGAAGAGCTATATGACGAATTTAAAGCACTAGGTATTGATAAAATCGTTTGTATTTCTGTTAATGATGCGTTTGTCATGTATCAGTGGGGATTAAGTCAGAAAGCAAAAAATGTATTTCTGTTACCTGATGGGAACGGCGAATTTACCCGCAAGATGGGAATGCTCGTGAATAAGGAGAATCTTGGTTTTGGAATGCGCAGCTGGCGTTATTCAATGCTGGTCGATGACGGCGAAATTGTTAAATTATTTGCTGAACCGGGTTATAGCGATAATTGTCCAACTGACCCTTTTGAAGTATCGGATGCTGATACTATGTATAATTATATAAAATCACTGAAGTAATAATTCATAAATATTATAAAAAAAGCCGGCACTACTACCGGCTTTTTAAATTGGTTCTATTTAAAACGCTGTTGTAATCGCCGCCCGGAAGCGGTTTCTTCTGACTTTCCAGTCATCATAAAGAATACTGTTATAAGTAATAGTAGGCTGGCCTTCGAATGTGGCCCTGGTATATTCAAAACGTATAGAAACATTGTTGACAGGGAAAAATTCTACACCGCCTCCATATTCAACGGCGCCGTCAGTATTTGTGAATTCTACGCCGCTAATTGTGTCAACCAGTGTTGCTCTAGTATAGCCCAGACGCCCATAAACCAGAAATTGATCATGAAGCCAGAAGCCAGGCAATACGGCTGCACCGAATTCATGGGTCAGGGCAAAGCCGTCTATTGGCGCCACAGAGGTTTTTCTAGAAGCAAAGCTATAACCATACCGGACTTCTGCCGCTACAGTAAATTGGTCTTGTGATTGTCTGTAGCCAGCAAAAATACCAATGTCGGCGCCATCAGCACTATAGATATTCTCAGGTGTTGCCAGAATATTATCTTTAAGCTGATCGTATGAGCCATCTAGTCCAACATACAATCCGTCGGTAGAATGACCTTGAGCGAAAGCGCTATGCAGAGGAAGCAAAAACCCTGTTATAATTGATGTAGTGATAAGTAATTTTTTCATTGTGTAATCCTTTGTTTTTAGTCATTTTTACATATGCAGGTTACTAAAAGTTTAATATTCCCCTGTACTCAAAATTATGTTTTACTCCCTTATTTTTTATACGTTACTTTATAAATGGCATCTGCCTTATCGTCAGCGATCAGCAAACTTCCGTCATTTAGCTCAAGAACATCTGTCGGGCGGCCCCATGCTTTGTTATTTTGTAGAAACCCAGTAATAAAAGGTTCATATTTTATAGCTTTCCCGTCTTTTATTGTGACCAATGTTAGTCGATGACCAGTATGTCCTGCAGCAGCGGTTCGGTTCCATGAGCCGTGCTCTGCAATTATAATGTTATTTTTATAATTTTCAGGGAACATATCCCCCTTATAAAAGGCCATACCAATAGCACCTGCATGTGGAGCAAGCTTTTGTGCCGGCGGTGTAAAGTCAGCCGGGTTTTTGCCTTTTCCAAATTCAGGATCCGGTGTATCGCCCTGATGAATATAAGGATAGCCAAAATTAAGGCCTTTTTTAGATGCATGATTTAGCTCATCAGCGGGCATTTCATCGCCAAGGCCATCCCCACCATTATCCGTAAACCACAGATCACCGCTAATCGGGTCCCAGTCAAACCCAACAGTATTTCTGATGCCATTGGCATATTGGGTAATTCCAGCTTCCGGGTTATTTACATCCATGGTGTTGATGGAGGCAAATACTGCTTCGGGTTCACAAATATTGCATGGCGCGCCAATAGGAATATAGAGTAGTCCGTCCGGACCAAATTCCAGAAATTTCCAGCCATGGTGGGTTTTATCCGGCAGGCCTGCGGTGAGCACTTCCGGCTTTGGTTTATTTCTGAAATTATTGGAAATATCCTTAATGCGGTAAATTCGGCTTATGGCTCCGATATAAAGATCGCCATTATGATAAGTAAGTCCTGACGGGGACTTTAACCCTCCAGTAATTGCTATAACTTCATCGGCTTTGCCATCACCATTTGCATCCGGAATCGCATATATTCTGCCACCGGCATCGCCACGGCTGCCGACATAAACTGTGCCGTCATCTCCAAGTGACATTTGGCGTGCGTTTCCGACATTTGCATAAATCTCAATCGAAAAGCCATCCGGCAAAACAAGTTTATCAAGTTCAGCTTTCTGCGCAATCGCAGGTGTCGTGATTAATAATGACAGAATGACAGATTTTATACTGAATATTTTCATTTTTTAAGCTCCCTATAATTGAATGGGAGTGTATCATATTGTCACTCGTCTACAAAATCACTTATTGCATAACCCTGTAAATAAAGCAGTGCCGTCAGATCGGCGTGATTGATAACAACATCTGCTGCCTTTGCCGTTGCAGGAAACGGCCGGTATCCTACCCCAAGTCCCGCGCCCTGTAACATTGGGATATCGTTGGCGCCGTCCCCTACGGCAATGGTTTCAAAATCCTCAAGATTATCTTTTTCCTTAAATTCTTCTAAGGTATTGATTTTTGTATCTGAATCGACAATTGGCTCACCAACTTTTCCGGTTAGCTCACCATTCTCATGGAGCAATATATTTGCACGGTTTACTTTAAAGCCGGTAAGTTCGGAAACACGCCCTGTAAAGTAAGTGAAGCCGCCAGAAACAAGCACTGTATTGGCACCATTTGCATTCATGGTTTTAACCAGAGATGCCGCCCCTGGTGTTAAGGTTACCCGTTCAGTGAAGACCGTATCAAGATCACTGACTTTTAATCCGGCAAGTAGGGAAACCCGCTCTCTTAGGGCTCCCTTAAAGTCTATTTCTCCGCGCATTGCGGCTTCTGTAATGTGGGATACTTCGTTTCTTATACCCAGAAAATCGGCAAGTTCGTCAATACACTCAACCTCGATAATTGTACTATCCATATCAGCAAGCAGCAGCATTTTCCGTCGGGTTATAGGGTCCTGAATGGCGAAATCAAAATTTTCTTTTTTCAGCATATCAATTAGACCGGTCTCAACCTCTTTATTAAAGAAAATATCAAGGGCAATATTATTATTGAGCCAGCTAGTATGACTGGCTTTAAGTAATTTTGCATACTTATCCCTTATTTCATCTGTAATAGCGGCCTGTTTGGCGTTTGAAATAAGTGTCAGAACCTGTGTCATTGATAATGCCTGTAGAATTTTTTTGGTCAGCTGGTATATCTACAGTATTGATAAGAAATAGGGAACCGGTATTTTGAGTAACAACAAAATTATCATTCTGGGCGGTGCAACCGCCAGCGGCAAATCATCGCTTGCCCTTAAATGGGCGAAAGAACAGGGTGGAGAAATCATCAATGCCGACAGTATGCAGATTTATCGGGAACTTGATATTTTAACCGCCTGTCCAAACACTGATGAACTTAATGCGGTGCCGCATCATCTTTACCGGTATCTAAAAGGGGATGACCCATGTTCGGCCGAACGGTGGCGCGATCTTGCCCGTGGCGTCATTGATGATGTGCATTGCAGGGGCAGGGTCCCGATAATAGTGGGTGGTACGGGGCTTTATCTGAAAGCGTTGGTCAATGGACTTTCAAAAGTGCCGGAAATTGATCCTGTCATTAGAAAGCAGGTTAGAGCTGAGGTGAATGAGTTTGGTGCTGAAGCTTCCCATAATAAATTATTGAAAATCGATCCTGAAATGGCAAGCCGTCTGGCCCCAAATGACAGCCAACGCATTGCCCGTGCCCTGGAAGTTGTATTATCAACCGGACGAAGTCTTGCCGCATGGCAGCAGGAACCTGAATTCGGAGGTCTGGCAGATGAAGAGTTTCAAATTGAGAAATTTGTTATTGAAAGAGACCGGGCAGATCTTTATGCGCGTTGTGACCTAAGATTTAAGAAAATGATTGAAGAAGGGCAGGCAATAGAAGAAGTGAAAAGATTATTGCTGTTGGGATATGATGCAAATTTACCAGTGATGAAATCTCTAGGTGTACCACAACTTATTGATTTTATTGCAGGAAAGTCCACCCGTGAGCAGGCAGTAACGCTTGCCCAGACCGCAACGAGACAGTTCGCTAAACGTCAGATGACCTGGTTCAGAAACCAGTTTTCTGACTGGGAAAAACATAATTTGTAATTTTATTAAAGAAAAATTTATTTTTTTGTAATTATATTTCAATAAATTGGTTGACTTGATAATTTTATAACGTTAAGTTGACTTAAATTTTGAAAATATAATAATGCATATTTTTGTTTGTGATTAAGGGCAGAAGTCTTTATAAACCTATCCTTTAATCCAGATTTAAATCATGCTTTGTGAATGGAAAACACCGAAATTAATCGGTTTAAAAACTAGGAAAGGCCAGAGTTATGTCTTCGAGAGCAATTAGCGGCGCTGAAATCATCATCAAATCCCTAGAGGATTTGGGGGTGGAGGTTATCTTCGGATATCCCGGTGGTGCTGTGCTGCCGATTTATGATGTTCTTCATGAACATAAGAAGATAAAGCATATTCTGGTTCGCCATGAACAGGCCGCTGTTCACGCGGCCGAGGGATACGCGCGTTCAACGGGAAAGCCGGGGGTCGTTTTGGTGACATCCGGTCCTGGGGCAACTAATGCAATCACCGGACTTGCCGATGCCATGCTCGACAGCATTCCTATTGTTTGCCTGACTGGGCAGGTGCCAGTTTCTCTAATCGGTTCTGATGCTTTTCAGGAATCTGATACGGTTGGAATTACACGACATTGCACAAAACATAATTATCTTGTTCGAAAAACTGATAAGGTCTCAGAAGTTATCCATGAAGCTTTTCATGTGGCGACGACAGGTCGCCCGGGACCAGTTGTTGTTGACATTCCAAAGGATGTTCAGATCCTAACCAGTGAAAAACAGCATTCAGGACCAATAGAACATAGAAGCTACCGTCCGGCGTTAAAAGGAAATTCGGATGCTATTCAAAAAGCTGTTGATTTGCTTGCGACGGCGAAGAAACCGATTTTTTATACAGGTGGTGGTGTTATTAATTCTGGGCCTAATGCGTCTAAGCTACTTCGTAAATTGGTAAAATTGACAGGTGCACCAATCACCAGCACACTGATGGGGCTTGGTGCCTATCCTGCAAATGATGATCAGTTTCTGGGCATGCTGGGAATGCATGGAACTTATGAAGCGAATATTGCCATGCATGATTGTGATGTAATGGTTTGCGTTGGTGCGCGATTTGATGACCGGATTACAGGTCGAATTGATGCATTTTCGCCAAAGTCAAAGAAGATACATATTGATATTGACCGCTCTTCAATCAATAAAATCATCCATGTCGATGTTCCGGTTGTTGGTGACGTTGCACAGGTTCTTGATGTGTTTATAAAGCTCTGGAAAAAAGGGCGGCATAAGCTTGATCAGGAAGCCTTGGCCAAATGGTGGAAAGAAATTAATGAAAACCGTAGCCGTCAATGTCTTGATTATGAAAATCGCGATGATGTGATCATGCCGCAATATGCGGTTGAGCGACTTCAGGCAATTACCAAAGACATGGACGTTTATTATACGACCGAAGTTGGCCAGCATCAAATGTGGGCAGCCCAGTATCTGGAATTTAACGAACCAAACCGCTGGATGACTTCCGGTGGCCTTGGCACCATGGGTTACGGGTTCCCGGCGGCAATTGGTGTTCAGATAGCTCATCCCACATCACTTGTGATTGATGTGGCTGGCGAAGCATCGATCCAGATGAATATTCAGGAACTGTCCACAGCAATGCAATATAATTTACCAGTTAAGATATTCATCCTGAATAATGAATATATGGGTATGGTGCGCCAGTGGCAGGACTTGAACCATGATGGTCGATATTCAAACAGTTATACGGCATCCTTACCGGATTTTGTAAAGCTCGCTGAAAGCTATGGTGCAACCGGGTTAAGAGTTGAAGACCCTAAAAAGCTTGATGAAACCATCATGAAAATGATTGAAGCACCGGGGCCGGTTATAGTTGACTGCCGTGTGGAAAAGCTTGCCAACTGTTTCCCGATGATACCATCTGGTGCAGCGCATAATGAAATGATCTTACAGGATGAGGTCGAAAAGAAAGAATTTGAAGGAGGGGCAGCTCTGGTTTAATAAACCAGCGCCGTTAAAAATATGACAAATAAACCTCAGAAAAAAAGACATACTTTATCAATAATTGTTGATAACGAAGCAGGCGTTCTAGCACGTGTCATCGGACTTTTTGCGGGCCGTGGCTACAATATTGAACATCTGACCGTGGCCCCTGTGGATATTGCCGGTACCGAAAGCCGGATTACGGTTGTGACCATCGGGACACCAAAAATTATTGAACAGATCAAAGCACAGCTTGACCGTCTTGTCCCCATTCACTGTGTTGGTGATCTGACTGAGGACGGTCCATCAGTGGAACGGGAACTTGCCCTTGTTAAGGTGTTTGGCAATAAGGAACAACGTCTGGAAGCGTTGCGCGTTGCTGAAGCATTTCGTGCCCGGCGTGTTGACAGCACAGCAAAAAGTTTCGTTTTTGAGGTGACAGGAAAGACAGAAAAGATTAAAGCATTCATCGAATTGATGAGCGATTTGGGTCTTGTCGAGGTTGTGCGCACGGGTGTTGCAGCCATGCAGCGCGGTCTAAAAACATTACAGGATTAAAATAAGAATTTTTTGGAGATAATTATATGAGAGTTTATTACGATAGAGATGCAGATGTAAATCTGATCAAAACCAAGAAAGTCCTGATTGTCGGTTATGGCAGTCAGGGGCATGCCCATGCTGCCAACCTTCGAGATAGTGGTGTTAAGGAAGTTGCCGTTGCGCTGCGTGAAGGTTCATCTACCCGTAAAAAAGCAGAAGCCGCTGATTTTAAATGTATGACGGCAGCAGAAGGTGCCAAATGGGCTGACGTTGTTATGGTGCTTGTGCCTGATGAATTACAGGCAGCTCTTTATAAAAATGATCTTGAGCCGAATATGAAAGAAGGCGCAACCCTTATGTTTGCTCATGGTCTGAATATCCATTTCAAACTTATTGAACCACGTAAAGATCTTGATGTGTCAATGATAGCTCCAAAAGGCCCTGGTCATACGGTTCGTTCCGAATATCTTAAAGGTGCCGGTGTGCCTACTCTGGTTGCTATTTATCAGGACGCAACAGGAAACGCTCTTGATGTTGCCCTTTCCTATGGTTCAGCAAATGGTGGCGGTCGTGCCGGAATAATTGAAACAAACTTTAAAGAAGAATGTGAAACTGATCTGTTTGGTGAGCAGGCGGTACTTTGCGGTGGAGCATCAGCGCTAGTTCAATGTGGATTTGAAGTGCTGGTTGAAGCGGGTTATGCTCCAGAGATGGCCTATTTTGAATGCCTGCATGAACTTAAACTGATTGTTGATCTGATGTATGAAGGCGGCATAGCCAATATGCGTTATTCAATTTCCAATACGGCTGAGTATGGGGACTATATGTCTGGACCTAGAGTTATAAATGAAAATACCAAAGCGGAAATGAAACGTATTCTTGCCGATATCCAGGAAGGGCGCTTTGTAAATGATTTCATGCTTGATAATAAAGTTGGCCAGATCAAATTGAAAGCGTCCCGTGCCAAAGGTGAATCTCATCAGATTGAAGAGGTCGGTGCAAGACTTCGGGCTATGATGCCATGGCTTAAAGAAAACCAGAAAGTTGATAAAACAAGAAACTAAATTTCTGATTATAAAATCAAGTGAAAGCCTCCTGTAAAACTGCCGGAGGCTTTTTTTATTTCTGGTTCATCTGCCAGAATTTAAGCACATTAATTGTCTGTGTCCTGATCATGGTTTGAATGTGGCAACTATTTCGGGTAGGTTTTTATTAATTATAAAAATCCCGGAGGATAGGTTAATGATGAGAAGGGTGTTTTATTTAATTTCTGTTATCAGCCTTGTTGCTGTGGCAGTCGGTTATCAGTTCTGGCAACCATCGATTTATTTTCTGATTATCATCGTTCCATATATCATAGTCGGCGTTCATGATATTCTTTCAAAAAAACATACGATCTTAAGAAATTATCCGGTGATTGGTCATTTTCGTTATATCCTTGAATCCTTACGCATAGAAATAAGGCAATATTTTATTGAAAGTGAATTGAGTGGGCGGCCTTTCAGCCGAGAAATCCGCTCACTTGTCTATCAGAGGGCCAAGGGGGAGCTTGAAACCATTCCTTTTGGCACCCAGCATAATATTACAGAACCCGGCTACGAATTTTCTTATCATTCCTTGTCCCCGGTCAAGGTTGCAAAAGAAGCCACTAGGATTATATTTGGTGCTGTGAATTGCACGAAACCCTATAACGCATCACTTTTAAATATTTCGGCAATGAGTTTTGGCGCCTTAAGTCCAAATGCCATTACTGCACTGAGCAAAGGAGCAGCGCACGGCAATTTTGCCCATAATACCGGGGAGGGGGGCTTAAGTCCTTATCATATAAAAGGGGGTGGTGATCTGATCTGGCAAATTGGCACGGGGTATTTTGGCTGTCGTAATAAGGACGGCAGTTTTAATAGATTAAAATTTCAGGAAAAAGCGTCCAGAGATCAAGTTAAAATGATTGAAATAAAATTATCCCAAGGGGCCAAACCATCCCATGGCGGTATTTTACCAGGGGCCAAGGTAAATCAGGAAATCGCAGATATCAGAGGGCTCGAAGTTGGGGTTGATGCCATATCACCACCATCCCATTCCACATTCTCGACACCATCAGGATTATTGAATTTTGTAGCTGAATTAAGAGAACTTTCCGGCGGCAAACCTGTCGGTTTTAAGCTTTGCATCGGAATCAGAAGCCAGTTTATGGGGATCTGCAAGGCGATGCTTGAAAGTGGAATTATTCCTGATTTTATCACTGTAGACGGGGCAGAAGGAGGAACAGGTGCCGCACCAGTTGCTTTCACTAACCGGCTAGGCACACCGATAAACGAAGCTATTTCATTTGTTCATAATTGCCTTGTTGGAATTAACAAGCGGGCCGAAATAAGGCTAATTGCCAGTGGTAAGGTGGCAACAGGATATGATATGGTGACCAAAATGGCCCTGGGTGCTGATACCTGTAATGCGGCACGAGCAATGATGTTTGCTCTTGGCTGTATTCAGTCGCTTCATTGCAATACAAATAAATGCCCAACCGGCATTGCAACGCAGGACAGATCGAGATGGAGGTCATTGGACGTAGAAGATAAATACAAACGAGTTGCCAATTTTCATCATTCAACAATTCACTCTTTCACTGAAATTCTGGGGGCAATGGGACTTGACCACCCTGGAAAACTGGTTCCGGCTCATATTGAGCGTTATATGGATAATGGAGATCGGAAAAGTTTTGCTGAATTTTATCCTGGGCTTTTTGCCGGGGAATTATTGGAGAAAAATATTAACCCTGCATTTGCTTCTGACTGGAAACTCGCCTCTGCAGATCGGTTTTAAATTTATATTTTAAGTTGTATATTTTTTTAAAATATCTCGTTCTAGTGACTTTTGATGAAATTATGCTATAATAATGACGTGATAGTTAATTGTTAAGGAGACAGTTACTTTTATTTTACAGAATAATTTTGGATTTCTGTAATATCTTTGGGGGATATATTTATGAACAAAATTTTAGACTCAATAATTGGGGCTTTTTCTAATTCTACCGAAAAAGATTCCAATAAAGGCCTTCACAGAAGGAAGGTAAGATATGCGAACTCTTCGCAGAAAAGCTTTATCTTAAGTGAAAATGCCACAGCTAACCTGGAAAAGATCCTTTATGAGTCTACCCTCATTGAAACAGGGCAGATTAAATTACTAGGACTTGAAAGTATTAAAAGCAGGTTGGGGGATAACTGGCTAGCATTACTTCAGAACATTCATGATTCATTAATCTCAATTACTGAAAGTTATATTAGCAGCAAAGATGTGTTTTTTAACCGCTCAGATGAAGAGTTTGTGATTGTATTCGCATCGACTTCTGACAGAACGGCTGAGCTGATTTGTGCTAAAATATTAAAAAGCCTGACTGAAAAGTTCCTTGGTTCTTCGGAGACTAAAGATATAGTGGTTAAAACAGCTTTGAAGAAAGTAAATGGTGAGGTTTTCTTTCGTTCTGAAAATCTTGGGTCAATGCTTGAGGCAGTAGCCAACGAAAATTCACCAAAAAATCAATCTATGTCAGATGACGAATTGGCGTCAGAACAGTCAGAAAAAAAGATTAAATATAATTTTGGTTTTCGGCCGATATGGGACGTAAGACATGAAGCCATAACAACTTTTACTGTCAAACCTTATCTTGGAAGTATTAACAAATCCATCTCTCTTCCTGAAAGATTAAGGATCGGATATGACGTTCTTGGCAAGTTTTATACTAAGGAAGAAAAGTTAGATCTTGATTATACTATATTGAACCATTCTATTGATACTCTTAAAAATTTAGACGTCGCCAATTTCAGACCCATACTAAATATTCCTGTCAGTTATGAAACGGTGTTTAATATGGATCTGCTGATGAAATATACTTCTTACTGCAGCAGAATTACACCAGACATTGGTAAATACATAGTCTTTTATCTCGTCGGGTTTCCAGAGGGCATACCCACTGTGAAATTAAACTTTATTGTTTCATCTTTAAAGCGTTATGGTCGTGCAGTAATGTTGAATTCTACATCGTGTGAATTACATCTGGAAAAATATAAGTACAGCGACGTTAAAGTAATCGGCGTCAAATTGAGTAATCTTACAACCAGAAGGGAGATTGCTTGGGAAAAATTACCAGCGTTTATCGAAAAATGCCATCAATATTCAATAAAGCTCGCGGTGCTTGATGTCGATACTCTTGAAGACATGCTTCTGGCAAAAACAAACGGTGTAGATTATTTTGCCGGTTTGGCGATCGGCGACTATAAAATCCGTTGCGGGCCAATGCAAAGACTGCCTTGGAAGCAAATATTAAACAGCTTTCAGGATATTTAAGAAGCAATTGTCTGTCATTTAAATTTCACTTTGAATGTGTGGTTACTGGGTTTAAGATCAGCAAAAATCTTAAGATTGACTTTTGTTAAATGATCAGAAAGGCAAATTTGCTATGAGTTTGACACGCAGAACATTTGTTTCGGGGGCAAGCACTCTCGCTTTCGCGGGTCTTTTAAATATTTATACGAATAAGTCATTTGCTGAGAGTAATCACAGAGTCAAAGGATATGGACCGCTACTTACTGATCCAAACGAAAATCTTGATCTTCCGGAAGGTTTTTCCTACAAAATTATTTCAAAAATGGGAGACCGGATGGACGATGGCTATATGGTGCCGGACAGGGCAGACGGTATGGGGTGTTTTGCACTTGCCGGAACACAGGTCGCATTAGTCAGAAATCATGAAATTGGGCTTGATAATTATGATCCTGAGATGTCAAAAATGCAACGTTCGCTGCTTTCTGTTGCCTATGACATGGCTCTGGATGGGTTACCGCTTCCCGGAGGTACGACAACAATTGTTTATGATACAAAAACAGGTGAGCGCGTCAATGAATACAGAAGTCTGATTGGAACTATCAGAAACTGTTCAGGCGGTAAAACACCTTGGGGCAGCTGGATTTCCTGTGAAGAATTTGTCTCTTCATATGGGGAGGTAAGCATACTTGATCATGGGTGGGCATTTGAAGTGCCGGCAGTTGGCGGAAGCAGGTTTTCAAGGCCGCTTCCGTTAAAAGGGCTTGGCCGATTTAATCACGAAGGAGCGGCAGTGGATCCGAGTACAGGCATCGTTTATATGACGGAAGACCGGCCAAACGGTTTATTATACAGATTTGTACCAAATGTCTATGGTCAGCTCGACAAAGGTGGGAAATTACAGGCTTTTGGCTTAATGGATCGGTCAAAAAGTGCAGACAGTAGAAATTGGGATGGAATTACTTTCAATCAGGGGGATTGGCATGATGCAAAGTGGGTTGATCTGGATGATATAGAAAGTCCCAAAGATGATCTGAGATTGAGGGGGCATGAAAAAGGGGCTGTATTATTTGCCCGCGGCGAAGGAATTACATGGGGGGATAATGAGATATATTTTTGCTGCACCAATGGTGGTGTAAAAGGATTTGGACAGATTATGCGATATAAACCTTCAGCAAAAGAAGGAAATTCAGGTGAAAATGATGAGCCGGGCAAACTTCAGTTGTTCCTGGAATCGGATGTAAGAGAACTATTCAGTTTTGGTGATAATCTCACCGTTGCGCCTAATGGCCACCTTATAGTCTGCGAGGATAATTATGATCATACTGCAAATTATATTCGTGGCGTGACGCCGGAAGGGGCGTTATACCCACTTGCCAGGCTTATTGGAGACAGTGAAACTTCGGGTGCTTGCTTCTCACCGGATGGTAGTATCCTCTTCGTCAATATACAAAGCCCGACAAAAACCCTTGCGATCACCGGCCCCTGGGATAAATTTTCAGTTTAAATCATTACCGCTTAATTGCACCAGCCGCCACCACTAACCATCCAAACGCCGCCATTTTGATTACAGGAGGCACTGTCGGTGTATTTTGAATGATCTGCGGACCAGAAACCCTCATCATTATTATCGTTTCTAGTGTATTTTGCCATTACCTCCGCCCAGATCTGTGCTGCATGGTTCCAGTCCGCTTCATAATTGGCAATATATCCTGTGACATCTTCTTTGATATGGTCACCGGTTGATGCTGATATATTGGCGGCCTGACCGGTGGTGTTAATGAACCAGACAGCACCATAAGAAGGATGAACCCTTAAATCTGCCCGTTTTACAGGACCCTTTAAGCCGGCCTTTCTTGCAGCAGAGACGATATCTGGAAAATCTAGGAAATCGGAGGTAAGCGGGATTTGCCGGAAACCTGTATTATCCGATATATTTACAGATAAATCGTAGGGCTTTACCTTGATATCCAGCATTTTGTTGTTTGCAGATGACAAAAAAGTAAAATTTATCTGATATTGACCATTTTTAAGCTCATTAATGTCAATGCCAGTCGGAATTATGTCGGAAAATGACCCTCTGGCCTCGTTCTGAAGGGCGGTTAACATCAGCTGTTCAATGTCAGCAGGAATGTAGCGATCGTCAGTTTCAATTGTCCGAAAATATGGTGGATGATTAACACGGGTCCATTGTTGGCTGCTGTTTGGCGGGACTATGGGTTCAAACCGAAGACTGTTGCTGTCAGGCCGTTTATAGGGGATTTGCAGTTTGACATTGCTATTAACATCGCTTTCAAAATACATAATATTATCTTTAAATGAATATTTCCCCTTGTCCGCATATAATGTGGTTCCGTACCTGATATAACTCCCGTCCTTTTTGAGTTCCAGCACATCATGATAATGCTGTCCGACTGCATCCTGGTAATTGATTTCCCATATGCCGACCGGGTCGTCGTTGCCGCTGCAGGCGGAAAGCGGCAAGATTAAAATATTGAAAAGAAACAGACACAGTAATAACGATTTTGAAGTTTGCATCTCTCGATTTCCTTGTATGCGGATTAAATCAATCTGTGCAGGCAGAAATATGATACTTCAGTTAATGGAATTGTCAATTCACCGGGGAAAATCTATATCCAGCACTTTAACTTTAAAGAACGGGAAATAGTCATCAGTGCCGAAATTATTCCCCGCTTCAATTGAGGTCGGTAACATATATCCATCGAAATTTTTAAAATCGGAAAGATAACCGCCAAAAGGCTGGAATCGGAATTCACCATCCGAATTGGCATTTGTCCACCTTTGAAATCGAATGGTCGTTGGCGTCCCCTCATTATCGACAACTATGTCGACGGATAATTCCATGTCTTGATGTTTAATTGTCGCTTGCGCATGATCAGGGCCCAATTCCTTCCATATGATATTTTCGGATGGCAAAACAGATGAGGGCAGCCAAAAAAGGGCTTCGCTCATATAACGACCGAATGAGGATAGTTTATGATCTTTATTTCCGCCCGCTCTTGCCACCGGTATAATGCCGAACAGCCAGAATCTGCTCCATGAGCCTTTGGGATAGGATGCGTCCGAGCCAACAAACTGCATTAGCCCGGAGCCCGCGGATACCTTCCAGATAAAACCGTAAGGCGGTGAAATAATCTGCTTTGCCTTCATGGGCATATAATTTGGCTTTTCTTTGGTGCCCAAACTAAATTCCCCGCGCATTTCCAATTCGACTACATTGCGGATCGGCGTTCCTTCCTGAATGGCAAATCTGAAAAATCTTTTTGCCGGCTCGGGCAGGGTTTCAATTCGGGCAAGATCAAATTTTTCTCCCCGATGATCATTTTTGCTTTTTAGTTCTGACCAAACAGTTTTGGTTTCCTGCTCATCCTTAAGCCGCCAGCCAATCAGAACTAGAATAATCAGAAATAAAATAATTCCAATGGTAAGAAGCATGATTGGTGTTATCCTAATTTATTGACATTTGACCATCTGGTAATCAAGCCGGCTTATTTCTTCAGTTTCCGGTTTTCTTATTCCGAAAAGAATTCTTGTTCTTGCTTCAATACTTGAAAGTAATGCTTTTCCTAATTCAAGAGCGGAATGTGCGGCATTATTTGAATAATTGGTTATATAATTAAGGGCCAGTTTCGTCTCACCTTTATCAAAAAGAATGTCGGATGTTTTATCAACCGCTTGCTGTTCATCAATTAACTGGCTTTCAAAGGCGGTCAGCGCCTCAGTCACTTCCGGGAGGAATTTATCAGGATGATCACAGGTATAATACATAAGCCTTTTAAATGTCCGGCCTGCGAATTCAGTCGCTTCCTGTATTTGCCAGTCTCTGGTTACATAACGGGAAGCTTCGCCTTTGGTCAGGTAGCGATGTTTCCCAAATTCGGGTGGAATGTTCTGAACGCCTATACGGTATGGAACAAACGGTGTGGTGACAGATCCCGTTGCTGCCACCCATAGAGTTCGGTTTTCTGGGCGTATACCCGGTCTAATTTCTGCGACCTGTCCGTAACCGGTTGCATCTTTGGATAATCTCGTATCCCGCACTGTCGCCATCATTTTTTTAAGAGAAATTGGTGCCGCTTGTCTTAGCTCATCTTCCAGTTCGTCTCTTGGGTATCTTACCTCAGGAGTGCCGTAAATTTTTGTGACATTAAAGGGCTCCCCTGAGTCCGGGTCATACCAGCCCTGTTCCACGGCAAAATCAATAAAATTGTCGGATCCCATATAATCGGAGTTATCCTTAAAGTTAATTGGGATATCACCGATGTCACCGGGATAAGATACGCGGATATCATCCGGTCCTAACCGCTCGGCAATCCATAGCCCCTTGCCACCTGCAAAATTAAGGAGAACCCAGCCTTCATTTTCATCGGCAAACATATGTGAATTTCCGCCATATGATGAATAGCCATATTGATCAATAAGTCTGCCGACAATTTCTACGGCTTCACGTGCCGACTTTGCCCTTTCCATTACAATACGGGACAAATCACTGTAATTTGGGCCTTTTTGCGGTTTTGGTGTCATGCTGATCAGTTCAGGGCGGGAATCTGCCCACACGTCCCGGGCCGCCACATTAAATTCATTAAGGCCGCCGTTTGTCAGCGGTGCCGGGAACCCCTCATAATCAGAATAATTCATTGTCAGATACCGGAAAGTCTCCTGCACTTGAGGAATATCAATAAATTCTCCCGGCATATAGGCGGTCTCATCCACGCCGACCTGCATAATTGTTCCGGGCGGGTATTTTTTACGATTAACAATTTCAAGCCAGTGGCTTGAAACCTCATCTCCTGATCCGCCAATGAGAACATGTCCGTTATTTGTAAGATTTTTTCCGACATATATGGCATAACTGGCTTTTGAGACTGTGGGATATAAGACAAAAACAACACAAAAAGTGATTGCTGCTTTTAGTAGATCGGAAACTGTTCTTTGTTTCATAAAGCCCTCAATTTGAAGTTGCATTAAATTTTTATCAAGAAAATAGTCTGGAAAATTTCTTTTCTCCTTCTCGCGTGAAGGTCACAATTCTTGAATTTTCACGTCTTTTAGCCCAACCATTTTCAAATATTTTGTCAATTAATGCGGTTCCAAGTGAACCTGCCAGATGACTGCGTCTGGCACTCCAGTCCAAACAGGCTTTACACAAAGGCCTGCGAAGTGCTTTCATTGGCATTGTATCAATTCCCAATTTGTCGAAGAACGCTTTCCCTGAAGCTGTAAGTCTCAAATCACCATTTACTTCCAACAAATATCTATGTTTAAGCAAACTGTCATATGCCTTGACACCCAGTTCGCCAGCAAGGTGATCATAACAAACACGCGCCCTTCTTAAGTCCTCATCTTTAGGGCCAGTTCTTGTTCTCATATACCCCTGCTTTGCGGCTAATCCCAACATATTCTCAAGAAAATCACCTACATCCTCATTAGAGAGAGTAAAATATTTGTGACGTCCTTGTTTACGTGGTGAAATTAGTTGAGCGTGCTCAAGTTTGCTCAGGTGCGAGCTAGCTGTTTGCACCGTAACCCCGGCTTCTGCTGCAAGCTCTGTCGCTGTCAATGCCTTACCGGCCATTAACGCCATAAGCATGTTGGCTCTAGCCGGATCACCGATCAGTGAACCTAATAATGCTATATCGGGTCCTTCTTTCATATTTCGATATTAGTCGAAGCATTATTGAAGTGCAATATGCAATTATCATTTAATTTTGGGAAGGGCTTTAAATATTTTCAGTACTCTTCAGCAAATATAGATACTTAAGAATGCATGTGAATTAGAAATGACAAATATAACCAAAATGAGAATTATAGCATTAATAATATTTATTTCTGCCATCTTGTTTGAAATCATAACGAATGATGCAGAAGAAACCAAGTTTACCCTAGAAAGTGGAAGTCATGAACTGCATAAGCCATAACCATTTAAAAAATAAGGAGAAAATTAAACTATGATAGCAGTTATTTTTGAAGCGGTTCTATCAGATGACAAAAAAGAAGAATATTTAGAAATTGCAAGCGAGATCCGAGAAAAAATTGAATTAATAGATGGATTTATTTCTGTTGAAAGATTTCAGAGTCTATCAAATCCGGGTAAGTTACTGTCACTTTCTTTTTTTGAAAATGAGGATTCTGTTGCGAAATGGAGAAATTTACCGGCTCATCGTACTGCCCAAAGTAAAGGGCGGGCGGGCATTTTCCATAATTATCAACTTCGGGTTGCTCACGTTGTAAGAAATTATGGTAAGGAAGACCGAGATCAAGCACCGGATGATTTAAAATAGTCTTTTTAAAAGTCCATATTAAAACTATTTCTTAATCACAGAGTCCATTATTACAGAGTCAATTGGTCTCACTGCCTTGAAGCTTTCGTGAATGGATTGGTAATCAAGGCCAGCAGTTTCATAAGTGTGGAGTCGATTTTGCCTGCTTGATGCCAAGTGCATTAGTTATCATTTATAAAATATTATTCATTGCCTTTGTAATAGCATCATCAAGAATAGTTAATCCCCGATCAATTTCCTGATCAGAAACGGTTAGTGGCGGTGCGATCCTGAAAACCCCGCCCATCCCCGGCAGATTGACGATATTCATACTTAGTCCAAGTTCCATGGCTTTATTGGTAATGCGGCTGCCAAGCTCCGTGGCAGGTTTTTTGGATTTTTTATCATGGACAATTTCCATCCCCAGCAACAAACCGCGCCCACGGACATCTCCAATACAGTCATAACGGCCCATAATATCCTTAAGCCCGGCTTTTAAACGCTTTCCGGCTTCTGCGGCGCGTTGGGTCAAATTTTCACGCAAAAGGACATCAATCACGGTTAAACCGACCGCTGCGGGCAGCGGGTCTGATACATGGGTCGTATAAAATAAAAAACCACGCTCATGGCATTTTTCTTCAATCTCGGCGGATGTAAGAACGGCTGATAATGGAAGACCAGCCCCCAGTGTTTTGGACAGTGTAAGTATATCCGGCACAATATTATCGCGCATAAAGGCATAAATTTCTCCTGTGCGGCCCAGCCCTGTTTGTGCTTCATCCAGGACTAGCAGCATGCCTCTTTTTTCGCAGTGTTTTTTTAGCGCGGCGAGATAGCCAACCGGCAATTCAAGAATACCACCGGAACTTAAAATCGGTTCGGCGATGAAAGCCGCAAGCTGCCCGGTAGATTGCCTGTCAATAAGGTCAAAGCCATAATCAAGTTCTTCTTCCCAGTCATAATTTTCTGCACTGCCAAATGTCGGGCGATATAAATTGGGGGCCATAATCGCCATGCCGCCCACATTCATCGGGCCATATCCTTTTCGTCCGGCCGAGTATGTTGCGGACGATGCGCCGCCGGTCATGCCGTGCCAGGATTGGGCAAAGCCGACGATTTCATAGCCTCCGGTATAAAGACGAGCCATTTTGAGTGCTGCTTCATTTGATTCCGCACCGGTACTAAGCAAAAGAACCCGGTCAAGCGGTTTGGGGGTAAGCTTGATAAGCGCCTCAGCAAGATCAACAACAGGCTCACTTAACATGCCGCTGAATAAATGATCGAGCTTTTCAATAGAGGATTTGACAGTCCCCACAATTTCAGGATGGCTGTGGCCAAGGATCGCGCTCATCTGACCAGACGTGAAATCAAGCAGTTCCCGACCGTCCCTGTCATAAATATATGACCCTCTGGCATGATCGGCGACAAATGATGAAAATTCCCCGCCATAGCGGATTAATGTTGAAGCGGCTCTGCTTAAAATTTCACTTTTTTCACCCGATCCTCCCATAATTTTAGGCAAAAATAATATCATCAGCCGTAACATTTTTTTTCTCGGAAAAGCAAGCGGCAAAATATAGTTACGTTCTTATAATCTATAGCGAATGAAATTTGGTGTCAGATATAGTTTTAAAAGTAATACACCGATAAACATGATAGTATTAATTACTAGTCTATGCATTCTGATCTTTTTACTTTGGGATACAAATCAAAATGAGTATTTATTTTTTAATACCTACCCTGTTGGCGGTTGCTCTCTCAATGCTGGTGGTTCGCGCAGGGGCAATTGCATTGGTGATTACAGGAATGAATTACGAAAAAGCAAAGTTCCAGGCCTGGTCAGCATTCAGCGGAACCGGATTTACCACGCAGGAAGCCGAAAAGATCGTTAATAATCCCAAGCGGCGAAAAATAATTACCTGGCTCATGATCCTCGGCAATGCCGGTGTTGTCACGGTTATTGTCACAGCGACTTCATCCTTTACCAATGCTCAGGGGCTTGAAGCAGGGCGCAATGCATTGATTTTATTTGCCGGACTGGGCGCAGGCTATTTTATAGTAAGGCATACGTCCCTGATCCATATTTGGGAAAAATACTCTCACGACTTTTTAACTAAGCTCGACATATTTAGCGATGATAGCTCAATTGATGAACTGTTACATGTTAATGAAGGCTATGGGGTCATCCGTCTAAGGCTTGACGAAAATTTGGAAGCGAATTTTAAATATGTCTCGGATATTACAGACAGATTACATGATGGATTAATATTAGGCCTTGAAAATGAAAATGGATGGATTGCGGCACCGGATAAGGAAACATCCGTTTCTGCCGGGGATACGCTGACCATCTATGGTAAACTGGATAAGATTTCGGATCTTATTAATATAAAAGCGGAGGATAGGTTGAATTTAATAAAAGATTAATTTAATTCTACCTTGTAAAAGTATCTCATTTAACAAAGAAATTTAAAAATTCTTTGTTATTAAAAAATAAATTATTTTTTGTAAAAACATCTTGAAATTTTTAAAATTCTGGTGCATTGAGTTGCCGCGCACGTGCCTTGGCTCAATATGGTACAGCAACGACGTAGCTTTTTTGTTAACAACGGGGATTTATTCCCTATTTGCTTTGGGTTATAGTTGATGCACCATAAAATTTCCTCTGCGGGATGTCAGTCTCCACGCTATATTTCGAATAAGTATGTAGTTGGACAATATCCGATCGGTTTTTCTAATACTTCTGTTGATAATGATTTATCGGATGATGACGTTCGTGCGCTTGCGCCGATTTTGCCGGTAGCAATCCTGAAGCCGGATGAAGTAATTGGCAAGACAAGAGAGTTTATGGATGCATTTACGGGGAGCACCATGTTTGCCGTGAAATGTAATCCTGACCCTATAATGCTTAAAGCGATTTATCAGTCTGGCGTGCGTCATTTCGATGTTGCATCAATCAGCGAAGTTCGTTTGCTAAGGTCTCTTTTTGACGACGTTGAACTTTATTTTATGCATCCAATAAAAGCGCCCGAGGCTATAAAAGAAGCCTATGACTTGCATAATTTGAGAGTTTTTTCGGTCGATTATATCGGAGAGTTGGACAAAATTCTGAAAGTTCTCGGAGATAAAACTGATTTAGTTTTGTATGTCAGATTTGCAATTCCAAAAGATAAACCGAATGGTGGTGTTGCAACTGATTTTTCTACAAAATTTGGTGCAAATTTTGACGATGGCGTTACTTTGCTGAAAGAATGTCGACCCTATTGCAGCCGACTTGGTGTTAGTTTTCACGTTGGTACACAATGTGAAGACCCGTTCGTTTTTGAAAAAGCCATTGCCCATATATCTCGCGCCATAAACGAATGCGGCGTAATTGTCGATGCCCTTGATGTTGGGGGTGGATTTCCGGCATCCCTTCCCGGACCAAGATTGGTTCCGCCAATATCCGCATTTACGGCAACAATCGAAACAGCAATTAAAGATCATGGGCTCGAAGGGCTCGATCTGATCTGCGAAGTTGGCCGCGCTATTGTCGCCTCTGGGGGATCGTTAATCGCACGGGTTGAAGGACGAAAAGGCGATCTTCTTTACCTGAATGATGGTACTTACGGCGGTATTTTCGAAGCAGGCGGGGCAATTGGTCTACGTTATCCCGTGCACCTAATCCGGAGTTATGCTAATCGTCCAACTGGTCCGTTACAGCCTTTTCGATTTGCTGGACCTACATGTGATTCCGTTGACTTGATGAATGGACCATTCATGCTTCCAAATGATGTTCAAGTTGGTGACTGGATAAGAATTGAACAATTGGGCGCATATGGCGAAGTATCCCGCACAGGGTTTAACGGGTTCGATGCTACACATAAAATTACAGTATGTGGTCAGGTCGAATGTTTTAAACAGAAAGACGAAAAAATAGATAGCGAGAGCTTTAGTCGGGCATAGGATAGCACGAAGTTCATTACAACCGATCAGACAGTATTACCGAAAATTCCGTTTTAGTTAAAAACATTATTATGAAAAATTCTCAATTTTCTTTTTTTAACGAAGCTTAAATGACTTTGACAAAGGCTAGTTGTTTAATACTAATAACTTTTGCTCTCATACCCTTTCGGGAAGTAGCTATTGCCTCCAATCAAAAACTATCGGTACCAGCCGGCAATAGAATATCGTGTGCGGTTGGTCGGTAATACTTCGTGCGGTATAAGATCGCTTAGAAAAACAACCAGGGTACCAAGCTTCGGAGCGATCATTATTTGTTCCTTATGGTGTGGCCCGACAAAGAGCCTTAATTCACCGGCATCGGTATCTTTCCATAAATCATTTAAAAAAAGCACGACCGATATCCTGCGGTTATTGGCCCCTTTGAAAGCATCGAGATGCTTTTTATAAAAATCACCTTCATTATATCGGGCATAATGGCTTTCAAAATATTGAAGCCCCAGAAATAAATCACGGTTGAGCGCTGTTTTCAAATTATCTGCCCATTCGTTCCATTTATTATCAGGGTATATTTCATCACCGATCCACACAATATCAGTGCGGCGAATGGTTTGATTTTTGTGATGGTCTATATCCCGGCCAATTCCCGCAGGTTTATATTGAAGGGTGTCTTCATAACTCGCCCGGTCACTTAACAATTTTACAAGTGCTTTTGGCAAAGCATTTATTTGAACACTGTAAGATCTCGCCACAAGATCATCACAGATTGAGCCAAAAAGCAAAGCTTGATCTATATCGGTATCTTCTAACGGGTCTGGTATGGGAAGCATTTGCTCGGTTAAACTCTGCTGACTGTTATGACAACAAGCTCTGTTCGAGCAAAATTGAAAATAAAAGTTTTCCACGCAGATAAATTCTGCAATTCTCATCCTGTAACAAATATTTTTATCCGTGTATATATCTATTTTTTCTTAAAATATGGGCAGATTAATACAGGTTTAAAGCAAGTATCATTGAATGGTAATTGACTGTCCGTTTCCGACCCAAAGCGGAAATTTGCCTTTTTCTATTCACTTGCACAGCCATTTATTCGACTTTAGAATTACATTCCTAAATGAAAGGGAAGCATCAGCAAGACATGAAAAGGTTATCATCAACGACAACATTTATAATCAAGAAAGTCTTTCCCGCTTTTTGGTTTGGCTTCCTATCACTCTTTTTCCTTTTTGCAGTAGCCACTATAACAACAGAGGGAGCGAGTTATAAGACGATCCCCCTTATTGTAACCCCGATAGTGATGGCGGCATTCGGGTACTTCCTTATGAAAAAGCTTGTATTCAACCTTATTGACCAAGTCTATGATGAAGGTTCAACCTTATTAGTCGTAAACGCCAAGGAAGAAGTCAGAATTAGTCTCAAAGATATAAAAAATATTAGCTTTCAATATTATAGGCCAACGCTGGTTATAATCAGCGTTGGGTATAATACTAAGTTTGGAAATAAACTTAGTTTCGTACCTGCTTGGGAATTCGGTCTATATAAAAAGAACAAAGACGTTGTAAATCTGATTGATAGAATTGATGCTGCTAATAGGTCAAAATAGCCTTATACGACCGTCCGCTTTGGGTCGGAAACTGTCACTCAGATTTTGTTCAATCTTGCACAGATTTAGTTTGAGTTGTCACTATATGAAATTGCTATAATTAGAAGTATACATTAATATATCTTTTAAAATATTGCTCATTAATCTTTGGGGACCATATGAAACTATTATTTCATACAGCTTTCATTCTTTTCATAAATTCAATTTATAACGTTGTTTATGCAGACACTACATTTCGATCCACATTAAAATTTTATAACGGTGATGATGTATCAAACTGGTCACACAATATTTACTTAGCAGATAATAAGTTGATGATATCTTACGGTATTTTTTATGATAATATCTATAATGCCAATGAAGGAAGCGTTACAAAATTAACCAAAAAAAACAAAGTCTCTTTAACTTTATATAGAGATCACGCGGAACGGATGCAAAAAAATTGGGTAGCCAAGGTAAAAGCACAAATCTTGGCAAAGGTACCTGAAGATAAACGAGAGCAAACAGAAACTGAAACATTATCAAAGTTTTCAATGATCGCAAGATCACCACGTTCAGGTTCTACAATTGAAATTAGAAAGACCGAAAGAACTGAGACTATTGATGGTTATAAATGTACTTATTTCACTGCTTTTAAAGAAGGCAAGAAAGATAAAGAATATTGTGTTGCTACATGGGAATATTTTCCTGAGTATGAGAAATTATCTGAACTTGCTAAAGAATATAGTGAGTTTACACACAATGTTTTCAAGGATTATGGTCCTGCCAAAAGAGATCAAATAGACATATTAAATGATCACATTTTCCGAGATATAGAAGAAATTGGTGGCTATCCCATTCTTACTCGCCAATTTAAAGATGATAAATTAGAGTTCGAAATAATATTAGAAAATACTTCGACAAGACCTATTGATATAGAGATATTTAAAACTCCATCTGATTTTAAAGTATTGGATGTATATAATGTATTTAACTAATGCATCTTCTATTACCAACCAATTTGTTAGATTTTCTAAATGATAAGATTTATAAAATGATTTTCTTAATGTCCGCTTTGGGTCGTTAGTAGACACTCAACCCATAACGGCTTTCGACCCAATGCAGCCGTTGGAAAATGATTATATAGCTTTGATTAAAAGGGAAAGCAAATATTCACTTGTGTTCATCAAGCCATGCTGAAATAGCCTTATTTAGAGCCATAGGGTCACTCCAATCTAAGCTAATATCCGGATTAATTCCGTCTGAAAGAGGGATACCTGAAGGCCTAATTAATTCCCCGGTTGGAATTTGCAGTGCACATTTTTCGTCTTTCTGAGGACAAAAGTCATTAGGTAGTGGTAAAGTCGTATTATAGAAGCCAATCACATCTTTAATGGGTATTCCACCTACAAATGCTCTTTTTTGATCTTGAAGTGCAGCAACCATCAATAATGAGCCTACGGCAGTTTCTTGATCAAATAACACCATCAATGGGTTTTTTGCTACTAAGTCAGGATGTCTAGATGAAAAGTATCGTGTGGGATTAGTCGCGTTTGCTGATTGGGTTTTAAATAATTCTCTTCCTCCGGCGTTAAAAACACTCAAAATTTTTCTAATTTCACTTAGAAATCCTCCGTTGCTACCTCTAAAATCTAGAACGATTGGACCATCGTTCTCTTTCGCTAGCCTTTCAATAATCTGCAAGGATTGCTTAGGAATGATACTATTCAACCTGATCCGAAGTATGTTTCTATCTTGTATTATCTCATATGATAATGGGTTCTGGCTGATTTCCGTATAGATTGACAAAGGATTGCCAATACTATCTTTTGTAAATACAAAAAGACTAGAACTGTCTTCTTTTTTGGCGCCAGTTAAAATTGCTGTACCTCTAGGACTACCCCATTCCGCACGCGGATAAAATGAGTTTAATGCCATAAATGATAAAATATAAGGATCAGCATTTGGACGTTCAGAAATTGCTTTTTTTATCACATCTGGCAATCTTTCAGTAAAAATCTGAATAGAGTTAGTTGGATAAACCATTTTATAATATTGTTTAAAGATTTTACCTCCACCTTCTTGCCACCCTTTAAGTGCCGCCTGCTTGTCGGCAAATTGGTCAACAAATGCGCGCTCAAACAAATCACTAGGATTTGGGGAGGTGTCATCGGTTATAGGGTCGGGGTAGCGGTTATTAACATGTTGATAGCCGAAACAAAGGCTTGGAAATACGGAGGTTATTGATAAAATTCCCAATAGCAAATAAAAGCCAAAGGCTACCACAGGATAACTCAGCATTGACCCCATCTCCTTAGATAGAAAATTATACATTTGAAGTTCCCCACACCGAGTTACATTTCTCTGTAATGCTTTGATTTTTTTTCATTCTTTTTAACTCCAATCCCTTCAGCATATATTCGAGCTAACAGCCCCTGAGCACCCCTATGTCCTGGCACTGGATTTTTATCTGGTATACGCATGACCGTTCCATATTTTTGCCCCCCAACTGCAGGCATATACATCAATTTATCATCACTTACTGGTTCCGCCGCTTTTTTAAGCCATTTTATGGCCGTATTCATATCTCCGGCATGATAAGCGGTCAGGCCAAGTTGATTTTGTATTTCTTTATCGCCTTGCGAAGCCACACATGTATTGTATTTGGTTGTGCCGGAAAAATAATTACAGTTAGCTATGCTATAGCTACAGTCAGCAACACTGGTTGGAAGCTTGATCAGTACCAAAAATTTTAATGTGAATTGCATTACTTCCCCAATTGATAATTGAATATAGTAATGCAATTGTTGCAATCAAACAATATGTCAATCTTCTAACGACTGCTTTGGGTCAATAACGGTCATATACTGAGCGTCTACTATCGACCCAAAGCGGACGTTGAGTTTTATTTTAATTTGGGGAATATAATTGTTTCTACTTTTTCAGCCGACCTGTTAATTCGTCTTTTATTTCTTAATCATCGCCTCAATCGGTTTTCCGGCTTTTAGGCTTTCATGGGTACCCTGATAATCAAGGCCGAGCAGTTTCATCAGTGTGGCGGCGATTTGTGCCTGCTTGACATCATCCGCATTTTTCATTTCCCCGTTTGCCGGTGTATCGGGGCCGATCACGGCCATCCAGATCTGATCGTCGCCGCTATAATAGGAAATATTGCCTTTTGCGTCCTTTTCAGCACCGTGGCTTTTCCAGCTTTCCAGGCTGTCATCGCCGCGACCATGATCGGTGGTGACGAGCAGGGTGGTTTTATCCTTATACTGTGGGTCGTTCTGGACAAATTCCCAGATGCGGCGGATAAAATCATCGGCGCGGTGAGCGGCAAGCATATATTGGTCATAATAGCCGTCATGGGCAAAATCATCGGTTTCACCGAAGGAAATATAAAGCGCTTTCGGATGATTTGCTTTCATATATTCGGTGGCAAAATTATAGGTGAATGCATCCATTCTGACACTGTCCCACGGGCTTGGTGTGTCCTGCTGCAGTTTATTCAGAACCTTAACACGGTCATTAAGCGGGGTCATATTGTCAAACCCGGCATTTAAAAAAACATGGCTGCGCTGCTGATTGATGATATAGGGAAAAACATCCCAGGAGGCAAACCCGGCCGTTTTGCCTTTATAGCCCGGCTTTTCATCAAGCCATTCGAGAAAGGTTTTGTTGGGGTTAAGCACCTTGTCATTGCTGTTGATGCGCGGGTCGGCAAAGCCGGTCAGAATTTCATTATAACCGGGATAGGAAAAATGATAGTTATTGGTGACATTGGCACTGCTGCCTTTATCGCGGTTACCGTAAAGCTGCCCCTTTGTCGCAATCGTGGTCCATAAAAAGGGAAACAGTTTTTTTCGCGCCACTTCGGGATTATTGTCCCAGAATTTATTTTTGAAATCCGCGTAAGTGTAGTGGTATTTTGCGTATTCTTCCTGGTCGAGAAAGCGTTTGTCAAAGCCGTTAAAAACTTCCTGCCAGCGCATACCGTCAAGGCTGATCAGGATGACGTTTTCAGTCTTTCCGGCGGCCTGCGCATTGGTGCCGGAAAAAATAATGCATGAAAAAATGAATAAAAAACGAACTGATATTCTGGACATGATAATCCCTTCAATAAAATATGATAAAATCTTATCAGAAACTATCGAAGGGACACTATATTTTTATGACAGTAAAATTAAATTTCTGTCACAGACACTTTACTGACCGGCCATCGCCTTTTTGGCGGCTTCAATCTGTCTTTTCAGGCTGCCTTCATCCGGGCTGATGGCAAGCGCGGCTTCATAGGCTTTGATGGCATCGGCATATTTCTTTTCTTTCATATAAACATTACCAACCATGGTGTGGGTATAGCTGTCAGAGGGGGCGATTTCCGTACTGAACATGGCCATATCAAGGGCAGCATCAAGCTTATTTTCCTCGAGCAGGCTATTGGCATATTCCGCCATGGTAAAGCCAGTGAAATCAAAAGTGCCCTTGCCGTAATATTTATCTTTAAGTTCGTTATATTTTGCCTTCGCGGCAGTGGTGCCGCCATCGGCGATCTGCTCATTCATGACCTGTTCAATCAGCATCGGGTTTGCCTGCCCGCGGTGGCATGTGGTGCACATTACGCGGGTATACTGATGATCAGCACCTCGGTTGAGGGAGCGGATATTCTGATTGATACTGCCGACCATTTTCATCATTTCACGGGCGACTTCTTTGGTTTCCTTGTCGTCGGATTCAAAATCAAAATGGGCGCCTTTTTCATCCTCAATCCTGACATGGCAGTATGTACAGCGCTCTCCGGTGGCAAAGGTAAAGCCGCGCATGATATCACGAAGCCGATCTGGCGATATATCCTTCGGCAGCACGGTGAGGTTTTTCGGGTTTTCAAACGGGTTCTGGGCACTGGCAAATGACAGTGGTACACAACAAACGGCAATTAAAATAAGAAGACGAGCGATTGACATGGTTCCTACCCTTTTAATTATTTTTGTGATGGTGTTGGCTAAAACCATATCATTCTATTGGTGGTTTTTATAGCAATCATTTCCTGATCACAAAAATGTGATCAGAATTTCTGAGGAATGATTTTCATAAAAATCAAAAAATAATCTTCTGGCGCCCCGTATTTTATTGTATGGCTTATCCATGCAGAATGCTTCATTTAATGCCAATGATTTAAAATTTGATCCGCCGACTTTTGCGGTGAACTTTCTTTCTGACCAACTTGAAAAATATTATGGCCTGACCGGTGTTTTAAAGCCGCTTGCCGGCGAGCGAGACCAGAACCATCAAATCACTACACCGGATGGTCATAAATATGTTCTTAAAGTTGCCAGCCGTCATGAAGACAGGGCAGTCATAGATTATCAGATCAGCGTGCTGAACCATGTTGAACGAAAAGCACCCACATTAAATATCCCGCGCAATATCATGACAGTGGAGGGGAATAATTTTGCCCTAATCCGGGATGATGAAGGGCAGGTTTTTGTCATGCGGCTACTTAGTTATGTTGATGGAGTGCCTTTTGGTTATCAGAAGCACCCACCTGAAAACATTATTTATGAAGCGGGAAAATTTCAGGGGGACTTATGCGATGCACTGACTGATTTTTCCCACGCATCTCAAGGACATTTTATGCCGTGGGATATCAGCCGAGGTGTAGTATTAAGCCCGATATTAAAGTCCAGCCGATTTGGTGATGTTGAACGGCTGGTGCTGCCGCATCTGGATCATTTTGAACATACTGTTCTGCCTAAATTGAACAGTTTCCGTAAACAGACTATTCATAATGATGCCCATGATGGCAATATGCTCATATCAGAAAGCGGATTTAAAGGTCTTATTGATTTTGGCGATATTGTCCATGCGCCGGTTATTCAGGATGCGGCCATACCGCTGACCCGCTTTGTCGGCCTGACCGATGATCCTTTAAAATATGGCGGTCTTTATCTTGAAGGCTTTTGCCGATCATTCCCGCTTTATTCTGAAGAAATCGAGCTTCTTTATGATCTGCTGATGCTGAGGGCGGCACTGACCCTACAGCTGATGGATTTTCGCATTAAAAATAATGACCGTAATAAAACTGACCTGAAGATGGGTTATCCAAGACTGGTAAAAATGTTTGAAAATCTGATTGCCCTTGATCAGAGTGAATTAACCCGTGTCTTTCACGAAGCCAATGAAAAAGGAAATGTCAATGACCAATGATGCCCTCTGGCAACGACGGAAAAAAGCACTAAGCCCAACTTACGCCCATTTTTACGATGAGCCGCTCAATGTGGTGAAGGGGGACGGTGTTTGGCTTTATGACGAAACAGGCAGGAAATATCTTGATTGTTATAATAATGTGGTCTCGGTCGGTCATTGTAACCCGAAAGTAGTCAAAGCCCTATGCGATCAGGCTTCGACACTGAACACCCATACCCGTTATATCCATGAAAATGTTGTGGCTCTCGCTGAAAAGCTGGCAGCGAAATTCCCTGATAAACTGGATACCTGTTTTTTTGTCTGTACCGGGACCGAGGCCAATGACCTGGCATTACAAATGGCACGATGTGTCAGCGGCAATAAAGGGGTGATTGTCACCGATGCCGCCTATCACGGCAATTCGATGGTGATTGGGGCCATGGACCAGCGCCGCAAAAATTTTGGCCAGTTTGACTGGCTTGAAACGTTTGAGCCGCCAAACACATACCGTGGCCCCCATGCGGGTAAGGATTATGGAGAAATGGCGACCCTTTATGCAGGTGAAGTTGACAAGGCCATCGCAAAACTTGCTGGAAAAGGTATATCACTGGCAGCGGCTATGCTTGATTTATCATTTGATTCAAATGGCATCCTGATCCCACCCGGTGATTATGCACAAAAAATTGCCGATAAGGTCAGGGCAGCTGGTGGCCTTGTAATCTGTGATGAGGTACAGGCAGGTTATTGCCGCCTCGGGAACTATTGGTGGGGTTTTGAACGTTACGGCGTTATGCCGGATATTGTCACCGTAGGCAAGCCAATGGGGGCAGGGCACCCTGTTGCAGCAATTGTGACGACGCGCGAAATAGCCCGTAAATTTTCAGAAAATGACCGCTATTTCAATACCTTCGGCGGCAATCCTGTCTCCGCCGCTGTTGCGTCAGCGGTGATTGATGAAATTGATGAACGTAAATTGCTTAAAAATGTGACGGATGTTGGCGCTTATTTAAAATCGGGACTTGAAAAATTGGCTGATAAATACAGTATCATTGGTAATATTCAGGGTGCAGGGCTGTTCTGGGGGCTTGATCTGGTTTCTGACCCGGCGAGCAAAACACCGATGAGTGATGCTAAACTCCGCCATATCACCACACTGCTCAAGGATGAAGGTGTGCTGATGGGCTATACTGGTCGTTATAATAATTGCCTGAAAATAAGGCCACCATTGATATTTAGTATGGATAACGCTGATCAGGCACTCTCGGCTATTGATAAGGTGTTCAGCAAGACAGGATAATTAAGGCCATTAATGCATTAATTTGGCAAGTTCGAACTTGTGATTCTTGGTGCAGAAATCGCAGGTGACAGTGATGATGCCGTCATCGGCCACATCCTGAAGCTCCTGCATATCCAGGCTTGAAAGGGCCGTTCTAATTTTTTCTTCCGAACAACGACAGCCGGCCGCAACATCGGTATGATCAAATATACGAACGCCGCTTTCATGATAAAGACGGATCAGCAGGTTTTGTAAGGACAGGTTCTGGTCCAGAAGTTCGGACTTTTTAAGGCTGCCGAGTAAAATTGAAGCGGTGTTCCAGTGATCTTCCGTTTCTTCCTGGTCGCGGCTTTGCTCGCCAACAGCGCTTCTGGCAAAATGCTGGATCATAATGGCCCCGGCCTGCCAATTTCCTTCCTCATCCTTTTCGCAAGTAAGCATCACTTTTGTCGGTAGCTGCTCTGAACTTCTGAAATATTCTTCGGCGGCCTCAGTAATGGTTTCTCCCTCCAGTTTGACGATGCCCTGGTAGCGTTCCATGAATTTGCCCTGATCAATGGTGATGGCAAGATAGCCGCCTTCACCAAACATATCGGTGAGCGTATCACTATCGCTCATCACATTATCAAACGCCGCATAACCGCGAATATTGCCGATGCTGTTTTCCGTTTCCTTCATAAAGTCGCTGACCATAACCCGAAATGGTCCACTGCCTTTAAGCTGGGTGGTCAGTATCCCTTCATATTTCATCAATGATCCGATCAATGCGGTGAAGGCAAGGGTTTCACCCAAAAGTTTGCTTACATGATCGGGATAATTATGTTTGCTGAGAATGTCATTAACCGATCTGCCAAGTCGGACTACGCGGCCTTTTATATCCTGATTTTCTATCTGAAAGGGAAGACAGCTGTCTTCAAACAGGGGAAATGCATTTTCCTCGCTCATAGCGACTTTCCGAAGCACCACATTAGAATTGCTTTTTGAATATGCAGGCGGTTTTCCGCCTCATCCCAGATCACGGATTGTGGGCCATCAATAACATCGGCGGTGACCTCCTCATCACGGTGAGCTGGCAGACAGTGCATGAAGATGGCTGATTTCTTAGCCGTATTCATGAGATCAGCGTTTACCTGATAAGGGGCGAGATCACGAAGCCTTTCTTCCGCATTATCATCGCCCATGGAGATGAATGTATCGGTAATGACGCAGTCAGCATTTTTAATGGCTTCTTTCGGGCTTTCGGTCAGGGTAATTTTACCACCATTGTTTCTTGCCCATCCCATAACCTGTTCCAGTGGCGAATATTCTTTCGGGCAGGCAAGGGCAAGTTCGCAATCAAACATCACTGCCGCGTGTATCCAGGAAACAGCAACATTATTGCCGTCCCCTGACCAGGCAATTTTTTTGCCCGTTATTGATCCTGAATGTTCCTCAAAGGTAAGAACATCAGCCATAATCTGGCAGGGATGCGAAAAATTGGTCAGGGCGTTGATAATCGGCACGCGTGATGTTTCGGCCATTTCCAGCAGAGCTTCATGGCTATTGGCCCGCAGCATGATCGCATCTACAAAGCCGGACAGAACTTTTGCCGTGTCAGAAATACTTTCGCCGCGACCCAGCTGCATATCATTACCCTGAAGAACCACAGCTTTTCCACCAAGCTGGTGCATGGCCATTTCAAATGAAACGCGTGTTCGCGTGCTTGGTTTTTCAAAAATCATAGCCAGTGCCTGCCCTTTAAGCGGGGCATCCGGATGAACAAAGCCGTTGCTGTCCTGTTTTTTGGCTTCCGCTTTCAGCTTTTTGGCAATTTCAATAATTTCCCGGCAGTCGCTTTTGGATAGCGACGAAATATCAATAAAATGCCGATGGTTTTTTTTTAAATTATAGTCTGTCATTTTTTATCGCCGGGGTTACTCATTCTTTTTAAGAGCTGCGCGCAGGTTTTATCCAGAAGTTTAATAGCATCATCAATATCTTCTGCCTTAATATTAAGGGGTGGTAAAATCCTGACTGTATTTTCACCGCCACCAACCAGCAGCAATTTGTTTTTAAATGCCTGGACGACAAAATCCCTTGGCTCAATATGTAATTTTAAGCCCATCATCAGGCCAAACCCCCTGACCATTTCAATTATTTCAGGGTATTTTTTCTTCAATTTCATTAATTCAATACGCAACTTATCTGACATTTTTGTGACATTTTCGAGAATATTTTCTTCCACCAGGACATCAAGAACTGCATTACCCATTGCCATTGCCATCGGATTGCCGCCATAAGTAGACCCATGAGTGCCGACCGTCATATATTGTGCAACTTTTTCAGTGGCAAGACAGGCTCCCAAGGGAAACCCGCCGCCGATCCCTTTGGCAATTGGCATTATATCTGGCGTTACACCCGCATATTCATGGCAGAAAAGTTTTCCTGTACGACCAACTCCGCATTGAATTTCATCATAAATGAGCAAAATTCCATGTTTATCCGCCAGTTCACGGAGTATTTGCAGGTTCTCCGTAGAAACAGGGCGAATGCCGCCTTCGCCCTGAATTGGTTCAATCATAATGGCAGCGGTTTCTTCGGTAATATGATCTTCTACCTTTTTCATGTTGCGGTAAAATTTAATGACATCAAAGCCATCAACTTTGGGACCGAAGCCTTTGGTCAGTTTTTCTGAGCCTCCGGCTGCAATAGTTGCCAGTGTGCGTCCATGGAAGCTGCCTTCGAATGAAATGATCCTGTAGCGTTCCGGGTGGCCAGTTGCGTTATGGTAACGTCTTGCCATTTTAATGGCACATTCCACCGCTTCCGCGCCTGAGTTTGTAAAAAACATACTGTCGGCAAAAGTAAGGTTACTAAGCCTTTTGGCCAGTTTTTCCTGGCCCGGAATTTCATATATATTTGAGGTATGCCAAAGCTTGCCTGCTTGATCCGACAAGGCCTTTACCAGTTTTGGATGGCAATGGCCCAGGCAGTTAACGGCAATACCGCTACCGAAATCAAGATATTCATTATCATTTTTATCATAAAGACGTGAACCTGAGCCTCGGACGAAACCAACATCCATACGGGCATATGTTGGCAATATTGGCGATATAATGCTTTGATCTTGGTTGTTGTCCTGACTGTTTTTCATCCTAAACCCTCCAGTTCACCGGGAAAAACGCGAATATTGTCCTTAACGGGCAAAGTTTCAAGTAAAAAATACTTATCTGGGCTATGCTCTTAGTTTATAGCCGCTTTTAAACATTTTGTAAGTGATAAACCAGAGTATAATATTCAGTGCCAGAATGTAAATGACACCAATCATCGGGTTGGCCTCAGCCTGCCCGGTAAAGCCGTATCTGAAACCGTCAATCAGGTAAAAGAACGGATTTAGCTGACTGATGGAAAACCAAATGCCGCTCAGCCGTTCAATGGAATAAAATGTACCTGATAAAAACGACAGTGGCATAATGACAAAATTATTTATGGCGGATGTCTGGTCAAAACGTTGTCCCCATATTCCGGTCATTGTTCCCAGAAGCGATAACATCATGGCGCCGGAAACACTGAAATAAAGAATAGCCCAAATATGGTTGAAAGAGATATCAGCCATAAAAAACATTGCTGTCATAACAAAAACGCCAACCATAAGTCCACGTGTGATACCGCCCAGCGCATAGCCAAGGGATATTTCCTTTGCCCCAATGGGGGCCAGCAGAATGTCGACAATATTACCCTGCATTTTTGAGCCGATTATCGAAGAGGAGGTATTGGCAAAGCTGTTTTGAAGAATGGACATAATGATAAGCCCGGGAGCGAGGAAAGTGGCATACGGAATGTCACCGATATAACGACCCGTCCCGCCAAGGGCAAGGGTAAAGATCATCATGAACATAAGCGTGGTCACCACAGGCGCTCCAACTGTTTGGCCAAATACCTTGCAATAGCGCCTTACTTCCTTCTCATAAAGTGTGCGAAACCCGGACCAGTTAAAAGATCCTAATCGTTTGGTTCCAAATTCATTTATGGGATTATCAGTAATTGCCATATTCGTTCCTTGAGATTGAAATTGATTGAACTTCTTATAGGATAAAATTGTGGGCAAGCGCAATCTCATCTTGACGTATTGGCCTGAGAAGATTAAATAGCCTTGGAATTTGCATGGTATTAATTGACATTTATGCTATAAATACCACTTTAATGGAAACAATTAAGGACAAAAGATGGCTTGGACAGATGATCGCGTTGAGAAACTCCGTGAACTTTGGGACAAAGGGTTAAGCGCGAGCCAAATAGCCAAGGAACTTGCCGAAGGTGTAACAAGAAATGCGGTGATTGGAAAAGCACACCGTATGGGGCTAGCTTCTCGTCCGTCACCGGTAAAAGCAGATCCTGCCAAACGTGCAGCAGCGACGTCCAAGAAAAAAGCAGCGCCGACCAACAAGAAGGAAAAAGTTAAATCAACCCCTTCTTCAGGGAAAGTGACCATTCTTGATCTTACCGAAAGTATGTGTAAATGGCCGATCGGTCATCCGGGCGAGCCTAATTTTCATTTTTGCGGAAAGCCATCGCAGCCTACATTCCCTTATTGTGCCAGTCATTGTGTTGAAGCCTATCAGGTTCAGCAACCACGCCGCTCACGTCGTAATACGCGCCGCCGGATTATGGCGACCCCGGTAAAATAAAAGCTTTTTCTCTCTTTTATAATAATTTGCATCCTGCGGTTTTTCATATTAAGCTCGCAGGCAATAATTATTAGGGAAAGAGAAAAGGAAATCCTCATGAGTAATGGCATTAAATATTTGCTCGGCGCCATTGTCGGCGGTGCATTGGTCTTTATGTATCCAATGCTGCAAAATGACGGAGGCGGTAATGAAGCGGCCGTTAAATCGGCGGCAATCAGCTATCCGAGAGTTTCGGATTCTGAGTATAAACTTCCAGAATTCAGTTCCAGAGATGGATTTGTACCCGTTGTTGGACGTCATGGCATGGTCAGTGCACGTGAATCCATTGCAACAGAAATTGGTGCTGATATTTTAAGAAAAGGTGGTAATGCGATTGATGCAGCTGCGGCAGTTGGCTTTGCTATGGCTGTTACCTATCCGCAAGCCGGCAATATTGGTGGTGGCGGATTTATGGTGATCCATCTTGCCAAGGAAAATAAGGAAATTGCCATTGATTACCGTGAAATGTCCGCTGGTGCGGCAAGACATGATCTTTATGTTGAAGACGGCAAAGTTAATCAGACACTCGCCAAATACAGCCGTAAATCATCAGGTGTGCCGGGTACAGTTGCCGGACTTGCATTGGCTGTTGAGAAATACGGTACTATGAGCCTGTCCGATGTTATTGCGCCGGCCTATAAACTGGCCCATGAAGGTTTCCCGGTTTATACCCAGCTTGAAGTTTCTCTGGCAAGGAGTAAGGAACGCCTGGGGGCTGATCCTGCCGCTTCAAAAGTATTCTATAAGGCCGACGGCAGCAATTACCGCACAGGTGAAATATTAAAGCAGGAAGATCTTGCAGTATCATTAAAAGCGATTATGGATGAAGGGACAAGCGCTTTTTATACAGGATCAATTGCAGAAAAAATTGCCGCTGATATGGCGGCAAATGACGGTATTATCACAATGGATGATATGGCGGCCTATAAAGTTTACGAACGTGAACCTGTCAGGGGCACCTATAAAGGCTATGACATCGTGACAATGCCGCCTCCATCATCCGGTGGGGTTCATATGATTGAAATGATGAACATGCTTGAAAATGATAACCTTAAAGCAAAAGGTCATAATAGCGCGGCAGTCCTCCACCTTTATATTGAAGCCATGAGACAGGCATATGCTGACCGCAGTCTTTATGCAGGTGACCCGGCATTCTTTGATATTCCGGTTGCGGCCTTGATCGACAAGAAATATGCCGCTGAAATGCGTGCGCGAATTCCGATGGATCGTGCCCGGGCCAGCTCTGAAGTCGCCCCGACCAAGGACCTTCCATATGAAAGCCCGCAAACCACACATTACTCTGTGATGGACAATGAGGGCAATGCTGTCAGCAATACCTATACTCTGAACTTTGGCTTCGGAAACGGTATTATGGCAACTGGAACAGGGATTTTACTGAATAACGAATTGGATGACTTTGATGCCCTTCCATATGAGCCTGATGAAAACGGTAATATTAGTGGCAAGGCCAATGCACAGGAACCACATAAACGCCCCCGATCTTCTATGACACCAACAATTGTTCTGAAAGATGGTGTTCCATTCCTGATTACGGGGAGCCCAGGGGGTGGAACAATTATTAATACCGTTTTCCAGACCGTTATGAACGTTCTGGAATTTGATATGAATGTGGCGGCGGCTTCAAGTAAAGCCAGGATCAATCATCAGTGGATGCCTGATATGACCACTATTGAAAGTGGTGTCAGTCAGGATACGCTCGATATTCTGAAAGCAATGGGCCATAAATTCAATGCCGGGGAAAGAACATTGGGAAGTACCAATTCCATCATGTATGAGGATGGATATTATTATGGTGCCGCTGATCCGAGAAGCATGGATGCCCTTACTATCGGCATTAACTGACATTTTATAAAATAATCTAATCAGGCGGGCTTATATAAGCCCGCCTTTTTTATAGTTGTAGTACAGGGGCTTTATTGAGTAGTCTTTCATTGAATAGAAGGAGTCGTTCCCGAACAAACAATATAAAATAAGCAGATTTTAAGTATTTTTTAGAGTTTTTTTAGAGAGAGAAAAAATGAAATTGAAGTTTTTAATACTGGTGGTCAGTTTCGTAAGTTTTTGCGTTCCTACCACCTTTGCGCAGGAGCAAACTCCGCGCATAGATACAAAGGACAGATTTGTTCCGGTAATCGGACGAAACGGCATGGTCACATCCCGTGAAAGAATGGCAACACAAATTGGTGTAGACATTTTGAAAAAAGGGGGCAATGCTGTTGATGCCGCGGTGGCTGTCGGATTTGCGTTGGCTGTTACTTATCCCCAGGCGGGAAATATTGGTGGCGGTGGTTTTATGGTCATTCAGCTTGCCAAAGAAAATAAGTCAATCGCTATTGATTATCGTGAAATGGCACCAGGAAGCGCCCATCGTGATATGTATCTGAATGCAGATGGTAGCGTTGATGAAGACCGGTCAAAATTTACCGCTAAAGCGTCTGGTGTGCCTGGCACAGTTGCCGGTTTGATCCACGCCCTTGAAAATTATGGAACCATGTCTTTGAAGGAAGTGATGCAACCTGCCTATGATCTCGCTAAAAACGGTTTTCCAGTATATAATTATCTTGAAAGCTCACTGAACAACCGTAAAGAGCGTCTGATACAGAATGAGGCGGCAGCAAAAATTTTCTATAAAGCAGATGGCTCATCATACAAATATGGTGAAATTCTTAAACAGGACGATCTTGCTTGGTCAATTAAACAGATTATGAATGGGGGCAGGGACGCCTTTTATAAAGGAGAGATCGCAAAGCGCATAGTTGCTGATCAGAAAGCACATGACGGTCTGATTAATATGGACGATATGGCTGCTTATAAAGTGGTTGAACGCAAACCTATTATTGGAACATATAAAGGATATAAGATTGTAACAATGCCACCTCCATCATCTGGCGGTGTTCATCTGGTGCAGATGATGAATATGCTTGAAAATGACGATCTTACTGCAATGGGACACAATAGTGCGGCATTGCTGCATCTTTATATTGAATCAATGCGTCAGGTTTATGCCGATCGCAGTAAATATCTTGGCGATCCTGACTTTACTGATGTGCCAATTGCAGAATTGACGAGCAAAAAATATGCTCAGTTGATCCGTTCGCAAATACCTATGGACCGGGCTCGTCGTTCAACTGATATTGCACCAGCACTTGATCTGGTTAAGGAAAGTCCTGATACAACTCATTTCTCAGTAATGGATAAAGACGGTAATGCGGTTAGCAACACATATACGCTGAACTTCAGTTATGGAAATCACACTGTGGCAGCAGGAACAGGAATTGTGATGAATAATGAAATGGATGACTTTTCTGCCAAACCGGGAACGCCGAATGGGTATGGTCTGATAGGCGGTGAAGCAAACTCGGTACAGCCACGCAAACGCCCACTTTCATCAATGACACCGACTATTGTTCTGAAAGATGACAAACCTTATTTTGTAACAGGAAGCCCTGGTGGAAGTACAATTATCACTGTTGTATTCCAGTCTGTTATGAATGCACTGGAGTTTAATATGAATGCCTTGCAATCCTTGGCAGTACCCCGTATTCACCATCAATGGCTACCTGATGTTGTTATGATGGAAGATGGCATTAGCAAGGATACAAAAGATATTCTGGTTAAAATGGGACATATTATAGCTCCAAGGGAAATAACCATTGGTTCACTTTCATCTATAATGTACCGGGATGGAATATTCTACGGCGCGGCTGATACACGCAGTATGGATGCGGCTGCAATAGGCTATTAAGTCAATTAAAATAATGGTGAAAAGGCGGATCTTGGGACCCGCCTTTTTTATAGGAACTGGCTTAATGCTTCACGATAATTGCGGCTCGCCTGCAATTCTGACCCGTTTTTAAGGGTAATAATATATTTTCCCCCTGGTGCATGCTGAAGCTTTTCAATCATATTTATATTGACAATTGTTGAGCGGTGTATGCGTTTGAATATTTCCGGATCGAGGCGCTTATCCATATTTTTCATAGTTTCACGTAAGATATGGGTTTTATCGCTTGTATGAAGACACATATAATCGCCTGCTGCATCAATCCATTCAATGGTGTTGACATCGACCAGGGTAATTTCACCGCGGTCTTTGATGTTAAAATGACTCTCAAACTGTTTTTTATTTGAAATATCGTCAGCCGTCAGAATTTCCGACAGTTCAATTTCAGGAGGGGAGTCAAGGGAACGGATCAAATCAATCAGTCTTGCGTTTTGCTCAATAGCGATATGCTCTGCAATCTGTTCGCGAACCTTGATTATCGTTTTTTCAAGGCGCTCTTCATCAATCGGTTTGAGTAGATAATCTGAAGCATGCGTTTCAAAAGCCTGTATGGCATATTTGTCAAAAGCGGTTGCAAATATAATGATCGGAAGCTGTTCATTGGCAAGTGCTTTCACGACGTCAAACCCGTCAAGGCCCGGCATCTGAATATCTAGAAAGACCAAGTCCGGCTTTTCGGCACGTATCTTTTTTATTGCTTCCCTGCCATTTGATGCCGTTCCGACAATTTCAATATCTTCAAAAGAATTCAGTCTTAGATTGAGCCCCTTAAGGGCTAGTGGTTCATCATCAACCAGTAGGGTACGGATTTTTTTATTCTGCATGATCCAAAGCTTCCTCCAATTCAAATGGAATATCAATTGTTATCTTAAGTCCGCCTTCCTCGCGGTTTCGGATATCAATTGTGTGATTACCGGGATAAAGCTGATTAAGCCTGTTTTTGGTATTGACCAGTCCGACACCACTTGAGTTCTCATTAAATTTATGTTTAGCCGGCTGATCTGATAAACCGGGTCCGGTATCGGCTAATATAATTTTTAATCGATCACCATCACGATCGGCTTTGAGATAAATTGTACCACCCTTTTCCATAGGCGCGATGGCATATTTTATGGCATTTTCGACCAATGGCTGGAGCAACAGGCTCGGGATCAGAGCTTTTTTTGCTTCGTCCGAGATCTGAAATTCCAGTTGCAGGCGATCCTCAAATCTTACTTTTTCAATATCCAGATAAAGCCATAGAGCATAAACTTCCTCATCAATTGTAATTTTCTGAGTTGGCTGATTAACCAGGCTGAACCGTAAAAAAGCACTTAGCTTGGTCAGCATACCGTTTGCTTCTTTTGACTGTTTATCAAGGACCAAGGTTGAAATGGCATTTAATGTATTGAATAGAAAATGTGGGTTGATCTGATAGCGAAGCATTTGAAGCTGCGACTGATGGGCCTGGGCGACGGCTTGTAAATATTTTTCTTTTTGTTCCATCAAAAGGAATTGGTAATTGACGATAAAATAGGCACCCGTCCAGATCATCAATACAAATAAATCATACAGTGCACGTCCAATGACAAATTCATATAATCTGATGTTGATATAGAAAGTCTGCTGTACCACCCAGGTATCGATTGCACTTAAGATAAGTGCCGAGACCACGATACAAGTAATAATGGAAAGGACCATTGTTAAAGGGGGAAGGTCACTATTTTTAAGTCTTCTGTATATTAATCTTAATATGACAGTTATAATAAAGCCACTCAACACGGACGTAATTACCGTGATTTGAAAAACAAAACTTTCACGATCAGCAAATAAACTTAAGGCGCGGGTGGCGCCAAAGGCAAGCCACCCAGCAATCTGTAATTTCCAGAATAAGCTTTCTTTTTTCTTTAATTGTCTTTCAAAGAAATTAGCCAACTGAACACTTATTTCACGCTTGAGACAATATGAACATCCCTTTGCGGATAAGGAATGTTGATATCTTTTTCATCAAAACGATGCTTGATATTTTTTGTTAGCGCTGCCTTAAGTGGCCAGTAATTGGCGTTTGCTGTCCAGGCACGAACAACTATATCAACTGAACTCGCACCAAGTTCACCAACAAAAATTGCTGAAGCAGGATCCTTTAATACCCGATCATCCGCGTCCAGTACGGCGCCGATTTCTGCAATTGCCTTATCAATATCATCGTCATAACCAATGCCAATAAGAAGATCAACACGACGATTTTCATTGGCAGAGAAATTCTTAATTGATGACCCCCAGATCTGACTGTTTGGGATGATGATTTTTACATTGTCCCCTGTTGCCATTTCAGTAACAAACAGGCCTAGGGCTTTAACGGTTCCGGCGTGTCCGGCACCATCAATAAAGTCACCCACTTTGAAAGGTCTGAATATAAGCAGCATAACACCTGCTGCAACATTGCTTAATGTTCCCTGCAGTGCAAGACCGATTGCAAGGGATGCGGCACCAAGTATGGCAATTAGGCTAGCTGTTTCAACGCCGAACCTGTCTAAGACAGCAAGAATGGTAAAGATAATGATTATGTAACGGGCAAGACTTGAGAAAAATACTGCCAAAGTATCATCTATTTTCTGGCTCTTAGAGCATATTTTTAAGACCATGTTTCTAATCCGCCCAGCGATCCAGAAACCAATAATCAGAATAAGAATGGCAAAGATTATATTAAGACCGTATTGAGTGCTCAGCTCAACAATCATATCTGTATATTGTGTTACGCTTTCTTCCATTTTTTCTCTCTTTTTTTAGTAATTTTAGCTTTTAAAAATACGGCTATTAAGACTTTTCTGCAATATAAAATTATTATTGGTGAAATATGGATGCCACATTTTAGCCACATTATCCCAGCACCATCATAGCCACATAATAAATCACATAAAAGTGATGAACGTTGAGTATTTAGTTTTCTTAAGCGACTGTATATTTTCACAATTGGGGGATTTAGGAATTAATCACAAATAACCAAAAGGACAGGAATAATGAGCAAATCAATGGCAAAAACAGGTCTCGCAGTGGCAGTGGCAGCAGCCGGACTATTTTCAATTGTATCAGGTGCAACAGTTACAGCACAGGAAGCACCACAAGTTCAGTGTATGGGTGTCAATGCCTGTAAAGGTCAAAATGCCTGCAAAACTGCAGCAAACGCCTGTAAAGGACAAGGTGCCTGCAAAGGACAAGGTTTCCTGATGATGTCAGCAGCTGATTGTGCCGCAAAAGGCGGTAAAGTAATGCAGCAAAAAAGCATGTAATATTGCAGATTTCAAAAAAAGCGGTAACCTCATAACGGTTGCCGCTTTTTTTATGATATAAGGCTATTTATGAAAAACTCCAAAATTGACAATGATTTTCTGGGTTATGGGTTAGGTCTGCGCACAGATCATTATGAGGAAATATTGTCTGGTGACCCGCCTATTGACTGGTTCGAAATAATCTCAGAAAATTATATGGTGAAGGGCGGACGTCAATTATACCATCTTGACCGGATTAAGGAACGCTATCCACTGGTCATGCACGGTGTATCAATGAGCATCGGCTCCAGCGATCCTCTTAACATGGATTATTTAAATGATCTGAAGTTGTTAGCTGAACGGATAAAGCCAAAATGGATTTCTGATCATTTGTGCTGGACCAGCCATGGTGGGCATAATACCCATGATCTGATGCCGCTTCCCTATAACCAGGAAACGCTTAAACATGTGGCCGGTCGCGTGAAACAGGTTCAGGATTTTCTGGGTCAGCGAATATTGCTGGAGAATGCATCAAGCTATGTGACCTACAAGGCTTCAGATATGACAGAATGGGAATTTCTTCATCAACTCGCTGAAGAAGCGGACTGTCTGATTCTGCTGGATGTGAATAATATTTATGTCAGTGGTTTTAATCATGATTTTGATCCAAAAACCTATATTGATTATATGGACCCAAAGCGAATTTGTCAGATTCATCTGGCCGGCCACGAAAATAATGGTGATTATATTATTGATACACATGACCACCCGGTAATAGACGATGTCTGGCAGCTTTATGACTATACAGTTAGGAAGCTGGGGCAGATTACCACTATGATAGAACGGGACGATCATATTCCGCCGCTTGCCGATTTAATTGAAGAAGTAAAGCGGGCAAGGGCTATAGGAGAGGGTCATTGTTAAAGGATATTCAGACAAAATTTAAAGCGGCTGTTATGCTGGACGCAAATGACGCATTTCTGCTTGAAATTGAAGAAGGTGGAAAAATCGGACCCGAACAACGGCTCCATATTTATGCGCATGCCTATAAATCAAGACTGGTCGACACACTTGTTGAAGATTTCCCGGTTCTTCATTCACTTGTGGGTGATGAAATGTTTGAGGAAATCTGCCTGGGGTATATTGATTGTTATCCTTCAACCCATCCATCGTTACGTTATTTTGGGCAGCATATGGTTAAGTATTTGAAGGAGACGGAAGCGTACTCAAACATTATCCCGGCGATTGAAATGGCCGATTTTGAATGGAATTTTAATGATGTGTTTGATGCGCCTGATGCCGTGTCAGTCAGTGTAGAGGAAGTCTCAATAATTCCGGCACAGGCGTGGACCACTCTTCGCATACATTTACAGCCTTCCTTCATTATGAGTTGTTATAAATGGAATACGCCCGCTGTCTGGTCAACAGTCAGTGATGAAGATGATGACCATCCGATTATGCCGGAAGAATATCCAAAAATATCAAACTGTATCCAGTGGAAGTCCGATTTAAAATGTTTTTTCCGCACCGTTCCGGATGATGAAGCGGCCCTTCTTAATCTGGCGAAAGAAAATAAAAGCTTTCCTGATCTTTGTGAACAACTGCTGGATGAGTATGGTGAAGCTGCTTCTATGCGGGCGGCGGAACTTTTTAAGGGTTGGATTATGGAAGGTTTGGTTTGTGAACTCGAATATTTGAAGACTTAACGAGTTTCTCTTAATGCCTGAAGTAGAGCATCAAATGGTAAGGTTACACAAGTCCGTCTGCTTTTATGGTCGCGCACCACATTAAAAACATCCATGTCTTGCCATTTACTTTCCGGCCAGTCGTTATGTTCCGGCCCTTCGATATTTTCAAGTGAGGATCTTATTTTTACAAGTAACCCGTTCAGTGTTTTTTCTGTCAGCCCGTGATAATGTTCACCCAAAACTGAGGCGCTTGCCTGACAAAGGGCGCATGCTTTTGCTTCATGGCTGAAATCAGTAAGTGTACCGTCCTGAAGCTTTATATATACCTTTATCCGGTCACCACACATCGGGTTATGAACTGTGAC
>JACKKT010000001.1 GCA_024236295.1 Kordiimonadaceae bacterium | reverse complement strand
ATACCTTTTGACGATAAAAACGAATAAGGGTAGAAAATTTCAAATGCGGCGCAATCTTCTTTCCTCGGTCATTATTGTGCCGTGTATAGTTCTGACACAATTAACATATGCCGATGAAAATGATAATGCCGGTTCCTCTGTGGTTACTTATGAAAAAGACTATTTCGTTAAATTTGAGCCCGTAACCCTTCTTGATATGTTAAGCCGAATTCCAGGTGTACAGGAAATCCTTGATAAAAGCAGACGTGAAAAAGAACAGCAGCAATCTTTGGGAACAAGCGCAGGACCAAGAGGCTTTGGCTCAGGTGGTGACCAGATATTAATCAACGGCAAACGTCTTGCCGGAAAAGATAATAATATTGACGACACACTGGCCCGTATTACTGCTGAAAATGTTGAAAAAATTGACCTGATCCGCGGGGCCGCAGCAGGGCTTGATGTACAAAGTCAGGGTTTGGTAATCAACATAACACTGAAAAAAGGGACATCTTCTTCATCCACTTTCTGGAAAGTCGGTGGCCGGGCCAATCTTGGTGATGATCTTGGCCATACAGTTACCCTGTCCCATAGTGGATCATCAGGAAATCTTGATTATACTGCAACCTTTGAAAGCAACCGTAATTTTATCATCAAAAACCGGATCGAAGATTTTATCTACGGTGGAAGCGGGGTGATCTCCCGAGTTCAGGACAGCCATACGCCAAACCGCAAGGACAATCATAAATTTGCCGGTAATTTAACCTATAATTTTGAAGATGGGGCAGTGCTGCGCCTTAACGGTCTCTATAATCCTGAAACACAGAATGAAGTCGCCCCAAGAACAATGACGTTTCTTGATGAAAGTTATGGTCCGGCAATTACATTCACCGATACAGCGCTAGACAGTGATGGTAACCGCAAACTCAGTGAAAGATGGACCACAAACGGTGCCCCGACCAAATGGGAAATCGGCGGCGATTATTCGCGAAAACTGGGTACTGTTGGCTCACTCAAATCGCTTTTCGTGTTTAATAAGGAAAATTCAACCATCAATAACGGCTATTATAAAGGGGATGGAGCATCTGAATTCCTTTATAAAAATCAGGATGCGGTCTTAAGCAAATCAGAAAATATTATTCGGGGCTCAATCACGCGAGGGATTGCTGCGGGGCAATCGGTTGAAATTGGTGGCGAAGCCGCCATAAACAAATTCAACCGGACTTTCCAGAACAGCACAAGAAGCACAGCAAGTGACCCTCTGGCGCTTAAAAATGATGATAATGTGAAGATCAAGGAAAACCGCTTCGAAATTTTTGCAAACCACAGTTATACCATTTCGCCGCAAATGTCACTTACAAGCTCTATGACGGGTGAATTTTCCAAAATTGTTGCTGATAATTTCTTTGCCAATGGCAGCATTGACCGCCGGGAAGCTAATTTTAAGTTTTTAAAACCACGGATGAATTTCCGCTATGACCTTAATTCGCAGGATCAGCTGCGTCTGACAGTTGAGCGCACCGTCAGCCAGTTAGATTTTAATAATTTTTCCACCAGTTTTAACCCGCTGACGGAAAAAATCGACTTTGGAAATACCGGTATCAAACCTATGCGGTCATGGGATTTTACGGCCGCAATTGAACATCGCTTTGCCCAGGATAGCGGCTCAATTTCCCTTGATCTTTTTTATAAAAAATATACTGATTATATTGATAAGGTCGATTTTACGGAATATGTGGACAGCCTCGGCAACCCCATTACCGCGGATGAGTATTTTTCACTGCCAGCTGCCGAACAGACCCTGACCAGTGATGATTTTATTTCAAAATCAGGAAATGTGCCGTCCGCAAAAGCTATTGGCTTTAAATTTAAAAGCAGTTACCGTCTTGGCATTATTGGCCTGCCGGAAGCGGTCTTCAGTGCCAATTACGATTATGAAAAAGGAACACTTGATGATCCGTTTACGGGTCGGGAAATCCGGTTTTCCTATAAGCCTTCAAGCCAGATCAATTTTGCCTATCGCCATGATATTACGGCGCTTCAGCTCTCATACGGGGCAAGCGTAACCTTCAGACGCGGTTTTTACGGAAATGATATCCGACTGAACTGGTATGGTACACCGGGAACCCTTTTGGAAGTATTTGTTGAAAAGAATGTCTATAACGGCATCAAGCTACGTGTCAGCGGCAAGGACCTTACTGGCTCCTTAGGGGATTCAAATCAGTTTTTCTACGACAAGCATTTAAGATTTAATGTTCTGGACCACGAAGTTCAGCGCCATACAAGAGGACCAAGAGTAATAGAAGCCACCCTGCAGGGAACTTTCTGACGCGACAGAGTGCTTTAAAATTTATCAGCTTTATGATTGAAAATTATAAACATTGGTTATACTCTTGTGCCAACATTATGACATCAGGTGAGCTATTTTAATGACGCGTTTTCTTTTATTATTCTCTATGGTTGCTACCCTGTTTGCGGCAACGGCAAATGCTGACAATGCAAAAGGTGAAGAAGCCTATGCAAAAGGGGATTATGCCGTGGCCTTTAAAGAATTCAGTGAGGCAGCGGAAAAAGGGGATATGAATGCCCAATATAATCTCGGTGTCATGTATGAGCATGGAAATGGTGTAGACCAAAGCGACAAAAAAGCTGCCGAGTGGTATCAGAAAGCAGCCGATAACGGTCATCCGGAAGCCCCGATGGCCTTACAGCTTTTATATGAATATTTTTAATTTTTTTGACAGGAATATAAGATGAAAAGCCTCCGACTGTTAATTGCCAGCCTGTTACTTATTTTGTCATTACCGGTAATGAATGCCCTTGCCGGATATGAGGAAGCAAAGGCAGCCTATGATGACCGGCGATTTGAAGAAGCCTTTAAAGGGTTCACAGAAGCGGCGGAGCAGGGACATATGCTCGCACAATATTATCTTGGTGTGATGTATGCGACCGGGCGTACCGTTCCGCGCGATGATGTATCTGCCTATAAATGGTTTATGAAAGCGGCACTGCAGGGACATCCGATCTCACAGGGCAATATCGGCACAATGAAGCTTAACGCCCGTGGCACGGACTATGATGTGACCGGATCATATTTCTGGTTCATCCTTGCCGAGGACGGTGGCTTTGAAAAGGCCCGAAAATTTATGTGGCGGGTAACCAATTATATGACCCGAGACGATATTAATAATACAAAGGCAAAAGCCGAAGAATGGATCAGGGAAAACCGCGGCATCAATTAAGCCGAAAAATAACGAGGAATGATGATGACCTTTGCCCGTAAAATTTTCGCTCTATGTTTTGTTTGTTTCTTTACAATAAATGTTTTTGCAGCTGATTTTGATTATAACCATATGCCATCACCGGCACCTGAAAAATGGCGGCCTTATTATGGTGAATATATACTGGGTGATCAAAAACTCCTGTTCAGGGAAAATAATGGCAGATTAGAAGTCCTGTTTAATCCGTCTGCTGATGGCAAAGATCTGGACAAAATTAAAATCAGACCATTAAGTGAACTGGGCGCTGGAAAATTTACTTATAGTTTCGATGGCGAGTTTTCCAATTTCCTGTTCCGATTTGATGATCATGGAAAAGCTCTCGGGGTTTTTGTCAATGATGATTTCTATGAAAGAAATAATATTGAACCCACCAACGGCAACACTTTTAAAGTCACGCTTGATAAACCGATTGAAGACTATATTAAAGACGCTCTAAAGGCGACACCGCCAGTACAAAAGGGTAATTTCCGCAAACCCGACCTCGTTGATGTGACAACGGTCCTTGAAAAAGTCAAACTTGATATCCGTTATGCGACAACAAATAATTTTCTGAACGCCCCGACTTATTCGTTAGCCAAAAGCTTTATGCAAGGACCAGCACTTGAGGCACTCAATAAAGCCAATAAACGCTTTCTTGAAATGGGCTATGGGCTTCTTATTCATGACAGCTATCGTCCCTGGTATGTGACTAAGGTATTCTGGGATGCGACAGAAGGAAACGAACGCGACTTTGTTGCCAATCCGGAAAAAGGATCAAAACATAATATGGGAAGCGCCGTTGATTTGACCCTCTATGATTTAAAAACCGGAATGCCAATTAAAATGGTGGGCACTTATGATGAAATGTCCGATCGTTCCTATCCGGAATATCCTGGTGGCACTTCACTTGAAAGATGGCATAGGGACCTGCTTCGTCATGTTATTGAAGCGGAAGGTTTCAAAGTTGTCAGTAACGAATGGTGGCATTTTGATCATAATGACTGGCAAAAATATCCTATCTTAAACAAAACCTTCGAAGAATTGCTCTCAGAAAAATAGTTTTCTTATATTAGCAAAATATTAATTATATAAGGGCAAATATACCAAAAATAATAATAATGGTAATGCAATGAAAGAGCCAATCCAGAACGATCCTGTAACAGGACTACCCGGTCGTGACTATCTATGGAGCATATTGGGGGATACCTTAAATCAGGTAAAGCGCAATGCTTCATACGCAGCAGTTTTATTTGTACAGGTAGATGAACTTGCCACCTTAAGAGACGCCATTAGTATCGAAGCAGGGAATGCCTTTTTAAAGTTGATTTCTGCAAGAATAAAAAACAGCCTTTGGGATATGGACAGTGCCGTTCATTTTGAAACCGACAAGTTTGTTATCGTAGCTAACAGCATCCAAAATCCTGAAGATGTCCATATTATAATGAACAAAGTTCATAACTATCTTAGCCTTGAATGCGAAATTTCCGGTCAAACCATTTCACCAACTGTTAATATAGGCATTGTTTTGCTGCCTGAGGATGCATTGGAAGTGGATGAGATTATGTCCAATTCCGGAATCGCCCTGCAAATGGCTAGAGCCCGTCAGGATTATGCCTATTGCTATTATAATCAGGAACTCGGTTCAGAGATTGAAGATCAGCAGTCCATCAAGAAATCAATTCTTGAAACATTGGCCGATCAGCGGTTCTTATTAATGTTGCAACCAAAAATCAATGTTAAATCAGGAAAGGTTTCCGGTGTTGAGGCTCTTGTTCGTATGCGTGATAACGAAGGAAATATTGTCAACCCCACTGAATTTCTTCAGGTGGCGGAAAAAAGTACTCTTATAGCTGAAATTGGCAGCTGGGTTTTAGGGCGGGTGAGTGAAATAATTGAAGAATGGCAGAAATCAGGCATTAATATTCCGATTTCAATTAACATTTCCGATATGGAATTTAAGGGCAGCGCCAAACTGCTTTCCGCGCTTTATACACTTTCTGAAGTGAACAGGGAAAATCCAGGAAAAATAATTCTGGAAATCAATGAAAACAGTATTACACATGATGTAGAACTGGCAGTCGCACTCATGCAGGAAATTAAATCTTATGGTTTTCAACTTTCTCTGGATAAGTTTGGTTCCGGTTTATCCAGTCTTTCAATACTAAAAGATCTGAAAATTGATGAAATTAAAATTGCCAGAGGATTTCTTGAAGATGTGCCATCAAATAAGAGAAATACAGCAATATTTGAATCAATTATCCATTTGGGACATAGTCTAGATCTTCGTGTGGTGGCAATGGGTGTTGAAACAGCAAGTCAGTTAGAAATTCTTAAAACCGCCGGGTGTGATGAATATCAGGGATTTTTAATCAGCAAGCCGATGGAAGAGACTGATTTTATCACCTGGCATAAGAATATGCACTAATTAATCTTTGAGTCTTGCCAACGTTTTTACAAAATATTCAGCATCTGCAATATCATTATAAACTGACACGGCAATTCGGAAATGCCCCTTATAAAGGCTTGCTTTTATAGTCTTCTCTGCGAATAGCGGTCCTAATTTTAAATCTGCATTGTCGCATTTAAAAGATAGAATAGGTGTAATCATCCGCTTCGGGGTCAGACATTTATAGCCAAGTATTTCTATTTCTTTTCTTAAAAAATTAAGCATCGGTTGACGATAGGCGGCTATGCGGTCCACACCAACATCGAGCAAATATTGGAGCGATTTGTCAAGCTGGGCAACAACTATGCGTGGCTCGCTCCAAATGGAAAAATAACCTTCAGTATTTTCGGCAAGATCATATTCATAAACATTATCATCCGTAGTGATCTCATCACCCGGAAAAACATGGGTAATCAGGTTTCTGACCTGACGCTTGCCATAAACCGGTCTTTTTAACTGTTTCAGTCTATCTCTACGGACATATAAAAAGCCGGAACCCTGATCTCCCATCAACCATTTGAAAGTTCCACAGGAAATGAAATCAACACCGCAATCATTTACATCAAACGGCGTTGCACCAATATGATGAATACAGTCTGCATAAACAAGGGCGCCGCACGAATGAGCAAGGTCGCATATTTTTTTTAAATCATGTTGATGGCCGTTAAATGTTGAAACACTTGATAGTGCTACAAGCGTCGTTTGATTATTTATTGCATTTTCATATTCTTTATAATCGATATCACCGTTCTTATTTCTGATGGTAATAACTTCGACACCCTGTTTTTTAAGCTCCCCATAAATCTGATAAGATCCAAAATAATGAAGATCATCGGTCACAACCCTGCCACCATTTGCCACAAGATCCAAAGCCTGAATTATTAGATTTTCGCCAGCTGTAGTGCTACCAACCAGGGTTATTTCATCCGGTTCTGCATTTATCAGTTTTGCAAACATACCTATTACTTTTTTTCTCATGGCGACCGGGCCATAATCAATATCTGTATGGAAACCCTTATACCTAATATACTCTTCGGCGGCGGCTGCACTAGCCCGGCTGACTGGATGCTGTACGCCCGCATTAAAATATACGCCTTTGATCGGGAAGAAGGCATCCTTATGGGGTAATGCTGATAAGGGGTCAAAGCCTTTATTTTCACTCATGACATAATCTTTCGGAATTACTGATTTTTATATTGTAACTTTTATACTTTTATACTTGCTATCGCCACATTTCCATAATCTTAAAAAATCTTATTTTATGAAATCCAGTTCTGAAAAAATTATTATTAATATTTTTTTAACATGTTTTTTATATACATCTTTAAATAAAAATTGCTGAAAAAGAAAAAATAAATGAATGAATAAATAGAGGGTACAAAAATGTTTTTTAATAAAAATAAAAAGGAAACCGTTGCTATTGAGTTAGCTCCGGTAATAAATGCACAATCAGGAAAAAAAACAACAAACGAATTCATGCGCGTCATTGAAGGATTGCCGCTTAATGTAATGCTTTGCGATCCCGGGACACTTGAAATAACCTATGCCAATAAAACTAGTCTTGAAACACTCAAAACACTGGAAGAATATCTGCCTATCAATGCAGAGGATCTGGTAGGGTCCTGTATTGATATTTTTCATAAAAATCCGTCACACCAGCGGGCATTACTGGCAAATCCCGACAATTTGCCCCATAATGCACGGATTAGTGTTGGGCCCGAAATACTAGATCTTCTGGTTAATCCCATTTTCGATGAAAATCAGAATTATATTTATGCGGCACTAAGCTGGTCAATCATCACAGATAAAGTAAAAACAGAAGCGGCAACAGCACGTCTTACACAAATGATTGATAAAATGCCCATCAATGCCATGATGTGTGATCCGAAAACGTTTGTAATAACTTATGCCAATGAAACCTGCATCAATACCCTTCGCACGCTGGAGAAATATTTACCGATAAAAGCGGATCAGCTGGTGGGAACCTGTATTGATGTCTTTCACAAAAATCCCGGTCATCAACAAAAAATACTAAGTAACCCCGATAACCTGCCATGGAGTGCGCGTATTAATGTCGGTCCTGAAATTCTTGACCTTAATGTCAGCGCCATAATTGATGCAGAAGGTAATTATCTTGCCCCGATGGTTACATGGTCCATTATCACGGCACAGGTAAGTGTTGAAAAAGCTGTTCAGGAAGCGGTTAATTCAGTTCATACGGAAGCAAAGGAGTTAAGCGATAATGCCGCAAAGATGGAGGAAAATTCAGAACATTGCATCCGTCTTTCCGGTGCTATTTCAGCAGCTGCGGAGCAGACTTCTGTAAATTCCCAAACGGTAGCAGCTGCAACAGAAGAGCTTTCAGCGAGCATTGATGAAATATCGAAGCAAGTCGCCCACGCAGCCACAATCAGCGCTGAAGCTGAGGCAAAGACGGGTGAGTCAATTAAAACGGTTTCCGGACTTGCAGAAGCATCAAGTAAAATTGGTAATGTGGTCAATCTTATAACTGATATTGCTGCGCAGACAAATCTGCTGGCACTCAATGCCACAATTGAATCAGCACGTGCCGGGGAAGCCGGAAAGGGTTTTGCTGTCGTTGCAGGCGAAGTAAAGAAGCTTGCCGGCCAGACGGCAACTGCGACCATTGAAATTAAAGAGCAGGTTGATAATATTCAATCTGAAACTCAAAGCGTAGTTGAAGCAATTCAATCAATCCAGGCAACTGTAATGCAGGTAAGTGAAATATCAACGGCCATTGCCGGCGCCGTAGAGGAACAAGGCAACGCTACCCGCGAGATTAGCTCGAATGTCCATGAAGCAGCCAAAGGCGCGCAGGAAGTATCCTCATCAATCACAGATATCCTTGCAGCATCCAATGAAACCGGGGAAGCCTGCAGGGCAATTACTGAGGCTTCGGAACTGCTTGTATCCCTTGCAGATGGTCTTAACCGTGAAGTGGGTAAAATGCTTAAATAACAAATGATCATTTAAAAGCGGATTATTGATTAGTCCGCTTTTAGACAATTAATGATCCTGTTTGCGGCAATAGTGTATTAAGCCGGTTAAGGCCGTCCTGATAATTGGCAAGTTGTTTTTGTAAGTAAGGGGGCACCGGACCATCGGTTTTTTTAGCGGCATCCTTTTTGAGCTGCTCGGCAATCGGGTCATAGGTCAGTGACCGATAAGCTGACTTGACAACGCCGATTGCATATTCAAGCTGCTGGGCAACATATCGGGCATCCCTTTTATCTGCAACAGAAAAGCGATCATCCAGTTTGAATGCAAACACCCCACCGATTTTTGCCGTGTCATTTTCATCGCCATTGGCATTTAAATTAAAAAGCTCTTCTGTTGAAAGGACAAGTGTTGGGTCAAGTCCCAGTTTTTTAAGTGCATCCTGCTCACCGCGACCGGCAATAATTTCAACACGTCCGCCCGATTTTGTTGCAATTCTTAAGCTGTTTCCATAAGTGGCGAGGGGGGCGACTTCAAATTTTTCTTCTTCCTTAATCCCGTTTCGCTCGTTCTGAATTTTTTTAAGCTTTTCTTCAATAACCGCTTTGGCATCAAATTCTTCCTGTTCGGTCACTCCATAATCTGCACTGCTGCCGGAGCTGAATGATACGGATGCATTTAAATATCTGAATGACGCCTGATTTATCCTGTTGGCTAGTGTTCGGTAGGTATCCCCCTGTTTAATTTCGATTTTTTTGGTGATTAGTCCATTAACCTTGATATAAAAATAATCTCCGGCCCGGGCCGTTGTCTGGGTTTCAATATTTCTTTTTTCATCTTCGTCAAACTGCCCCATGGGAAGGCCCAGTTTGCTTAAAACCGATGAACCCTGTGTCGCAAACGCAATGCCGGTGGCTTCCCTGTTTTCAGTCGAATAGCCAATTTGTTTTATCCAATCGGTTGCGCCACTGGTTCCGTCAATTTTTGTTGCAAAACTGTCCGTACCCCCCTGAAGTCCATTCCCGTCAACATTTCCGTTTGTCGTACCGGTAATATAAATTTTTCCATTTGCAACAGTAAGCGACCCATTATTATCCGTGCCACTGCTGCCTATAAATTTGGTCCAGTCGGTGCTGGCACTGCTTCCTGCATCATCAAGTGCAAGAACAAAATTATCAACCCCGCCAATGGGAGCATTTATTTCAGTGCCACCATTTGTGAGGCTATTACTGCTGCTGCCTGAGACATAAATGCGATTACCATCAACGGCAATTTTACCAACCTGACCGCCTTCTCCCAAGTCGCCGTAATCATAGGACCAAAGAGAAGTGGAAAGATCGTTTTTATCAAGTTTCTGCAAGATAAAATGACCATTCTCCTGAGTGCCTATAATGATATTGCCATCTGCGGCAACAGCAATCGACTTGCCGTAATCGCTATCTGAAGACCCGATTTCAACATAGTCAGTTTTTTCACCGTCCGATCCATCCAGTTTAAGAACATAGGCATTATCACTGCCGACAGGAATGGTCTCTGAAAGCTCATAAGCATTCTTGTTTCCGGTTACATAGACATTACCATCCGCATCAGTCGTTATGCCTGCGGCACCGTCCGTTCCATATTTATCATTTAAATACATCCATTGCTGGGTACCGACACTGTTATACTTAATAACAAAACTGTCCTGACCGGCAAAAAGATTACTGCTTAAGGCGAGGGGGTCATTGCTTTTACCTTTGTCCAGTTTGTCGGCCTGACCGGCTATGATCACGTTATCGTTTGCATCAACGGTGATTGCGTAACTGCTGCCCTGACCCTGACTGCCGACCAGACGGCTCCATAACAGTTTTCCACTGGCATCATACTTGTTCAGGAACGCATCGCCGTCTTCCGAAGTATTTAGGTGGTTGGCAAATCGTCCATCCGTTGAACCAATTGTGTAATAATTACCGACACTGTCAGTGGCAATTGCCGTTGCATTGGTTTCTGATGCCCTGTCAAGCGGATTAACCTTAGTTGTCAGGGACTTTTCCGGCAGCAGCAGGGCTTCACCATCCGTGGCAAAAATCGACTTTTGATATTCCTGTGTTGCCTGAGCATCGGACAAATTTGTCAGTTTGGTTACAAATGCCGTAGTTGGAACATTCGGATTAATTTCCTTGGTGGTCAAATCAATCTGATTAACATTTCCGGTAATATATAGTGCGGGTTCTGTATCGGGGGCGGCAAAGCTCAGCTCTTCGCTGAAATCCGTTTTAATTCTAAGCGCAAATTTATTTTTCTCGACTTCCTCCGCAAAAAAGCGTGTGTGATAAAGCGGTACTTCATCACCATCATCATTGGTGGTTTTAATACTTTGAATTTTTGCGTTAATCTGTGCGGTTAGGGCTTCAAGGGTACGGTCTTCAGCAACCGTGGGAATGGTAATAGTAAAATCCTGGTTTACATCGGTTGTGACACCGGCAACGGTTTTTTGGGTCGTAATTGTTAGTGTAAATGTTTCCCCACCGGAAAGTTTTGAAAGGGGATCATCAATCGCGCCTTCATGGATGATTGGGCCAACAAAATCATATTCTTTTTTTCCAAGTCCAGCCTGTGCCGTTACACCATTCTTTTTTTCCCCGAACAGAAGGGTAAGTTTATCAAAATCTTCGGTACTGATAAAATCTTTTACTTGTGAAAGTCCAAGCTTGAACTGTTCTTCAAGGGCCGCCATTTTGCTTTCAGAGGTTCTTGTATCGCCTGCATATTCAGCAATGGTCTTTAAATCTTTGAGGGCATTATAAAGAGTAAATAATCCTTTGCTATCCACATCCAGGTTGGATTTGGAAACTAAATTTGTCAGCTTGTTGATAAATTCATCTTTACTCGCTATTGCCGAATAATCCTTGGTTAGCAGTTTATAAAGAGCATTTGATGAAAGATTTTCACTGGCCCGCTCGCCTTCAATTGCCGTATCCTGATCCCATGGTGTAATGGCATTGTTTGTTTTGCTTAAGGATACGTTTGACTGAACAGGTGGTAATGTCAGCAGAGAGTTTGTTTGTTGCCTGGCACTATAATAAGCCCCAAGCAAATCAGCACCAAAGCCGATTAATTGAAATGAATTTTCATCTGACATTTATTTTTCCTTTTATTTCTCTATTTTTTAAAGCAAATAACATGCCATTTTGACCGTATAGACCGATTGATGATTATTTCTCATAAATCAACGGATTATGAGGATAAAAACTGACGCAAAATCCTCCTTTTGTAAATTTACAGGGCAATAAATGCCTGCTATGGTGCGCGCATCTGAAATAAATGCATACTGAAAGCACAAAAATGGAAGTTTTTGAAAGCCGCCCACCATCATATAGCCCTGATGATCTTGCAAAAATTGCGTCTGATTATTTTGACAAATCTGGCATTATTAAAACGCTGGTCAGTGAACGGGATCAAAATGCCCGATTGATTACTGAGGAGGGCGAATATGTGCTTAAAATCGCCAACCGTGCCGAAGATCCGGAATTCCTGGAATTTCAGAATGCGGTACTAAATCATATTGCTGAACTTGATCCATCCCTTGCTGTACCTGCGGTGATAAAAGGCAAGACAGGGCAGGAAATTTTCAAACATGGTGAAAATTATGTCCGGCTGATTACTTTTCTCAAAGGCGACATTTTCGGTGACAGCGAAAAAAGTCTAAATCTTTATCAAAATCTTGGCAGCTTCATGGGACGTTTTTCAAAGGCAATGCAGGGTTTCGGCCATTCCAAAGCGCACCAGCCGGATTTTTTATGGAACCTTGATGCCGCGCTAAATGTGAGGGACTATGCCGACGAAATTGAAAATGAGGAAAACCGGGAACTGATCCGCACTTTTTTTGACCGTTATCAAAATCATGCATTGCCAAGGCTTAAAAAAATGCGCTCTGCTGTTATACATTCGGACGCTAATAATTATAATCTGGTGATCAGTGGCGACAAAATCAGCGGTTTGATTGATTTTGGGGATATGTTATTTGCCAAACAGGTCAATGAATTGGCCATAACCCTTGGCTATGCCATGATGGATGTGGATGATTTCTTTGCAGTTACAAGGGCACTGATTAACGGCTATACACAGGAATTCACCCTAACAGAAGACGAACTTGAGGTGCTGTTTGATCTGGCCTCTATGCGGCTGGTGATGAGTGTCTGTATTTCCACGCATCGGGCCAAGAAGGCCAGTAGCGATGAACACAGAGACTATCTGTTGGTGACACAGGCACCGGCCCTTCGCACCTTGAAAAGGGTTCAACAGATCGGGTTGCCATTTTTGTCTGCATTTGCCCGAAAAGTTGGCGGTTACCGTGCTAGCAGAAACTATGATGCTATTGTTAAGTCGCTTGAGAATATAAGCGGTCAAAGTATGTTCGATTTTGACCTTCAAAGCGAGCCTCGTGTGCTTTTTGATAACAGAAAAGGTGCTGAAGGAACTGAATACATTCAGGACGGTCATAAACATGCAGAGTGGGTTCGTGGCTTTCTTGACCAGAATGATGCCCGTTACGGGATAGGCAATTACGGGGAAAATCGGACATCTTTCATTTTTGACAGCGGGTTTGATGGTGTGGGGAGTTCTGAGCCACGCACAACACATCTGGCTATTGATATCTGGCTTCGGGCGCCTGAAAAAATATATGCCCCAATTGATGGCAAAGTCATAAGCATTGCCAGCAATGATCTTCCCTTTGATTATGGAACCGTGCTTATTTTAAGTCATAAAATCGGGGATGGACCGGAATTTTACACGCTTTATGGGCATTTAAACCGTCAGAGTACAGATCATTTAAAACCCGGTGATAAGGTCAGCGCCGGGGATTATATCGCCACATTAGGTGAAATTCATGAAAATGGCGGCTGGACCCCACATCTGCATTTTCAGCTGATTTCTGACCTGCTTGAAATTGAGGACGGAAATTATCCCGGCATTTGCTCTCCAGACGTCTGGGACGTTTGGCAGGAAATTTGCCCGGACCCCAATCTGATTTTGGGATTTATCCCCGAAAGCTTTGAAAAGCCGAAACTCACCATTGATGACATGATGGAAGCCCGCCGTAAGGTGCTGGCTCCTTCCTTAAGTGTTGCCTATAAAAAACATCTGCATATTGTCCGCGGTAAAGGGGCCTATCTTTATGATGCGTCGGGCCGAGCGTTTCTTGACTGCGTTAATAATATTACCCATGTTGGTCACTGTAATCCACATGTAGTCAATGCCCTGTGTGATCAGGCCGCAAAGCTCAATACCAATTCACGCTATCTTTATAACGGTATCAATAAACTGGCATCAAGGGTCACAAACACGATGCCGGACCCGTTATCGGTCATGTTTTTTACCAATTCCGGCTCGGAGGCAAATGAACTGGCGCTGCGACTTGCCCGTCATTATACGGGACGTAAAACTACTGTCGTTGTTGACTGGGGCTATCACGGAAATACCAATGCGACCGTTGAAATAAGCCCCTATAAATTTAACCGCAAGGGTGGAACCGGTCGCCCTGATAACACTCGAATTGCCGAATTTCCGGACCCTTATCAGGGGCGCTTTAATGATTATTCGGAAAAAAGTGGTAAGGGTTATGCCGCCGACATAGACATTCAGATTGCCGATCTGATCGATAAAACCGGGCAGGGACCAGCCGCCTTTATCGCCGAAAGCATTGCCGGTGTTGGCGGGCAAGTGGTTTACCCTGACGGATATTTAAAAGCGGCATACGCTAAAATCCGCGCGGCAGGTGGCCTATGTATTGCTGACGAAGTCCAAACCGGCTTTGGCAGAGTTGGCAACCATATGTGGGCTTTTGAACTTCAGGGTGTCGTTCCCGATATTGTCACATTCGGCAAACCTTTTGGTAATGGTCACCCTATGGCCGGTGTTGTCACCACACGTGAAATTGTCGATAAATTTGCAAACGGTATGGAATATTTCAACAGCTTTGGCGGTAATCCCGTTTCTTGTGCCATTGGTATGGCCGTGCTTGATGTGGTAGAGGGGGAAGGGCTGATGGAAAAAGCCATTGAAACCGGAAGCCATATAATGGACGGCATACGTGATATGATGGATCGGTACCCGTTGATTGGCCATGTCCGTGGCTGCGGCATGTTTTTTGGTGCCGAACTGGTCAGGGACAGGAACACAAAAGAACGGGCACCAGATGAGGCATCTGCTATTGTTCAGTATTTGCGTGAAGACGGCGTCCTTTTTTCGACCGATGGCCCATATGAGAATGTTCTGAAGGGGAAACCTCCTATGGTGTTCGGTATGCGGGAAGCAGACATATTCCTATCCAAACTGGAGAAAGCTTTTATCCGCTTAAAAAAAGAAGGACTTTAAGATTTTAATGCTGTTGCCGTTTTAATAAGCTGGTCAATACTGGCCGTGATCATTGTCCGCTGGCGTTCATCGGCAAAATTACCATTTTTATCTATGGCATTTGCCGCACTGCCCACGGCCACCTGGGTCGGAACAACATGAACACCCAGTATGCTGAGCAATGACCGAAGAGCGCCAAGGGAACGTATCCCCCCCATCACCCCGGGTGAAGAACCGGCAATGGCAGCAACTTTTTCAATATAAGGGTTTCCAATTTGGCGGTTGTCAGAACGGGACATCCAATCTATGACATTTTTTAGAAGCGGGGGAAAGAAACTGTTATATTCCGGCGTTACGATAAAATACCCGTCACTGCTCGCAAAAATTTCCTTTAATCTGATGGCATTTTCAGGCATTCCTTCGCTAACTTCCAGATCACCGTCATAAATCGGCATGGGAAAATCTCGAAGATCAATAAAGATAGCGTCTACACCTTTTTCAAGGGCTATTTTATGAGCCGCTCTGGCAACTTTCTTTGATAATGATGCCTCACGGGCACTGCCTGCAAGAAATAAAAGCTTGATCATTTAATACCCTTAATCCGTCTCTATAATAATTATTATTGATATTAAGTAAGGACAAATAAATACATATCAAGTAACAGGTAAAAGTCGTAATCACACGACTTTTCCTGTTGATAAATTTAGATGATTTTTTTACTAGTCTACGAGTTTGAGTTCGTCTGCCGCTTCTTTACCTCGGCTTTCAACGATTTCGTAACTAACTTTTTGTCCGTCGTTCAATCTGTCAATGCCTGCGCGTTCAACAGCAGAGATATGTACGAACACGTCTTTTCCGCCTTCGTCTGGTGCAATAAAACCGTATCCCTTATTTGGGTTAAACCATTTAACGGTGCCTGTAGCCATTTCTTATACTTCCTCAATATATTGTTATTTAATCCACTAAAAAAAATTTTTGCGGAAAAGACTTTAATTTTGCTTATAATGAAGAAACGATAACTTTAAGAACGCCGGCCTGTTATTATTCGGTTAAACAAACCTTGTTTATACCGGCAATTATTTAAAGAATACCCCCTCATAAAGGTACAATAACTTAAAATCAAAAATACCGTATAACCGTTTTTTAGAAAAAGCAATGCTTTATTTATGGGCCTTTAAACTATTTTTTTAAACATATCCTTGAATTTTAGAGGGGAAGTCTCATCGTACTTTTTATATTTTTCATCACAAAACTGGTATGGGCAGACTCGATTGTCGGATTATCCAGTATACTTGAACTCATTAGTTCATAATAATTATCGATGTCTCGGGCCACCACAGTCAACATATAATCCTTACCTCCGGACGTGGCAAAACACTCAAGTACATTGGGCATTTCCTGGATATGTTTTTCAAATTTTTTCCTAGTCTCACTGCTGTGATTGTTAAGGCTTATAACACAATTTGCCCTAATTTTAAGACCTATTTTCCGGGCATTTAACACGGGCACTTTCCCAAGAATAACTCCTGCATCCTCCATGTCCCTTATATGACGCCAATATGATGACCGGGACATTCCAACATCATCTGCCTGCTCAGATTGAGATAGTGAAGGTTTGTCCTGAAGATTTTTTAAAATTCTTAAATCAGTTTTTGAAAGATTCATAATTTTGCTCATTTTTAAAATAATAATGAAACAAACGTATCATTTATTGATTATTTTAGTCAAACATAAGGCAGATATTTCAAAATTATCGGGCATAATAGGAAATTAAACCACTCAGGATATTACGAATGACCAATTATGATTATTCAAAATTACCGGAATTACCCACATCGGTTTTTCTGGCAAATTTAAAAAGGCCGGCCGGATTAAAAGATGACTGGCTTGAACCAAAACAGCGGGAATATAAGGCAAAAGAACACAAAACATGGGATATTCTATTTCAGAGGCAGCTTGATATATTAAAAGGCAGGGCATGTGAGCAGTTTTTTGATGGGCTCAAACTTCTGAATTTTGACAGTGGGGGTATTCCGGATTTTAAGAAAACCAACAAAATTTTAAAGTCAATTACTGGCTGGTCTGTGGTCCCAGTGCCGATGCTGATTCCGGATCATGTGTTTTTTTATCATCTGGCAAACAAAAGATTTCCAGCCGGGAATTTTATAAGAAAACGTGAACAGATTGATTATATCGAAGAACCGGATGTTTTTCATGATGTCTTTGGTCATGTACCGCTTTTAACCAATCCTTCTTTTGCCCGATATATGGAAGCATACGGAAGAGCAGGGTGGAAGGCACTTGACTATAATCATCTGAAGGCTTTAAGTGCTCTTTACTGGTACACCGTTGAATTCGGCCTGATCAATAGCATTGACGGATTGCGTATTTACGGGGCAGGGATTTTATCTTCTGCCGAGGAAAGCCCGTATTCTCTGGAAGCAAAATCTCCAAACCGCATTCACCTTAATGTTGATCGTGTTATGCGTACCGATTATAAAATTGACGACCTTCAACAAAGTTATTTTGTCATCGATAGTTTTGAGGAGCTTTTTAAGCAAACCGAAGAGCGACCCTTTGATGATATTTACCAGAATATTGGCGCTTCATTTCAATATGCATCGTCTGCTATACTGGATACAGATCATATTTATCAGCGCGGATCACAGGAATACGCACTTCGCGGTGGTCATACCAGTGGCGCAATACCGGTTTAAAGGAAGACAGAATTATGACAAAGAAATCAATCATCATCACCGGAACTTCCGGCTTTCTTGGCGCTGCGGCCTATACCGCCTACCGGGATCATGGTGGCTACGTTATCCATACCCTTGAGGGCATTGATCTGACCGACAATGATAAAGTCCGGGAAGCGATTAATGGGATAGAAACGATTGACGTGCTGATTAATATTGCCGGCGGGTTTATCTGGAAAGAAATCAGACACACTTCCTATAGTGATTTTGAAGAACAACTGAATAAAAATTTCAAAACCATGTATAATGTTACTATGGCAGCACTTGAAAAAATTGAAAATTCAAAATCTGGAAGAATAATCAACATAGGGGCCACCGGGGCCATTAATCCCGGTCCGGGCATGGCCGCATATGCGATTTCAAAATCAGCCGTTATGCGCTTTACCGAGGTTTTGGCCTCGGAAACGGGTGACCACGTAACGGTGAATGCCATACTACCGTCAATCATTGATACACCTGTAAATCGGGAAAATATGAAAGAAGCCGACTTTTCAAAATGGGTAACAACTAAGGAACTGGTTGACCAGATGGTTTTTTTAACGTCTGATATGGCTTCTGGTATCAATGGTGCCTTAATCCCGGTTGCGGGCAGGATATAAGGAATAAGTATGTATAAAAAAATGACATTGGATGAAATTTTGGGTGAACTTGAGGGCTGGAATGCGGTTCAGGGCCGGGATGCCATATTTAAAAAATTTACCTTTAAAAATTTTGATCTGGCCTTTGCCGCAATGACAAAAATCGCTAAAAAAGCAGAGGAAATGGACCATCATCCCGAATGGTTCAATGTTTATAACCGGCTTGAAGTGACGCTGGCCACCCATGATGCCAACGGGGTGACCAGTTATGATCTTGAACTGGCAAAATTTATTGACGCGGTGTCAGCCTGATCAACTGACCGTTTTCTGCACTGTCAGTAACAATATATAAGGCACCGTCATAGCCTTGCTTTACTGTGCGGAGCCGTTCACCAAAATGTTCAATTAACCGCTCTTCCGCAATTACATTATTACCCCCCAGCACAAGCCTTGTAAGCTGGCGGCCTTTAAGAGAGGTGGCAAATAAATTACCCTTCCATTTTGGAAACAGATCACCCGTGTAAAAAAGCATAGAGGAGGGGGCAATATTCGGGTTCCAGAAATAGATCGGTTGCTCGTACCCTTCCTTGGCACTTAGTCCTTCACAAATCACTTTCCCTTCATCACCATATTCCCGGCCATAAGTGATTATCGGCCAACCATAATTTGCGCCCGCTTTCATGATATTAATTTCATCGCCGCCCTGAGGACCATGTTCAATTTCCCATACAACACCACTTTCAGGGTTAAGGGCGGTTCCAGAAGGATCCCGAAAACCCATTGCATAAATGGCATCAGGCACTTCATCATTGCCGACAAAAGGGTTATCCTCAGGAATGCTGCCATCCTTATTGATCCGTATCATTTTACTGCCAAGCGTTTTTGGGTTTTGCGGGTCACTGTCGCTTCCCCAGGTTGTGATCCAGAGCTTGCCATCGGCCCCGAAAGTCATGCGACGGCCACCAACTTCAAATATATTTTCAAAATTTTCGATTTTTGTTTCATCGTCTGAAAGCCGGCCCCGCCCTATAAAGCGGCGGTCAAAAGGATGTGCTTTTTTATAGGCTTCGTCCTTTTCCTTCCATTCGTCATGAAGGGCGGTTGTTGCCTTATAGGCATCACCCCATTCCTTTGTTGAGCCATGTAGTCCATTGCCGTTCTCTCCTTCAGGTGGGCCAAAATAGCTAAAATAAACCATCCGGTTCTTTTCAAAATCCGGATCAAGCAGAACATCCATTAGGCCCATATACCAGTAGCCACGAATAGGGGGCAGGCCACTAACCATTTTCATGGAACTGCCATCCGGGGCAACCACGCTAAGGCGGCCTGTCATTTCTGTCATAAGGATATTCCCGCTTGGCAGCGGCGCAATCCCCCAGGGCAGATAAAGACCATCTTTGAGAACCTTAAGTTCTACCGGAGAACTTTGGTCGGCAATTGGGGCTCTTGTTTGCCCCGGATAGGCCGGTGCCGGTGGTTCAAGTCCAGGAAAAACATGTTGTGCATTTGCAAGACTGGTTGCCCCGGAAAAAAATAAAATCAGAAATAATTTCAGTTTCATGATAGCCCCTTAAAAAATATTTCATTTTATATAAAACTCTAACGCGCTATATAGTAATTGGCAAGTCACGGCTTTGTGAACATTTAAAAAATTGAAAGAGACGAATATGAAGTATAAAAGAATGGGATTAAGTGGCATAAAGGTATCTTCACTTTGTCTTGGTACAATGACTTTTGGGGCCGGTGCTGACAAGGGAGAATCGGCAAAAATTTATCATGCTTCCCGTGACAAGGGGATCAATTTTTTTGACTGTGCCAATCTTTATGCCGGCGGTGCATCGGAAGAAATACTTGGTGACCTCATCCACGCCCACCGTGAGGAAGTCGTTATTTCTTCAAAAGCCTATTTCCCGGTAAATTCCTATGCCGGAGGAGCCAGTGAAATCTGGGGAAGAGGGCTTAACCGCACCCATGTCACCCGCGCTGTGGAAGACAGCCTGAAACGGCTTAAAACTGATTATATTGATGTCTATTATATGCATCATTTTGATGATGACTGTACCCTTGATGAAAGTCTTTCAGTTTATAACGATCTGGTTCATCAGGGAAAAATAAATTATATTGGTTTAAGCAATTTTGCCGCCTGGCAATATATGAAAGCGGTTGGCATAACGAGAGCGCATAATTATGCACCAATCGCCTGCATCCAGCCCATGTATAATCTTTTAAAAAGACAATGCGAAAGTGAAATTCTGCCTATGGCTAAAAGTGAAGGGCTGGGCGTATTTTCTTATAGTCCGTTAGCAGGCGGAGTATTGAGCGGAAAATATTTAAAGAATGATGAGAATAGCCGGGAAGGGCGTTTAAACAAAATGGCAATGTATAAGGAACGCTATAAAGCGGACAGAAATGTGGATATCGCCCGAAATTTTGTTGAACTTGCAGCTTCACACAATCTGAACCCTATCAGTCTGGCTGTGGCCTGGGTTGGTGGACATGACGCAATCACAGCGCCGATTATTGGCGGTCGTAGTCTGGAGCAGTTAAAACCGTCTCTGGATGCAGCAGAAATTGAATTGACCCCGGATCTCAGAGAAGAAATATCGGATCTTGGTATTGCACCGGAACCGGCAACTGATCGCTCGGAAGAATTGGCAAAATAAAAATAACCCCTGTCTACTCGATGCTGTTGTAATGATCAGACATTCGTATTATAAAGTGGCAGATAAAATTACAGGAACTTTTTTATGAATATATCATACCAGGAAAACGGTGAAGAAACTGCGCGCAGACACATGATAGATGGTCAGCTTCTCCCTAATGAAGTGACTGACGAAAATGTTGTCAATGCAATTGAAAAGGTCAAGCGAGAAGCTTTTGTTCCTGATGAACGAAAAGGTGTTGCCTATATTGATAAAAGTATAAAAGTGGCAGAAGGCCGATATTTATTGGAGCCACTCACATTTGCTAAACTGTTAAATGCTGCTGAAATCAGGCAGGATGAACTGGTTCTCGATATTGCACCGGCAACTGGTTATTCTTCTGCCGTATTCAGCAAGCTCGTTGAAACCGTAGTGGCAATTGAAGAAGACGAAGTTCTTGCCGAAATTGCTACAAAAAATCTTGCTGAGCAGGAATGTGATAATGTGGCACTTTTAACGGCACCACATGCAAGGGGGCTTAAAAAGCAGGGACCATATGACCTAATATTCATAGGAGGAATGGTTGATGAAGTTCCCCAGGCCCTTCTTGAACAACTCAAGGAAGATGGCAGATTATTATGTGTTGTTAATGATGAGGGTATTGGTCGTGCAGCATTGGTGACTTATAAAAATAAAGTAAAAGGTGTCAGAATTTTGTTTGATACTTCTGCGCCAAGGCTTAAAGGATTTGAAAAGACGAAGAAGTTTGAATTTTAGAACTATTTGATTTTAAAATTAATTGTCATAATTGTGTTTTTGTTCGAAATCGAACAGTTGTAATTGTCCGCATTCGGACACAATCCTCTCAACTGTTTGAAATATAATAGTTTTATTCTTGGCATATTATTTGCTCTCAAATAGATCAGAGAAAAAACAAATTCTAAATTTAAAGAATTGTTCTGGTCAGGTTATCAGTTTGTTTTAAAGGTGCTTCTTTCAAGATTAAGCAGAAACTTAATGTTGACAGTGGTAACATTTTAAGGCAAATTCTCAAAAATTAAGAAATTGTAAGGCTTTTTCCTCTATATAACTTAAAAAAAGACACAAAGAAAACAAGGTATTAGATATGACGAAAAGAATAAAAAGACCTGTTCTTGGTACTGCATTGATTCTTGCAGGGTTAATGGGATCGACTATTCTAGCACACGCAGATAATTTAACAGACGCTCTTACGACAGCCTATATTAATAATCCGACGCTTCAGGCAGCGCGGGCCAGTCAAAGGGTAACCGATGAAACAGTCAACCAGGCAATTGCTGGCTGGCGCCCGACAATTCAAGCGACCGGTTCAATTGCCCGGACGGATAGTACTAGAACGGGTGTATCATTTCTGCCAACCCAACAGGTGACAAAGCCAAAATCAATGGCCATATCAATTGAGCAACCGGTTTTCAGAAGTTTTCAAACTGTAAACGGAACCAAGGAAGCCAGAAAACAGGCAGAAGCGGGCCGCGCTCAGTTGATGAATACTGAGCAACAGATTTTTCTTGATACGGTTTCGGCTTATTCCAATGTGATCAGGGACGAATCTTTTCTTGAATTTACCACTAACAATGTTATTGCATTGCAAAGACAGCTGAAAGCCAGTGAAGATCGTTTTGAAGTCGGCGAAATCACCCGCACTGACGTTGCCCAAAGTAAAGCTCGTCTTTCACGTGCACAGTCAGAAAAAATAAATGCCGAAGCAATATTAACGGCCAGCCGGGCCGCTTATCGCCGGGTTGTCGGCAATGAGCCTGGTACCTTGGAAAAAGAAATTGAAATTCCAACACTACCAGCGTCTGAGGAAGCGGCCTATGATTTGGCATCCCAACATCATCCGGTTATTGTTGCTGCAAAAGCTGCTGAAGCAGCAGCCGATTTTGCAGTTAAAAAACAATATGGAGGACTTGGTCCTTCTGTTAGTGTTGGGGCAAGTTATTCAAAAAGCTGGGATGGATTTTTTGCCGGTGATACCAATACGGCAAAAACGATACAAGCAAATTTAAGAGTTCCAATTTACCAGGCCGGTGTTCAGGCATCTGTCGTAAGACAAGCGAAACAACGCCGCAACCAGTACCGGATGGAAGCGATTGCAGCAGAACGCCAGATACAGGAATTGGTCAGAAATGCTTGGGAAAGCTACCGAGAAGCCAGTGCACGCATAACTTCGACATTGTCACAGCTTGAAGCAAACGAAATTGCCCTTGAAGGTGTTCGTCAGGAAGCGGATGTTGGATCACGTACTATTCTTGACGTACTTGATGCTGAACAGGAATTGCTTGACGCTCGTGTGAATAATGCACGGGCTGTGCGCGACAGAACTGTTGCAGCCTTTAATCTGCTTGCCACCATTGGTCAGCTGAATGCCAAAGATCTTGGACTTAATGTTCCAATTTACGATGCAGAAGGCAAAAGCGAAAATACTGAATGGAAACTATACGGTTTTAGTGCTGAGTAAGGTAAATTAAATCTAAAAATTATCCAAAATGTTTAATTTTTGTTAAATATTACGGCGCTATAGTTTGATGGCGCCGTTTTATTTTTGAGGATAGTGTTAAAAAACATTGATAATCTTCTGAAATTAAATAAAAATATTATGGTTAACAAATATGGTTAAATCTTCTATAAAGAATATCTTCATTTAACCATAAGAATTTTAGATATTAAAACTGGAATAAAAAGAATGAGCCAACCGGGAAAAGAAGAAGAACCAAGCATGGAGGAAATCCTTGCGTCCATTCGCCGAATTATTTCGGAAGATGACGATGAAGCTACCCCGGAAAAGGTTGATACTAAAACTGAGGAAACTCCCGAAGCTAAGGTAGAAGATGACCTTGAGCTAGAGGAAGAGGAAGTTCTCGAACTTACAGAAAATGACCTGGAGGAAGCTTCTCAGGACGATATCGATAATATGTTTGACAATGTTGAAGTTTCCGAAGACGCTGAACTGATTATGGAAGAAGGAGATGATAAACCTGAACCTGATCCAGAACCTGCAGCTTCCAATTCTGATGAATTTGATATAGATGATGTTGATCCGGCAGAAGGTAAAGATGTTCTTATGTCAGAAGAGGTCTCTGCTGAAATCCAGGGCAGGTTTGATGCATTATCTGCTCTGCTGACCAGCGGTTATCAGGGTTCCGGAAACACTCTTGAAGACCTTGTTCGTGAGCTTCTCCGTCCAATGCTTAAAAAATGGCTGGAGGAAAATCTTCCACCTCTCGCAGAACGGATGGTTGCCAAGGAAATAGCAAGGCTGGCCCGGACAAAAAAACCGTAATTTATTGAAGACATTCTTTAAAAGAAGATATAGTTTATGACAGAAGAACCAGATTATGTGGTTCTTCTGTTTTTATTTGGAATAAGAAAAAAATGTGATGCTTGATAAGACTTTTGATTTTGCGAAACGAGAAAAAGAAATATATGACCACTGGGATGACAGCGGCGCTTTTAAATGTGGACAAAGACCGGATGCGGAACCATTTACGATCATTTTGCCGCCACCTAATGTAACAGGCAGTCTCCATATCGGCCATGCGCTTAATCATACCCTTCAGGATATATTGATCCGTTGGCACCGTATGCGCGGCCGCGACGTCCTTTGGCAGCCCGGGATGGATCATGCCGGCATTGCCACACAAATGGTGGTCGAACGCCAGCTTGATGCCGGCAATATGCGCCGCATTGATATGGGCCGTGAAAAGTTTGTCGAGCGCGTCTGGCAATGGAAAGAAGAAAGCGGCGGCATGATTTTCAATCAGATGCGCCGACTTGGCCAGTCCTGTGACTGGTCCCGCCAAAAATTTACAATGGATGACGGTTTTGTTCGCGCGGTTCTTAAAAAGTTCGTCGATCTTTATCATGATAACCTTATTTTTAAAGCAAAACGACTTGTTAATTGGGATCCGGAGCTCTGCACGGCCATTTCCGACCTTGAAGTTGAGCAACGTGAAGTCAACGGTTTTTACTGGCATTTCAAATATCCGGTTGATGGGGAAGAGGGACGCTATCTTACCGTTGCCACAACCCGCCCCGAAACCATGCTTGGCGATGTTGCCGTGGCGGTTAGCGCCGATGATGAACGCTATAAAGACCTGATAGGCAAAACTTTGACATTACCACTGGTGGGTCGGAAACTGATTGTGATAGCCGATGAGCATGCTGATCCTGAAAAAGGGTCAGGGGCTGTAAAAATTACCCCGGCCCATGATTTTGATGACCATATGGTTGGTAAACGTCATAATCTTGAAAACATTAATATATTTGACGAGCATGCCCGTATTAATGAAAATGCCCCGGAAAAATACCGCGGTATGGACCGTTTTGTTGCCCGTAAGGAAATTGTCGCCGATATGGATGCTTTAGGCTTACTGGCAAAAACTGAAGCAACAGTGCATGTGGTGCCATATGGTGACCGTTCAGGCGTTCCGATTGAACCGTGGCTTACTGATCAGTGGTATGTGGACGCGGAAACACTCGCAAAACCGGCGATAGAGGCCGTAGAAAAAGGCGAAACAAAATTCGTACCCAAAACATGGGAAAAAACATATTACGAATGGATGCGTAATATTGAACCATGGTGCGTATCCCGTCAGCTATGGTGGGGGCATCAGATTCCCGCCTGGTATGGACCGGATGGAGAAGTTTTTGTTGCGGAAACTGAGGAAGAAGCACAGAAACTTGCCGACGCCCATTACGGCGAAGTGAAAGAAATTGTTCGCGATGAAGATGTACTGGATACCTGGTTTTCATCCGCACTCTGGCCCAATGCAACCCTTGGCTGGCCTGATAAAACACCGGAACTCGCGCGCTATTATAAATCGGACGTGCTGGTCACCGGGTTTGACATCATCTTTTTTTGGGTAGCACGAATGATGATGGACGGCCTTTATTTTATGGATAATGAGGTGCCATTTGAAACCGTATATGTTCATGCGCTTGTTCGTGATGAACATGGGGCCAAAATGTCAAAAAGCAAAGGCAACGTTATTGACCCGCTTGAGCTTGCCGATAAATATGGTGCAGATGCACTTCGATTTACTCTTGCCGCAATGGAAGCCCAGGGCAGGGATATTAAAATGTCCGATAAGCGGGTCGAAGGATACCGCAATTTTGCAACAAAGCTTTGGAATGCGGCCAAATTCTGCGAAATGAATGACTGTTTCAAGGAAAACCGTGATTTTGACCCGTCATCTGCACGGCATACGGTCAATAAATGGATTATTGGTGAAGCGGAGCAGGCAGCACAGAAAGTAACCCAAGCGCTGGAAGCATTTCGATATAATGATGCGGCGGCAGCGGCCTATCATTTTACATGGGGCACTTTTTGTGACTGGTATATTGAGCTGATAAAAACCCGCTTTTATTCCGATGATGCCGATGGTATTGGCGAAACCCGTAAAACAGCCGCATGGGTATTGGATCAGATTATAAAAATACTTCATCCCTTTATGCCATTTATTACAGAGGAAATTTGGCAAAATACATCTAATAACCGTGAAACTGACCTTATTCTTGCCCCATGGCCGGATTATAATCCAAAAAATATTGATGAAGCAGCATCGGCGGAAATGAACTGGCTGATAACGCTTATCTCCGATATCCGAACTGCGCGGGCGGAAATGAATGTACCGGCAGGTGCCAAACTTAATATGTTGGTTTCCGGCGCAAATGAAGTGACACTGGCATCTCTGTCAGCTCAGGAGGAGGAACTAAAACGACTTGCCCGGCTTGAAAATATTGATAGACTTGAAGGAGCCGCCCCAAGCGGGGCCATTTCCGTTGTGGTCGGCGAGGCAACATATTATCTGCCCCTTTCAGGCGTCATTGATATTGATGCAGAAAAAGCAAGACTTTCAAAAAGCCTTGAAAAACTTGAAAAGGAAATTGCCGCCGTTGCCGGAAGATTGAACAATGAAAATTTTGTGGCTAAAGCGCCCGATCATGTTATTGCCGAAAATAAAAAGGGACTGGAAGACGCCAGAGAAAAGGCAGAAAAAATTAAACAGGCATTGGAGCGTTTAGCCTCCATGAACTAGATGGAAGGTCAGATGAAGCTGATATACAGGGTATTTCTAACCAGCATTCTGCTTAGTGCACCGGCATTGGCGCAGATGGGGACGCCCTATAAGGTAAATATGACCTATAAAGCCTACTGGGGAGGCTTTGTCGTTGCTGAAATTAACAGTGAGACAGCCCTTGATGCCACTGGTTATCAGCTTAGCGCTGATTATAAGGTAAAAGGATTTGCCGCCATCATCAGTGATATGGAGAACCGAACTATGAGCCGTGGTATTCTCTATACTGACGGCAAATACCGCCCGGAATATTATGAAAGCGGCGGGAATTTCGGTAAATTAAAATATAAAAGCCAGGTCAGCTTTGATCCCAAAACCCTGAAAGTCACCAATCTGGTTCAGGAAATGGAACTCCGCAAAGATACGGAATATGTTCCAATCGAAGAAGATGAGAAATATGGCATAGATCCGATGACCATGTTCTTAAACCTGATCATGACACCGAATTTCAAGGAAGCCTACCACGAAAAATATTCAGAGCGGCAGTTTGGCGGAATGTTTGTTTCCGAGCAAAGCTTTACCTGTGATGAAACAGAAACAATGGGTGAGGAAAGTCGTTCAGTTTTTCAAGGAGAAGCGATCATTTGTAAAATTGATGGGAAGGAAATTTCCGGCGATATTAAAAGCACAAAACCTAAAAAGAAGAAAAAAAGAAAATCCCGTGAACGGGATGATCAGGACAGCCGTCTCTGGTTTGGCAAAATGCCGGGCTTTGAGGGGACAGTTCCCGTTTATACCGAATTTCCTATTGGCTGGGGCAAGGTCAGGGTTTATCTGTCTGACTTCACTGTTACACCAATAGAAACCCCAACAATTACAGCACGTGGAGAATAAATTAAAGTAAGCAAATTATTATAATTTAATTTTTAACGTTAATTGCCGATTTTAATTTTTGCATCCGATACCAGTACTGCTGAACCGCCAATCTGAACATCTGTTATTTCATCACCACTTGTCGAAACGGATATTCTGATCTCGCTTGATCTGCCCATTTTTACGCCTTGACGACTAATGATATTTTGTTCATTTGATTTATCGACAAGACCATAATGCACAAGATATGAACCTGCTGGACCGCTGGCATTTCCGGTAGCCGGATCTTCGGTGACACCAAAACCCAGCATTCTGCTGTAAATTGTTGCACCATCATCACCTGGTTCCATTGAAAATAGAAACATTCCACGCCGGACGAGGCCAGCATTATCAATCAGACTTCCCATTTTTTGACGATCCATGACGGCTCTGTCCACTGCATCTCTGGTTGCAAGAGGCACCATTATGAATGGGGCACCACAATCAACCAATTGTACGGGCAGTTTGCTATTCCCAAAGTCCGTCACTTTAATACCGAGTGCTTCAGCGACAGCTCGTTTATCTTCAATGATGTCGCCAAACATTGGCAAACGCTGTTTCATCCAGGCAAAGGCAAGTTTATTATTATCCCATTCCAATTTGATGGGCGTGGGGCCAATGCCAAGTTCCAGAACAATTTCGCTTTGTTCCGGCGTAATGAGCCCCAAATTTGCAAGTGCAAAAACTGTTCCTATCGTTGGGTGTCCTGCTATTGGCATTTCTGTTGGCCGACTAGGGGTAAAAATCCGAACCCGAAAGTCGGTCTTATCATTTCTTGCCGGATAAAGAAAAGTCGTTTCAGAAAAATTCATTTCCTTGGTCAGTTTTATCAGCTGTTCATCCGACAATTCTTCCGGATCCAGAAATACGGCAAGCTGGTTTCCCGAAAGCGGGGTATCAGTAAAGACATCCATATGCAGATAACGATATTCATTTTTTGGGCTTTGGGCAATTGCTGAGGCAGAAAAAAAGAAGAATAAGCTCATAAAGATGGCTGCTTTAAAAAAATCATCTGCTTTATATAATTTCATCTGATACACCTTTAATAATTTTCAATGTGACAAAAATTAATAACCAGCAACACCATGTTCAATACCACGCAGATCCGAATAACCGGTGAAAATGCCATTCTCATAAATGATGGAATTGGTCCGGCCCATGACTGTTTTGTTTTCCCCGGGGCTGTTGATCCGATCGCCGGATAGTTTGAAACCACGTGATTTCAATATGGCGAATGTATCCTGTGAAATTCCCTGTTCAAGCACCACTGTATCCGGCCACCATTGATGATGTATGCGCGGCGCAGCGGACGCCTCCGCGATGTTCATATCAAATTCCAGAACATTAAGGACCATTTGAAGTACAACGGTGATGATGGTGCTGCCCCCAGGGCTTCCGGTGACCATATAGGGTTTGCCGTTTTTAAAAACAATAGTCGGTGTCATGGCGGAGAGGGGCCGTTTACCCGGTTCGATCTGGTTGGCAACGCCACCCAGCAAGCCGAATGCATTGGGTGCACCGGGTTTTGCTGAAAAATCATCCATTTCATTATTAAGCAAAAATCCTGCCCCATCGACGGACCCGCCACCCCCAAAGGCAACATTGATTGTGGTGGTGACCGATACCGCGCCGCCATCCTTATCCATGACCGAATAATGGGTGGTCTGCGGGCTTTCATAAGGCATATCAAGCCCCGGTTTAATATCCTCCGAACGACTGGCATGGGTAAGATCAATGCTTTCTCGTAATTTGGCCGCATATTTTTTATCGGTCAGCTTATCAAGCGGTACCGGATAAAAATCAGAATCGCCCAGATATTCCGAACGGTCAGCATAAACGCGTCTCATTGCTTCCACCAGCACATGAATATAATCGGCACTGTTTGGTCCCATGGATTTGAGATCATATCCTTCGAGAATATTAAGCAGCTCTATCAGATGAACGCCACCGGAGGAAGCGGGCGGCATGCTGTATATATCATAACCGCGGAAAGTGCCTTTTAAAACCTGGCGCTCAACCGCTTTATAATTTTTCAAATCCTCCAATGTAATAAGCCCGCGGTTGGTTTTCATTTCCTTAACAATAAGGTCGGCCGTCTTTCCTTCGTAAAAGCCCTTTGCCCCTTCCTTGGCAATTAATTTAAGGGTATTGGCCAGATCTTTCTGAATTAACCGCTCTCCCATTTTATAGGGAGTACCGTCTTTTTTAAGAAAATACCGGATGGATGAAGGATCCTTTTTTAATATTTCAAGTCCGCCCTGATATTCCCTTTGCTTGGCATAGTTCAGAACGTGACCTTCTTCCGCAAGTTTAATAGCCGGAGCCATCACTTGCTCGAGTGACATGGTGCCGTATTTTGCAAGAGCCTGTGTCATGCCCATAACCGAGCCCGGCACCCCGGTCCCCAAATAAGTATAAAGCGATAAATTGGGATCATAGTCTCCGTTACTGTCCAGCATCATATCCCGCGTTGCGGCGGCAGGGGCCATTTCGCGGTAATCAAGGGCAACAACATGATCAAGGTTCGGCAGACTGATCAGCATAAACCCACCACCACCGATATTGCCGGCGACCGGGTGGGTAACCGCAAGGGCAAAGCCGGTTGCTACAGCGGCATCAACCGCATTTCCGCCGGCTTTTAAAATATCCCTCCCGGCTTCCGCAGCCAGAGTTTCAATCGCTGTGACCATGCCATGTTCCGCCACTTCGGGATGGAACCTTGTCTGTGAGCGGTAGGAATAGGCATTACCGCCCGTCGTCTGTACTTCCTGTGCTAAAGTTCCCTGCCAAATCGGCAGGTAAATAATTGCTGAGGCCAGCATGGCCTTAAATAACGTCCCATTTTTAAACATGTTTTCTTCCCCTTATGACTATTTTTATATTCGGCCCCAGTCCGAATTTCTCCGATTTTAATTGACGAAAAACAGGAGATCATTAAATTCAGAATATCACGTGAATAGACCTTGTCAATTATCTGATAACGGACTTTTTTTGATTAATATTTAACCTGGGTCAAATTATTTTCCGTTCCATTAGATAAACTGAAGACAAACGATTTAATGGCCGGATGGTCAGAAATATACTATAGGAGAAATTAATGTCTGGAAATATCGGTATAACAAGCGTTCTTGTGGTCATTGACCCGACCGAGAAAGAGCAATATGCACTTAAAAGAGCGCTGATGATGAACGAGCTTTTAAAAGGCGGGGTTAAAATTCACCTTTTCATTTCCGTTGAAAATGAAAAATTATACGATCTTATGGATACTGACGATGTTCATTGCGATAGTGTTTGGCTGGAGTCTCTGACAAAACCTTTAACATCCAAAAATATCGACCATACGGCCGAAGTAGTGTGGACAGGAAATTGGCATTCTTCAATACTTGATGCTTCAAAGCGCCATAACGTTGATATGATCATACTTTCCGATTATCGCGATAAACGGGGATATACTGACCTTTCAGCGTCCAAATGGGCATTGCTCAGAGGCTCGCTCTGCCCGATTCTGATTGTTGATCCATCCTCACAAATGGTCAGAAAAAATGTCCTTGCCGCAGTAAACCTGCAAACTGATGATCCACGCCATGCTGCTCTGAATAAAAATATTTTGCGCATTGCCGGAATACTTGCCAACGATTATGGTGCAGAACTCCATGTTGTAAATGGCTATGATAAATCGGCAAATTTCCCGGACCGCGCCATGCTCATTCGTGAAAGCGGTGCAAAACAGGAAAATATTCATGTTGAAATCGGCGATCCTGTTGATTTAATTGATGCCATTGCCAAAAAAATTGATGCCGATGTTGTGGTCATCGGCACCATTGCCCGTAAAGGCGTATTGGCCGCAATGCGTGGTAATAAAAGTGAACATATCATTCACAAAATGAACCGCGATGTTATGGTGATCAACAGCGCTGCTGAATAAGACTATTTATATGAATGAAGAAGGGGCATTTTTGCCCCTTTTTCATATGTTAATCAATAACTGAAATTCTCAACTAACGCTCTTTTCAAGATAGATCTTCTGTACATTAAACGGATGAAGACCCGCATAAAAATCATGACTGGACAGATTTTCCGGAATTGTAAAACGCTTTTCAAGAGTAACGGACTTTAAGGTATCCTCAAGCGTTAAATTCTTTTTCTTTGCCTTTTCAACTGCTTCTTCAAGCGTTTTTAAGTAATCAACATAACGCTCAAAAATTGCTTGTTTTGCCGGAATTCCATGCCCTGGAATGATAATATTAAGGTCAAGTGCTTTTTGAAATGCGCTTAAAGTATTGATATAGGCTTCCGTGTTTCCAAGCAGCAAAAACGGGATTGACCCTTCCCCGAAGATAAGGTTGCCAGTCCATGCCGCTTTTACGGATGGCACGTAAACCACAGTATCGCCAAATGTATTTCCGGCACCAAAGTGGTGAAGCTCAACCGTAATACCCCCCAGATCAATTTCCATAAATTTATCAAAGGTCACATCGGGCATTCTTTTTTCAACACCAACAAAGGCATTTTTATCACCCCCCACCAGAACTAGATTTCTTGTCTTTAATTCCTCCAGTGGCGGGCTCATCATTACTTTTGTCAGTTTCTGTGCAATGATTATAGTATCCGACGGGAAAACATAATTGCCAAATGTATGATCAGCATGACCATTGGTATTAACCAGATATAAAATCGGCTTGTCTGTGACTGATCTGACCGCCTCAATAATCTGCTTTCCCATTTCACCGTTTATATGACTGTCGATGATCAGCACCCCTTTTTCACCGACAACAAAGCCTGCATTATCGACGGGTGGGCGGGAAGATTCCAAGGCATAAACCTTTGATCCCAATGGAACAACCTTTAACTTTACACCTTTTGGATTTAAGGGCGGGGGAACAAAACCAGAAGGGGGTGACTGGGCCAGCCCCATATTGGTGATGAGTAGGGCAATTGCAGTGATTACAAACAGTTTTTGCGACATCCTATATTCCTTTTATAATTACTTGTTAAATGAAAGTAATCAAAGAGTACCAAATAACTTGCTTTTTGCAAGTAATAAAAAGTAGTTACTTCAACATTGCTTGTAACGAAAAGGACTGATAACAGTGAATTATGATGAAAAATAAATCCAAACTGGAAAATATCAGACAGACAACGAAGAGTGTTTATGAAAGAAATGCTGAAGCCTGGGATCATCTGCGTTCTAAAAATCTTTACGAAAAAAAATGGCTTGATCAGTTTATTGGATCAATAGAAAATCCGACATATCTGCTTGACCTCGGATGCGGAACCGGCAGCCCGATTGCAGATTATTTTATAGGTAAAGGCTTCAAAGTCTGCGGTCTTGATTACGCCCCTGCTATGATTGAAATTGCAAAGAAAAATCATTCGGAAAGCAACTGGATTGTCGATGACATACGTTCACTTGAACTTGATGAAATATATTGTGGAATTTATAGCTGGGATGCGTTTTTCCATCTATCACAGGAAGAACAACGGAAAACTTTACCCCGCATTTGTGCTCTCATTAAAAAGGGTGGTTCGATTTTATTAACCGTCGGCCATCAGGCAGGGGCCGTTACAGGAACCGTGGCCGGTGAAAAAGTGTTTCATGACAGTCTTTCATTTGATGACTATTCGAGCATTTTAACAAAAAGCGGATTTAAAAAAATCCGCTTTTACCCTGAAGATCAGGAAGCAAAGGGCCGTTCCATCTTGCTGGCATATGATCGTCAGAAAAGTGGTCTTTAATAGTTTTTGAATTAGACCCTTAAATGATGTAAACTTAACCCCTATCGAAACAAGTAGGAGGGGAAAATGACCATCAAAAGACGCGACTTTAACAAATTGATCGGTGCCGCCGCAATCAGCCCGGTATTTTTAACTCAAACGGCAAAAGCGGAAACCACCTGGTCATTTGAAGCGAATGTTGCGGAATGCTGCAGCTGCGAAATTCCCTGTCCCTGCAATTTTGGCCTGCCGACCAAGCTGCGCTGTGACGGAAACCGCCTGATTGAAATTGAAAAAGGGAATATTGGTGATTTGGATCTGGCCGGGGTTCGTTTTCTTGTCAGTTTTGAAATGGGCAAATGGGCCCGTATCTATCTTGATGACAAAATGAACAACGGTCAGATGGAAGCGTTCAAGGCCATTTTCCCCGTTGCCTTCGCCGGATATTCAAAACAGGCCAGATCGGTTGAGGTTGTCCCCCTTGAAGTGACCCGTCAGAATGATCTGGTCCTGAAATATAAAACCCCGGCATCCGAAGTCGAAATGAAGCCACTTCGCGGCATTGACGGGGGGCTGATCACTGTTGATGGCCTTCCAAACAAAGCATTTTATCATTATGTGCAGTACGAGTCTGTCGTCCATACCCATGATGATCCGGACCGGCAATGGTCCTATTCCGGTACCAACGGTTTTACGTCGCGGATGATTGTCAGCGGGTAATCATTAAATGGCGCCGCCAGTACCAGATAAGCCAGTACCAGATAATCTTGTCTCCCAAACCTGGGAAAAGCCGTTTTTTAGACCGGATAATATCCCCGACGCCGCCGATGTAGTGATTATTGGTGGTGGAATTGTCGGGGTTTCAACCGCTTATTTTCTGGCAAAAGCCGGTATTAAGGTCGTTTTATGCGAAAAAGGACATATTGCGGGTGAACAATCAGGCCGTAACTGGGGCTGGGTTAGAAAACAATGCCGGGATGCCCGCGAGCTTCCCATGATGATTGACAGCATGAATATCTGGACCAGTCTGGAAAAGGATTTAGGTGAGGATGTCGGCTTTCGCCGGACCGGTTGCATTTATGCCGCCAAATCGGAAAAAGAGCTTGCCAATTATGAAGACTGGCTTAAAACAGCCCGCCACTTCGGCCTTGATACGCGGCTATTGAACGCGGCAGAGCTCAAAACCCATATCCACGGCGCCTCTGAAAACTGGCCCGGCGCCCTGCACACACCAAGTGACGGGCGGGCGGAACCCCATCTGGCCGCACCCGCCATTGCCCGCGCCGCGATAAGGGCAGGGGCAACAATTCTCACCACCTGCGCCGTAAGGGGAATGGAACAATCGGCCGGGCGAGTCAGCGGTGTCATAACAGAATATGGCACCATCAAAGCACAACAGGTGCTTTGTGCCGGTGGGGCATGGACTTCTCTTTTCTGCCGCTTTCATGGTATCCGCCTGCCACAATTAAAGGTAAAAGGCACCGTGGCCCGCACAGAAAAACTCGAAAAAATATTTGACGGAGAACTTTATGGCGGCGGTCTTGGGCTGCGGCGGCGACACGATGGCGGTTATACGGTTGCCAGTGAATCTTACATGAACCATTCGATCACCCCGTCAACATTTCGCTATGCGCTTAAGTTCCTTCCTGCGTTTATTGAGGAATTTAAACATTTACACCTGACCATTGGCAGCGATTTTTTTGATGAGCTTTCCATTCCGGTTCGCTGGCCGATGGATACACCGTCCCCGTTTGAGCGGACAAGGGTCTTAAACCCGGACCCGGATGAGGATAATTTAAATGTAATGCAGAAGGCTTTTGCCCGCCTTTTCCCGGCCTATCCCGATGTTAAATTTGCTGAAAGCTGGGCGGGAATGATTGAAACCACGCCGGATGCAGTCCCTGTCATCTGTGAAAGTGAGAAAATACCTGGCTTTTATATTGCCACAGGCTTCAGCGGCCATGGTTTTGGCATTGGCCCCGGCGCCGGAAAGGCAATCGCCGGTATGATCAGCGGGCAGGTGGGTGGCATTGATCTTTCCCCGTTCCAATTGAAGCGCTATTTTGACGGCAGTAAAATAATCCTCAATCAGCGCATATAGGGGATATTGCCTTGCCGGAACAGGAAAATTCATTCTCTGACTTTCTAAAATACAGCATTTCCGCGCCAAAGCGGATCAGCAAATCATATTATACCATTATTTTTTATGGTATTTTGCTCTATCTGATCATGGCGATACTGATCAAAATTCCCGGTATATTCACGCTATCCTCTTATCAACCGGGTGAAGGGGCGATCTATCAGCTTTTAAAAGATCAGGGGTTACTTGCGCTTTATAGTTTTATTATCAATGCGAAAAACTATTTATTCATAAGCATTATCATTTTTGTCTGCCTTGAAAGTGATCAGAAGGGGACCGTTTCCATTTCAACACTCTGGCAGCAGATCAAGAGCTTTTACAAGCCTCTTTTGCTTATTATCCCCACAATCTGGGCTATAATTTATATATCCGGACTATTTACTGATCTATTGGCCGCTGAAACGTGGATATCTTTAATCCAACTGCTTTTCATCAGGCCTATCATGACCATCATTTTTCTGATAAATGTTGTTTCCATGAAAAATTATAAGAATATTTTATATTTAAATATCAATAAGATAATTAACTTAGTTAAAGTAATAGATTATAAAATTTTACTCTCTCTTTATGTTTCAAGTCTGGCGTTGCTCTATAATTATCCGGGACTGATATATTATGTGCGTAATCCATTGGTCAGAAAACTGACTGAGGATAAAACCATCAATCCAATGTATTCGCTGCTTAAAATCAATTATGGATTTGAGCTGTTGGCCTTTTTTATATCCATTGTCGTTATAACCATCACTGCGGCAATAGCCATTTATGCCATCAGATCGGCTGATCAACAGGACATCAATGATTAATCCCAAGCCTTTGATCGACCAATTGGTGCAGTTTATCAAGGGACGCCAGTTGTTCCTCAATGGTGCGGGTCAGCTGCCACTGCCTGGTTGAGTTCATGGCAAGCTGGTTTTTAAAAAGGGTATTTGTCGCACCCGCTTCAAAATGACACTGATGGGAAGGGGGTATGTTTTCAAGTCTTTTTCGGGCAATTTTCAAATCAACATCAATTATTTCCGGGTAATGAGATGTCAAATCCACCATAAAAAGCTGGGTACTTTCCCGTCTGTCACGAAGCAAATCAAGAATTGAAATATAATCCGACATGGCGCGCCTGATATTTTCATCCGATATAATCTGAAAATTGCCGCTGCTGATCAGTTCCTGTGCAACAGGCAGATTGGAAATAGGGTTTGCCTGTTTATGGGAAAGGGCAAGGGCATTGCAATCCGCACTGATCAGTGCATCCAGCCCTTTATCGCCAGCATAGTAATCCAATATATTGATGATACCATTCTGGATGTCTTTTTGTTCACTATAGCCTTCAAAAATAAGTTTGAGATTTGCTTCTATATCCTGATGCAGGTTTGCCAGATATTTATTTTCCTGTAATTTTATCTCACGCCCATCATACCATGACTGAACCTGTAGGCCGAGGAAGATACCGACAATCACGACAATCATATCAAGGGCTACCGCAAGCCAATTCTGTTTCGTGACATTTTTCATAAAACGGCGTAATATCATTCAAGCTCCCCTTATAGTACGGAGCTTAACGTATAATTCACCGCCCGCAAAATGTTATTTACGGATGAGATGGTAAGTGTATAACCCCATTTTTATTTTATTAAGTCATTGATTTTAAAAGAGTACAGTTTGTGAACTAGTTTAATTTTACTTTCGCAGGTAGATATTTGCCTACTTGAACGAATCAATTTCACTAAAGGAAATAAAAATGGGAAGATTATTAATTCTACTCTACGGGGTATTAAGCTATGCACTGGCATTAGTGGCATTGGCTTATCTGGTGGCGTTTGTCGGTAATTTTGACAATTTGCCTTTTGTTACAAAAACCATTGATAACGGGGTTGTCGGATCACTCGGGCCTTCAATGCTGATCAATATTGCACTGCTGGTGCTGTTTGCATCAACACATTCAATCATGGCCCGTCCATGGTTTAAGGAACGCTGGACGAAAATTATACCACAGGCTATGGAACGGAGCACATATGTTCTGGTTTCTGCCGTAACACTCCTTGTTCTTTACTATTACTGGCAGCCTATGCCTGATATTATCTGGCAACTTGAAAGCAACTTCTGGATCTATACGCTTTGGGCTGTGAGCCTTGCCGGGTACGGAATTGTGTTGGTTTCCACATTCCTGATCAATCATTTTGAACTTTTCGGGCTTGAGCAGATCTATACAAACTTTACCGGAAAAGCACCATCAGGCTTTAAATTTGTCCAGCCGCTCTTTTATAAACTGGTGCGTCATCCGCTTTATACCGGGTTTGTTCTGGCATTCTGGTCAACGCCAACCATGTCCGCAGGCCATTTTCTTTTTGCAACCATGATGACAGCGGAAATCCTGATTGCCATCCCGCACGAAGAAAAAGACATCACCTCGCTACTGGGTGAGCGCTATAAAAAATACCTCAATGAAGTCCCGATGCTTATTCCATTTATGAAAATAAAATAAATAACGCAAAGCAGGGTATCAAAATTAAATTCCCCGCCGGGAAGGGCAAATGGCTCTCTTCCGGTGGGGATTTTCTTTATTAGGCTAGTTCCTTTTTCAGTATTTCAACAAATCGATCAACATCAGAATTTCTTGTAAACATATGATTGGAAATACGCAGGGCATTATATTCTATGGCTTTGGGAATTATGTTCTGATCCCACATTTTATCATAAACCTGCCTGTTTGGTACACTATCAAGGCTTATGGTGACAATGGCCGATGCCAGTTCCGGATCAGTCGAGGACAATAAAGTGACCCCTCTGATATTTTTCAACTGCTCCCGACAATAATGGGCGAGGGACAGGCATCTTTTTTCAATTCGTTCCTTACCGATTTTATCAAACCAGGCAACAATTTCACCAAAGCCTATAATGAGTGCAAAATTCCGTGTGCCTGACGACTTGGTATAGGCACTATACCCATCCAGATAAAAGGTACTGATGACTTTTTCCTGCACCGCTTTTCGGATATAAAGAATGCCGGTCTCCTTTGGACCCAACAGCCACTTATGACCGCTAAAGGCATATATGTCGCAGCCAAGCTCATGAACATTGACATTAATCATGCCCGGGGTCTGTGCCCCGTCGACTATGAAGAAAATGCCCCGCTCCCGAGCAATTTTGGCAATTTCCCTGATCGGCATACGAAGCCCCGAAACAGTAATCACATGACTTAACATAAGCATTTTTGTTTTCGGTGTTATATTTTCCAGCACGAGATCAATAATCTGCTGTTTATTTTTCGCGGGAAGGGGCATTTCAAATTTCTTAAGCACGGCCCCCTTGGTCAGAACCAGATATTCAAGGCCGTTTTCCGCGCTGCCATGTTCATGGTTTGAGGTCAGTATCTCATCTCCGGCATTCCATTCAAGACCACCACAGACGGTATTTATTCCCTCGGTGGTGTTTCGGGTCAGAATGATTTCATCAACATCCGCACCGATGAATTTTGCTACATTAATGCGGGTTTGATCCATTTTGCTGCCGATCGGCCCGGTATTGCCAAGAGCGGGGTTTGCTTCCAGCTCCCGCATTGTTGCGCAAACATGATCAATCAGAAATGCCGGTGACGGCCCAAGGGTACCTGTATTGAAATAGGCCATATTTTCCTGTATCAGAAGCGACTTTTTAACGCGCGCAAATATCTGGTCGTCACTAAGCCGGTCAATATCTTCAAAATTGTCCTTTTTATCCGAAAGAGCAGCCTGGGCCTGGCCGGCACCAAACAGCGCCAGTGTTCCAATCGCAGATCCTTTCAGAAAATCCCGTCTGTTTTCCATCATTCTGTCCCTATTTTTTTATTATTGTGTACGAATATTAACACTAATTTTCCAAAAAAAATTAGGAAATTGGATATGTTATTCAAAATAATAAATATATCTGTCTTTTCTTAAAGGATTTGCGAATTATATTGACTTGTAAGCAAAAGTAGTGTCTATGAGCGTACGTTTGACTAATACATTACTAATAACATCCGCTTCTCTTTCCAAATATTTAGATTCAGTAGAGGGTAATAGACGTAAGTCTTTATCAAACTTTATGTTTAGTCACACTATCGTGATTAAACAACTTACCAATATTTGCATAAGGAGAAATAAAATGGCAACTGGTACAATTAAATGGTTTAATCCGACAAAAGGTTTCGGCTTTATTGAGCCTGACAATGGTGGCAAAGACGTCTTTGTTCACATTTCTGCACTTCAGAAATCTGAGCTTTCATCACTCGACGAAGGTCAGAAAATTCAATATGACGTTCAGGAAGACAGAGGCAAACAGGCCGCTTGTAATTTAACTGCGGCTTAATAAAAGCTCATTTTAAAAATTGATTTAACACGGGTCAGAAATCTGGCCCGTGTTTTTTTATCCAATAAAATCCTCGGCAAGGTAGGCCCATCTTTCATGATCGCGATAGTCATTGCCGATTTGCAGATATTTTCGGGAAAAACCTTCCTTTTCAAATCCGAGGGACTTTACCAGCCGTATTGAGGCACTGTTACCCGGCTGAATATTGACCTCGACCCGGTTAAGACCAATTTTTTGAAAAGCATGCGCCAGCACGAGCCTGATGGCCTCCTTCATAAATCCTTTGCCACAAAGGCTTTCTTCTGCGTAATAGCCAAGACTTGCTGAACTGAACGGGTCCAGCCGTATGCTGTTTAAATTAACAACCCCCGCAAACTGGTTATCATCTCGCGTAAAGACGAAAAAGCCGATCATTTTTCCCATTTTCATGCGCCGGATATATTGATCATAATAGGCCGGCTCGCCGGAAACATAAACCCAGGGTTCATGAAAGTCGCGATTACGATTAACAAATTCCATAAACTGTTTTTTATGGCTCATGGAAGGAAGCTGAAGTTCAACCTTGTCACCGCGGGCAATCACATGGCTAAAAACCGATTTTAAAGGCGGGAATGTGACCATTAAAAACCCTCTTTAAATCCTTATCGCGAAAATTTGTTATTGGACGGGAACCCGTGGGGTGGCATCCGGCCAACCTGACCGCGCTTGCCAATCCAGGGAGTGAGGTCGGTTTCGGTGCGGATTTTTCCGCCGCGCATTTCCCAGCTAAGCCCTTCGGCAATGTTAAATGAAATCACATCACCAAGGCTGCCACCCTTATATTTCTGCAAAATCGCCCCGCGGCCCTTTGTCATTTCCGGCATCTGGTCAATCGGGAAAATCAGCAGTTTACGGTTTTGCCCGACGATAGCAACATGATCATGACCCGGTTCAATCACGCGGGCGAGGGCGGCTTTATTCTTGCCATCCTCAACATTCATGACCTGTTTACCGTTTCTCGTGCTGGCCATCACTTTATCGGCATCCGCCATAAAGCCACGCCCGGCTTCGGACGCGATGATCAGCTTACTGTCCGGTTTATAAACGGTGAGGGAGACAATCTTTTCATCATTTTCCAGATCAATCATCAGCCGGACCGGCTCCCCGTGACCACGCCCACCGGGCAGTTTATCCGCGCCCAATGTATAAAAGCGCCCGTTCGATGCAAACAGCAATACTTTATCGGTGGTCTGGCAGTGGAAAGCGAATTTTCCTTCGTCGCCTTCCTTATATTTAATTTTGTCATCATCCAGATCAACATGACCCTTCATCGCCCGGATCCAACCCATACGGGAGCAGATAACTGTGACCGGCTCTTTTTCAATCATCGCTTCAAGCGGAATTATCGCCGCCTCCGGTGCATCGGAAAATTCGGTGCGGCGCGCGCCCAAATCGGTTTTTTTGCCGAAGCGTTCCCGGATGGAGCGAATATCGGTGGCAATTTCCTGCCATCTCATCTCCTCACTGTCCAGAAGGGCAAGCAGATGGGCTTTTTCTTCCTCAAGAGCTTTATGTTCCGTGCGAAGTTCCATTTCCTCTAGCTTACGCAGGGACCGCAGCCGCATATTGAGAATGGCTTCCGCCTGAATATCCGTAAGCTTAAAGCTATCCATCAGACACTGCTTGACCTCATCCTCTTCACGGATGATGCGGATCACTTCATCAAGATTAAGAAAGGCGATCAGGTATCCACCAAGAACTTCCAGGCGATGATCAATTTTTTCCAGCCTGAATTTTGAGCGGCGGATCAGCACATCCTGGCGATGATCAAGGAAAGCCTGCAATACCTCGCGAAGGTTCATCACCCGCGGTAGTCTTCCGCCTTCAAGAACATTCATATTAAGTGAAAAGCGGCTTTCAAGCTCGGTCAGTTTAAAGAGACTTTCCATCAACAGTTCCGGGTCAACCGTCCTGCTTTTCGGTTCAATCACGATGCGGATATCTTCCGAGCTTTCATCAAGCACATCGCCAAGGATCGGCAATTTTTTCTGATATACAAGATCAGCAATTTTTTCAATCAGCCTTGATTTTTGAACCTGATAGGGAATTTCCGTAATGATAATCTGATACATTCCGCGACCGGCATCTTCGACATGCCAGTTGGCCCGAATGCGGAAACTGCCGCGTCCGGTGCTATACGCTTCGACAATATTCTCATGCGGTTCAACTATGGTGCCGCCGGTCGGGAAATCCGGTCCCTGAATAAATTCACAAAGTTTGGCAAAACCGGCATTGGGTGTTTTAATCAGATGAAGAAGTGCAGAACAAACCTCATCCACATTATGTGGCGGTATACTGGTGGCCATACCAACTGCGATTCCCATGGCGCCATTTGCCAGAAGGTTCGGAAAATTGGCCGGCATAACCACGGGTTCTTTTTCCTCGCCGTCATAGGTTTCCCGGAAATCAACCGTGTCCTTGTCAAGATCTTCCATCAGGGCCATGGCCACTTCGGTCATGCGGGCTTCGGTATATCGCATGGCAGCGGCATTATCACCGTCGATATTGCCAAAATTGCCCTGTCCGTCCACAAGCGGGTAACGCACGGCAAATTCCTGACTTAAACGCACCATGGCATCATAAACCGACTGATCACCGTGGGGATGGTATTTACCGATCACATCCCCAACCACGCGGGCACATTTTTTAAATCCGGTATCGGGGTTCAGCTTTAATTGCCGCATGGCATAAAGAAGGCGGCGGTGAACCGGTTTTAAGCCATCCCGCACATCTGGAAGGGACCGTGACATAATGGTGGATAAGGCATAGGACAGATAACGATCCCCCAGAGTATCACCAAGGGGCGCGTCTAAAATAATATCTTCAGAAATTTTCGTGTTCATAACGGCTACTATAACAATATGCGCGCATGATTAAAGTCAAAAAATGATGAAAAATCATTATTCTGCAACAGCAATGCTTTCCGCTTTGCCACGTGAATTTTTTGCCAGCATTTCGCCCTGCTTTTTCGATTTCATCAGCTCTCTTGCCTTTGCATATGCCGGATCATTCCAGAAAATCAGGCAGCCATTGCAACCACGGCCGCAACATCCCTCAACCCCGATGCGCGGGGTTTTGAATTTGCGGTCTTTTCTGGCATCTTCGGTACTGGCGACAAGTCGGTCTCGCAGTTCAAAATAACGCTTTTCGGAGCCAAACCCCTGTTCAATTTTGCTGCCTTCCTTATCGAATTTAAGGCGGTCCCATTGTTCCTGGGTCAGGGGGCGTTCTTTCCTGACCACGGAAAGTTCAGGAAACTGACGGATAAGCTCTTCACTTTCCTGATCAAACCATGAAAACGGAATGCGGATCAGCGGTTTTTGCCCGGCATTGACAACGTCAACGGTCTGGCCCTTATTAACATCATAAAATTCGTAAATCCGCAAAAACATGGTTTCCCGGCTATAGGGCGAAATAAATTCAAGAACATCACCTGCTTCTATGCGGTTTTTTGGTTCAAACAAAAAGGCATCATCTTCAACCCCGGAAATAAAACCGGCAAATTCCCATTCGGCCATGGTTGATGTATTTTCATAATTATGAGCGTGATTGGTCAGCCGCCCTTCATGGAAGGCGAGGGTATAGCCACGCCCCTGAACAGTGTCCAGTTCTTCCATATATTTTTTCGGGTCCCAGTTTTCAGGGTCGGCATAATAATCATCAATGGCCATACGGTATGCGCGGGCAACCAGCGCCACATAATACTGGCTTTTATTGCGGCCCTCGACTTTAAGGCTGTCGACACCAAGCTTTAAATACTGGTCCAGTTTCGGCATCAGGCAAAGATCCTTTGAATTCAGGATATAGGAGCCACGTTCATCTTCCTGAATGGGCATCAGTTCACCTTCGCGGACACCTTCCTCAAGCAAGAATTCAAACATATCAATGGTATGTTCATTCAGCTCAAGATCCTGAATGGTACCGTCTTTTAAGCGCATATGAACCTTATAATTCCAGCGGCAGCTGTTTGAACAGTTGCCCTGGTTGGCCCCGCGTTCCGACATAAAGTTTGAAAGCATACAGCGGCCGGAATAGGTCATGCACATGGCGCCATGGACAAAAGCTTCCAGTTTGATGTCCGGGCATTTTTCCCTGATTTCGGTCAGCTCGGCGAAAGAAACTTCACGAGCCAGCACACAAAGCTTTGCACCCTGTTCTTCCCAGAATTTGACACTGAGCCAGGAACAGATATTTGCCTGCGTCGAAATATGCAGCTCAAGATCAGGGGCCATTTCCTTGACATACTGAAAAACGCCCGGGTCCGCAATAATCACACCGTCCGGTTTTACCTTACGCACAGTTTTTACATATTGTTCAAGTTTCGGGACATCCTTGTTGTGGGAAAACAGATTAAGGGTCAGATAGACACGCACACCATGCTTATGGGCAAATTCTATGCCTTCCACAACATCTTCAAGTGAAAAGTCGGATTTTGTCCGAAGGCTCATATCCGGCGTACCAAGATAGACGGCATCCGCACCGTAAAGTACTGCCATTTTAAGTTTCTGCAGATTTCCGGCAGGCATCAATAGTTCTGAACGTTCCGGCCTAATTGAATTTGCTGGTCTAATACCCATAATATCACCTGAATTTCTTTATCACGCGTTTATATACTGGAATTTAAATTAAATGTCTAAACAATATAATCCCGAAGCATGCGGCGGGCCTGGGGAATTTTTTTGGAATAGGGGCCAAGCATATGACGTTCCATAAAAAATTCTGTGAGTGCCAGACCATGATTTAAATCTGTGACCGTAATATTTTCTGATTTTCCCTTTAAAAATGGCGGCAACATCAACATTTTATCATGGTAAGGAGCACCCGCCTCACGGCTGACGGCATGACCCGATTTTGGGGAAACATATATAAGCTCATCCGTTCTTCCACTGGCAGCACAGCTTTCCAGATTAAGGCCAAATCCCAGCTCTGTCAGCAGACCAATTTCCCAACGGATCAGAAGCGGGGCCCACTCGGCCAGATCATTTTGCGCGACTTCCAACGCATCAAGAAAGGCAAGCAGACCATCAAGCAGGGTTTCATGTGCTTCATTTTCGGCTATGGTCACGCATAAAAGGCTGCAACAACTGTTCAGTGCTGCCAGTTTTGCCGGACTATAAAGAAAATTTGCCGCTCGTGCCTTATAAAGTTCAACAGAATAAGTGCCCAGATGTGTTTCCAGACGTCCACGCCAGGTAACTGTCACTTCATTACCCGGCTGGATTGATCCCCGTTGACGTCGGCCAAAACCACCTTTAACAATACCGGCATGTCGGCCACGGTCACGCGTCAAAACATCAATAATGGCATCATATTCACCATATTTGCGACTATTTAAAATGATCCCGCGATCCCGCCATTCCATAAGAAAATACCCAAATTTATAATCATATTCAGTTTATCGCAGCCACGAGCAAAATGTAAGACCTAAGAATATATTTAATTTATGGTTTATTTAACATTTTTTTAAACAAAAGACGGTAATATTTGCCACGAGTATATCAGCGTTTAAAACTATTCCCGGGGATTTAATATTGCTTAATATCAGTAACAATTTTTTACAAGCAATCATTGAAGCAACGCCTAACGCCATTTATGTAAAAGATGAGCAGGGCAGATATCTGATGATTAATGAGCAGGGGGCAAAGTCTGTCGGGCTAACTGTTCAGGATTTTATCGGTAAAACCGATCTGGAAATTTTCCCGGAAGAACTGGCAAATCGAGTAATGAAACTTGATCGGAGGGTATTAAACGGTCATCATCACAGCGGTGAAGAAAAAGTAAATGATGATCTATATTTTCAAAGCAATAAATTTGCTGTCAAAGATGAAAAAAGCGGCAAAAAAGCCATTGTCGGCATTTCGACCGATATTACCGAATTAAAGAAATCAGAACAAAAGCTTCAGGAAGCCCGTGAAAAAGCAGAGGAAGCAAGTTCTCATAAAAGTATATTCCTGCAAAATATGAGCCATGAGCTTAGAACCCCACTTAATGCCATTATCGGCTTTTCAAGTATTCTTTGTGGTGAAAGCGGCATTAAACCGGAAATAGTGGATGATAATTTTATTGAATATGCAAAACTTATAAATTCCAGCGGGATACACCTTCTTGCAATTATTAATGATCTTCTTGATCTTTCAAAAATTGAGGCAGGGGAGCAGGAATTTACCGAAAGTGAAATTGACGTAAAATATGTTATTGAAACCTGCGTACATTCAATGAGCGGACTTGCCAGAGAACGAAATATTAGAATTTATGAAAAACTTCTGCCGCAAATCATTACCATGAAAGGTGACGAACGAATAATGCGACAAATGATTTCAAATCTTCTTTCCAATGCGATTAAATATTCAACCGAAGATAATGATGTTCAGATAATTTTAAGCCTTAGAAACAGTGGAGGCATTGATATTTCAATCATTGACGATGGCATTGGCATGACATCAGATGATTTAAGGACAGCAATGATACCATTCAGACGCGCCTCCCAGGTTAAAAATTCCGAAATTGCCGGAACTGGGCTTGGTCTGCCTCTTGTGGATGCATTTATAAAATTGTTTCAAGGCACTCTGGATATTAAAAGTGAAATAGGGGTGGGGACCAGTGCCACGCTCCATTTCCCGCCAGAACGGTCCGTCCTGATCAGAGCCCTTAATACTGCCTGATCAGTCCGACAAGGCGGCCCTGGATTCGCACACGATTAGCCGGGTATACCTGGGTTTCAAAATCGCGATTTGACGGTTCAAGCGCAATATCAGGTCCCCGTTTTCTTAATGTTTTAAGGGTTGCTTCTTCTTCATCAACCAGGGCCACAACAATCTGTCCATTATGGGCATTGTCACAGCGCTCAATCAGCACCCTGTCACCATCAAGGATACCGGCTTCAACCATACTGTCTCCATCAACATCAAGCGCATAATAACTGCCACTGCCAAGAAGCCCCGCAGGAACAGCAATATTTTCATATTGTTCAAGTGCTTCAATCGGAGTACCTGCGGCAATTTTACCATGAAGTGGAATTTCAACAGTTTGCGGATCAATATCATGGGGTCTGCTGCTGAATTCAGGTTTAAAAATATTTGATGGCGCAGTTTCTTCATCTTCAGGTAGCTTTATTACCTCAAGCGCACGGGCGCGGTTAGGAAGCCTTCGGATAAACCCGCGCTCTTCCAGCGCATTAATCAGCCTGTGAATCCCTGACTTTGACTTAAGATCAAGCGCAATTTTCATTTCCTCAAAAGAAGGAGCAACACCGTCTTCTTTCAAGCGGTCATGAATAAGCATCAGCAATGTATGTTGTTTTTTGGTCAGCATAGAGTTTTCTCCCAGTCCCCTTATTTAACCCTTAAATTCAACCCCAAATTCAGCAAAATAGTAATGATTCATTCGCAAATTAAGCTATATATGTTCTTTTATGTTCTATTTTTATTCTCATGTCAAGGCGAAATAAGAACATTTCACAAATTTCATTAAAGCTTAAGTATTTTAACCAGATCACCAATTTCAGCAGCGGGGGCATTAATTTCACGGATGAGCAGACAATTTGAATGGGCGAGGGGATAAAGATTAGCACTACCCTGATTTTTGTGAATACTGACCCATTTTTCACCGCGTTCATTTTCATGATAAATTGCACGCATGTAATTTTGTCTGCTGCCACCAGCATCCAGTTCATGTTCTAGTCGTGCATGACTGAAAGTATGAACGTTACTGCGACGCTCACCTTGCATCTTTTGCAAGGCAGGCAGCATAAAATTTACAAAGCAGACAAAGGCGCTGGCCGGGTTTCCAGGCATACCAAAATAGGGAATTGAGTTAAATTTACCATAAACAAGAGGTTTTCCTGGCTGCATAGCCACTTTCCAGAAATCTACCTTTAAACCGGCATCCTTTAATACATCCTGAATAATATCATAATCCCCAACTGAGACACCACCAATGCTTACAAACATGTCAACATCTTTAACCTGACTGATTTTTGCCTTTACATCTTCAATCGTGTCTTTTGCAATGCCCAGGTTTACCGGCATACCACCATTTTCGGTGATCAAGGCCATAAGCATCGGCACATTTGAATTAATGATTTTATCAGGGGTAATTTCTGATCCAACTTCCATAAGCTCATCCCCAGTTGACAGGATAGCCACCTTTGGTTTTTTATAAACAATTATTTCCGGAACATTACCCGCAGCAAGAAGAGCAATCTGACGTGCACCAATTAGTGTATTTGCCTTTACCAGACAGTCACCCGCTTTAAAATCACCACCAGCAGCACGAATATTAGCGCCTATTGATTTGCCTTCTTTCACCGTTATCATATCCCCATTACGGCTAACATTTTCCTGAATGACAACGGTATCAGCACCATCCACCATTGGTGCGCCGGTAAAAATCCTGACTGCTTCACCTGGACCAATTTGGCCCACAAAGCTTTCACCCGCTTTTGATTCACCAATGACTTTTAAAGGATCAACAATGTCCACAAATCTTATGGCATATCCGTCCATCGCCGATGCCGCAAAGGGCGGCTGGGTCAAATTTGAGCAGATATCCTCAGCGACCACGCGACCCAAAGCATCATAAAGGCTGATTTCTTCCGCAGACAGCGTTTTAACCGAATTTAAAATAATCGCAAGGGCATCTGGAACGGGAAGAAGGCTCATAATAATCTAATCCGCTTCATAGGTACCGGATTTTCCACCGGATTTATAAGTAAGGCGGATATCAGAAATCCGCATTGCTTTATCAACAGCCTTACACATGTCATAAATAGCAAGAGCAGCAACAGAAACTGCAGCAAGCGCCTCCATTTCAATACCGGTACGGCCATATAGGCTTGCCGTCGCCTCAATATCCACACAGCCATCCGTCTGATTGGCGTTAAGCTCCACTTTCACATTCTGGATCGGCAGGGGATGGCATAATGGGATTAGATCGGCCGTTTTCTTGGCGGCCATAATTCCGGCAAGACGGGCAACGGTAAAAACGTCACCTTTTTTAACGCCGCCGGCCTCAATAAGAGCCAGTGTTTCCATCGCCATATAAATCCGGCCTTTGGCGGTGGCAATACGTTTTGTTTCCAACTTATCAGAAACATCAACCATGCTTGCCCGGCCCTGTTTATCCAAATGGGTTAGTTCTGACATGTTATTATCCTTTATAAACCCGTTACGACTGTTTTATTCGTTAAAAAGCAGCTTTCGGGTCGCTTTTTCCACATCCTGCTGCCGCATCAGCGATTCACCGATTAAAAAGTTGTTTATGCCGCATTTTTCCCGGATCATTATAAGGTCATCATGGGTAAAAAGTCCACTTTCACTGACCAAAGTACGGTTTTTATCTGATAATCTCGCCAGTTCAATTGTCGTATCAAGGGATACTTCAAATGTTTTTAAGTTCCGGTTATTAATTCCAAGGAGAGGAGATTTCAATTTATGTCCTCTTTCCAATTCATTAGTATCATGTACTTCAACCAATACATCAAGATTATAGTGTCGTGCTGCGTCCTCCAGTTCGGCAGCAAGATTATCATCAATCATTGCCAGAATAAGTAATATACAATCAGCGCCAAGAACACGGGCTTCGACAATCTGATAGGGATCAACCATAAAATCCTTGCGCAGCACGGGAAGGGACGTTTCTGAACGTGCCGACACCAGATAATCATCTGAACCCATAAAATATGGCTGATCGGTCAGCACGCTCAAGCAACTGGCGCCACCAGCAGTATAGGCTTTTGCCAAAGCAGGCGGGTCAAAATCCTCCCGGATCAGACCTTTACTGGGACTGGCCTTTTTAATTTCAGCGATTAGTCCGAAATTTCCGTTCTTTTCCGCTTTTAACAGATGGTCGTGAAATCCGCGGACGGGTGACGTTGCCTTCGCCGCTATTTCAAGATCGGAAAGTGATCTTAGTATTTTACATTTTATAACATGTTCGCGTGTTGTTGCGGCAATTTTGCTAAGGATATCGGTCATTTGATCAGGCTTCTTCCGCTTCTGCTGGTGCGGGCGGTTCTTCATTTGAAAGTTCAATCCATTTTTCAAGCGTTTCTTTTGCTTTCCCTTCATCAATTGCTTTTGCTGCTATTTCCACGCCTTCCTTTAAATCTTTTGCCTTGCCGCTGACCAGCAGTGATGCCGCCGTATTCAATAAAACTATATCACGATAAGCACTTTTCTTACCGTCCATCATATCCCATATTGCGGCGGCATTATACTCAGCATCACCACCCTGAATATCCGTCATATTTGCCCGATTAAGCCCTGCATCTTCCGGGCTGATAGTGAATTCGGTCACCTTGCCATCCTTATATTCGGCAACATGGGTTTCCCCGGTAATGGTTATTTCATCAAGGCCATCAGACCCTGTCACCACCCAGACCCGCTCACTGCCTAATCGTCCAAGGACTTCAGCCATCGGACGGGTCCATTTTTTATCAAAAACACCGATCACCTGATATTTTGTTTCGGCAGGGTTGCTTAATGGGCCAATAAGATTAAATATTGTCCGTGTTCCAAGCGAGGCACGGGCAGGGCCCACATGACGGGCCGCACTGTGATGGCGGGTTGCCATTAAAAAGCTGATCCCCAACTCATCAAGGCATCGTTTAACAATGGTCATGTCGGCATCAATATTAATGCCAAGGGTTTCAAGTACATCCGCGCTCCCGGATTTTGAGGACACGGCACGGTTTCCATGCTTTGCCACCGGAACACCGCAGGATGCCAGCACGATCGCAGCGGCCGTTGAAATATTATAGGTTCCCGCCGTGTCACCACCCGTGCCACAGGTATCAACCGCGCCTTCAGGCGCCTTAATGGTCAGCGCTTTGCTGCGCATAGCTTCAACAGCCCCGGTAATTTCATCGATTTTTTCACCGCGCACCCGTAGCGCCATAAGAAAGGCGCCAATCTGCGGCCCTGTTGCATCACCGTTCATCATATAGTCAAACGCATCGCGGGCATCACGGCGGCTTAATATTTCACCGTCGGCCAGGCGGGCAATTAGATGTTTGAAATCAAGTGCCATTATGCGGCCTTCCGATTGAAATGATCGGCAATTGCCATAAAATTACGCAATATATCATGGCCATGCTGGGACGCTATGCTTTCAGGGTGGAACTGAACACCATGCACCGGATATTTAACATGGCTTAGCCCCATAATAATGCCATCTTCGGTTTCTGCTGTTATTTCAAGATCAGCAGGCAGGCTTTCCCGCTCAACTATAAGTGAATGATAGCGTGTTGCATCAAACGGGCTTTCAAGGCCATTGAACAGAGTTTTTCCCTGATGATAAATTTTACTAACCTTTCCATGCATCATATAAGGCGCGCGAATTACCTTACCGCCATAGACCTGACCGATGGACTGATGCCCCAGACAAACCCCAAGGATTGGTGTGTCCGCCCCCATTTTAGCTATAATTTCCATGCAGATTCCGGCATCATCGGGCGTACAGGGACCAGGGGAGAGGATTATACCTTCCGCTTTTTTTTCCCTAAGCTGCTCAACTGTAATTTCATCATTGCGGTAAACCTCAACCTCGGCACCGATTTCGCCCAGATAATGATAAAGATTAAATGTGAAACTGTCATAATTATCGATCAGCACAAACATTTTGAAGCTACCCTTTAATAATATTTCCATCCCTTTTACAAAAGATGCTACAAAAGGTACAACATAAATTTGGAACAAAACCAAATAAATGCAATAAGCATAAGAACAGGGGAGAGAGTTTGTGTCAAAAAGTCACGCGCTGTTTATTTTATATGCAGTTGTTGTTGCCGTCATTTTAGGTGTCCTGGCCGGCTGGTTTATGGCGCCGCTTGCGCTTAAATTTTCCTGGATGGGAACACTTTTCCTCAATGCCCTTAAAATGGTGGTGGTGCCGCTGATCATTGCCGCGATCATTTCCGGCATATCCTCTCTCGGGGATATCCGTAAGCTTGGAATTCCGGGATCAGCAACTTTGATTTATTTTATGGCGACCATGATGATTTCGGCAACGGTCGGCATGCTGCTTACCGAAATTCTAAAGCCGGGTCATGATTTCCATATGACCTCTGCCACTGCAGAAATAAATATAAGTCAATCCGTTAGCATGGGTGATGTTCTGCTTTCACTTATTTCGCCGAATATTATTGCTTCGGCAACCAATTTTGAAATATTGCCCCTGATTGTGTTTTCCATGATTTTCGGCGCGGCTTTGACTGTGATTGGTGAAAAAGGTCGGCTTGTCACTGATTTTTTTGAAAGCCTGAATAATATCATGATGGTGATTGTAGGCTGGGTTATGTTTCTTTCTCCATTTGGTGTTTTTGCCCTTGTGGCCACGCCGATTGCCGAAGCCGGTGGTGGTGAAGCTGTCATTGCGACTTTCAGTGCAGTTGGTTCATACATGGGGACTGTTTTTATAGGTTTGATTATACAGTCAATTCTGCTTTTTATTCTGCTTTATCTATTTGCCGGCCTGGGGCTGGCCTATTTGCGTAACATGATCCCGGCGCTGATAACGGCAATGAGTACTTCAAGTTCATCGGCAACAGTACCTTTATCAATGGAATGTGCTGAGAATAGTGGGATTGGGAGGGAACCCATCCGGCTTGTCATTCCGCTGGGCAGTACGGTCAATATGAATGGTACCGCCGTCTATCAGGGAGTTGCGACTATTTTTCTCGCACAAGTTTATGGTATAGATATTGATTTTAGTGATCATTTTCTGATTGCCCTGACAGCGGCAATGGCCGCTATCGGGTCTGCCGGCATCCCACAGGGAGGACATGTCATGACATTAATGCTATTTTCCGTTGTCGGCATTCCGGTCGAAGGTTTTGGTCTGATCCTGGCGGTTGACTGGATTTTGGACCGGGCCAGAACCACCCTTAATGTCTGGGGTGATCTTGTCGGTGCTGCCGTTATTCACCGGATCATGAATGGCAAAAACTATTTTAATTAACTAAAGTGGTCGCCAGAAAAAAATATTACCTCTTTTAAAATTCTACGATATAGTCTTTAATCAAGTAATAATTAAAAAATGTATAGCGGAGCAGGAAATGTTAAGAAAGTGGTTTGAAACCAAACTTTGGAAAAGAATTCTTATCGCGCTCATCCTGGGTGTATTAGTTGGAACCTTGATTGGTGATGCAGCGGAAAATATTAAATGGATAGGGGATGTTTTCATAAAGCTGATCAGAATGATTGTTGTTCCGCTCATTTTTGTTACCCTTGTTTCCGGTGTTGTTGCGATGGGCAGTCCAAAAAAGCTTGGCTCAATCGGTATTAAGACAATGGCTCTCTATCTCGGCACCACAGCGATTGCCATTACAATAGGCCTTTTTCTGGCCGCTATCATTCAACCAGGTAATGGCGTTTCTATTACAGGAGGCGAGCCACAGCATCTGGAAGCCGCTATTCCGCTGGGTGAGCGGATGATGAATATTATTCCTTCTAATCCGGTGGCGGCTCTGGCAGAAGGCGACATTCTTGCCGTTATTTTCTTTGCCCTGATTTTTGGTATCGGCATCATGCTGGCTGAAGAAAAAGCCAAACCGGTGGCCGCCGTCATGGATAGTGCGGCGGAAGTGGTTTTAAAAATCACCCATTTAATCATGGAAGTGGCGCCATTTGGCGTTTTTGCCCTGATCGCCGCCGTGGCCGGTACCAAAGGGGCCTCAGCGCTTTTGGATGTTTTACCATTGGCGGCAACAATCATTGTCGGGTGTCTGCTTCATGTCATACTTACCCATGGCGGCCTGATCCGCTTTGTACTCGGTCTTCCGGCAATAAGGTTTTTTAAAGATATTATTGATGCCCAGCTGGTTGCTTTTTCCACATCGTCCAGCAGCGCCACTATGCCGGTGACTATTGCAGTGGCTGAAGATAACCTGGGTATCAAGTCATCTGTTGCTTCATCAGTTATCCCCCTGGGCGCTACAATCAATATGGACGGTACAGCTATTTATGTTGGTGTTGTTGCTGTTTTTACTGCCCAATCATTCGGTATTGATCTTCATTTGGTTGATTATGCATTAATCGCTCTAACAACCACGATTGCATCAATCGGGACCGCGGCAGTGCCATCAGCCAGCTTGTTTCTGCTCGCGGGCGTACTTGGTGTGATGGGTATATCGGCAGATCAGACAGCAATTGTTGTCGGTTTCCTGCTGCCATTTGACCGGCCGCTGGATATGATCCGCACAACCGTTAATGTAACAGGGGATCTTGCCGTCTGTACCGCCGTCGCCACCTGGGAAGGCGAAATTGACCGGGCCGAATTCAGACGCGATCCAAACGTATAATAAAAAATAAAACCCCATACCAAAAGTGTGGGGTTATTTACTTTTAACGAGTAGGGGGCGGAAATGCCAAAATATTTTAAATTATTCATTCTTTTTGCCGTTGCGACGCTGAATTTCAATATTGCTGTCGCTTCTGACGGTGATTACGATCTTAAAGCCAATTATACAAAACAGGAATATTATATTCCCATGCGTGATGGCATAAAGCTTTTTACATCCATCTATACGCCAAAGGATGACAGTAAAAAATATCCAATCCTGATGAAAAGAACACCATATTCGCTGGCACCATACGGGGTAAATAATTATCCGGATTATCTTGGTCCCAATGGCGGCGATAACCGCTTTGCCAAGGATGGATATATTTTCGTTTATCAGGATGTGCGCGGCAAAAATATGTCCGAAGGCGATCATAGGGTTATGACGCCCCATAATGACAATAAGCAAGGCACCGAGAATGACGAAAGTTCGGATACCTATGATACGGTTGAATGGCTCCTGAAAAATGTCAAAAACCATAACGGAAAGGTCGGTATTTTCGGTATTTCCTATCCCGGTTTTTATACGGCTGCCAGCATTATCGATACCCATCCCGCGATCAAGGCGGCGTCACCACAGGCGCCAATGGGCGATATTTTCATTGGCGATGATTTTCATCATAATGGGGCCTTCTTCCTGCTGGATGCTTTCCGTTTTTTCCGCGGCTTTGACCAGGGCCCTAAAAACCCGACCAAGGAAAGTAAGCGAGACCGCTTTGAATTTCCCAATGACGACAGTTACCGTTTCTTCCTTGAATTGGGCGCACTTTCCAATGTCAATGACAAGATTTTCCATGGTGAAAGCCCGTTCTGGAACGATCTGATGGCGCATAGTGATTATGATGACTATTGGAAAAGCCGGGCGATTGCCTCGCATCTTCATAACATTACCGCCAATGTCATGACCGTTATCGGATCATACGATGCAGAGGACAGCTACGGCGGCACAACCATTTATCACTCGATTGAAGAAAAGAACCCAAAAACCACCAATACCCTGGTGCGCGGGCCATGGTTTCATGGTGGCTGGGTCCGTTCGGACGGTAATTTCCTCGGCAATGTGCCATTTGATGTCAAAACATCATCTTACTATAAGGAAAATATCGACCTTAAATTCTTCAACCAGTATCTGAAAGGTGAGGGTGACGCAAAACTGCCGGAAGTACTGGCCTTTTACAGCGGGGAAAATGAATGGCGCAAACATGACCAGTGGCCACCCGCGAACGCAAAGCCACTGACCTTTTACCTGCAGAATAAAGGCGGCCTGACCAACATGAAACCGGCCACAGACGGGGCGGATGAATATGTCAGTGACCCTGCCAATCCGGTTCCTTATACCCGCGCCATTACCAATGGCCGCTCACGGGAATATATGGTTGAAGATCAGCGTTTTGTCGCTGGACGGCCTGATGTGATGGTTTATCAGTCCGACATACTGACAGAAGATATGGTACTTTCCGGTCCTGTTTATGCCGATCTATTTGTCACCACAACAGGTACGGACGCTGATTTTGTCGTCAAAGTTATTGATGTGTTCCCGGATGATTTCCCGGAGCATGACAATAAATATATGGACGTTCCCATGGGCGGCTATCAGATGATGGTCCGTGGGGACATTTTCCGCGGCAAATACAGAAACGGCTTTGATAAACCGGAAGCCTTTGTGCCCGGTGAAGTCACCAATATCAAATATAAAATGCCCGATATTTCACACACTTTCAAACAGGGCCACCGGATCATGATCCAGGTACAAAGTTCATGGTTTCCGCTGGCGGACAGAAACCCGCAGAAATTTATGAATATTTATCAGGCCAAGGACGAGGATTATGTCAAGGCGACCCATAAAATACTTCATTCACCCGATTATCCATCCAGTGTGACAATCGGCCGTATTCCAAATTAGAGGAGGGACATATTAATGAAACTAATAAAATTACTTAGTGCATTTGTCATATTGGCAACTTTTCAATTTACCTCTGCACAGGCGCAGGATATGGGCGGCGTTTATGAACTTCGCACCTATCATACCCATGAAGGTAAGCTTGAACCGCTTTTGACCCGCTTTAAAGACTATGAAGTAGCCCTTTTTAACAAGCATGGAATGGAATCCGTCGGCTATTTTGTGGCGCAAGATCAGCCAAATACATTAGTTTATATTCTCAAGCATAAAAGCCGGGAAAGCGCCGCACAATCCTGGAAAGGATTTTTTGATGATCCCGAATGGAAAAAAGTGGCCGAGGAAAGCAAAAATAAGGACGGGCAACTGCTGGATTCCGCTCCTGTCGTGGTCTTTTTAAGTCCAACCGGCTTTTCTCCACTTAAATAAAAACTTTAACTAGGTTAAACTACTTATTGATAAATAAAGATTTTATTAATTTCAAAATACCATAATTAACAAGTAGACCAGATGATTTTATTGCAGAAGGTCTGCTTGTTTATTTTTCCGAAATTGCGATTTTTTAATACTCATATTAACCATGTATTACGCAGCTCATTTGTGTTATAGATAAAATCGAAACACAAGGGGAGAGTGATGCAATCACTATTGGCCTTACTTGGCTATATAAATGGCCGAATTGGTGTAAAATGCTCAAACTGCATCAGGCTTAAGAATGGTAAATGCCTTGGCAGACAGATTTCCGCTGAAGAGAAAAAGAAAAAGCGCGTCTGCGGACTCTGGAAGAAACGCTATGTCTGGATCAAACGTCACTCAAAAACCCAAACCGACAGCCACAAACTCAAACATGATTATGAGTGAAGTTATCATTGTTCTAATAGTCAGATTAATGATTATTGATGCTTATAAAATAGAGGCAATACTATCAAACCTCCTGATATTTATCAGATATTTATACAAATAATAATACAGTGATTAACACTATTCTTTGGTCGCTTTTATAAGTTTAATAAATTAATAACTACATGTGGTTTTTAATAGCTTATTTCAAAACTATCGAAATGTTAAAGTTTCTATAAAGTAATATGGAACAAGATAATGCCCAATAAATTTACATATCCTCCAAAAATTATCAGAAGAGATATATTTAAAACAGCAAGTGCTTCATTGTTAGGACTAACTGGAATTGTGTCAGGCAATGCTTCAAGCGAGGCCAGTCAAAACACAGCCGTAAACACTCAGGAATTCAATAGGTTGATAAAAACCCCCCTAGATTATGGCGCTGTTGGAGACGGCAAAGCAGATGATACCAGACACGTACAGGCAGCTTTGAATGATGGCCCTTGTTTAATTGAGAGACCTTATGCAGTAACGGGCATTACTGCCAACAATTATCTTACGATGATTGGACAAGGAAGGCTGATCTTTATTGGCCAGCAAAATGAAACCTGCCTGAAAGTTTCTTCAAATTTTGGTGACCTTCATGTTGATGGCAATTCAAGCGACTGTACAGGCGTATCTATAATGAAAAATGATATAAGTGGACATTCTATACTAATAGAAAACATAACAGCTTCCCCATCAAGCTCAACATCAATTTATGGGCTACGTGTCAATGCAAATAATTTTCATCTTGAGAGAGTGAGGACATATAACACCAACAATACGGGCAAATCAAATGGCTCTTTTCCGCAAGCTATTGGAATTGTTGGCAATTCTGATAATACATCAATTAATGATATTTACTGCGAGAAGGGGGCTTGTGCAGTTGCCTTTGGAAAGTCAACCGGGAAAACGTTTATTGGTAAACTTAGAAGTCGCAATATGACAGACAACGGCGTTTATGGATTGGGTGGTGATAATTACATAGACAGCTTTATTTATGAAGGTATTGAAGAAGCGTATGTAGCCCATGGAGGCGATCATAATATTGGCATAATTACAGTGATTGGCAGGTGTATTGGTGCCCTGGAATTAGGCTCAGCCAATAAAGTAAATGTTGGAGAGATATGTATAACTGATGGAGGTACAGGTAATACGTGCATGAAACCTGTACTGACCCGTTCAAATGCAAAATCAATCGGATCCGTATGGATAGGAACAATTAAAGGACATTTAAAGTCTGCCAATGGTGTCATAAATGTTAATAATGCAAACACTGAATTTTTACAGATTGATCATATAAATATCATACTGGATTATGATAATAAACTGATGCCAACCTTAAATGCATGGTTTGATATTACGGGTGTAAAACAATACACGATAGGGCCAAGTACCATCAGAATCAGAGACATTCATGATACCATCACGTCTTCAACTATTTTTTCCTGCAAAATACCCAGACCAGACAAAGAAAGTATTATTGAAAATCTTGATATTTATTTTGAAACTGCAGCAGGAGATCAACACCCAAAAGCCCAATGCAGAATAGGTTCACAATATAATAATCTGCGCATTAAAGGCGCCGTTTGGCAAACAAACATAGGTCCTTATGCCAGAGAAGCAACTTTCCTAGAAGGTGCCATGCGTGATGCGGCTTCATCCATTCCGGAAGGTGGGTACTGGAGAAAAGGACAAATTTTGTGGAATACAAATGGTGGAAACAGATCTTTTGGTTTTTTATGTACTAAGAGCGGTGAACCAGGAAATTGGATAACTTTATAATCAAAAAAGTATAGAGAGGGCATACTTGATCCAAATATAAACAATTCGCATAATATATATTATGGTAAATTTTTATTGATTAATATGCGGTGTGGTTATTTGCATCTCTATGAAGTATAATGCAACTCTCCGCACCAAAGCTACAGGAGCTTTATCATGATTATTAAAAATACTCAGAGTATCAGCAAAAGAAAATTTTTGAATTTAGCCGCAACTACCGCTGCTTCCACACTGGCGGCTGGCGCGATCTCGACACGTGCCAATGCACAGATGGCATCCATGGACGCGATGAGCGGCCTTAAGACCGGAAAAATGAAACCAATACGCTATAGCGAGCTTCCAGGCTTTCTTTCCGCCGCGCAGATCGCCCCGCATTATCAAAAGCATTATGGCGGTGCCCTTAACGGCCATCTGGACCTTGACCGGCAGATTAATGAAATGCTGGAAAGCGGCAAACGCGATGCCAATGCCTATGCCACCATGCAGCGCGCAAGAATCGATAAAGGCGACAGCGCATTGCTTCATGAGGTGTTCTTTGACGGTATGACCGCAGAAAATTCAAATCCCGGAAGTAAAATAAAATCAGCACTGGATTCCCGTTTTGGGTCACTTGATAAATGGCAGAATGATTTTGCCGCCGCATCGGCAACCGCCAACGGCTGGGCGGTGTTATGTTACCATAAAATAAGTGGTAAGCTCTATAATGTGGTCTCGGACAGCCATTCAAACGGTGTATTCTGGAATGCCGTTCCCATTATCGCGCTTGATATGTATGAACATAGCTATTATCTGGATTATCAGAATAATAAAGGTGCCTATATCACCAAATTTTTTGATTATATTGACTGGAATTCTGCGGAAAAGCGGCTAAATGAGGCTCTCGGCTGATCAGAATAGGGGTTTATGCCCCCTACTCATCATCATGCTTATAAATGCTGGTGACGATCCTGATTTCGTTAGATTTTAACTGCTTTAAAAGCGACGCCCATTTGGTAACCTCGGCACGGAAAATTTTAATAACATTATTATTGGCCGTCGAAAGTCCCGGCGGAGTTTCTTTCTTAAGTGTTTCGATTTTCCTGTTCAGAACAGAAATCCAGTGCATGGTATGATCAAGTTCTATATAAAAATAAAAGGATATATTATCTGCCAGCTTCTGTGATGGCTTCTTTTTCTGGTCTTTCGGGTTGGTAACCAGTTTTGGCAGAAATACATAACCGGATGGTGCCGTACAATCATCCAGACGTTGCCAGTCAATGGCGTCTTCATGATCAAGTTTAGGATAAAATGAAAAGACATGGGCAAAATAGATATTTCCCTTTTCATAATTCACAAGCCGGTCAATTTTATCTGAAAGGTCGAGTTTTTTAATCTGCTGTAACACTAAGGGTGCATGATCATCATCACATATATAATCAACCATAGGACCGCTGCCTGCCGCAATATTACACATATCAGATCCGCATAAAGAATCGTAAACTTTTATCCTTTTGCTGTTATCAATTTCAAATTTCTGAAACAGCTTTCGATAAACCGTACTCATTTCCGGATAATGCGGATACCTCCCCCAAAAAAGTTCTTTACCGCGTCGGATATCATCTTTTGTAATTTCCTGATCATCCTGATCAGTATTTTTTGTCTCTAAAGTCTTTGCAAATGACTTACGGACACGTTTTTGTTCCTTTGGTTTTTCATGAAAAAAACTTTTGATCTTATTTAACATAACTTTACTTTTAAAAATCCATACACATTCAAAATATTTATATAATTCAAAAATTTTGGCTAAAATCCCTCAAGCCGATTGCAATTATAAGTCCAGAATGTAAAAAATATCTAAAAAATAAATCTAATTTCATCTATGTCAAAAAAAAGTGAATTTTTCTGTTGGCAAGCGAAATAAGGGGCTGTATAACATGCCAACCAAAAAGGCGTCATCACGCCCTTATGTGATTGATGTTCCCCGATAGCTCAGTTGGTAGAGCAGTAGACTGTTAATCTATTTGTCGCAGGTTCGAGTCCTGCTCGGGGAGCCACTTTTGACAATCACCTAAATTAACAAGCAAATTAAATGGTGCTTTTAAGGTATACTCTAGCTTTGAGCCGTTTAATTCCAAGTTCGAAAATACATAATTGATGAGTTGGCGTTTTTCGTCTGTTGTCGAACAATCAAAAATTTCCATAGCCTTAGAAGCTATTGAAACCAAGGTTGTTAGTGCCATTTTAAAGGTTTTGTTACCTTCATGATGCTGTTCTAATAGTTCATTTAGTTCAATTCTACGATTGACGAGTTGTTTATACTTTCTGTCATATGTATCCTTTGTAATCCCCCCTTTTTGCCAATATTGAGTGACTTCTATCGACCCAAAGCAGACATTAACATTTTAATTTATTGTTTTGTATTTTAAATTAATTTTCAGGTATTGAGAGGCCTGCCAGACGATAGGAACGGCGCAAGCCCAATTTAGCAGTTAGTGTTAATGGAGACATTTCTATCTGCCATTTGTCAGCATTCTCAATACTCTTGTTGATTTGAGCTTGAGTCAGCTCTTGCTCAATTATCTTCATAAAAGCAACTGCCTGCTGGCTAGGCCTTCCATCGCCAGCCATCATTGATAATAAAATATAACTATGTGCTTGTAAAAGGTTCTTAGGAATTATGGTTCCCTCATAATTAAGGTTTGCAAGTACCTCAAATGCGTTCCTAAAACCTTGATGAGCAGACTTTGTAATATATTCTATTGCTTTATCATTTTCACCATATTGAAGATAGTAAAGTGCGACATCATGCTGAGCATATGAATAGCCCGCATCAGCGGCTATGAGTTTATATTTTAACGCCTTTTTAGCATCATACTCAACAACATCACCAGCTTGTCCTGCGAAATAACAACCTAATTTATAAGCACCTAACGGATCATTCGCTTCAGTTGATTTTTTAAACCAGTAATAGGCTTTGTCAATGTCCTTTGAGGTTCCTATGCCATTGTTGTAAAGCATTCCTAAATGATACTGTGCTTCACCATCACCTTCTGAAGCCATCTCAGACAACTTATTAAACAAAGGTTTATAATCCTGCGCTAAAGCAAAAGTTGGTAAAAGATAACATAAAATAAGAATTAAGTATTTCACAGAACCCCCTATTCATTTATGAGAACTATTATAGGCTAACAGAAAGAATAATCCTTTTCAACTTAGTAGGTTTAAACATAATCTTTATTTTTAATTAAATATTCAACACGACTGTCTGCTTTGGGTCGAAAGCAGTCATTCAAAATTCATTTGTTTTATTTAAATTAAGGCTGTGGAATCAAATTTTCCTTTTAAGTAATGATGGCGTTTGATTAAAAATCAGCAATATATCTTTGTAGTATTCAGTTCGAAATGTGTTAAGAATGGGGAGCCACTTTTCACCATTCTATTCCCCATTAAAATCTGTTTTCAATCCCAATACAATTCTAATTATTGGTCCGAGCGAGAATATCGCAATATTAAACCAGTTTAACATCACAATAAGTTTACTTTACTGAAATGTTATATCATTTTATAATTTTTGCACATTGATTGTAATATTGGGGTCCTCATATGAATAGTAGCCAGGCCATGCAAATGGCCATAATTTGTGCCAACCAAAATGAATTTGCTCAGGCCGAGAAAATTCTGAAGGATATTCTCATTTCTGATAACAAATTTCACCCGGCATTACATATGATGGGACAACTCGCCTTTCAAAAGGGCAATGATGAAATTGCAAAACAATATTTCTTAAGGGCTGTGAGCCTTAATGGCGATATTGCCCAATATCATCGAGATCTTGCGGAGGCCTTTTTCTATTTGGGAAAACTAAAGGAGGCTCTGGCAACAATTAACCGTTCCGTTCAGTTAAATCCAAATGATGCAAAAGCACATTTTATTGCAGGAAATATTCTTATGAATGCCGGGGCACATGAACCTGCAATTAAAGCCTTTGAACAAACTATTAAATTATACCCTGATCACGAATTTGCCCATAATAATCTTGGCTCGCTTTATGAAGAAAAAAATTTCATAGCAAAAGCAAAACATGAATATGAAACGGCCGTTAAAATAAATCCGGGTAATGTTATAGCTCAAAATAATCTGGCGACTTTGCTTGTCGCAGAAAGTGAAATTGAAGCTGCAAAAGTGATTTTGAATAATTTGATAAAAATAAAGCCTGATTATATTGAAGCACATTATAACCTTTCTGCCTTAAAACAATATAAGCCGGATGATCCTCACATAGGTATATTGAAGTCGCTTTTTGAAAATATTGATAATATACCTATAGACAACAAGATAAAATTACATTTCTGCCTGGGTAAAGTTTATTCTGATCTAAAAGATTATGAAAATGCCTTCCAACATTATCAATCTGGCAATAAGCTCAACAGATCCACGTATGATTATTCTAAAGAGGAAGTTAAAAAAACGGCTGAAAAAATTAAAACAGTTTTTTCAAAAAATTATTTCGAGCAAAATGAAAAACCAAAAACAAGTGATGTCATACCAATTTTTGTAGTCGGAATGCCGCGATCTGGCACATCACTCGTTGAGCAAATATTGGCCAGCCACAGTAAAATTGATGCGGGTGGCGAACTCCTTTTCCTCAATGAACTTATTCATCAAAATTTTAACAAATTTCCTGATGATCTGGAAAAAAAATCATATGATGAACTGGAAAAAATTGGCCATGACTATATTAACAAAGTTAAAAGCTTTTACCCTGACACAAAATATATCGTTGATAAAATGCCGGGAAACTTCCAGTATGCCGGATTAATTACAAAAATATTTGCTAAAGCTTTCATCGTCAATACAGTAAGAAACCCCCTGGACTGCTGCTTATCCAATTTCACCCAACTGTTTCGGCATACTATCCCCTATACTAGTGACCTTGCAGAACTTGGTCATTATTTTAATATCTATGCCGATCTTATGGCCCACTGGCAGACGGTTTTACCGAAAGGTATTTTATATAACATTTCATATGAAGACATAATTTCTAACCTTGAGAAAGAAGCAAGAAAGCTTATAGGGTTTATCGGCCTAAACTGGGAAAGTGAATGTCTTACTTTTTATAAAAATAAAAACATCGTAAGAACTGCTAGCGCAGCACAGGTCAGAAAACCAGTTTATGGTTCCTCAATTGAAAAGTGGCGCGTTTATGAAAAGCACCTGCCCCCCCTATTCAATGCTCTGGACAAAAAATATATTTAAAATCACAAAAATAAATAAGCCTTAAACTAACTTCTTAATTAGTCAAAAAAGCTTATCCCTAACCCCAATTTATTTTTCCCATCGTTAAAGGCAAGTCAAAATAGTTTAAAAAAGGCCAGATTTTTTTTATACTAAAATCAGATTGATATAAAAATAATAAACGGGATATTGATGGCGTTAATAGATCAAATCCGATTTTGGTTTGGTTTTTTGCCAAAAAATGCAAAACCACGCATGGCTTTGCTTGAGCAGTGCTGCGTAGATGCCGTCTTTAAAAGTGGAATTGATCAGCCAATATTATTTAAAAATAACATGAGCGCAATGATCGCCTGGTGGGCAATCCCATACTATATTTATCTGTTTCAGTTGTTTGAAAAACATGAAATTACTCCACAGCTAATTCATAAAATATCAAAAATTTTGTCTGCCCATGCACAAAAACAAATGGGCTTTAACCCTGAAAGTAAAGAAGACAATTATGATGAAATTTCAGCTGCTCTGGATACGTTGATATTTGAGATGTGCCGCTTATGGGAAGCTATTTTTCGCGAATATTACGATCATTATGATTTCTTCGAATATCATCAAATGTCTGCTTATTTAGAAAGTGTTTTCACAAATAGCGAACTTGGAATTGCAGAACGACTTTGGCTCCGTTTTGAAACGGAGGAAGAAGTGGAGGAATTTAAAAGAATGGCAGAAGAAGATGGAGAAGAATTCATTGATTATACAGAAGATTTCACAGATTGCATTACAAGGTTTTATTTATATTGTATGGAAAATAAAGAAAGTTTAAAAAATTAGACGGATCTATAGGCAACTGGAAAAGTCAGTCTTACTTCAGTGCCCGTTTTCGTTTCTGATGAAATACCATTTAATTTTCTGATTGAAATTTTTGCGCTCAGATGATCAAGCAATTTCCTAACTATAATAAGGCCCAGCCCATTGCCATCCTCACTTGCAATCAGATGCGTATCTTCAGGGTTATCAGAGTTCATAATCTGGTTAGCAATCTGGTCGCTTATGCCATTTCCATCATCAATTATTCTTATTTCAATTTGATCCTTTCCCTGTCTGGTGACTTTGATTTCCACCTTTCCATCAACAGGTGAATGCCTCAGGGCGTTTGAGAGAATATTATAAATAACCTGTTTGAAATATCGCCTGTCCGTATCAATCATTATTTTTTCGTCAGAACTGCTTAATATTATTTTCTGGTTTTTCCTTGCCGAAACAGGTTTTAATTCATCAATATAGATTTCCAGAAAATGAAGTATATCTTCATTCTCCATGTGCAGATTAAGTTCACCAGATTCAATTTTTTTATGAATCAGAAGATCATTCACCAAGGAAAGGAGATGATTTCCGCCGGAATTTATAAATTCTGCATATTCCTGAACCTTATCAAGATTATGGGCATAGAGATCTTTACTTTTAAGCATTTCTGAAAAGCCGATTATGGCATTGAGCGGCGTTCTGAGCTCATGGCTCATATGGCCAAGAAATGTGGCCCTTACATCCAGCGCCTTACTCAGCTCGTCAATTTTTTCTTTCAGTTTTTTTCTGTTATAAAAGATTTCCCATCTTTGCTTTTCCAGAACAATTGATGTCAGAATACTGAGTACCATGACAGAAAATATTCCCAAATCAAAAAATTCAACATGAATAACGTCCACTGATGCCGCCACACCGTAAAATAAAATACTGTTAAAAATTACCAGTGGAATTAAATAAATAAGGGACGCAGAAAAAAAATGATTAAATATACTATTGCAATTGCTGTTATTCCTCCCTCCCCGATAACAGAAATAAATGAAATTAGAAAAGCAAATGCATATCCGCACAAAACAGCGCTCCACAACGAAAAATGCTGAATTGTTATATTTTTACAATAGGCTAACGAAAGGCCGATTGCTAAATATATGATTGAAAATATGCCGGCAACATTTGTAAGGTTAATAATTTGATAATAAGGAACATCTGGATTTGCTCCTTTATTACTAAGAGCGAGAAAAAGCATTATAGCCGAAATAACAAATGAAAATATTTTTATATTTATTACATTCTGGGAATGCATAAAAATTCTATATTCGGCCTCGCTTTTATAACTGTTTCTCAATAGCTAATCCCAAAAATACTGAGTTTTTTAAACTACTAAAGCAATAATAAAAGTTAATGATAAATTTATGGTTAAATTAAACCTGTTAAATTTTTATTATAAAAAATCCTTTGTAACTAGATAATCATAAATGCAATTTCCACAAATAATTATCAAGCATTCACAGGAAGTTTTCCAAAAATCCGGTTTCCGTAAATAATCATTACCACTCCTGCTATGCTAACCGCAAAATTAAGCAGATTTTCCGCCCCCAGGGCATGCGGTGCCCCCCCAACAACCAGACAAATTCCAAGGTCAATTGCGCCGGATAAATTGGTTCCTTTCGATTTGCTTGTAAATAATGTGAGCGCGCGGGCAAGCAATATACCCGCCACAATCAGGGAAATGGCAGCAATCGTAATCTGTAACCATGACCCGATCAAAAGAACGCCTGGATTATAGACAAAATAAAAGGGCATGATAAAAGCAGATAGTCCAAGACGAAGCGCTGCAAGACTGGTTTTTCTAAAATCCGAATTGGCAAGGCCCGCTGCCGCATAGGACGCAATGGCGACCGGTGGCGTCAGCATGGAGACAAGCCCAAAATAAAAAACAAAGAAATGTGCAGCGATAAGCGGCACACCCATATCAGCAATTGATGGTGCCAATAACATGGCGACCACAATATAAACTGCCGAGGTTGGCATGCCCATACCCAGAATGATAGCAATGGCCGCTGTGACCACAAGCATAGCAAATAGCCCGTAAAGTTCCCCGATATCACTTAGAGCCAGGGCAAGATTAAATCCTATCCCGCTCATATTAATGACCCCGATGATGATCCCTGCCCCGGCGCAGATCATCACTAGCAATGTAAAGGGTTTTCCTAGCTGAATGATGGAATTATAAACCAGTTCCCATTTTGGCAGTTTCCGATATTTGATCAGAGACAAAATGAGCAAGGAAAGTGTCGAATAAAGCGCCGACTTCGCCGGATTATAGACAAGCACGAACAGAAAAAAGATCAGAATGAAAAGTGGGATAATAAAAATCCATCCTTCTTTGAGCACCCCCCTCATTTTCGGGATTTCTTCGTCCGAAAGCCCCTCCATCCCCCGGTCCCGCGCGTAAAAGTCGACCTGGGCAAATAAAAACAGATAATAAACGAGGGCTGGCAATATAGCCGAGGCTACAATTGTAGCATAGGGAAGTTCCAGATATTCGGCAATAATAAATGCGGTTGCCCCCATTACCGGTGGCGCAAGTTGACTGCCGTTTGAAGCCACGGCCTCAATCCCCGCTGCCATGTGTCCAGAAAATCCGTGCCGTTTCATCAGCGGGATTGAAACCATTCCCGTTGACATGATATTGGCAACGGTTGATCCGCTGACCGTTCCCATCATTGAACTGCCAATTATCGCCACCTTGGCCGGACCGCCGCGCCGCTTACCAATCAAAGACATGGAGATATCGGAAAAGAATGACGTCGCCCCGCTACTTTGCATAACCTGCCCCAGTACCAGAAACCCAAGAACCAGTGTTCCGGCAACGGTCAGAATAAAACCAAGAACCGCACTCCCATCAGAATAAAGATATATAAACAAACGATCTGGATCGGTTTTTGATCCTTCAAAAATGCCGCCAGCAAGATGACCAACAAGCCCATAAATCAGTGAAGCGACAATAACCGCCGCCATACCGTTGCCTGTGGTTTTACGCACCCCTTCGCAAAGCAGCAAAATCGCAATAACCGCAACGGTGAATTTATATATATCCCGTTCGTGTTGGTGCAGTAGCCAGTACTCATAATTATAAGAACAGAGAATCCAGACAAAAAAGGATATAATTGCCAGCGAAATATCAATAATTCCCGGCTTTTCCCCATAAGGCCAGTATAAAAAAGAAGCACAGAGCGCAAAAGCTAGCAAAATTGCCAGATAGTTACCATCCAGCACATGAAGGCCAAGCTGAAGCGGCACCCCCATGATCCAGACTATGCCCAGCAAAATAGGAAGTCCGAAAATTATCAGATTTATAATTTTCCAGGCTGGCTTTTCTGAAAAACCGGATATATCACTCACCGCACTTATTCCCAAATATCAAGAAGTTTTTGATTACGTCGCTCTGCTTTATCGTCCCAGTCGGCTTCCCCTTTACCGCTTTTATAATAGTCAATGGCCGCTTTGTGATAGGGAAAAGTCTGTGACGAGTGAACAAAGTCACTTAGTTTTGATGACGCGATACCACTGAACTCCTTCTGCATGGCAGGCCATTCTGAATGAAGCACATCTAAGATACGCACCACTTCCTCGTCTTCCAATGACGCGGGCACCATCAGGTATATATCCATGGCAAAAATAAGTTTGTCTTTTTCAACGCCGGGATATTCCCCCGCTTTAACCGGGTAAGTGCCAAAGCCAGGGGCTTTATCACTAACGAAGGGTTCCGCAGAACTATCGCGTTCAAGGTCAAGAACATTAATGCCTACTGTGGCATCCGCTTTTTTTACAACCCCCATTCTGAGACTACCGGGGGACGCATCTGCATTTCCCTCGACGACCGCTTCCATCCCCTGCCCTACACCGGATACGGTGACCACCTGAACATCATTTTCGGTTAAGCCCGCCGCTTCCAGCATGGCACCTGCCATCAGATTAATGGCGTGGGCGGCCGTTACTTCCAGCACCACTTTTTTACCCTTAAGATCAGCCACCGTTTTTATGCCACTATCTTTTTTGGTCATAAAGGCAAAGGGCATCGCCCAAAGCCGCGCTACCGCCCGCATGTTTTTATTGGCTTCACGGCCAATTCCCGCATAGGCCGTACCACCATCCACCATGGACGTAAGGCCCATTTCGACATCACCGTTATTAACCACCGGAATAAAAACGCTTGGCCCGATATAGGGCTGCGCCGTCACACGAATGCGTAATGATTGCTGAAGGTGCTTGGCCAGCACTGTGCCAAACATATGCATGGAACTGCCTGTAAATCCGGTCGCCAGTCTTAACTGTTTTCTAGCGGCAAGGGTTTCCGATACGGGCAGCATGATAAGAGCGGTGCCAAGGGCAAAAAGTCCTAATTTCTTAAAAAATCTGTTCATTTACCCTTCGCTCCAATATCTCACTCATCTGCCGGCGGTGTATATTTCACGACCTTCTGATCAATTTTGCCGAAAATTGATTTTCCGCCCCGGTCAAATATTTCAATTTCAATGCGGTCGCCAAACTGCATGAAAGGGGTTGTCGCCTTACCTTGCCTTAATATTTCAAGTGCGCGGACCTCTGCAAGGCAGCTTGAGCCCAGTGGCGAGCCTTCATTCGCCACGGTACCTGACCCGATCACCGTCCCCGCCATGAGTGAGCGTGATTTTGCCGCGTGTGAGACAAGCGTACAAAAATCAAATGTCATATCAATGCCCGCTTCCGGTGCACCAATTTCCTTGCCGTTTAATGTGCTGACAATCGGTAGCGATAATTTTCCGCCGTTCCACGCCGTTCCAAGTTCATCCGGCGTTACAAAAACCGGCGGGAAAGACGTCCATGGCTTTGTCTGGTAAAAGCCAAACTGTTTGACAATTTCCTTTGGTACAAGATTGCGTAAGGTCACATCATTTAAAAAGGAAATAAGTTTTATATGTTTAGCCGCCCCTTTGACACTGGTACCAGCCGGCACATCATCAGTTATTACGGCGATTTCCGCTTCAAAATCTATGCCCCATTCTTCATCTTCAAAGGGCAGATCATCACAGGGACCCAAAAATGCATCAGATGCCCCCATATACATCAGCGGATCAGTCCAGAAACTTTCCGGTAGCTCGGCCCCGCGGGTTTTTCTGACCAGTTCCACATGGGTGACATAGGCACTGCCATCAGCCCAGTGATATGATCTTGGTAATGGTGCATCGCATTTTGCCGGATCAAACGGTTCACCCTCAATTGAACCATTTTCCAGATCTTCATAAATTTTCTGTAATTTCGGTGCTGACTGTTCCCACTCATCCAGGGCCGTCTGCATGGTACAGGCAACATCCGTTGCAGGGGTATATCGCTTCAGATCCTTAGATACAACAACAAGCGCGCCGTCGCGACCGCATTTTAAAGATGCTAACTTCATTAATATTTTGTCTTTCTTGCGGGTCTTTTACCTGTTGACGGAATTTCGCAACATCATGCCCTCTTAGCATAAAGTCATATAATATTTATGAATCTTCAGCAAGCTTAAGTGGAAAATTTCCGAACTAGTTTTCCAGATTACAGCCAAGCAGTCCCGATACGGAAATGATCGTTTCGCTTTTATCAGCATTTTTCACGGTCATTATACCATTGGGAATTTTTATTCCCTCATAAAGATTTCGGCCCTCATCAGGGACAAGCCTGATATCAAGAATAACATTATTCCCCACATAATGCTGCCGCGCATAAAAACCGGGGAGCACGGTTTCACTGGCCTGATCCCGCTTCATGATCAGTGCCTGCCCGCTGACCAGGACTTTGGCCTGATCAGTGGCAATATTCTGGGTAAAGACCAGCGGCCTGTTATCCTGCTTCGCCCAAAGAAATATTGTACATTCCCCTTTATTCATTTCCTGTGGTGGCAGGGTAAGTAACACAGTTGCCCTAACGGATGATGACGCCCGAGCCGGGGTGGCCGGACCGGGCCCCGGCCCCGCACCACGCATTCCCGGCGGATGCCCAAGTCCTACTTTAGCACTGCATCCGGTCAAGGTCAGAACGATAAGGGATAAAAGCAGCCATGCGGTTTTTTTTGTTAATTTTATCATCTGGTTATCTCCATTACCGTTTGCCAGATCCCGTTTGTCCGGGCAAATGCCCTCGCCGATAGTTCATTGGTAACACGCGGCCGATCGTTAAGATTTTTTGGCAACTTTATATTTATCAAGGCTTTTGATGTCTGATCATTAAGTTCACTGATTAGTGAAATTTCAAACCCCTGCCCGCTTGTCTGAAGTGTCATATTTATGATGCCGTCATCACAATGACCCTGCCCACTTAGAGGTGGTAATTCAAGCCCAAGACCGGAAAAAAGCAGGTCCGCCAGATTTGATTTAATCATAAAATTTCCGCCCCGGCATAGTCCATTTTCATCTATTTCAAGCTGGTCAGAACTCATAATAAAATCTGCCGGAAAACTATAGGAATTTTTGGAAACAATGACATTCGCAGAAGCATGAATATCGTTAAGAATAAAATCACCCTGACCAGCACTTGTTATGGTTCCGGTAATCTGTCCCTGATCGTTTTCTGCCATGAAATCCGCCGCAAGCTGAAACAGCAATAATTTACCGATTTTGGGCTCAAACACCATTTTATGAATTGGGTAACCGTCAAAAACAGAATCATAAATTTCCGCCTTCCAGAGGGTTCCCTCTATCGAGCGATAATTTAAGCCGGTATTCCTTAACCATCCGCCGATAATGCCTGCCGGAAGATTGATTATGCTCTGCAGGATAAATACAGCAGCAAATATAATAATCAGATATTTTTTCGGAAATCCAAGATTGTTGGACAAAGCTAAACTTGTCATTTTATTTCCCCGACAAATTCAAACTGCCCGCGCAGACTTTCTGACCCCGAATTTTTCTGCAAGGATACCTTTTTAACCTGACGGCCATAGCGGCTGTTCATTAAAAGAAGCCAGTTAAATATCTGATCTGTTTTTGCCGCGTCAACCCAGAAGGATACATCACCATCAAGGCCTGGCTGTATCCGGGAAATGGCAATACCTGTTTCTTTTGAAGCGATCGTTGCCGCTTCCCTTAAGTCAACTGCTTCCATTTTTTGAACCGGTCTCTCGATACCGCGGGAAGCTTCCGCCTTTGAGGCAAGGTCCAAAATTCTCGAGTAGGCGTCTTTTTCCGCCTCCATTGCCCGTCGGGAGGCTTGCTCTTTTTCAAACAGCGGTCTGATCATAAGCAGATAGATAAAAAAGATCGCAACCACAAACCCGCAAAATGAGATCAGCAGCCTTTCCCTTTCTGTCAACTCTGACCAGAATGCTTTCATCAGACACCCCCTGTAATCATGAAACTGCTGAAAATCATGGTGCCGTCCTGGCTGCTGTCCCCTTGTGTAACATTGAGACCGGCATTCTCAAGCATACTTTCAAATGACGTTACCTCAATATAATTTTCAGTTATTATGGTAATATTCATAACCGGCTTACCGCTATTTTTATCATAGCTGAGACTATCAAGCCTGACGCTACCAGACTGGCTGACCGCTTTGAATATGGTGTCTGAAAGGGATAAAAAAGCCTGTCCCGAACCATCGTATTCATTTGACGCCAGATTTCTCATCTGCGCTTCGACATTGACGATGCGCTTTACGTCCGGATAAGTTTTTTTGAATATTTGAGTGGAGGCATCGACATAACTCTGTCTTTGTTTTTCATTATCCGCAATCATCAATGACATACTGATGATCCAGACTATCAGCACGGCAAGGGATATAAGCCCCAACCGATAAGCAGGCTGGAAATAAGCCATAATCGGAGCCCGAGGGCTGTATTTACCGCTGGCCAAACCAACCCCATCCGGCATGTCTTCCGACGGTGTGGCCTCATGGGTTTGATGGCCCTTTACAACATGGTCAAGCACATTCACATTAACGCAAAATCCGGTTTCATCGCTGCGGCGCGCCAATATGCGCTCGCCGTCATTATAAATAGCAATTCCACTTGTAGGAGCTTTTATCAATGCATAATCCGGCCAGGCGGCTTTTATGATTTTCCCTTTTTTCGTGGCCATTTCCTTTGCCGCTATCATGATTTTATGATCGCAGACACCAATCAGATATTGACCGTTTTCCTGTTTTTTTATAATTGAAATATGAACTTCATCCACATTTCCGGCCAGATAATCAGCCATAACCCCGGGTAAAATTTTATTAAGCTTTGCCGATGGCAGATCAGGAAGCGACACAACGAAAAAACTGACCGTCTCACCGGGAAGGATGGCAACGGCGTCAGCGTCATTCGCGCTTTCAATAATTTTGATCTGCTCAATCATCGTTTAAGTCCCTGCCGTCCGGCTAATCAGCTCATATGTGCCATCATCCTTAATCAGTATGACACTCTGCCGGCTTATTCTGGCATCAAAATATTCTACTTCAATTGACAATCTATAGCGTTTAGCGCTCACCTGAAACTGCTTTCTGATTCTGTTATCAATTTCCTTATTTTTTAAGAGCGGATTGTTCCAGAATCTCGCAACATTATCATATCCGGCAGCCGGCCTTTCTTCGATGACGGACCTTATTGCTTCCAGCGGATATTCCGGCCCCAAAAGTGCCCGGATAAAAATTGCCTGATCAGGACGAATGGAATTTAAGTTAACGACCGTTTGCAGCGAAAGCGGGTCAACACAGGTAAATTTTGATAGGACCTCAATAAGCTCAGGTGTATAGCCACGCACAAGCCGTAGTTCATTAAGTTCTCTGATCGGATAATTGGCGGCGCGGTAGGGAACCACGGCTTGCGAATAACTGAAAGATTCAGCGCCGGATTGCATTGGCCGATCATCGGTATCCTGCCAGTCCACAAGGGCAGCTGCCAATGACTGTGCCTGTCTTTCACCGATACCAATTTCCCTTAAAAGCTGGATGTACTGTTCATAGCCGATCTGGTTGATTTCAAATCCCTCTGCATTGTTGGCCGTAACCAGTGAATTTAAGTTAAAGCAGTTTGAATATTCCGCGAGCTCGCCCTTAACCGTCCCGCCGTCAATGGGGAATGTGACCTTCTGGCGATCATCATCAATGCCCATTACGGCAGCCAGCATTTGATTTTTCGCGAGTTTCACTGCCTGATTGGCACCAACAATTTCGGCCGCATGGGCAAACTGATCCGCCTGATAATATTCAGTACGGCTGACGATATTTTTTGTGAATAATCCAAGTTCATCAAATGTTGCGATCATTGCTGCGCTCATTACAGAAACAAGCAGTAAAACCGATATCAGGGCAGCGCCATCCTCATTTTTTATGAAACTCATTGCCCTACCCCCATCTGAAATACATTACGGTAGGAAGTCTGTTGACCGTTTTCAGGATTGTTTATTTGCCAGATCATTTCAATGGCTTTTGGATAGCGTGCTTTATTAGGGCCTGCTGCCATGATCCAGTTATCCTGCCACAGAAACCCGTCATAATATTTAAGTGAGACCTTATCGACATGATCCAGCAGTATATAATCCCGAAAAGGGGTGTTTTCAGTGATATAGGGCCGCTCGTATGACCGTCTGATCAGCTTTTTATCCCGGACCAGATAGTGAATCGTTTCTGCGGGGGACATGGTCTGATCAACGGCGGCAAACTCACTGCTGCCACGGGTAAAAGTGAACAGTTTTATTATCTTTTCATCTGTTTCATTGGGTTCCGTTGCTGGTCGCGGGCTGGCATGGTTCAGGTCATCACGAATTTGCAGACGCGCTTTTTCAATCTGCTTCAGATCGCCAAGTCTGGTCATCATGGTCTGGTTTGCGTCGGCAAAATTGCTCATGATATTCAGCGTAATCAATGAAACGACCGATAGAATAAAAACCGCCACCAGCGTTTCAATAAGGCTGAAGCCGTCTTCCTGCTTTATGGTATTCCGGTTCATACTCATTTAACTTTTCTAAACCCGTTAAGCCGATAAAGCGTATCTGTTGACCCTTCCCGGTTAACGGAAAGCATGATGGTCATTAAGGGCTGGTTCGGAATGCGTGAAATAACGGCCTGCCAGGTATAATCAAAGCCTGCCTGATTTTCAGTGCCCTGACGCATTCCAGGTTCCGGCGGAATTTCTGAAATGCTCAGTTCAGTTAAAGCATTCTCAGCAACAAAGCGGGCAATTTCTTTTTCATTTAAATGACTGCTGCTTCTAATGGCTGTAGACTGGGTTGCCATCATCGGAATTACAGCAAGCGACAATATCGCAATTGCCACCAGCAATTCCAGCAATGAAAACCCATCTTGCGCAGAAGCCGCCTTCAACATCAGCCTTCCTCTGTCCAGTTGCCGATATCAAGGTCAAGGCCTTCGCCGCCCAGGCGGCCATCAGCCCCATAAGAGAATATGTCAAAAGTGCCATGTTCTCCCGGGATCAGATATTGATATTCATGACCCCATGGGTCCTTCGGCAATGATTTGATATATCCCTGGTTACGAAAATTACTGCCCTCCGGTGCTTTCGATAAAATTTCGATCCCCTGCTCCATACTCGGATATTTCATCTGATCCATGCGATACATTTCAACGGCCTGGGCAATGGTGCTGATATCGGCTTTTGCCTTTTCCACCATGGCGCGGTCCCGATTGGGCATAACATTGATCACCACCACTGTCGTCAGCAGCCCCATAATCACCACAACCACCATCAGCTCAATCAGCGAAAAACCATCATCCGCTTTTGTCATTTGCGATAATGCTTTCAGTTTTTTCAATATTTTTTTCAGCATAGTAAATTCCTTACATTAAAATCAGGCTGTTAAGCCGCATGATCGGAAGCATGATCGACATCACAATAAGCCCCACCATCAGACCCATGATAATCACAATCATAGGCTCAAGCAGGCTGAGTGCCTTTTGACTGATCCCTTCAAATTCCGCTTCCAGATAATCGGCAATTTTAACCAGCATGTAGGATAGCCGACCGCTTTTTTCCCCCATTGAGCACATATAAATGAGCAGCGGCGCAAAAACCCCGGTTCGTTTCATGGCAACAGAGAGCGAATGCCCCTCGCGAACATTAAGATAAACAGTGTCAATCGCATCCCTGATCACTTCATTACTGACCGTTTCTTTTGCCGCACGGATGCTTTCCAGCACCGGACTGCCCCCGTCAATCAATGTTCCCATTGTTCTGGCAAAACGGGCGCTGGAAACCGATAATATAAGGCGCCCGATAAAGGGTGTTTTTAACAAAAATCCATGAATTTTTAGCCTTACTGATTTTCTTTTTCCCAATGAAATAAATAAGAAAACAATTCCGATAATGCCGATAAGCAGAAAAAGCCCGTAATTTACCAGAAAAGATGATATCGCCATCACGGCGCGGGTAAGCCCCGGCAGTTCGGCACCAATATTTTCGAACTGCGAAACCACTTTTGGCACCACAAATGTCATCAAAATTACCAGAACCGCCGTTGCTACCACACTCAGCACAATTGGATAAATCAGCGCAGTGCTGACCTTATTTTTTATGTCCTGACTTTTTTCACTGTAATCGGCAATTCGTTCCATTACCGGACCCAAATTTCCCGACGCCTCGCCCGCCGCAATCATTGCACGGTAAAGGGCCGGGAAACTGGCACTTTCTGACTTCATGGCGTCGGATAGTTTTGATCCTTCCGAAACCTGTGCTCTGATTTTGGTCAGAATATTTCTGAGCAATGGTTTTTCACTTTGTTTTGAAAGGGCCCCTAGTGCCTCCTCAATCGGCGTGCCGGCACTGAACATTGTTGCCATCTGGCGGGTCAGAAGGGTCAGATCCTTTGAGCTGATGGCTTTTTGCCTAGAAAAGGATAAAATACCAATGGTATGTCCGCTTTTATTCTTTCCCAGTTTTATATCAACCGGAAATAATGAAATGGCCCTAAGCTTTTGCCTTGCATCACGAAGACTATCAGCAGCAATTACCCCTTTTCTGGTCTGCCCGGTGCTGTCCAAAGCTTCATAATTATAGGCTGGCATCACTACTATCCTGTAATTTTGAAACCCGCATCACTTCTTCTATGGTCGTGATACCGGAAAGGATTAGCTCACGGCCATTATCAGCCATGGTTGAATTAAGTTTAAAGGCCAGCTCAGCCATTTTTTGTTCGCTCGCCCCTTCCTGTATAAGCACCCGGAAATCTTCATTGACGGTAATAAGCTCATAAATGGCCGTACGGCCCCGGTATCCGGTATTCTTGCAATCAACACACCCGACAGGGCGACAGGCCATTTTCGCATTTTCAATATCCACATTCATTTGGGCGAGAAAGGCGTCTGTCGGCTCAATTTCCGTTTTGCAGTTATTGCAAAGCTTACGGACAAGGCGCTGGGCCAGAATGGCATTTACTGATGACGCCAGCAGATAACGTTCAATGCCCATATCCACCAGCCTAGTTATCGCTGAAACCGCACTGTTCGTATGAACCGTTGAAAGCACCAGATGTCCGGTCAAACTCGCCTGAACCGCCATTTCCGCCGTTTCCATATCGCGGATTTCCCCGACCATGACCACATCAGGGTCCTGCCTTAATATCGAACGAAGTCCACTGGCAAAGGTCATACCCACTTTTGAATTGACCTGGGTTTGACTGATGCCTGGAAGCGCATACTCAACCGGGTCTTCCACAGTCATGATATTTCGTGACTGGTCATTAAGATATGTTAGCGCCGCATAAAGCGTTGTTGTTTTCCCCGATCCGGTCGGGCCGGTGACCAGAATAATACCGTTTGGTTCGGATAAAGCTCCATGCAGTCTTTTGAGTGTTTTGTTATCGATGCCAAGATCGGACAGCTTTATTTTTGCACTATCAGTGTCAAGAAGCCGCATCACCACCCGTTCGCCATATCGGATTGGCAGTGTTGAAACGCGAACGTCATAGGCTTTCCCCCCTAGGGTAAGCGAAAGCCGTCCGTCCTGCGGCGTGCGTTTTTCGGCAATATCAAGTCTTGCCATCACCTTGATCCTTGAAACCAGATAAGGCGCCAGTTTTGGTGACAGGGACGCCAGTTCCGTGAGCACACCATCAATACGAATTCTGATTTTTACACTATCCTCAAAAGGCTCCAGATGGATATCCGACGCGCCGGAGCGGACAGATTCACTTAAGAGAGAATTAAGCAATCTTATGACCGGTGCATCATCATCACCGCCAAGCAGGTCAGCTGATCTTTCCACCCCTTCCAGAATACTGTCCAGATCTTCATCCTGTTTTTCTTCCGTTGAAGTGTCAATATCATCCTGAAGATTGCGGGTGGAATATATGCTTGAAAGAATTTCACCATATTCTTCGGCAGAGAATTCTTTTATTTCCTCAATCGAGCCAAATACCCGAAGCACTTCCGGGATCATATTGCGGTTTGCATTCGGTCCCATACAAAGTGTATAACCATTGTCATCCTCGCCGATCAGTATGCTGTTTGCTTTTGCGAAGCTGTAAGGCAGCAAATGAGGGTCACGATAGGTTGGCTTTTCTATTTTTTTCTCATTGCCCATGATCATCACTCATTGGTTTTTTGTACGTTTCAATGACATTCTGCAACAAATCGTCAATGGACAGTTTCGATCCTGAAACCACCTGACGTTCACGCATGTAATTTACTTTGTTATTGGTCACCCTTGTACGGTCTTGCCTGTCACGAACGATGGTCGGGCGAAGGAAAATCATCAAATTGGTGTTGTCTCTGGTTTTTCCTTCACTTTTAAAAGCATTTCCAAGCAAAGGAATATCCCCAAGCAGTGGCACTTTATCAACACTGATGCGTTCATTTTGCTGAATAAGGCCGCCAATCACGATAATTTCACCGTCATTAACCCGAACGGTGGTCTGGATTTCCCGTTTATTGGTCACCAGTTCTGATGAATTGGCGCTTACCGGACCGGAAATGGAGGAGACTTCCTGACGGATATCAAGTCTGATTTCATTATTATCATTAATCTGCGGTTTTATATCGAGCTGGATACCGACATTTTTCCGCTCAATGGTCCTAAACGGGTTGCTGTTGGCACTGCCTAATGCTTCTCCTGTGGTAATTGGTATTTCCTGCCCGGCCAGAAATGTTGCACTTTCATTATTAAGCGCCATTACCGACGGCGTTGACAGAATATTGCTGTCCGTATCACTGGCAAGGGCATTCAGGATCACACCAAATACACCACCATCTGAACGGCGCCCTGCTGCACCAATGGCAAAACCGTCAAGGCCCAGAAAGCTATCCACGGCAGCCGCCTTTAAAATATCAGACGCGCTGGTACCGGATGAGCTGTCCCCGTCATTAACGACAATCGCCCCGGTCGCGGCCAAAATATTTGGTGCGGAATTTGAATAATTGGCAACGGTGAAGGGAATATTGCTGCTGTCACCACCGGCGAGAACATATTGAAGCCCCAGTTCCTTGGATGCGTTTTCAGAAACCTCAACCACTATCGCTTCTACCAGGACCTGATCCTGCGGAATATCCAGCTGATTTATCACATCCGCAAGTCTTTGCTGCATTTCCGGACCGGCATTAATCACCAGTGAATTGGTGCCCTGAAATTCGGCAATGGTCACATCATTATTGCCGGATTTACCGGGGGTGTTCTGGTCTTCGCCCTGCATGGCATCAACCAGTTGCTGCAGCACCGGAACCATTTTATCGGTCGTGGCATATTTAAGTCGGATCATCCGCATATCGCCTCGGCTGGCATTGTTTTGATCAATATCGGCGAGGATCGGCATATACTGATCCAGCACTTCCGGCATTCCTTTTAATATCAGGGAATTGCTGCCCCTGACCGGTATGGTTTGAAGAAGCGGTTTTGCCTCACCATTAAAAGCGGATTGTGATGTCAGCTGAGTGGCTATTTCCGCCATTTCATTAGGGGATGTGTGAATAAGGTTCAGAGTTCTGATCACCGTCTGATCCGCGTCCAAAGATACAATGATTTGAGCAATCCTGATCAGATTATCTGCATGATCGGTTACAACCACCATCGGCAGACCTTCGCGGGCAAAGTTGCTGCCGTTTCTTGCGATATATGGTTTGATCGCTGCTGAAATGGTCATAGGATCGGCATGCTTAATCCTAAATACCCGGGTGACGAGTGCATCTCCGGTAGCATTTTGGTTAACAGGGCCACCATCTCCAAGCGCCTGTTCACTTTTTACAATTTTATAGGCGCCACCAGACGTAGGCACCGCTGCCATGCCATTGACTTTCAGGACCGATAAAAGCGTTTCAAACAATAAATCACCCGAAATCGGTTCTGATGAAATTAGATTGACTTTGCCATTTACCTGCGGGTCAATGATAAATGTTTTATGGGTTTCAAGTGCTACATCCTCAATGAATGAACGAAGTTCTGCATCCTGATAGTTTAATGTCACATCAGACTGCTGAGAAATTGCCGGCAGCGCGAAAAGGCACAAAAAAATGCTGAGTAAATATTTCAATTTAAAGTCCTAATACCGATTGGGAAAGTTTAAGCGTTCGCTTTTCGCCGTCCCTTTCAAGTTGAATATTTAATGTGTCGCCACTTGCCCCGTCGGAAATTTCCTTCACCCGTTCCCATGAAAGCAGTTCGTTGCCATTTACCGAACTGATGATGTCACCCTTTTCCAGACCTGCCAGGATTAGAAGCGATGGTTCAGCCTTATCACCCACCGTAAAACCGGCAATATTTTTTCCTTCACGGAACGGTTTAAGGTCCATCAATGCAATAAAATCTTCTATTTTCTTTTTAGTGTCGTTGCTGTTTTGCGGAATGGTGGACGTAGCGGCAATCTGCGACTGACTATTTTGATGCGAATTTGCCCGCTCTTTATTGAGATAAATTGTTTCAAGCCGACCGTTTCTTCTTATATCAATGCGGTCCGAATAAATAGCCGCAAGCCTGGTTCCTCTGGCAATTTCATCACCAATTTTGGCAAGTTTCTGTAGCGACCCTTGAGATTTTAAGATGACAGTACCATCACCATTTCCTTTGGCACGAAGACCGAAAACCTGAATATCAAGGGTACTTTCCGGAATATCATCCGTCCGCGTGGCAATAATATTTTTGGACAAACCATAAAAGGCATCTACTGTTTTTAAATAATTATAGTCCTCGTGCCGGGCATTTTGAATTTCGACGGGGGTCGCCATTGGCAAAGGTGCTGCTGAAATTATTTCAGCATCCGAGTTTAACATTTTCATAAATAAATTAGAGCAAACAAGTGCAAGGAGAATTATAGCCACTATTTCAAGAAAAATAAGTGCAGTGCGATAATAAATCGGCAGTCGGACTGCCTCTGTGTCGCTTAGTGCAAATGATATTTTTTTAGCCATTATGGCCCCTTAAAATTCGGGTGATTCTCTATTTTCTCCTACAGTTTTAGCGAATTTTTGTTATGCTAATATTTCAGAAATGCTACAGTAATATGTCAAAAACAGTAAAAAGCCCGGCGAAAACCGGGCTTTCAACTTTTGAGTATATTAGAGTATGAAATTTAGAAGGAATAATTAAATCCAAGAATGAATGTGCGCCCTATTTCGAAGGATTCGGCAATTTCCGATCCCTGCTTGCGAAGCGCTTTTTCATTCAAAAGATTTTGTGCCTTGAATGTCAGTGTTAACGGATTATCGCCCCAGATATTCACATCACGGCTATAAAGCAGATTAAGCTGAACTGGTATATCCTCAAGCAGATCAGGACGGTTTGAAGTACCTAGTCTGTAAATACGGTCCCCCTGAAAATTAACAATAATATTAAACTTTTCCCCAACATCCTGATTTTCAAATCCTACCTGTAAGTTGGCAAGATAATTAGACTGACCCTGAAGACGGCCGACCAGATTGGTAATCTGATCAAACTTTTCAGCACTTCTAACCACTTCTGAGTCAATGTAGGATGCATTGGCTTTTACAAAGAATTCTCTTTCACCAACAGTCCCAACAATTTTTTCAATTTCTGCTTCAACCCCTTTAATTTTGGCCTTTTCGGCGTTGGCAATCGTATCTGCTTGGCCATCACCTCGCGCCAAAATAGACTGTTCAATCGGATTGTCAATTTCCTTATAGAAAGCCCCGAGAGTAAAGCTTTCCCCCGCATCGAAATACCATTCAAACCGGGCATCAAAGCTGCGAATATCAGCCGGAATAAGATTTTCATTACCCCGTTCCGTACGTCCATCTTCCCGTACGAAGAATACAGGGGCCAGCTCACGGCTGTCAGGTCGGTTCACAGTTTGTGAAAACGCCAGTCGGATTTGCATATTTTCAATAAATTCCCAGGTTATAGTCGCTGATGGCAACCATTTTTTAAGATCCTGATTAATTTTTATGTCCTGAAAAGTGGTCCTATCTGTAGATTGAACCGTCTGATTGCTGTCTTCATATCGAACACCTGCAGATACACGAACTTCGTCGGTTACCTGTGCATCTACCTGTCCGAAAAACTGTTTATTTTCAAACTCTGCCGTAAAAGCACTGGAGGGGTCGAAATACTCACTTAAGTAAATGCCATTCGGATCAATATTTACAGAGCCAAAAATAATTTCAGGTACATATCGACGCAAGCTGTCATTCGATACATTGGAAAGGTTAAAACCATATTTTTTATAATCCGAATCCCGGTCTTTTTTGTTGTAACTGGCACCAAATTTCAAATCGAGCGATGAATTATTAATGTAAAACGGCTGTTTGATATTAAATCCGACATCCTTTGATGTATCATCGAGACTTCCATATTCAATTCGGTTACTGTCGCTACGCCGTAACATTTCGAATACTTCATTATTTTTATCGTACACATAAATATAACGTTTACGCATAGGGACATCACGGGTTGCCTTGGTAATATTGGCGTGCCAGAATAGTTCAGTCATATCACTGTTAAACAGATCAAAGGCATGCTCACCATCAAAACTGTGCGACCAAACTTGTCGTTCTATCCAGTCAAGTCGGGTGAAATTGGCCAAATCTTCGGAATTCGTACTTCCTTGCTGAATTTCTACCTGTTTCTGGCTCGAACGCAACAATAGAGATGAATATTTAATCGAATTGTCCTGATTAATCTGCCAACCAACGGATGCAAATGTATTCAAATCAATTTTCCATGTTGTCACGTTATAACCGCAGTCAGACCCCGGTACACCAGCAGCTTCGCAAGCCCGTGGGCTAAAGTCACGGTCTGCTTCAAGTCCCGATTCAGTAGCACTTGACGCTTTGTAAGAACTTCGTTGACCGAATTGATTTCTAAATTTGCTGCCATAATCAACAGCAAAAATAAATCCGAGTTCACCTTCATCACCAACTTCGATATTAGTACCGCCAGCGGCATTAAAATCAAAATCCGGCGCATTTTTTTGAAAATCAATGGACCAGATATTCGGAATTGATTCACCAGCCTGTTCCAGTTCCGTCGGAGTAAGACCCTCCAAAGTTGGATGTGCCGCAATAATCGGAGGAATATCCCTTGTTCCATCATCGAAACCAAAAAGATCGGTATCACTACCATAATAGGTAAGGCCATCCTTAAAAGTTGATGCTGTATTAAACCCAGTAGCCAATCCAATTTCAAAGAAACTTTCATCTGGAACCACTTTGGTACGGATGTCAATAACACCACCCCCAAAAGCACCCGGAAATTCAGCTGAATAAGTTTTCTGGATCAATACACTTCCCACCAACGAGGTCGGGAAAATATCAAGTGGGACAGCCCGCTTAAGCGGATCTGGAGATGGGAGCTCTATACCATTTAGAAGAGTTGATGTGTAACGTTCACTCAAGCCTCTGATTACCACAAATTTACCAGACTCATCCGGGGAAATGCCCGGCATTCTTGTCAAGGCCACTGCGACATCACTATCCCCTGCCAGAGTTAAATCAGTACTACTCACTACATTTGATATTTCAGAAGTTGATCTTTTTTCATCAGGGATATAACGCCCGACCGCGACAATTGTGTCAATTTGGCTCGGGTCTGCCTGTTGCGCTTCCTGAGAATACGCAAGCTGCGGTATTATAACTGCACAGGAAGCGAGTAACGCGCCTTTTAAAGTTCTTTTGAACATTTTCATATTAGTCACCGTTTCATAAATAAAATTACAAAATGCTGTGGTGATGTGTTCGCATCACCACAGTTTTCGTTATCGTTTCCTTATTCGTTAATCCAGACAGTCCAACCTTCAAGCCAGTTGTTGGCTTCGGCATCAACAGCCCCGATATGGGTTGTTGTGTCAAACCAGGCATCAAGCGTTTGAGGGTTGGTGAAGGTCACACCATTTTCAGTAGCACCATTGATATAGGCATGTGAACCTCCGGTCGGGGCAACCAGCGTACTGGCTCCTGTACCGTTATTTGCCTGACCGTTAAACCAGGCCGCAAGGTCACCATCCTCGGCATCTGAAGCAAAAGTTGTTGCACAACTCAAATAAGTTGATGTGATAGTAATACCGTCTGCACCGTCGCGGCGGGCATATGTCGCCGCCTGATCGAGGTCAAGACAGGTGTCATGGAAACCGGATGTAACGATATTGACAATCCGTGCACCAGTACCTTCACGAAGCAGCATGCCAATATCACCACGTGTTGCACCAGCAACCAGCGTGATATTTGATAGGAGCGGCTGCGCAAAAGGTGTGGCATCATTATTGTCACCATTATTATCTGCTTCTATACCTTGGTCAGATGCTGACTGATTATCATTTTGTACTGCAACTGCATATTGAATTGCACCACGCCAGCCTTTGGTCCAGTCAATACTGTCATCATCAGCCCCTGTAATTACAAGGTGTTTAAGGCGAACTGTACCACCGAAGAATTCAACTCCATCGTCAGCACCATTGTGGACCTGAACATAGTCAACTTCAGTACCACGGCCCACACCTTCAAAGGCAATACCATTCAGTTCATCAACGTCAGTGATCGGATTACCCGCATATTTAACAACAGTGTAGAACATCTGACCACTATCGTCGTCATCGTCATTACCACCATATAAGCCACTATCACCTTCACCGGTCGCTTCACAGATACCAACGGCACAGCCATTGATGGTTGCACGGCCATTGATGACAATTCCACCCCAGAGAGACGTGTCTGTATCCAGGTTGCGCGTTGCATCATTGGTAGCAGTAAAGGTTACCGGTGCATTTTTTGTACCGTTAGAATTGAGTTTTGAACCACGTGATATTACGAGGAAAGAAAGAGGGTCTTCACCAGCAACTGTAACACCAGCATCAATTGTAAGGTTACCTGCAACTCTTCCTGCAATCGGGTTAGCAGCATCACCACCTAAGTCATCACCGATAACCACTTTGCCACGCAGGAAGTAATTAAGACCCGCTGCCAAATGGATGTTGCCGGTATATACCCCTTGAAGTATACAGCCACCGGCACCATTTGAAGTTGTTCCATCCGGACATGTCGGATTTGGATTAATCGCATATGACCAGCCAAGAGTCCAATTATCTATCGCAGAATTTGATTTTACAGCACCGATATAATCAGTTGTTTCAAACCATGTATCAAGTGCGTGAACGTCAGTTGCTGTAACATTATTTTCTGCTGTACCATTGACAAAACCAGAAAGTGTTGACGTTTGGGCACTATTGTTGGCTTGTCCTAGGAACCATGCAGCAAGATCACCATCTTCTGCATCTGTCGCGAAAGTCTTATCACAACTTAACAGAGTTGACTGAATAACAATACCATCTGCGCCATCACGACGGGCATATGTTGCCGCCTGATCAAGATCAAGACAGGTATCATGAAAACCTGTTACAACTGTATTATAAATTTTTGCACCAGTACCTTCACGAAGCAACATTCCGATGTCACCCCGCGTTGGGCCGGCAATCAGAGTAAAGTTCGCCAATGTTGGTTGGGCATATGGTAATGCGTCATTGTTATCACCGTTATTGTCAGCCTCAATACCCTGATCTGATGCAGACTGATTATCATTTTGCATTGCCAAAACATATTGTGCTTTACCGCGCCATCCCTTGGTCCAGTCGACACTGTCATCATCTGCGCCTGTAACAATCAAATGTTTAACATTGACAGTTCCGCCGAAAAATTCAACACCGTCATCGGCACCGTTATGGACATGAACAAAATCAACAATCGTTCCACGGCCAACGCCTTCAAAGGCGATTCCGTTAAGCTCATCAACATCAGTGATTGGGTTACCAGCATATCTGACTTGAACATAACGCAGAACACCAGAGCTGTCATCATCGTCAGCACCACCATAAAGGCCGCTGTCACCTTCACCCGTTGCTTCACAAATTCCCGACGCACAGCCATTAATTGTGGCAAGGCCATTTAGAACAATACCGCCCCATTCGGACGTATAGGTTTCAGATAATGCATTCGCATTGGCATTGAACCCTCTTAAAACATCTGCTGAAGAGGTGAAAATAATTGGCTGCCCAACATTACCATTCGCATTAATTTTTGAGCCCCTGGCAACGACCAGAAAGGAATTTGCATTAAGACCGGCAATTGTTGTTCCCGGCTTTACTGTCAGCTGAACACGGGTTCCGCCTGTTCCGTCTGATTGGGTTTCCTGACCAACAGTAACTTTACCATTTAATAGATAAGTATTATCGGCTGTTAATGTCAGATCCTGAGTTAATGTCCCTGTAATCTGGCAAGCTTTACCACTGCCCAATGTAACTTCCGTCGTCCCTGTCGGACATGCCACAACGGTCCCTCCTCCGCCGCCGCCGCCAGAACCACCGGATCCACCAGTTCCAGGATTTTCGCCTGTCTCGCCAAGAGACGCCAATTCCGTATTTTTATCACTACAACTTGTAAAAGCTGAAAGAGAAGCTGCTGCCATACATATTAATAACAGCCTTCTAAATTGTCTGAGATTTGTCATTTCGACCCCATTTTGATTAATAAATTGAACAGTTTTTGTTCAGCCTGATATTTCAATTGAGCTCACCCGAGCCCGTTAAGCTTTTCCTACATAGGCGTGGAATATGATGTTTTTGTTTCAGACGTATGATAAAATTATGAAATAGCAATCAGAGGCAAAAAATTTAAAATTAATTGTTTATTAACAGTCTGTTAGAGAATAGACCTGTTCTAATCAAGAAATCATTATTTGAATTTTTTTTCTTTTGAAAGGCAGATTTTATGATTAATCAGTAGAGAATTAATTACCAATTTGATGGAGTCTTAAAATATGCACCTGCCCGATTCTATTGCAGGTAATAAAGAATCTCATCCCCTGATAACCAGGTCAGCCAGATTGCAATTGCCAGGAATGGGCCATAGGGGATTTTTTGATTTAGGAAAGCATTATCCTTATTAGACATAATTAGGATAAAGTAAAGAATTGCCGTTAAAGAGGATATAAGTAAAACAATTGGTAGTAGATAAGGACTAAGCCAGACTGAACCGGCCGCAAATAATTTTACATCGCCCATGCCAAGGCCATGATAGCCCCGCAATTTATAATAGGAATAAGAAACCATTAAAAGAAAGCAAGTTGAAATCAAAAATGAAATACCAGTTAGCAAAGGATCCTGATTGCTAAATAAACTATAAACTAAGCCCAGCAATAAAACTGCAAGGGTCAAACTATTTGGAAGCTTCATTGTTTTGAAATCATAGTAACAAAGGGCGGATAACAAAATCCAGAGAGGAAGCGCAAAATAAATTGGCCTCTCCGACAAAAACATCATCAAAAATGATGCTATGGTCAAAAAGGCCAAAAGAATTTTTTGTTTCACCGACAGTCCCAGATCGAATTAGAGTTAATGTCGGCAGTGTGTCTTATTTTTTACTTTCTTACAAGTTATCAAGTCTTTTGATACCGTCTTTCGCAATATATTTCACTTTTCTGGGTTTTCCTGAAAGTGTCATGGCAAAACTGTTATCGCGGCCATCAAGAATTTCCTGATATAGAGCCTGGGCTTTTTCAACACGGCCTGTTGCACTATATAGAAATGCCAAATTAACCTTGGCAAAAACCTGATCTTCCGGCGCAAAGTCGGTTGAAACCAATTCTTCTTCAGCAGCCGACCAGTCACGGGCTTCAATTTTTTCCGATGCCATTGAATTATCTTGCAGAAGGATCAACGAAGAAGAAAGCTCATCCGCGTTCGCTACACCCGCACCAAAACCGATCGCTACTATCAGGCCAAATGCTAATTTCTTCATAGAAATACTCCTTATTCTGTATTTTTTTATAAAAATTTGTTCTTTGTCATATTAGTGTAATATTTGTCGGATAGTATCGTATCGTCGAATATTACGTTGTATGTTCAGGCTATCATCAGAATCGCAAAAATGTCAAAGAATTTTGCGCTAACTTCTTGTTATTTAACAAAAGTTTCACAAAAACTTCATAAAACGGTAACTTTCCATTAATACCAGTGTCACAAATAGTTGCTTTTATTGCCCTGCACATAAAAATTTTAAATTTACAGTCAGGCATCAAAGCAAATGTTCAAAGATTTTGTTTTTTCAATTTTAGTTTCTCTGTCTTTTTTCGTATACAGCACTACTGGTTTTGCTGCTGGCGGCACTGTGACTGGCCTTAAAATGCCGGGACAGGCAAACGCCCTTGAACAGATATTACCGAAACGTACGGTTATGCCATTAGATGGTTCATATGCTGTTGCCGAACAATTTATACGCACAACAGGACTTCATAAAAGTCTTTCGGTTCTTTTGCTTGATTCAGTAAAAAATGACAAACTTGTCGAAAATGCTATCTCACAATTTGGATTCCCACAGGTCAAAAATACAGTGGTCTCAAATATAAAAATTACTACTAACCACTATCGTCAGGATTGGGTTTCCCTCCTTGCATCCATATATAGTGAACAGTTTAATAGCAACACACTTCGTTCTATACTTGAGGATGGTGAAAACTCGCCCTACTATAATGAGTTTGTTGCTATGCAAAGCAAAATGAACACGGCAAAAATGCTTTCAGACAGTGAATTATTTAAAGAAGCACGGTCTAATCTGATTAAAACATTGAAGAAAAACTTCAAATCTTAAATTAAGTTTCCTCAGCACTGGAGGCTGTCTCATCATCTCCATTGTTTTCTTCAATGTTTTCCTGAACTGACGTTTCGGGTGTATCACCGTTTCGAACTCTGTGAATTCTGCTATCCGCTTTAAGTAGTTGCTGTACAAGACGTCTGGAATGACTAAGGTTGTCCAAAATTTCGTCAATTTCATCTACACTCAGATGGTGTTTAATTGTAATCTGTAAAAGGCCCTCTTTTGTATCCTGATAGGCTTTCTGATATTCTGTCAACGCCTGTAGCTTAACATCTTTTTGCGCCTGTTCATTATTATCACTGAAAAATATATTGACGGTATTTTCAGTAACTTTCAGATATTGCGTCAACAGAGCAGTACACTCTTCATTACCAATTTCTTTTGCACTTTTGGATAATAAATAAAATTCATGCGCTGTCCTTGATACATCTTCCAGATAGCGGGATGTGCGGATGGTTGAAGTGAGCTCCTCAGCCTGCTCACGGGTCATGTTTTCCATGCTTAAGCTCGTGGCAAACTCATTGATTTCTTTCCCAAGAGAAAAAATTGCATCAGCATGTCTTTTAACTATACCGGCTGATTTGCTTCGCCCTGCGATTGCCATTAACACCAGTTCACAAGATAAATTGTATAGCCGTCCGAGTTCGTTCCAAAGAGCCGCAATAGCCAAAATTGGTGTCTGCTTAACCGTTTTATCAAGAAACTGTGGATGACTAAGGCTTTCTTCCTGCGTGACAAACATTTTTTCGGCCATTTCACCGATCCTGCGGCTGAAAGGTACAAGCAGGATTACACCAACAAGATTAAAAGATGTATGAAATAAAGCTAGAAATGGAGCGGGTTGGTCCTTAACACCAATAATATGCCCCAGTTCTGATACAGCCAGGATAAAAAGAGGAAGCATGGCAAGGGCAATAATACCAGTAATAACATTAAAAGCGACATGACAAACGGCCACGCGTCTAGCATTGGCAGTTGCATTCATTGTTGCAAATAAGGTTGTTGTTGTAGTCCCAATATTCGCTCCAATAACCGCGGCAGCCGCAAGATTAACTCCAACTATGCCTTCACCGACAGCGGTCAGAATAATCGCAATGGCTGCACTTGATGATTGTGTAAAAGCTGTAAGTACAAAGCCGAAAAAAACAAACACCCATGTATTTGTAATATTATTCGCCCGGAATAATTCAGTGCCAAAATTGTCGGATATGCCGGCAAATGCGGATTTCAGGATTGAAAGAGCTAAAAAGAATATCCCAAGTCCTAATAAAAAATGACCTAATCCCTGATACTTTTTGCCTGTAGCCGAGTAATTCATCATCACACCAAACGCAAGTAACGGCATGGCAAGGGCTTCAATATTAAAATCAAGTCCGATAATGCTTACAAGCCATCCTGTGATTGTCGTTCCTAGATTGGCCCCGAAAACAACACCAATAGCCTGTTGCAGAGTAAGAATGCCAGCGTTGACAAAGCCAATTGTTGCCACAGTAACTGCGCTTGAAGATTGAACAAATCCGGTTATCAATGCCCCGGAAATTACGCCCCTGTAAACATTAGATGTCCAGTGTTGCAAAATTGATTTCAGGGCATTTCCGGCAAATAATTTAAGGCCATCAGTCATCATGGACATAGCCATCATGAAAAGTGCTAAACCACCTGCGGCGTTAAATATTATTTCCCAAATCATGCTATATTTAGCACTCCATAAACATGACAATCAAACTTCAGCATCTTTTTTCTCATCTTCAATTTTTTTCTTGGTTTTTATATAATCTGTTATTCCAAGACCCAGAATGATAAACGAAACAGGCACAAGTATAAGCCCAAGCAAGGCATAGATTGATTGCTCTTCAGTAAATTTTAATAACCCGATTGCGGTAATCCCGGTGCCAAGAGAGGTTTTTATATAAGCCAGAAGTGTTCGCCTGTTTGCCAGTTCCGTCCTCAGTAGCGCAAGCAACATTGCATCAATATTTCTTTTTTCAATAATCCTGTTCATAGAATTTCCCATTTTAAAATATGATCAAATAATCCTATAAGTATTTTTGAATTCTGTTAAGCTGAAAAAATGAGAAACAAATTCCTTTTGGCAATAATTTGAGGCACTTTTAGAGGCGCTGCCGCTGAAAAAGTATGATAGTTACAATACAAATAAGACTATCCACTGAAATTTGATCTTAATGGAAATTAATCAGACCTGGCTATTGGCCCAGCGGACTATATCAGACATTCCCATTGCACCGGCCTGACGCGTTTTTTCCCTACCGGCTTTAAAAACCACCATAGTCGGAATACTGCGAATTCCATATTGAGCACCAATCGCCTGTTCACTTTCGGTGTCGAGTTTAGCAAGCCGAACATGCGGTTCAAGTGCCTTTGCCGCCTTTTCAAATTCAGGCGCCATTAATTTGCACGGCGCGCACCATGGTGCCCAGAAGTCAACTATTACCGGAATATCACTCCGTGATATATGTTTATTAAAGTTTTTGGCTGTCAACGTGACAGGATGTCCGTTAAATAATGGTTTGCTACATTTACCACATTTTGGGTTGTCGCCTATTCTGGTAGAAAAAATGCGGTTAATTGCATCACAGGCTGGGCAAATTATATGCAGTTGTTCATCATTAACACTTTTTGAATTTGTCACAACAGGTCTCCCGAAACCATATAAATTACACCAATTTATTTACTGGTTTTCTTAGTTTATCATTAAAAATAAAATTGTTAAGGCAATTTTAATTATGCTGAATTCGATATTTATCAAAAAAATTAACTATTTTTTGACATAATAGTTAATATATTTAATATTAACTATTTAGATGAATTCGATTTTATAAAAATGAGTAGCTTTCCTTGCCCAATATGAGCATGATTAAATACAGGCAGAAGCGCCTTAAAGCGTTCATTGTTTTAGTGGCCCTCCTTATAGGATTGTACACCAGCTTCGGGTTATATACGCTTTATATTTCAACAGAACATAATGATCTTCAGCTGAATGCATCTCAGAGATCCGAGCTTGTCCTGCAAAAGGGAAAAATTTTAGAAAATCTGCATCGCTCAATTGGCTTTGGTGGTTTTATTCATAATTTCAAGAATTATGTCATCCGTCATAATGATGATTTTTATCAGGCAGTGAAGAGCGACTTTACGTCATTTAACAGCCAGATAATTGATTATAAATCACTTCCACTTTCACAGGAAGAAAATCTGGCACTTACAGCCATCACAAATACTATCAATGAATATTCCACAAAACTAGAAGTGGCTAGAAAAATGATCGCCGATGGCAGCAGTATCGGTGAAATTGACAGGGCCGTGAAGGTTTCTGATGACCAAATGATTGCCGCATTAAGCGTACTGGAAAGTTCGTGGAAATCTCTTATTGCAGATCAGCAAATACAACTAAATGACATACTGACAAGCACGGATTCAAACACTAATTCTGTTCGTGTTTTTATACTGCTTACAGCTTTTGCCATGATTTCTTTATTTCTATATATCATTAAACTTGATAACCACAGTCATAAGCTATTTCATGAGCTAGAGACTAGTGAAGCTAAATTCAGGGAAATGATTAATTCCAGTGGCGATGCCATCATTACAATTTCCAGCAAAGGGGCGATTGAAACTTTTAACAAAAAAGCACAAAATCTATTTGGCTATAACCCTGAGGAAATTATTTCAAAAAATGTCAACATATTAATGCCACCAGAAGAACGCGTAAAACATGATTACTATTTAAATAATGCAAAAATATTTGCGCCTAAGGTAATCGCACAGCCGAGAGGATTATTTGGCTATCACAAGAACGGGAGCAACTTTCCTATTGAACTTAATATTGCCCCTTATAATGCTCAAGGTTCAAAAAAATATATTGGGATCATTCGGGATATTACGGAAAGAAAAATTCTTGAGGCTTCATTGCTGGAAGAAAAAAGAAATGCTGAAAGAGCAAGTTCGATCAAATCCAGATTTCTGGCTAATGTCAGTCATGAACTCAGAACACCGCTCAATGCCATCCTCGGGTTCTCTGAAATGATTTCCAAAGAAACACTAGGCGTAATTACACCATCCAAATATGTTGATTATGGAAATGATATTCACAGCGCCGGCGAAAAACTTCGTGAAATTATAAATGACGTACTTGATCTCGCACGATTTGAAACAAGCTCTATTGAACTTAATATGAAAGGCCAGGATGTCAGGGAAATTATCAACTCCGCAATAAAGCAAGTTGCTACAGATGCGGAAAACAAGCAAATATCCCTTGTTACTCATATGCCTGAAAAAAGTATCTGTTTTAAATGTGATCAGATTAGAATGAAACAGGTACTCGTGAATATTATCGGCAACGCGGTAAAATTTACACCGGAAAACGGCACCATCAATGTCAGCTGTGTAAGGTTGCAGACGGGCGAAATTATTGTTTCAATAAAAGATACAGGGATCGGAATCTCAAGTGAAATGCTGACAGCGATTTCGGAACCCTTCGTTCAGCATAAGCATGACCGTTATGATCAGGATCATGGCACAGGTCTTGGCCTGGCAGTTTCAAAACATCTGATTGAGCTACACGGCGGCAATTTGCAAATTAACAGCATTGAAAATATAGGCTCGGAATTTAAACTGGTTTTTCCCAGCATTAATTGAACATATCAATTTCAAAAACATTATAAAAGGTGCTTATTGTTCATTACAAGAGATGCTGTTTATATAGGTCAAAGAAAATAGACATTCCGCTATTAATCAGATCATCTGGAAAATCATAGTCCGGATTATGAATTTGTGGTCGTTGCTCACCTGCCCCATACGCGAACATTGCCCCTTTTGCACTGGCACTGATTGCCCCGAAATCTTCTGACCACCTAAAGGCTTCCGGCAACCAGCAGACAGTATGCGCTGTGTTTTTCGCAGCCCTTGCAACATTTTCGACGCATTCCAGGTCATTAATGCTGGCATCAAAAATATCTGTCCATCCAATCTCATATTTAAGGCCATAATCCGCGGCGGTTTTTTTAATCTGTTCTGTTGCTTTAGCAACAAGAAGGTCCATGCCTTCATTTGTTTCGCTGCGAAGTGTCACCATAAATTCCGCATCTGCGGGCGCGGTGCCAAACGCTCTTTCCCCCATTGTGGCATGGACTGTTGTCGTCATAAGAAGTTCATTTTTATTGACGGTGCTGGCAAGGCCGGGAAAAACCTGCAAAAGTTCAGCAAGCGCCAGTGCTGGACTAACACCGGTTTCAGGATAAGCCGCATGGGCGGTTTTACCACTTAAATTTACAATCATTCCCCGCGACGCACAGTTAAATGTTCCTGATCTGATCAACACTTCCGCCAATGGATGCCCGGGCAAATTATGTAATGCATAACAATAATCAGGTTTAAGCATTGAATATTTGGGGTCGGCAACAACTGCCCTTGCCCCCTCTCCCGTTTCTTCGGCCGGTTGAAACAATAAAATTACACTGCCCTGCTTGGGTCTTTCATTTGAAATCATCTGTGCCAGGCCGTAAATAATCGACATATGACCATCGTGACCACATTTATGGGAAATACCGGAATTTTTTGACCGGTGGGGAAAATCATTAATTTCTTCAATGGGAAGCGCATCAAGTTCCGCACGAAAAAGAACACATGGCCCCGGATTGGCACTATTAAAGCGCGCGGCAACACCATATCCGCCGATTCCGGTAATCAGCTCATCCGGGACAAGCTCTTTCAATTTTTTAGCCATTAAGGAGGCCGTCTTTTTCTCTTGTCCGGAAAGTTCCGGATATTCATGTAATCTGTGTCTTAGATCAACAAGCGGTTTTAAATTATCTGCTGAAGTCATGGTCTATCCCGTCAGTTATAATTGAGCACAGAATTTTATTTGATGCCTGAATAAGGAATGTGCATTTTTTGCTTAAATTTTACTAATTGGCAGAATAACGCTAAGGTGTGGGAAATAAAATAAAAAACTGGGAGGAATAATTGACTTTAAATGACTTTCTGATCTTTATCGATAGTTTTTTGGGAAGCGCCGCATGGTTTCCGTTTTTGTTAATAGGAATAGGTGTATTTTTCTCCATCTATCTTAAATTTCCCCAGTTCAGATTGTTCAGGCATGCCTGGTCCGTTTTGTTTGACCCTGAAGAAGGCAGCAAGGCAAAAGGCGAAACTTCCCATTTTCAGGCGCTTTCCATGGCCCTTTCCGGAACGATTGGTACTGGCAATATTGGCGGAGTTGGTCTTGCCGTCTATCTTGGCGGTCCGGCAGCTCTCTTCTGGATGCTGGTGTCCGCGTTTGTCGGCATGACAACAAAATTTGTTGAAGTCAGCCTTTCCCATAAATACAGGGTAACGGTTGAAGATGGCACCGTATCCGGCGGCCCAATGTATGTCATGGATAATGGTCTGGGCTGGAAACCACTTGCCATTATGTTTGCTGTCGCAATTTCCATGACCTCGATGGGCTCAGGCAGCATGCCGCAGGTCAATAACATGGCCCAGGTTTTAAGAGAAACTTTCAATATAAGTGAAATAATAACCGGGGTTGTGGCAACCACCCTGCTCGGTTTTGTGGTGATCGGCGGGGTAACTCGAATTGCCCATTTCGCTGCCAAGGTTGTCCCGTTAATGGCTTTTCTCTATTTTATTGGCGCTTTAGCCGTGATAATAACCAATTATCAGAATATTATTCCTTCGTTTATATCTATCTTCGCAGACGCCTTTAACGGTAGTGCCGCCCTTGGCGGCTTTTTGGGGGCCAGTTTTGCTTTTGCTTTTAACAGAGGCGTCAATCGCGGACTTTTTTCAAATGAAGCCGGTCAGGGTGCCGCCGCCATCGCCCACTCATCGGCTATAACGGATGAGCCCATATCAGAAGGGGTTGTTGCCCTGCTCGAGCCGTTTATAGATACCATTATAATCTGTACCCTTACTGGCCTGGTCATATTATCGTCTGGTGTGTGGACGAAAAAGCATGAGAATATTTTTCAGCAGGCTGATTTTTCAATAATTATGGGTAATTATTCCGATAATGTTCCCGCTGAAAGGCAGGAACTTTATAAATATCTGAATTTTCTTGAAGGGTCATCAATCAGGGAATATGACGGCACCATTGATATTCTGGATGGCCATCTGGTGAGCAAAGACCTGACCATAATCAATGCCCGATCAGTGGCCGAGGATGTTCTCTTTTATAAAACCAATGAAGGGAACGACCTTGTCCCCTATACCGGTAAACTATCGGTTAGAAATGGCGATGTCATCAATGTCGATACCGTTATTATGGGAAAATCTCTGGTCCATTCCGCGGCTTTAACCAGCATTGCCTTTACCAAAAGTTTTCTTGGACAAGGCGGTCAGTATATCGTGGCAATCGCCCTAACGCTTTTTGCGTTTTCCACGGCCGTGGCCTGGTCCTATTACGGTAACCGATGTATGGTTTATTTGTTTGGAATAAAGGCCATTTTACCCTTCCGCCTTGTTTATCTGACTGGATTTTTTATGGCATCAATATCCGATACAACAATCATCTGGAATATTGCTGCGATAACTGTGGTCTTCAGTACGCTTCCCAACCTTTTATGTATGGTGATGATGCGCAGCGAAATTAAAAATATGCTGGACGACTATATTGAAAAGTTTGTTAGAAAATAAATTAACTAACCGTCCAGCCGAGTTCCTTTGCCCTAGCAGCAGCCTGCGCTGGAACATCAGTCACTATAAACTGGTGATGAAGGATCTGTACACCCAGCATATGATTGATCACCGCATCAAGCTGTACTTTCCGTGCCCGTGATGTATTTTCACTCTGCGCTTCCACGAGGAGCCCCTGAACCGCTTTTTTATCCAGAAGGCCACTGCGCTTAAGTGCAGCATCACTCAGCCAGTCATCAGCAAGCGACAACATAGCCTGCCATTTGTCTTTATTAACCGTGGCCGGTGGCGCCATGAAGGCAAATTTCTCACGTTCATAAAGGGTTCTGGGCAGAAGTCCTTTCATCGCTTCCTTCAGCGCGTATTTCTCAACCCGCCCCTTTATCCGATGTAAGGGGGGAATTTTAACCGCCTCTTCTGCCAGATGATGATCAAGAAAGGCTGGCCTGGCTTCCATGGAATTGGCCATATCGACCCGGTCTCCACCCCAGGTCAGGATCTGGCTTTCAAGCATGGTTTTTGACCAGACATACTGCGCCCGGTCGAGCGGGTGACGACCATCCAGTTTGCTCCGGTCCAGTTTTTCCGCAATTGCCTGTCCGGGGTAATAATTTTCAAGTCCTGTCTGTCTTTCCTTATTCAAGACTGACCGTGCCGTTTCCTCGCAATTAAGCCAGGGTTGCAGACAGCTGGGGGTAAACCCGATCCGGTCTGTCAGATAATAGTTATCCCTGTCTTCCTCTGCCAGCATGGCACCACTGAAAATTTTATTGCTTTCGCCCAGCATAGCTTGCCATTCAGCACGTTCTTCAGGGTTCATATCATCAAGCCCATGCAGGAAGAGATCACGCCTGAAAGACGGATATCCTGCAAACAGCTCATCCGAACCCTCACCCGTGACTACCACCTTATACCCTGCTTCCCTGACATGCTTGCTCATTAAAAATTTTGCGACACCCAGCGTATTATAAATGGTCCGTTCAGTATGCCATGTGGTTTTTTCAAAATGGGAATAAAGCTGTGCACCATCCAATTTTAAAATATCCTGATCCGCATTTGTGGAAAGGGCCATTTCCTGTGCAATTGGCGTTTCATCATAGGCAGCATCGGAAAAACCGATTGTAAAGGCCTTTACGGGGTTTTGCCGCATCGCGGCAGAAAGGCCAAGGATCGAACAACTGTCAATCCCGCCTGACAGATAGCAACCTACCGGCACGTCCGCTTCCAGTCTTAAGCGTACGGCTTCGGTAAGGCCTGCTCGAATAGTTTCTATGGACTGCTCTTCATCATCTGTATTCTTTTTATGTAAATCGGCATCAGGAAATTCAAAATCCCAATAGGGCCGATCTTCAATAAGACAGCTTTTCCCATGACGGCGGAATGTTACAACATGACCGGGCTTTACCTGATGAATGCCTTTATAAGGCGTTGAACCGGGAACAGTTACTTGCATAAGCTGATGAAGCAGTCCTTCGTTATCAAAGCGTCTTTCTACGCCGGGATGGGCCATTATCACCTTAATTTCAGAACCGAATATGACCCCGTCATCATCGGCATAATAATAGAGCGGTTTTATACCAAAACGATCCCGCACCAGATGAAGAGCATCATCCTCGGCATCAAAAAGGGCAAAGGCAAATTCACCACGAAGCCGTCTTATAGTTTCCGCCAGCCCAAAGCGTGGATAAAGATGCAGTATAATTTCACTGTCGCTTTTGGTAACAAACCGGCTACCCCGGCTTGTCAGATCGGTTCTGATTTTCTGATAATCATAAAATTCACCATTATGAGTAAGCATCAGGCGATCATCTGCGCTGCGAAAGGGTTGCCTGCCGCGTTGCTCGTTCAGATCAATGATGGAAAGACGGGCGTGTGAGAATCCGACACCCTTCCCTTCCAGCACATCGACCCCGAAGCCGTCCGGCCCCCGGTGATGTTGTATTGCCGCCATATTGGCGAGCAACTGAGCGTCAACTGGTTTATTCTTTTCGCGGTAAAATATTCCGGCAATTCCACACATAAATTTTGCCTTTTGTAAGTAGTGTTAAATCAAGTAGTTAATGATTGTTTCATAAATAAAATCAGAGTATATCCATCACCATATCAGTACGCTGCACCATACAGGTGAGAAGCGCCATTCTGACAAATACGGCACCCCGGGCCTGCGCAAAATACCAGTTATGAATGGTACTGTCCAAAGAGGTGCAAAGCTCCGGTCCTCGTGCCAGCGGATGCAATATGATGGCCCCCGGCTTTAATGGTGAATTTATATCAAGCTTCAGTTCTTCACCCATAATTTCATATGAATCCTTAACCCAGGCTATAGCATTGATATAAACAACATCTGCATCAGGGAGTGATCCCGTTAAATTGGTACTTTCACGAATTTTAAGCCCAGCTGCTGTCAGATTTTCCAACTGACCAGGACTATAAAGTTCCTTGCTTTGACCATCATGAATGATGTTTACTTCATCAACCATATCAGAACAGCAGGCCAGTAAAGTCAGTAAACTACGAACAGTGCGCATGCGGCTTGGTATGCCAACAATGGCAATTTTTATTCGCTTTTCCGGCTTATCGGCAAGAAGATCAGGACGCCATTTGAAAATGGTATAAAGATCAGCGAGAGCCTGTGTCGGATGTTCGTCAGTCCCGTTCCCGGCGTTGATAATAGGAATACGCAGCGACTTCATCATTTCAGTAACCGAATTCTCCTGATTATCTCGCAAAACAACACAGTCGCCGTAATTATTGAACATTTCAGCAACATCGGCAAGGCTCTCCCCCTTGGCTATGCCACTGGTTGAACGATCAGTAATTGAAATAATATCCCCACCAAGTCGGTGCCACGCGCTTTCAAAACTAAGTCTGGTTCTGGTCGATGGCTCATAAAATGCACTGATCAGTAATTTACCTGAGAGAGGCTTTACAGGCGTAAGGAAGCGGTCCGGATTGGCTTCATATTTCGCTGCAAGTCTGAATAGCTGCATCAATTGTTTACGGTCAAATTGCGCTGCTGAAGCAATATGACTATTTGCAAGTGACTGAAGATATTCATGTTCTTCTGTAATAGCCCGAAGGAGATCTTTAGGATGGGCATCTCCATAAACATCCGGCGGCTCCGGTTCAAAAGAGGCGTTGCCTTCAGAAATTGCTTTTTCAACATTTACCATAATTTATTCTCCCGAACGTCCTGCCAAACCAGATAAATCAGAACGACAGGTGTAATCGCTGCAAGTAATAATGCCGGGTAAACCAACAGGCTAAGTCCTGTGGAAGTTATCATGATCATTCTCCTTTATTTGGAATTGCGGTTCTCAGATAAAATTGCCCAGTCAAACGTGGCTTTTTCCTTAAAGGCCAGCATCATCACCAGCATTGAAACGGTCGCTGAAACAAGGGCGGCTACATAAAATCCGATTGTAAAATAAGCATAAAGGCCAGATGCTGTTCCCAGCACCATAGCCAGGCTTGCCAATCTACCGCTGCCACGTCGATAAAATATGCCAATTGCTATCGGCCAGATTGTACTGGCAACAAATGCACCGGTAAAATGAAGCAGTGCACCAAGGGTTGCAATCCTTGGCAGGCTGAATGCCCATGTAAGCGCACCAAGCCCCAGAATAATCCAAACCGCCGCTTTTCTTAGTTCATTACCAGATGCATTTTTCCTGAAATGACCTTTATAAATGTCTTTCACAATAAGATCACTTGTCGCAGCTAGCACGCTATCAAGACTTGATGCCAGGGCCGAAAAGACCACAACAAATACAAGTATGGCCCCGAAAATTCCAAACAGTTTTCCCGCAACAAGCGGAGCGACCATATCCGGCGATGGCACATTAATCCCTAAGGCCGGTGCAGCGAGCGCAATAAACCCGGCAACAACAGGAACTGGTAACCAGAAAATCCCTGCCAGCACATAGGCCCGAAACCCCACCCCGGGAGCAAATGCAAAAGCCCGTGACCACCAGACATTAGAATGAAATATTTCCCCAACACCAAAGAACAGATTATTGAAAAGGAACATAATAGACGCCGGAAGCAGCAAATTCAGAAGTTCCGGTCTCTGTTCGGATAATGTGTTATGGATTTCCTCAAACCCAACGGCATCAATAACCAATATTGCCAGAACCGTTATACCGATCAAAATTAGAATTGTTTGGACGAAATCGGTTCCGATAACCGCCTTAAGCCCGCCAAATACTGTATAAAGAGTACAGATTGTTACAATCACGGTCATCCCGTAAAAATATGAAATGCCGGAAAGGGCATTGATCAGTAGCCCCCCTGCCATGCCAAGGCTGATCAGCCATCCAAAGCTGTAAAACAAGGAAATTATCAGGAATATCCGCCATGCGGTCACCCCGTATCGCAACCTTATAAAATCACCACTTGTATATCCTTCTGGCATCAGGTTTCTAACCCGACGCGCGATCGGCGCAAATAAAATAAGCCCTACTGCCCCGAGCGAATATCCAACCATTCCCCAAATGCCCAACTGATAAGCAAGCTGTGGTGCGGTCATTGTTGTATTGCTTGTTACCCATGTCGCCATTGATGTGGCAACGGCCAGACCGACCCCTACTTTTCGCCCGGCAAGCATATAATCATCAAGCGTATCATTCTTACGACCAAGCCACCAGCCAAGCGCAACCCAAAGACAGGAAAATCCTGCGATTATCAGCCAGGCAATCCAGCTTGGCAATATGGCATTTGCATTTAACATAATGGTTTTTCAGCCAATCTAGTCCGGATTGACAGAATTTCTTCCCCCGATTGTTAGGATGGTAATAAGAATAAGAAACATGGCCGCACCAACCCCAAAAAATGTCCAGGCCCGCTTAAGAGTGTGATGCCTGACCGTAATATTAATTTCATCTTCAGCATTACTTTGACCATCCATCATTAGTGCATAATGATAGGTCCCGTCTGCCAGACCACTTAATGTCGTGGCACGGTCCTGGCCTTGATAGATAATTTTCCAATGACCATTTTCTTTTTGTTTGAGTTCAAATGTTTTTCCAGATGCAGAAGGCCAGGCAAGTGTCACATAGCCCGCCGTTGTACCATTATCAACAATTTCAATTTCGGATGAATGAGCGTATGAAAATGCAAATATATAAATAAAAAACAGTATGATAGACCGAAATGTCATTTTAAATAAGTTTAAATTATACCTTTTTTATTAATAGTCTTTGAGTTTTTAAATTCGCGTTGTTGGCTATATATACATTTAATATACTTTGAATTCAAATGTTTATTTTAAAAAAAATAAATGTTAGCATTACAATGATCATTAAAAATTACAATTAAGGAGACACATGCCCAATATTTCCGTCAAGCGTATTGAAGAAGATTTATTTGCCCTTTCCAAATTCGGTTACAACAAAGAGGATAAGGGCGTTTACCGTCAGGGCTTCACAGATACAGACATGGCCGCCCGAAAATGGCTGATGGATTTATTTGAAGAAAATGGCTTAAAAACCCGTATGGATGGTGCCGGTAATGTTATTGGCAGATATGGTGAAATTGAAAAGCCAGCCGTTATTATCGGTTCACATCTGGATTCCGTCCCGGCCGGTGGAATTTTTGACGGAACTCTGGGTGTGATGGCCGGCCTTGAATGTATCCGGACAATCAAGGAAAATAGCATAAATCTGGACTATCCCGTCGACATTATTGCCACAAGCGAGGAAGAAGGACGATTTGGAGGCATGCTCGGTTCCCAGGCTATAACCGGATCCATTACACTTGACTGGCTTGAACAGGCAAAAGATTCAAACGGGGAAATGCTTAAAGATGCCATGGCCAAATATGATTTAAATTACCTTGACGTGCTTCACGCCTACCGCGATAAAGAGGATATTAAAGCCTTTCTTGAACTTCATGTTGAACAGGGGCCTGTCCTTGAAAACACAAAGAAAACCATAGGTGTAGTTGACGGTATTAGTGGTGTTTTCAAATGGCTGGTCCGCCTGATCGGCAAAGCGGATCATGCGGGGACTGCTCCCATGAATATGCGCAGTGATGCCTTTTTGGGAGTTGCCGATTTTGCCCACGAAATTCAGCGCATCATTGACGAGGAAGGCACGGATAAATCCCGGATTACGATCGGACATCTTGAATTAAAGCCGGGTTTTCCACACACTGTCCCGGGGGAAGTTGATTTCTCCATTGTCGGCCGGGACCTTGATCCGGACGTTATGAAATCACTGGCCAATGCCTGCCGCCGTGTCCTTTCCTCCATAGCGCGGCGCCATCGCCTTATGTTTGAGTATGAGGAAATGAGCTGGCTTGAGCCAAAATACTGTGACAAAAATATTGTCAAAATGATTGAGAAAAAAGCAAAAGACAGAGGATATAGCTATCTGAATATGCCTTCCGGTGCCGGGCATGATGCCCAGTTTTTTACCGATATCACCCCAACCGGGCTTATTTTTGTGCCCAGCGTCGGCGGGATTAGCCACGCGCCGGATGAATGGACCCACTGGATTGATGTTGAGCGTGGCTCCAATTTGCTTTTGGACTGTCTGATTGAATTATCAACGGATTAATAATTTGCTATTGACCCGGTTATAATTAAACTCATCAAATAAAGTGTTTAAGGGCAGAGAAATGAGCGAATATGACGATATAATTATTTCAATAAGACGCATTACCCGTGCGATTGATTTACAATCAAAAAAACTATTAAAAGAATCCGGGCTTACCGCCCCGCAGCTGGTTGTCATGACAGAAATGAGAAAAACCGGCAAGGTTTCACCGACAGTGATTGCCCGCAATGTTGCCCTAAGTCAGGCGACAATTACATCTATTATTGACAGGCTTGAGAAATCGGATCTGGTTCGCCGCGAACGCAGCGAAAAAGACAGACGTAATATTATGGTCTGCCTGACCGAGAAAGGAAAATTGAAGCTTGAAGAAGCTCCGGAACTTCTCCAGGCCGGTTTTTTAAGAGAATATGGTAAACTTGAAGTCTGGGAAAAAACAATGCTCATCAGTTCATTGCAACGTATTGCAACAATGATGGACGCCGAGGATATAGATGCTTCCCCCATTCTTGATGTTGGTGAATTTTCAATCGATTAAATAACAATATATTTTCATTTCCAGTGAAATGGTGATGATGACGGCTTTCGCTTTTCCTCATCAGCATAAACGGCAGCAATACCCCGCATAAAGGCCGCCGGAAAAACCCCCTCATGCTGCTCACCCTCCAAAACATCAATATTGACTTTCAGCTTCGGATCAAACCTGCGCTGCAATGAATTAAATAATACATAAAGATCAGTTACAAGACTCATCCTTTCTTCTGCCTCACCTACGGCAAAATAGGCGCGTGTCTCAAACGGATATTTTGTGTTTTTTGTGTTTTCCGCCGTTTTCATTATGGCACGGTCCATTCTTGGATATAAAAAATCATCCCACCATATTGCCGGACTGATAATCAGATATCGTTTAAACATGCCCGGTCGTGTCATCAGAGCATGTGCTGCCAGCAACCCACTCATTGATTTGCCAATTAATACCCTGTCTTCCTCATCAACCTCATATTTTGTTTCAATAAAGGGAATTATGTCGTCCCTGACGACGTCCAGAAATGCATCTGCACCGCCGGAATTTTCATAATCTACTGGATTTCCTGACAGAAAATGATCTTTATTTGGCGGGGCAAAGGCTGTCGGCGTATAATCACGGGTTCTGTTTTCTTCTTTCCAGTGACCATCGGCTTCATTCTGATAACCGATACCGATGAAATAGGCACTCGGTATATAATTGAAATATTCATAATTGTAACTCATCGCCGCGGCGGGGGTAAATAAGGCAAGCGGATCAAGAAAATAGAAGCTGGATGATTTTTCCCCTTCTTTCGGCGGCTCAATTGGTAATCTAACATAAATCCGATATGCGATACCATTCTTTGATTTCGGCAGATCAAAAACTTTAACATCCCAGGGATAATCAAAATCCTTTTCCGGCAGACTTTTAGCCAGTTCATTTGCGTTCTGGGCCTGTGCCGAAACCGAATAAAGAGGACAAAAAATAAAAAGTAGTAAATAAATAATACTTTGCTTTATTTGATCAGAAATTTTCAGATTTTCCATAATGTAAACCGCCCCTATATTTATCAATATACGGCAATTTCCATACTCCCTACATTATCATATCAACATCGTGAAAAAATACAATCGCTTAGAGCTATATTTAATCCAGATCAGTAATCCCAGGACCAGCGAATTGACAGACTGTTATCATGGTCAAGCGTCCTTTTGGTAACCAAAGAAAGGTTTTTAGTCAGATCAACTTCCACGGCCGTTGATGTCTCGCCGGTGGCCGGCGCGGTTGATACTTCCACATAAACATTGTTGGTCAGATATTTTCCGCCGGTAATGGTGGTGCCATATTCGCGGGACGCATCATTATCAATAGAAAGCCTGTCAATGCCGATGGCATTTCTGATCCCGCCCATAAAGCCCTGCCCGCCGCCATTGGACATTGAATGTACGGCGGATGCCAGTTGCACCAGTTCCACGGCCGAAAGCTCGGACACGGAGGTTCCAAACAATATCCGTGCCATCAGTTCATTTTCCGGCAAATAAGGGTTAGAGCTCATTTTAATGGTCGGTTTGCTGACCCGGCCGGTGATATTCAATTTTGCCAGCAGGTCACTGAGCTGGTGTTCCGCTTCCACATCGGCTATGGGATCGTTTGATCCGTCTTCAGGGAATGTCAAATTGCCTCTGGTCAGTATAAACCGCTTGCCGGAAAATTCAAAAAAACCGCGAATAAGGGACGCGGTCCCGTTGACCATGGGTTCTTCCGATGTTCCTTTCACCGCCAGATCGGCTTTCCATTCTGAATCAAGCCCGTAACTGCGGATAAATAATTTCCCTGGCACATCAAGGGTCAGATCAAGATTGATGGGTTTGACGGGTTCATTATTATTATTTATTTCAAGCCCTTCACTGTTAATTTCGGTAACATCAAGCTGGACAATTTCCGGCGCGCTTTGTTCAATTGCCCCTATACTGGCATTATCAACAATGATTTTCCCGCTTAAATTAGCAGACGTTTCATTTTTGACGAAAGATAAATCAGAAGAGGCAATGATCTGAAGCTCCGGCTGGCGAACCAGATGGGCATTGACAAGGTTAAGCGTCGCTTCGGCAGTATAATTAAAATCTTCATCAAGATTTACTAACCCACTTGCGCTTATCTTACCCTCCTCGCCGTCTGTTGCGGTAAAGGATTCCAGTTTGATCTCACGGTCCTTTATTCCGGCAATCATAGTTATATTGTCAGCAACAAACCCCGCTTTTAAATTTTCATAATGACCATTTAAAAGGTTGAGACTTCCGTCCAGGTCAGGATTTGAAAGCGTACCTCCAAAATTTAATTTTGCGGTAAGTTCCCCTCTCAAATCATCACTTGCCAAATTAAACATAGGCCAGATTGATCCAATATCGTTATTCCAGTTCAGGGTTGCCGAGAACGGATTTTCCGTGACCACTTCAATTTTTGATGCACTAAAATCAACATTTAATGGCAGAGTTGCTGAATAATCCGCCTTGTTTGCTCCATCCTCTTTAAGTACACCGTTCAAACTTAGTGTATCATTATTGATGGTGCCTGCAGCGGTTAATTCTATTCTCTGCTCGCCAAGTGAGCGATAACTTTCAAGGCCCAGATTGCTTATACTTAAAGAATAATTGCCGGATAATATATTATCCTTACCATCAATGCCTATCTGGCCGTCCAACTGCCCCACCATTGGTCTATCCTGTAATAAAACCGAAAATGGTCTGATAGCTATTTTATTTAGGGTGAGATTAACCTCAAAATCAGTACCTCCTTTATTAAAATGCCCGGATATATCCCCCTCACCCATTTTTAGGTTGAATGGCAAAAGCTCAAAAGACTTCTCCCCCATTAAAATATGGGCGGGTTCCGCCAGATTAAAATCGGTCTGGTCAATATCCCCCTCAAGTGTGACAAGAATATCATTAAGATCATCCGTTGATTTTCCGGTTGCCGTCACATGATAGGGCATTACTGCGCTTCCAGCTGCACTTAAACTGAAGGAAAGGTCCTTATCATCCTGACTTGCACTGATACTGGCTTGATCCGCCTGAACGAGAGGATGCATCAATTTTTCAATTGCAGCACTGACCTTAAAAATTGGTTTTTGCTCAAACAGCCTTGCATCCGCATTAATTTTTGCAGACTGAATGCTCAACAGACCACGCCCGGTGAGCGGCAGGGTAAGATTTTCCAGAGTGCCATCAAAAACAATATCCTGTATATTTTCCTGATCAGAAAGATCAATTTTTGCAGTGACTACCCCTTCCACGCCTGCCTGATGACTTTTATTTTCATCAGTGGTAATGGAAATTGACCCTTTCACGGGTTTCCCCGTCGGCAGGTCGATTGATCCCGTTGCCTCGAACGCACCGAGGGAAATTTGAATTCCCTCAATTTTATACCCATTCTGCTCGCTCAAAAATTCCGATGATAATGACAGAGCGCCCAAACTGGTTCCGCTCTTCAGGATCAGTTCTGCCCTTGGCGCATTGATAATATCATCGGCTTTTAACTGCGCTTTAAAATTCTCAAGCTCAATACCCTGAATATCCAAACTGTCAAAGACAGTTTCAAGGGTGACTTTTGGTGCGCTCACATCCCCTTCCAGGGTGCCGTTGATATCAATATTCCCGGCAAGGGCAGCGCCTTCAAGGCTATCTATCTTATCCATATCGGAAATGGAAAGCGTAAAATCTGAATGTTCAAATTCCTGATCGGCTGATAATTCACCGGCCGCATTCAGGCTTGTATAAGTGCCGTTTAAAACCGTATCAGAAAGGGTAATGGCGCCGTCAGCATTCTGCCTGATTTTTGCCCTGAATGTCGGATGATCGCCAATGATTTCATTGATCAGATCATTGCCAAGATCAAGACCCGTTGTCTTTAGATCAAGATCGGCGGAAAGCGGACTTTCCATTCCCGTTCGTGATATCTGTGCTGAAAATTCGGCCATGCCAGCTATTGCAGGGGTTATTTCCAATTTTTCAGCAAGGCCCGCTATATTGTCAACAACAGTTGATATTGTGCCGGTCAATTGACCGTCCGTAGTGTTAAAAGTGCCATTACTCGTTAGTTTTGCAAATTCATTCTCCAGGGAAAGGCGGTCGATGCTAATTGTGGATGTTGTCAAATCATATTCAATACCCGTAGACCAGTTTAGGTCCTTATTGAAAAGTGCCTGAGCTTTTCCTTCATTTTTCATTTTCAGTGAAGTAAGTTTACCGCTCGATGAATTTATAATTTTACCATTATCAAAAAGCGTTTCAAAATGGCCGGATAATAAAGCGGAAATGGAAACCTCGCCATTTTCGAGTTGACCTAAATTTGCGCCGTCAATATCGAGAGTGATTTTTAGGGACTGGAGCGGATTATCCAGCCTTCCTTTTAGTTTAAATGGTTCTATGTATGCGGGATTTATTAAACTGTTCAGTGGTTCAGTGTCTTTAAGCTCGGCATCAAAAATGATACCGTCCGCATTTTCCGGTTTTTCTGCACTGATTATTCCATTTGCATTTAATGTCAAAATTTTTGCCTGATACATAAGCTTAAGGGCTGACATATCCGCCTGATCCGTGGGGGCGATGACCAGTTCAAGCGAATTTGCATTGCCTATCAAACTGGCTACCTCACCACTGACAAATCCACTCGGATCAAAATTTGATTGTAGCGAGAATTCACCATTTCTGTAATTGACCCCTGCCATGGCAAAAACTTTACTGCTTGCACGGGCTTCGAGTTTGCCGCTCCAGTTATCAATTGGTCCGGTTCCATTAAAATGGGCGCTGATTGATTGTCGGGGTTCAATTCCGGCCAGCGCAACAAAAAGCCCGTCTTCCGGTGCGTTTAAGCCAATATCCACGTTCAGGGCTTCACCGGTTTTGGGATAGGAAATATCGACAAGGATCTGATCCCCAGACAAATCACTGTCTGATCCCGACACTGTCAGCAGATTAAATTTGGTCAGAAGTCCATTATTTTCTGTCAGCATTAAAAGACCATTAGCCGTTAAGGTTGAAATTTTTTTGGTAATATTTTCTGATACATTAATCCGGCCAATTTCAAATCGGTCAATGTAAATATCTATTGGAAGTTCCGGAATCGTAAACTGGTCTTTTTCTCCTGTTTCCTGCTCATTATTACCAACTGGGTTACGCATAAAATTGACCTGATCGGCGCTTAACTGCGCAACAGATAATCTCCCGTTGAAAAGATCTCCAAGAGACCAGTAAATTTTCGTGTTTTCAATTTCTAGCCATGAGCCATCACGATCGATAAAACTTATATTCGGGATCCGAATTTCTGAATATAACGCCCCTTCCAGTTTTGAAATAATAATGGCACCATCATCCGATTTAAGTGCATTATTGATATATCTCGTAATCTGATCCCGCCCGGCCTGTGTACTCAGATAAAAAAGAATGACGATTATTCCGAGAAATAATAACCCAAGCAGACCACCCAGATATTTTGCCAGCTTTCGTAAGGAAAATTTATTCAGATAAGAATTAATATCAGCCATCAAAAAGCCTGCCCTAAACTAATATAGATCTGAAAACTGCTGTCTCCCGTCCTTCTGTTAAGCGGCAGGGCAATATCAAAGCGTATCGGGCCGAACCCGGTACTGTAACGGGCCCCAATACCGGCCGCCCATCGAAAATCACTGAATTTAGGCATCGTATCCAGATAGACATTTCCGCCTTCAGAAAAAAGAACCAGCCCCAGATTATTTTCAAATTTAAATCTGACCTCTCCGGCAATTTCCGAAACCGACCGTCCCCCAAGCGGATCACCATTGACTGCAAGTGGTCCCACTCGCTGAAAAGCATATCCCCTGATTGACCCACCGCCACCGGAGAAAAAGCGGCTCGTTGCAGGCAAAGTTTCATTTTCAACGCCAACAATGGAGCCAAGACGGGTTCTTAGTGCCAGAACAACATTCTTTTTTGCTGTAACAGGATAATATCCGCTGGCTCTGATTTCGCTTTTAAGAAAAGTAAAACTGGTCTTGCCCACACCAAAGCTTGGCGCTGTAATCACCGATGCACGCAGGCCGGAACTTGGATCCAGAAGATCATCTGAACTGTCCCAGCGAAAGCCGAATGGCAGGGCGGTTAGCATAAAGTCATTTTTACCAAGGGCATCCGTGACCACATTATAATCCAGAACCACATTGGCCAGAAGAGCAATATGATCAGTAATCACCCGGTCAATCCCGGCTTGGGTATTAACGGTATAGGCCAGGAACGCATCTGTATTTTGCCGTTTAAGGCCGCCTTCAAAGGACAGGGTCTGATCAAGCCTTTTAAAATGGGGAATTTCAAGCCGACCTGTCAGCGACTGTTCAATTTCGGCTGCGTGAGCGATAACATTCAGACGCTGTCCACTGCCAAATATATTTCTATGTTCCCAGGAAACTTCCCCGCTAATCCCCTCCGCTGTGGAATATCCCAATGATGTTCCGATAGTACGCTGCATTGCAGGTGTCAATTTTACACTGATATCTGCAAAATCCTGATCCCGTGGTGTAACGCTGACGTCGATGCCAGAAAATAAATTTGACTGTAATAACCTGTTCCGGAGACCATCAACATACCGCTGTTCATATGAATCCCCCTCATTCCATATAATAAATTTCGACACAAAGCTTTCATTGACAGTCCCCAGACCTTCAAATTTTACTGTTCCCATCCGGCGTCTTGGTCCGGTGTCAATGGTAAAAGTGACATTCATCAGCTGACTACGATGATCAACCACAAGATTATCATCAATATCCTGAACAAACGGAAATCCCAGATGTGGAAGCGTTACCAGAATATTATCATGACTTGATTTTACCGGTTGTGCCCTTGCCGGCTGTTCTGACTTAATCAGCAATGATTTATTTAATTTCTCTTTTATCTCCTCTTTCGGAATAGTGCCCTGAAATTCAATCTTGATGTCCCCATACCTATAAACCGGCCCTGGTGTGACCATTAATGTAATTTCAAACTGGTTGTTTTTACGTGCTAGCTGGTCAGTAATCACTGCTCCATAATAACCTTCGGATCGCATGATCTGGTTTAAAAGATCTACATCTGTTTCGATGCGCCCGTTAAGATTGGTGAGTGAAATCAGCTTTGAAGATTTTTTATTTTCAAGTATGGATGACTCTTTAAAAATGCTTAGTGCATTTTCAAATTCTACGCCTTCCAGTCCTCTGATGTTTATCTGATAAGTGATTTGATCAGAAGCAAACAATGGCACAGAAAACCCGGTTACTGCCGAAATACAAATCAAAGCAATTGCAAAAAGCCTTCCGGCAGTTTTAAGACTATGTTTTAAATTAAAATAAAAAATAGAGAACTGTTCCTTTTACTGAAGACTGCCGCCTTATAAACCTTGATTTTCAACTATAACAAGCCAAATTCATACTGAATAATATTATATAAATAATATAATGCTCAACAGTCAAAATTATCGATATTACTGAGGCCAGATTAAGACACTTCAATCTGTAATTTTGAAAGAAGAAAATAATAGGCTGCAAAAATCAGCGCAAACAAGGTAATCGCACCGATCAGACGATATTTAAATCCATGTTCATGGAATTTCTGCCTGTCTCGGTGGCGAAAAACATCCAGCATTTCATCACCAAAATAAACAGAATAAAATGTACCAATTCCGCTTAAAATAATGATGCTCCAATATGGATATGGTGTAAGTATAATTTTTTTAAGAAGTGCAGTTAGTACAGTTTTATCATAAATTGCAGGATCATCATATAATGTATAGCCATTAATTGAAAAAGCGATAGTCCAGACAAGCAGTTCGCTATGAAACATCCGGATACCGAATAGCAGTCTTATAGGAAAATCAAGCAGAAACCCAGCATCGGCAATGGGTGTACAAAGGACAAAAAAACTCCATGTGATGGCAGAGACAATACCGCCGGTTAAAATTCCATATTCATAACTTAAATAACTGAAATAAAGAATTAGAACAGCAAGTAAAATCAGAAACTTATATAAAGTTTCGCGGTGTGTCTCCATATGATGCTGAAGTTTGAATTTAAAAGGCATTTTTATTTACTATCATTTTCTAAAATCTGAATATTTGCAGTTTCGATCAAATTTAAAATCCCCAGACTACGCAACATATTATAGGTATCATCCTTCTTAATTTTTATTTTAACCGTTTTTTCGCCTTTCAGTGATTTTAAAATATCCTCTATAGCCGACGCAACGCTTATATCAATTGAGACTATATCCTCAAAATCCAGAATTAAATTTTGCCTGCTTGTTGCTGCATTATTAATCAACTGGGTCAGATCTTTGACAACACTGTAATTCAGGGTTCCGCTCAGTTTCACCCGTGCGCTGCGACTATTTTCTTTTTCAATAAGAACCAGTTCGTTAAATTCCGGGATTTCATCTTCTTCGACTTCAAAAACCTGAATCTGGTTAAGCTGTGATTTATGCATTTTTTTTGAATAAATCATGTGCGAAAGAATAAGTCCAAGTCCAATTGATGTCACAAGATCTGAAAATATTGTCAGGATCAAAACAGTAAACATTAACAGAACTTTATCTTTTGGATAAAATCTTAGCTTTCTTAAAAAATCCCAGTCAATAATATCAATACCTACTTTAAGCAATATGCCAGCAAGAATACAAAGCGGGATTTTTTCTGCAATAGAAGCCAGAAAAACAACGACTATAAGCATAATGACAGAATGTAGCATCCCCGATAAACGGGTTTTAGCCCCTGCTTTAATGTTAACCACTGTTCGCATGGTCGCCCCTGCTCCGGGAAGTCCTCCGACAAATCCTACCAGAGCATTCCCGATACCCTGAGCAATCAGTTCCTTGTCTGAATCATGTTTTGTTTTTGTAATTTTATCAGCGACTGTTGCTGTCAAAAGAGTATCAATGGATCCCAATAATGCAAGCATGAATGATGCTGTAATAATCTCTGGTAACATATTATAGGATGGGGAAAAACTTCTTAATTCCGGCATTGATGTTGAAATTTCTCCAATCGTTTTAAGATCAGGAAAATAATAAGCCGCAATCGCCGTTCCCGCCGTAAGAGCCAATAGCTGTGGAGGAATATTGCCGCTTATTTTTTTTGGAAAAAATTTTACAAATAAAAACGTAACCAAACCAAAAATCATAGAAGGAGCATGACTGTTTTTAATGGCATCGGGAATTGCTACTATAATATCCCGCAACCCATTATGATTTGAATAATCCCCAAGCACCGGTAACAATTGCATAAGAATGATTATTGATCCAATACCGGTCATGAACCCGGATATTACCGGGAGTGGCACATAATTCACATATGCCCCAAGCCGGAAAATACCAAAAAATGCCTGAATTATTCCACATAAAATGATAATGGAAAAAATAACTTCCCCATTGCCGCTATATTTTAAAGCAAGCCCAGCGACAATGACTGTCATAGGACCCGTCGGACCGGAAATCTGCATGGGTGTTCCACCGAGCAGAGAGGCAAAAAAACCTAAAATGATTGCCCCAATAAGTCCGGCTGTTGGCCCCAACCCGGAAGCAACCCCAAATGCAAGTGCAAGCGGAAGCGCCACAATTGCAGAAGTTAAGCCGCCGAATAAATCAAGCTTCAGATTGGAAAATTTATTATTCATTATAAAATAATGCTAACCCGCAAATGAAAAAAATATGAAAGCAATTTAACATCAATTTATTCGAATTGAAAATTAAATAATCTGCTAATTGTCTTCGCTAAATTTTATGTATCAAATTTATCTATACATAAATGCAATTATTTTGTATCTATTCTTTATGGATATAACCTTGGCAAAAACCTTTCTAACGATAGTTGAAGTCGGCAATTTCAGAATTGCTTCCGAAAAGCTTCATGTAACACAATCGACAGTGAGCGCCAGGATCAAAGCCCTTGAGGACCAATTGGGAAAAACCTTATTTGTTCGTAATAAATCAGGGGCTACCCTTACCCAGGCGGGAATATATTTTCAGGAATATGCGCTCAGTTTTGTACAACTTTGGGAAAGAGCACTAAAAAAAGTATCAAGCGAAGATATGTATAGGGATTATATTTCCATTGGTGCAAGGCCGGGCCTTTGGGAACCTGTCATAATGGCCTGGCTGCCATGGGCCAAAGCAAAATTTCCTGATATTGCTTATAGAGTAGAATTTGGCATAGCCACCGACCTTATCAGACGGCTGGAGGAAGGTATAATAGATGTTGCGATTCTATTATCTGCACCGAGTATTCCCGGCATTGCCGTTGAAGAACTTTATTTGGAAAATTTTGTTCTTGTTGCCAATCCCCGCACACCGCAAAAAGATGTGCCTCTGGCCGAAATTTTCAACAGTAATTATGTTGAAGTAGATTGGGGAAAGGAATTTAAGGAATCCATGAGACATTATTTTCCAGCCCCGGCAATTCCGCAATTATCAGTCAATATTGGACTTTACGGTATAAAATATATTGTTGAGTTTGGTGGATGTGGTTATTTTCCAAGATCAATGGTTTCAGAGTATCTTGATGCAGGATCATTAATTATTGTAAATAAAGCACCTGTGATAAAGCAACCCGCCTATCTTGCTTATAACAGAGAAGACACAAGAAATTATATTGAACCTCTGCTTGAGCGGTTTCGCAACATTTCAAAAAATATGTAACGGTTGAATATCTGCTAAAAATCATCTGGCAATATATCGATCTGCCTTTATTTCTGCTCAAAATAGGGATAATCTTTGCCCGTTTTAAAAGGAACAATCTATAATTTTAGAAAAAAAGATGGCTGACCGCGCTCCGAAATCAAAAATTGAAGCCATTAAAATGCTTCGAACCGAAAATAACAGGGGTAAACTGGGTATTGTTTATCTCAATATCGGGCTGTTTTTCATAATTCTCGGCTTGGTCATGTATATCCCCGCTATTGTTGATGCCGCGCAGGATAATCCGGACTGGCAGGTTTTTGCCATTTGTGCATCATTATCAATAGTCGTCGGCGGGCTTTTATTTCTGGCCAATCAGGCAAGATATACTTCACTGACTATAAAACAGGGATTTCTTATTACCGCCTCCACCTGGCTGGCTGTGCCATTAATGGGAGCCATCCCCTTTGTTTTTTCAGGTCTAAACCTTAGTTATACTGATGCTGTGTTTGAGGCTATGTCGGGGGTCACGACAACCGGGTCAACTGTTATTACCGGACTTGACGGATTACCGCCGGGCATTCTTCTCTGGCGTAGTCTGCTACAATGGCTGGGCGGAGTCGGTATTATTGCCATGGGAGTGGCGATTATGCCACTTCTGCAAATCGGAGGAATGCAACTCTTTCGGGTCGAAGCGTTCGATGTTAGGGAAAATTTTATTCCCCGTTCAACCAAACTCGCCCTTTCATTGTCATTGCTTTATGCAGGTCTGACCCTGATTTGTGCGGTGGTCCTCTGGCTTGCGGGAATGAACGCGTTTGAAGCGGCCTGTCACGCCTTTACAACACTTTCCACTGGCGGATTTTCAACCTCTGATGCTTCGGTTGGACATTTTGACAGTGCCCTGATTGAATTTATTATTTCCTTTTTCATGGTTGTCGGTAGCCTCCCCTTTATCCTTTATCTGAGAATGCTTTCGGGCAAGTCCTTAAGACTTTTTACCGATGTTCAGGTGAAAGGATTTTTAATCCTGTTGATGGTCATTATTCTTCCCCTATCCATCTGGCTCTATATGAACAGTGATCATGGGCTATTCAATTCAATTCGATATACGACATTTAACGTTATTTCGGTGATAACAGGTACCGGTTATGCTTCAACTGACTATACGGCATGGGGAAATTTATCCATTTTAGTATTTTTTATAATTATGTTTATCGGTGGTTGCTCAGGCTCAACCTCCTGCGGGATAAAAATTTTCCGTTTTCAGATTATTATACGCACTTTACTAAGCCATCTCAAAAAATATATGTTTCCAAACGGGGTATTTCTACCCCGTTACAGTGGACAGACAATCCCTGAAAATGTAACCAGTTCAGTTTATGCTTTTATGTTTTTATTTGCTGGCAGTCTGGCCTTTCTTACCTTAGCCCTTACAATGGTTGGCATTGATTTTCAGACAGCCATTTCCGGCGCAGGTACAGCATTATCCAATGTTGGCCCGGGTGTCGGTGATATAATCGGGCCAGCTGGAAATTTTAAAACTCTGCCCGATAGTGCCAAATGGATTTTGACATTTGCAATGCTTTTAGGAAGACTTGAAATTTTTTCAATTCTTGTTCTTTTTTCACCTGTTTTCTGGCGACAGTAACAGTGAAAGTCATTGGGAAAAGTGTTGTTTTATCCCGCTTTACATAATCCGATTGGAGGCGTAAGCTAATTTCCAAAATTGTTGAAAATTCAGGAGGGTACATCACATCATGGCACACGCATTACCAAAAAAAACACGCGAATATGACGGACACCCCATAATTAACAGTACACGCTGGCAGGCATACAAACATCGCCCGGGAGATATTATTGTTACGACCGCTTATAAAGCCGGTACGACCTGGATGCAGACTATTGTTGCAAACCTTCTTTATCAGGATGGGGAAATGCCAGCCCCGGTCAGTGTCATGGCCCCATGGCTGGATATGGATATGATGCCGATTGATGAATTAATCGCCGGACTTGAAGCACAGACAGGACGCCGTTCCATAAAAACCCACCTTCCACTCGACGGTATCCCTTATTATGACACGGCAAAATATATATATGTCGGCCGGGACGGACGGGATGTGTTCATGTCTTTCTGGAACCATCACAGTAATTACAGTGATAATGTAAAAGGCCTCTTTACCGGACGGGCGGAAGCAATGGGAAAAGATTTCAAAGTTGATTATAAAGATCATCATGAATTTTTCGAGGACTGGATCGGGAAAAGCTGGTTTCCTTGGGAAAATGACGGCTTTCCATGCTGGTCACATTTGTCACATGTCCAGAGCTGGTGGAATTATCGCCATCTGGATAATATTCATTTCGTCCATTTCAATGATCTTTTAAAAGATCCGGAAAAAGCCATACGCAAAGTCGCCAAGTTTCTGGATATTGAAATTGAAGAAGATAAAATGCCCGGCATACTGGATCGGATATCATTTGATTCCATGAAAAAAGGGTTCAGTAAAATCATGCCAGAAGCTGAGGAAATATGGAAAAAAGGTGCCAAAAACTTTATGAATAAAGGCACAAACGGCCGCTGGCGCGATTTACTGACCAAGGAAGAACTGGATAAATATGACAGGGCGTCGCCAAGGCAATGACCCCTGATGCCGCCCACTGGCTTGAACATGGAGGGGATATTTAATCCCTATTCCGCGCGGTACGCTTTGGCCGGATAACCAAAACCGGTTTTTTCCCAGACAATATTTTTATCCGGGTCAATTTCGATGACCCGGGTATGTCCGGCATCTGCAATTAATGTATTGCCGTTTTTAAGCCTAACTGCCGAATATTGGGTGTCTATCAGTGGTTTTCCCACGTCCCAGACCACATTGCCACTTTGATCGACCTCAACAATTTTGCTGATAGCACGGGCAGATATCAGCGTATTGCCATTATCCAGTCGCTGAACATAGATCGGGCCTAATCCATCAAAAAGCTCATTCACTTCAGGTCCAAAATTATCAAATGACCAGACTTCTTTCAGATCTTTTGTAATTTCGTAAACACGGTTTAGACCAGCATCAGCGATCAAAGTATTACCGTTTTTCAGGCGTTGAGCCTTCCAAGGCCATTTCAGGTCTTCAATCTGCCAGACAATTTCGTGTGCCGCATTATATTCACGGACAAATCCCGGATGATCATCATCCCAGCCGGACACAAGAATATTTCCATTATCAAGCACTGAAAAGGCGGTCGGATAAACACCAACATAAAGCACTTCAACGACTTCACTGTTACGATTGATACGCCACAGGGCATTTTCACGGATCAGACTGACCCAGTATGTCCCATCCGGCATGGCCACTGCATCATATGGCATTTTAAGCATATTGGTCTCAAAGATAACTTCGCCATTTTCGGCTATGTGAAGCAACCTTCCTGGCGGAAAATCAGGATCATTAACCGCCCTGCCCGGAATTTCATCAACAATCAGGGTTGAATTTTTATATAAATTGGCCTCCCCATTTCCCTTATCACACGCTGAAAGAGCAAATAATGCCACACCAATGACAAGTGATTTTATAAGCGATGCATTCAATTTTACCTTCATAATCCAATCTCCCTGATTTTATTCCTTATTCCTACAGTTCATGAACAATAAGTCAATACACTCTTTCACTTGCAAAATGCCAATGCCGCGCTAGACTGATTGAGAATTATAAATAATTTTATATAAAGATAACATATTTATAAAGTAAAACATTAAGAAATTTATATAACTACTTATAAAAAATGAAATATATACTTTCAATAGATCAGGGAACAACATCAAGCCGGGCTATTTTATTTAATGATAAAATGCATAATGTTGCCACATCACAGCAGGAATTTAAGCAGATTTTTCCTAAATCCGGTCGCGTTGAGCATGACGGTAATGAAATCTGGTCCTCGACGATGGAAACATGCCTTGGGGTTATCAAAAAACAGGGGATTTCTGCAGAGGATATTATCGCCATCGGCATCACCAACCAGCGCGAAACCACCCTGATCTGGGACAAGCATACTGGTGAACCAATTTATAATGCCATCGTCTGGCAGGATCGCCGCACATCGCAATATTGTGAAATGCTTAAAAATAAGGGATATGAGCCCTTGATCAGTGAAAGAACTGGACTTTTGCTTGATCCTTACTTTTCAGCAACCAAGATAAAATGGATTCTTGATCATGTTGATGGTGCCCATGAAAGAGCAAAGGCCGGTGAGCTTCTATTCGGAACTATTGATTGCTACCTGATCTGGAAGCTTACAGGTGAAAAATCCCATAAAACCGATGCCACCAACGCATCCCGCACCTTGCTTTATGACATTAATAAAAGCTGTTGGGACGCGGAATTATGCGATCTATTTGACATACCCATGTCAATTTTACCCGACGTCATGGACTGCGCTGCTGACTTTGGTGAAACAACATTGCTTGGTGGATCAATTCCTATCCTTGGTGTTGCCGGTGATCAGCAAGCTGCTACGATCGGTCAGGCATGCTTCAAATCTGGCATGATGAAGGCAACTTATGGCACTGGATGTTTTGCTCTGCTTAATACCGGCCCGGAACTTATCCATTCCAAGAACCGACTTCTCAGCACTATTGCATATAGGCTTGATGGTAAGGTTACATACGCACTTGAAGGGTCAATCTTTATTGCTGGCGCCGTCGTTCAGTGGCTTCGGGACGGACTGGGCATTATTGAACATGCTTCTGAAACCGCGAACCTGGCTGATAAGGCCGATGAACATCATAAACTTTATCTGGTGCCAGCCTTTACAGGTCTTGGTGCCCCCTATTGGGATCCTGATTGCCGCGGTGCCCTCTTTGGCCTTACAAGAAACAGCGGGCCAGCCGAAATTTCCCGGGCCGCTCTTGAAAGTGTCGCATATCAGACCCGCGATCTTTATGAAGCGATGAAGCAGGATATTCCCCATGCCGTAAATGCCCGACTGCGTGTTGATGGCGGCATGTCCTCTTCTGATTGGACGATGCAGTTTTTAAGTGATATAATGGGCACTTCGATTGATAGACCAATAATCACGGAAACAACGGCACTGGGCGTTGCATGGCTGGCAGGTATGCGGGTCGGTTTTTATCCGGATCAAGTTGGTTTTGCAGAAAACTGGGCACTTGAAAAAAGATTTGAGCCCGAAATGGATGCAAAAACCCGCAAATCCTTTTATGACGGTTGGCACAATGCCGTCAAGAGAACGCTCTCAAAATAACAATTTTTTGACATACTGCTGACATTTTATCGTGCTTAATAGGTCAATAGGAACAATTTTAATAAATTCCTAATCAATTTAATTTGCATGACGGGAGTTGAAAATGAAAAAGTTGATTATTGTTGGTTTATCTACAGTTTCACTGGCTGGCGGCAGCGCCCAGGCGCAGGATGGCAACATCTATGCCGGACTTGACGGATTTGCAAGTCTTCTTGGCACTGAAAAATCAAATGGCAGCACTTTAGATGTCCAGAATAAGTTTACATTTGGTGGTGGCTTTGCCGGCATTGTCGGATATGATTTTGGTCAGTTCCGACTAGAAGGCGAAATCGGCAAACATTATCATAATGCCAAAAGTTATACAGTTAATAACGCGGCTGGTCTCGGAATCACGAGCGGCAATGCCACTGCCGGAAAATCAAATATGACCCATTATATGGTCAATGCCGTTTTTGATATTGATGGCCCATTTGCGGATAAAAATATTGAGCCCTTTATCGGGGCCGGTTTGGGATTATCGAATGTTGCCTGGAATAATATGACAGCATCCGGCAATGCTGCCGCCTATACCCATGGCTCTGATAATGTATTTGCCTATCAGGCCTTTGCCGGTTTTCGCGTCCCTGTGAATGAAAATATCGATATTTCACTTAAATACCGCTATTTCGGTACCAATAATGCAAACAGGACAGATCGACTGGGGCAAGCTTTCAAAACGTCCTACGATGCTCATGATTTTATTCTTGGCTTCCGTTATAAATTCGGTGCCCGTAATGATGACAGAATGGCAAAAATGCCACAGCCCCTTCCCGCCGTTGCCGAAACAGCGCCCGAGCCTGACCCAACACCGGTTGCTGACATTTCCCCGGCGGCTCAGGCTCCAGCGCCGATGATTGATCGAGGACCTTATTCAGTTTATTTTGACTGGGACAGCAGTTTTGTGGACACTAACGCCCGTGATGTCATTCGCAAAGCCATAATTGAAAGCGCTAAAGCCGATCAGATTATCATAAAAGTGGATGGCTATACCGATCGCTCCGGCCCAAGTGGATATAATGACAATTTATCATTTGAGCGCGCCAATGCGGTTTTGGAAACTTTAATTGCCAATGGCGTAGACAAGGATAAAATTCTGATTGACGGCCATGGGGAAAGATCCCTTGAAGTGGAGACAGACGATGGTGTGCGCGAACGCCGCAATCGACGGGTTATTATCCAGCTAAATTAAATGAATGAAAAAGAAAAGGCGCTTGCTTAAGCGCCTTTTATTATTTGAGCTTTTCACCCATAATTTCAGCTTCAAGCATATTTGAATCGATAAAGAATTTCGCTGCCCAGTTAAGATATTCAAAACGACCATAGAGACCATCGATAGGGTAAGATCCTTTAACACCGCCAATCATGGCGTCATTTTCGCCCTGAAGCCTTATTGTCCGGCGTACATATTTATTGAGCTTAAGCGCCGTTTTTAAATATTTTTCTTGGCCTGTTTCCTTATAAATCAGCAGTAATGAATGAGCAATCTGCACTGCACCAGTCAAACAAACCCAGGTTACTGCCGGCGTCCAGTCCCGATACCAGCGGCCGGGAAGATAACCTTCATCATCCACAAGAGTGGTAAAGGCTCCTGCAGTTTTTAAGGCGCATTGAAGGAGTTTCTCATCCTTTGAATAAAGATAGCCTTCCATAATTCCACGAAGCACATAACCCAAAGTATGTGTAAGCGGACTATCCGGCTGATCAAGACAACAATCCTTAAACCAGCCATTTTCAAGCTGCTTGGTAATGGCCCATTTAATATTTTTTAGTGCTGCATTGCCGTAATTTTTATTACCACTGACTTTCGCCGCTTCCAAAAGTCCCCAGGCGACATGGGTTTCATAGGCTTTTTCGCCTTTTTCTGCAAAAGGTGTACTGAACTTGCGCCATGCTCCATCTTCATCCATCGTCTCAACAAGCCAATCTGCCGCTTTGTTCATGGCATCATGATACTGGTTAAATTCCTTTACCCCTGCTGCAAGTCCAATCAGGATTTGTCCTGTGTTAAAGGTTACGGGCACCGGGTCATTTTCAATTCTGCCCCCCTGATATGCGCCACTTTCAAGCTGAATTTTTTCGCACCAGTCAAGGGCGGTTTTCGCCGCATCAATATAAGCCTGATTGCCAAAATAATGGCCACCATCAATCAGGGTCGGAATAATATAGCCTGTCGTCTCAGGATAAGACGTTGCCCAGCCTTTTTTAACCGAAAAATCACGGGCAATACCGCCATCATGGCTGGCTGAATTTTTTTGAGCCCGTAATATCCAGTCAAGCGCGGCCACAACAGTCGCCTTCTTTCCTGGGTCCACCGGCAACGGTTCATTGTTATCCTTTTTAACCTCTGCCTGTCCCTCGGGCGAAAGTAAATTAAATTCTTCCCAGTTGTGGTATTTGCGCATTACGCTATCCGGGATGAGCTTTTTAATTAGTGCCTTCATTTTTATAATCCACGCCCTTTTACTTATCTTTTTAAAATATGGTTTATCTTGTCGACCACTTTAGCGCAGAAATAATATATAAATGGTAAAGGATCGGAAATTCTTTTAATGGCCTCTATTGACGGGTATTTCTGTTCAATCGCGTCCTGTTCTTCGCTATTTTGGGTTTCCCGTGAATAGCGGTTTATCGGATCAACTTTCCATATTTTCTGCTGTGGTCTGTTCTCTGGCAGATTAAAATCCTGCCCAGCTTCCGCGCAATATTGGGCATAGACCAAATTAACTCCATGGATCATAGCCACTTCATGTTGTAAGTCGGTTCTTGCCACTGTCGGCTCAATCATTAAAAGATCACCATTACGACTATCACGCTTGAATTCCATGCCACCCATACCGATAAAGCCGCAGGTTTTAAAATATTTGCCTGTGGCCTCACGCATCTCTTCAATAAGTTCATATGCGCTGGTACAGCTTGCCGTCCCTCCTACATTTGGCGGCCATGAACGAACTTTCCGGCCCGGAAAATCGGCGACCACTTCACCATTCTTATTCACATATTCAAGCAGGAAATAAATGTCACTGTCTGTTCCTTCAATCCATTCCTGAATGACCATATCACTTATGCGGTCTTTGATTTCAGCATAAATGTCTTTTATTTCCTGTAATGAATTGGTTTTATAGGCTTTTTTTATTTCATCACCATATGTGCTATTTTGTACGGCCGGTTTAAAAATGCAGGGAAAATTAAAATTTTTCGCCCCGTCGATCAGACCCGGTGCGGTAATTTTTAAGGTTCTCGGATACCTGATCCCTGCTTTTTCCGCAATCTCAAGCACACCGTTTTTATTCATGAGCGACATCAAAACGTCATGTTCAGGCATGGTAAACCGAAAATAGGGTATAAGTTTTTCCCTCTCTGCTGAAATAGTACGCAGTGATTTTTCCATCGTGATGAATAAAACAGGGTTTTCATCTAACCTTGAACGAAATTCGATAAGGTCCTCAATCAGCTCATCCCCCTCCACATCGCGGATAACATGCTTTTTTGCGGACCACGTTTTTCCGCTTGGTCTGGAAAAATTATTATCCAGCGCATAGACCGGCACCCCTTCATGATGAAGCCAGCGACATACACCCAGGCCATTAATATCCAGCCCGATAACGACGGCAGGTATTTTATTCTTCTTACTCATAATAGTATTGTTACTTTCCGTACTTCTTTATTTTAATAATTCTCAGACAGAATTTTCCTGACGGCAACACGCCAGTCGCTTAATTTAATATCACAGAGAGTGTTAATTTTTTTACAATCCAGCACTGAATTTTTGGGTCGCGTTGCTGCAACTTTATAGTCTTTGGATAAAATATCCTCGACTTCAACACTGTGCGGTAGTTTGCCCTGCTCAAAAGCCTCATTAAAGATATATCTTGCGAAATCTGCCCAGTTTGTGATTTCTTCCCCGCAATAGTGAAAAATATCACCGTCAATTTTATCTCTATGTTTGATAAGTGCAGATATCGCCCCTGCAATATCCCCGCCATAAGTGGGAGCACCAATCTGATCGTAAACCACCTTTAAGTTCTTTTTGTCGGCCCCTATTTTCATCATGGTTTTAAAGAAATTATGGCCATATTCACTAAAAACCCAGGAGGTCCGCAGAATGGCAAAATGAGACTTACTGCGCAATATGGCTTTTTCTCCCTCTGCCTTGGTTTTTCCGTAAATATTGATGGGGTTTATTTTATCTGTTTCCTTGTATGGTGTGTCAGACTTTCCATCAAAAACATAATCTGTAGAGATATGGATAAAAAAAGCATCGGTCTGCCGACATTTTTCGGAAAGCCGTTTTACTGCCAATGCATTGACAGCGCGCGCTTGCTGCTCTTCTTCCTCCGCCTTATCAACAGCGGTATAAGCAGCGGCATTAATCACCACAGCGGGCTTATAAATTCCAAAAATTTCATCTGTTTTTACCGGGTCAGTAATATCGAATTCTTTTGAATTAAGCGTTATCAGCTGACCTTCTGATGGAGGTTTTTTTCTAATCGAATGGCCAAGCTGCCCATCTGCCCCTGTCAGCAAAATTTTCATTATGGCAATTCTTCCAGTAACAGACCGTGCCTGTCTTTATCTGATAAAAGAGGTGAATTTATCGGCCATTTGATATTGATTGTCGGATCGTCCCAACGCAGGCAATATTCATCGCCCGGATTATAATAATCGGTGCATTTATATTCAAATCTGGCACTTTCCGACAAGGTGACGAAGCCGTGGGCAAATCCCGGTGGCACCCAAAGCTGGCGTTTATTTTCGTCCGATAGATGAACACCGACCCACTGACCGTAACTGTCTGATCCTTTTCGGATATCAACCGCCACATCATAAACTTCCCCGCTTGTGACCTGTACCAGCTTGCCCTGTGGTTTTTCTTTTTGAAAATGAAGACCTCGCAGCACACTTCTTCGTGACCAGGATTGGTTATCCTGCACAAAGTCAAGCATGATACCCGCTTCTTTCCGGTAGCGCTCCTTGCTGAATGTTTCCAGAAAATAACCGCGCTCATCACCAAACACCCTCGGCTCAATAATGACCACTCCGTCAATATTTGTTTTGATAACCCGCATGCTATTTAAATCCGTCTGCCAAACGGCCCAGATATCGGCCATAGTCAGTTTTTCCGTAAAAAGAAGCTCTTTCACTAAGCTCACCATTGGAAATCCAGCCTTTTGAATAGGCAATTTCCTCAAGACAGGCGATTTTAAACCCCTGCCGTTTTTCAATGGTTTGAACAAAATGCCCGGCATCCATCAGGCTGTCATGGGTACCGGTATCAAGCCATGCAAATCCGCGCCCAAGCAGGCTGACATTCAAATCACCGCGGTCAAGATAGGCCCGGTTTACATCCGTAATTTCCAGCTCACCACGTGCGGACGGTTTAATGCTTTTTGCAATATCGATCACATCATTGTCATAATAATAAAGACCCGTGACCGCATAATTTGATTTAGGATTTTTGGGTTTTTCTTCAATTGAAACGGCGCGGCCATTTCCATCAAACTCCACAACTCCGAACCGCTCAGGATCCGCCACATGATAGCCGAAGACGGTAGCCCCGGTTTCACGCAATACAGCATCATCAAGCTTGTTGGTGAAATGTTGCCCGTAAAAAATATTATCACCCAATACCAGGGACACATTATCAGAACCGATAAAATCATCCCCAATGATAAAGGCCTGTGCCAGTCCGTCAGGGGATGGTTGCTCTGCATATCTGAATTTGACACCAAACTGGTTGCCGTTACCAAGCAGTCTTTTAAAATACGGAAGATCCTCCGGCGTCGAAATAATCAGGATTTCACTAATCCCGGAAAGCATCAGAACCGAAATTGGATAATAAATCATCGGTTTATCATAAATTGGCAGAAGCTGCTTTGATACGCCCTGTGTAATCGGATGAAGCCTTGATCCTGCACCGCCGGCCAGAACTATTCCTTTATATTTTTTTGTCATTATTTTTATTCCTGTCCGTCACTTCCAAGTCTTGCCAGTTTATAATCCCCACTCAGCACACGTTGCCACCATGAACGATTATCCAGATACCATTTTACTGTTTTCATCATCCCGCTTTCAAATGTTTCTTCCGGCACCCACCCGAGCTCATCCTTAATTTTTGTTGCATCAATGGCATAGCGAAGGTCATGACCTGGTCTGTCTTTTACATACGTTATTAGGTCTTTATAATTTGTTATTCCGGATGGTTTTTCGGGTTCCAGCTGTTCCAGAAGCGCACAAATTATTTCGACAACGCCTAGGTTGGTTTTTTCGTTATGCCCGCCGATATTGTATGTCTCCCCCACTTTTCCTTTTGTCGCCACCAGATAAAGGGCTTTGACATGGTCTTCGACATAAAGCCAGTCACGAACCTGACTACCATCGCCATATACGGGGAGCGGTTTTCCGCCAAGCGCGTTTAAAATCATATGCGGAATAAGTTTTTCCGGAAAATGATAAGGGCCATAATTATTAGAACAGTTAGTAATAAGGGTCGGCAGTCCATATGTACGGTGCCATGCCCGAACCAGATGATCAGAGCTTGCCTTTGACGCTGAATATGGCGAACTTGGATCATACGAGGTTTTTTCGGTAAAAAGCTCGCCTGTATGGCCAAGATCCCCGTATACTTCGTCAGTTGAGACATAATGAAAGCGGAAATTTTCTTTTTTATCTACTGGCAGCGAAGTCCAGTAATCCCGCGCCACATCAAGCAGGACAAATGTCCCGACAATATTGGTTTTTATAAATTCACCGGGTCCGTCGATTGAACGGTCAACATGGGATTCTGCCGCAAGATGAATTAATATATCAGGTTCAAATTCGTGAAAAAGCCTTTTCATGGCGGCTGTATCGCCAATGTCCGCTTTTAAAAAATGATAGCGTTCATTATCTGAAACGGATGAAACAGATTCAAGATTTCCTGCATAAGTCAGCTTATCCAGATTAATGACACTGTGCCCGGTATGTTCAATTAAATACCTGATCAGAGCGCTTCCGATAAACCCTGCCCCGCCTGTTACAATTATTTTCACAAAAAACCTCATTTTTAACGCAAAAGTTTTATTTACACAGCGCAATATATAACCATAATATTTACATTAAATAAACGCTCATTGTTTTATTTTAAAAATGACGATTTATTTTTGGAGTAGTGTTAAGCTTATGGCCCAGCCAAAAAAATTTATAATTACATTTCTGCTTTCCCTCATTGCACAATATGCTTCTGCGCAGCAATGCGAAATGTCGTTTGATGAGAAAAGCGGACTTTTTAGCGTCAGCTCAAATTCAAAAGCACTTGTGACCACCTACTATGGTTTTTGGGGGGAAAACTGGCGCTGGGCAGGCGCAAAAACCGAAACCGAGACGGTATCCCCCAAAAATTACAGTTTCAATTCGTCTGTGGATCTTCTCAGGCTGTCTTTTTCTGGCACTGCCAAGGCCAGTGAGCCAAACCAGTTAAACTGGAACTATTCCTTTAATGCGGCAAAGGACATTGAAAATGTCGTTGGTGGCGGCATCGTTTTTCGACTAAATCCGGATCCGAAGGATAATGTTGATATTGAACTGCTTCCGGACAATATGGGTTGGAGCATGTATGGCGATGCGGGCTGCCAGAGGGTCATTGTCCGCTTTTCTGAACCCGTGAAAAATATTTATTTTGAGCGGGGCAATAAAGGCCAGATCCGTGCCTTCTTTTACGATAAGCAAGTTGATGCCGGTGTTATGAACAATAGTATGAGTGTTTCATTACCACTTGATGCACATGTGACCGGGACAATTGCAGAGCAGCTTGGCGGCGAACCTGATCCGCGCTGGCATAAGGATATGCTGCAACCGACCTATTCCCCAGTAGATTTGAGCTATCTTAACAAGGACGAAATCCCCGCGGGAAAACATGGCTTTTTAAAAGCGGAAGGTGAAAACCTGGTATTCGAGGATGGTAAGCTGGCTCGCTTTTGGGGGACCAATATTCAGGCTTACGCCCTCTTTTCAACGAGCCCAAGCCAGATTAAAGAACATGCCAAACGGCTTTCCAAACTTGGCTTTAATCTGGTGCGCTTTCATCATCATGATTCAAACTGGGTCAATCCCAATATCTTCGGCAATAAAGCACCGGATACCCTGACCCTTAACGCAACCTCATTCAAAATGTTGGACTTATGGATTAAAGCCCTTAAGGACGAAGGAATATACGTCTGGCTCGATCTTAATGTCGGACGGGAATTCAGCAAAAATGACGGCATTGAAAATTTTGATGAATTTGCAAAAGGAAAAGACCGGCTCTCCCCAAGAGGATATAATTATGTCGATGAAGATATTGAAAAACGCATGGAAGAATTCAACGATCAATATCTTAATCATGTTAATGAATATACAGGGCTAGCCTATAAGGATGACCCGGCCATCATCAATATGCTGATTACTAATGAAAATGATCTGACCCATCATTTTGGCAATGCCTTACTGCCAGATAAAAATGTACCGACAGCAAATAAAAAATATACTGAACTAGCCAATAGTTTTGCTGATAAAAATAATCTACCGCGCAATAAAGTGTGGCGTTCATGGGAAACCGGGTCACCAAAAATATTCCTTAATGATCTGGAACACCAATTTAATGTTACCCAGATAAAACATCTTCAATCAATTGGGGTTAAGTCACTGATTTCGACTACAAATTCGTGGGGAGCCATGCCACTCTACAGTCTGCCCGCCCTCACCGACAGCACATTGATTGATACCCATTCTTATGGCAGAATTGATTATTTTAAAGCAAACCCTCGCGTCAAAGATAATTTTATCAGTTGGATCGGGGCGGCTCAGGTAAATGGTAAACCGGTTGCTAATAGTGAATGGAATATAGAACGTTTTCCTGATACTTTTGACCGCTTTTCCAGCCCGGTTTATCTGGCGGCAGTATCAGCATTGCAGGGTTGGGATGCGTTGATGCAATATGGTTATAGCCAACAACCCCTTAATAATGAGGGTCGTCCCAGCAACTATACTACCTTTAATGATCCTGCCTCCATGGTTATGATGCCTGTTGCCGCTCTCATTTACCGTCAGGGTCATGTATCGGGCGCAAAGAAAACATATGCCCTTTCGCTCGATAAAAAAACTTTTTACGGGAAAAGTATCAGTCCAAGCAGTTCTGCTGCCATCAGAACCCTGATGGAACAGAGTAAACTGGTTATAGATATACCAAAAACGGACGAACTCCCCTGGCTGAATACAGTCCCACTTGATGGTAATGTTATAAAAGTAACTGATGAAAATCGGGATTTTATTCCCGAAGGACAAAATTTTATCCGTTCGGACACAGGGGAACTGACCCGTGACTGGGTTCAGGGTGTTTATACCATTAATACACCACGATCGCAGGCGGCTCTAGGCTGGATCGGCGACAAAAATATTGAATTGGAAAATATCAAAGTACAATTTGATAATAAAAATGCTGCAGTGGCTGTTCAAAGCCTTGATAATAAGCCGCTCTCCAGTTCTGAAAATATTTTGATTACTCTGGCAACAAGAACGGAACCTTCCCCTGGAAATAAGATGCCATTTTTATCTGAACCTGCTTCAGGCACAATAATGATCACCGCCTCCGCTGGTCTAAAACTTTACCTTATTAATAAGTATGGTAAGCAGTTTGATATGCCTGTAAGTTATGAAAATGGATCTTATAAGATTTCTATTGATGAAAAGTTAGACTCCTATTGGCTTGCGCTTAAAAAATAGCTAGTATCACCCAAAAAACGGGAGAAGTTGTCATAATGACTTTGAATACGCCCTTAAGCGCTGTTGGAATAATTGCTTCTAATTCAATCGGTTATATTGAGGAGCTCTTCAAGGCATACAGGCAACAGAAATTGGTTATATCCCTTGATAGTCCAGAAGACGCTGTATCAATTGCTGGCGTCGAATTCTCCGAGATAATTACGCCGAAAGAAAAATATGGGTGGTATCAGAAAAGACAAATCCCACTATATTTTGATAAGATAGCACAGATATCTTTTACTTCCGGAACCGAAGGTGAACCAAAAGGCATACTTATCAGCCACAGAAATCTTGCCAATGTGACAACCCGTCTTAATAAAATTATGCAGCTTGATGACAGCGTCCGTGAGTATATTGGCGTACCTCTTAAACATTCCTTCGGGCAAGCACGGCTACGCGCAGTTGCCGCTGTCAACGGCGCCTCTTTTATTCCTGAAAAAGGGTTTAATCCGCTGGAAATAGCAAAAATGTTACAAAAGGATGAGATTAATTCAATTTCGACTGTACCTAGTCTTTGGCGTTTAATACTTGAAAATAAAGAACTTTTTGCAAATATAGGCGAAAAGCTAAATTGGATCGAAATTGGCAGCCAATATATGAGTGCTGAAGAAAAAGAAGAATTAAAAAAATTATTTTCAAAAGCCAAAATTATTCAACACTATGGCCTGACTGAAGCATCAAGAACGACTTTTTTGAATATTTCCACGGAAACAGGATCAGCCCTTTCTTCAGTTGGACGCGCCCTGGATAAAATTGAAATTGCTATTACTGAAAACGATACAATAAAAATCAAAGGCCCTCATGTTGCCACACAAGCCCTTGTAGATGGAAAAATCATTCCCCTCACCGATAAGGATGGCTGGCTTCATACGAATGATCTGGGCAAAATCAAAAACGGACTGCTTTATTTTGAAGGCCGAAATGATGATATGATTAATTGCGGGGGATTAAAAATTGCCGCCGAATATATTGAGGTTGAACTTGGTAAAAAGTTTGGTGAAAAAAATAAAATTGCTGTTGGGCGCATTGCCGATAAAATCCGAGGAGACGGTATCATTGTCTGCTATGAGCCTTCAACCAAGCACAGCAAAGAAGACATCCAAAAAGCGACCAACGAGATATTGAAAAACAAAAATATCCAAATTGGTAATGCCCTTAAAATCGTCGCAATTGATCAAATCCCTCGTACTGATAACGGTAAGATTAAGCGAAAAGACCTTGAAAAATTTGCAAATAAGACTGAAGGTAAAGAAGCGACTGTAAAGGAAAACGATACTTCACTAAAAAATAATAATATTCTGACAGACCAGCAACGCGAGCTGATAGATATCTGGCGCGAAATACTAGCCGTTGATACTGTGTCGATCCATTCCAGTTTTTATGATTTTGGTGGTGATTCCCTTTCAACCATTAATCTGATGCTTAGAATGGAAAAAAGTGGGATCGATAAAGCCATCATCAATGATATTATCAACGGTAAATCAATTGCGGAAGTAACCGATTCCCAACAATCCAACACAAATGAAACTATTATTAATACCAAGATCGTTGCGCGAACCAGTGAAGCCATCAACGTTACACGCGGCATCATGATGATGATTCTGATTTTTATCCATTGGTCGCCAGCATTGTTTGAAAGGCTTTCAATTGATTATATAGAAATAACCAACCCGTTATTTCGTATGGGCACACCCGGATTTGCTCTTATTTTTGGTCTTGGTACCGGATTTTTCATTTTTCATCAGTTTTCAGTCAATTATAAAAAAGCCATAAAAAACCTTAGAGTGGCGCTGATTATGTTGGCCATCGGTATCGGGCTTTTTGCTGTTGTCAGATATTTTAATATGACGTTAACCGGTATAATTCCTGATGTCGAACTACCGGCTGCTTTATTCTTCAGCGTCCTGTTATATTATTTTCTGGCTGTTCTGACTGTCCCTATTTGGTATTTTATTTTAAGCCGCTTCAAAAATATGGCGGAAGTAACGCTGGCAGCCTCAGCCATCATGTTTGGTGCATCAATCATTGCAAAATTCATACTTCCGACGAGTGAAGGTCTTAAAGGTTTTATGATGTTGGGTGGTCTGATGATTGAAGCAAAATATAATTATTTTCTGATGACCGCTACCGTCTTTCTTGGTCTGTCATTAGGTATTTATATTCGTAAACTAGTGAACGCCGGAAAGAGCCCTAATGGCCTTTTTGCCAGTGGTGTTGCCACACTCTTTTTCGGTATTCTCTGGTCATTCCAATCCGGCCAGTCAGGTGAATGGCTTACAACTGGTGTAGCGACCATATGGATGAATATTTGTTATTTTGGGGTGATTACCATCATATTGTCGGCTGCCTTGAAATATAATGAAGCTTCGCATGATGGTACATTTTCAAGATTAATTTTTCAGATGCTGGCAATTTTTGGTCTGCTATCCCTACCTTTATATATCGGGCATGGGCTTGTCCGCCCGGCAAGGGATCTGATTGTGACATTTGGCCTGCCTGCTAGTATTTCACTGCTGATTTCAATTTCTGTGTTTATATCTGTTATTGGAGCTGCATTTATGAAGCTTTATAAAATATATTACGGGCAGCGCAAAATTACTGCTTAGCTTTTTTAAGCAGATATTTGGCCAGATTCTGGTCATGTATAATCAGTGCTGGCCCATCACGTGAATCCGGAATTTCATATAATTTATTGGTCTTGCTTTCATTAACTTCAGAATAATGAAGAATTCCATGCCGCCCTTTATCGGCGATTACTTTTTCAATGATATCACGAGTTATGAGTTTTTTTTCTTCAGAAAAACCATAAATAAGAGCAGTGTCGCAAATGATATTAATCAGACGGGGGACACCTTTACTGGCCATATAAATATAGGTGCATGCTTCATCATCAAAAATTTTCTCTTTACATCCTGCGACTTTCAGACGGTGTTCAATGTATGCTTCCACCTCTTCAAGATTAAAAGGTTTCAGATAAAAATCAGAAGAAATTCTCTGCGAAAACTGAACGAGCTCGGGTCTTTGCAGTAAATCCTTCAATTGCGGCTGACCGACCAGAATCAATTGTAAAAGCTGGTCTTTATCAGCATTTATATTGGATAGCATCCTTAACTGTTCCAGGGTTTTAAGCCCCAGATTTTGTGCTTCATCAACGATAAGAATTGTTTTCCTGCCCCGGCCATATTCAGCAATGAGGTATTTTTGAAACTGGTCAAACAATTTCACACTTGAGACTTCATCGAATGGCTGATCGTAAGCTAGAAGTACCCATTGTAACAGGTCCCCTCGGTCATCCTGCACATTTGAAATAAGGCCAACGTTAAGATTTTCACTCATATTATTGAGCAGATGTCGAATAAGGGTTGTTTTGCCGCAGCCCACTTCACCTGTTATGACGGTGAACCCTGCCTGATTCATAATACCATATTCCAGCATACTGAAAGCCAGCGAATGATTCTTTCCCCAATAAATATAATCAGGGTCCGGCAGTATCGAAAATGGCTTTTCTGTCAGCCCATAAAATTCATTATACATCTTAACCTAAACTTACCCTTAATTCGCTTACGGCTTTAATTCCGCAAGGAGCCCTTTTACCTCGTCAAGCTGTTCAAACGGCTGGTTTTCTGCCAACTTGACAACCTCTTCAAATTCTCTGGCAGCAGCTGCATTTCTGTCACCGGCCATATAACTCATTCCCAGATGATACCGGAAATATACATTATTCGGCATCTTTTCCACAACATCCTGTAATACCGATGTCGCATTCTGTATATCACCAACTTTATAATAAATCCATCCCAGAGTGTCTTTGAAATGCGGTATTGTTGATTGACGGAAGCGTGCTGCCAGCTGCTGTGCTCTTTGCATACTTTCATTATCAGTACGGTGTTCTGAAAGCAGGCTGGCTAAGTTATTGACTACAATATCAACTGTAGCATCCTGTGAATACATGTTTTCATAGACAGCAATTGCCCCTTCATAATCTTTTTCTCTCTCATAAAGGTTGGCTTTATAAAGCTTAAGGCCAGTATTATTTTCAACGGATGAAATGCCCCGGTCTATGACTTTCATGGCCTCGTCCAGATTATCCTGACGGATATAATAAGCAGCAAGATTTGAAAATGCCGGGTCTTTAGTCGGATCAGCTTCAATGGCCCTGTTAAATGACTTTACTGCCTCATCATTATTATTAGAAACCATGTTGACCTGACCAAGCAGGACAAGGGCCTGATAATTATTTTCATCATCAGCTATCAGGTTGTTCAGGAATGTTTTTGCCTCACCCGCTTTTCCTGCCTGAATATAAGCCGTAATCAATGAATTGAGCGGACGGCTCGCTCCACCGGAATTTGAATAGGCATTCTGAAAGGATTCAATGCTTTGATCATAATTTCGCTGGCCTCTATAGACGAACCCTTTAATTTCAGTACTGGCTTCATCATCCTTATCAACCTGCTCTAGAATATTGGCCACATCCTGTGCACCACTCCAGTCCTGACGCATGAGTTTGATCTGCGCCAGCGATTTTAATAGCTGAACATTATTGGCATTCACTTTCAACGCTTCTATCAGAACCTGTTCCGCCCTTGGTGCAGCTGATTGTTTTACCAGAAACTCAGCATACGCAACAGCAACAGACGGGTCCTCATTGCTATAACGAAGTGCATCTGCAAATGTATCGTCTGCCAGTTCAATTGACCCATTTAATTCATACGCTTTGGACAGAAGCAATGATGCGCGAACGGAATCCGGTGTTTCACTCAGCACAATCCTTAAATCCTGTATCGCGTTATCATAATCATTTTTTGCAAGCGAAATTCCCCCACGCATTTCAAGCGCCGACACATTTTTAGAATCAATGCCAAGAATTTCAGCAATTATATCGGACGCTTCCTCGATATTTCCATCGTCAATAGCCATCTGTCCCAGTCTTGAGCGGGCAATAAGACCATCCTCGGAACTGCCCGTTCTGTCGACAATTTTATTAAGAACAGTTTTAGCGTCATCCTTTTTGCCGTTACCGAGGTAAAATTCCGCAAGCGCAAGCTGATACCGTACAACATCCACACCTCTTTCAATCAAGTTGTTTAGTTCCGCTTCGGCTGCCGCACTGTTTCGGTAGGAATTAAGAAAACGAACGACATTAATATTTTTTTCGTAATCGGTCGGATCAGCAGCAGCAATTGCCCTGACTTCCCTCTCTGCCGCATCGGTATTATTATGTTTAATATAAAAATTGACAAAGGACAGGTGCACTTTCTGATCGTCAGGATAAGCGGCAACCAGCTCTTTATAAACTTCTTCCGCCTTGTCAATATCACCTTTCGTTTCATAAATCAGAACCGTGATCAGCATCAGGTCCTTATTAGCTGCCAGATTATCTCGTGCATCATTAATAAATTTAAGGGCGCCATCATAATCGCTGGCTGCAAATCGCTCAGCCGCCAATATCTGTATTGCTTTTAAATTACCAGGCTCAATAGAGAGCGCTTTATTGGCAAATTCAACCGCCCCTTTCGCATCTTCAAGCTTTAATAGTGTTGCCCCTCTAAGGGCCAGAACTTCAGGGTTTTGGTTATCTATAAGAAGGGCAGCTTCACTGATTTCCACAGCCTTATCCAGCTCTCCAACCATTAGTAATAATGTACCAAGACGGGTGTGGGCTTCTATATTGGTGGGATCCAGCTCGATAACTTTATTAAGCAGCGCGATGACCTTGCCCCACTCCTCGTTCTTTTCTTCAACAAGCGACATACCATACCAGGCAGGTACAAATGTATCATCAATCTGCAATGCATTTCGAAATTCGATACTGGCCTTGACCACATCCTGATCGGCAAGCAATTCCATGCCGCGTTCATAATGGGACTGTTTCACCTCTTCCGGTGAACTACAGGCAGCAAAGCCAATCAAACAGACACCCATCATCAGGGCACGGACTGTTTTTTTAACTGCTTTAATTTCAATATGCTTGGTCATTTTTTTTCCAGTACTCATATCAATTTGTTAATTCGGTAAATAAGAAGGTAAATCCGGCGCAATTTCATCAAGAAAGGTTTGTATCCGTTTCTCGGCATCCTGGACTTCTTCACCTTCAAAAATAGGTGTCGTCAGACGGACAAGTGATCCGTCTGTTCTGTTTCTGAAAATGGCATCTTTTACCAGATACCATTTCATCAGATATTCATTCGACATTTTATGTCCGCGCTGATCAAACCAGTAATAAACCAGCTGTCGGTCCCGCTCGCGTTCGATTATAGCACGATTTATCGGCATTGGCTCGCTTTGTCCGCGAACGTTGATTTCAATGCGATCAAACTCTGTAATCAGCCATCCGCCCCCGGGGATACAGACTCTCGGTGAATGTGGTGATATTCCTTTTCTTTGTGATGAATAATAGGCCACATATAGATTAACAGGCATGCTGCGCATTGGGGATCTGTAATCCGCTAAAATATAATCATCAAGTCCAAGTGCCTTTTCTACATTCGGTTCCAGATATGTTTTTCTTGATTCCCAACCATCAATTTCGCTTGGGAAAGAAACAAACCTCATGCGCTCTGGCACAATTTCCTGACGATCAGTGATGTTTAAAATAACAACTGTCGACAAAATCATAAAACCGGCTGTTATAGCTATAGGTAAAATATTTTCACCCTTTTCATCTGCCTTCAATGGCTTGGCTACTATTTCCGGAAGATCAAAAAGTTCAAAAAAATCACCCTGATTGGTAAATTTGGTAAAAAGCCAGACTTCACCGCATAATATTGCTGCACATGCCATGAAAATGACCCAGCCTTCAAAATAATGCAAAAGACCATCAGCCATTCCACCACCCCAATATTCAACAAGAACACCAACCATACCAATTCTAAAACTATTCATGAAAATTGTAATTGGTATTGTCGAAAGAAAAACAATCGTGCGTTGCCAAAATGGCGCTTTAAACAGATATGCGACCAGAAACCCAAGACTGGTAAGTGGATATAAATATCTTAAGCCACTACAGGCATCCACCACCTGAAGCTTATAAATGCCTAGATCAATTACATTTCCTTCCAGAAAAACGGGGATACTCATAAGCCTTATAAAAAATACACCTAATTCCGAAGAAATAAGCTGAAGTCGCCAGGACATAATTGAATCAAGAAAATAAGGCATCGGGATCGCAAAAAGCAAAAACAGAATTGGCAATGCTGTCAGACGTAATAACGTCATGCCACCAAATACAAGTGAGATACCAAGAAGAGAAAGAATAAATCCCGTCTGTACCAGAATAAAAATGGCGCTCAGTTCCCCAACAAGCAGCATAAAGCCGGAGACCAGAATAACAGCAATACCAGCCCACATTGGCTTGCCTATGCTAGCCGCAAGAGCCTCTCTTCTGTCCCAGAGCATCCAGAGCGATATAGCCGGAATAAGAAAACCATGGCTATACTCATCCTGTGTCAACCAGCGCCCATACTGGTTTAATAATCCGCCACTGAATGCTGCCAGACTGAAAAACAGCGAGACGCCAAGCAGAATAAACTGAACAGGATGTTGCCTGATTATATTGGGGTGTGTAGTGTCAGAAATAATACTCATCCATTTTAATTTTTTATTACGATTTATAATTTGACGAGATTATCACAAAGAAAAGTAAAAAAACAGTGTATGTGGGCTCGATTAAATTATTAAGTTTATTGTCTATTTTATTGATTTATTTTGTTTTATTTGTTTTGATATTGAAACCCAGACAATTAAGATCAAATATTCTTTTTATTAATTTATTTGGATTTATCAGGGTTACTTTATGCCCGTTGCTTTCCATTTCTTCATTAAATAGCATCAATTGGGCCAAAATAGACGGATCAATATAGCCGACTTTTGTCATATCAAGCTCAAAGTCACCTTCCCGTTTCATAATTTCGTTAAACATTGCTATGACACTGTCCCGTATTTCTATCGTCAGATCACCTTTTAATATTACGGTTCTTTTCTTAAAAACCGGCAAAATATACGGTGTTGACCGGGTGGTGTGCCTTTTGATCAGAGATCTGTATGGTAAAATATTTTTAAAAATCAATTTTAGAAAGGCACAACCATCATTCCAGTATCTGCTGAATAATTCCGGCTCTTCCTTAATCCGCCAAAACCATTCCAGATGTAGGTTCTGTACCCAGTCTGGTGCTCTCTTCACATTCCCGGCAATGAAATTGACAACCGCCCCAAGATGGCTGATTACATAAGCATTTAAACTGTCACGATTATTTTCAATCCAGGCCTGGCCTTTTTTCGCACCTAGTGAAACGATAATAAAATCGGCTTTCGCTTCATTTATTTCATCAATGATTTCGTCACTGCTCATATCTTCGACACTGCCAAAGCCGGGGTTCAGGTACCCGACACTTTCCAGACCACATTTTTTTTCGTTTAATATTTCATGGGCTTGTTCCGCTATGCCATCCTGCCCGCCGAAGAAAAAAACCTTTATCGGTTTTTTCCTGCAACGGTCGTCATCTTGAAGGAAATCAATAAGACTGGACCCAGCAACCCGTTTTCTGATGGGGATATCAAGCAGTTTACACATAAACACAATCGGCATGCCGTCAGCTATGCTTAGATCAGAATGAAGGACAGACTTTCTGAAATTTTCATCATGCTGACCGGCAATCAGGAAATTCAGGTTCGGGGTCGATAAAAATAATTTTCTTTTGCTGCGGATAGCGTCAATAATTTTTGTGGCCGTTTCCTCCATGGTCACGGCATCAAAACTTAATCCCAACAGGTTATATATATCACGATCAGCTTTCATGGTGCGCCTTCTCCCACTTTGGCTTCATAGCGTCATTGATTTCATCAATGGCCTGTTTTTTACCAACCAGTAATGCCCGTCGCTGATAATTTCTAATAAATGAAATCAGTTTTTTGTCGGATTGTTGCGGCTTTCTGTAAATCATGCTTTTAATAAAGCCCCAAGCCATTGCCAGTCCGCCAATTATATAGGGCGGCCGCACCATCCTGTAGACGGCGGTTGCCATAAAATATAGTAAACTGCTTCCCATATAATATTGTCCGTATCCGTGGCGCATCCGACCGGTAAGTATGCCCTTCTGACTTGAACCCATTGGCCTAAGATGGATAAATCTTATCCGCGGATCATCACTACTACAGGCGATCCAGCCAAGATATCGGCAGCGATGGCAATCTATCGCATCCCACATGACTTCGCTGACAAAGCCCCCTATTTCCTCAAAACATTGTCTGCGGTAAAATTTAGAGGCGCCTACACACATTTCATCACCGCATTTTTCACTGACCTGCTTGTCACCATCTATATAATAGGGTTTTCCGCTGAAACATCCAAGTCTTGGATTTTCTGCCATCTTTTCCATCAGAATTCTGAAATAATCAGGAGGCAGGATCAGATCCATATCCAGTTTGCATATATAGTCAAATTCATTGGGGCTTACGCTACCATAGCCTTTATAAAAGGCTTCAATCACGCCTGGTCCTACTGCACGTCTTCCTCGGTTTTCATTGGTAACGACCGAAATCCACGCAAATTTCTCGACATATTCGGCTAATATTTCCGCTGTTTCATCGGTTGAGCCGTCATCAACAATAACCCATCTTGTCGGCAATATGCTTTGCCCGGCAACGCTGTCGAGCGTCTGGCGCATAAATTTTGCCTCATTCCGGCAGGGTGATATAATTAAATAGCTCATATTCTCATCTTATTCGTTAAACAGCGTTTCCAGCCTGTCAATATTAACATCGCGACCAAATTCGCTCAGAACATGATTTGCTGCATTATCAATAAGACTATGCTGAATGTCACGTTTTACTATTGCCTCCGCCAGTGCTTCAGCGTCTTTCGGCTCAACCAGCAGGCCTGTTTTCCCATCTATAATCAATTCCGGTATTCCCGATATCCTTGTTGATATAACCGATAGACCAAGCATCATCGCTTCCATCAGCACGACGGGGATACCGTCCATGTCGCCATTCTTATCCTTTTGGCAGGCCAGAACAAAAATATCATGTTTTGCCATCCATGGCCCCACATCCTTATTATCAAGAGCACCGATCATTTCCACATGGTCAGTTAAATTCTTCTCAGCAATACTTTTTTCAATTTGCCCCCGCTCCGGCCCATCGCCGGCAATGGACAGAGATACCGGGACACCTCTTTCTTTTAAGAGCGCTACAGCGTCAATTAAGGTCAGCATCCCTTTCTTTTCCACTAGGCGGCCAAGTGAACAAAGCCTGATTTTCTCGCTCGTATTTTTTTCCGCCCCGTCATATTTCAGATCGACCCCGCAGCGCACAATACGTATTTTGTTCGCCGGTAGACCGATTTCCAATAAAAAGCGCCTGTTGAAATCTGAAATGGTGACAAAATATTTCGCCCGCTCCGCTTTTCTTTTTAAAAGAAGTCCATGTTCAAAAATATCATTGGCGTGGGAAGTTACTGTAAAGGGTATACTGCTGATGGCCGAAGCATACATAGCGACCTGACATGGCACATTGCCAAAATGAACATGAATATGTTCATTTCCATTTACGATGAATAACCGTGCCGCACGGCAGGCAGCAAAAAACTGATAAATCAGCTTATAAGCCGCCAGATTGAAGAGCCCTACATGAAAAAAATCTGATATCAGCAGTCCCAGTGCCTTCAAAGTGCCCATCGGCCTTGTGAAAAGACACTGAAAAAAAGCCATAATAAAAATAATCACCCCATCTTTATAAAGATAATGAACAGGACCCATTTTTTCTCTAATGGATTCTGAAACATCCACTGGTCGGTGAATTGACAGGGGAAATATTTTGTAGTCCCGTTCGCGCAAGGCAAAAATTTCATTATAGACAAATGTTTCCGACAATGCCGGAATAGCAGGCGCCAGATAGGCGATATTTTTTTCTTTAAGCGCCATTTATTTTGTCTCTGCCTTTACCGGGGTAGCGGGTATGCCAACAACAGTCTGATTTGGGGCAACATCATAAAGCACGACGGCATTTGCCCCTACCCGCGAATGATCCCCCAATGTAATTTCCCCCAGTATTTTTGCGCCACAGCCGATGTCGACATGCCCGCCAACTTTCGGGGCACCGCCGGTTAATGTTCCCAATGTCACCTGCTGAAATATAAGACAGTTTGGGCCAATCACCGTAGCTGGATGAATGACAATACCATTTGGATGGGGGATAAGAAGCCCACCACCAATATTGCACTTAAGATCAATTTCCGCCCCCGTCACCACCGACCAGAATCGGTGGGACAGGACCCAATATTTTTGTGCTACTTTTGTGAAAAACCCTTTATTACCCTGCTCCAAAGCCTGATAATTTCTGATTGCCCGAAGTAACCGCCTTCCGGGATCCCAGAAACGTCTTGGCTTCTCCCGGCTCCAATCCGGTATTTCTGCTGATACTTCAGACATTTATTTCCTGTTCCCGACTTTCAATATTGTAATTTTATTTATACTCAATGATATTTTGTTTGCTGCCGCTCATCTTAACGTAGTGATACTTTAAAAATCCTAAAAATTCCGGAATTTTATCAATCATACAAAATGTAGCATATAAAAACTTGTCCCCGGGTGAATAAGGCATCTTCAATCCCTGATAAATTCTCAGTATCTGAATGGGAAAAAGCACAAGAATAAAAAGGGCCAGTAAAGGATATTTCAAAAATGAAGCGATCAGGATAAGCGGATAAAGTCCACCCCAAATCACCAGACTTTTTCGTTCTTTGGCCCACCGCCCCCATTCCACTGCATTGGCATATGAAAAACCGGTCCGGACCGATCTGATCCACCATGCTTTATAATGCATCATGGCCGCATCATGAAAACCCATGGGCGCGTCAAGGCACATAATCTTACGCCCCGCTTTTCTGAGGCGATGATAAAATTCCGGCTCTTCACCCGCAATAAGGTTTGTATTAAAGCCGTTATGTTTATGGAATATATCTGCTCTGATGGTGGCAATGCCGCCGCAGGAATTAATTTCGCCCGGCTTGATATACCACGCCATATCACAAAGCCGATTATAGAGCGTTAATTCACGATATTTTTCACGAAGTCGCCCGCAAATGACCGCAACGTCCGTTGAAACTTCAAAGGCCCTGATCGCATTTTCAAGCCAGTTTTCGTCCAGTTCACAATCACCATCTATAAAATGCACATAGACAAGTCCATCAACAGTTTCATTTAGAAATTTAAAACCGGCATTTCTGGCACGTGCGGCGGTTAAGGGGAACTCTTGATCAAGCTCAACCACATCAATTTTAAAGGATTTTGCCAATTCTGCACTGCCGTCTGACGAACAGGAATCCACATAAACAATATGTTTGACACCAGAATTTAAAACTGACGCAATACAGGCTTTAAGCCGCTGACCTTCGTTACGGCCAATAATGACGACCCCTGCATTTTTCAACATGCCGCTCTCTGTTACTGCATCATTTTTTGTCATTAGAATATTTTATAATGAAGTGGTTAAAATATTGATAGTTTTAAATTTTTTACTGGTTCTCACGGATAACTTCAATACCCGCCTGTTCCAGAAGAGCGCAAAAATTATCCGGCAAATGTAATCCCACTCTAAACGCTGACATTTTCGGCGTCGGATTACTTTCAGGATAAAATACATCGTGACCTAAAAGTATTTTCCCGATTTTTGGCCTGATATCATTTTGACACAGGACACCAAGATCAGCCTTTTTAATAAGGGAAGACATATTTGGTCCATGATAGGCTGATAAAACCAGCATATCCATTAGCCCTCTCAAAAATGACATATGTCCGCCCTGAAGACTGCTACAGACTTCCCAGACCCGCCGGATGACAATCGGCTGAAATTTGTGACCAATTTTCCTATTTATAAACTGCGGCAGGAGATATGAGAATTTTTTATAAAGTCGCCTGACTGTCCGCTGCGGCTCCACATAAGGGGTAATAAAATTTTTCCAGTTATTGGTATAATAAACATCCCCTAGCTGGCCTTTCCAGATAATGGCTTCATGCTGATAATTTTCAGCTATTTTCCTTAAATCTGCCCCCCATCGCCAATGGGCCAGATCAGCACGGCAACAGGCCTCAACAATTTCATAATCAAGCTCGACCCGGTCATTGGTATCATCCAGTTTCAAAACGTCTATATTCAAATTATTTTGATCAACAAACTCTTTTACCAGTTGATAATTCGGCTCGGCACTTAAGGCAACGACCGGATTTTGCCAGGGCAGCAAAAGCAGGTTCATACTATCCTTGCCCCCACACATAATAATATTTGTTTTCCCGGGGTTTTTATCCTCTATTATTTTAATGTCTTTTTTCAGGGCGTCTGCAGTCTGACGGCAATAGTCATCAATATCGGTTATGTCAAAGCAGCAGTCATGCGGCGCACCGATTTTTACAATTTCCTGATCAATGGTGTAATTTCCGGGGTGATTTGCGAAATTTTTTGCAAAAATAGTATCAACAGCTGTTTTATTGAGCTTCATAGAATTTTTAAGTACAATGAGCGCCAGTATGGAAAATGAATAATAGTCCTTATAACGATAGACATTATAAAAAGACGGCAACCCTTCAAACTTTCCCGCCTGCCAGATATAATTATCATGCTGCTGCCATACCATTTCTTCGGTAAGGCAGGGTACCTGCCGGATCTCCTTTATCCTGTGTCTTAGATTTTCAATATATTCAGCGACCATTTCCTGATAACCCATTCTGCCCGATAATATCCACGCCATGCTTTTTTAACAGGCCAATAAACTTTTCCGGTTTATGAGCCTCTGCCCTAAAGTCCGACAATTTCGGCGACGGGTTACTGGATGGATATATAACCGGTTTTCCATGAAGCATTTCCCCTATTTTCATTCTGACATCCTTTTGAACCGCTTTTGCCAGATCAACAGATGACAGGACTTTCTGCACATTTTTTCCATGGTATGCCGATAATACGAGAGTATCCGTTAATGCCCTGATAAAGGCCATATGATCCCCCTGCGAAATCGCCCCTTTATTCCATACTGTATCCGCAACCATCCTGCTTATCAAGTGTCCGAAAGGAACGGATAAAAACATGGGCAGATAGGGTGACAGTTTATTATAAACTTTACAGAAAAAGAGCCTAGGTTCGTTTTCCGGATAAATATAAGTCTTCCACCTTGGCGCGAAGTAAGCATCAGCCATCTGCCCTTTCCAGATAATAAGCTTCTTCGAATAATCGTCAGCTATTTTTTTAATATGGTGTCCCCATCGCCAATGAACGCTATCAAGCCTGCAGTATAATTCTGCAATTTCATCCTGCAGATAGTTTTCGTCAAAACTGTCTTCCAGAAGGCGGACCTCTATATCAAGATTATTATCTTTCACAAAGTCGCACACCAGCGGATAATTCGGTTCAGCACTATAGGCAACGACCGGATTTTGCCAGGGCAGCAAAAGCAGATTAAGGCTATCCTTGCCCCCGCACATAATCACATTGATAAACCCGGGGTTACGCTTTTCAATTTCAGCAATGTCCGTTTTAATGGCTTCAACCAGCATACGGCAATAGTCATCAGCATCCGTAATTTTTTCTGTAAATCCATGTGACGCCCCAATCCGTTCAATATCCAGATCAATAGGTGTTTCGTGGCCGAGCAAAATAAAGTCTTTTGCGTTTAATTTTTTGACAGCCTCCCGGTTTAAATGGAGAGTGTTTTTATGAAGTATAAGAGCCAGTGGCGAATAGGAATAATAGTCTTTATATCGATAAACAGGATAAAAGGCGGGCATTCCATCAAACCTGATCGCTTTCCATAACAACGGTCCCTGTTTCTGCCACAACATATCCTCCGTCAAAACTTCTACGGATTTCGGATTTTTAATTTTCTTTCTGATTTTTTCAAAATAATCCATAAAGAACATTCTTACCGAGGGTCAATTTAAAGCCTGTCCTTATTTTTGGCCAAATAGTCTTTGATACCGTCCCGCATTTCTTCCCGATCCATTGCAAAGGCAAGGTTTGCCAAAATAAATCCGGTTTTGTCCCCACAGTCAAAGCGCTCACCTTCAAAAAGCAGCCCGTGAAACGGAATATGACCCAGCATTTGTGCCATCGCGTCCGTTAATTGGATTTCCCCGCCAGCCCCGATGACTTTTTTCTCAAGGTGGCTAAAAACTTCCGGCTGGAGTATATATCTGCCGATGATGGAAAAATTGGATGGCGCGTCTTTTGGATCCGGCTTTTCTACCAACCCTTTGACTTCAATAACTTTTCCTTCTCTGCCTGCGACATCAAGAATGCCGTAGTTTGAGGTTTTTTCCCGTGGCACTTCTTCAATCGCCACCACATTGCCGCCTTTTTCATTATAAAGATCCATCATCTGTTTAAGACAAGGGGTGGATGAATTGACCAGATCATCAGCCAGCAAAACCGCAAATGGTTCATTGCCGACTATATTCTTGGCGCAGTAAATGGCGTGCCCCAGTCCCAGCGCTTCCTGCTGGCGGGTATAGGAAATGCTGCCTTCATTTGGTAAAAGATTTATCAGCTGATCCAGAATTTCAGTTTTATTTTTCTTGGCCAGCATATCCTCAAGTTCATAGGAATGATCAAAATGATTTTCGATGGCGGCTTTACCACGGCCAGTCACAAAAATGATTTCCTCAATTCCTGCGGCTCTTGCTTCCTCAACCGCATATTGAATAAGCGGCTTATCAACAACTGGTAACATTTCCTTGGGCATTGATTTTGTTGCTGGTAGAAATCTTGTACCCATTCCACCGACCGGAAAAACGGCTTTTCTTACCGGCTTCATTTTTCTTTCCCCTTATTTGCTGCGGATGTAGTCTTTCCACTCTTTATTGGTAATAAATTGGCACCGGGAACTGATATAGTCTGATTGACATTATGAAGTCTCGATAAATATTCCTTTGTCAGATTCTTTCCATACTCAACAGATGGCTGATCATGCGGATTAACCCCAAGCAGTTCGGCTGTTATGATTGTTTCCAGGATGAAATGCATAATCAGCGCCCCTAATATACGCTCATTAATTTCACGGATCTTAATTTGCCGAATGGGTTTTCCCCGCTCCCCCAGGGCTTCTACAGTGCTGTCTGCTTCTGCTTCTACCAGATCACCGATGGTAGACCCAGCCATAAAATTAAAATCTTTATCATCGATCAACATTGAATCAATTGTTGGTCCCTCACCTTTGCTTGAAACGGTTATAACAGTGAAATATTTATCATTTGGGCCATCAAGAAACAATTGAAGCTGGCTATGTTGATCCATTGGCCCAAGCGCGCTGAAAGGTGTGGTACCCTTGCCTTTTTTCCCCAGGCTTTCTGCCCAAAGCTGCTTATACCAGTTTGAAAAACCTGTCAGTCGGCATTCATACGGCATCATGACATTGATATTAATATTGCGGCTTTTCTGTAATTCATAAACGGCAATAGCCCCCATTGCCGGGGCCATTTCAGTTATTTTCTCTGCATTCATCATTCTGGTGAGAACCTGTTGTGCACCATCGCGCAAGGCAACAACATCAAGCCCGACGATCATGGCTGGTAATAGTCCGACAATTGACAGTACTGAAAACCGTCCCCCCAGATCTGGGTCATGATAATGTATAGGGAGTCGCCATTTAACTGCAAAATCATGAAGGAAACTTTTTCCCGGCTGTACAATGACGGTAAAATGGTTCTGAACTTCGTTATCACCAACAAGTGCCCTCATATATGAAAAACAGGCCAACATCTGGGCTATTGTTTCTGCCGTCCCACCGGATTTGGAAATGACCAGGAAATGGGTATTTCCCAGATCCAGTTCCGAAATCAGCTGATGCATTGTGTGGGGACCAAGATTATCGGGAAAGTGAATACGCGCCTTGCCGTTTGGCACATATAGTTGTTCGCCGGTAAGCGCGACAAGCATTTGTGCACCAAGGCTTGATCCGCCTGTGCCAAGCACCACTACATCCTTAAATCTTTTTGAAATTCTGTCTGCAGTTTTGCGAATGTCTGTAAGGTCATCCCGCTCACTCGGCAGTTGAAGATAGGGGTATAAAAATTTTCGTCTGCTATTACCATATTTACGCTTTTCACGCAGCGTAGTTAAAAATTCTTTTACGCGCTTTTCATAGCTATTCAGATCAATATCATCATTGGCGTCAAAGATATTTTCAAACTGGGTTTCATATAACATTTTCAGACTTTCATACGCTTATGATCTTTGATCCCTATTAATAGTAGGGATTTCTTTCATTTATATTAATATGCTTTGCTTATATAGGCGAATTGATTAAATAAATCATCGTTTTAAATGAATTTTGAATATTCTATACGATCAACGAAACCATTTTATTAAATATATATCCCGCTGCGCCGCCCACCAGCATAATAGGCAACATATAAAATTCCTTTACAATATTTAAGATCCCAAGTTTATTTTTGAGATATAAATCCATTGGTAAACTGCCAATTAAATAAAGTGCCAAAAGCCAGACAGCCCATTCAAATCCGCCGATTTTAAAAATAAACGGCAACCCGCCTAGCAATATTACTGTATCAATAATTGCTTTAAATGATGGATATTTTGGCTTATCTACTGAAAAATAAAGTGCATTGGAAATGCTCGTCCCTGTGAATATAAGGGAAAATGACAATACCGACAGCATCCATCCTGCATCATGATAACGCTGATCGAAAAGCAAATTTACAATTGTTCCTCCGGAAACAAATAAAAAACCTGCCAAAGACATTGAAATGCCATCAGACACCCGCCTGACTTTATAGTAAATTGAGGCTAAATCCTTTTCATTATTACGATTGATTTCACTAAACAGCGGAAAAAAAACCGTAATATTTAAATTTAAAATAGCCTGATTAACTGCAGATGCCAGAAAATAGGCAATGGCATAAATGCCAAGCATTTCACCAGATATCAAATTTCCCAGAATCAGCCGGTCACCCTGTGCCAGAAAAGCCGATATCAGGCTGGAAACAAGTATCCATTTACCGTAATGGAATATTTCCCAGAAAACATCACTGTTCCATTCCACTCTGCTTCTTTTGCCGGGAAATGACGTATGGGACAGAATTGTTAAAATTAAGGAAGATACGATGGCTCCTGATACCAGTGCCCACACTGACCTTTCAATAAATAAGGCCCACCCGATCATGACAAAAATACCGGTAATCTGTGAAATAATCTGAATGATTGTCAGTCTGCCCAACAGCATTTTTCTGTTGGCGATGATAATGTTAATGGATGAAAACCCATTAATCAGCGACGTCAAAGACATAACTGCAATAATCATTGGAAGCTCAGGGTCCGTATAAGCCGAATTTTCAGAAAAAAGCCCATATTGATTGGCGACTTTAATAATAAGGGCAACCAATAACACCAGAGCCGTAATAATAGCGCCTCTTATGATCTGAATGGTCCAGGCCGTATTCAAGAAATGAGGATCATCACCGCGTTTGCTTCTTATAATACTGGGCTTGATGCCAATATCTGAAATCAACGTCATCATAAACAAAAAAACCTGGGCCAATGCCATAATTCCGAACATCTCCGGCACAAGTAATCGGGTCATTACCAGATTATTTGCCAGTCTAATGACCTGGCTCATGCCAAAGCCTGTTAGTGCCCAAAGACCGGCTTTTATGACACGCGACCACAGGTTATTATTATTTTCCAACCTATTTTCCATGTTTGGAATTCATTCCCGCTTTAAATTTTTATTCATTAGACTTTTGTTTATCTGGCTCATATATAACATCAATTACCAATATATAATTGCAAATGTTAACTTTATATATCAATGTAGTATTAATTTAATTAACGGACTGGAATTTAATGTCAGAAGAAATTAGAGCGCTGATATTTATTGCTGTTATTGTCAGCGTTCCACTTTTTCTGTTTTTACGCTATTCATCATCAGAGGGATTAAAACGAGACGTTAAAATCTGGATTTCAGTTTGGATTTTTACAACCTTTTTGGCATTTCTTGCCCCTAATTTCTGGATATATGCGGTAATAGTGTCAATTTTTCTGATATTCCTGACGAGAAAAAAACCTATTCTTAAACTATGTCTGTTTTTTTTGCTTTTGCCTTCAATTCCTGCCGCTACGGTTATGGTACCTGGTTTTGGTATAATCAATTATTTTATTTATACCGGACCGCATCATGTCATTATTCTGGCTTTGTTAGTGCCACTACTGATACCCAGTAGACGGGGTTTGAACGCCACAAAATCGGTAAATATACTCGCATTTCTATATTTTTTACTGCTCACTGCTATTGCTTTCAGAGATACAAGTGCAACCAATGCTCTCAGATTTAGCACAATTACTGCACTAGCTACCATTATTCCCTTTTATGCTGTTGGCAAATCTGTGCATAATACAGTTGATCTAAAGAAAATTATGTTTGCAGCTATTCTGGGTATTTTTCTCCAGTCCGTCATTGGTATTGCTGAAACCTTAAAAGGCTGGCATCTTTATAATGGGGCGATTAATGCCCTTGGCTTGAAATGGGGTGTTAGCAATTATCTTAGCCGAAATAATTTGTTACGCGCCTCTGCGGCTTTGGGTCATCCAATTGTGCTTGGCTATATTTCAGCAATTGGGCTTGGATTATTCTTATATTTTTACCCGAAAGAAAAAAAGAAACTACGACAACAATATTGGCTTGGCGTTACTGTATTTATTGGAAGCCTCCTAGCCAGTTTATCACGAGGGCCCTGGGTAGGAGCGGTTGCAATGATACTGGTATTTTTCCTTACCGGGCAAAAAGCCATCGGAAAATTAACAAAATTTTTGTTTGCCAGCTTTTTAATTCTGGCCCTGTTATCAACAACCCAGATGGGGAAAAGTTTTATTGAGCTCATTCCATTTGTCAGCAGTGATGAGAATATTCATGCGGTTAGCACAATTAGTTACCGCGAAAGACTACTTGATCAATCATGGATAGTTATAAAAAGAAACCCATTCTTTGGCTCAGCTAATTATCTTGAAACTCCCGAAATGGAATCTATGAGACAAGGTGAAGGGATTATTGATATCGTAAATAGCTATTTACAGATTGCCCTATCAAACGGGCTGATAGGGCTTGGCCTGTTTTTATCAATCTTCGCAGCCATTCTTTATAAAATGTACAAGTTATTGCCCATTCTGAAACAAAATGTAAAGTTCAGGGATCTGCTTCTTATGGACAGAGTATTATTTTCTACAATTATTGGGGTAATGGTTACGATATTTACTATGAGCAGTATTAGTATTTCCCAACAATATTACTGGAGCTTGCTTGGGCTGGCCTGCGCTTTCATCAGGATAGCCAAAACAGAAATACTCAACCATATTATGGAAACAAACCGAAGATAAAAGGCGTCAGGTATATCCACGCCATTCATCATCGGATTTGTTAAGAACAGTACCCAGTAGCTTCTTACTGCTTAAAAGGCGCATACTTTCTTCAATTTCCGATTTTGAACACATGCCGTTGCCCACGACTAACAAAACACAATCAACATTTGGCATAAAGGCTATAGCATCATCAGTGGCTAGTAATGGAGGCAAATCAAAAATAATAATTCTGGAAGCATAACGGTCTTTCACTTCTTCAACAAATGAAGTCATTTTTCTGGACGACATTAGTGCAGAACTATCCTTATATGCTTTGTTATTTGGCAAGACCACCAACCGTTGAATTCCAGGATTAACCAGCATATCCTCAAGCTCAACCTTGCCATCAAAATAGTCCATTATTGAATATTTGGTAATTAGGCCAAGATTTTTGGAAACTTCCGGTTTTTTAAGATCAAAATCAGCAAGCATAATTGAATAATCATTATATCTTGCCATTGAAATAGCAAGATTAACAGAAATTACTGTTTTTCCGCAGCCCTGTGTCGGCGAAGTAACTGCAATCGTTTTCCAACCGTTTTCCTGCATTTTTGATAATATTTTTGTTCTCAGGATATCAAAAATGGTCGATTTCACGTCCAGTTGATTATAAACGATAATCCGGTTTTTTTCCAAATGAGCAGGATCAAGTTCAACAGTTTTCGTATTTACATACGAAAATTCATCAAGGCCTTTTGAAGCGCTATTTGACCTTTTCTGTTTACCACTTTTGGAAGTAACTCCAGCCGCCAAATTCTGCTTTTTTACTTTTTCAATTGCCTGCTTAATGCGCTCCATTAATCTTCCCTTTCAATTTTCTGGAAATCAACTGATCCTCGACCAAACTTTAAAAAAGAAGATATCGAGCGGTAAATATAGGAAATGCACCAATACCAGCGCACAAACAATACTGGCAACTGAAAAACCTGCAATGATTTTTATTCTATTTTTATTCTGGGTAGTCTCTTCCCACGTTTCAATATATGGGATATTGGCTAGTGGCTGTTGCTGAACAGCTTCGGTAAGGCGTGCCATTCCATAGACGCTTCCATCAATCATCTCGATAAGGAAAATGGCACCAAAACCAGCAGCAATAGCAAGGAGAAAACCAAGCATGATGATTTTCTGCCTGTTAGGACGGATCGGCTTTTCTGCCAGAACTGGCGGCTCTAGAACCAAAAACCGTTCAGCTTTCTTTTCCTCTTCAAGGCTTTCAGAAAGCTGTGCATCCATAAGTTTTGCTTTGATAGATTCGTATTGTGCCAAAGCATTTTCATAATTGCGTGTAAGAGCTCTAAGTCCTCTTTCCACTTGCGGTGTCTGGATGATAGTTTTTTCAAGATCGGCAATATTTTTTTCCAAATCTTTTTTAAGTGCCAGCTGAGATTTAATCGTATCATCAATAGATGCAATTCGCGCCTGTATTTTAGCGGCAACCGGATCACCAACTATTTCTTGTGAGTTTCCATCATCACTACCGCCACCGGAAGCAATTTTTTCTCTTAGCTGGCTGATTTTCCTTTTTAAGGAAACAATATCCGGATGGGCATCGCCATAAATTGTTGACTTTTCGGCCAACTGAGCTTCGAGTTTGGCCAATTCCTGTTCCGGATTGGCAGAAATTTCACTTTGTCCATTGTCTGTACTATAGGTTCTGGAGGAAAGATCAATTTCCAGCAGGCTTTTCTGAGATTCCAGTGTTTTAATTGAAAGATCAATATCCTCAGCCGCCCGTACAGCACGCTCCCTCTGATTAATACGAAGGTCAAGATGCTCCGGCAGTGCACTGCTATTTTGCTGTTTGTAGTCGGCTACCTGATTTTCAATATCTTCAAGCTGGTCTTTTAGCTTTGTTGTTTCGTTATTCAAAAAATCCGTTGTTTCCGAAGCACGGGAAATTCTGTTTCTGACATTTTCATCAAGAAAAAGTGTCACAAATTCATTAGCAACACTAAAAGCAAGATTTGGTTTGCTGTGTTCCACGGATATTTTAAAGGCAATTGCCGTTTTGCCATTATTTTTCTGTCCTTGAACGTCAGCACTAATTATTTCCACAGAGACCATATTGCGCATCCGTTCCACCAGATCAGATGCTGGAACACTTCTTCTGTCATCACCAAACAAATTAAATTTATCAATAATTCTAAGAAGATTTTCCCGGATCATGACCCGTTGTGTAATCACACCAATTCTTTCATCGGCATAACTGGTGACAGTTGATTGTACAAAATTATCCGGGATTTGCTGCGATTCAACCATAATAGTACCTGTAGACTGGTAAACCGGAGCCATAAGCAGCGCCACACCAATACTAACAGCTAGCACGATCACAAACGGAATTATCAAATAAAGGTACCTTCGCTTTAATATTGCGAGATAATCTCTTAGTGTTAATTCTGCTTCAGAATATTCCATTTCAATCAAGCCTTTTAATACGCTATGGAAATTGAGAAAACATTTGAAATGCCCCAATCATTGCTCAAGCCAATTTTTTGTCTACGCAACTGATACCGCAGCCTTATGTTCAAATCTCTCATTACTTCAAAACTTACCCAGGGACTAATTCCAAAAAATTCATTATCCAGCTGTGTGATATTATTTAGTTCTTTACTGCGGCGCCATGATGCAGAAATACCCATATTAACTGACTCAGAATAGTTATAAGTAGAGTCAAACTCAACAGAATCTGATTGTCTTACACCACCAAGACCACTTGGCAGTAATTCTCTGGCACCCCGTACTGAAAAAAGATTATTTTCTAGCTGGTGACTTAACTCAAAAATAGCGCTCCATCGATAATCACCCGAAAGATATGTTGCCCCTCCGGTCACAGTGACAAGTGTATTTTCATCAAGTTCATAACTTAGTCCAGCTAAATAACTGTAGCTGTTTAACGATGTCATAAATATATTATCGGGTTCATAACGAAGGTATGAGAAATTCTGAACCAGGGACGTTCTCTCATTAAGGGCCACATCCACCCCAAGGCCGACAACATTACTCCAATAATTATTATAGTTTATTGTTGAATAGTCGAGAATTTGAAAACTATCAGAAAGCCTTAATGACCAGGTTTCGTTTAAACTGGTTTTTAACCCGAATGAAGCATTTCCCCGATCTCTCCATCCATTATTACCAGCATAAATACCAGTATCAAGGAACTCAGTTTCAAAAACAGATTGACGGTCGAACCCGCCACCCAATGTTAATGTTGAATATTCATATTCATAAACACCGCTCACACCCGCACCAAAGTTAAACCTGTCTTTCTGCACTGCCTGATCCGATGACAATGCATAGGCGCCATAGGCCGTAAAGGTTGTTTGTGATCCTTCATTTTCTATAGTCAAACCAACTGTTGGTCTTATATTTAAAATATAGACGGACTGTTTATTGGTATTGCTCAGGTAACGATTATCATCATATGACCCTTCAGCAGAGAGTCCAAATGTAGCATCTGTTTCAGCGGCGGTTGCAATCTGGGCCGAAAATAAGGCTGCAGAGCAAACACCAAGAAACAACCTTTGAAAGGCAGGCTTCATTGCTATTTTATTATTTGTTATTTTTCTGGACACTTTTGATCACCCTTATCTGAATTTAATGTATTTTATGGAACTATGACTACATCGCCTGCTTTTAAAATAAAGCTCATTGAATCAATTGTTTTTCCGGATAGCAAATCATCATAATTATATTGAAAATACTTAACTTTCCCATTTTCAATTCTCTGAACTTTGATTCCGCCACCATCAGCGAACCGATCCAACCCACCGGCAAGGCTTAAAACCTGGGCCACTGTCATTTCTGAACTCATTATGAATTCACCCGGCTTTAAGACTTTTCCTATTACATATACTCTATTACCAGTAACGGAAAGAACAAGTACGGTCACCTCAGCTCCTGGAATAGTATCGGAAAGCTTATCTTCTATAATTTTCTCTAGCTCGACGCTAGAAACTCCAACAACATTTACACTGCCAATAAGCGGAAAAGTAATATGACCATCTGGCAGAACTGTAACTTCTTTATCTAATGTATCCTCCCGCCAAACAGATATATGCAACTGATCACCAGGATTTAAGGTGTAACCTGTCAGCGCCTGAGCCTGAAGTGATGATGTTCCAACTAACAATCCAGCAATAGTCAATATAAGCAGCGATATAGATTTCATTTATATTTCAACCAGTTCTCTTTATATTTTTTTCTAAGTTATAATATTTTGCCCTTTTATAAAATAAAATAATTAACATTTGCTAATTATCATTTTTTTCTTTTCTTTTAAAAATATTACTTTTACTCATTTTTGCAGGTTTCGTTTATTAATGATGCTACTGAAAGTAGCTAAAAATTAATTTTTCAAACAGACTATAGAATTTTAAGTGGGTATAAAGACTGAAGAATTGAAAATTATTATCAGTCTGAAGGGCGTAAATGAAAAAAATACTCATAATTCCTGTAAAATACCACATCCATACAGAAATAATAAAGTATCCAAACGCAAAAAAATCAGGCGCATAACACCTGACATTATACTATTAGCCAAAAAATAAACCCGTAACCGGGGACGTATAACATTTGTTATACGCCCCGGGAGGAATTTAATTATGCAAATACAGCTTTTGTTTTTCTTCTGCGGCGAGCAAGGAAGCCAACACCAAGCATCGCTGTAGAGAAGGCAATCAATGCAGGTGGCAGTGGAACAGCAGCCACTGTTAGTGTATAACCACCACCGTTTGCCAGGAAGTTACCTGTTACAGTCATTGTACCAGTTTGACCTGTTGTCAAAGCATGGAAGAACTCAGGAAACGGATTAGAAAGCATTACGCCCAAACCATTTGTAACTATCTGTACACCACCCAGATCCCATGTAAGGGTCAGGTTTTTAATACCATAATTATTTAGAGCTGTAGGGTGGTTCACACTTACTGCAAAGCTGAGATTTGTGTCTTCGGACGCTGTAAATGAATAAACATCATTAATCGCAGTCCCGCCTTGACCAACACCAACATCGTTATTGTAACTTGCAAAAAAGCTCGGATCTACTGATACGGCCTGTGCACCACTTACCGCTATAAAAGTCGATACGACAAGAGCACTTAATACAATATATAATTTTTTAAACATAACTTTCGTTCCTCAACGGTTATTTCGAATTTTTTTATAATAATTGGCTAAAACTTATTACCAAACTTATCACACATAATAATAGCAATAATCATGCCAACTTTATTTTATCCTTTATTTTCAACACATTAATCATGGTTTATAGATAACCAACATACCCAATTGTAAAGATTTTTAACAGTTTTAAATTACCAATCCTACTTTGGGACACATGTTTTTTTTCAATCACATAACCAATATGTCATACAGCAATTACTTATATAGCAAAATGAATCTTTTGAACATAAAATTTTTTATAAATTTTAACTATTGTTCATTTATTAAGGTCTTTTGAAAAAAACAGGAACTATTAATTGCTTATTCATGAACTGAGCATAATATAGCACTAAAATTTTATTGGTTATTTAGAGCTAGATAATTAAAAGGTAATATTTTTGAGGCAACATAAAACAAAATCCAAAGAAAAAAACGGGACAGTTAGAAATATTCCTATTTCCAATGCTGTTTTGACCGTGCTTTATGTCATATTTGATGGTTTATGGATAATAGTGAGCGGTGCTATATGTTATTACCTGATTTTCAATTTTTCAGTTATAAATTCAAAAATTTATTCATCTGCTATTATTTTTGTCGTCTTCTGTTCCTGGTTCCTATCCCATTTTGCCAGCCTTTATACATTTGAAACCTTTATAAACCCATATCAGAATATGCTAAAATTTATTGTGGTTTTGGCTACAGCATTTTGCTTGTTTATTTCAATCGCCTTTTCTCTTTCCGTGACCGATTATTTTAATAAACAATGGGTTTATTATTTTATTACCAGCTCAATTTTCCTGGTGATTATGGGACGGATTGTCGGGTACTACGTCATAATAAAAATGGCGAGTAAAAAGTTTTTCTCAAGAAAGGTTATCATAGTTGGAAGTGATCGCCGTGCTGAAATGCTCATTGATAAAATTGAAAGTGAATACCCAAAGCTCAATAATATCATTGGCATATTTGATGACCGTAAAGAACGGGCAGGACCGGAAGTACGCGGTTATCCGGTGCTAGGCGATCTTGATGAACTTACCCGGTATATCAGGAATAATGAAGTTGATGATGTCATCATCACCCTTCCCTGGAGTGCTGATGACCGGCTATATAACATCGCCAGAAAACTTCGGGAATTGCCTGTTCATATCTATTTAAGTTCCGATCTGGTCGGCTACCGCATACCCTATAAGCCCTCAACCAATCATTTTATCGGCATCCCGATGATAGAAGTGGTCAAGACCCCCTTCTCCGACTGGATGATTTTTATCAAAAAAGTTGAAGATATTATCTTTTCCTTAATCGCCCTTGTCATTTTTGCGCCATTAATGATAGTTATTGCCGCTGCAATCTGGATTGAAAGTCCTGGACCTGTTATTTTCCGCCAACAAAGATATGGTTATAACAATAAAATATTCGAAATTTATAAATTCCGATCCATGACCCACAATCCGGCACAGGAAGGAAAAACCAAACAGGCCACCAAAAATGATGCAAGGGTTACCAGGGTCGGTAAATTTATCCGAAAAACCAGCCTGGATGAACTGCCACAGATTTTCAATGTATTAAATGGCAGCATGTCACTGGTGGGCCCCCGCCCCCATGCGGTTGATCATAACGAAGATTATGCAAAGGTTATTGACGGTTATTTCGCCCGTCATCGGGTAAAACCCGGCATTACCGGCTGGGCACAGATTAATGGCTTTCGAGGCATCACTGACACAGTAGATAAAATGGAAAGCCGTGTAAAATATGATGTCTATTATGCCGAAAACTGGTCATTATTTTTTGATCTTCAAATTTTAATCGGGACCGTATTCGTCGGTTTCATTAGTAAAAATGCTCATTAAATTGAGAATTTTACGGGCTTAGCTTCGGGCGTCTTTTTCTGCCTTCATGGTAAGTGATACCAGGATTATCGATATGATACAGGACCCGACAATTAGCATAAAACCGGCGTCCCACCCCGCCATATCAACTGCATAACCAATAGCAATATTGGCTGATACTGTCCCGCCAACATATCCGAAAAGTCCGGTAAAACCGGCGGCAGTTCCCGCAGCTTTTTTCGGGACAAGATCAAGCGCAAAAAGACCAATCAGCATAACAGGACCATATATAAAAAAACCTATTGCTATCAACATGGCAATATCAAGGCCCGGGTTACCTGCCGGGTTAAGCCAATAAACCAATACACATATCATTGTAATTGCCATAAAAATTACCAGAACCGGAGAACGGTGAGCCTTAAAAAATCTGTCCGATATCCAGCCACATATAATGGTTCCCGGAATCCCTGCCCATTCATAGAAAGTATAGCCTAAGCTACTGTCATCAAATGAAAAACCCTTGACTTCGCGAAGGTAAGTTGGCGCCCAGTCAAGCACCCCGTATCGAACCAGATAAACAAAGGCATTTGCTACGGCAATTGCCCATAAAAGCTTATTATTCAGCACATATTCCAGAAAAATTTCTTTCGCTGAAAATTCTTTCTCATGGCTTTTATTATATTTAAATGCGGTCGGGTAATTATGGTGATATTCCTCGATCGTTGGCAGTCCTTGTGACTGTGGTGTGTCACGCAACATTAAAAGAATGAATAGGGAAATAGTTACGGCGATCATACCGTGAAAGTAAAAAACCGAATGATAATCATTAAAAATCTTCATTCCCCAGATTGCCAGTATGCCAACCATGCCCCCGCCAACATTATGGGCGACATTCCAGATCGCCATTTTTGTCCCACGCTCCGATGGCGAAAACCAATGGACCATCACCCTGCCCGAAGGTGGCCAGCCCATACCCTGAAACCAGCCATTGATAAGAAGTAATGTGAACATTATGGCGACCGAACTAGTGGCCCAGGCCATCGTTCCCATCATAATCATCGTCAGCGCTGATGCCATAAGGCCAAGCGCCATAAAATAACGGGCATTGCTGCGGTCAGATACACTGCCCATGATAAATTTGGAAACGCCGTAAGCAATTGCAACACCGGATAATGCAAAACCCAATTCTGTTTTTGAAAAGCCTTCCTCAATTAAAGATGGCATAGCCAAGGTAAAATTTTTCCGGACAAGATAAAATCCTGCATAACCGATGAATATACCTATAAAAACCTGTATCCTGAGGCGACGATATTCACCGTCCACCTTGGCCTCATCAATGGGCTCAATATGTGCTGCTGGTTTTAAAAATCCGATCATGATGACTAATCCCTTTTATTTTTTATGTAAGAATCTGACGGCACGATCCGGAAAATCACTGAATAAGCCATCAACGCCGATTTTATTATAAAACAAATCCAGAAGCTCATCAAAGCTGCCCACAAATTTTGGCATAGCAAAGCGTTCCGCACGAAAAGTATATGGATGAACCACGAGCCCGGCATCATGTGCATCTTTTACCAGATCGGTAATATGGTAACCTTCTGCACTCTTATCGGCCTTGGTGATCATGGAAATACTTGGGCCAATACCATCGGCATATTTAGAAAGGGCCTTGAGGCCGTCTCTCGTTATCAGATCATTATATTCTTCCTCTTCACCCATAAGCTGAACCAGTTTTATATCCATGTCTAGCTCTGGCAGAAGTTCATCATGAACCCTTTTCAGGTCATCATATTCAAAAGTCTGATAATAAGCGTTGCTGTTTTTGCTGTCATAACCATATTTTTTAAATGCCTGCAGAATGGCTTTGCTAAGGTCCTTACCTTCCGACAGATGAAAAGCAGCACTTTTTGATTCCGTGTATATTCCGATATTTTGCCCGGTCGATTTATTAAGTCCCTGTATCATTTCAATTTCATCTTCAAGCGTATGAACTTTGAATATTGATTTGCCCAAGGGAAAACGTCCCGGGAAATAGGCAACCTTTTTACCGGTTTCATCAATATGAAATCTCTCAAGCACATTAAGGGTCAGGATTTCAGCTAGAGTAAAATCTATCACATAATAGCGCCCATCAGCCCGTTTGCGGTTTGGAAATTTTTCCTGTACATCAGTGACCTGATCAAGAAAATGATCGTGCAGCACGACCAGTCTGTCGTCCTTGGTCATCACCACATCCTGTTCTATATAATCCGGTCCCATGGCATAGGCCATCGCCTTAGCCGGCATAGTATGTTCAGGTAGATAACCACTGGCCCCACGGTGGGCAACGACGATTTTTTCTGCGGCAATTGCTGTTGTCATTGTAATAACCACTAAAGATAAAATTAATGTGATAAGACGCATTACTCCATTCTCCCGATATTGCGCAAATCACAGTGCATGGAATAAGCTTAATTTGCAATAAACAAAATTGTGAACAACGGTTTATGTCAATAATTTCATATTTCTTTAAACCAGTTTTTAAGCGACTTTATCTCTTTATCAGACATGTGTAGACCAAGTTTGCTTCTACGCCATAATAAGTCATCGGCGGTTTTAACCCATTCACTTCTGATCAGATAGTCCACTTCCTTCTCATAGAGGCTTCCACCAAAATATTGCCCCAAATCTTCAACCGATTTCACATTATCAAGAACGGTCCAGACGAGCGTTCCATAACTTCGAAATAATCTTGCCGCCATTTCCGGTTTTAGAAACGGATAATCAACACAGAATTTCTGATATTTTTGATCATAGTCCGCGAATTTAAAATCGCCCCCGGGAAGAGCACTTCCTGCCGTCCAGTGTCCTGGCATATCGGGGAAAAAATGCTTTAACTGATCAAGGCTTTTTTCCGCCAGTGCCCGATAAGTTGTGATTTTTCCGCCAATAATATTCAGCAGGGCATTTTTCTTATCAAGATTTAGGACAAAATCCCTGGTCGCCGCCTGCGCCTTGCTTGCGCCGTCATCATAAAGCGGGCGAACACCGGCATAATGGCTGATCACATCTTCAGGCGAAATATCTTTCTGAAAATAATCATTGGCGAGTTCACATAAATACTCAATTTCGCTCTGGTCGATATGTATATCTGACAGATCACCCTTAAAATCCTGATCTGTAGTCCCGATCAAAGTAAAATTTTTCTGATAGGGTATGACAAAAATAATCCGACCCTGTTTGCCCTGAAAAACATAGGCACGGTCATGATCATATAATTTCTTGATGATGATATGGCTACCTTTCACAAGCCTGATCATTTTCCTGTCATGATGAAGAAAAACATCGCTAAGGACCTGATCAACCCAGGGACCGGCGGCATTAACAATAACCTTAGCCTTTATCAACTTTTCCTGATTATTGAATTGGTCCTGTAACCTGACATGCCATAATCCGTCTTCACGTACGGCGTTCACACATTTATGGCGGGTCAGGACTTCCGCGCCATGATCACGGGCAACCATGGCGTTCAAAAGAACTAGACGCGCATCATCAACCCAGCAGTCGGAATATTCATAGGCCTTGTTATATCCCGGCTCCAGAACGCCTGAGAATGGCTCATTTCTTAAGGAAACCGTTTTTGTCGGCGGCAATATTTTTCGCCCGCCGAGATGGTCATAAATAAACAGCCCAAGACGCAGAAACCATGCCGGCCGAAGACCTTTCTGCGGCAATAAAAACCGCATCGGTTTAATGATATGAGGGGCCGCATTCAACAGCACTTCCCTCTCGGTCAGCGCCTCATGAACAAGCCGAAATTCAAAATATTCAAGATAACGAAGTCCGCCATGAATAAGCTTGGTGCTTGCCGATGATGTGCCGCTGGCCAGGTCATTCTGTTCGGCCAATATAACCTTAAGTCCCCGCCCAGCGGCATCCGCCGCTATACCGCAGCCATTAATACCGCCACCTATAATGAAAATATCGGCGGCTTCAGTCAATTCAAGGTTCCTTTAAATGTTTGGCGAGAAATTTTTCAATTTCCTGATAAAATTTTACTGTATATTTTTCCCCCTGATCTCTCAAGTCTATATAATCAACATCGGCGTAACTTTTTTTGAGCTTTTTTAAAAACTTTTCATATAAGTAATAATCATAGCGACCCATTGTTCCCGGAAAAAGAAACCCAAATGTGTATCCAATCTTAGGAGTTCGCAAATAAAGCAAAGGCGTCTTATATTCATCAGTACGAAAATATGGGGACATTGCCTTAAAATCCATACCACGTTTTTCAATATAATTAGTTTTTCTAATTTTCACAAAGTTAACGAAGTTAACTATTGGATTAATTGATATAGTACAATTGTAGAATGACGGTTTATTAATATTAGCTTGAAGCGCAAAATATCCACCAAAATCATCTCCCATAATACATATTTTATTTGGATCAGCATAACCTTGCTCGATCATCCAGTCGGCACCATCATTAATATCATTAATCATTGCACCACCTAACTCAAAAAAACCCGCCATAGTATAATCATTTCCATAGCCGGATGTTCCACGCTGATTTATCTGCAAGACGTTATAACCCCTAGAATTTAGAAAACCGGCCCAAGTATTAAAACCCCAATAAAACCTTGACGTCATATCTGAGTTTACCAAAATTATTGTCGGCATATTTTCTCCTGATGACCCTTTGGGTACACTCAAATACCCATGTATTTGTAGACCGTCACGTGCTGGATATGTAACCGCTGTTACTGGAGACAACTTTTCCACATCCAAGTTTCTAAAAATGTAGCCTATCATAATTATTTTACCGGTTCTGAAGTCCAGCAAGTAATAACTCCCCGGATCAGTTGGTGAGGAAACTCTGATAATATATTTGGTGCTGTCCTTTGAATGGTTTTGAATTCTGACGAAAGCATCTGGAAAATTACTTTCAAAAATATTATCTAGCCGTTTCATTCTTTCTGTGACAGCGATACGTTTAGGATAATCACCATTATAATAATACGCTTCAAGTTGATAATTTTCATCAAAATCTGCATCAATAATATCAAATTTATCATGACCCGCTATTTTCTTTATTTTTCTATTCTCACTAACATCATATAAAAATAACGCGTCATTATTATTTTCATCTATAGCAATTATATAAATTTGATTTGGATCTTCTGAAAAGCTTAAAAAACGCCATTTAGAATTAAAGTAATCCTCATTAATTTTTCCTGTTCCAAGATGGATTGTTTTATCATAGATTTTTTCCCAATCATCACTCTCTGATTTTCTATAGTAGCTGCTTCTTACTACTGTATTTGACCAGATCGAATTACCTCCTCCACTGGCATATCTGAATACCCCATTTTTATCCATTTTGTAATTTCTGGCATATATAGGGCCAAATACAATCTTTTCCTCCTCAGATGTTTTGAAGTTTAGTTTATATATATCTTCCCCATATTGGGTTAAGACATAATCTGGTTCATTAGGTAATATATTAATTATACTATGATTGATTGTAATAATATTACTGCCATCCCAATCAGATATATAATATCCACTTGAAATTGGAATTGCTTCTTTATCTTCAAAAAATCTTTTTGTACTGCTTGCTAAATATACAATTCTTTCATCATCATACCAATAAGCTCTACTAATACCATTCCTACCAAACTGCATTCGATAGGATGTTTCATCTCCTCCAGATAATGTACTTACAATAATAGCCGTATTATCGTCTTCATCATTACTTACAAAAAGTAATTTTTTACCGTCAGGGGAAATACTAACATTGGAAAACTCCTGACCAGTAGCGAAGTCTTGCGCAGAAATACCTACTTCCTGAGACCAGGAATTAAATGTTAATTGGAATAGAATAACTGCTAAAAAGAAATGACTGTATTTGCTAAACAAAATGCCCCCCTTTAATTTACAATGCATTTATTTTTTACATAAGATAAATATAAATTCAATACTACAACTTTGGAGATATTATGGATAATCTTAAATTAATAATGGATATAATTGGCTGGGTCGGGGCATTGTCCTTACTGATTGCCTATCTGCTTATCTCCAACGGCAGATTGGATGCCGACAATAAACACTATCAGTATTTAAATCTGATTGGCAGTTTTTGTCTGATCAGCAATACCTATTTTTATGGAACTATGGCTTTGGTTTTCCTGAATTCCGTATGGGCCTTGATTGGTATAAACAGCTTGCGTAAAATAATGAAAAATTAAAAATAATTTTGGCCGAAACATAAATTATTTTTAATTGATTTTAAGAATTTATTATTAATATACTTACAAAATAAAGCGACGAAATGTTTTTACTGAATGGCGGATACCAAGTGTTTTCAGAAAAAATAATTAAAATAACTATAAAGGAAATATTGCCTTTTTTGAGCATAGTTACGCTGCTGTTATCCGGTTGCGGCGGCGGTGCTGGAGTTAATGGCGGCACAACTAACCCCACAATTGTAAATCCGCCCTCACCTGTTCCCAACCCTAATCCAACACCTACACCAATCGCATATAATACAGCAGAATATCGCCAAAATCCGTCCCTTGCACAAATGAATGTTCAGGCGGCTTATTTAAATGGTATTACAGGTGATGGTATTTTGGTTGCCGTTGTTGATTCCGGTGTAACAGAGGTTCCGGAACTGCAGGGAAAGCTTCATCCTGACAGTACAAATATCGCCACTGGTGATCCAAATGATCGTGATGACTTTAACGGACATGGTACCGCAATGGCAGGAATCATTGCCGCTAATCGTGACCAGAATACTAATTTTAACAGCTTCAATATGCATGGCTCAGCATTTAATGCCCAAATTTTGAATATTAATTCTACCACAGCAGCAGATTGCACAGATTTTAATAACTGTTCCTTTTTCCATTCAAAAATAGCATTGGCATATGATTATGCTGTAGCGCATAATGCCGATATTATTAATGAAAGTTTGGGGTCAGAGTCACTCAGTAGTCCTGCTTTACAGCTTGCTATGAAAAATGCCGTTGATGCAGGAATACTAATTGTACTTCCGGCTGGTAATATTGATGACGCTGATCCGCCTGGTACTGGCGACAGTATTGAAGGATCATCTGAAGTCGCCTATGCCGATTGGGCCAACGGCCAGATTATAGTTGCAGGATCTGTTGATGAAAATAATGTAATTTCGGATTTCAGCTTCAAGGCTGGTGACGCCGCCAAAAATGTTTATCTGATGGCCCCAGGCAGTGGTATAATTGCTCCGGATCATGATCTGAGTAATGATTATCAGTATGTTGAAATTCAGGGCACTTCTGCTTCTACGGCACAGATTTCCGGTATTGCCGCCCTGCTTATGGAAGCATTTCCAAATCTTAACGCTGCCCAGGTTGCTGATTTGCTTTTTACAACGGCGACGGATCTTGGCGACCCCGGTGTTGATGCCATTTATGGTCGCGGATTAGTCAATGTTGCTGAAGCTTTTAGAGCACAAGGGACATTATCCATAGCCGGAACGGGTATTGCTGCTGGCGTGGACATTGGCACCACTGACAAAATAGCCCAGCAGAACCTCATTTTTTCTGGTGGCGCATTCGGGGCGGATATTTCATTTTCCGGTGAATTTAGCAACGTTATGGTGCTCGATAAGTACCAACGATCATTTCATGTTAATTTCTCAGGTGGTATTTATACCCCGGATCCTGTTATGGCTCTTGACAGTTTCTTAGATTACAATTTGAGCAGCCGTTACCAGCAAATGCGCCTGAATGACCAAACAACATTAAAACTTGGGTGGCAGCATAATACGAGATTCAGTGAAGTTGATAAAAATATATTTAGCGGTCATCTGGGTCGAGAGAGAAGAGCTGAAAACCTTCGTATGTCCCTTGCCTATGACATAAGCGATAAACAAACTGCAAGAATTTCAAGTGGTATGTCACTCGTCGAAATGATGGAAGACTACCGACCTGACGATTATATAGCGCAGGGAAAATTCGGGTTTAGTTCTCTTTTAAATGCGCATGGTCTTCGTGCTCTTTCCTATAAAACCATGCTAGGTAAAAGCAGCACATTTGAAACCGCTTATGCCAGTAGCAAGATGACATTTAACGAAAATTTTATTGGTTATAATATTAAGAGCGAAAGCACACTCCTTATGAACCGTTATTCGCAATTTGTTTCCGATAAATTTTTGATCAGTTTCGATCTTGGCCTTCTAAATGAACAAGGTAGCGTCCTCGGGGCCGTTTCAACGGGTGCACTGGAAATCGGGTCTGGTGCGAGAACTGCTTTCAGTGGGACAAATCTGGATTATAGTATATCAGACAAAAGCGGCTTTTTTGTCCGGGCGTCTTATGGAATTACGACCGTTGATCAAAGCGGCAAAAGCCTATTAAGCAATGTTTCCACCCTAAAATCCATGAGCTACCTTGTTGGATTAAAATCAAGAGGTCTGATATTCGAAAATGATCAGGTCACATTGACAATGAGCCAACCACTTAGACTCCAAACGGGTTATGCAACAATCAGCAATGCTATAGGCCGAAATTACCTAACTGGCAAATATACAATGGCCTATAACCGCTTTTCCCTCACTCCGGGAGGTCGAGAGCAGGATTTTGAGCTCTCCTATTCCATTGCTGATTTTCATGGTGCCAGACTGCAGCTTAATTTCCTGCACCAGTTAAATCCCGGACATTTAAAAAGCATTAAAAGTGCAACTAGTATATTATTCAGACTTGGGTCGGCATTTTAAGATGGCAGAAATTCTTAGCCTCAGTAAAGCAAGAAAGAAAAAAGCCCGTGCCGACAAGGAAACACGTGCCACAGAAAATCGTGTCAAATTCGGCCGGACAAAAGCGGAAAAGAAACTGACCGAGGCAAAAAAAACAAAGCTCGATAAAGAATTAAACGCACACAAACGAGACGATTAAGCTTCACTTTCTTCACTCGGTTTATAGTAATCCGGCAGGTGCATTTTAACCACTTCACTATCCTCGGCCCAAGCATGACAGCTATTGAGCACAACTGGTTTCACATTCTTATCATGATCATTTTTTCTTGCAGCATTTTTCTGAATATTTCCCATTAAAGTCTGAAATGACACTGTTGCAAGTGGCTGAAGCAGTTCCGTGATATGGGTACAGCCATTTCTGCCTTTAACCTTTTCATTTATGGCACGGCGCCATCCAGGACCTATCCTAATGCCGATCAGCTGCTTGTAGGCGTCAGTGATAGCCGGACACATTTCAAACGGGCTATTGTCGGTTGCTGCCTCAACATTACAGATAAAAAACTGATCATCCACCGTCAGCCGCACCCACATTTCATGGATCGGTTCACCCGCTTTGATCCCTTGCCGCCAGCGATTTTCAATATCATAAGATTTGATATCCGTCATATGAGCTTCGATATCCCATAGTCCGTCTTCACGGTGAAATCCGTTCAGTTCGATACTTCGGGTATGGATTTTTTTTCGTGCGGCCGGCTCTGATAATGGCATTTAACGATCCCAAATTTACTATTGTTATTAATTTATATCCCAACAATTTAAATTAGTCATGGTATTTACGGCGCTAATGGGTTATTTCAGGGAAAAAATCCGGAAAGATGCAATGACAAAAAAAGCGGTTGTTTTATTAAGTGGCGGTCTTGACAGCTCAACCTGTGTGGCAATTGCACAGGACCAGGGCTTTGATGTTTTTGGGCTAAGCTTTCGTTATGGACAGCGTGATACCCATGAACTGGATGCCGCCGAAGCGGTAGCAAAGGCCATGAACTTAAAAAAACATGTAATAATTGATATTGATCTTCGCGCCTTTGGTGGCTCGGCCCTGACCGACAATATTGATGTCCCCAAGGGAAGAACAACAGAAGAGATGGAAAGCGAAATTCCGGTCACATATGTCCCTGCCCGCAATACGATTTTCCTCTCCTTCGCTCTTGCCTTTGCTGAAACCTTAAAAAGTGATGATATATTCATAGGTGTCAATGCCCTTGATTATAGCGGTTATCCAGACTGCCGCCCCGAATATATTGCCGCTTTTCAGGATATGGCCCGGCTAGCCACCAAAGCCGGTGTTGAAGGTGCCGGAGTAAGAATTAACACGCCACTCATAAATATGAGCAAGGCCGAAATCATTAAAACCGGGCTTTCGCTAGGCGTTGATTATGCCCTGACCACCAGTTGTTATGACCCGGATCAGGACAGCATTGCCTGCGGTCAGTGTGACAGCTGCCTGCTTCGCCTTAAGGGCTTTGCAGAAGCCGGCTCAAAAGACCCGATCAGGTATCAGTCGTGACCTATTCGGTTAAGGAAATATTTTATACATTGCAGGGCGAAGGCGCCCAAAGTGGCCGCCCGGCCGTCTTCTGCCGCTTTTCCGGCTGTAATCTCTGGTCCGGCCTCGAACGGGACCGGGAAAAAGCCGTCTGTAATTTCTGCGACACTGATTTTGTCGGCACAGACGGCGAAAATGGTGGTAAATTTAAAAATGCGGATGCGCTTGCCGATAAAGTTGCCGGCCTCTGGCCCCGTGCGGATCAGGGTAAGCCTTATGTAGTCTGCACTGGCGGTGAACCACTTTTACAACTTGATATACCGCTCATCAAAGCATTTCAATCCCGAGGGTTTGAGGTCGCTGTTGAAACCAATGGCACAATAAAAGCCCCAAAGGAACTGGACTGGGTTTGTGTCAGCCCGAAGGATATGAGTCAAATGGTCCAAACTTCGGGTGATGAACTGAAACTCGTCTATCCGCAGGATAAAGTGCAGCCGCAGGACGTCGAAAAGCTGAAATTTACCCATTATTTCCTGCAACCGAAGGATGAAGCGGGAAAAGACCACACAAAAAAGGTCGTCGACTACTGCCTACATCATCCGAAATGGAAATTAAGCCTTCAAATTCATAAGATTATCGGTATTTCTTAAAGTAATTTATGAAGATTTTTCATTTGGGTCTATTCTGAATATAGCCAGCCCCAGTGCCGCCATGATCAGTGCCACTATGAAATTCAGGTAATTAAGAAATGCCCAGGGCGCATAATCAAACACCGCAACCCCCATCGCCCCCGAATAAAAGGCACCCCCCAGTGACCAAGGCATCAGTGGTGTAATCAGAGTGGTGCTTTCTTCAATAGTTCGGGAAAGCATGCGCCGCTTTAGTCCCATTTCCCGGTATTTATTATTGAAAAGCTGGGCGGTTAAAACAATGGAAATATAGGATTGACCGGTTGCGATACTGGCAACAATCCCGGTCAGCATAGTCGCCGCAAGCAGTGAGAGTATATTTTTTAAGTGATTGAGTATTCCGGAAAGCAGTGCCGTCAGATACCCGACTTTATCCAGCAGGCCACCCAATGCCATGGAAAAAAGCGCGATCGAAAAAGTGCCCATCATGCCCATAATGCCACCGCGGTTTAACAATCGGTCAAGGTCCGCATTGCCTGTCGCTGCCTTATATCCATTTTGAAGACTGGTTAATATGGCAATAAAATTATGATGTTGCTGAAATAATGCTATTAAAATGGCCGTAAGTGAGGCCAAAATCATCGTCGGTTCGGCAGGAACCCTTTTAAAACTAAGCCCGAACAAAACGATAAGAGGTAAAAATCCCCAAAGACTTACAGTGTAATGATTTTCAATTGCCGCTTTAAATTCGATGATCCCTTCAGGAGAAAAGGCCTGTTCCGTATAGCTCATACCAATGAATGTAAACAAAACAAGACAGATAATATAAGTGGGAATGGTGGTATAAAGCATTGATTTTATATGGGTATATAGGTCTGTTCCCGTTGTCAGGGCCGCCATATTGGTTGTGTCCGACACCGGAGACATTTTATCGCCAAAACTAGCCCCGGCGATAACCATCCCGGCGACAATGGGCAGCGGTACCCCCATAGCCGCGCCAATCCCGATCAGGATCACCCCGACTGTTGCCACCGTCCCGACCATGGTCCCGACACAGACAGACATAAAACTGCACAAAATAAGCCCCATTGGCAAAAACACCGCCGGATGAACAAGATCAAGACCATAATAAACGATACTGGCAATTGTTCCACTTTCCAGAAAACTGGCGACGACAACACCAATCAGGATAAAAACATAGGCTGCTCCAAGGGCATTATAAATGCCATCAGACATGATTTGCTTAATTTCCGAAAATTTAAAGCCGAGAAAATAGCTATGAATACTTGTCCAGATAATGCTTAAAATAAGAAGCACCTGAATACTGATCCGAAAAGCGACAACACCAGTAACGATCATTACCAAAATACCGCCAAAACAGATCAACGCATGCCAGAATCCTGGTGTTTTTTGTGAACTCAACGATAATTCCCTTTATTTCCCATAGTTTTACAGTTTGATGCCATTTGATCAAAAGGCCGGATCTTTTCATAAAAACACTACAGCGATAAAAATTTTTATTCAATTGTTATTCTTTTAAAATCAGATATGGAAATATGATTTATCAATTATTCCAACCTCATTATTCAATATTTATTTTTCTGAAAATCACCCTTAAATTTCCGTCCCAATAGCCTACAACCTAGAGAATAAGCGGCTTACAGACTATTTCACCATTTGCTCTACATTGACTTTTTGGTAAAAATAATGTTTAATATCGGGATATTTTATGACTTTAATTAGCTTAGTTTTTAAGTTGAAGCATTTTTTTAAGTATGTTTCACTTTCTGGAGTATCGAGTATGATATTTAAAAAGCTAATTGCTGCGTGTAGTCTAATTGCCTTCCCTACAGCATTCATTGTGACCTATTTTCTTAAAGTTTATGAAATCGGGTATAGTCTTCGTGTGCTCATTCCCGGCCTGATTTTTATGCTCACCCTGCTGTCCATGTTTATTCTGGAGCAGCTTTATCATTATAAAAATGCGGTATCACAACGAAGGGTTCTGACCAGGGATATTGCCTCTACAATTTTAAACGGCTTCTATACCAGCACCATTCTTCATGGACTTCTCGGACCGTCAATACTGTTCCTGCCAAATATGATTTTTGGACGCGACGTGATCTTCAGTTCATCCGATAAGCTTGGTCCCTTCTGGCTACAGTTAATTCTGGTCTTTTTCTTTTATAGCTTCATCCGCTATGCCGTCCATCGGCTTCAGCATACAATTCCGTTTCTGTGGGAACTCCATTCCTATCACCATTCGGTTACCGATATCCGTATGCTTAATCTGTTTGTTTCCCACCCGTTTGACTATGGCTTACGCAATGTGTTACCGGGAATGATCCTCGGACTGGTCGGTTTTGATGAAGGGGCGGTTTTTTTCAGCGCCGGGCTTCTAAGCACAGCAAGCATTTTTTCTCACTGTGGCTCCGGCGCCCCATCAGGAAAGCTGCTCAATTCCATTTTTATGACACCCGAAGTGCACCGCTGGCATCATTCCACAGTCACCCCTGAAGGGCATAAATATGCCGTCAATTATGGTGTAGGTCTTAATCTGTGGGACAAAATACTGGGTACTTACTATATGCCGGAGAAGGACGGCGTACCCGTGCCGCCCGACCATATGGGCCACCCTGAAGGCCTGCCGGATGAGCCAAATTATCTTAAGATACTTTTTCTCACCCGTTACTGGCCAAAGTTTTTAAAGACGATGGTCGCCGGTAAGGAGGGCTAGGACCAGCCCTCCAGCACATATTTGCCGATTGCCCGGCCCTCTTCAATGGTTCTATGAACTTTTCGGATATTTTCCGCATTGATCGGGCTTATGACTTCACTGAGCGTTGTAATCAGTTCATCACTGTCAATCATGGCCGCTGTTTCCGAAAGCAATGCATTGATTTCAGCCATATCTTCGGTTTGGAACATGGAACGGGTAAACATAAATTCAAAGGCAAAAGTTGCACTTTTTGGTTTCAATAAGTCAAGATTGCTGTCCCCGAAGAAATCAACAATGGTACATATTTTGCCTTGTGGTCTGATTACATCGGTTATGGTTTTCCAGTATCCGGCGATATTCGTCAAACAGAGAACATAATGTACTTGGGGAAAACCCAAAGCATCAAGTTGTTCAGGAATATCTTCGTAATGATTAATAACATGGTCTGCGCCGCGGGCTTTACACCAGTCCGCACTTTCCGGACGCGACGCCGTGGCTATAATGGTCAGATTGCCAAGCTTTTTTGCCAGTTGAATGGCGATTGAGCCGACACCTCCTGCCCCGCCTATCATCAGAATTGTTTTTCCGGCATCTTTTCCGCCCAGTGACACGCCAAGACGCTCGAACAAGGCTTCCCACGCGGTGATTGTGGTGAGTGGCAAAGCAGCACTTTCCGCAAAACTGAGCTTGGCCGGTTTTTTAGCAGCAATTCGTTCATCAACAAGCTGATATTCACTGTTTGACCCCGGCTTTGTAATGCAGCCGGCATAATAAACTTCGTCGCCAACTTCAAACATGGTGACATCTTCACCAACTGCAGTGACCACACCAGCAGCATCCCATCCCAGAATTCTTAATGTTTCGTCAGGATGAGGTCGTTTTCTGACCTTTGTATCAACCGGGTTTACCGAAATCGCCTTCACCGCAACCAGTAGATTACGACCTGTCGCTTCCGGCATATCCAGTTCTACATCAAGAAAAGCCTCCGCTTCATTCACTGGTAGCGCTTTATATGATCCAACAGCTTTCATATTGTTTCCTTATTTCTAATTTATTTTTTATTGCCGTATTTATATACAGATTCTACATTAAAACATTAGAGTTTTTTATAAAACCCTTTTTTAAAAGCATATTTTCTGCATAATTACGTAATGGAAAAGATAATAATACAGGATCATTTCATCATTATGAAAAAAATATTTATATCTCTATCATTGTTAATTCTGATCAGTGGTACTACTAATGCACAGATTATTGAGGATACAAGTCCTGAGCCAAGAATTCTGCCGCTACGCGAACGTGCAATACTTATGGACGAGATGACGAAATACCGTCTGGATACACTAATCCCCGAGCTGATGAGGCGGGAAAGAATTAATGCCTGGGTGATCATATCAAGAGAATATAATGAAGATCCGGTGATGAAAACCATGCTGCCAGCGACATGGCTCAGTGCGCGGCGACGGACAGTGCTGATATTCCTTGATCATGGTCCGGATGCAGGGGTCGAACGACTAGCCGTATCCCGCTATGATGTTGGGGACTTGTTCAAGGGTAGCTGGAACCCGGATGAATTTCCAAACCAGTGGCGGCGAATTGCCCAGATACTTGATGATTTTGACCCCGACACAATAGCCCTTAATTATTCTGATGACTGGGCACATGCTGACGGACTTACATATAGCGAACAGCGGGATTTTGTCTCCAACATTCCGGACCGCCTTAGAACACGTATTGTATCAGCCGAGCGACTGGCCGTTGGCTGGCTGGAAACGAGAACCGATAAGGAACTCGAACTATATAATGATGTTATGGAAATTGCCCACTCAATCATAGACGAAGGCTTTTCAGGCAAAGTTATAACTCCTGGTATTACAACAAGTGAAGATCTCGTCTGGTGGTATAGGCAGAGGATTAACGATCTCGGCCTGTCCACATGGTTTCATACAAGTATAGATATGGAACGATCAGATGACTCAAAGGCCAATATAGAAAAAAATAATCTTGACCCATCTGTTCTTTATAAGGGTGACCTGGTCCATATTGATTTTGGTATTTCCTATCTCGGCCTTCAAACTGATACCCAACAATTGGCTTATATCCTTCAGGACGGGGAAAAAGATGCCCCGGAAGACTTAAAAATTGCCCTCAGAGGAGGAAACAGTCTTCAGGATATGCTGACAAATAATTTTCAGGTAGGCCGAACCGGTAATGAAATACTTAAAATTACACGTGATCAGGCCATGGCCAATGATATAGGTCCTATAATATATACCCACCCGATTGGCCTTCATGGTCATGCCGCCGGAACAACAATCGGCATGTGGGACCAGCAGGACGGTGTTCCGGGCAGCGGGAATTATCCGATGCATGCAAACACTGCCTATTCCATTGAATTGACAGCAGAGGTTAAAGTCCCCGGTGGATGGAGCAGTGAACCGGTCAAAATTAAACTTGAGCAGGACGGCTATTTTGACGGCACCGCTTTTCATTATTTTGGCGAACGTCAGACAAAATTACATATTATTGACCCAAAACCCGGCCAGCCAGATGAACAGAATAAGCAATAAAACCAAAGTCTGCGTCACAGCGCTCATTTGCTGCCTTTTTCACGGCTCTCTTTATGCAAAAGATTTAAAATCTTCCGATATTGATGACATGGTCAGTGAGGTGATGGAAACCTTTTCTGTTCCCGGCATGGCGGTCGGCGTTATCCAGAATGGCCAGATTACTCACGTAAAAGGATATGGTGTCAGATCGCTTGATCATGGCGGAGCCGTCGATGAAAACACTTATTTCGGCATAGCGTCAAACAGCAAAGGTTTTACCGCCACGGCCCTTGCCCTTCTGGTTGAAGAGGGAAAAATAGACTGGAATGATCCGGTTAAAAAATTTCTACCCGAATTTAAAATGTGGGATCCATATATAACCGATCATTTTACAATTCGTGACCTGCTTTCCCATCATACCGGCTTACCACTTGGTTCCGGCGACCTTATGTGGTGGCCAGATGCCAATTATTCCCCGCAGGAAGTCATTTCAAAAATGCGGTTTTTGAAGCCAAATCGTGAATTCCGAACAACATATGCCTATAACAACCTGCCCTTCATTGTTGCCGGTGCCATCATTCCATCGGTAACAGGCCAATCCTATCAGGAATTTCTGGAAAAGCGTATTTTTGATCCGCTCAAAATGGACCGTTGCACAGCCAATACACCAATAATGGCCAATGATCCGAATGTGGCTGAGCCCCATGCCGTACTTGACGGCAAATTGCAGCAGATCAAAAGATATCTGCAACTTGACACTGTCGTCGGTGGTGCCGCCGCAGCAGGCATTGAGTGCTCCCTAAATGATTTGCTCAAGTGGGAAAAAATGCATCTTGAAGGCGGAGGGTCCTTGATGAAAAAAGAAACCCATAACGCCCTCTGGCAGGTCAATACCGCTATTGATGTTACCGACGAGCAAATCAGTCGCGATAAAACTCATTTCCGTGGATATGGGCTAGGATATAATCTTAATGATTATCACGGCGTTAAAATAATTTCACATGGCGGTGCACTTGTCGGAATGTATTCCTATCTGGCTATGATACCGGAACTTGATTTTGCAATTGCCATTGTCACTAATCAGCAATCCGGTGACGCCTATACTGTGTTGAAGACCATGATGATTAATTTTGTTATGGATATAAAAAATACTGAAACCCCGGCAGAAGTATTTAAAAAAAGTGAGCTGTCACGTCTGGAAGAGGTCAAAAGACTCACTGATATTAGTGAAGGCAGTAATGCGCCCCTGCCCTTAAATTCTTATGTCGGTACTTATAAAGACGACTGGTGGGATGATATTAAAATATCCAAAAATGAAAGTGGACTTTATTTTACGTCAATGCGTTCCCCATCTTTGCGCGGCAAACTTGGGCATTATAAGGAAAATACATTCATTGTCCGCTGGGATGACCGTACCCATGAAGCCGACAGTTATGTCATGTTTGAGAGTGATAAAAATGGAAAAATTAAGGCCTTTACCATGAAAGCCCTGTCAAACCGGACTGATTTCAGCTATGATTTTCATCATGTTCACCCAGTAAAACAATAAGGGTAATCGGTGAAGGACAAAACAAAAAGGCTTTTCTATCTAAGTTTTGGATGGCTTATGTTCGCAGTCGGATTTATCGGTGCTTTCCTGCCTGGCCTTCCGACAACAGTTTTTATGATCATTGCCCTTTGGAGTTTTTCCAAAGGCTCAGAAAGCATGCATCAATGGCTTTATCACCATCCGCGGTTTGGCCCTGCCTTACGTGACTGGGATAAATATCGGATGATCCCTATAAAGGCAAAAATTACAGCGTATGTTATGATGAGCCTGAGTGCTATATATATGACATTTTTTGCTACCATCAATCCAATTTTGCTGATATGTGCTTATGGGATGATGCTTTGGGGGGCCATCTATATTATGATAAAACCCAGCCGCCCTTCAGAAGAAAAAATCCTTGAAAATAAAATAGAAGAAGAAAAGCAGAAAGAAAAGTCTGATTCAGATTTAAAAGTTTCAGCAGACATTCCTGAAGAACAACCTACTATTCCGCCAGCTCCATAAAATAATCTGCACGGGCATAAGGCGTATTTTCAGGTGGTGGCACTACCTTGAAACCATATTTTTTATATAGCGTAATAGCAGGAACCAAACTTGAATTGGTTTCAAGGAATAGTTCTTTTCCTCCCCTTGCCTTAAATCGCTCAAGAACTTTTTCAACTAGAAGATTTCCAATGCCATGGCCACGTGCTTCCTCAAGAACACCCATTTTGCTTAATTCAAATCGTGTTGGTGTAAATTTTTTAAGGGCAATAGCTCCTACTGGCTCCCCATCAAGCAACGCAAAATATATTTCCCCACCCTTATCCAGAACATATTTTTCCGGGTCATTGAGATTTATAATATCTTCCTGTTCCATTTCGAACAGGGTTTCTATCCATTTCTGGATTATGATACGCCAATATTCGCGGTATTTTACATCATAGGCAATGATCTCTATTTTTCTTTGTGAGTGTTCAGATTTTTGTTCATAATATCTTTGTGAGAATGATTTTCTTGCAAGTGCTGCTTCATAATCGGCAAGTGCATCCAGAATATTTGTATTGCATTCATCCAATACTGTCTTCATCGCGTCCTTAGCCGTTGACCAAATAGGAATAAGTTTTTCCATAAGTCTATTGCCGACGTCCGTCAGTGCTACAATTTTACTTCGGGCGTCTTGTCCCGGCTCAAGAAAAAGAATATCTTTGGTAACAAGCTTTTTGACTGTTTGACTGACGGCTGAATGTGAAAGACCGGAAAGCTGTTGAATGTCTGCTATAGCTAACGGGCCACGTTTCAGTACACAATAAACAATCGGGAACTCACGCCCACTCATATCTACATTTTCTGCTTTATAGATTTTATCAATTTCAGATGACAGATATTCAAAATTTCGTCGACAACGGGTTCCAATGCCAATTTCAAGAAACAATTCATCGCTCATAATGCATCACCATTTATATTAATGTTAATATAAATAATTATATATCGAAATAAATATGAATTTCAAATGTTAGTTAACTGCGGGGTTTCCAGCCATCAATCCATTTATCAAGCAACACGACATCAGGTGCTACCCCATTGGCACGAAACCAGCTGTCAATCGCATAAGATACTCCGCTATCACGGTCAATCAGCGTTGCAGTGTTATGAAGGAGCATTAGACCAAACCTGTTTCCTCTTACGGCAATTGAGCCAATATCATGAAATCTCACATGCCCGGCTTTATCCAACATCTGTAGATAGGTTGTTGTATTTATACTTTCATCAATACAGTCAAGCTGCCCTTTCGGTGCAAGGGTAAAAAGCCATGATTTGGCGATATCATCGCTGGTACCTGTTTTAGGGCCTATAAATTTTTCCATTAGCCCGATTGCTATCGGTAGCATTTGACGTTCTTCTATTGCGGTAGCAGGTGGAGCATCGAAGATTGCTTCGATCTGTGCCCATTCATCAGAGTCAAAAGAAGTCTGCTGAACAACCTGGCATCCATAGGAAGAACAGTGGCTGAACATTTTTATTTCCGGTTCCGGGGCCCCTACTTCGGCTTTAACCTTTTCTGCGGTTGTATAAGCACATCCACTGGTCATGAGAATACTCATGACCAGTGAAATAAAGTACTGCACTCTTCTTTTAATTTGATAATAAATCGCTTGTGCTTGAACTATCATTACCATCGAAACATCCGGCGGCCCAACATACACCCCCTGCTACAAGCGCAAGGCCCAATGTCCAAAGTAAAACATTACCATTGCCATTTCCGTTGCCAAAGATATTTTTACGCTGACTTTCATCAAGAATCTCATAACTTGCCAAGCTAAGACTTTTTACGCCGTTATTGTTAAATCCAGTACTGAATAAATTTAGATCACGGGTATAGCCATACTGAAACGGATTGGAATTTCTCATTTCCTGTCCGTAAGTCATTTTAAAACCGTAAAATGCTTTTTTCTGCGTTGTGTTTTTGTCCCCAAAAGGTATTGTCAGCCCTAACTGACCCGTTAATCCACGGGAATTAATCTTACCCTTGAAATAACTTTCTTTCATTTGATCAAACGCACTGTAATGAAGGTTTTGCGCAAATGCGATTGACGTTTGTCCCCAGACAAATATGGCGGACAGACTTAAAATTATCAATTTTTTTAGCATAATATCCCCTTACTATATTCTGTTGATTGGTCCAGTAAATGTTGCCCAGATAAAAGACTTTTTACGCCCGAAAACGCATAATTAGAGATCAAAAAGAGGGGTCCTTTCCCTCAAAAGGACAACGGCCCAATATACCAAAAAATGCAATTAATTACAACTAGCCAATAATTTGGCAGATTATTGGCAGATTAATTGTGATTATTCTTTGCAACTTGGTGAGAAACAACTATACAGGCGTAAACATTAATTTATAGATTTGGATTTTCATTGGCTTATTTTACGGTTATCGCCGGACTAATTTTATTGGTTTTTGCTGGTGATATAATGATCCGTGGGGCCGTATCGATTGCTGAAAACCTGGGGCTCAGCAAACTTGTTATCGGCCTGACTGTAATTGCCTTTGGCACTTCCGCACCAGAATTAGTTGTTGGCCTTCAAGCTGCCTATGAAGGTGTGCCGACAATGTCCCTTGGTAATGCCGTGGGAAGTAACATTGCAAATATTCTTCTGGTGATCGGGCTACCTGCCGTTTTTTATCCCTTTGATTGTGATAGTAGTGAAATCCGAAGAAATTATTTCATTATGCTGGGTGGCACTGCCCTGTTTATCATGCTGTGCTGGCTGGGACCAATTACTTATATAGAAGGCATTTTGCTTTTGATTTTGCTTGGGGCCTTTTTGGTTAATTCCTATAAAGTCGGCCGCCTTGACGAAAATCAGCTTAGTCAAGATAGAAGAGTTTCTGAAGAAGTTTATGAGGACCTTGACGAATTTCCGGAAAATCCTATGCCTACTTTACGTTCCGGTATTTATCTTTTTGTCGGTTTAGGGGGCTTGATTTATGGAGCAAAATTGCTTGTTGAAGGCGGTGTGGCAATTGCTCGAACCTACAACGTGTCAGAAGCCATTATCGGGCTTACTATCATTGCCATTGGCACTAGCCTGCCAGAACTGGTTACTTCAATCATCGCGGCAAGGAAAGATCATGGCGATGTCGCATTGGGTAATGTCATTGGCAGCAACATATTTAATCTATATGCCATTATGGGAGGAACGGCATTTGTCAGTGATATTCCAATCCCAGCAAGTTTTCTTCAACTTGATTTATGGGTTATGGCGCTTTCATCAGTTTTGCTTATTCCCTTCCTCGTTTGGAAATTACGCTTTTCCCGTGTATTAGGACTGGTATTTACAGGCGGATATATTATATATCTACTAATGCTCGGTAGCAGTTAAAAAAGGACATCCGGACATGACAACCAAAGTTTATAAAAGTAACCTTTCACCCATAAAATATGCAGATGCTTCACGCAGCGTACGACACGTGTTTGTTCGTGATTTAATTCTTAGTGGTTCAATCGGCATTTACGATCATGAAAAAGAAAAAGAACAAAAAATAAGAATCAATATTGATCTTAGTGTTAAAGAAGAACAAGCGCCCCTCAATGATGATTATGCAAATGTTGTTTGTTATGAAAAAGTCGTCGAAGGTATTAAAAACATTGTCCATTCAGGTCATGTTCATCTTGTAGAAACACTAGCTGAAAAAATAGCAGATCTAAACTTGATGGACCCGCGCATATTATCAGTTCGGGTTTGTGTGGAAAAACTTGAAGCCATAAAAAACACTACCAGTGTAGGTGTCGAAATTGAGAGACACAAAAGCGCGTAATTTTTTTTGCACTTTCATATGAAATTTATATTTCATTTTTGTTAAATCATTGAAAAACCAGCATATATTTTTTTGTTCTTTTTTGTTCTTTCTGAAAAGTTGTCAACAGTGAAGAAAATTTCATATTTTTTCTGATCGTCGGAATAAAATTATTTAAAATTATATCGAAAAAGTTTATTGACAATAAAAAATATATTTATTTTCAATAACTTAAATGTTTTGCCTAAAATTTGTGCAATTTGCTGAATCCTCAACAGTTCCGCCATCTTTTAATGTCAATAAAAAGTTATGCACCAGTTTATCCACAGGTTTCGTGGATAAGTTTTTCACGAATCCGAACGGTTGGCGTTAGTCCTTGAATCTGTTGAATATTTATAATTTGTTAAGCATAATTCTAAAAAATGTTACATACGAAACCAAATAATGAACATAGACATTCAGACCTGAATTGCTATAAATATTTACTATGAATGAAGGCATTGAAATCATAAAATCCTATTTGAAAAACCTTGGGAATAATCCCGGGGTTTACCGCATGGTTGATGGTGACGAAAATGTACTCTATGTGGGGAAAGCCAAAAATCTTTCCAATAGAGTAAAAAGTTATACGAACTTGCGCGGCCAATCATACCGGATTGCCAAAATGGTATCCCTCACCAGGTCAATGGAGTTTGTCAGTACCCATACCGAAGTTGAGGCTTTGTTGCTTGAAGCCAATCTGATCAAACGCTATAAGCCACGCTATAATATTCTGCTCCGTGATGACAAATCCTTTCCCTATATTCTGATTGACAAAACCCACCCCAGCCCGCGTGTCCTAAAACATCGGGGGGCCAAAAAAAAGGACGGATATTATTTTGGTCCTTTTGCTTCGGCGAGTGCGGTTAATGCCTCTTTAAATATTTTACAGAAAGCTTTTTCCCTTAGAACGTGTAGTGATAGTATCTTTAATAGCAGAAGTCGACCCTGTCTTCTCTATCAGATTAAAAGATGCTCTGCCCCGTGCGTCGGCAAAATATCAGAAGAGGATTATGATGCGCTTGTGAATGAAGCACATGATTTCTTAAGTGGTAAGAGCGATTCAATAAAGCGGCGTTTCACTGAAAAAATGAATGAAGCCAGCACCAATCAGCAATATGAACTTGCCGCCGTTTATCGTGACAGGTTAATGGCACTGGTTGCTGTGCAAAGTCGACAGGATGCGACTAATGGCAAACTAGATGATGCCGATGTTATTGCCGCCTATAAAGATGGTGGTCAGACCTGTATTGAGGTCTTCTTTTATCGGGCAGGACAGAACTGGGGCAACAAAGCCTATTTTCCTCGTCATGACAAGGATCAGCAGGTTGGTGAAATACTTCCCGCCTTTATTTCCCAGTTTTACGACAATAAAATGCCCCCTAAAAAGATACTGATCAACAGCAGTATAAAACAGAAAGCTCTGCTTGAAGAAGCTCTTTCCATGAATGCGGGACATAAAGTCAAAATAACTATGCCGCAACGGGGCGCCAACCTGCTGCTGGTGGAAATGGTTGAAAAAAATGCCCGTGAAGCGCTTGAAAGAAAGATTGCCGAAACATCTTCACAAGCAAAATTGCTGGCCGGTGTGGCAGACCTGTTTGATCTTGAAGCACCACCAAACCGGATAGAAGTCTATGATAATAGCCATATATCAGGAACCAGTGCTCTTGGCGCTATGATTGTCGCCGGCCCTGAAGGCTTTGAAAAAAATGCTTACAGAAAATTTAATATAAAATCCGAAGATCTGGTTCCCGGGGATGATTTCGGCATGATGCGGGAGGTTATGACCAGACGTTTTAAACGCCTTCTGCGGGAAGACCCGGACCGAAATGCGCCAACCTGGCCTGACTTACTGCTGATTGACGGCGGCAAAGGGCAGCTTTCGGCAGTCTGCAGTGTACTTGAAGATCTGGGATTAACTGATATTCCTGTCGTTTCCATTGCAAAAGGACCAGACCGTAATGCCGGCAGAGAGGATTTTTATCTTCCCGGCAAGACCCCGTTTAAATTACCCCCAAATGATCCTGTTCTTTATTATCTACAGCGTTTACGCGACGAATCCCACCGCTTTGTAATTGGTTCCCACCGCACCAAAAGAGCACAGAAAATGCATAAGTCATTGCTTGACGGACTCCCCGGAGTCGGTGCTGTGCGCAAAAAAGCCCTGCTTATGCATTTCGGTTCTGCCAAAGCAGTTTCAGATGCCGCTATAAACGATCTGCAAAAAGTGGATGGTATTTCACAGGCACTGGCCACGCAAATTTATGATTATTTTCATCCATAAGATTTATTTCATTGCCTTCCATCACTATTTTACTACAATTGCCGATGATGAATTAAAGACATTTAAATTATGAATAATCTAGCCAATATACTGACATTCTCAAGGATACTTCTTATTCCGCTGATGGTGGCGGCCTTTTATATTAAAGGCAATGTCAGTTACTGGCTTACATTTGCTATTTTTGTGACGGCCGGTATTACCGATTTTTTTGACGGCTATATTGCCCGCCGTTTTAATCAGACCTCCAAGCTTGGAGCCTTTATGGATCCGATAGCTGACAAATTACTGATTGCAACCGCTTTAATGATGATGGTCGCTTTTGATCGGATTGAAGGATACACTATTCTAGCAGCGGTCGTCATCCTTTGCCGTGAATTTGCCGTTTCAGGGCTGCGTGAATTTCTTGCTGATTTGAAAGTCGGCATTCCGGTGACATATCTTGCCAAATGGAAAACAACTCTTCAGATTTTTGCACTTGGTTTTTTGCTGGTTGGAAAGGCGGCCCCTGCTATTATTCCGGCCGTTATGATTGGTGATTATTGTTTATGGGCTGCGGCTATTCTGACCCTATATACCGGTTATGATTATCTGCGCGCCGGTCTAAAACATATGTGAGAAAAATATGAATATTTATTATTTTGCGCGCATTCGCGAAAATATCGGCATTAGTTCCGAAGAATTAACCCTGCCATCCGGGGTAGTGACCGTAAGTGAACTGATCAGTTTTCTCGAAGATAAAGGGAATAATTACAAATCCGCATTTGCTGAAAGTGATCTGATACGGGTCGCTGTGAATAATGATTATGTCGGACTTGATTACAAAATCACAGATAAAGATGAAATTGCCATCTTTCCGCCAATGACCGGAGGCTAAAATGCGCGTTTCCGTTCAGGCTGAAGATTTTAATATCGGTGAAGAAATTGAGAAACTTCGACAGGGCCGCACGGATCTTGGCGCCATTGTTACTTTCACCGGTCTGGTTCGTGATATTCATGGTGATCATGTGATCCGTAAAATGACCCTTGAACATTTCCCTGCCATGGCGGAAAAAGAACTGATAAAAATCGGCGAGCAGGCAAAAACCCGATGGCCCCTCGAAAACCTGACCATCATTCACCGCTACGGACCTTTATTTCCGGGTGATAATATCGTCCTGGTGATTACCGCGTCCCACCACCGCGAAGCGGCATTTGAAGCGGCACAATTTATGATGGACTGGCTTAAAACCGACGCCCCCTTCTGGAAAAAGGAAGAAACAGATAATGGCGAACATTGGGTAGACGCCAAAGAAGGCGATGATATTAAAAGAGACCGCTGGACCTGAATTTTCTTTGAATCTTGTTCTGGTCCAGCTTAATTTCAATTGCTAATGATGGTCGGTTTCTTTTTTAGTTGATCCTGCAAACCATTCGCTGCCTTTCAGCATAAGGTTCCAGTAAACCCAGGGTAAAATATTAGCTTTAAGTATCCATCCGAATATCGTTGCCTTAAGGCTATTGTTAACCCATTTGGGGAATGTCGGCATCAGTTTACCTCCATATCCAAATTCAGCCAAAATAACCCTGCCCCGGGATACTGTCAGCGGGCATGAGCCATATCCCAAATAAAGCGAGGTAAGCTCTTTGCCATCGGCATGTGCCAATAAATTTTCAGCCACGACAACGGTCTGTTTGCGGGCAGCAGCAGCTGTTTTGGCATTAGTTGTTGCAATTGCATCACCAACGCCGAAAACATTGGCATATTTCGGATGCTGCAACGTATGTTCATCAACAGCCATAAAACCGCTTTCATTTGCCAGAGGGCTTTTTGCAAGAAAATCAAGGGCACATTGAGGCGGGCTAACATGCAGCATATCAAATTTCTCCTCAACCTGGCTTACTTTACCGTCCGCGCCGGTAACGTTGAATGTTGCAATTTTTTTATCTCCATCTACGGCAACAAGATTTTTGGAAAAACTTAGATTAGCACCATATTTCTTAACCCATTCCATAAGGGGTGGCACATAATCGGCAACTCCGAAAAGTGAAGGTGCGGCTGTGCAGAACTCAACATCAATTTTATCAAGCAATCCTTTCTTCTGCCATTCATCACAGGAAAGATACATAGCCTTCTGAGGGGCACCGGCACATTTAAATGGTGGAGGTGGTTGAGTAAAAATAGCCTTCCCTTCGTGAAGATGCTCAACCAGATGCCAGGTATACGGGGCCGTTTCCCGCAGGTAATTGGTTGTTACCCCATTTTTACCTAATGTTTCTTTAAGTCCTTTAACCGCATCAAGATTAATTTTGATCCCCGGTGCCACAACGAGTGACTTATAGCCAACACTTTCCCCTGATGCCAGGCCAACACTGTTCTTGTCTGGGTCAAAAGTCGCCGCCTCTTCCCTGATCCAGGTGACCCCTTCCGGCATAACACTTTGTTCCGGACGGATTGTTTCATCCATAACAAAGACTCCACCGCCTACAAGGGTCCACCCCGGTTGGTAATAATGTTCTTCCTTTGGCTCAATAACGGCTATTTTCAGCCAGTGACGTCGTTTCAGAAGACTGGAAACAGTTGAAATGCCTGCTGATCCGCCACCGACAACGACAACATCATAGGAATTATTTTGATCACTCATAATAGGCCCCTTTAGAATTTGAATAATACAGTTTATTTAATTTGATTTATTAATAATTTTATTTGAAAAATAGATTTTATAGGAAAGATTAGAAACATAAAAGCTAAAAAATATTATGACTGTATCTATAGTTACCAATAATCAATTGTCGTGGTCTGTATATTCCATCAACCATATTATAAAGGAAATACAATAATGTTCCGCCATTTAATCTTTAATTTTATTATATACTTAACCTGTTTGGCATTAACTTACGGACAATCTGAACCGTTTAACAACAAGCGGGATATTGAAACAGCTTCACGCGCTTTTGATGATGCTCAGTTTAATAAAGATAAGGCTTCCCTTAATGTATTTCTTGCTGAAGATTTTAATTTTGTAAAAAGTACCGGTGAATTTACTGACCGTAACGGGTTTATTTCAATTTTCATTGACCCTACGGTTACATTTGAAAAATTCATAATTACAAATCGTGAGATTTTGGAATTTGGAACTGATGTTGCAACCGTAATCGCTGATGGCATTATTCTGGGCAAAACAAATAACGATCCGTTCAAGCAACATTTCCGGTATGCTGATACCTTTGTAAAAAGAAACGGTGAGTGGAAAGTTGTTTATGTTCAAGTGACACCAATCATAGATAGCAACTGATTTCATTGTTAGTTCACAAAAAAATGCATTATTTACTAGGCAGAGACCTATATGACCGCTATATTTTCACCAAATCTGGAATAAAACACAAGGGAGCATTATTTCCATGTTTCGCACAGTCATCCTAATCGTTTCATTAAGCCTTTCAATGTCAGCCTTCACCAGTGCGCAGGTGCAGCAGACCAAAGGGGATTTTGTTGATAAATTCAGACAACTAGATGAAATTCTGCCGACAGCCAACTCATATAGAACCGCAGGCGGTGAACCTGGCCATGAATATTGGCAGCAACGAGCCGATTATGTAATTAACGCCACATTGGATGAAAACAAACACCGAATTGATGGTACAGTTCAAATTACCTATCATAATAACTCGCCGGATAATATGCGCTTTCTTTGGGTTCAGCTTGACCAGAACCGTTTTAAAAAAGACAGTATGGAAAATAAGACTGCAACCTATGCTTCTCCTGCCAGTTTAAAAGGCTTTGATGCAGATCCGGCCCGTTTAAGTCTTGGTCAGCTTCGTAAACAGCAGCAAAGTGAAGACCAGACTTTCGGGTTTGAAATTAAAGAGGTCAAATCATCAGGCCGTGATTTGAAATTCACTGTAGTTGGCACCAAAATGAGGGTTGATCTGCCATCACCGCTGGCATCAGGTTCCAGTTTTACTTTTTCTGTCGGTTACGGCTTTAATATCATTGAAAGCGATGTCATGGGCGGTCGTGGCGGCTATGAACATTTTCCTGATGATGAAATTAAAGGCGGCGGCTATATTTATGAAGTCTCTCAATGGTACCCGCGTATGGGGGCCTATACTGATTATGAAGCCTGGACTGCCAAAGAATTTCTGGGAAGCGGGGAATTTACACAGGAATTTGGTAATTTTGACGTTTCCCTGACAGTTCCTGATGACCATGTGGTTTCTGCAACCGGTGTGTTACAAAACCCCAATGCTGTATTAACACAAGAACAACGTGATCGGCTTGAGCGGGCAAAAACGGCTGACAGACCGGTATATGTTGTGACCCCGCAGGAAGCGCTGGAAAATGAAAAAGAAGGCACCAGCGGAACCAAAACATGGCATTTCAAAGCGGATAATGTCCGTGATTTTGCCTGGGCTTCCTCCCGTAAATTTGCCTGGGATGCCAAAGGGTATAATCAGGGCGGTGCCGCTAATCCATTCGTAATGGCCATGTCCTTTTTCCCAAAAGAAGGTGGTGAACTTTGGGAAAAATATTCAACGGAACTCGTTATTCATACTCTTAAAGTCTATTCCCGTTTTACATTTGATTATCCCTACCCTGTTGCCCAATCCGTCAACGGTCCGGTCGGCGGAATGGAATACCCTATGATCACCTTTAACGGCCCCAGAACCATTCTCCATGATGATGGCAGCCGCACATACACTGCCGCAGAAAAGGAATTTCTGATCGGCGTGGTGATCCATGAAATCGGCCATCAATATTTCCCAATGACTGTCAATTCTGACGAACGGCAATGGACCTGGATGGACGAAGGCCTTAACAGTTATCTTGATAGCGTGGGCGGTCGTGAATGGGATTATAATATGGGCTCAACAGAACCGATGGATGTAATTGACTATATGAAATCACAGGATCAGGCGCCTGTTATGACCCAATCTGATAGTGTACTTCATCTTGGGCCGAATGCCTATACCAAGCCGGCAGTGTCCCTAAATATTCTACGTGAAACCATTCTTGGCAGGGATTTGTTCGACTTTGCATTTAAGGAGTATGCCCGCCGATGGATGTTCAAACGCCCTACCCCGTCCGATTTCTTCCGCACGATGGAGGAAGCTTCAGGCGTGGATCTCGACTGGTTCTTCCGTGGTTGGTATTATACAACGGATCATGTTGATATTTCGCTTGATCATATATACCAAATGCGCCTGGACACCAAAGATCCGGATATTGACTTTTCCCGTCGTCGTGATGAATTTAATCAGAAACCGGCATCCCTCTATATTACACGCAATCAGGAATCAGGAATGAAGTCCTGGGTTGAGAGCAACCCGGATGTCCGAGACTTCCATGATGAAAATGACCAGTTCACAGTCACCAATAAGGAACGTAATGAATATAATGATTTCCTGAAAGGACTCGATGATCGGGACCGTGCCGTATTTGATCGTGCGGTAAAAGAGGACAAAAAATATTATGTACTGGAGTTTTCAAACAAGGGCGGACTTGTTATGCCAATCCTGCTTGAATTTACCTATGCAGACGGCAGCACAGAATTTATGAATATCCCTGCTGAGATTTGGCGCCGTAATGCGCATTCCGTCAAAAAGCTGTTTGTATTGGATAAGGAACTTGAACAGGTCGTTATTGACCCTCGTTGGGAAACTGCAGATGTGGATATTGAAAACAACTATTATCCGCGCCGCATCATTCCTAGCCGTATTGAAGCCTATAAAGCCAAGCCAAGAACAGGCCTTAAACGACGTGATATCATGCATGATATTAAAACCGAACTTAAAAAGCCTGATCAGGATTAAGACTGAATGCAATGAATAGGCTTTTAATTATTTTTCTAATGGTTACGGGTGTATTGGCTACGCCCGTAACCGCCCACAGACAACGTGCAGCACTTACAAAAATTCTATTTAATGAACGTACCGGCAATATTGAAGTTATGCATCGTTTCTATCTTCATGATACTGAGCATGCAGTAAAAATACTTTTTGATAAAAATGCTGATATCAGAAATTCCGCCGATACCCAGGAACTTTTTGCCAATTATGTCGACTGGCGTTTTGCTATTAAACCGCTGAACGGACCTGAGCTAAAATTAAAATCTGTTGGCTTTGAAATTGAAAGAATTTACTTCTGGGTATACCAAGAAGTAAAAGCCCCTGAAAATATTAAAGGTTTGACGATCATTGATAATGCTCTTAGAGATATCTGGACCGACCAGATAAACACAGTCAATGTTGAAGGGCGCGGTGACATAAGAACGGCTACATTTAGCGGTGATGTGGAAGCTTTATCGGTCGAATTTGACAACGGAAAATAAATTATGGCAATAAAAGATCAACTGCTTGAGAGAAGCAATAATAAATGTGAGCTTTGCAGCTCTACAACAAATCTCGAAATATTTGAAGTCGGACCAAACTGTGACGGTAGTATAGATCAATCTGTTCTACTTTGCGATTTGTGCCGACATCCGGAAAAAACTGATATACACCACTGGCGTGCTCTCGCCGACAGTATGTGGACCCCTGTTCCGGCCGTGCAAGTTCTTGCCTGGCGCAAATTAAAAGTGCTGGCTGATGAAGAAGCATGGGCCCGGGATCTTGTGGATATGTTATATCTCGATGATGAAACAGCCGCTTGGGCTGCTGCTGGGTTGGAAACAAACGCCGCAGATGATGGCCTTCGTCATATTGATAGTAACGGTGCCCTGCTCAGTGCCGGTGACACTGTCATTCTGATCAAGGACCTAAATGTTAAAGGCGCAAATTTTACTGCCAAGCGCGGCACAGCCGTCCGTAACATTTCGCTTGACCCACATAATGAAAATCATATTGAAGGGAGGGTCGAAGGCCAGCAGATTGTTATTTTAACTGAATTTGTGAAAAAGAAATAAACACCCACAAATATTTTCAAATTAATATTTTCCGTGTTTTGGTAACTCAATGACAACTTTCTTGCGCGGCTGGTCGCTAAGTGGATCACTCCCCATCAGTACTTGTCCATCGTCTGTATAACGGATAATTCCGGCAGCAGGCTTCTTATGGACCTTCTGTTTCTTTTGATGGGGATCTACAAATGTATCATGATCATGGGCTTTTCTAATATCATGATTTCTGACAATTTTCTGACATTTACCGACCACGCTCTGCACTTTTTCATGCATCCGTTCAAATTCTTCTACTTTCTTTTTATAATCACTTAAAATATCAGGAGCTTTCGCCAGAACGACTTTATTGGCCGCGAAATCCATAATTTCCCGCTCTGAAAATAAGTCAGGTTGCTCACGCATTGCCTTCTCTGCCTCAGCAATTCCGCTTTGTGCATAATGGAGTAACAAATCCATAGTCTGCTCTCCTTCGACAAAGTTTTTATTTTGACTTCCTTCAAAAATAATCGGCTGTTTTTTTGTCATTAATATCCTTGCCTGAACTGATCAGGATACCCCTCTTTTAAGTACCAGGTCCCCATCTTCATTATAACTGAAGACTTTTGCTTCTTTTAAAACTTTATTGATTTCCTGTTTAGCCTGTTCATCACCGGCAGCAACAATCTCTTCACATTTTCTGAGAATACCAATCATTTTTTTATGAAGTGCATCATATTCAGCCATTTTCGATTTATAGCTATTAATCAGGTAAGGTGCCTGTTCAAGCATATTTTTATTCTGATCAAACGCCGCAATTTCGGCAGGGCTGAACAGCTCGGGAGATTCTTTTAAAGACTGTTCCGCATATTCCATTCCGGCTTTGGCATAATGAAGCAACATATCAAGTGTGTCATCATCATCATGACTTTCGCCTGCAATCTGTTTTTTGCGTCCAAAAATTACTGGTTTTTTTGCTCTAAAATTATTCAGTGCCACGTCACTTTAATCCTTAAACTGAAATATAAAAACAGCTTAAGGCTAATTCCTTAGAAAAGTGTAAACAAAAGAAGAATTTAATTGTGCTATTTTAAAATAGGATGATTATTCTGAAACTTCTTAATTTCATCTAATGATGCTGCTCTGTATAAATTACTGCCTACCGCCAAAAACAGTATTGCTTCCTTTGATTTACTTACTAAGCCCCCTTTTTCAGAATATCCGCTTGTGACAATAAAATAGTCCCCCAATTTAAACGACATATCAATACTAACTCCGTGCAAAAATATTAAATTCAACTCCATCAATTATACAGAATAAATTGTCATTCGTATGTCGAAATTATGTTTATTTGATTGCTCACTTCTGATTATTAATTTCAACAATGGATTATACTATAAAGAAAATAAAGCCTAAGTGTTGATGCGGCCTGTGCAGCATCCTTTGTAATTCAGTTTAATTTCTGTCAATGAATTCCAGAGTGATTTCTTTTTCCTGCCCTTCTTTAAGTAACGATAGAACAACTTTTGTACCGTTTACATCAAGGGTACGGATTTTTGCAACTGCATCTGAACTATTAAAAACTTTATTTCCGTTAATTGCTAAAAGGATGTCCCCACGGATAATGTCAGCTAGGAAAGCTGGTGAATTGCTCAAAACCACATCAATATAAGCTCCTGTATTTCTTTTATATTTCAGGCGATCATCCTGATTTAAATCACGCATAAGAATACCAAGCTTATGTCGCTGCAAAGATTTAACCAAGTATACGGCCCACTGGTCAAATTTATCATACTGGCGAAGGTAAGGAACCGATACTGTGTCCCTTACAGTTACAGCTTCGGTTACATTTACCGTTTTTCCATTAACCGTTCTTACTCTATTAACAAAAACCGTGTGATATACATCCTGATAATCATAATCAAGTCGGCTTTCTGTTCCGGTATATGCAGAGGAAACAATAACATGGGTAGCTCTAACTTCTTTTGCCTGTTTTACTGCATTTTGCGGACTTTCCTGAAGTCCATTAAATGCACTTTCGCCAATGACTACATAATTATGCTCAAGGTAGCTTTGTACATCCCGGTCCAAATTATTCGAAAGGATTAAATTAGGTTCCTGTTCATCACCAAGCATGACCACATTACTTGCCATTTCAGGTGTCAGATAACCGTGATAGGAGGAGCCATATGACCCGGCGCCACAGGCACTAAGAACCATAATAAGAAATAAACTGACCAATATTCTCACAATATATACCTTTATTTTACCCATAGATTATCAGAGCAACCTTAATCATGGCTGAATATAGACTAAAGAGCATTTAAATATTGTTCGAGAAGTATTTTCCATTCCTTGATAAAAGCCTCAAAATCTCCCTGCCCGTGATCTTCAATAAAATCACGACCTTTTTTTGATAGACCAATATATTCATAACACACTGTTACCTGGGTATTTTCTTCACCTAATTTAGTACAACTAACAGTGACTATGGCAATTTTATCTTCCGGCTCAATTTTATAAAATTGTACATAATAATTCTCCGGATCATAGCGTTTGACCAGCCAAATGGCATTGGTGGTGGCAAAATCATGATTTGATGTCATAAAAACATAATCTTCATGAAGTTCCTTACCTTCTGAAACAGCTATATAATCCCAGTCCGGAACCCATAGCTTTTCTCCTTCAGCTGAAAAAAGCGGAAATAAAATCTCTGCCTGTTCCATTATTTCAAAGGCGGACTCAAATTTTTTTCTGCTCATTTCGTGATCTCCTGTATTTAAGACAGTATTTGACAAAACTATTTCGTTTTCCACGCTGTTACAAGAAAAGCTTCAACAAATAAGAATTTTGCACTTGAATAAATTGGGGGAGTATGCGAAATACTCACTTCCAAAAGGTGCGGTGGCGGAGAGGCTACGCAGCGGATTGCAAATCCGTGTACACCGGTTCAAATCCGGTCCGCACCTCCATTCTTTCAAAATTTCATAAAAGTAGGTCTACTGGGTCTGTTTTGACTTTATGAATTAATCGGAAAGGATAATTTCACTGTGGTTCCCACATGCTCTTCGCTCTCAATTAGCATATGAGCATTATGTTCACTGACTAATGATTTTACAATTGAAAGCCCCAGACCTGTACCTGGGGAGGTTAAATCCGCTTGGGCCTGACCCCGGAAAAATGGTTTAGCGATATCTTTCAAAAACTCTTTAGAAATGCCGATACCTGTATCTTTGATATTAATTTTTAGAAATTTTCCATTATCATATATGCTTAATATCACCACAGAATTATCATGAGAAAATTTAACAGCATTAGAAAGCAGATTTATCAAAATCTGTTTTATGGATCTCTTGTCTGCATAAATTCTAGGTAGATTGGCGCCGATATTTGCTGATAACAAAATCTGTTTTGCTTCGGCCAGAATATTGACCGTACTCAGACATTCGAGAACGACATCCTCGAGATCAATTTCCTCCTTTAGAAATATCCGTTTTTTAGCCTCAATCTCTGAAATATCAAGAACATCATTGATAATATCAAGCAGATGTCTGCCGCTATTATATATATCTTCGATATATTCCTCATATTTTGCATTGCCAATTTCACCCAGGCTTTTTGATTTGATGATTTCACTGAACCCCAAAATGGCGTTAAGAGGTGTTCTGAACTCATGGGACATTGTTGCCAGAAAATTTGATTTTAGCTTGCTGGCTTCCTCAGCCATTATTTTTGCTTCTTCAAGGGAAGCAAGGGTTGCATGTTTATCACTGATATCACGTGTTACTGCAACCATTTCAATTACCTGATCCGGCTTATCCCGGTCAAAAATCGGGGCTGCTCGCTGGCTCATTCGCCGTCTGCTTCCTTTTAACCCGGTAATATTAAATTCAACTTCGGATGACTGTCCACGATACGCTAAATCAACACTCTCTTTAAATATTTCATGAAACTCAGGATCAACAAGATCCAAAAGACAGGCACCCTTCACGTCTTCCAGAGAGCTGGCATCGACCATTACCAATCCTGCCTCATTCATTTCCACAAGTTTATAGTCAGAGCTTACTATTTTCACACAGTCTGGCTGGCTATCAACGATTGCTTCAAGACGGGCCGCTTGATTGCGGATTCTGGACAGTTCCTCAAGACTTTCGGAAGCCTGGTCAATATTTGCAGTTATTCGGTGGCGCGTCATAAAACTACCTTTTTTGCACTGATCAACAAGACTAACGCCAATTCATTAAAAAAAACTTACCCTTAACAGTCAAATCACTTGTACTTGCCCGTTGCCTGTCTTAAAAATAACGAAAAGCTTCGAGGTTCAATATGCAAAAATTATTAATAATCTGTCTTGCTTCCCTATTCACAATTTCATCAGTAATTGCAAAATCAAGTGATCAGGATATAGACGCATCTGTCAAAGAATATGACCTTGCCAACATTGCCATGATGAAAGAACAGGATCAGGAAGCCTATGAGCATTTAAAGTCCGCTGTGAATCTTGACCCCGGCAATTCAACATATCTAAATGGTGCTGGCTATTTGGCTATGAAATTAGGTGAGTTCGAAAGCTCACTGAATTTTTTGCATAAAGCTCTTGAAATAGACAAAGAAGATTTTGGAGATGACCATCCCAATGTAGCCTCTATTCTCAACAATATCGGCTCAGTATACAGTAAAATGGGAGAACATCATAAGGCACTGGATTATTACAACCAGGCATACAAAATTATGGAAGATAGTCTGGGTGAAGATCACCCGCAAACACAAACAGTAAAAAAAATAAGGGATGAGGAAAAAAAGAAAATTCTCTAAAAATTTCTTTACAATCAATTGCGATATCATTGATTGCTATCAATGCATGCAATCTGATAAACTGTTATAATTCCTTCAAAATAAATTAAAAGGAAGCAAAATGTATAAAACAATACTTATCCCCGTCAACGGCACCGAAAGATCAATCCCAGTGCAAAAAGCCGCATTGGAGGTTGGAACCCTTTTTACATCACATGTGATTGGACTTCACATTGTTCCAAGTCTCCAGTCCCTTCAAAGCATAGCCGACCATCAATTCGTCTCATACGAAATTTACCAGCAGCTTATAGAAAATGAAACTCAACTGGCAAAAAAGGACAAATCTGCATTTAATCAGAACTTCGATGGTTCAACGGTAAATTATGAGTGGGTAGAAACTAAAGGTGATTTTAATCATAATATGAAATATTATGCTCGAACATCTGATCTTGCCATCGTTCCACAAGGAGATGACCAGCTGGGTGATATAATGGGTGACATTCCTGATTTCATTCTTAATAGTGGCATCCCTACTCTCGCTATACCGAGGGAAAGACGAGAAAAATCATTTGCGCAGAATATTTTTATTGCCTGGAATGGCAGTAAGGAAAGTATTCATGCAATTCACGCTGCCCTTCCACTTCTTAAAATGGCAAAAAATGTAACAGTTTTATCAGTATGTGAAGAAAATAAAGATGAAGTCAAAACTGCGGATATCTGTAAAAATCTTGCCAGACATGATGTAAATGTGTCCGGAATGACCATTCCGCTTCATGTAAACCCTGGGGCAAAACTGCTTGAAGTTTGTCTAGAAAAAAGAGCTGATCTTATCATATCAGGAGCATGGGCACATAGCCGGCTGGCAGAGTTAATATATGGCGGTGTTACAAAAACATTGTTCAACAATCAGCAGATACCGGTACTGTTTGCCCACTAAAGAAATATTCAGGAAATGTCACTCCAGACTCCAAGTTCGTTACCGCTGGGCTCTCGAAATTGAAAACGGCGGCCGCCAGGAAAGTCAAATATTTCCCTAACAATTGTGCCCCCTGATCTTATGATCCGTCGCTCACTTTCTTCTAAATTTTCGCTATAAAAAACCGGCAATGCCGCTCCATTAGAAGAGTCTGAAACTTTTTCAGCCTGATAAAAACCGCAATCTATACCGCGTCCTTCATAGGCCGTATACTCAGGTCCGTAATCTGTAAATTCCCAACCGAAAACTTCGTTAAAAAACTTCTTTGTCGCTTCAAGATTAGTTGCAGCAAATTCGATATAATTAATCTTATGATGCCGCGCACGTTTATCCAGCACGATTTCCCTCCATTTATAGCCATATGGCTTTAATGTGACCCTCAATGAAAATAAAATATACCAACTTTGAATTGTTCTGTCATCGCCCTCGCGGTAATTCTTTTTTCATCCACCCTGATTCTATTTCTAATCATAATCAGAATAATAAAATGTATTCTATTTTCAAATTATTTTTACTCATGGTTGAAAGATTTTTGTGAAATCAATCTATTCAGAATAGAGCAAACTACATCAATCCTGTAGTTAAATTGATTAAAACTTTATTCAGAACCAATAATAATCAACAAATCCTTGGCATCCACCTGATCTCCAACTCCAACAAGTAATTCGGAAATCCTGCCGTCTTTCTCTGCGTGAAGTGTGGTTTCCATTTTCATTGCTTCAATACTGAGTAGCAAATCACCTTTGGTTACTTTCTGTCCTGCCTGAACAGCGATATTTGAGATCATTCCTGGAAGTGGTGCTCCAATGTGATTTGCGTTGCCACTTTCGGCTTTTTTATTTACTTTAATAGCAACTGTAGCATCATTTTTTCTTACCCTTATTACCCTTGGCTGACCATTTAGTTCAAAAAAAACTTCGACGGTGCCATCTTCATGGGCACCACTAATCGCCTGGCAATGAATAACAAGAGTTTTTCCGGGTTCAAGGTCAACCATAATTTCTTCAAATGGTTCCATGCCATAGAAAAATACTTTGGTTGGAAGATGACTAATCGGCCCGAACTGATTACGTGTTTCGGCAAAATCCGTATATACTTTGGGATACATCAGATAAGATGCCAGATCAAAATCGTTTATTTCATTGCCAGTGGCTTTTTTTGCCTCTGCCCTCAGTTTTTCAAGATCAGCAGGCGGAAGACTTTTCCCTGGCCTTTCGGTCAATGGTTTTTCACCTTTCAGAATTTTTTTCTGCAATTCCTTTGGAAATCCACCAACAGTCTGTCCCAGCTCACCTTTAAACAGACTGACAACACTGGCCGGGAACGCGATATCCTTATCGGGATTTTCCACATCAGCACGGGTCAAGTTTCCTGACACCATCATAATCGCCATATCACCGACCACTTTTGAAGATGGTGTTACCTTCACGATATCACCAAACATCTGGTTCACTTCGGCATAGGTTCTTGCCACCTCATGCCAGCGTTCTTCAAGCCCCATACTTCGAGCTTGTTCCTTAAGGTTAGTAAACTGTCCGCCTGGCATTTCATGAAGATAAACTTCAGAAGCACCGGCGCGAATATCACTTTCAAATGCCATATACTGACGGCGAACCAGTTCCCAATAATCACTAATTGTGCGGATTGTCGCACTATCAAGCCCGGTATCACGGTCACCACTTTTAAGAGCCGCTACAATTGACCCAAGATTTGGCTGTGAAGTAAGGCCACTAAAGCTGTCCATTGCTGCATCAGCTGCATCAACACCAGCGGCTGCAGCCGCGAGAACACTTGCCGCACTGATGCCGCTTGTATCATGGGTATGGAAATGTACCGGAATACTGACTTCATTTTTAAGTGCGGTGATCAGCCTTGTCGCTGCCGCTGGTTTTAAAAGGCCGGCCATATCCTTAAGACCAAGTATATGGGCGCCGGCTTTTTCAAGCTCTTTCGCCATATTCACATAATAATTCAAACTGTACTTTGCCCTGTTTGGATCATCAATATCACCGGTGTAACAGACCGTCCCTTCACAAATTTTTCCGCTTTCAATGACCGCATCCATGGCAACGCGCATATTTTCAACCCAGTTAAGGCTGTCAAAAACTCTGAAAATATCAATACCGGATTCCGCCGTTTTTTTGATAAAATACTGAATTACATTGTCCGGATAATTTGTATATCCGACACCGTTAGATGCCCTCAGCAGCATTTGCGTCAGAATATTGGGGGCTGCCGCACGAATTTCCCTGATACGCTCCCACGGGCTTTCATTTAAAAAGCGCATCGCCACATCAAATGTTGCCCCACCCCAGCATTCAAGACTAAGAAGTTCTGACATTTTCTGGGCATAAGCCGGGGCAATTTTCACCATATCATAGGTACGCATCCGTGTTGCCAGCAGTGATTGATGAGCATCCCTCATTGTAGTGTCGGTTATAAGTAGCCGCTTCTGGTCCAGCATCCATTTGGCAAAACCCTCTGCACCCAGCTTTTCAAAAATATCCCGGCTTCCTTCCGGAATATCTGCGCTGACCGGTGGCGGGGCTTTAGGGGTCGGGCTTTCAATCGGAAGGCGTCTTCCCTTCACTTCCTTATTCCCGTTTACGGTGACTTCGGCAATGAAATTCAGAAGCTTTGTTGCCCGGTCCTTACGCGGCTTAAAATTAAACAGCTCCGGCGTCTGATCAATAAATCTGGTAGTATAGGTCCCGTCCCTGAATGTGGGGTGATTTATCAGATTTTCCAGGAAGTTAAGATTGGTGGCAAGTCCCCGAATTCGGAATTCGCGCAGGGCCCGTCCCATTCTTTTTACCGCCTGCTCGGGATCCGGTGCCCAGGCAGTTATTTTTTCAAGCATGCTGTCATAATATCGTGTGATTACTGCGCCTGAATAAGCTGTACCCCCATCAAGACGGATGCCAAACCCGGTTGCCCCGCGATAGGCGGTAATCCTGCCGTAATCAGGCACAAAATTATCTTCCGGGTTTTCCGTTGTAATTCGACACTGTAAAGCAAAGCCGTTTAGTTTTATATTCTTCTGTTTTGGAATACCGGATCTTTTACTGCCAATTTCTTCACCGTCAGCAATTAAAATCTGTGCTTTGACAAGGTCAACACCAGTAACAACTTCTGTAACTGTATGTTCAACCTGAATTCTAGGGTTTACTTCGATAAAATAAAACTCGCCTGTATCCGCATCCATTAAAAATTCAACGGTTCCAGCATTGGAATAACTGACTGATTTAGCCAGCTTTATTGCCAGACCACATAAATATTCCCTCTGTTCCTCTGTCATAAAGGCAGCAGGTGCCCGCTCAATTACTTTTTGATTACGACGCTGTACCGAACAATCACGTTCGAAAAGATGAACAAGATTTCCGTGTGTGTCTCCGAGTATCTGGACCTCAATATGGCGAGCCCGTTCAATCATTTTTTCAAGATAGACTTCATCTTTGCCAAAGGCATTGGCCGCTTCTCGCTGACCTTCATTTACCTGGTTTTCCAGTTCTTTTTCACTACGGATAATACGCATACCGCGCCCGCCGCCGCCCCAACTGGCCTTAAGCATAATCGGGTAGCCAATTTCATCGGCGAGTTTATGAACTATTTTCATATCTTTTGGTAATGGCTCGGATGCCGGAATAACCGGCACACCAGCATTGATTGCCATGTTACGCGCAGCAACTTTATTACCAAGATCACGCATGGCCTGTGCCTCGGGGCCTACAAAAATTAACCCGGCATTACGACAGGCATCAGCAAATTCAGGGTCTTCTGATAAAAAACCATATCCCGGATGAATGGCATCAGCACCAACTGATTTTGCAATTCGCAATATTTCGTCTCCAGCCAGATAGGCCTTCACCGGCCCTAAACCTTCACCAACAAGATAACTTTCATCAGCTTTAAAGCGGTGAAGTGCTAACCGATCTTCATGTGAATATATTGCAACAGTTCTTATTCCAAGTTCTGTCGCTGCCCGCATTATCCGAATGGCAATTTCGCCCCGGTTTGCGATCAGTATTTTCTTAATTTTATTCATAATGCCTGTATAGTTGATTTTTTACTCGGCGCTAGCATAACTTTTTTATTCTTTCTGTAAACTAAAATATAAGCATCATAAGGATGTCAGCCGTTTTTTTCAAAATTTCTATTCCTTGATGCAAATCAATTTATGAAAAATATGTATACTATACGATCTGACGATAAAAACACGGTCTGACATCAATAGGATATAGGAGAGCTGAAAATGTTTAAAACCATTTTGATACCCATTGGCAGTGATGAGGAAGCTGAATCAAGGATTAAGGCAGGTGTAATCGTAGGAAAGAAATTTTCCTCACATCTTAAAGGCTTCCATGCTGTTCCTACTCTTAAATCCCTGGAACAACTCACGCCCTATGCCTATTACTCATATGACCTTTACACGCAAATTTGGGAAACACAGAAACAAAAAGCAGAAGAACAGAAAAAAAAATTTCTCGATTATATGAAGAAAAATTATGACGATTATGAATGGCGGGAAGCACAAGGCGATTTTATGCGGTCTTTTAAACTTGTCTCCAGATCATGTGACCTTGCCATAATCAGCCAGGGAGAAGACACCTATTCCGATGTTATGGGTTCTATGGCCCGGTTTATGATGGAAAGCTCCCTTCCTGTAATTGCTGTTCCATCTGGTGGACTTGATAAAAAAGTGGGCACTAACATTATGATTGCCTGGGATGCCAGTGCAGAGGCGGCCCGTGCCGTACATGATGCAATGCCATTTCTTCTGAAAGCAGACGAGGTAACTGTTGTTACAATTAATGAAGATCGCAAACATAATAGCCAGCTTGACGATCTCTGTTCTATGCTGAAACGGTCAGGAATAAAGGCAAAAGGCGTGGAAGAAAGCGAATATCCTGACCGTTCTGAAAGGCTGCTTCATCTGGCCAAAGAATGGGATATTGATCTGATAATTGCCGGGGCCTGGGGACATAAACGCCTACTAGAAATAATTTTCGGCGGCGTCACCAAAGCCTTGTTTACCAATCAGGAAATAGCCGTTTTCTTTTCCCATTAGACAAGAATAAATAGATATAATTTTAGTTATTTTTTGGCTAATTATTAAGACCATATTAACAGTCTTCTGTTAGCTTATTCTAAAATAAGTTTTATGGAAAAATTGATATAATGACTGCTAATTTGATAAAGTGGTTTAATAAATTTGCAAAAAATGAGAATGGGGCTACTGTCGTTGAATACGCCCTATTAATTCCTGTTTTTCTCGTTCTTACATTAGGATCAATGGAAATAGGTCGCATTCTGATGGTTTATTCGGCCCTTGAAGGTGCAGTAACGGAATCTACAAGAATTTCTATTACCGGCAATATTCCCGATGGTTATGCAACAACTGAAGATTATATCAAGGATTACGTAATAGAATCCCTTGAAAATTTCGGGATTGATGCCGGTGTCAATATTAGCATGAAAGTCTATGACAGTTTTTCCGACATTGGTTCTGCCGAACCTTTCACCGATGAAAATGCTGACCTCATCTGTAACAATGGTGAATTCTATACCGACGTCAATGGTAACGGTAGTTGGGACGAAGATATGGGCGCTAGCGGTGCAGGTGGCGAAGAAAACATAATGGTCATGGAAATTGATGTCGCCCTTCCCTATATGATGAAGGGATTTATTGAAGCCTTCAGTCACGAAGATAATATCAATCTATCGACATCAACTGCCGTTCGTAACGAGCCATATGGCGGTATTGCATGGGAACCAAGTGATACTGTAAGAGCGTGTAACTAGGGCATGACACATGATTTTAAAATCAAAATATTTTAAGAAAATCAGTTTTCGTCCTGATATAAATAATCAGAACAAAGTAAATATTAATCTGGATCAGAAAGGCGTTGCTCTAATTGAATTTGCAATTGCAGCACCGGTTCTCACAGCTCTTCTGATGGGCTGTATTGACTTGACATATTATCTAGTGGCTCATCAACGTATTTCAAGATCGGCTTACACCATGTCCAACCTTATGACACAAATGGATAAGGGGCTGACTGAATCCCAGGTGAGCGATATGATGCTGGCCCTGGATCAGGTAAGTAACCCTTTTAAGATTTCTGATAATGGCAGGGCAACGGTTACTGCAATTATAGGAGAAGGTGTAGATGGTGCTGATGCCACCAGCTATTCCGTTGCATGGCAGCGCTGCTATGGCCCGAATTCGTCAACCCCTACATATGGTGGAGCAGGCAGCAGCGTTGATAGTGCTGATATTCCTTCAAATTCCATAGTAACGACATCTCAAATTCTCGTAGTAACAGAAGTTGATTATACGTTTGAGCCAATCCTCGGCATACTACCCCTGGAAGGTCATATTAAATATGATGCCTATTTCCGTCCTCGTCGGGGGACAATTGAAAATATCGTTGCCGATGGTTCTTCCCCTAACAGCTGCTCATAAATAATTCTAATGAAAAAAGCCGGCAATGGAAGTGGAGTTTCATTGCCGGCATAAGTTATCATTTTATTTTATCAGGAAAATAAAATGAGGGTTTTTAGATATGACTCAAGGTTACTTACTCAATCTTAAATCAGCGAGGTCATTTGCAATTGCTTCAAAAGCACCATCAAGTTCCGCCGCGTCCGGCGCATGAAAATATTTTCCACTGTCTGTGGCACAGCCTTCATACAGGTTCTTAAGCGTAGTACTGGTAGCACCACTTCCGAATGTAATTGTGTAAATGGTGATCCCCATTCCTTTCATCGCTGAGCAGACATAGGCTAACCTTTTATTAATGGCGCTACCTGTTGTTGAATTACTGGTAGCGCCATCAAGGCGGCCCTCATCCCGAACACCATAGCCCGAATAATCCCCACTATACCTACGATCATACCCGAATGTTTCATCGCCACCATCATATTGAGCATTTACACATTGCGGACATTTGCCATCACCGTCATCATCCCAGGCATCATCGTTATCGTTATTTCTATCTCTCTCATCATAATAAGGATTGGTTGAACTTCTATTAATTACCCAATTCTCACCGTCGGTCATAAGAACCACAGCTTTAACCATTTTGTCATCATCATACGCGATATCATTAAAAAATGGTGATCCGGTATGGAGCATTCTCCAGCCCCAGATCATCCCGATATTGGCAATGGTGCCGCCACGGTTATAGGAATAATAAAGACTGTCGATATAGGTATTCAGATCTGCTTTGGTGGATGTAAAATCCAGCACAGGAGCCGGGCAGTTAATATTCGGGCCCCCGTCCGAATTGACATTTTCCCCGCTGCCGCCTTCGCGCTGATAATCCGGTGCGGGCCAGACTTCTCCATTTGGTCCGTTCAGGTCCGATAAGCTATAAACATTGTCATAATGCGGCCGCCACAGGAATGGAACCCAGTCCACCCCTTCATGTTCCACCCTCACATCATAGGCATCAGCGGCGCTTAAATCGCTGTTGGTATGACGCGCTTCAACGCAACCGTTCCATTTTGACAGGTTATTGGCATCATAGGTATAGCTGGCCGGCATTGTTGATGTGTCAATATATGAACTGTCCAGCAGATGGCCGACATTGACCGTCGTCACATAAGGAACAATGGCAATTTCCAGTTTGTCATTTGTCGCATCATTGCCAAAAAGGTTATTAACCATAGTTTTAGCCGATGATTTAAGAGCATCTATCCGTTTAGTTCCGCTATCCGACGTTCTCATTGACCCGGTGTTATCCAGCACCATGACAAGCTGTAGACCTGTTTGCTTACTTGTGGTTTCCGCATCCGCTGCGATAGAAACGGTATTAAAGCCAAATAACCTCATAAAAACAGTATTAACAGTACCTGAAGTTGAAACTTCCAATGTTTTGGTAGCGGTATCAACTTCTCTTATATTAAGTTCCTGGACCTGTCCCCCCATTAGGCTTGAATCGAAATTGCTATCAAAAAAAGCCTGAATTTCAGCATCACGTGTTGCAGAATGAAATGATTTTGCCCCGGCAAGAGCCGCCGCGTCAAGAGCACCGGAAAGCTGCGAGCGGTATAAATATGCTCGCCCTAGATCAACGCCAATTCCAAGCATTCCAATAAGTACAGTTGCGGAAAGTGCCACCTGAATGAGGATGGCTCCTTTCTGATTTAGCCTTAATTCACGGCCAATTTTTATAATTCTAGAAAAATAGGTAAACATTTTCCCGCCAATCTAATAATGAGTCGCAAAAAATAGTATGCGATTCAAATTAAGAAAGTCCTAATGTTCATCTAAATTTTAGGTAAATTTTTATGCAGATAAGAATGCATTTAAATATATTCTATTTGCAATTACTGTGCCTCATATACTCCGCGGGCGATTGCTCTTGCCATTGTATCAGCTGCCGCTGCGCCAATTTCCGAAATTGCCCTGGATCGCCTTGGCCCATCGGGGATTTCCTTTGTTCCGCCAGAAATGCAGAATATGGTATCCCCGTCCGATAATGTATGAACCGGTCGAATTGCACGTGCATAGCCGTCATGAGCCATCATTGCCACGCGTTTACATTCGGCAGAAGTCAATTTTGCCGATGTCGCTATGATACCGATTGTAGTGTTTGTTCCCGGCCTTGAACCGCCGGTTTTACTGTCATCAGGAAACGGTTGCAAGGCGGCATCCTGATTTGGATTTGGCTTTTGTCCGCCAAGTTCATTTCCATAAGCAAAGGGCTGCGCCCAATATGTCTTTCCGTCCGGCATAAACACGCTGCCAACACAGTTAACTGCAACAAGTGCCCCGACAATGAGACCATCACCCAGATCTATGGAAGTGGAGCCAACGCCACCTTCTTTATTACCAGCCCTTGCCCCCAGACCGGCGCCACAGTTTCCAAGGGGAAAGGCTTTACCATTTCGTTTCTGTGCATCTTCAAGCGCTTTGATACCAAGATTATGATAGGGCGTTTTAAGGCCCCAGTTCTTATCCCCGCCATTAACCAGATCAAAAAGGATAGCACCGACCACAATCGGCACTGCCGGCATATTTTCAGTAAATTTAAGCCCAACATTCTGTTTTGAAAGTACTTTTGCAATGCCGTCCCCGGCGGCAAGGCCAAAAACGCTGCCACCGGAAAGGACAACCGCATCGGCCCGTCCAACCAGGTTTTCAGGACTTAATACCTCCACATCGCGAAGGCCGGGGCCACCACCACGCACATCAACACCGCCAGTGACCGAGCCGGGGCAGAAAAGCACCGTTGTTCCGGTCCTGACCTTCTGATCTTCGGCATGCCCGACACTGATCCCCTCAACATCGGTGATTAAATTTTGTGGTCCCGGTTTAAACATTTTTAGTCCTATCCCTTTTTTCTGTTCTTAGCTCACTTATACCCTAAACATATCCTCCAAACTAAACTAATAGTAAATTAGAATTAATTACCATAGAGTAGTATTAGTTCTAAGAATTATATACACTCTAATATGTTTCCAGAAAGGAAATAATATTATTATTGGGAGGTTCAAAACAATATCATGTCTATTGGGGGATGTCTTAAACTAATTGACAAATACCTTACCCATAGAAATAAAGTTTGGTTTATAAGGTTATTTGCATTAGCTGGAATTGGTATGATAACACCAAACTTTTGGCTACCTATCTTAGAATTTTGGACAGAAATTAAATTCCCCGCGAGCATCTATAAAGCTGATTTATTTGGCTGGGTCTTTATTTTAATCAGTTTGCTTTTGTATTTTACGGAAAAATTAACACAATACAAAAAACCGATAACTTTGATAAACTTAGGATTAGTTCTCTTAGCTTTAATCTTCCTAATCTCATATATTACTTTCATCAATTTTAATACGAATACTGCATTAGCAAATAATCCACAATTTAAATTGGATTCTGAAATTCTATCTGTTACCTGGGGCAGCAATACCTTACAGACTAATAGAGAATATTTAAAAAATAGAGCTCCGATAAACTTCCCAATACAATTTTCTGATGTTATTCCTCCAAAAATATATGTGGAAAACGATAAATTGTTTGTTGATGTGATTGTTCCTTCCAAACAACATTTTCCAGGTATTAAAATTAAAAAAAATGTAATTTATGGCTTACCTAGTAATTGGGATTGGAATTACAATAATAATGCAGTTGAGATAGTTAATGAAGATGGACTTCCTATGTATCAATTAATATATAAAAATCAAAATCACATAATTTTATATGGCTACTTTCCTACTAATAAAGCTACTGTATTTGCAGATAAAAATGGCATTGTGGGAAATCCAACAGGGGATTATAATTTTAACCTAGATAAAATTTTCAAATACCCTTCATGGAAATATCCATCTGTTTTAGCTGACTAAAGCTAGCCTAAATACAGCGGCCACCGTCAACCTCCATTGCCACACCGGTGACCATGCTTGCTTCATCACTACATAGATAACAGGCGGCATTGCCCATATCTTCCGGCGTTGAAAAGCGACCGATCGGAATGGTTGAGAGGAATTTTGCCCTGATTTCCGGTGTGTCTTCGCCCATAAAGGTTTTCAGAAGCGGCGTATCACCGGCAACCGGGTTAATGGCATTTACCCTAATACCAAAGGGGGCAAGTTCAACCGCCATACCACGCGTCGCCGTAATCATCCAGCCTTTTGATGCATTATACCAGGTAAGATTGGGCCGCGGGCTGACACCACCGGTACTGGCCACATTTAAAATGGCACCGTGTCCTGCCTTCTTCATGATCGGCACAATTTGTCTCGCCGTGTTATAGACCGATTTTGCATTGACATTAAATATCCGGTCAAAATCACTTTCAGGGAGCTGATCAAGTGGTTGGGGTATATGACCGATCCCGGCATTATTGACCAGAATATCAATGGTTTTAAAATATGAAACCGTTCTTTCAACGAGGGCGTTGACACTTTCCCCGTCCGAAACATCAACCTCAACCGCCATTACATTTTCACCAAGTTCATCTGCTAAATCTTCAGCCAGCGTTATATTCAGATCAGCAATGACCACTTTGGCGCCTTCGGCCGCAAATTTGCGGACTATCCCGGCACCAAAGCCTGATGCGCCGCCTGTAATAATTGCTATTTTATCTTTTAATCTCATTATATTATCACTTTTTATTAATCTGTTACATTAACCATGACGTACCGCGACCGTTTTAAGAACGCTAAAGCCATAAAGGGCTTCAAAACCTTTTTCCCGGCCAAAGCCTGATTTGCGCATACCGCCGAATGGCAGTTCAACCCCGCCTCCGGCCCCGTAGTTATTGATAAATATCTGCCCGGCTTTGATTGCCTTGGCCATGCGCATCTGGCAACCGCCATCACGTGTCCAGACCCCAGTCACCAGACCATAATCGGTGCCATTGGCTATTTTCACCGCTTCTTCCTCGCTATCAAATGGAGTTGCCACCTGAACGGGGCCAAAAATTTCCTCTTGTGCCAGTTTATGATCCGGCGGTACATCACGAAATAGGGTTGGTTTTACATAACAGCCATTTTCCGGACATCCTTCCATAATCTGCCCCTGTGCGGCAATTTTTAAACCGCTTTCAAGCCCGGCATTAATATAGCCTTCGACCACATCCCGCTGTTTTTTTGAAATAAGCGGACCGACATCCAGATCATCGGTAGCCGGCCCCACTTTCATGGCGCTTATTTTTTCAGATACCATTTTGATCACTTTTTCATAAACTCCGCGCTGGATAATGAGCCGGCTTCCGGCGGAACAGGTCTGACCGCCATTCTGGATACAGGCACCAACCAGAAACGGCAGTGCCGCATCAAGATCGGCATCATCAAACACAATCTGTGGCGATTTCCCGCCAAGCTCCAGTGTCACCGGCACAATATTTTCCCCAGCTGCCTTTTCAATCAGTTTGCCGACGCCGACAGACCCGGTAAAGCTGATATGGTGAACGCCAGGATGACTGGAAAGGGCTGCTCCCGCCTCATTACCAAGACCGGTAACTACGTTTAAAACCCCTTTAGGCAGGCCGGCTTCCTCAGCAATTCGGGCAAACATAAGCGCGGTCAGGCAGGCTTCTTCCGCCGGTTTTAGCACACAAGTATTACCCATAGCCAGGGCACCGCCAATGCACCGCCCTGCAATCTGCATCGGGTAATTCCAGGGCACAATATGGCCGGTAACGCCATGCGGCTCACGCAGCGTATAAACAGTATATCCATCCATATAAGGAATAGTATGGCCCATAACCTTATCAGCGGCCCCACCATAAAATTCCATATAACGGGCCATGGCAATGGCATCATTTCTGGCCTGGGTAGTCGGTTTTCCCACATCTAGGCTTTCAAGGCGGGTCAGTTCATCAACATTTTCCAGTATCTTTTCACCTATTTTTGTGAGTATCCGACCTCTTTGGGTTGCCGTCATCCGTCCCCATTCACCATCAAGAGCGGTTTGTGCTGCTTTTACCGCATCATCAATATCATTTTCCGAGCCACGACCTATTTTACAGAGCAGTTCCCCGGTTGACGGATTAATCAGGTCAAGTGTCTGGTTATTTTCGGCGTTACGCCACTGTCCGCCGATTAAAATCTGCTCAGTGTTGAAAGATATTGTCATTTAACTGTTCCTTATTATTTATTTTACTCTTTGTAATGTCCGGGCTCGCCTCTAGCAATGCTTTTGTATAAGGATGTCTGGGGTTTTGATAAACTTCTGCTGTTATCCCTTCCTCAACGATAACACCGTCTTTCATTACCAACACCCGGTCGGTAATATTCTTCACCGTCGTCAGGTCGTGCGACACAAACAGATAGGAAATCCCGAATACGGATGTAAGTCTGGCGAGAAGTTCGAGTATCTGATCCCGGATCAGGACATCAAGGGCTGATGTCGCTTCATCGAGCAGAATAATATCTGGCTCCGTAATCAGCGCCCTCGCTATGGCAATGCGCTGGCGCTGTCCACCGGAAAATTCATGTGGATATTTATCAATGTCGCTTGCGCTTAATCCCACATGTTCAAGCATTTCAACGACTTTTTGTTTTTTTTCGTCCTCATTTGGAGGATCATCCAGCGCATAATAGGGCTCAGCCACCAGTCGACCCACCTTATGACGCGGGTTAAAACTGCCATATGGGTCCTGAAACACCACATTTATATGGCGTCTAAGGCGGCGTTCGCCGTTAAATTTCTGACCTGCTATCAGAATTTCCCCTTTCTGAAAATCTTCAAGACCCAAAATACAGCGAGTAAGAGTAGATTTACCGCAACCGCTTTCCCCTACAAGTCCAATATTTTCGCCTCTTCCTATTGTAAAGCTTACATCATTGACAGCCTGCAGCTTTTCTTTTCTTCCAATTTTATAGTCTTTGCTAAGCCCGCGAATTTCCAGAACAGGATCTGTTTCCTCAACAACAAATTTTTGCTGTAATTTATGATGGGCGGCAGCAAAAAGCATTTTTGTATATTCATGCTTCATATTTTCAAAAAAGCCTTCCCTTGGTCCCTGCTCCACCACTTGACCATCTTTCATGATAACGATGTGATCGGCAATATCTGCGACAACTGCCAAATCATGACTGATCAAAAGCAAGCCCATTTTATCCTGATCAACCAGTTTTTTAAGAAGCGTCATAATTTTGGCTTGCGCTGTCACATCAAGTGCCGTGGTCGGCTCGTCTGCAATTAAAAGCGCCGGATTTTGGGAAATGGCTATGGCAATCACAACCCGCTGCCGTTGCCCGCCGGAAAGTTTGTGAGGATAGGTATTCAATGGGAAACGCTGATTATCAAGCCCAACCCGATGCAGGGCCAGTTCCGCCCGCTCCCGCACTTCTGCGCGGCCGAGGCCGGGTTCTGAAATCCGGATCGCTTCCATCACCTGTGCGCCGATGGTCTCCACCGGGTTTAATGCGGTCATCGGTTCCTGAAACACCATACCGATTTCATTTGCACGAACCGCGCACATCTCCTTTTCTGATTTTTCACTGATATTTTCATCATTTAACCAGATGGCCCCTGATGTTACCGTCCCTTCCGGTAGCAACCGGATCACGGCGGATGATGTCATGGATTTACCAGAACCGCTTTCCCCGACGATCGCCACGACCTGGCCTTTTTCAATACTGAGGTTTACTTTTTCAAGTATAGTTGTACCATGAATTGAAAGGCTTAAATCCTGTATCTCAAGCAGTGACATCGCTAGCCTTTCTCTTCTTTAATTTAGGGTCCAGCATATCCCTAAGCCCATCACCCATAAGATTTAGCCCAAGCACCATGGCCACAATCACACCACCAGGGAAATAAGCTAGCCAGGGCGCAAAAAAGATCATGGTTTGTGCTTCATTCAGCATCCGGCCCAGGCTGGGGTTCGGTGGCTGGGTGCCCAGCCCGACGTAAGAAAGACTGGCTTCGGCAATGATCGCGATGGAAAACTGAATTGTCGCCTGAACAATAAGTATATTTAAAATATTGGGAAGAATATGTTCATAACTGATCCGCATATTGCCTTTACCCGCTACCCGTGCCGCCATGATATAATCTCGTGTCCAAATACTTAAAGCACCACCACGGGTCATTCTGGCAAATACCGGAATATTAAAAATTCCAATAGCTATTATGGCGTTTATCGCCCCCGGTCCGAAAACTGCGGTAATCATGATCGCCATCAGCAGCGACGGAAAAGCAAATACAAGGTCATTGCCCCTCATGAGGATTTCATCAATCAGGCTGCCGCCATTCATTCGGCTGCCCGCCGCCCATAGACCGAGGGGTACCCCAAGGATCATGCCAATCCCCACTGCCACTAGGGATACAGCAATGGCATTTCTTGTCCCCACCATTACCATTGAGAAAATATCACGGCCAAAATGATCGGTTCCCATCAGATGATCAAGGCCCGGCATTGCAAATTTACCCGCAATATTGATTGCTTCCACATCATAAGGTGTCCAGATAAAAGATAGAATGGCAACAAGAGTAAATGTTAGCGTCAGTATACCACCAACAATGAAACTGAGTGGTAAATGTTTCATCCGCGTCCCTCTTCCCGTAATCGCGGATCAACAAGTACATAAATCAGATCAACAAGAAAAGTAATTAACACAACGGCCAGTACCAGCAGTGTAACAATTGATTTCACGACAATCAGGTCCCGCTGGGCAATAGACTGGAACACAAGCCGGCCGAGACCGGGCAGTGAAAATATACTTTCAATGATAATCCCCCCCGCCAGAAGAAAGGAAAACTGTAGCCCGAGGATTGTTAGTACCGGGATCATGGCATTCCTGAGACCATGACGGATCAGTGCCTGACGCCTGCTCAACCCTTTTGCACGTGCTGTTCTGATATAATCTTCCTGCATAACTTCAAGCACTGATGAGCGCATCACCCGCGCGAGGATCGCGGCCTGCGGCAAGGCAAGCGATACTGCCGGTATGGTCAATGCCTTGATACAGGGCCAGAAACCGGCATCCCAACCAGGAAAGCCAACAGCGGAAAACCATCCTAGCGAAGTTGAAAAAACAAGAACCATTAGAATGGCAAACCAGAAGTTGGGAATGGCGACCCCGACCTGCGCCATTCCCATAAGCGAAGTATCAACTATACTTCCACGGCGCGACGCACTAATCACCCCAACAGGAACTGCGATCAGTGTTGACAGGATTAGTGCATAAACAGTCAGAGGTACAGAAACCAGGGTTCTTTCACCAATCAGCTGGGAAACCGGAACACGATAAGTATAGCTAATGCCAAAATCACCGCTCAGCATTCCACCGACCCAGCTAAAATATCTTTCCAATGCTCCCTTATCCAGCCCCAGTTCAATGCGAAGGGCATCGGCCGCCTCAGAACTGCCGGATAGTCCCATCATATAAGCGGCCGGGTCCCCCGGCACAACTTCAATAATCAGGAAAATAATAATGGTCGCGACCAGTAATGTAATCACAAGCGACAGCAGCCTTTTTAATATATAATGCGCCATCAGTTCGCCCCTTCGATATAAACATCACGAAGGTCGTTGGAGCGGATCGGGTAATTGGTCCACATGCCTTTTACTTCCTTTTTCCAGACCCCGAACTTGCCAAGCTGATAAAGGTAACCGTTCACTGCGTCCTCAGCAATTTTGCGTTCGGCTTCTTTATAAAGCCGACTGGTTTCGGCCGCGTCGGTGCTTTCATCAATTTTTGCAATGATTTCCTGAAAATCAGCATTGTCATAGCCAAAATAATAATTAGGGTTGGCATATATATTGATATCCATTGGTTCCACGTGAGAAACTACCGTCAGGTCAAAATTACGGTTTCTGAGCACCTGATCAATCCACTGGGCCCATTCCATATTTTCTATTTTAAGCTTTATACCGATACGGCCGAGCTCAACAGATATTAGCTCCCCTGTCCGACGGGCATAGGTAGGTGGTGGCAATTTCAAAGTGGCCTCAAAACCATTTTCATATCCCGCCTCTTTCATTAGCGCCCTAGCCTTACCAAGATCAAATGGATATAGCCCGGTAAGATCAACATAATCAGGATGGCTAGGCGCAAAATGGGTTCCTATCGGTTCCGCATTCCCAAACATGGCGCCATTGATTATTTCTTTCCGGTTGATGGCATGGGCTATTGCCTTTCTGACTAGAATATTATCAAAAGGCGTTTTTTTATTATTGATCGCCAGGATCGTTTCACCAGCTGTCAACCCGACGACCACATCAAAACGCGCATCACGGTCAAACAGAAACAGATTTTCCGGCGCCGGATAATTTGGAAATGTATCTATATCCCCCGCCATCATCGCCGTATAAGCCGATAAAGGATCCGGGATAAATTTAAATACCGCCCCTTCAAGCCTTGGTTCAAGGCCCCAATAATCATCATTTTTAACGAGTTCCACCCGATCCCCTCGCACCCATTTTTTAAAACGGAACGGCCCGGTCCCCACCGGGTTAAACGCGTTATCCGATGCGGATTCTGGAGCTACAATCACCGCGTCACCAAGACCGATATTAAAAAGAAAATCCGGGCGCGCATGATCCAGCGTAATCATAATCGTCAGCGGATCTAATATATCAATCAGTACTATTGGCGCGAAAATATATTTCTTGGCATTGGTTGAATTTTCTGCTCTGGCACGATTAAATGAAAATTTCACGTCCTCTGCGTCAAAATTGCTGCCATCGTGAAACTTTACCCCTTCAGCCAGATGAAAAACATAGGAACGCCCATCTGTTGATATTTCCCAGAACAAAGCTAGTCCCGGCAGGACGTCACCATCCTTATTAATCCTCACCAACCCCTCAAAAATATTGCCATAAACCACTTCATCAATGGCGGCGGCAGCTCCTGATGTCGGGTCAAGATTTGGTGGTTCCAACTGCAATCCAACATTTAGTATTACTGCCAAAGCAGTGGTCTTCGAAGTTAAATAAAACAGCAGTAATAAACCAGTTATTTTCATACGCTGACCTGACTTGCAGCAACAATAATTCCTTCTGGAACAAGGGATCCTGCCAATTTATATGTTGCCTTAGAAACACCATCTTCAATGACATATTTAGCACCTTTTTGCATTACTAAATTATCAGCTTGTGCTTTAACTAATGTCTTAAGCGCCTTCTTAATGGTCTTGATGGATGTAAAACTCATATGATGACTGTGCTGCCCTAAAATAGCTGGCAGTTGTGATGGGTTTCCTGATAAGGCAAATATAATATTTTTTGCAGGTATTCCTGAGTATTTTACAATTTGAGCAACAATATTTTCATTGTTATAAGGACCAATATGTCCGGCTCCTGAATAAATCACAAGTTTTCCGTCTATTCGCAACTGAATGAGTGCATCAGCTCTTTCAACTGCTGTCATTTCTGAAAATGTCATATTCGGCAGACAGAATGAAAAAGTAATTGCCCCTATACCGGAAGCAAATTTACGTCGCGATAAGGTAAAGGTATTAATTTTGTTCATTAAGGCTCCGTCATTTCCAGAAAACAGAAATATACATTAGCCTCAAGTAAAATCAGATAAAAGTATAAATAAGAAAATTATCCATAAATCATATTGGACAATACAGAAATAAAAAGAAAAAGGCAGGATCCGTTATCCTGCCTCTCACTTGGAAAGTAAAACTTTTAAAAAATAGACTTTAGGAACCTGATTAGATTTCCCACCTGAACATAATGATCATCAGTAAATCCATATGACTGATCCAAAATCAAAAGACCCACAGCAATCATCAAAATACAACAGGTGCTATTTATTAAGCCCAAATACATTTTACAATCCTTCAAACACAAACTACTCTTACTACAAACACAATACTCAAAATTTATATTTCCCATTTTGATGCAGCAGCATACAAAACATAAAAAGATAAACTTTTATCTATTATTATGCGAAAATCGTGCCAGTTTGATTTTATTGTTTATAATCAATGATTAATATGGTTAACGAGTGATAAATAAAATTTAACATGTAAAAAATATTTACACATAAAATTTATAATTCCCTTATTGAAACAAAAAATATAGACGATTAGTCAGTTTTACCCATTAACAGTTTGTATGCCGCCGAGGCCATTACTTTTGCAGAATCTATCATATCTTTAACAACAACATATTCATCAGGCTGATGGGCAAGCTCAAGAATACCCGGACCATAGGCAATACAGTCTTTAAGATTGCCTATACGGTCTATATGTTTCTGATCATATGTACCGGGAGAACAGATCAGATCGGGTTTTTTACCAAGAATATCTTCAATTGCAGCCGATGTGGCTTTTACGACTGGGGCTTCAACATCTGTCATGCTGGGAATAACTTCTAGCATATCACGTATGTCATACTTGAACCCTTCTCTCGATGTTTCAAGCGACGTTAAAATGCCTTTTATCTCATTTTTCACTTCATCAAGCTGCTCTTCAACGATGAAACGTCTATCTATAATCATACGGCAGCTGTCCGGCACACAAGGCGCCGGAAGACCATCATTGCCTTCTTCCTGACCGCCATGAATGCTGTTGATATTCAGTGTAGATTGTTTGGCCCCTTCAGGCACTACCGGCATTTTCGTATGTCTTGCTGCCATAGCTGGATAAAGTTTATCTTCAAATTCTGCAATTACTGCTCCCATATGCCTAATGGCACAGTCACCTAGAAATGGCATTGAGCCATGCGCAATACGTCCTTGGGTTTCAATTTCCGCCCACCAGACACCCCGGTGACCAAGACAAACTCGATCAACATTAAGCGGTTCCGGTATGATGACATGATCAACCCGGTCCTTGCTGAAATATCCCTGCTCGGCTAGATAAGCAACGCCACCCAGCCCGCCGGATTCCTCATCCGCTGTTCCAGATATTTCGATCGCGCCTCTCAGCTCAATCCCGCTGTTAATGAGGGCTTCAACAGCAATGATGGATGCAGCCAATCCCCCCTTCATGTCGCAAGTGCCACGCCCATAAATTTTGCCGTCTACCAATTCTGCTGCAAATGGATCATGGGTCCAGCCGTCACCTGTTTCAACCACATCAATATGACTATTAAAATGGACGCATGGGCCCTGGCGACCTGTTTCATAACGGGCTATAACATTAAAACGAGGGTAATCAGCACTGTCTCCTGGCGTACCCCTCGCTCGGACATATTCGATTGTAAATCCACTATTTTTAAGGCGGTTGCCAATATATTCTACGCAGGGCTTATAATCCCTTCCAGGCGGATTCACGGTTGGAAACCGGACAAGATCCTGACATAACCTTACAAGATTATCTTCTGCTTTTTCTATCAGCTCAAAAACTTGTAATAAAGCCGGTTCTTTCATATTATATTACTCATAGTTTGAATTATAAAAAAACTATAAGGTATAAGTTTTATAAACAAGTCTTTTTATTAATTCTGTCAAATTTTGACCTGTATCAAGTAAGTTCTATCAGCTTTTAATATTATAAAATCAGGTCACAAACCAAAATTCATTCAGGAGAATTCAAATGATAAAAACAATTCTAGTCCCTATCGGTCATGACAGAGGTACAGAAGCACGAGTGGCCATGGCCGCAAAGCTGGCCGATAAATATGATGGTCATGTACGGGCACTTCATGTGCTAACGCCAGCAGGCGATATGTTTAAATCCATGCCTGTGGAAGCCTATACAGCTGAAGCCTTCAATCAGTATGAAAAAGACCTTAAAGCAGAAGCTGAAAGATATCGTGAAAGATATGAGAAGCAGCTAAAAGCAACTGGTGTTCGTTATGACTGGTGCCAACAACAGGGCAACCTGCTTGATTTTCTGAACATGCATTCAAGAACCGCCGATCTGACTGTGCTAACTCAGAAAGGCGATGCTATTGATGATATTTTAAGCGTTATGCATGATTTTATCATTGAAGGCGGACTGCCCGTGATTGTCGTGCCAGAAGCAGGTGCGCCGGTCGATTTTAAAAATATTCTGATTGCCTGGGATGGCGGCAGCCAATGTGCCAAGGCCACTCATAATGCTCTTTCCATGTTAAAGGATGCTGACAAAGTAACCGTTCTGACTGTATCAGAGGAAGATAAAGATTATCTGCCAGAAGCAGATATTTGCATCAAACTGGACCGCCATGGCGTTAATACAGAGGCCCTAACTATTTCTGAAAGTGATTCAGTAAGTGATACAATTCTGGAAACGGCCCAAAAAATCAATGCCGATCTGATCATAGCAGGTGCCTGGGGCCACAGAAGACTAAGGGAAATTGTCTTTGGTGGTGCAACAAAGGATCTTCTCAGCAATCAGCAGTTTTCTGTTTATCTGTCACACTAGAGCCTCCTGAGTGGGTATCCCGCCGTTCAAAATGGCAAATCTGCATTAAATAATGTTCGGCGGGTACTTATAAATAATTTATTCAAATATTGGATAAACGTCGTTCAATTGATTTGATCATTGAACCTGGACTGTCTGCATGACTTGCTTTTTTAATTTTGTGTTTTTCTTTATTTAGCCCGTATGGTGAATTTTCTATAAAATCGTAAAGATCAGCAATTGGAAGTGGCTTACTGATAAAGAAGCCCTGCACCAGATCGCAGCCAAGCTGACGAAGTATCTCCATTGACTCTTCGTCTTCCACACCTTCAGCCGTGACTTTAAGACCCAGGTTATGTCCCAGATCAATTGTTGAACGAACCAGAATTTCATCTTCTTTATTTTTTGCCAGTTCAAGGACGAATGATTTATCTATTTTAAGTTCCTTCACTGGCAGTTTTTTGAGATAGCTCATGGATGAATAGCCGGTCCCGTAATCATCGATAGAAAGCAATAATCCATGCTGATAAAGATCATTCAAAACACCTAACGCAAGTTCGGGATCCTGCATGATGGCATTTTCAGTGACTTCCAGAACCAAACGCGTTCTTGGCACGCTGTATTTTTCTAAAAGTTTAATGATGATTTCCGGCAATTTACGGTTAGAAAGATCCCTCGCCGAAAGATTAATGGCCATTTTCAGATCAATATTTTTTGTTATCCATTCGCGACACTGTGCGATAGCGGCATCAAGTCCCCATAAAGTAAGATGATGGATATGTCCGGTCTGTTCCGCCATTGTGATAAAATCATCTGGCGGAATAAAACCACGCTCCGGATGAATCCAGCGAACAAGCGCTTCAACATGGGTTATATAGCCAAATTTGACATCAATTTTCGGCTGGTAATAAAATTTCACATCCCCCTCTTCAAGACTCTTTCTGAAATCTCCCATTAATGAAAGTCGGTCCGCATCATAACCGTCAATTTTTTTATCATAAATGCAAATGCGGTTCATATCATCTTTTGCGTGCAATGTGGCTATACTTGCGCGCTGTAAAAGCAAATCCGCCGTTTGTGCATGCTCAGGCGAACAAGAAATACCAATACTGACATTAGTATCAATCGTAAAGTTATGAACCATAACCGGATCATCAAATATAGCCATAATTTCCCGGGCCAGACTGAAGGAATTGATACTGTTTCCACCTTCAAACACAAAACAGAAATTTGCCGAACTTAAGCGCGCGACAAAATTATTACTGTTGGCTTTTTGCAGAAGCCGGATGCCAATTTTTCTTAACAGTTCCCTTGCCGTATCATAGCCCAGCGTATTTCTTACCTCATCAAAACTATCAATGGATATTTGAAGTACGCTAAAAGTCTGCCCAGTATCTGCCTGATTGTTGAACAATATCTGTAAATATTTATCAACATTATTCCGGTTTGGCAGCCCTGTTTCCAGGTCGTGTTCTGCCTGATACATAATTTTTTCTTCACGGTCCTGAATACCAATAATCATCTGATTGAAATGATCTGCCAATTGGCCAATTTCATCTTTTTGCTTTATCGCTGTTACTTTTTCGTATCGTCCAATCTGAATCAAACGTGCTGCTCGGGCCAGCAGCTCAAGTGGTTTGGAAACCGTTTTAGCAACGGTAATACTGCCCATAATCAGGGAAACCAGCCCCAATATCGCCAGAGCCAGAAGGATGTATGCCAATGGCCTATAAGGGCTATAAGCAGCATCTAGTGAATAGGTAAGAAGAATACTAATCGGACTTTCTCCGATAGAACTCGGAAGCTCTGACCTTTGTGCCATATAATGATCATCAAGTGCTTCATGCAAGTCTATTTCGCCCCGACTTTCAACCAAAGCAACCTGATGTGTTACATCAGAAGCAATATGCTTAGCTAGGGTCGACTGAAGTGAGATCAGTTTCCCGTCATAATTTTTCTCAGTCAGTGTAATATCAATGCCATCCGGTAGAGTTTTCTTTAATTCAATTAATGCGGGCTGATCCAATTTGTCACCAATAGCCACCCAGGCAACGGGAATAGGTGCCAAAACCGGAACAATGGTGAACTGGTACACATTGTCAGAAATTTTAATAAAGCTGTATGATTCACCTGCATCATCAGCCGTATCAATGAGTTTTTTAAAGATATCTTTTTGGGCAGCACTTGTACCATCATCCGAAATTTCGGCCAGAACATCATAATCCGTTGAAAAAATCATGGCCCGGCTGGCACCTACCCGGCTTGACAGGTTCTCCAGTGCAGACATAATCGTTGCCTGATCATCTGTGGTTACAGCTGATCTGAACCCGTAATCTGTTGAATATATATTTGCTTCACCAAGCCAGCTTTCAATTTTGGTTTTCATAGCCTGATTAAAAACAGTGCTACTATAAATCAACTGTGCATCTGCCTGTTTTTCCAGATTGTTTTTAGTAGCAATATAAACCGAAGAATAAATAAGTGCCTGAACTAAAACGAACAGAAGTGCAAATAAGATTACTAGTTTGGTTTGAAAACTTTTAAACATTTATTTCCTTCATTCAAACCTCAATAATTACTTCTGCTGCGGTTACGCACGCGTTTGAGCGGAATTTTAAACTGAAGTTGATCAACTCCTTGATCTGTCACTGTTATCTGTCTTTCAAAAACTTCTTCATCGCCACTTAGTCTTGGATGCCAGACATAGGCATAATAAACACCTGGGTTAATATTCTGGATAGTGGTGCTTCCCATAGCATCGGTGGTTGCAAAATTATGAGACCGGGCCACATAAATATAAGCCAGCATATTATCATGAATATTACACCCTAGGGCTACGACCCCTTCTTTATCAAAAAGCACTGATTTTTCTTCATCCTCGCCGTAAAGCTCAAGTTCAAATCTTTTTACTTTTGAAAAAGAATAAACATGATGACGAATATTATCCTTGTTGGGAAAGGAAACGGTTGTACCAACAGCAACGGGAAGTACAAATGGCGAGAACTGTATATTCTGCTGCGTCATAACCGGTGGCGGCATGACGGCATTTTTAGTTTCATTTCCCGGGTTTTCACCCACTAGAGTAACTACAGCATATTCTAGTGGCGTACCATCTTCATCTGTAACCAGCGCACTTACATCAGCCGCGAAAGCCTGATGATTCATTAAAAAGGCCACCATTAATGAAAAGACAACTCTAATGATCGAAATATTATAATCTTTAATTTTAATTTTCATTTCCGGAACTTTCGTCCAGCAAATATTATACATACAATATTTCTTATATCCTCGCTCTCTTAAATTTCCCTTAATTTGCCATAAAAAACTGACTTCTCATCGATTTATGTTCTTTTAATGATTTTATGTAATCATGTGTTCATTAAGCATTTTAATTCCAGAATGAAAATGGATGCAAAAATGAATATTAATTTCAGTAAAATGGCAAAATTGCTATTCTGTTTAGTCCTTTGGGCAAGCCCTGCACTCGCGCAGGATCATTTCCCGGAATTTTCATTTACCGGTTATGCCGACGCACGCCTGAGTTATTCTAGCGGGGAGCCAAGCTGGCTTGACCGCGGTCTAGGAAAAACCAGATACGGCTCTGATCCAGATGGAAATGATGAAGTCCGGCTTAATCTCGCCGAGGCGGCATTACTAATTGATACCAAATATTCATGGGAATTATCCTCATTCGTGAATTTGAAGTTTGACCCGGAGCAAACACACAGCATTGACGTTGTTGAAGCCTATTTCAAATATAACAAACTACTGACCTCCGGCTATAAACTGGAAGCGCGCCTTGGCACGTTTTATCCTCATATTTCCCTTGAGAATTACGATATTGCCTGGACCAGCCCTTATTCCATCACGCCGTCCGCCATCAACAGCTGGATTGGTGAGGAAGTCAAAACCACAGGCATAGAAATTTCCGCGGAAAAGGAATTCGAAGATCAGGCCCTGAAAATTAATGCCGGTCTGTTTGGCGTTAATGATACATCAGGTACGCTTCTTTTTTATCGTGGTTGGGCCCTGCATGACAGCAAAACAACACTGTTTGGTGAATTCCCCCTACCCGCAGTAAATGCGCTTTCCCCAACAGGAATATTCAGAAGGCAGGACCCATACACCATTCCCCATTATGAGATTGACAACAGACCGGGTTATTTTGTCGGCTTTAACTGGGAATATTTCGGTTATCTATCCTTAAATGCCCTTTATTATGACAACCGCGCTATTCCCGATGCCCGTATCGGCGGGCAGTATGGTTGGGAATCTGATTTTTTAAATATCGGGATGACTTTGGATTTTGTGAAAAATATTGAAATTTTCGGGCAGTTCTTAAAAGGAAATACCAAAATGGGCCCTGACCTGGGCTTTAGACCAGCCGATGCAAATTATGAAAGCTTTTACATTATGCTCAGTCGGCAGTTTGGACCACACCGCATTTCCGCCCGCTATGATGATTTTGCCATGATTGATCAAACCCTGATTGAGCGAAACAATAATGACGAAGACGGTCATGCCTGGATGCTGGCCTATGCGCTTGATGTCACCAACGGTCAGCGCTTCATTGTTGAACTGCTGCAACTTACCAGCAAGCGGTCCGACCGGGCCGACTTCGGCTTACCGGCAAAAACCAACGAAACGCAAGTACAAGCCAGTTACCGTGTTACTTTTTAAGTTTGCTATATCCTGCTACAAGGCCGTCTTTTCGCGGATCTGATCCACCAAGCAGAAGGTCTTTTTCCCAGTCGATCCAGATCGCCTGCGACCCGCCGATCGGAATTTTCGGCGGCACCAAGTTATGGCCTTTTTCACGTAAAATGATCTGTACGGCATCGCCTACATCACTTTCAACTTCTACATTGCCGCTGACCGGGTCAGAAAAGAAGCGTGGTAAATCCATCGCTGCCTGAATATCCAGTCCGTAATCAAAAAGACGCGTTAAAAACTGCATATGGCCGAATGCCTGATACTGCCCGCCCATCACGCCGTATGACATCACTGTGCGGCCATCTTTGGCAACCATTGCCGGGATGATCGTATGAAGTGGCCTTTTGCCGCCAGCAATTTCATTAGGGTGGCCTTTTTTCAGAGAAAATCCCCGACCCCGGTTATGAAGAAGCACGCCGGTCTTTGGTGACATCAGGCCGCTTCCAAACTGCCGGAAAATGGTATTGATAAAGCTGCAGCAATTCCGGTCCTTATCCACCACGGTGATATAAACCGTATCTTTATGATCAGGCAGATCATAAGGCTCAAGCTTTTCAATTCGCCTGCCCGTGATCGCGGCGGCCAGCCGTTTTATATTTTCCGCCCCCAGCAATTCATCAACCGGCACATGATTAAAATCAGGATCGGCCAGATATAAATCCCGCTGGTGATAAGAAAGTCTGCCGGCTTCAATCTCCTGATGGATACGCTTTGCGCTTAATGGGCCGTCCTTTTCAACCTCAATCTGTTCCATAATTTTAAGCAGCATCAGGGCGATAATCCCCTGCCCGTTTGGTGGGCACTGGTAAATGTCATAGCCCCGGTAGGTTGCAGAAATCGGTGTTACGTAATTGCCTCTATAGTTCACAAAATCATCCAGCGTATGAAGCCCGCCTAGTGATTTTAGGTACCCGACAATATCTTCGGCGACCTCGCCCCTATAAAAGCCGTCTCTTCCATATTCACCAATTATTTCAAGGGTTTTAGCAAGTTTCGGCTGTCTGTGGATGTCACCCGCTTTGGGCATAATGCCACCCGGCATAAAGACTTTGGCTGCATGCTCGCTATTTTTCAGATAATCTGCCCCACGGGCAAAATCAAACCCGACACGGTCCAGAATTTTATAACCGTTTCTGGCAAAACCAATTGCCGGTTTTAAAAGATCCGGCAGATAAAAATTCCCATAGTCATTTATAAGTCTATCCCAGGCATCCACTGCGCCGGGAATGGTCACCGCATGGGGACTGTTTTCGGCAATCTCACTAATCCCCTGCCCCCGATACCAGGCCCCGTTTGCAGCCGCCGGAGCACGGCCGGAGCCGTTATAGGCAACATAATCGGCCTTCCCCTCCGGTGAATAAAGACAGAAACAATCGCCACCAATCCCGGTTGACTGTGGTTCCACCACACATTGCACAGCGCAGGCCGCCACAGCCGCATCCATGGCATTGCCGCCGGCTTTTAAAATATCCAGCGCCGTTTTTGTCGCCAGCGGGTGAGACGTTGCCGCCATAGCGGTTTTTTCCATGACCGGCCCCTGTCCGGTTTTTCCAAAATAGGTTCTCACTGAAATAATACCGTCCTTCCAATTTTGCCTTCATACTTTTTGTCAGAAATCGGCATAGTTAGCAACGGCAGAAACGCGTAAAACGTTCATTATCGGACAACTCAACTGTACGATAATGAACATCAAAAAATTAAGCCATTGATAATAAATAATCTTTTTTCTGGCATAGTCCTTGCAGTAATTTAAACTGGGAAATTATATGTAAAAATGATCCGGGACTTGGGAGAGTCCCGACAAAGGGGGTTTATATGCTGATCACAAACTATATCACGTCGGCCTGGCGTAATATTTTACGCCACAAACTTTTTTCCATCATTAATATCATGGGGCTTGCCATCGGCCTCGCCGCCGTCATGCTGATCGCGCTTTATGTACGCTACGAGACCAGCTACGACAGTTTCTGGAAAAATGCTGATAATATATATAGGCTTCATTATCATATGGCCCCATTCGGACAAAAACCGGGTGATTATGTGGCTGCCCCGCCATCCGTGAAAGATGCAATTAAAAGAGATTTTCCTGAAATCGAATTTGCCGCCCGATTTGCCATGATTAACAGACCTATTGAATATAAGGGTGACGTTTTTCAGGAAAGCCTCCGGCTTGCCGACCCGGAATTTATAAAAATATTTGATTTCAAAGTATTAGAAGGCGATCTTTCGGCAGCAATAAATGATAACAGCAGCATCATATTCACACGAAAAACAGCAGAAAAATATTTTGGGAAAACTGATCCTCTGGGCCAGATTGTAACTATAAATCAGGGGCCATTTGTTCGTGATTATAAAGTCGGAGCTATCATTGATGATATTCCTGAAAACAGTATTTTAAAAATTACCACTTTGCTCGGCCTATTTGAAGATGACTGGAAAGATATTCATTATTTACAGGATTGGTTCCAACCCTATTTTATTCATACATATTTCTCATTAATGCCGGATACAGATATCAGTGACAGGTTTGTTGATTTTATTGATCGTGTTTTTCCACCCATACCTAATGGAGATACAAGCAGGAAAACCAGTGACGCGATTTCATTTTCCTACATGAATGTTAAGGACCTGCATTTAAAAGCGGTTGGCGAATTTGAAATTGGGGTCACCAACGGTGCCTTGGCAAGTGACGATGATTATACTTCGGTCATTTTATTTTCAGTTATAGCAATGCTTATTTTAATCATTGCCAGCATCAATTTTATAAATCTTTCGACAGCACGGGCCGGTAGCCGGGCAAAGGAAGTCAGCTTACGCAAAACCGTTGGTGCCAGCCGAAATAACCTGATATTCCAATTTATTGGTGAATCTGTTTTTCTTTCTGTAATTGCTCTTCTGGTCTCTCTGTGCCTGGTTGAATTCTCTCTGCCCTATTACAGCGATTTTGTAAAAGAGCCGCTGGCATTAAATTATAATTTCACTACGCTTGGGTTTATGGTTGCAATAACCTTATTTGTGGGAATTTTAGGCGGTGTTTATCCTGCTTATATATTGTCTTCTTTTCATCCTTCACAACACTTGAGGTCCAATAAATCAGTCGATAATGATCGAACAATAGGCTTAAGGACAACGCTCGTAATCCTCCAGTTCACGATTTCGATTGCGCTGTTCGTTTCGACAGCGGCGATATACAGTCAGTTTTATTACATTCAAAACTGGGACTTTGGCTATAATAACAAAAATCTGCTTTCAATATGGGGAGGCACAAATAAACTGTTTAACGAGCGAAAAAATATCCTGATAGATCGCCTTAAAAAATTACCACAAGTCGCAAATGTGACAACAACAAGCAATTTTTCACCGGGCTATGCTGATCCATCAGCAGATCCTTTAAGAACGGAAAACATGGATAGTTCTAATCCAATCATGATCAATGAACGAAGTGTTGGCTATGATTTCTTTAAAACTTATGAAATTCCTGTCATTGCCGGAAGAACATTTGCCGAAGGCAGGAATGACGAAAGGGATAAAACAGAAAAGGTCCTGAATGGAACCGCTTATACGGCTTCAGTCATCCTTAATTATTCTGCTATGCAAAAACTGGGCTTTTCTTCACCGAAAGAAAGCATCGATAAAAAAATCTATGTAAATTATGGTAAACATGAAGACGGAAGCAAAATTGAAGGGCCGTTTAAAATAATCGGGGTCATCCCTGATATTCATCTGCAGAGTTTAAAAGAAAAAACCCCCGCGGAATACTATAGAATTGATACCAAATTCGCATTTTATATTACGATGCGTTATCGTGGCAGTTCAACTGAGTTACTTTCAAAAGTAAGGCAAATCTGGAAAGAAGAAATACCTTCTGCCGCATTTAATCCAATTTTTTCTGAAGAAACAATGGCCAGAAATTATCCACAGGAACAAAACCAGATGATAATGTTCGCGGCCTTTTCCGGGCTTGCGATATTCATTGCCTGTCTGGGGCTGTTTGGGCTGGCGAGTTTTACCGCTGAACGCCGGACCAAGGAGATTGGTATCCGAAAGGTTTTCGGCGCGGAAGTGTGGCAGATTGTGAAATTATTGGTCTGGCAATTTTCTAAGCCGGTACTGATCGCCAATATCATTGCCTGGCCGATTGCTTACCTCGCCATGTCAAGGTGGCTGGAAAGTTTTGTCTACCGCATTGACGATATGGTGATTATTGCGCTTTGCCTGGTGGCGGGGCTCACCGCCCTGCTGATCGCCTGGGCCACAGTCGCCGGAAACAGTTACGCCGTCGCAAGGCAAAACCCGATCAAGGCACTAAGATATGAATAAACCACACACAGCGTCATCCTCCGGCCTGACCGGAGGATCCATTTCTGAACGAAACCATTCTATCCATTTTGGGATGGATACCCCGATCAAGTCGGGGTATGACAAAGAGGGGGAAATCAAATGCTTATAACCAATTACATAACATCCGCCTGGCGAAATATTCTGCGGCACAAGCTTTTTTCGATCATTAATATTATGGGCCTTGCCATCGGCCTCGCTGCTGTCATGCTGATTGCGCTTTATGTGCGCAATGAACTTTCATATGATACATTCTGGAAAAAAGCCGATAATATTTACCGATTTCACAACCGGATGGATATTCCAGGAAAGGACCCGCACTATTATAACGGTGTAACCCCATTGCTTGCCGAAGCCGTTAAAAAAAGTTTCACTGAAATTGACGAAGTTGCCCGGCTGGTTGATATCAAGGAAACGATTATTATAGATAATAATAATTTTGACCTTTCTCTTGCTCTCGTTGACCCGGACATTCTCAATATTTTTGACTTTAAGATCATCTATGGTGATTTAAATTATGCTTTAAATGATAAAAGCAGTCTGGTGCTGGACCAAAGCCAGGCAAAGAAATTCTTTGGTGATACTAATCCTGTTGGTCAAACGGTAACCATTAAATTTTTTGATCATATCAAAGATTATAAAATATCCGCCGTGATACAGGATCCCCCGGAAAATACGGTTATGCAGGTTCATGGTATGGTCGTATTGGCGGAGGAAGACTACAAGGTCAATTTATGGTCTGCCTGGTATGATAACTTCACACAGACTTTTGTCACAGTAGCAGACTCTTCGGATGTTCAAAAAATTACTGATCGTCTGCCTCAATTTATTGACAAGAATTATCCCGCCTTATCCTTTGGCCCCCCTGGCACAAAACCCAGTACCGCTGTCCATTTATCCTTGATGAATATAAAGGATATTCACTTTGATGCCCGTGGTGATTTTGAAATGGCTCCCAGAGGAAACAAAAACAATGTTATTGTTTTTACTCTTGTCGCGTTCCTCATCCTTATTATTGCCGCTATTAATTTCATGAACTTAACCACTGCACGGGCTAGCCAGCGGGCCAAAGAAGTGAGTTTACGAAAAGTCATGGGCGCTAAACGTGAAAATCTTATGGTTCAGTTTTTAAGTGAAGCTTTATTAATTGCAATATTTGCGCTTTTCATTGCTTTCATGTTTGTTGAAATATCATTGCCTTTTTATAACAAATTTATTGGGATTAACCTGACCCTTGATTATTTTTCATCCGATATTCTATTTGTCATAATATTCACATTGGCTGTTGGACTTGCCGGAGGTTTTTATCCATCCTTTTTCTTATCAAATTTTCGCCCGGCTAATATTTTACACTCGAATAATTCCAATGACACAAAGGGATCAATCCGGTTTCGGACTTTTTTGGTGGCTTTACAGTTTACTATCTCAATTACCCTGTTTGTTTCAACAGCCGTTATTTTCAGCCAAATCTTTTATGTCAATAATATGGATATAGGATATGAGAGAGAAAATTTACTCTCCATTGAGGGCGATAACCTTGAAAAGCTTAACGAAAACATTCAAGTAATCGTCAATCGTTTCAATAAAATAAATGGTGTGTCCAATGTAACCTATACTGCTAATTTTAAACCGGGAACAAAGTTTACCTTTACGCAAACAAGGCCGATAAGGTCAGAAAATTCAGAAGTTATTGACCCTGTATTGATGACTTCCCGAAGTGTCGGATATGACTTTTTAAAAACCTTTGGCATCCCTTTAATTAGCGGGCGCGATTATGACCGAAATCACAGGGATCAAAGGCCAACAAACGAGCAGCTTGAGGCAGATAAAGGATATACGGCATCCATTATCCTTAATAAATCTGCTGTCCGTCGTCTCGGGCTTGGCACCCCAGAGCAGGCAATAGGAAAAATGCTCTATATGAATGTAGGATCAGTCGGTGATGATGGCGGACAAAAAAAACTGGAAACAGAATTAAGCGTTATTGGCGTCATCGATGATGTGCATTTTACAGATTTAAGATCAGATGTTCTTCCGGAGTTCTATCAGTTGACCGCAGATCAACCACTTTATGTCATTCTTCGTTATTCCGGTGATCCAATGGACATTGTCGATCAGGCAAGAAACATTTGGCAAGAACAAATGCCGGGAGTTTCTTTTGCCTTTAACTTCGTAACAGACGCCTTCGCTAAACAATATAAATCTGAACAAAATCAGATGATTATGTTCGCGGCTTTTTCCGGGCTGGCAATTTTCATTGCCTGTCTTGGCTTGTTCGGGCTGGCGAGTTTTACCGCCGAGCGGCGGACCAAGGAGATTGGTATCAGAAAGGTTTTCGGCGCCGAAGTGTGGCAGATTGTGAAACTACTCGTCTGGCAATTTTCTAAGCCGGTACTGATCGCCAATATCATTGCCTGGCCGATAGCTTACCTTGCCATGAGCCGCTGGCTTGAGAGCTTCGTATACCGCATTGATGATTTGGTGATTATTGCGCTCTGCCTGCTCGCGGGGCTCACCGCCCTGCTGATCGCCTGGGCCACCGTGGCCGGGAACAGTTACGCCGTCGCCAGACAGAACCCAATAAAAGCGCTGAGGTATGAATAATTCACCGTTGAAACATCGCCTGTACATGATACACTTACCTTTAGTAAAATAAGGAGAAAAGATCATGACGAAACAGGCGCTTATCACAGGTGGCAACAGAGGGTTAGGACTTGAAGTCTGCAAAGCCCTGGCCGGACAAGGGGTAAAAATATTGATGGGATGTCGGGATATTATGAAAGGCCGCGAAATTGCCGCCAGCATCCCAGGTGATGTGGAGGCCGTTTATATCAATCTTTCAAATTCAAGTAAATTGCGTGCCCAGGCAAAAGCGGTGCTCAGGGACTATGGGCCGATTGATATTCTTGTCAACAATGGTGCCATCCTGAAGAATGGTGCCATATTAGACGCCAAAAGAAAGGATTTTTATGACAGCGTGCAGGTAAACCTGGTTGCAGCATTCGATCTTATTCAGATCATTGTGCCAGGAATGGTTGAAAGGGGATATGGCCGCATTGTCAATGTGACATCAGACTGGGGGTCATTTGCTGACGGGCTGACAGGGCCCGTATCCTATTCGGTGACCAAAGCCGCCCTTAATGCGCTGACCATGAATATGGCCCATTCTATGCCCGACAATGTCAAGGTTAATTCGGTCCATCCCGGCTGGCTTAAAACAGAAATGGGCGGGGCTGCTGCGCCGCTTACTGCCGCGGATGGTGCGGAAACCGTCGTCTGGCTGGCGACTTTGCCTGATGCTGGCCCGAATGGTGGCTTTTATCATTTAAAAACCAAAAAAGCGTGGTAGGGAAATCATGATCAGCACCAGACACGTGGATGATAAAGATCTTAATCCAAAGACCATAAAGAGGATCACTGATCTGATTAATCGGGTCTATGCCGAAGCAGAATCCGATCTTTGGAAAGCAGGGATGGCAAACCGCACAAACATTGAGGAAATTGAAAATTTTATCCACAAAAAGCAACTTATTATCGCCGAAAATGACGGAGAGATTGTCGGCGTCTGTAAAATAAGCATTGAGAGCGATGAAATTGGCGAATTTGGCATGCTGGCGGCAGACCCTGCCAGGCGCGGCATTGGCATTGGTCGCGAGCTGGTCAATGCGGCGGAAAGCTGGGCCCGCATATCTGGATTTAAAACCATGAGATTAGAGCTTCTGACCCCACGCCACTGGAATAATGGCAGCAAAGAGTTCCTGAAAGTCTGGTATGACCGTCTCGGCTATCGGCCGAGCTTTACATTACCATTTGAGGAATTATTCGCGCACCGTATCAATGATTTTGCCACCGACTGTGATTTTACTGTCTGGCTTAAGGAATTATAGCCCTACAGAAATAGATTTTTTAAAATTTAAAATGACAGAGTGTTAAAAAAGTTATCATACATCATTTTTATAATCGATTATATTTCCGGTCTAAAATTAACCTAGTTATAAGGATTATCGGCTAATCTGTGATCCTGATAATTAGATGCATTAGTCACCGGATGAACCATATAGTGTTTTTAAAAAAATCCATATTTAAGCTGCTTTACATACAGTTTTTAATGACTGTGCTTGTTTATTCCTTTTCATTACCTGTCTATTCACAGACTGTTGATACACAGCTAAATTTAACGTCAGAAGAAAGCGAATGGATAAAAGCTCATCCGACAATAAAGGCTGCCAATATTTCCCAGTATGTTCCATTTAACTTTGCACGGAATGGTGAAGCGAGGGGATTTTCAGTCGATATCTTAAATCTGATCAGTAAAAAAGTCGGATTAAAAATCATCTTTGATAAACCTACAACATGGCCGGAAGCCATTGAGAAAATTAAAAATAATGAAATTGATGTCTTTCACAGTATTTCTGAAGATAATACCCGTGATCAGTTTTTGAATTTTACAATTCCTTATATTGAATCCTATGCTACCATTTACGGCCATGTCGGAATGGCACAAATTCAGAGTGCAGATGATCTTGCAAATAAGAAAATCGGCGTTGTTGGCGGCTCGATTTATGCTAATTATTATACCAAAAATCATCCTGAGCTCACCCTGATAGAATATCCGGATTCAATTAGTGTTGTCATGGCTCTTGCTAATAATGATGTTGATTTAATAACGGCTTCATCAGTCACAGTGGATTACTATATTGCACAAAATTTTATTACCGGGATAAAGGATCTCAGCACAGCCAACTTCATAAAAGACTTTGAAAATGAACAACTTCATCTGGCAAGCCGTAAAGATTTACCCATTTTAAGGGATATTCTCGAAAAAGGGCTAAAATCAATAAGCAGTGACGAATTGGCGGCAATTACCAATAAGTGGCAAATTCCCATTTCCAGCAAACAAAAAATCAATTTATCACCACAGGAAAGAGCCTGGCTTGCTTCAAATCCAATAATAAATGTTTCAACTGACCCTCAGCTGGAACCTATAGAATTTATTGACAACGATGGAAAAATAAATGGTATAGCAGGCGACTATCTTGAAATTATTGGACGCAAACTGAATGTCACTTTTAAATGGTCAGGCAATAAAAATTTTAGCGAAGGGATAGAGCGTACTTTATCCGGGGAAACACATATAATTTCAGCCATTGCCCCAACTCCTGAAAGGGAAAAAGAATTTTATCTGACTAACAATTATCTTTCTGCAAACCATATGATTTTCGCCCGTGATGATGCCGCTATCTTTGGCAATATAGAAGGATTGGCAGGAAAAACTCTGGTTCAAGTCAAAGGTTATACTGTAAACCAATGGGTAAACCATGATTACCCCGAAATTAAAAAAATTGAAGTGGACAATATAGATGAAGCCATAAGAATGGTTTCAGCGGGAAAGGCTGATGCCTTTATCTCCGATATTCTTACAACTTCCTATTATATTTCCCATAATGGTTTTGCCAATATTATGGTTGTTGGACAAACTGAATTTAAAGGCGATACTGTGATCGGCATTAGTAAAAAATATCCTTTACTTGCTAGTGCTATCATCAAAGCTATGGCTTCAATTACCCCGATTGAAAGAAACCTGATTTCCCAAAAATGGCAGTCGCTAAAATTGGAAAACAGTACAGATTTAACTTTGGTTCGAAATATTTCAATTGTCGCCTTCATAATTTTAGTTGCAATCTTGATCTGGAATAATCGTCTGCGAAAGGAAATCAGCAGGCGGCGGACAGTTGAGAAAAAACTGCGTCAGGCACAGATCATTGCCGAAAAAGCCAATGCCGCCAAATCAGCATTTCTGGCCAATATGAGCCACGAAATAAGAACACCCCTTAACGCCATTATCGGTTTTTCAGAAGCAATGATCGCCGGTATAGGTGGACCACTAACCTCAGCAAAGCACCGTGAATATTTAAACGATATTAAATCGAGCGGAGAACATCTGGCTGTGGTCATAAAAGATATTCTTGATTTGTCAAAAATAGAAGCCGGCAAATGGGTCCTTAACGAAAAAATATTCTCTCTTGATGAAAGCATTAGAAAATCCATCAAAATGCTCAACTAAAATTCCAAAGCTAAAAACATAACGATTAAATATGTTCCTGAAGATAAAATTGATTTGATCGGCGACCAGAATGCAATAATCCGGATTATCATTAATCTGCTTTCCAATGCTGTCAAATTTGTTAATTATGAAGGTCAGGTAGAAATTATCACCCGAAGAAACAAAAATGGCTCTGTCTCCATAGAAATCAGAGATAATGGAATTGGCATTCCCAAAGACAGGCTGGAAATGGTTCTAAACCCGTTTGAGCAGATTGAAAGCAACCCCGAACTTCAGGTCGAGGGAACCGGGCTTGGCCTGCCGATTGTGCAAAAACTAATCGAGCTTCACGGCGGATTGTTCGAGCTGGATAGTGAATTAAATGTCGGCACCACAGCGATAATCACTTTTCCTGCGTCTAGAATTTGCGCCAATGCGGCTTAATTTTTCTCTGCCAATTTTTGATAATTCATAAACAAATTTTGATCACTTGGCATTAATGGATACACTCTATAAACTCTCCGAAAACAAGGAATAATCAAACCGGAGGTTTCAATGAACCAGCCAATCGTCATCGATCATCCCCTGATACAGCATAAATTGACCATCATGCGAAAAAAGGAAACACCGCCGTCGCTGTTTCGTGAACTGCTTCGGGAAATAAGTTTTCTTCTCGGTTATGAAGTCACCCGCCATCTGCCGCTCCACAATATTGATATTGAAACACCGGTGGCAAAAACATCGAAACCCACACTGGCCGGGCGCAGAATGTGTATTCATTCAATCTTACGGGCCGGGGATGGTCTGATGAAAGGACTGCTTGATCTGAACCCGACGGCAAAGGTCGGCCATATCGGCCTTTACCGAAGCCATGAAGACCTACACGCGGTTGAATATTATTTTAAGGTTCCCCCTCACCTTGATGAGCGCTTTAATCTGGTAGTGGACCCGATGCTGGCAACCGGCAATTCGGCCATAGCTGCTTTGGACCGGATCAAAAAGGCCGGGGCCAAGAATATCACTTTTCTCTGCCTGCTCTGTGCGCCGGAAGGGGTAAAGGCTCTCAATGCTGCCCATCCCGATGTGCCGATCTATACGGCATCGATTGATGAGCGATTAAATGAAAAAAGCTATATTGTTCCGGGGCTTGGTGATGCCGGTGACCGCATTTTCGGCACTCTTTAACCCTGATTAAGTTGACTGTCTGAATTTTGCCATAAGATAAACGCCGGCGGAAACGGGGGCGTATTTGCTTTGCTCGCCCTTTTGCAAACAGGTCGGGATGGTTTCGATGATGCCGTCATAATTGGGGTTCATGAAATAGGCGATTGACTGTCGCCGTTTTGGCACTTCACCTTTCTTGTGATCCGGTTCCACCACCCGGTGCAGGGTTGAAACCCAGCGATCATTGGTCCAGCGGGCCAGCAGGTCCCCAATGTTGATGATAAAGCCGTCACTGACCACTGGGGCCTTGATCCAGCCGCCATGCGGGGATTTGACCTCAAGCCCGTCAACAAGCGGATCGGGTCTTAAAATCGTCACGCTGCCATAATCAGAATGGGCCCCGGCGCGAAGCTGCCCGGGCAGTATTTTACTTGATAATGACGGATAATTCTGAGTCCGAAGGGCACTGATATGATGGGTGTGATAAGGGACAAAAAAATCAGGGTTCAAATTCAAGGCCACGGCGAGCATTTCCATAATCCGCCCCCCAAGCCGATCCATAGCCAGATAATATCTGATCCAGTATTTCTGGAACAGGGTGGGTTCGGCGGGCCAGATATTATCGCCATAAAAGAAATCAAAGCCGTCTTCATGGCCATGATGACCGACAGGCGGGCTCAGCGGGCCGCTGCTGCATGTTTCTTTCCGGTCCGGCGGCAGTTCATCGCCTATAGTTTTGGCGAGATTTTCCCCCTCAACCGGCACATATCCGCGAGGCGAGCCAGCTTCCGCTGATTTTGACTTTAATTTCTGCTCATTTGATAGCGCAAAAAACTGTTCGGCGGCCTTCCATGTATTATCAATGACTTTTTGATCAATGCCATGATTTTCAATGATCAGAAAACCGATTTCCCGGCATATGTTATCCACCTGATCAGTAATTTTGCCCCGCTCGGCATCAGTCCCGTCAATAAAGGCCCCGATATCAACGCGCGCCAGTGTTTCAATATTTTCTTTTCCGCCCATCTGATTGCCTTTATTCATTTTCAAGGCGGCTATATTCAACAGCCACCTGTGCTGCCAGTTTCGCATTATTAAGAACAAGTTTTATATTGGTATCAAGGCTTTCACCGCCGGTCTGTTCGGCAATGCGCGCCAGCAGAAATGGTGTCGTCTCCTTGCCGGTGATGCCGCGCCTGTCCATTTCCCTTATTGCGTCGTTAATGGTGGCTTCTATTTTGTCGGGATTTTGGGCAAACTGCTCCGGCACCGGGTTGGTGATCAGCACCCCGCCTTCAAGCCCAAGATCATATTTTGCTTTCATCGCCCGGGCAATGTCGCCTGCGCTGTCAAGGCGGTAATCAACTTTAAACCCGCTGCTTCTGGCATAAAAGGCGGGCACATGATCGGTTTTATAACCGACAACCGGCACCCCCACCGTTTCCAGATATTCAAGCGTGCGGCCGATATCGAGGATTGATTTAATCCCGGCACAAACCACGCTGACATTGGTTTTTGATAATTCCTGAAGGTCGGCGGATATATCCATCGACAGTTCGCCGCCGCGGTGAACACCGCCGATGCCGCCGGTGGCAAATATTTTAATTCCCGCCAGCGCCGAAATAATCATGGTTGCCGCCACCGTGGTTGCACCGTCGCCCTTATTTGCAACAATGAACGGGATATCGCGGCGGCTGGCTTTGATCACGTCAAGTCCGCTTTTCCCCAGATATTCAAGTTCACCGTCATTAAGGCCGACTTTAAGCCGCCCGCCTAGAATGGCAATGGTCGCGGGGACAGCGCCATGGTCACGGACCATTTGTTCAACCTCTTTCGCGGTTTCAACATTTTTAGGGTACGGCATACCGTGGGAAATGATCGTCGATTCCAGGGCGACAACCGGCTTTCCCCCGTCTATCGCCGCCGCAATTTCCGGCAGTATATCAAGGTAACTTTTCATATTCTTATTGACCATTTTTATTATCCATTATTTTTTTCACCATTGACACCGACATGGCCGGGTTGATTGTCCCCTCATGCGCCATTGCCACCTTTGCGGCGGAGGTCGAAAATTTTATCGTTTCCGGCATATCCCATTTCTGCATATATGAAAAGACCAGACCGGCGACAAAGGCATCCCCCGCTCCTGTTGCATTGACCGGTTTTGATGTCTCACTGTCCGGTTTTATAATGCCATGCTCAAGTCCGTTACTATAATATACGCCTTCCGCACCAAGGGTGATGATGACATTTTGAACGCCCTTTTCATGAAGCCAGCCCGCCATTTTATCAAGATCGGCGATCCGCCCGCAAATTGATTCCGCTTCTTCCCTGTTGGCTTTAAGTGTGTGTATGTTCGCGAGGTGAGGCAATATTTTTGGGGCTTTGGCAGTGGAAACCACATCAACAAATATCGGGCAGGTTTCCCCATATGCCGCTATTTCAGCAATCGCAGCTTCCGTCAGGTTGGTATCCATGACGATCGCCGCGGCCTCTTTGATGGTTTTCTGGCGGCTTTTGATATATTCGGGGGTGAGAGCCTCCATAATATCCATATCATTGATGGCGACCGCCATATCGCCCTGCCCGTCAAGCACGGCAAGATAGGTTGACGTGCGCCTGCCCGCCACCCTTAAAACGCCGCTCATATCAATGCCGGCTTTTTCTCCGGCCAATATCAGCTGATCGCCATAAAGATCGTCACCCACCGCCCCCAAAAACCGGCAGTTCGCCCCAAGCAGGCTCAGGTTTTCAGCAATATTGCGCGCAACGCCGCCGGGGCTTAAACTGACCCGGCCGGGGTTTGAATCCCGCGCGACCAGCGGCCCCGCCGACGCGCCGCAAATATCCATATTGGCGCCGCCGATCACCACAAAATAGGGATCATTATTTTTTGATTTTAAAGTTTCCATTTGAAAGTGAAGCTACGGAGAAGCATGCCCCGGGTCAACAACTTATTAACCCTGTCTTAAGATACCCTGTGATTTAATTGGTGCATGAAATTTTATCGCACCATAGGGCTGATTGCCCTGACCCTGACATTGGCCGCCTGTGCAAGCACGCCGGATGTGGCGGTGATCCGTGCCCCCAACCCTGAAAACCCAAACGTCACGGCGTCAAAACCGATCCCGCCGACAGCCACCAACCCCACTGGCACTTGCATTGCCGATGCCGGTAAAGTCGGCCGCCCCTATACGGTGCGCGGGGTGCGCTATGTGCCAAGCCGCGATCCTAATTATAACAAAACCGGGCTTGCCTCCTATTACGGGAAAAATCATCACGGCAATCAGACCGCGAGCGGCGAAACATTTAACATGAATGCGATGTCCGCCGCCCATACCACATTGCCGCTGCCAAGCTGCGTCCTTGTCACCAATCTAGAAAACGGCAAATCTGTCATCCTACGCGTCAATGATCGCGGCCCATTTGTTAAAGGACGGATCATCGATGTGTCCTACGCCGCGGCAAAAGAGCTTGATTTTATCGGTGCGGGTCTTGCCCGTGTGCGGGTTGAGGTTGTTGATTAGGCTTATTGCGCAGGATTGCTCAGATATTTCTGCTCAATGAAGAAAAACTGCACTGTCGTATCCCCGACATTTAAAAGCTCATGCCATTTGGTCCCCATGCTGTTTCCTGACCGCCCCGTGACACTGGTGCTTTCGCGGGTGCCATTTTCCGTTGTTACCCGAAGTGTCCCGCCGGAAATGACATAGGTAAAATAGGGCCCGTGGGTATGGCGATCCTGCCCCACTCCGGGCGGGTAGGTGCAGGTACCGGTGCGGATTTTATCATCCTCATAAAGCACAACGCAGACCGGTTTTCCCTTCCACCCCGCTTCAATGGTATCCGGCAGCCTTTCCTGCGCATAGGCGCAGATCGGCACAAATAGTAAAGAAAGCAATATTTTTTTCATGGTCCACCCTTTAATATTTTCCCAAATCCTAAACGCAAAAGCCGTCAAAAGGCAAGATAACATTTATCCATTGCCAAATTTTTGCCCTTCGTTAAACTCGGGAGAAAAAAGGGAGTGGGAAAAATGCTGAAATCTGTCAAAATAATACTGGCCGTTATCTTTACGCTGTTTTTATTTGGCTGTTCGTCGCCGTTGGATAAGGCGGAGGAAAAAGCGGAGCAGATGTTTAACGAGGTTGCCGCCCTTCCCTATATCCCCGGGATCAATGTGGCGGTTGCCGATAATAATGGTGTGATCTGGGCCGAAGGGTTCGGCTATGCCAATCTTGAAGATAAAACCCCGATGACCGTGGCCACCAAAATGCGGATCGGCTCCGTCGCCAAAGTGATCACCACTGCCGCCCTGATGCAGGAGGTTGAACGCGGGGAAATTGACCTTGATGCCGATATCCGGGCCTATGTCCCCGACTGGCCGGGAACCCACGCAAAAATAACCATCCGCCAGTTGGCCAATCATACCGCCGGGGTCCGCCATTATCAGGGCGATGAATTTGCGTCCAACGTCCCGTATGACAGCACCCTTGATGCTTTAAACATATTTAAAAATGATCCGCTTCTATTTGCGCCGGGCAGTCAGTATAGCTATTCCACATACGGCTGGACCCTGATCAGCGCCGCGATGGAAGCGGCGGAAGGCCGGGACTTTAAATCCATCATCCGGGACGAGGTCTTAAACCCCCTTAACATGACCGAAACCACATTTGACGACGCTACCCCGATTATTGCCAATAGGCAGGGATCCTATGATTATGTTGGCGGGAAGCTGGTCAACTCCCCCGCCGTCAACAGCAGCTATAAATATGCCGGGGGCGGTTTTCTGGCGACACCCACCGATGTGGTTAAATTCGCCATGGCCCACGCGACTCCAGGTTTTTTAAGAGCGGAAAGTTTAAGTGAAATGTTCAGCCGTGGTGATGTCTCCCCCCACGGGATCGGCTGGGTGGTCGGATTTGACCGTTACCGCGCCGCTTTCACCGCCAACCCGGAACAGGCGGCTGATGTTATCGCCATGATGGACCGTCACCCCCATACGGTCATGCATTCGGGTGGCAGTACCGGCGGGCTGACCATGATGATACTCTGTCTTGATCATAACCGGGCGGTGGCGCTTACCAAAAATGTCGGCAATGCCCCGCCTGCGGGCGAGGATCAGGCCAATCATTTTTTACTGGCCCTTAAAACGCTGGATATATTTCACACTGAAATGGATGAAAAGTAATTAAATTCGTCTATTTATTATCGACTTCGGTCAGGATCATCTGATAGACCAGTTTCATATTATCATAAATTTCTTCGTTGATAATGCCGCCGAATGCCGGCGCCAGCAGATTATTATCACAAACATGATAAAATGATTTTTCATCGGTGAGCAACACACTGTCCGCTTCGGAATAAAAATTACTGTTTTGCAGGATATGATATTCCATCAGGTAATTACTCCGGTCCTGAATATAAAAATTCATATCCGCCTTGCCCGCATTGCTTGAAAAAGAAGCGGTGATTTTTTTTAATTTATCACCATCGAAATAGGCGTATGCATCCGCCCCGCCCATCGCCTTGGCAAAAGCCGCTTCGAGCTTTTCTTTGCGAAATCCTGAAACATCCACATTGACAAGTGCGGAAAGGCCGGGACCTGTGCATTTTTGATCTTCCGCATATGCATATTGGGAAATGATAAGGGCGATCATCGTCGCCCCGATAAATTTTGCCTGATTAAACACGTGACATCCTATTTAAATTAACCTGTTGTCCCTGTTTTAATAATCTTCCCCTTCAAAGGCAACAACTTCGCAGAAAGAAATCAGTAATAGTGCCTGACGGCATTCTGCCTGCGCGTCATCCCGACTATCAAATTTCCCGACAATCAGACGATTAAAATTCTGCCCCTTGACCGTGGCTTTGGCAATTTTAATGGGTTTTCCTTCTATAAGAACCGGAATTTTTGCTTCCAGATTTTTAAGTCCCGGCTCAATACTTTCCGTATGTAGATATGATGCAAGATGAAGACCATACCCACCATTCGGGACCTTTGGTCTGGGGGCATTGGATCTGGCATTTTCTGACGCTGCGGCTACCTGACTTTCATTGGCCTGTTCAAGCATCGCTTTTGTTTCGTCGGCTTCGGCTTTTAAGGCATTTAATTCTTGTTTTAAAGTGCTGTTTTCTTCCTGAATCATCTGAAGCTCGCGTTCAGTGGCAGCAATTCTCATACCCTGATTAACCAGCGCCTTATCTTTTTCTGCCAGTTGTTCTTCCACAGTCGGCATGGCAGGTTCGGCAGGCTCCGCCGCGGCCATTTGCCTGCTTTCCTTTTCCTCATTTGCAGCAGCGACATTTTCCGGATCATTCATTCCCCCACCCAAAAAGCCGTCAATGGTGCTACATCCGTTGAGTATTAAAGCCAGGAAAAGTGGCGCATAAATTTTTATAATTATGTGTTTAAAACGATGCATTAAACCTACTCTCAACTGTTTTCCCTAAAAAATTAACCATAATGGTTAACTATAACAACAATCAAGGTAAATTATATTTATACTGGATAAAATGATTATGAAACGGCATTCCTTGTGGCCCGGCGAATAGCACCAGGCCACAATTTTACATTTCCTTATGAACCAATATTGACAAATTTACTATTTTCAACTTTTGCCATACCGCCCGCCATAAGTTTGAGCAATCTGCCTTCCTGAATAGTCAGGTTTACAATAATTTCGCTTTTTGATGGCTTTTTCATGAAAAAGCCCTGTTCGACCACGATTTTTTCACATTTAAAATCCATTTCGTTAAAAAGATAGGCACTTAAATTCCCGGCTGCCATGCCGGTGGCGCTTTCCTCCGGTATGCCATAACGCGGCGCAAACATGCGTGTGGTAACCTTGTGGGCCTTATCAACGGGATCAGTGGTAAAGGTATAAAAACCGATCAGGTCATATTTTTCACTAATCATTTCGATTGCTTTTAAATCCGGTTCAATAGCGCTTAATGCATCGTTGCTTTCCAGTGGAATAATCAGGAAAGAAACGCCGGTGTTCGAAATTTTTGGCTGATAGCCTTTTTTCAGATCACTAACTTTTAGGGATAATGAGTTCAGGACGATTTCAATATCATTTTCCTCAATATCCTTAATATATTGCGGGACCTGCTCCATATAGGCATAACCATTTTCAAGAAGTATATCACGGTTTCCGTCAATGGTTTCCTTTACCGCATATTTTTTATTAATCCTGCCCAGCTGGCTAAGATAGGAAAAAGCAGCAATGGTCGCATGCCCACAATGGGCAATCTGTTTATTGGGCGTAAAAAATTCAAGCTTAAAATCAGCCACTTCAGAATTTGACACGAAAGCCGTTTCCGGAAAGCCCGCTTCACGGGCTATGGCCTGTTTCTGGTCACCGCTGTATTTATCGGCATCAAGTACTACCCCGGCCGGGTTACCACCCTGCCCCTGATAGATAAATGAATTTACCTTATAAACTTCAATATTTGGTGCACGGTCAATCTGTGACATTATTTTTGTTCTCAAACTCGACATATTCATCATGTTAATTTCCTTTCACATTATATTTGATCTTGACCGGAACCTACAAATATTATTTAATCGAGTAAAACGAATATATTGGATTATAATAATCGTATAATTCGATTAATGGAATTTATTATGGATACAAAACAACTTAATACCTTTCGCCATCTGGCAAAAAGTCTCAATTTTTCCAAAACAGCGGCAGAGCTCAACTTCGCCCAGTCAACAGTTTCAGCGCAAATCCGCTCCCTGGAAAATGAACTGAGGCTGACTTTATTTGACCGACTGGGTAAAAAGGTTGTGCTAACGGATGAAGGCAGAAATGTTCTAGAATATGCCAATCGCTTTATGAGGATTGAAGATGAATTTATTACCAGCCTTAAGGGAGACGGTGAAATATCCGGGGAATTGAACATCCATGCCCCAAATACTATATGTGTTCATCATTTGCCAAAACTTCTAACCAATTTTAAAGCTGAAAACCCATCCGTAAATTTTAAGCTCCGTGCCCATTACAGCACCCAGCGTGCTTTTAAAGAACTGCGCAGCGGGGCTATTGATCTGATGATCGTGCTTGAAGAAGAGTTTGATCAGAATGATTTTAATGTCGAAGTTTTAAGAACTGAAGAAATTATCGTCATCTGTAACAACAATCATCCACTTGCAAATGGACAGCGTGTCAGCTTGGAGGATTTAAAGGATGAAAAATTTATTCTGACAGAACCCACCTGCGGCTATCGGGATATTTTCACTCGGGAAATGTTAAAACACGGCCATAAAATTATGCCCAATATGTGGTTTGAAAATACTGAAGCCATTAAACAATGCGTCATCAGCAATATGGGGCTTTCCTTTTTGCCAAAAATCGCCTGTCAGGCGGATATTGCCTGCGGGGCTCTTAGTCGGGTTAATCTGGATCAGAAGTTTGACGATCAGATTAAATTGCAAATCATTACCCATAAAGACAAATGGATAGGTCCGGCTCTTAAGGCCTTTATATCAACTCTGAAGGAAGCTTACTGCTAGATTAATTTTCATCGTCTTTAAGATGACGGCTAAGCACCCAGCAAAATCCGTCAGGATCAAGGATATAACATTCCCTTAATCCATGAGGTTTATTTTTGCTTTCATAAAGTACTTTATAGCCAAATTCGCGGGCACCAGCTTCGGCGATATCCGGATCCTGATCATAAATTCTAAGCTCAACACCTCGCCCACGGCCATCTTGCCCTTCAACCAGGCCAAGCATTGGATTACTGTGATAGGTCTCATCCGCATGAAGCATCCAGACATTGCCACCATGTCTCATAATAGCAAAACCATCATCGGCATAAACCGCATCTGCCTTCAGAATTTTTTTGGCAAATTCTACGCCTGCCGTCACATCACTGACCAGAAGGCTGAAACCAACGCCGCTTAAGGATTTGCCAAAAGCGGCTGCATCCGGTGCTTTGCCATCCGTTCCTGCCATTGTCATTTGTGCGGCTTTTGCTTTACCACTTTTATTTCCGCCGGTAATTGCCATTACTGTCCCTGCCCCTGCTACGGCCAGTCCCGTTTTATGAATAAATTTACGTCTGGTATAATCGTCTTTCACTTATAATCTCCCTTAACTGTAATTTCACGCTAAATATTTTAAGCGATCCTATCATATCGTTTGGGAGACATGTGGTAACAATGATGTTACCACATGCTTTTTATGACGCTTTACGAAACTCCGGCTCATTGTCATTGGCAGGATCTTTTATTGATACGACATTTAAGCCTTTATCCTGAACCAGATTGATGAAGTCATAATCATCTGTGGTGTCCTCGACAAAATCCATAAATGTCTGGAAGCCGGTTTCGATTTCATTTATGAAGCTATTTTGCTCCTGAATGGCAGCTGGCACCTTTCCGTAAAATTTCATTAAGTCCATAAAGCTGTATGGTATTGTCAAAGTCATCTTCTTTTCCTTTTTTCTTCCTGGTTAAATAAATTTGGTGGTTTTATAACCGCCATGAATTTCAGATAACCATGATACGGACAGCTACAAGTAAGTCCGGCGACCGTTTATCGCAGAAAAAATTCATTTCATCGCAATTTGTTAATTTCAGCATATGATTTTCAGGAAAAACCATGCCCGCGATAGCATTTATCATGCATAAGCTGACTAAATATTAGAGCAATAAATAGCCCCTAAATCTGTAAGATTTCCAATCTGTTTTCTTTATCAATCGTCAGCACGGAGTTGGTTGGAAGTTTTTCCCAGTCTTGCCGCACTTTGGTAAGCGGTTCACTGGCAAAAATCACGGCGTCACAGATTTTTGAATAATATAGGGTCGGTGCTTCCCTGTCCGCCGTGGCTGTGGCCCGAGTAAGGATGATATTTTCCCCGTCAGTCAAAGCAAAGTTAAGCATGGATGGTCCGTTAATTTCAAGATGGGCTAGTGCCGATCTTAATTTTTCAACCATCTCAATCATATTGGCGGCCAGGTCTTCACCGGATAACCCTTTCTTTAATCCGATTTGATTCATATAATAAGCAAAACTGAATTCAGAATCCGTATTACCTTCTATTAAGTTATAAGCCTCATCAGAAAGATCCCGCATCAGGTAGCGCCTGATCAATTTAAAACTGTCAATCATACCGTTATGCATCCAAAGGTAATTGCCATAACGAAACGGATGACAGTTAAGTTCTGTAACCGGCATACCAATAGTCGCATCCCTGACATGAGCAAAAAAGCAGTGAGAAACCAGTTTTTCAGAAAGTCTTCTTAAATTACGATTGCTCCATGCCGGTTCGATGCTTGTAAATACTCCCGGTTCCGGATCATTATTTTCCGGATACCATCCAAGCCCGAAGCCGTCCCCATTTACCGGCTTAACGCTTTCCTTGGCATCGATGGATTGAACGATCAGTGAATTGTCGGATTTAATCAGCAAATCCGCAATCCTAACAGGATTCCCCTTATACCCAAAAAAACGGCACATTCATTTTGTCCTCTTAAAATAAGAGGATCAGAATACCCTAAAAGCTTAAAGAATCTCTAAAGACGCCATTAAATACAGTTACTTCTTTATTTTACCTATTTTTAACCCGACATCTGTAAAAATATCTTTAGTTCGGAGAAAAATATGAAAAAAACGCTCACCTTTGTCATTCCCGCCTTTCTTGTTCTTGGCGGCTGTTCAAAAATGATGAACAAAAACCAATGTGTTGTCGCTGACTGGCGCACCATTGGTTATGAAGATGGAAATATGGGACGAAGTGAGCAATGGCTTTCCAAACGCCGGGAAATTTGTGCCGAATATGGCGTTTCCCCGGATTTGGACGCCTATTTATATGGCCGCAATGAAGGGCTTCAGAATTTTTGTCAACCAAGACGTGGATTTGATCTCGGCAATCGCGGCATTCGTTATGAAAATGTATGCCCATCAAACCTTGAAACAAACTTTGTCAATGCCTATCAGGATGGTCTTGGTCTTAGAGATCGTCAAATCCATGTTAATGAAATAGATCGGGCACTGACCTCTGCTCAGGCACAGCTTAAATCTTTAGAGGACCAGATTACCGCTGATACATTAAGTCTTGCTACGACCGATATGAGCAATCAGGAACGCATTGATACAGCACTTGCAATCAAGAAAAAGGCTGAAAAATCCGGTGAGCTAAAAGAAAGAATTCCCCAGCTGACTGCCGAGCTGGGTGCCGCACAGTATGATCTTGATGCCTACCGCGAAAGTATTGCCCCCCGATATCAGGGGGCAATATAAGGTTTTATAATTTAAGAAATGCTTTAGCCAATGACTTCTTCATAAAGGCGAAGGACGTTAAGGCCCATAATTTTCTCAAGCTGACCTTCGCTAAGGCCGCGACGTTTTAGTCCGTCCCAGATCACTTCCATTCGTCTTGGCCCGTTCAGGTCTTCAAAATAAAGTGGCCAATCACTTGCAACGAACTGGGCGCCCTCTTCACGTTTGAGCTCCTCAATATATTCTTCTGTCATTACCAGACGGCGATAATCACGGTCGGACCCGATACAGACATGATCAATGCCGCAAACATCAACTGCATGCATGATATTATCGTAATAAACTTCAGTGTTCTGGTCATGGGTCATAAAGGTCCGCATCTGGGTAATCCCGGCAAGTCCGCCTTTCTCGGCCAGCCTGCGTAAAATACTGTCCGGCATGTTACGTTCATGTTCGAAAAGATCCTTACAGCAGGTGTGCGAAATAATGATGGGCTCTTTAGAAGCCTCAATTGTGTCCAGCGTTGTCGCCTCGTTGGAATGACTTGTGTCTATCAGCATGCCGATATCATTCATTTTTTCGACCAGCTCATGACCAAATGTGGTTAAGCCCGAGCCATTGATTTCCTTGCAACCGGCACCTGCCCAGTTCTGGTAATTATAGGTAATCTGGCTGGACCTTAAACCAAGGTTATAAAATACATCCACGTTATCCAGATTACGCCTGAAATGAGTTGAGTTCTGTGTTAAATAAAAGACGGCAATCTTATTCTGCTTGCGCGCTTTTGCAATATCGGCAACCGTCGTTGTGCGCATGTAGAATTCCGGTTTACTATCCAGAAAGCGGTTATAATATAAAAGCTGATCCATAGTCAGGTTATAAGCAACATCCTCCTGATATTTTGGATCGGCGAGTGTCACACAAATTGAGCGAATACCACTGTCCAGAATTTCCCTTACCAAACTGTCTTCATAAACTTCACGAAGTTCACCCATAGCATCAAAAATGAACGATTTTCCATTCCATGGGGTTCCCTTGGCTTCAGCGTTAGCAAAATCTGGTAATGAAGCTGCCAGTGGCATTGCCGCCGCGCCAGCTAAAAATTTACGTCTGTCAATCATTGTCTCTCCCTTAATGATTTATTTTTTTATGCCTGATCATAACATTTTTATGCCTAATCATAACAGGGGATTTAAGAATATTACAAGTGCAATATCAATATTCGTTTGACACATTAATACCCTATATTATTATGTTATTTTAATAATAAAAAATATAGCGGGACTTCAGGCTAGTTAAACATTAGACGTGGAGCACACAAAATGACAAACCAGAATAATAAACCTATTACAAAGCGTGATTTTCTGCACACCCTAGGTATGGTTGGCGGTTCAGCCGCTGTTATGACCGCCCTCAGCGGATTTGAACACAGCTTTGCATCTGACATGACAGAACCTCCCATGCTCTCATCGCAGGGAAATGGCAAAAATATCATCATTCTCGGGGCCGGATTATCAGGAATGGTAGCCGCCCTTGAGCTTGGTAAAAAAGGCTACAATGTAGAAGTTCTTGAAGCACGGGATTTCGTTGGAGGGCGTGATTCATGCGAACGAAAAGGTACCAAAACCACTCATGCTGATGGCACCACGCACATGTGCGAATTTGAACATGGTCAATATCTGAACCGCGGCGCATGGCGAATTCCCGGACAGCATCATTCAACACTTTATTATGCCCGCTCGCTTGGCGTGCCGCTTGAAGTCATGATCAATTATAGCAGCCAAAGCTATATTTATTCAGAAGACATTGATGGACCGCTTAAAGGAAAGCGCGTAAGAAGAATACATGCCCGGGCCGACAGATTGGGTAATGTTGCCGAGCTTTTGGCAAAATGTGCCATGGGCGGTGCACTTGATGATAAAATGAATAAGGAAGATGTGGAAAAGCTTCTGGAATATTTAAAAGGCACAGGCCTGATTAACAGAGAAACTTTTGAATATCAGGCAAACAGCATCCGCGGCTATTCTTCCTATCCGGGCGCCGGTGAAAATTACGGAAAATTATCAGAGCCCTACCCATTCAGTGATCTGCTCAAACTGAATATGGAAATGGGCGAACTCACCTCAGATCATCCGGCGGTAATGTTCCAGGCTGTCGGTGGCATGGATCAGATTGCCTTTGCATTACGTGACGCATTACCACGCGGCACGATTAAGCTGAATAAAGAAGTCACCAAAATTGCCCAGAGTAACGATGGTGTGACCATTAGCTATAAAGATACGAAATCTGGCCGCGAACAAACCGCAAAAGCGGATTATTGTATTTCAACAATCCCCTTTGCCGTCATTACAGAAATCGACAATGACTTTAGCCCGGCCATGATTGATGCTATGAAAACGCCTGACCCAAGCCATGTTGCCAAATTTGGACTTCAGATGAAAACGAGGTTCTGGGAAACGGAAGATATGATTTATGGTGGCAATTCCTCCACCAGTATGGCTGGCAGTATTGCTTACCCTGCCGCAGATATGCATGGACCAAATGGCGGCGTATTGCTTGCCTCCTATTTGTTTGGCGGACGTTCAGATGATTTCAGTAAAATGAATATGGACCAGAAAATTGAATATGCCTTAGGGATAGGTGAAAAAGTTCATCCGGGCAAATATAGAAGCAATTTTAACGGTAAGGCAGCCGGTATCGTCTGGCAGGATGAAAAATATAACAAATCAGGCTGGTCAAGCTGGCGGGGCGACAGCGTTAAAAAGCTGCCCACCATACTAAAAGGTGAAAAACGCGTCCTCTTTGCCGGTGATTGTATCTGTCCTCGCCTATCTGGCTGGATGGCCGGTGCAATTGAAGGTGCCTGGCTTACTATTTCCGAACTAGATAAGCGTGTTGGAATGGGCTAAAGATCTTTATCACAAACATTTGAACAAAACCCCGCAAAGCTGCGGGGTTTTTTTATTGTTATATTATATCGTTTATGTTATGAACGCTTCTTATAAAACGAGAAAAATACCCATAAAAAATTTAGGGACTTGTTAAAAGGGAGAGACAATGAGCGATCAATTGAATGAGTTTGCTGGTATCAGCAAACGGGATTTTTTATATAAATTAGGTCTTATTGGCGGTTCTGCAGCACTTTATACAGCTATGCAAGGGCTGGATATGGTACATGCTTCTACTATGGAAGAGCCTCCAAAGCTCGCCAATGAAGGTAACGGTAAGAAAGTCATTGTTTTGGGTGCCGGTCTGTCAGGACTGGTTACTGCATTAGAACTGACAAAAAAAGGGTATAATTGTGAAATCTTAGAAGCCCGTGATCATGCTGGTGGACGTTGTCAGTCAGCCCGTAAGGGCAAAGTCATTGAAGAAGTTGGTGGCGAAACGCAGGTCTGTAATTTTGAAAATAATCAATATTTGAATATAGGTCCCTGGCGAATTCCGGCTGAGCATCGTGCTGTCATTTATTATTGCCAGGCCCTTGATGTAAAATTAGAACCAATGATTAATGAATGTGTTCAAGCGTATTATTATAGTGAGAAAATTGATGGTCCTCTCAAGGGAAAACGCATTCGTCAGGTTGAAATTGATGTTGACCGTGCCGGTAATGTCGCTGAACTTTTAGCAAAAGCCGCATCAAACGGTGCACTGGACGAAACATTTAATGCGGAAGATAAAGAAAGACTGCTGGAATATCTTGCTAATACTGGTCTTCTGGACAATGAAACCTATGAATATCGTGCAAACCGTGCGCGTGGCTATTCCGATTACCCGGGAACAGCTCTTGATGCAGGAAAATTATCCGAACCGTTTGATTTTCTTGATGTGCTTAAATTCAATATAGGCACTCGCTGGCCGACCGCAGATCATCCGGCTGTTGTTTTTCAGGCTGCCGGCGGAATGGACCAGATTCCCATGGCCATGGCAAAAGCCGTTAAACGCGGCAGCATAACCTATAATGCCGAAGTGACAAATATTGTTCATTCTGATGATAATGTTGAAATCACTTATATGGACACCAAATCGGGCAAGCAAAAAACAGTCAAATCGGATTATGTCATTTCAACAATTCCATTTTCTGTATTAAGCAGTATTGAAAATAACTTTAGTGCTGATATTAAAGATGCCCTTAAATCAGCAACCAGCTCGCCTGCCTATAAAATTGGTCTCCAATTTACCCGACGTTTCTGGGAAGAAGATGAAATGATATACGGTGGTTCTTCCTTCTCCGATATGGAAGGTCATTACCAGACAAGCTATCCATCATCAAATCTTTTTGGCAAACAGGGCGATGTGATGCTGGCAAACTATAAATTTGGCGGCGGTAGCGTTGAACTTTCCAATCACACAATTGCGGAAAGAATTGAACATACACTGGCCTGCGGCGAAAAGCTGCATCCTGGTAAATTCCGCAAATATTATAATGGCAATGCAATCTCAAAAGCCTGGCATAAGGATAAATATGCCCTAGGCGGTGCTTCAAGTTACCGGAGCGTAAGACTGCGTAATAAATATATTCCGATAATTGTAAAAGGTGAAAAGCGAATGCTTTTCTCAGGCGGTGGTATTTCACCCTATCACAGTGCCTGGATGACAGGGGCTATTGAAGGGGCATGGTATATGTTAGCCGAGTTTGATAAACGCGTAGCGCAAATGTAAACCGATGTAAAAAGACCGGTCAAAATTGTCGTTTTTAAAAATAATTTCGGAAAAGGCAAAAATATGCCTTGTTAATGCAATAATTTTGGATGTAATAATATTACATATTAGTTTTTTTAATTTAATACGGGGTATATAATGACCGATACTATAAATAGTCTCAGCAAACGTGACTTTCTTCAAGCATTAGGAATGATTAGCGGATCAGCTGCTGTTATTACGGCACTTGGCGGTTTTGATAAGGCACTGGCATCTGACATGACTGAGCCACCAAAAATGTCAACAGAAGGCAAAGGGACAAAAATTACAGTTCTTGGGGCCGGATTAGCCGGAATGGTTCTTGGTATTGAACTCAGTAAAAAAGGATATAATGTTGAAATTCTGGAAGCCAGATCCTTTGCTGGCGGACGTTGCCAGTCCTCCCGCAAAGGGACCTTCATTCATGAAATTGGTAGTGAACGTCAGGACTGTACTTTTGAAAATGGTCAGTATCTGAACCATGGCCCCTGGCGTATTGCCCAGGAACATCATTCAACCCTTTATTATTGTCATACTCTGGGCGTTGAACTTCAGCCAATGATTAATCAAAGTGCCCAGACCTATTTATATTCAGAAAATGCCAAAGGTCCTCTTAACGGTAAACGTATTCGAGCACGCCATGCCGAAGTCGATAGAGCAGGAAATGTATATGAACTTTTGGCAAAATGTGCATCTGATGGATCCCTTGACGATAAAATGACCGCTGAAGACAAGGATAAGCTTCTTGAATATTTAAGATCAACAGGCCTTATAGACCGAGATGAGCTTAACTATGCGGCTGGCCGTGCCCGTGGATTTTCAAGCTATCCAGGCGCTGGCATGAATTTCGGTGTTCTTTCGGATGTTTATAATTTTTCTGAACTTCTGGATATTTCACTGGGTGCACGCTGGGATACGGCTGACCACCCAGCCGTGATGTTCCAGCCTGTTGGTGGCATGGATATGATAGCAAAAGCCATGTATAAGGCTTTGCCACGAGGAATGGTTAAATTTAATAAGGAAGTGACCAATATCGCCCAGACTGAAAATGGCGCACAAATAAGTTACTTTGATACTAAGTCAGGCAAGGAAAGTGTCAGCAATTGCGATTATTGTATTTCAACGATTCCATTTGGTGTTCTTAATCAGATCAATAATGATTTTAGTGCTGAAATGGTCGATGCACTGAAAAGTCCGCGCAGTTCACCTGCCTATAAAATCGGTCTTCAGTTTGACCGGCGTTTCTGGGAAAAAGATGAAATGATCTATGGCGGTGTTACCCAGACCGACATACCCGGAAACCGCATTATCAGCTATCCTTCAAATGATCTTCACAGTCCCCATGGTGGTGTTCTTCTATCAGATTATGAATTTTCGGCTATGGCAGTTGCTAATTCCAACCTATCTAATGCCGAACGCATTGAAAAAGCACTTGAAGCCGGTGAAAAAGTTCACCCGGGATATTATAGAAAGCATTATAACGGTAAAGCGATGTCAATGGCGTGGCATAAGGAAAAATACTCTCTTGGCGGCTGGGTCAACTGGTCTAAACGGGGCCGTGAACAAAAGCTCCCAACAATTCTTAAAGGAGAAAGAAGAGTTCTTTTCTCAGGAAACGGGCTCTCACCAATTCTGGATGGCTGGCAAGCAGGCGCAATAGAAGGTGCCTGGTTCACAATGGCAGATCTGGATAAGAGAATTGCAAAATCATAAAAAAATAATCGATGCCCCTGACAAAATCAGGGGCATTTTTCATTCACAGGAAAAAACAGTATCTAACAAATTCGGGACTTCACAATGACTGACGAAACTAAAAATGAATTTACAAAACGGGATTTTTTAACTTCCATGGGCCTAATCAGCGGCACGGCAGCTATGATGACAACGCTTGCCGGATGGGATATGGCCATGGCATCGACAATGATGGCACCACCAAAATTATCCACGGAAGGAAAAGGCAAGAAAATACTTATCCTCGGCTCCGGGTTGTCTGGCATGGTCTGCGCCATGGAACTGCGTGAGAAAGGGTATGAAGTTCAGATTATTGAAGCAAAGCCAACCGCGGGTGGTCGCTGTATGTCTGCCCGTAAAGGAACAGTAATAGAAGATGTAGGCGGTGATAGACAGGTTTGTGAATTTGAAAACAATCAGTATCTTAATGTCGGCCCCTGGCGCATTCCACCAACCCATCATTCGACTCTTTATTATTGTCGAAAGCTCGGGGTTGCTCTTGAGCCTTTCATCAATAAATCATTCGATGCATATTATTATCAAAGCCAGGGCGAAGGCCCATTGACTGGCGTTCCAATAAGACAACGCGAAATCGAAGCTGACCGCCTTGGATATGTACAAGAACTGCTCGCCAAATGTATTACGGGTGGAACACTTGAAGATAAGATCACAACAGAAGATCAGGAAGCATTACTTGAGTATTTAAGATCAACAGGTCTAATTGACCGAAAAGAACTGGACTATCATGCAAGTGTTACACGCGGCTGGGACAGAATGCCTACCGTAGGTACAGATATGGGTAAACTTGCCGATCCGTTTAAGCTTACAGATCTTTTAAAATTGAAGCTTGGGTCCAGAGAAGCTGATTCAGAACATACGCCTGCCTTGTTCCAGCCAGTTGGTGGAATGGATCAGATTGCCCGTGCAATGGAACGTACTATACCGAAAAAAGTATTTAACTTTAACTGTGAGATAACAGAAATTACCCAGTCAGATAGTGACGTAACTGTGACTGTTATGGACACAAAAAGTGGAAAAACAAAAACTTTTAAAGGCGATTATGCAATATCATGTCTGCCCTTCCCCTTACTTAATAAAATCAAGACAGATTTCAGGCAGGATGTCATTGATGGTCTTACAGCACCAGCTTCTGCTCCCGTCGTAAAATTAGGTTTACAGTTTTCAGAGCGTTTCTGGGAAACTCAGGAAGATATTTACGGCGGTATTACTGTCAATGATATTGATGAAAGTGGCAATATTAGTTATCCGTCTTCTGAAATGTTCAGTAATAAAACAGGCGTACTTTTGACGTCATATGCGCACCGCGGTGGGGCTATTAAGCTTGGAAACCGGTCAAGTGCTGAAAGGATTGAACGGGGGCTAGAGATTGGAGAACTGATCCATCCAGGACGTTTTCGTAAATATTTCAATGGTAAAGGAATATCTATGGCTTGGCACAAGCAAAAATACAATCTTTCTGGATGGGTTCAATGGTCACGCCGTAATATAGAAACAAAAATGCCTGCCCTAATGAAAGGGGAAAAACGTGTTCTCTTTTCAGGAAATGGAATGGCACCGTTACATCAGGGTTGGATGTTTGCCGCTATAGAATCGGCGTGGAATTCGATATCCGATCTCGATAAACGTGTAGCGAAAGACTAAATACTGTTCTGGCAGAATATTGCTAAAAATACATACTGAATGTTAATTAAATCAGCTTTCCCCTCGATAGAATATTAAGGGGAAAGCTTTTTCATAATTATATCAAAAAATTTTAGCTTTCTGATAAATACCGATTTTTACGAATTGGTAACAACATTTTGCTAAAATCTGAGTTTACCTTTGTTGGTCAGTTCGTTTTTACGGAGGAAAGCCTAATTATGCTCAACAAATCACCACAGATTGCCAATTTCATATTTTATCTTGGTATTACAATATTTGTGTTGTTTACGGTAATTAGTATTTCTTATTTTACCTCACCCTCAATGCAATCAGTAACTAGCATTTTTATCACTCTACTCGCCGTTATTCCTGCGCTGATTGGTCTTATTGTTGCCTATATGGGCTATTATATGCGTCATAAAAACAGAAAACGAAAATTTAGATAGTTTTCATTACAAAACATAAAAATTAATCTTTTATTAACTATTTATTAACTGTTGTTTCTTTTTACAAATTTATAGTACTATCCCAAGAAAAGGGTTATGTAACGGTGAAAAAAATAACAATCACATCTACGCAGGTAATTGATTTCTGGTTTCATGAAATAAATCCGGAAAAATGGTGGAAAAAAGATGCAGCTTTTGACCGCGAAGTCAAAACTCGTTTTTATGAAATATATAAAAAAGCGGCCGTTGGTGAGCTTGTCGACTGGCGTTATAAACCGCTTTCTTCATTAGCAGAAATTATTATTCTTGATCAGTTCCCCCGAAATATGTTCCGGGATAAAAAACAGGCCTTTGCCACAGATCCGCTTGCCGTATGCTTATCCCAGGTCGCCGTGGACAAAGGATTTGACAAGGACCTCACCATTGATCAGCGGGCCTTTCTCTATATGCCGCTGATGCATAGCGAAAGCCCGGAAATCCACAAATCCGCTGAACTGCTTTTTAGTGCAGAAGGTATGAAAAGCTATTATGAATTCGAATTAAAACATAAAGCAATAATTGATCGTTTTGGTCGTTATCCACACAGAAACAAAATATTGGGGAGACGCATGAGAAAAGTAGAGGCAGAATTCCTGAAAGAACCAAACAGTTCATTTTAGGATCAGATCATAATGCGTCATTTTAAAAATAGTCCAAATTATCAAAACACGGACACTGTATTAAACCCTAAGCTGTTTGACGATGCTTACCAGAGCATAAAAAATTGGCCTGATTACGTCCCCTCACCTCTGCGTCACCTGAATGGACTGGCTAATGAACTAAAAGTCGGGTCAATATACTATAAAGATGAAAGTCAGCGCTTTGGACTTAAAAGCTTTAAGGCACTTGGTGGCGCCTATGCAGTCGTCCGTGTCCTTAAAGAACATCTTGCAATGGTTCTTAAGGAAAATAATATTCTTGAGGCCGATATATTAAGTGGAAAATTTTCTGATCTCCTTAAAAATTTTACTGTAGCCACAGCAACTGACGGCAATCACGGGCGTTCAGTCGCCTGGGGCGCTCAGAAATGTGGTATTAACTGTGTAATCTATATGCATAAAGGAGTAAGCGAAAGTCGTGCAATCGCCGTTGAACTGCTCGGAGCCAAAGTGGTCTGGGTCGATGGTAATTATGATGACAGCCTGCTTAAAGTAAAAAGGGATGCTATTGAGAATCAGTGGCATATTATTTCAGATACGTCCTATGATGGTTATACATACGTTCCCAAATTTGTCATGGCCGGCTATACAGTTATGACCTGGGAAATTATTGAACAGCTTAAAAATGACCCAATCCCCACTCATATTATAATTCAGGGTGGTGTGGGTGGCCTTGCCGGGGCAATATGTGCCCACGCTGCCAAAATCTGGAGAGACAAGCGACCCAAATTTATTGTTATTGAACCGGAAACAGCCGACTGTCTTTATCAAAGTGCAAAAGCTGGTGAACCTAAAATGGTTCATATTGAACAGGAAACCATGATGGGTGGCCTTTCCTGCGGCGAAGTTTCCATAATTGGCTGGGATATATTAAAAAATAACGCCGACCATTTTGTCACCATTTCTGATGACAATGTTAAAGCTGCCATGTGCCTGCTGTCGCTTGGTGTCGGCGACGATCCGTCGGTTGAAGCTGGCGAAAGTGCCGTTGCTGGCGTTGCCTTGCTGATGGAACTTACTCAGGACCCAGTTATCAAGGCCAATCTTTCATTGGACGAAAATTCACGAATTTTACTGTTCGGAACCGAAGGGGCGACCGATCAGAAAATTTATGATGAAATTATCTCTGGTAGCTGACTATTTACGTGAAATCATCAGAAGCTCGGCTTCCGCCGGCCAATAGCCTCTAGGACCCGCATCGGTCAGCTCGTTCCAGATTTTGATCGCCTGTTTATTTCTTCCTTCAAAATGATCCTTCATGGCGACTGCATATTTTCCAAGTGTGTCAGCCGTTTTTAAAAAATCCTCACGTGGATATTTACCTTTAAGGTAATTCACCGCAGCATGGTATGTATCATTTTCAATCAGGTTATATGTGTCAGGTATGTCTGCAATTGCCGCTTCTGCAAGCTCATGCATTCCCATTTTCCGATATGCCATATATTTCCAAAAGCTGACAGGAATCAGTTCTTCCATATAGGCAAAAAGAACTGGGACTTTTATCGCCTCGTCCATCCCGGAGATGACGGTTTCATAATCACCGGTCGCCATGCTGGTCTGAGCCAGATAATAGGGAATATTCTGTTTAAAAGTGCTTATGGTTAAACCGAGTGCATTTGCAATGCCGTTAGGTTCATAACTGTCCGGCTGATCTTTAATTAATTCCGCCGCTTTACGGTAATCACTGATTGCCTGATCCCATTGATAATTGCGTGCAAGGTGACGACCACGATAGCGATAAAGTTTATAGCTTTCAGGGAATTTTTTAAGACCTGCTGAAAAGACCTCAATGGCTTCAGGCAACATGCCAAGATAACCATACCTGCGGCCAAGCCAGGCATAGCTGTCTTCGCGGTCAGGTGCAATTTCCATTGCCGCTTTGGCTATTTCCAGATCTTCTTCCAGTTCTTTCTGTACTTCAGGATTATATCTTGTTTCGCGAAATGCCCTGCCACTCGGTGTCTGGGTCATGGCGTATGCCGCTTTTACCACTTCATCGTGACTTTGGGCAAATGAACCCGAATTTAAAGATACAAATAAAATTACCAAAACGCAGAGAAACCGCATATTACTCCCCTTGAAAGAAATTATTATAATCAGCTCCCAAGTTTTAGCAGTTCTGCTTCAGCAAGCCAATATCCCTTGAAATTATTATTGGTAACTTCGCTCAATATGTCTTTGGCTAATTTGTCGTTACCATTAAAATGATCGACCATACCAACGGCATATTTTCCCAGACTGTCAGCTGATTTTAAGAATTGTTCACGGCTATAGCGTCCTTGTAAAAATTTAACCGCTTCAAAATAATCAAAATTTGCAATGATATCAAGCTGTTGGGGGACCGCTTTTATTAATTTCTCGGCGTCTTCATCGCGGTTCAACGCCCTCAGAGCCATATACTTATAAAAACTGGTGGAAACCAGAAAATCATCTTTATCGCGCAGCTCATTGGCAGCAACGGCCTTATCCATATACTCGATGACAGTATTATAGTCACTGGTCGCCATGCTGGACTGAGCCAAATAGTAATAAATATTACGTTTGAAAGTACTTGGACTAAAATTGGATTTACCCGGTATTCCGTCCTGTTCCGGCGAAACATTAGTCTTTTCAATCAGCTCTTCTGCCTTACGTAAGTCAGCGATCCCTTCATCAAACTGGTAGTTTCTGACCAGATAGTACCCCCTGTAGCGGTAAAGGGCATAACTGTCTGGAAAAAGCTTTAATCCTTCTGTAAAAATTTCAATTGCTTTTGCATAATGCCCCAAAAAACCTTCTCTGCGCCCTCGCCAGCTATAGGAGCTTTCCTTTAATGGTGCGGAAGTATATACAATATTGGCCGTATTAAGGTCACCGTCAAACCATTCTTTACTGGAATGATCAAACTCCTTTTCACGGTAAGCGACACCGGAAGGTGTTTCCGATTTGGCAAAAGCCGCGATGACCAATGGGTCATCAGCCACTGGAGATTGTGCAGCAGCACCGATTGTTAAAGTCAGAAATCCACCCAAAATAAATGGCAAAATTATAAACTTCATAAATACGCCTTTTTCCAGTTCTTCTTATTTTCAACTTCCTGTATATTGCATAAAAAATAGAGTAGACCAATGAAAATATTATTAATATGCACACATAACGCCTGTAGAAGCATCATTGGTGAGGCAGTATTCAATAAAATTGCCTTTCCCCGAATTGAGACAAAAAGCGCCGGAAGCAGTCCGCGCGGGTCAGTCCACCCCTTAACGATTAAACATCTTGAACGTCATGGATATGATACATCGAAACTAACCAGTAAATCCTGGGATGATTTTGCCGACTGGGAACCTAATGTGGTAATAACACTATGTGACCAGGCCGCCGGAGAAACCTGCCCTGTATATTTTGGCAAAAGCCTGAAAATACACTGGGGGTTACCTGATCCATCCAAAGAGGATAAAAATGAGTATAAAAATTTTGACCGGACAATAGAAACACTAGAAAAACGCGTCCACGGACTGCTCAATAATAATTTTGAAAATATGAGCAAAGACGATTTAATGTTATTGTTTAAGAAAGTTATTTAATATTTTATATCTAAATGATTAATGGTATTATAAATGAAAATATTATACTTAAGTACCAACAATATGGGCCGCAGCATTATCGCTGAAGCTATAACACGAAAATATTTGTTCAAAGGCATAAAAGCCATGAGTGGAGGCAGCCATCCGGGCGACGATATCCACCCTGTCGCATTCAGAGTCCTTAAAAATAATCACTGCAGTTCGACTAATCTTGTAAGTAAATCTTGGGACAGTTTTTCTGGCTGGGAACCTGATATCGTGATCACACTCAGTGATAAAGTTTTAAAAGAAAAATGCCCAGCTTATGTCGGTGGTTCGGTTCATGTCCATTGGGGTTTACCTGATCCAAGTGCGCAATTTGGAAATATGGAAGAGAATTTCAACAAAATTTTTCATATACTCGACGAACGCATAAAAAAAATGTTAGAAGCAGACTTGGAAGCAATGGATAAAACCGAGCTTAGGGCCCATCTTAAGAAAGTAACACAATGATCAGAAAAATTACCCTCCTCCTGCTGACCGTTATTTTAGTCACCGCCTGCGATAATGGTGAAAAAAATGGATCTCAAAGTAACTGGTATGATTCATTGCCTAGAAAAAGCTGGTCCGAATTTGAAAAAATTGATACGGGACAGGACTGGTTTGAAGTATATAAGCTCACCGATAACACTTATGCCATTTATGAACCATTCCAATGGCAGGAAGCAATAAGCTATCTTCTGATAGGATCGGAAAAAGCCATGCTGGTCGATACACTTCAGGGCATTGGTAATTTAAAATCGGTAACCGACAGGCTAACCAATCTGCCCGTTATTGTCATGAATACCCACAGTCATTATGACCATGTCAGCGGAAACTGGCAGTATGACAATATCTATGGTGTAAACACCCCCTATACACTGGAAAATACCAAAGGCCACAGTCATGAGGAAATGAAGGGCGGCATGACCCCTGATACTGTCTGGAAAAATCTGCCTGATAATTTTTCATTCGATACATATGAAAGCAAGCCATACACCATCAATAAATTTGTTGAGGACGGCGAAATAATTGATATTGGCGGCCGGCCGATTGAAGTGGTTTATACTCCCGGACATTCGCCGGACAGTGTTATACTGGTGGATAAGCAAAACCGCATGATGTTTACCGGGGACAGTTTTTACCCTGCCCCTATATATCTTTACTCAGAAAAAGCCAGCTTTGAGGATTTTTTCATTTCAGCACAAATCATGTTTGAATATCATGATCAGGTTGATTACCTGATGCCAGGGCATAACGAAACCATGCAGCCGGCATCCTATTTAAATAATCTGAGACAGGCAACAATGGATATTATCAATCCGTCTACCCGATATATTCAGGGAGACAAGCGCAGAACATATCAGTTTGATGGTTTCAGTATTATCGTTAAAGACCCACTTGATTTCGGCATAAGATAAAAGAATTTGAGGGATTATATGACAAATTTTAAAGGGTTCCAAGAACCGTTCTGGCAGTTTTTTGATGAACTCAAAGAAAATAACAACCGCGAATGGTTTACCGAAAATAAGGACCGTTATAAAGCGGATGTTGTCACCCCATGCCTTGATTTCATTATTGATATGGGCGAGCGATTAAAGGATATATCCCCACATTATACAGCGATTGCCAAAGCCAGCGGCGGGTCAATGTTCCGCATATATCGCGACGCCCGATTTTCAAAAGATAAACGCCCCTATAAGGAAAATGCCGGTATCCAGTTTCGTCATAAACTGGGCAAGGACGCTCATGCACCCGGCTATTATCTTCATCTGGAAAAGGATAATATATTCTATGGCGGCGGGATATGGATGCCGGATAATGCGACGCTCGGCGAAATCAGGGACCGCATCTGTTATTATCCAAAAAAATGGCAGGCAGTCATTGAAAATGAAGACTTTATCAATACATTCGGCGGGGTTCGCGGTGACGGCCTAATCCGGCCACCGCGTGGTTATGATGCCGACCATAAATATATTGAGGATTTAAAGCGGAAAAGCTTCTTCGCCATGAAAAACGGCGGTGATTATAAAATCACAAAAAACGCCGATTTCATTGATGAAGTGGCCAAAACATTTGATGCGGCTGCGCCGCTAATGGCCTTTATCTGCGATGCCAAAGGGATAGAATTTTAAGCGCTAATCGATGCCAGATAAACCGCTTCGGCAATTTTAATATCCTGTACCGCCACCCCGGTAAGGTCGGCAATTGTTATCTGGTCTTCTGATGTACGCCCCACACCATCAGCGATAATAGTGCCAAGCTCTTTTAGTTCCGCATCGGTTATTTTCCCCGCAATTCGCGCTTTATGAATTTCACCGCGGGTCTGGCTCTGATCAATACTGTCGGACACCACCATGTCGGCCCGAGTAAGGATTGCTGGGTCAAGTTCCTGCTTTTCCACAGTATCAGAGCCCATAGCGGTTATATGGGTACCGGGGCGGATCATTTCAGCACTGATTAGCGGCTCATGCGACGGTGTTGTGGTAACAATCAGGTTGGCGTTTTCGCAAAGTTCCGCCATATCGCTGGTGGTAAAAACCTTAAACCCCGCTGCCGTCATATCCTTTTTATAGGAAAGCAGTTTTTCAGGATCCCTGCCCCAGACAATTATGGTGCGGCAATCAGTCACCGGTTTTAAATAGTCCGCCTGCATCCGTGCCTGTACTCCGGTGCCGACAATGCCGATGGCATTTACAATTTTCGGGGCCAGATATTTGGCGGAAATCGCCCCGGCAATCGCGGTGCGGATATCGGTCAGGATACATTCATCATGCAGAACCGCCACCACTTCGCCGGTATTTTGTGAAAATAAAATCATCATACCGTTGCTGGTCGGCAGGCCGATTTTCGGGTTCCCATAAAAGCCGGACGCAATTTTAATCACATAAAAATCATCGCCTTTAATGCAGCCGTATTTTATATGAACCTCACCCTTGTCCATAATCAGCTCACCAACCGGCGGTACAATGCATTTGCCATCTGAATAATCAATAAAGCCCTGCTCAATTGCCGGCATCAGGTCCAGATCCGGCAATAGGACTTCAATTTCTGCAAGGCTGATAATTTTCATAAAAATTCCTTATGGCCTTAAGAACTGGTTCTCATCCAGCTCTTTATTAAATTCAATTTTTAAAATTTTAGTATTCTGGATCACTTTATTCTGACCCATATCAATCACTTCACCTGAAAATGACCGCATCAGCCCGTCAACAGACCTGTAATCGCTGCTCATTGATACATTAACCGTCTTGGTCGGGTCAACATCAACATGAAGCGCGCTTTCATCCATACTGGCGGCTTTAAGATAGGTTTTAGGGTCAAAAAACTGCCTTTCAGCCTTGCCGTTCGGGCTGGTTACGTCCATGGCATAATATGTTTTCCCCATTAATTGCTGCAATCCCTGAAATTCCAGCCTGTAACCCACGGTGGCAAGCTCATGAAGGCCATAAAGATTTGAATAGATACCATTCAATAAAGCCTTTCTTCCCGCTTCACTTGATGTTTTAGCCGTCCTCTCACCGCCGTTAAGTTCCCAGCCAACATCGGGCGATAATAATGCCTCCGTAAATACACGTTCTCCGTCAACATAAACATCAATACGCATTTTTCCCATCCTGCTGGCGCGGTAATGGGCCCGTACCGCCTTACCTGCCACCTGCTTTATAGCCGATGTGTCCGGCTCCGAAATTTCAAGCTCGATATCAACCGTTTTCACCGATTCAATTGCCTGTCTTCCCCCCATCGCTGCCATATGCTTTTCCATAAACCGGTCATAGCTAAACACTTTATCCCCTGCATCATCAGAATTCCCTTCGCCCGTACAGGCCGTCAGAAGAAAAATCCCGATAAAATAAAGCAATTTATTTATCCCGGAATATGGCCGCATCTTATTAACTCCTAATTAATTAATAATTAGTCATCCTACAGTAATTCACTTCTCTGGCAAGGAAAATCATTTAAAAATGAATAATCCTAACCATCCGCCTTAATATAAAATATCCAAAAAATAAACCGGAGTAATAAAACTCAAACTGTTCAATATCGAACAATACTGTCCAAAAATGAACATTTATACCCTAAAATTTTTGCGTAATTTTCCCTAATTACTTGAAAATAAAGGGCCAGAAAAATGGCACATAAATTGCTTCCTCATATGGCAGGAAATTACAGAAAATAAATATAGGGGAGCATCATGTTTAAAATTTATTTTGCATCCATTTACAGAGGATTATTTAGAAACAGATTATTTGTACTCATAAATATTTTAAGCTTAACTGTCGGATTTACCGCCAGCATATTAATATTATTATTTGTATTCGATGAATTAAGTTTTGATAAGTGGGTTTCAAACGCAGATAAGATTGTAAGGGTCGAGACCACCTTCTCCCCTATTGGGAGGAATCCGATGGATTATGCGATGTCACCTGGCCCCGTACTCCCAACAATGAGCGAGGAATTTTCTAAAATTGAAGCAGGTACAAGAATGTTTTTCAGTGGCGGCACGGGAATCGTCCATAACGGCACCACTATTGATGAGCCAATTGTTTATGCTGATCCCGGGATATTTTCTGTTTTTTCGGACCTGTTGATCAAGGGAAATCCGCAAACGGCTCTGGCATCTATTAATGATGTCGTGATCAGTGAAGATATTAAGCAAAAATATTTTGGCGACGGGCCTGCCATCGGTCAGACTTTAGTACGTTCAAATGGCGAGCTTATGCGTATTACCGGCATAATGAAAAATCTCCCCAATAATACTCACCTAGATTTTGATATGATCACTCGCCTTGATAATGTGATATTTACCAATTACCCGCAGATCATGGAACAATGGAAAGGGGCAAATGTTTTTACTTATCTTAAGTTTGCCCCGGATACAAATCTGAATGACATTACCAGGCGATTACCTGACATGATTAATCGGCGGGCCGTACTGACCGGTTTCCTGTCAGCACTTGATAATCGACGCAGTGAAGCGATCACCCTGCATTTGGTACCCTTTAAGGATATATATCTCTGGTCGCCTCGACAGGGACAAATTTCTGACTGGACAGGCCACTCTAAAGGCCCGGGTGATGGCCAACTTGTTATCACAATGGCGGCAATCGCAATTCTCATCCTCGTCATTGCCATTATCAACTACGTCAATCTGTCAACAGCGAGTGCAAGCAAAAGAGCTCGCGAAGTTTCCATAAGAAAAATATTGGGGGCAACCAGAATACAGATAATAACCCAATTTTTAATTGAATCCGTAGCACTCACTTTTATCGCTCTTCTTGCCGCCTGTGCTCTTATCGAAATCCTTTTACCTTTCTACAATCAGTTGATAGAAAAGGATTTAACGTTAGCTTTTGAAAATAATGTTGATGTTGGTTTATGGCTACTCATTGCCGGGCTTATAATTGGCATCATCGCCGGATTATATCCGGCCCTTTATTTATCAAATTTCAAACCGGCAAGAATACTATCCAATTCAGCCGCAAGCAGAACAGCAACCAGCCGACTTAGAAATTTTCTTGTTATTTCACAATTTTCCATATCAATCGGGCTAATAATTTGTACATCAATATTATTTGCCCAAACCAATTTTGCAACTGGTATGGATTTGGGATTCACAAAAAAGAATATGGTTGTGTTGCGAAATATTGGAAGCAACAGATATGCCGAGTTCGGGGATACATTAAAAGCGGAACTTTTGAAATTGCCCGGCGTTAAAAGTATAGGCAGAAGTGCAGCGGTTCCATCCGATCTGTTTGAAGACAATACCCGGGTCACATTTTCTAATCAGGCAGGAAGCGAACCAATCCCCATTTCTGAACTTCCTGTTGATCCGGACTTTTTCAATACATATGAAATCACACCGCTCGCCGGCAGACTGCTCGAATGGAACCGCGGGGATGATATACTGAAAATTCCTGAGGAAGGTGCTTCTGACAGCATACCATCAGCCAATGTTATACTGAATATGGCTGCTTTGGATAAACTGGGACTGGGCGCTGCAGAACTTGCCATTGGCAAGTCATTTCAGGCGCCGGTTGGAACCCGCCCCGTTAATTTTACAATTGTTGGTGTCATTCCTGACTTTAATTTTAATTCCATATATGAAAAAGCCGGATCATACATCATCTATTATGAACCGGGCCGGCTTGGAGCAATGACCTTAAGGCTGGATGGGACTGACATAAGGGGCACTCTGTCCGCTATTGATCAAACATGGAAAGAGATTGTACCAAATGTACCGATCAGCAGATCCATGCTGGAAGATATAATCAACGATGCCTATGGAGATGATATCCGTGGCGGTACAGTTGTAATGTTCTTTACCCTACTCGCAACACTGATCGCAACTGTCGGCCTATTCGGCCTGTCGCGCTTTAGCACTGAAAAGCGCACAAAGGAAATCGGTATCCGAAAAGTTTTCGGCGCCCGGGTACGTGATGTTGTCATGCTTCTTATCTGGCAGTTCACGCGACCGGCCCTGTTGGCTAATATCATCGCCTGGCCAGCGGCTTGGTATTTTATGCGGGACTGGCTCGATGGCTTTGCCTACAGAATTGAGCTTGGAAGCGGCTATTTTATTATGGCCAGCGCTTTATCACTGATAATTGCCTGGTCCACTGTCATGTTTCATGTTTTGAGAGTTGCCCGGGCAAACCCGATACACGCACTGAGATATGAATAAAACCAAAACTAACGGTGCGAAATTGATCTTTTGACCGGATCATTTAATTAAGCTAAGCTCTTTGCCTAAACCATAAAAAATATAAAAATAATCATCAGGAAAGCTTTAAAGGGGAGCTTGATTATGGACAAAAAAGGAAAATCAATCGCGATTGATGCTGTGGATCATGTCGCCAAAGGCGGCCTGCTCAATCGTCGGCTCTTTTTAAATTCGGCTATTGCCACCACCGCGGCCCTTGCCACAGTCCGCGCCGCCTATGGTCAGGAAGCGGTCGGTGAAGGACAGGATGACTGGACTCTAATCCCGGGCAGCAGCGCGGAGCTTTACGGCAGTCGGTCCCGTTTCGAGGAAGAACTGGTAAAGCGGCGCCTTACCCCAATGACCGATGAATTTTATAATTTAAGGCTGACAAAATATACGGCACGAACCCCACTTGATCATATGCTCGGCACCATAACGCCAAACGGGCTTCATTTTGAACGCACCCATCAGGGTATCCCCGATATTGACCCGGATCAGCATTTTCTGGTCATTCACGGTATGGTGAAAAACCCGCTAAAGTTCGATATCAACGCCCTTGAAAATTACCCGACAGTAGCCCGCCAGTTTTTTCTGGAATGTAGCGGCAACAGCGGCACCCTCTGGAGCGAGACACCAACAACTGAGTCGTTACAGGCAATTCACGGCCTGCTTTCAGGGGCAGAATGGACGGGGGTACTCCTCTCCACCCTGCTGGATGAATGCGGTGTTTCAAAAGACGCCAAATGGATTATTGCCGAAGGGGCAGACAATGGCATGATGACCCGTAGCATCCCGATTGATAAAGCCCTTGACGACACCATGATCGCCATCCGCCAAAATGGCGAGCGGATCAGACCATCCCAGGGCTATCCCATGCGGCTGTTTAACCCGGGGTTTGAAGGAAACACTTCCGTCAAATGGCTCCGTTCCATATATGTCACCGACCGGCCCGTGATGTCGATACAGGAAACGGTCAAATATACTGACATGATGCCCGATAATATGTCACTGCAATTCACACTGGAACAGGATGTTAAATCGATCATCACCAGACCATCCAACGCCATGAGCCTGAAGCAGAAAGGCATATATGAGGTTAGCGGTCTTGCCTGGTCCGGAAAAGGCAGAATTTCACGGGTTGAGGTTTCCGCCGACGGTGGAAAAACATGGGGTGATGCAATGCTTCAGGATCCTATACTCCCCAAAATGCTGACCCGCTTTCGCATTCCGTGGCAATGGGACGGTGGCCCCGCCATTCTGCAAAGTCGCGCCTATGATGAATTCGGCCGTATCCAGCCAACCAGAAACCAGCTGATCACCGCCCGCGGCAGAAAACCGACATATCATTTCCACGCTATTCAAAGCTGGGGTATTGCCAGCAACGGGGAGATAAAAAATGTCTATGCCTAAAACACTCCCTAAATCACTCCTTTTTACCGCCCTGCTCATGACCATGCAACCGGCAATGGCGCAGCAGCCCCATTTTGGCGTGCCCGCGAGCCAGGCGGATATAGATAAAAGCTTCTGGTCCATTTTTCCGGATGGTGAATTCCTGCCTGATGGGGAAGGAACCGCTGACAAAGGCAAAGAGCTTTTTGAAGTCAACTGCAACATGTGTCATAACCTGCCCGGCGAAGATGACCCGACCAAAAACCAGATCGGCAAATTATTCGGTATTAAGGACAAAAGCGGCAAAACAAACCTGCAACAGACCATTGGCAGCTACTGGCCTTATCCGACGACAGTGTTTGATTATATCCGCCGCGCCATGCCGCTGGTCGCGCCCATGTCACTTTCCAACAGCGAATATTATTCGCTGACCGCTTATCTGCTTTATGAAAATGGCGTGATCGATGAAAATCAGGTGATTAATAAAGACACCCTGCCCAAGGTCAAAATGCCAAACCGGGATGGTTTTATTAACGCCTATCCGGATATTCCGGAAAAATACAAAACCAGATTTAAATGAATCCTGTTCCGGCCGTGAAAGGGGCGATCTATTGAATTATTTACCTGCATTGGCAAAAACGCCTTTAATCGTTTTTGCCTTTATTGGCCTGATGAACATGGCCTTTATTACCATCCCCGTTAAGGCGCAAAACCAGGAGCAAAGCGGAGCGACCCTTTCCGATCAGGGGGAAACATTTTTTGCCCTTTCTGTCAAGGACATCGAAAAAATGGAAACCTGGTACACAGGACTTTTTAACCTGACCACCATAAACAGGATTGATGTGCCGGACGGCAGCGTTACTATCCGCCTGATGCACAGGCCCGGATTAATGATTGAACTGCTTAAGCATAACCAGGCAAAAGCGCGAGACGATGAAAACGCATCCTTCAAACTGCATGGGCTTTTTAAGGCCGGTTTTACAATTTCCAATATTGATGATTTATTTAAGGAAATAAAAAGCCGGAATATCGAAACCGTTACCGAAATAATCACCGATGATTTAACCAATAGCCGGTTTTTTATCCTAAAAGACCCGGAAGGGAATTTAATCCAGCTTTGGCAGAAAAAATAAACGCCCGTCATGGAATAGTCCATAACGGGCGCTTGAAACCTTAAAGCGTATTATTTACCGCTTATTGATTTTCCATAGCGTCACGCTCAGCGGCCAGTTTTTCAGCCAGTTTGCGTGCTTCTTCAGCTTTTGCTTTTGCTTCCGCATCCATGCCCGCCATTGAGCTGTTTGCTGTTGAAGACGCGCTTTCAGCTGTCGCAGATGCAGAACCATTGTCATCACCACCACAAGCGGTAAGTGCAGTTACGAAAAGTGAGATCAGTAAAAGTTTAAAAGTGTTCATTATTTCCTCGTTTGTTTAGTTGCCCATTTTGGGGTTTGGTTTTCCTGTTTGGGTATCAATTACCCCCGTTGGCAATCAATGACCAGTTAAAATCAGTACTTCAATTAAATGATGCGTAATAGTTTTATTGTATTTTTTAACGGATTGGAAGGGCTTATATACTTTTGATTAAAGAAATGGAGAAAATCTTGGAAAATGAGCGATAACCCCCAACGCTGAGTAGCTAAATATAAGCCAAAGCCGACATTTGCGATTAATACATATCTTGAATTCAACTAAATCTATTTTTGATTAAGAATATAATCATCAGGCACAATTCTGAGGGCCAGAAGATCACTTTCCGAGCGAATGATTAAGGAATGATCACAACGGACACAAACCCCGGAATCATAGCCATCGACCGAGAATGAACAGACCTGAACCCGAAGTCCGTCGATATCCGGTAATTTGAACAGCTTCTGGTATATCTGATCCTGGGCTTCAAATTTTCCGCCAGTTTCCGCTAAAACCCTATCGCTTTTGTCAATCAGGGATATGTTATTTCCGCACCTGCCGACAATCGGCTTTATAACATACCCTGCACTCGACAAGCTTTCCGTTAGTTCGAAATGTGATTCAAGCAGATAAGGATGATCAGGAAACAGCATCCATAAAACAGGCAATATGGCTTTGTTGCTTGGAATCAAGGTCCAGAGAGGCTCAAACACCATCACGTCCGGCCTTAAAAGGACATCGACCAATCGTGGCTGATGGGTAAATATTTCATTTCGCTTATGGTTTAAAAGAAATTCTTCCTCATCAATTGCTTCATCGCGGAGCTGATCGAGTGCCGTTTCCCACGCCCATGTCTTCCAGACCCACAGTATCCGCTCCCCATCCGGATCAACAACATTGCCCTCATCATCCCAGCGGAGGCCATTCAGACCCTTGATGATCTTGCATTTGATCCCGGCCCCCTCAATTGCCCTTTTCATATAAAGGGCGTGGTAATTTTCTTCCAGATCATCATCCTGCATGATATGGAGCACCCCATCAACATGGCTTTTTTCCCACGCGTCAATCAGGGACTGGGTCAGCCTGCCACCTGCATCACGCCCTTCCGTAACATTTGAGGCTTCGGCCCATTTGCCCTGAACCAGACCGCATTCCATGTAACATGATGCGGAATCGGCATTATATTCGTAAACTTTGAGCCCTTTTTCCGATAGTGCAAAATCAAACCGTCCGGTAATATTATGTGTTTTCCGGTTCTGCCAGCTTTGCTGAATGCGCGGGATAAGTGCGGCGGGCAGATTAAATTTTGCCAGTATATCCTCATGTTCCAGCACATAATCCGTTGCTCGCATAAACATGGCATTAAGTTCGTTGGTCGCCCGCTTGACTTCCTTACGGGCTGTTTCCCCTATCAGAAAATAACGTTCCCTGTCTTCGTCTGACGTTGCCATTCTATGTCCATGCATATAGTGCACAAATGCGGCCTGATCCGGCTCACTGATATCCAACCATTCATCCGGTTGTTTTTCTGCCTGCTTTGAGACCAGATTAAAAATTGCCGGGTCAGGATCTTCAATGACTTCCGCATAGGTGGGATCATTTGTCTGCATAACCCAGCCGAGAATACTGCCCTCATCAAAAGTACAGCTGACAAAAACCCTGCCTTCAGGGTCAATTTTCATGGGAAGTTCCCGCGACCATGACGTTTCATCTGTCCAGCGGACATGATCGACATTCTGCTCAATAATCCTGATCGCGTTTGCCGTTACCTCCGTTACAACGGCAACATGGCCGGTGATTTCAAACTCGCCCCCTTCGTTCCAGATCATGAGCGCCCCGGGTTCGGGCAGTCTTTTTGATCCGTTTCGAAAGGAATAAAGCGGCAATGTTGTACCGTCTGAAATTTTTTTAACCTCTCGAAGATTAAAAATATCATAGGCCATCGAAATATCGTCAAAAACATAGCCATGGTTGATATACATCCAGCGCCGGGCCAGCTCCACGCACTGCCATTTATAGCCCATAAACACACCATCAACATAGCTTTTGAAGGACCGGCGGTCCGGCATTTCTTCTTTATTGACAGTCTCATAATCCGATGAAAAAACAGGAACGTTGCCCTTCCCGTAACCTAAGACAGCCCCAAATGGCTCGGAAGAGGATTTAGGATGTTTGATCATGTCGTGAACTTTCAAATGAAAAAATAAAACCGAAACAATCCGGCCTGTTTCATACTCTTTATCATATTGGAAAGTGCGTTGATATATCCATTTATCAGACGCAGAAAATATTTTCTAAATTTTTATGCTGTCAGCTTATTAAGGACTTAAGCCCTTATTTGTATTTATACTGGGCTGGAGGAATATATGATTTATTCTCGAACGAATTTGGCGCGGGACATATCATTGTTCAGTTTAACCTATATCCTCCATCTGGACAAATTAGTTTAATATGATAAGTTATTACTAATATAATTAAATCCGGAAAGTCATCATATTGATTGCAAATAATTATATGCTCGTTCCAGCAAAAGAAAGTAAACATTTATTTACCCCGACACAGAAATTATTCTGGGATAAATTATTTAGCGGGGATGATACAGATACCCACCTTAATCGCGCAGATTTTAATCCAAAGGAATTTACCAGTTTTCTGCCAAATATCTGGATGGCTGAATTGCTGCTAAATGAAAATAATCAACTGGAAAATTTGAAAATGACGCTGGTTGGGACAAAACTTGCAAAAGTATATGGGGAGCTTACCAATCAATTAATATTCGATAATAACAGCACCAACAGTATGAAATCGCAAATGGAATCCACTTACAACCGCTTAATGATGCTTTCTCATGAATTGTTTGAACAGAATATTCCGCTATATTCCCGTGTCGAATATCTGGAAGAAAATAAAAATTATGTCACCGCAACCGGGCTTACCTTCCCCATGTGTAAAAACAGTCCGAATACCAACATGATGCTTGGATATGTCGAGGTTACATACAGATAACCCTTAAACCCGCTGCCCATCTTTTTCAATTAAATGGGCGCGGGACATATCAAGGGGGAGTTTAGGTAAAAACCCGAAAAATATTAGTTAGAATTATTCTGATCAGAATCTTCTGATGAATTAGTTTCTTCAGAATTTTCGTCACCTTTTTCTTCTTTATTTTTCATGTTAATATTTGGGTCGGCCTGATAAGATGCCGCTAATACAGTTGCATCAGAGATTCTTCCCGTGCCGTTTGCCGGAAATTGTTTTGTATCAGATTTATATAATGCTGAATATGGACCCGCAGGGATACCCTGTCCAGGCGCATAAATAGCAGCGGCATTTGCACTATTTGCTACATATGTATAATCCGAACTAAGACTATCGGAGGCAGCAACAATCGCCGTTGCAATCAGATCAGCAAATATATTTCCCGAACCTCCCTGTGATTTATCAACGATAAGATTTTGTTCATCCTGCCAAAGCAGTTTCCCATCATGGCCATCTTTAATGGTATAAAGAAAATGGACCTGAACGCCGGCTGACAGGACATTATATTTATTCGTCCACTCCAGAATTTCGACATAAATTATACTATCTGCCCCAAATAGATCCGCCAGACGTGTCGTGTCCGCTGAATGCACCAATAACGGATCACCAAGGCCATCTTCCTCCATAATTTTTTTAACCATATTGGTGGGGAAAACATAATATCCCTTTTCAGAAAGCGGGACAGGAAGAGTTGTTAGAAACAAGTCTGCCGCTTCAACCTCTTCAGAATGATTAATCACAGGAACAATCAGAATTGAATGAGGGTCTGCAGAAATAAATGTTGTGAAGTCCTTATAGTCTGGTGCAGTCGCACATGCAGATAAAGCTATTGCAGACAATATTGCCGCAAGTATTTTAATTTTATTCATTACATTTCCCCCGTAGTAGATGGTGTTGTCTGTTCTGGCGCCATTGTTGTCAGGCGCTTCATGACTTTTTCCATCAGAAATCTTGACTCAGGCCATTTATCCCATTCTTTCTGAAAGTAAATAGCGGCTGTATTAGCATCATTCAGTTCTAATTTTGTGTATCCGTACTCGGCATACATTCCTGGTGGGACATTATCTTTAATTTCTGCCTTTTCTATCCCTTCGTACAAAGAGTCGGAAAATTTTTGCAGCTGCTCGTCATCCATATTTTTATAATACCCAAGAAGATTATTACTGTAGCCACCCCAATTATACATGCTTTTATTACCGCATGCCGAAGTCATAATTATTAACACCGTAAAAACAATAAATTTACAGCACTTCATACTAACTAATTTCATGTTGTTCCCCTCAAAACGAATTTGAAAACTATTTAAATGCACTCATATTAGTTGCTTATACTAATTTCGCGCCTCGTATTACCTTGGACAAATATTTCTCTATTAATCTGTTCCCCATTAGGTTTTACCAACCTAATTGCATGGTTACCGGTAGAAATATTGAAAATCTGATGACCGTCTTCCACAACCCCCATATATGTTCCATCAACATATAACTGTGACCCAATTCCATCATCGGCTATTGCCAAAGTCGGCTTATCATCGGCTCTAATTTCATTATGCTTTGGAAGACTTCCGCAAGCAGAAACGAATAAAACAGAACAAGTGAGTAAGATTTTAAATAGGAAAACTCTCATTACTTCCCCCAATCAATTAACTGTTGTTACAAATAGACCTTCTGGTCGTCCATCACCAATTTCACCAGAAACCACATTCGTTACAGCACCTTCATTGGTTTCATTATCACCAAACAATGAAATTACCTGTAACTCACCTACTTTAGAAGCAGGCAGCGTAATATTAAAACCGGTCTGATTACTTTTAACGGTTTTTCCTTCCTTCATTACGGCAAGACGATCACCTACTTTTAATCCCTGTTTTTCACCACCAGAGATATAGACATTCGATCCTTCAACTGCCAAAATATCTGTTTTCCAGGTTCTGCCAGACAAAGTATTGACCAATTCTTCAATCATATCTTCAATAGCGACCGAGATAGCCTTGTCATTAAGGGTAGCATCAAACCCTGCTGTACTTCCTACACCAAGAACTGTTTTTGTTTCATTGGTTGCATCACCCGTACCAGTCGCAGAATGAAAGACAAGGCCAGTTCTCACATCAACAAATCGCACCGCCACTTTTGCATGTGCTGTTTGTACTTTTTTTCTGTTAAATAATCCCCGCTGCCCGTCAGCCGCTCTGCCAAATTCTACAACCGAGCCAATAATGAGTGTATCAACTCCGACAATTCCTGTGTCACCTGAAAGTCCTTGTTCACGCTCAATTTTGGATAGGTCAGGTCTTTCAAAAATAAGGAATTTATCTGACATTGCCAGATAGGCCGTTAATATATCAGCTGCCTGCTTTCCCAAAGGATCCAAATCATTATCCCTAAGAAGGCTTTTGCCATAATTTGTTTCATTGCTGAAACGACCAATAGCGACTTTAAACTTTAAATTTTTCTCATTGGAACTAACCTGATAATCCTGAGCATAGGCAAAAGGAGCCAAAACAAAACTGCCAATAACAATTAGTAATGTTAGAAGATTTTTCTGAAAATATTTGGATGTGTGGTTTTGCATTTTTACCCCCATCATAATTTACTTAACTTTATACTGCTAACCTGGAACTTTAAATGTTACTTTAAACTTAATATTTTAATCACATTAAAAAGTAAATGTAAAATAATCAATTAAAATTAGCAATCATCTTTAGAAAGACACTTTAATATAGAAGTTATGAATATTATATGAACAGAAAATAATCTCATAAATACTAAAAATCGAAAAATAATAACTAAAGCTATATTGAAATCACCTAAACCCTCTCCCCATCCTTGCCGAACAGGTGTGCGCGGGACATGTCAAGGGTGAGTTTGACTTCCATTCCTGCCTCAATATCTATAAGGCCGTTCAGTTTAGCAGTTATTTTGATGCCGTCATAAAAGGCTATCAGCAATGTTTCGGCGCCAAGCGGTTCGACCACTTCCACCACCGCTTTGACGTTTTTGCCTTTGTCTAGGGTGGCACTTTCTGCCAGATAAATATCTTCGGGTCTGATGCCAAGGGTTATGCCATCCCTGCTTTTGATGAAATTCATTTCCGGACTGCCAATAAAACCGGCGACGAACTGATTGGCGGGGGCTTGGTAAACCTCCATTGGGGTACCGATCTGCTGAATTTTGCCCTGATCCATGATGACAATGCGATCGGCAAGGGTCATGGCCTCTACCTGGTCGTGGGTTACATAAATCATGGTGGTTTCCACAGTGCGGTGCAGTTTTTTTATTTCCGCCCGCATGCTGGCGCGTAATTTCGCGTCAAGGTTTGATAAGGGTTCATCAAACAGGAACACTGCCGGGTTACGCACCATGGCCCGGCCCATGGCGACCCGTTGGCGCTGCCCGCCGGAAAGCTCCGACGGTTTGCGGTTAAGCAAGTCTTTAATATCCAGTATTTCGGCGACCCGGTTGACGTGGGTGTCAATATCGGCTTTCGCCATTTTGCGGGCGCGAAGGCCGAAGGATATATTTTTATAAACATTCATATGCGGGTATAGAGCATAATTCTGAAACACCATGGCGATATCGCGGTCGCGTGGCTCAAGATTATTGACCATACGCTCAGCGATGGAGATTTTACCCGCCGTAATATCCTCAAGCCCCGCGATCATGCGCAGCAGTGTTGATTTGCCGCAGCCGGACGGGCCGACCAGAACGATAAATTCCTTATCTCTGATTTCAAGATCAAGATGTTCAATGACCGAAACTTTGCCGTAACTTTTTGAAATATCCGATAATGTCACACTCGCCATTAATCGCTCCCCTTATTCTGTGTCAGTTTTTTTACCGCGTCAGCCAGATTTTCTCGCGCCCCGATCAGCCGCTCAAAAAAAGCGACATTTTCATTGCTTTGGGCAATGGCCAGGCCCGTATATTTTTTAAGACTTTCCTCAAAGGCCGGAATGGCCGGGCCGCCGGTAATTTTACGCACGGCAATGAAATATCCAGGGCTGGCTATTTCCTTTAATTTTTGTGCATCAATACTCGGTTCTTTTCCAGTGTGATCCTTATAAATTCTGCTGAATTCATTATGATCAAATTCATCTAACGCAATTTTACATTTGATAGCCGCACGCGACATGTCAGCGGCGATTTCATGGGCATCGCGGAAGGATAATTTTTCAATACGGGCGATGCTGTCGGCGATTTCGGTGATGGTTGCGCAGCTTTCGCCGATATGACGGGCGATTTTCTGTTCGTCAACCTGTACCGCACCAATAAAATCATTTAAAAGCCGCAAGAGCCGAACACCGCTTTCAAAGGCTTTGTGACCGACAGTCTGGACTTCGGTTTCAGAATCGTTCATGTCTGTAAACGGTGTGTTATGCATGGTGTTTATAATGGTATCGCAATGCCCGGCGGAGAGTGACGCCATCAGACGCATATGTTCAATCGGCACCGGGTTTCGCTTTTGCGGCATGATTGAACTGATCTGGACAAATTCATTAGGCACATAAATATGGCCAAGCTCAAAGCTGCTGCGCTGGGCCAGATCCTGAACAAATCGGCCGATATTAAGAAACATAACCTTCATCGCGCTATAAAGCCCGGTGACATAATCAACGCTGGAAATGCAGCCATAAGAATTTTCAAGCGGCGCGGCAAAACCAAGCAGTTCCGCCATTCTTTCCCGGTTTAAATTAAAACCGGTGGTGGTGATGGCTGCTGCCCCCATGGAACAGAGTTCCGCCGTGTTGCGACCAAGGGTGATCCGCTCGACATCACGCTGTAAAATTTCGATAATAGCGCCCAGATAATGACCCCATGTGGTCGGCTGGGCCGGCTGACCGTGGGTATAGGCAAGGATTATGGTTGATTTGCCGCCCTCCGCCACCCGAAGCAGGGTTGCAATCAGTTGGTTAAGTTCCGTCAGCAGCACGGCGGAAAGGTCCATCAGATGCATTTTAAAGATCGTGTGGTCAATATCATTGCGGCTGCGCCCTGTATGGAGCCGCCCGGCCAGATCGGTCCCCAGCGCCTTTTTAAGTTCCCCCTCGACATAAAAAAAATAATCCTCGACCTCGCCGGTATATTCAAGTGATGCCAGATCAAGATTTTCTTCAATGGTAATCAGGCTTTTTAAAATTTCCGCTCCTTGCTTAGCCGTTAAGATGCCCTGCTCCACCAGCATAACAGCATGGGCAAGGTTTACCCTGAAATGATAATCGGCAAATGTGATTTTTGATGCCTCAAAAAGTGGGGCAAGCACCGTTTCCTTATAGGTTTCGTTGGGAAATTTTGAATGATCAATAATGCCGCTCTGGGTTTGGTCCTGCCTGTTTACCATGATTATCCCTTTAATCCTCCTAATATCACGCCACGGATGATATACCGCTGCAAAAATAAAAACACCAGTAAAGTTGGTAATGTCGCCACTGCCGCCCCGGTCATGATCATTTCCCATTCGCTTTGAAATTCACCGGAAAAAGACGAAAGCCCGACGGGAATAGTGAAAAGCTCAGCGCTTGAGGTCACAATAAGCGGCCACAAAAACGCTGTCCAATTGCCTAAGAATGTAAAAATCGCCAGTGCGGATAAGGCCGGTGTTACCAGCGGCATGGCAATTTGGGTGAATATCCGAAATTCGGAAAGCCCGTCTATGCGGGCCGCGTCGAGATAATCATCAGGTACGCTTTCAAAAAACTGCTTCATCAGAAAAACCCCGAAACCGGTCATAATCCCGGGGAAGATCAACCCGATATAGCTATCAAGCAGGCCGAAATCCCGTGCCAGGATATACCATGGGATTACCAGCATTTCGGTCGGGATCATCAATGTACTTAAAATGGCAATGAAGACCAGTTTACGGCCGCGGAAGCGGAATTTTGCCAAGGTGTACCCGACCAGACTGTCAAAAAACAGCACTGATACGGTTGAGGCAAGTGCGACAAAAATTGAATTTTTAAACCATTTTAAAAATTCTGTATTTTCAAATAGATAAATATAATTACTTAATGTTGGTTCTGAACTTATAAGCGCCAGTTCATAAATTTCATCATTATATTTAAAGCTGGCGGAAAACATGAAAATGATAGGTGTCATCATAATCACCGCGCCGATGAATAAAAGGCTCCAGACGATGATTCTGAAAGGTGATACCGGTGCTTTTATTTTAGTCATTTTTAAGCACCTTCAACTGAAATATTGTGATAAAAAGAAGAATTACAAAAAGCACTACCGTTTGCGCCGCTGCCATGCCCATTTCAAAACGTTCAAACGCCGCTTTATAAATATGCAGCACCAATGGCCGGGTGGCGTTTAACGGGCCGCCTTCCCCCTCCTGCGTCATGTTATAGACCTGATCAAAAATGCGCAAAAAACCGATTGAGCTGATCACGGTCAGAAACACGATGGTCGGGCGAAGCTGCGGCAGGGTTATTTCACGCAAAATGCGGAAAGCCCCAGCCCCGTCAATTTTTGCCGCTTCATAATAGCTTTGCGGAATGGCCCGAAGCCCCGCCATAAAAATCACAATCTGAAAGCCGAGCCCGGCCCAGATCGCCGGCGCCAGCACGGCAGGGAGTGCCTCTGTGGTGGAGCGGAGGAAATCAAGCTGCTTAATACCCAACTGACCGAGGACAAGATTAATCATCCCCACCGGCACAGGCTGGTAAAACCAGCGCCAAACCCAGGCCATCGCCACTGCCGTGGTCAGAAACGGGATAAAATAACATGCGCGCAAGAAGCCATGACCGAAACGGACCTGATCAAGTGAATGGGCGATGATAAATGAAAGAATAAGCGATATCGGCACCCCGAGCAGCAGATATTCAAACGTGTTGCCAAGCACCTGCCAGAAAACCGGATCATGCCATAGGCGGATGAAATTATCAAAACCGATATAGGTTTTTTTACCGACAATATTCCAGTCGGTCAGCGAAATGCTGAACGCATCAAGGGTTGGGTAAAAACGCACCAGAATAAAATATATAATTGGCACCGATATAAAGCACCAGGCAGTAATGGCTCGTTTTTTTCCTATGCTCATTTCATTCTCGCCTTATCAATGATTTCCTGGTCTTCCTCTGCCGCAATACGCAAACTGCGCGCGACGCTCATGCCGCTAAGAACGACACGGTCCAGCATATCAACTACGGTTCGCCTTTGTTCCGCTTCCGAATAAAATTCTGTTGAATGGGCATAATCTAAACCCCTGATAAACGGGCCAAATTTCGGGTTTTCCAGGTTTTCTGGGTGGTTTGCCACCGTGCGGCGTGCCGGTAGTTCCCCTACCCGGTCCAGCCACAGCTGCATAGCCTTTTCGGACGTAATGAATTTAAGGAATTTTTCTGCTGCCTCCCGCTTTTCTCCTTTTGCTTTACTGGTGATACCATTGACCCAGTATGATGCAAAATTTGACTTTATCCCTTCGTGGGTAGGAAGCTCCGCCACCCCATACTCAAGACGCCGAGCCCGATCAAACGTGGAAAGGGCGAATGATCCGTCAATATGCATTGCCGCCCTTCCTGCTTTAAAGGCAATTTCGCCCTTATCCATAAAATCAACAACGCTTACCTTATGATTGGTAACCAACCCCGCATAATATTCAAAAGCCTGTAACCCCGCCTCATCATCATAGGTGACTTTCGTGTTATCCGCGTTATAGGGCGTGCCACCAAACTGACGAACCAGCACTTCCCGCCACCAGTTATGATCCTGATCAATAGGCCCGACAGTGATGCCAACCTGAATGATATTTCCGGCGCGGTCGTATTTGGTCAGTTTTTTTGCATATTCAGTCAGTTCATCCAGTGTTTTGGGTGGCACATCCGGGTTAAGACCCGCTTCCCGGAAAAGCTTTTTATTCCAGAAAAGGCCAAGGGATCTGACCGCCGTAGGCAGGGCATAGTAATGACTATCCACTTTCATGTTATGAACAATCGGGAAAAAGTCTGTTTCAATTTCAGTCGCCGGGAAATTATTCTCGCTTAAAGGTTTTAAAATCCCCGCCTTTAAATAATCGCCCAACCAACCATAATAAAGCTGTACCACATCCGGCCCTTCCCCGGCCCCGACAGACGCCGCCACCTTGGTCCGGTACTGGGCATAGGGAAAGGTGGTCTGATGAACTTTAATATCCGGATTTTCTACTTCAAATGCGGCAATAAGCTCATTCATGGCATCGACACGGGTTTTATAGCTATATTGCCAATAGTCGATCTCAACCGCATGGGCCACATGGACAATTGAAAGCATAAAAAAAATGGCAATTAAAAGCCGCACTCCTAAGTTCCCCTCATTATTATTTCTTTGGTCAAATTTCCAAGTACCATAAACCGAATTATAACTGAATTCCAGTCTATTGACTTAAGCGTGATAGCCGTTAAATTATTCGGATAACAACAGGGACAAATCTCATGACTGAATCACAGCGCCGAATTAACCAACAGCATCAGCTCAGCGGAATAAACAGACTTTGGAATGTGCTGACACCCCTAAAGCATGTGGGCAGTTTTATGAATTGCGGTGCACACCCGGATGATGAACGATCCCATATTCTTGCCTATCTTGCCCGTAATCAAGGGGTCCGCGTGATGTATGCCACCGCCACCCGTGGCAAGGGCGGGCAAAACGCCATTGGAACAGAAGCCGGCGATGATCTTGGCGCCTTCCGGACAGAGGAGCTTGAAGCGGCAGCAAGTGAAATCCCCATGTCCGTGCATTTTTATTCGGCCCGTTTTGGTGATGAAATCGATGATTTCGGTTTTTCCACTGACCCGGCAGAAGCCGAGGAACATTGGGGCAAAGAACGTATGCGTGAGCGGCTTGTACGCATCATCCGCGAACAAAAACCCGATATTTTATCCCCCACTTTCCTTGATGTGGACGGGCAACACGGCCACCACCGTGCCGTAACACGGGCAACGATTGATGCCTATGATCTGGCAGCGGACCCGAACGCCTTTCCAGAACAGATTACCAAAAACGGCCTTAAACCTTGGAAAGCCAAAAAACTTTATCTTTCAGCGTCCAGCGGGGCGGGTACTGTCTATGATGATAGTGAAGCGCCACCGGATGCTACAGTTGCCATACCCACCGGGCTTTATGATCCGATAAACGGGGCGACATACCGGCAGATCGGCGAATGGTCACGGGTCAGACACCTGACACAGGGCATGGGACGATGGTATGACGCCGCCCCGGAATTAAGCCATCTTCACCGTCTTAAAAGCCGGATTGATATTCCATTACAGGAAAAGGATGTGTTTGACGGCCTGATGCGGACATTTTCCGATATGGCGGATAAGGCTGAAGGTAAACTGGCCGCTGCGCTTAACAAGGCCCAGAAAAATGTCAATGATGCCATGGCCGCTTTTCCTGACCGTCGCCGCGTGCTTGACCATTTAAATATGCTCTCTAAAAATTTATCCGAAGCACAAAGTCTATTAAGCACAGCTTCTGAAGATGTCTCAGAAGATTTTGCCCATAGACTTGATCTGAAGAAAAAGCAGCTGGGCATCGCCATATATGAAGCATCAGGCCTTAGGGCCGAAATTATCTGGGACAGTAATTTTGTCAGCCCTGGGCAGGAATTTACCGGCAAAATTTCCCTCTATAACACCAGTGACCAGTCCTTAAACAAAGTCAGCCTTGCGGTAATTGGCACTGATATTTCGAACCCCAAAGCCATCAATTTAAAAGATTTTAAAATTGATGGAGGAGAGCAGAAAGACATAAAAATCCGTCTGGCTGTGCCGAAAGAGGCCCCCTATCATAATCCGCTCAATAAAAATTATGAACCTTTCTGGGGGCTTGAGCATTTCTCAGCTATTATTGGTGTAGGCGATGCAGGGCTCGCTTATCTGCTCCCGGCAAATCCGGTTCTTGTGGTGCCGCCCGTTAACTTAAGCTGGGAAGCCAGCGGCATTTTTTATAACCGCTTAACGGACGGTGACCCTGTACAGGCCATGCTGTCGGTTGATAAATTCACCGATATGGCAAGTGATGTTGTGATCGGACTGGACGCCCCAAATGGCTGGACAGTCATGCCACCGAACTACAGGGTTAAGAAAGGTACTCTGCCCGGATCATCAAAATATAAATTCACCATTTCCGGCCCCACAAACAGTGATCGTCTGGTCATGACTCCTTATGCCACCGCTGATGGTCAAAAGGTTCAGGAAAATGTGCGAATGATGGATTATCCTCATATCAGGAACACCTGTAAAATTGTCCCTAATACTCTGGATGTCCAACCGATAGACCTTGAAATTCCTGCGCGCCTAAAGGTTGGCTATGTTGATCGCGGGGCTGACCGCGTTTATTACTGGCTTCAGCAATTTGGTGTTAATGTCACCATGCTCAGTGTTGATGACCTTAAAACCCAGGATTTATCAGTCTATGACACAATTGTGATTGGCATTCGTGCTTTCAGGGCAGACCTGACCGCTACAAGCCCATTCCTTCGCAATTATGTGGAACATGGTGGCAATCTGGTGACCCAGTATAACCGTACGGATGATGACTGGAACAATGAAACAACGCCACCACGCCCGATTTGTATTGGTACACCGTCATTTCGCTGGCGGATTACCGATCCATATGCAAAAGTGACTTATCTACTCCCTGATCATCACCTGCTAAATGCCCCAAATAAACTTAACGAAGCCGACTGGGCAGATTGGGACCAGGAACGCGGACTTTATTTTGTAGATCATGCCTCAAAAGAATATGAATTTTTGCTCAGCATGTCGGACCGCGGCAAACCGCCGCTGAAAGGCGGTCTGATCAGCGGCAAAATCGGGGAAGGATGGCATCATCATTGCTCGCTGATCCTTCATCATCAACTTGAACATCAGGTGCCGGGTGCTGCAAGACTGCTTGCCAATCTGATCACTCCGCCTGACTGGAAATAAAGATTGGATTCGCATAATGAAGAAAACGCTATTGATTTTCATGTTAGGCATTATGACAACAATAAACTCTAATGCCCGTGATAACAGTGTTGACGGATTATGGCCGGATGCACCCGATCTGGCATCACCGGGCCACTATAAAATCGGTGTCCGCACCCTTTATTTAAGTCATAAAAACCAGATTGATGTGATCAATATCGAAAAAGGAAAACCCCTTCCCCATTATGACAGGCCACTCACCGTTGAAGTGTGGTATCCGGCTGATACCGATAAGGTGGGAGGGACATACAAAAATGTTTACCTGCGGGACGGAAAAACACTTGTTGATCTTTATGGGTCAGCCGTTCGTGACGCGAAGCCGATTTCGGACACAAAATACCCGCTTATCATCATTTCCCACGGTTATCCGGGCAACCGGTTCCTTATGAGCCATTTTGGTGAACATCTTGCCTCGAATGGTTATATTGTTGTTGCCATTGATCATACCGACAGCAATTATCAGGATGCCGGTGCCTTTCCCAGCACACTCCTGAACCGGCCTTACGATCAGAAATTTGTTCTTGATGAAATCGCCCGATTAAGCAATGAAAAAGGTCATTTCCTTAAAAATATAGTCGATACTGAAAATACAGGTCTCATTGGGTATTCGATGGGTGGTTACGGTGCGGTAATTACTGCCGGTGGCGGGGTAAGCAAAAAAATCAGTGAGACGGAGGAAGCTTCCCCACAAGGAATTCTTTCAAAAATAACAGTGGGCTCTGATAATTTCAAAAAACTTATTGATCCGCGCTTTAAAGCAATTGTCGCCATTGCCCCCTGGGGTATGGAACGCGGATTTTGGGATGATGCTGGTCTTGCCAACATAAGAAAGCCAATGTTTTTTATCTCAGGCAGTGTTGATGACGTTTCAGGTTATGAAAATGGAACAAAGCTAATTTTCAAAAAAGCCATTAATACGGACCGTTATCTACTGACATTTGAAAACGGTAACCATAATACCGCTGCCCCTATTCCGGCCCCTGTTGAAGCCTTCACCGCGACCTATAATAATGGCAAAAGCGTTGCTTATTCCCATTATTCGGATCCGGTCTGGGATCAACTGCGGATGAATAATATAGCTGACCATTTTGTGACCGCCTATTTCGGCAAGCTTCTAAAAAATGATGCAAAAATGGACGACTATCTGTCCCTGAAAAGTGAAGCCAATGACGCAACCGGCGACAATCGCTGGAGGGGATTTAAGCCCAGAACCGCCAAAGGGTTAAAACTTGAACATCTTTCCGCCGGTCAATAAAAAGAGCTCTTTCAGCTATTCATAGCGTAAGGATTCCGCCGGGTTTGCCTGTGCCGCTTTATAGGAATAACCGATTACGGTGGCCCACGCGATCAGAAGCGCGGCCAGCCCGGCACCGATAAACCATAAAACATCAAGATCAATACGGTATTCAAAACTGGAAAGCCAGCGATCCATTAAAAACCAGGCGACCGGTAACGCTATTAGGTTAGCGACCAGAACCGGCCTTGAAAACTGGCCAAGCATAAGGCGGATAATATCAAATGTTCGCGCCCCCAATACTTTACGTATACCGATTTCCCTGGTTCGCCGTTCAGCAGAAAATGCGGTAAGCCCTAGCAGACCAATTGCAGAAATTATAATCGCCAACACTGCAAAAGTTACAAACACTTTCATCTGTCGGTTTTCTGATGAATAAAACTGATTAACCTGTTCGGAAAGAACCTGGTAACCCAGCGGAACTCCCGGTGCGATTTCGGCCCATTTTCTTTCAAGTCTGGAAATCAAGCCCGGAAAGTCATTGGTTGAAAAACGCAAACTTAACGTCCTGTAAAACGTCGGCGCATTCAGATAAAGCATTGGACGAACCGTATTATGGATAGACCTAAGGTGGAAGTCCTCAATCACACCTACTACAGTGAAAATGGCGGCCTGTCCCGGTCCCTGTAAATTCCATTTGATCTGCTGGCCGAGCGCTTCTTCAGTCGACGGAAAGCCAAGCATACGTGTTGCCGTTTCATTAAGAAGGACATTTGTCTCTATAACTTCATTATCATTTTCAGGAAATTTAGTAATCTTATCACTAAGTCTGTTCTCCTCCAGCTTACGACCTGCTTTAAGGCGCAGCCGATATAAATCAAAAAACCGAGCCTCATGGGATAAAATGCTCATGGTAAAGGGCTCATCTGGCCGACCAACAAAGCTCATACCGGTCGTAAAATCATAGGGATCCGTCGGCACGAACTGTGATGCAGCCACAGTAGTTATCCCATCGATTGTGGAAAGTTGCTGGTCCAAAAGCTCGACTTTATCAAGAAGGTTATTACTGCGTAAATTATGAATTGTCAGAACACCTTCCTTATCATAGCCTGGATCCATATTGGTGGCAAACATGGTTTGACGAACAACCACCGTCGTTCCGGCAATCAGGGTTATGGCTATGGTAAACTGAAGGAATACGAGAAACTGGCGAAGAAAAATGGTACTTTTTCCACCTTGATCAGATTTAAGCACAGTCGCCGGATTAAATGCGGAAAGATAAAAAGCCGGATATAGCCCGGCTATGATGCCGATAATTGACGTAATCAATAGAAGCAAAATCAGATTAAGGGGGCTTTCTATAATTTCAAAGCTGATCTCGCGGTCAAGCGCAGCATTAAAGGAAGGTAATATGACTTCAACAAATGCAAGAGCAATTATAGCAGAAATAAATGCGATCATGACAGATTCACCTAAAAACTGCGAAATAAGCTGCTTTCTTGTCGCTCCCATTACTTTTCTTATACCAACTTCGCGGGCACGTTTGATAGCCCTTGCCGTTGCCAGATTGATATAATTTACCGTTGCTATTACGACAATAAGGATAGCCACACTGATAAATCCGATTACAACAGTAATATCACCGCTTGCTTTTCCTATAACACCGGCAGGTGATTTTAAATAAACATCCTGGACGGCGATAAATGTCGGAATACGTCTGGAACTGGCTTTTATGCCCTGATCACTTTGCGGCACATTTTCATCTATTAAAGTTGCAATAAGAGGCCTTAAAAGCTCAGGCGATTGTCCCGGTTTCATCCTTACATATGTCGCATTATTAAGAGACATATATTCCGTATTAACGCCGCTTTGAAAAGTTTCGTTATATGGAACAACCATATCAATCGCCAGATGCGATTTGCGGGGAAGGTCTGGTATGACATAGGCTACTCGGTAATCAACCGTACCTGCTACTGTCATGGTTTTGCCTATCGGGTCTTCATTTGGAAAATATTTATTGGCAATTTTCTGGGTAATAACAATTGCCTGTTGATCACTTAATACGTTGGCTGGCGCCGTTAGCCCCATAAAATCAAGAAAATTTGTATCAGTGAAGGTTATATTTTCATAAAAAAACCGGTTTTCGACGCCAACTGCTAGTCTGTTTGTCTGATAACGAGTAGTATCTTCAACATCCGGTGATCTTTCTTTAATTAATGGACCATAAGCACCCATGAATGATGCATAACGTTCATCAGCACGATTGGGCGATTTTGCCGTAACCTCAATTCGGTAGGTTCGCGCTGCATCGGGTATAAATTTATCGTAGCCAAGTTCATCGTTCACGAACAAGGAAATAAGCAGGCATGCTGCCATAGCCACTGCGAGGCCAATAATATTTATAGCACTATAACCTTTATTATTGATAATATCGCGAAGAGTGCTGTTCAGATAACTTTTTAGCATCAGCGTTTCCTTCCCTGCTTAAAAAACGTATCCGTTTTTATTATAAGAGCAAAAAATATGCCAAAAATTAAATGCTTATGGTTCAAATAGTTAAATTAATCTACTTATTTTCCAACAGAAAAATTTGTCCGAAATCGTACAGTTTTGTTCGTTTTCGGACACCTGTTTAAACAAGTAACTTACTTAGATAATGTACATTTTACATCAAGATCACGAAGCAAATAAAGAGCAACACATGCGGCTAGCATTGGCCATGCAGCATAAAAAAGTAAATTCATTTCCAGATATTGTTTCCATGAAGCGAATGTGGTCAGTCCATGTAAAATTAATATAATACCGTATGTATATTTTTTCCAAAGACCCGCAACAAAAGCAAATATAAGTACAATTTCAATTGCTCCCATTACCATAATGATTGATTCGCCCGCACCTTTAATAAAATAAAAGTTTTCAAGAATTCTTGCCCCATGCCCCGGATTGGTAAATTTATCAATTGTCCAGACCAACATGACCAGAAATACTGTAAGGCGCATTAGCAACAAAGAAATTTCAATATTGCGTCGTTGTAATGTAAGAAAAGTGTCATCACTCATGATATTTCCCCTGAGTTAAATATTGAGTGATCAGCTTAGCGAAACAACAAAATTTAACCACCCAAATTTAATCACATTACTGTGATTGATCATTGCTAATTTTGCCGCTATGAATAGGCATAATTTAATTTAAGGCTATACCCAATGTTTAATAATGAACTGATGACCAAAATCCGCGATTGCTTTGAATTAGTGGACCATTGCCCTTATCAGGGGAAAAGAATTTTTTTTGAAAATGCCGGTGGGGCCCTGACCCTGAAATCAGTGGTTGAACGCTCGAAAGAGCTGGCGGCCGTTCCGGATAATCAGGGGCGTGACAATCCAGCATCAATTGAACTGACTAATATTATCAACAAAGCCAAAAATGACATCAGGACTTTTTTGGGTGCATCAAATGGCCCAGTTTTTGTTGGTGAAAGTGGAACTGAATTACTTTTTAGACTGATCAGTGCTGCCATTCTCAGCATTCCTAAAGGCAGTGAAGTACTGGGAAGTACGCTAGAACACCCGGCATCGGTAAGTGCCTGCACACGCTGGGCCGAAATTGCCGGTGTTGAATATGTAAAAGTTACGCATAATATAGATACCGGAAGCGTAAGTGCTGATGACTATCGCCCACTCGTTACAAAAAAAACAAAGGTTGCAACCATTTTACATACAAGTCCCGTGACCGGTATTTCTGTTGATGTTAAAAGCATTTCTGCCACAATCCGTGAAATTTCACCTGACTGTATTATTATTGTTGATGGTATTCAGCACGCTGCACATGGAGCACTTGACATTGATGACTATGATATTGATGGATATGTCATTTCCCCCTACAAGGTATTCTCAAGACATGGATATGGTATTGCCTGGGTGTCCCCGCGGCTTGCCATCCTGCCCCATAATCGACTGATTGGATCACCAGAGGATCAATGGGAACTCGGCACCCGAGATACGGCTTCCTACGCAACTTTTTCTGAGGTAGTGAATTACTTCAACTGGCTTGGTGGTTTTTTCAGCAATTCTGCCAACCTACGTGAACGGCTAGTTGCCGCAGGAAAAGCCGTAAGTCAGCACGAAAAAGATATCACAGAACAGATGATCCATGGCGCAGGCGGACAACCCGGCCTGGCTGATCATAAAAATGTTACCATCATTGGCGGTAATGATAACCCGCATCGGAAAGGCCTGGTTTCTTTCTGGGTGGATGGAGTGGACAGTGTCGATGTAGTAACAGCACTTCGGGAGGTCGGAATTCGCGTTCATGTGCGTAAAAACGACTATTTTTCTGGAAATATCCTCATCCCGCTGGGTCAGAAAAACTGCATAAGGGTTTCCATGTGTCATTACAACACAACAGATGAAGTGATAAAATTTCTTGAAGCTATTAAGAAAATTGTGAGCTAAATACTAGCTTGTGCCCCAACGTCCTTTTAGCAAAGTCCCGAGAATGGCTTTTTCGGGACCCTCACATTTTCCACAAATTACCCAGAGCGTAACAAGAGTTATGCCATAAAAAGATGCGCCAACAAGAACATCAAGTATAAATTTGATTAGTAGTAAGCCATCAAGTAAGGCAATATCAAATTTTAGGTAGTAACTTAATCCCGCGATCATAGCAAAATTGGCAAGAAGAACCCGCCAGATATTTTTTGCCAGCGCCCTGAATGACAGTATTTTTAAATGGCGGGCAATAAACTGAGCCATTGTTACTTTGAGTATACCAACCAAAAGCACACCCCAGACAAGCCCCATAAAACCAAAATTTGTAATTCCGATATAAGATACGGTTACCGTGAAAAAAACGCTTATAAATGATGTTTTGGTTAATATATCGGGTCGATTATAGGCAAGCATTGCTGATATATAAGTCGGGGATGACGCCCGGCATAGTCCATACATGGAAAGTACCTGAATAACGGGTATTGCATCGACCCAGCTTTCATCCAGAATCAGATAAACAATCTGTTCTGCTAGCAGGCTGACGCCAGTCGCAGCTGGAATGACAATCGCCAGAACAATACTGATTGTAGAAATATACATGTCCGAAAAATCATCCATATTATCCTTAAGCTTGGAAAAACTTGGCGTACAGGCCCGTCCGACCGGCATTGCTATCTCCGTTGAAGGAAGACCGGAAATTTCATAAGACATATTATAAATACCGACATTTGCTGTCGATGTGAACACGCTCAACATTAATCCGTCTGCTTTACTTGAAATTGCACTGATCAGTTCGTTGAGCAACATCCATTTTGAAAAATTAAAAAGAGACTTAAATTCTACCAGTGACAGTTTTGGCCGCATCGGCGACATTGAGAAACTTAATATAATTTTTGAAACTGTACTAGCCACAATCCCGAAAACCAGAGCCCAATAGGTTTCCCAGATATACGCCGTTGTTACCGCCACCATAAAGCCGGCAATTTTTGCGCCAAGGTTATAATAAAAATCCTTGGAAAATGTCATTTCTTTGCGGAAATTGACCACACCGATATTGTAAAACCCACCAATAATCGAAACTGCAGCATAGCAGTAAAAAATTGGGCGGATTTCTTCTTCATTCATATAAACGGATGCCGGATAAGCCAGTACTAGCAGCATAAATGCGATAAAAAGCCCCCGAAGTATATGGATAGTCCAAACCGTATTATAATGGTCCTGAGTGGCTTTCTGGTTTGTAATCAGGGCAGCTTCAAGGCCCAGTTCCGTCACCAGTTCCAGAAAACCATAAACAACCATCGCTTTCCCCACCAGACCGTAATCTTCCGGTCCTAAGATTTTTGCCATAATGACCAGACTGACCATGCCGATTAGACGGATGGCCATGCGTGAGCTTACGGTCCATAATGTGGCAAAAAAAGTTTTCTTTTTGATGCTTGGTTCTTCGGACATTTATTGTTGCTTTTGCTTATAATATTTTTGAAAATTGTTATGGATATTACTGATAATTGATTAGTATTAAAATATCCTTTATTTAACCACTTAGTATCTGCCAAAAGTGAAATAACCGCGAATCCAGTTAGTGTGTGATTTCGTTTCTAAATGTATTTTAAGATATTTGAACCCGGCAACTATGCCGCGTTTGGCGGTTCTGTAATAAATATCATAGACCATATCACGCATCTGTTTGCGGCATTCATTGTAATAATTTTCCCGCAAAAATTTATCATCTGCAAGAGCTTCGCTATATCTTTTCAGATCGGCTTTAATGGCTTCGCTCATTTCTTTCTCTGGAAAAAAGGTATTATTCTGTTTGTCTATCTGCACCGGGACGACATCATATGTCATCTCTCGCTTACCCTCTCTGTCTTCTTTTAAATGAACTGATAAATAGATACTTTTACAGGCATTTTCACGGTTTTTATACCTATTGTCAGAACGGTTCACCGGAAAAACAAAATTCCCGAGTGAATAAGCAATAAGCGTATTACCGTAATATTCGATTCCCTGAAGCACATGAGGATGATGCTGGATAATGATATCGGGGCCAAGCTCGGCCAGCTGTCTTGCAAGTTTTACTCTCGCCGGAGACGGATAATTTGTATATTCAAGATCGGCATGGAGGACGACGATAACAATATCAGCATTCTTTCTGGCCTTGGAAATTGATCTGGTTAGCAGCTTTTTTTCAATATGGGCAAGACCGATTGAATTTTTCCCGGCAGCATATTGAGTGGCGTCGCAGAAGTTAACCACGGCCACCCGAAAGCCATTGGACTCAGTTATTAACGGCTCAATAGCTTCTTCTCTGTTTTTTCCTACACCCACCGCCATACAGCCATGCTTTTCAAGAAATTCTTTAGTATCTATTATTGCCTGACTGCCGAAATCACCAATATGATTATTTGCCAGACAGAAAATATCAAATCCTGCTTTTTTTATATCCTCCATATTTTCCGCTGATAACCCCATCTCTATTATATTTTCATTTCCAGATGGCAAAATGCAAAATTCATGATTGGCCATTGCCAAATCAACCTGGTCATTCAAACTGCTACTGACTTCATAGATATTTTCTAAATAGGACCTCGGCTTCAAATGGATGCCTGCAAGACAAAAATCCCCTACAAAACCTAATTTAATTTCTTTATTCATTATGACATTCCGGGTCCAATTTGTTAATTACCCTTCGGCATATTCACTATCGAAAGGTCTCTTATTTATCATAACCTATTGTTTTAACTTTAAATTTTGGTTAATTAGCTGATATTTTATTAAATATCTATGAGTGGCTTAATAAACCTATCCAATATATGACAATATATTCATTTTAATATAGTGTTTTATAGCCCATAATTAAGGTCGACCAAATGTAAATTCAATCAAACGAATATTCAGTTTTATGATCCCTTTAATAAAAAAAGTACAACGAACCTTAAAAATTTTTATTCATGGCTCTTTTGCCAATGCAAAAAGCTGGAGAAAAATTATAGAAAACTTAAGTGGCGGCGATGAGCTGATTACCATCAATTTGCCTGGTCATGGCGGGATGCCTGAGCCAGCTGATTTTGATCAGCCCACTTTGAACCCGGAATTTGACGTTATTAAAGATGTTATACAAAAATACGAACAGAAATTTGATGACATTCATCTAATAGGCCATTCTTATGGCGGTGTCGTGGCACTTGAAACAGCACTTTCCCTTAAATTTCCTATTCAAAAACTTACTCTGTTTGAGCCGGTATATGTTTCAATTTTAAAAACATACAATCATAAAATGATGCAGAAAGTAGTGAATGATTTCGTAATTGATTATGAGGAAGCCGCCTTATGTGGAGATAAATTTGCCTGCGCAAAAGTAATAGATTTTTGGGGCGGTTCAGGATCTTTTGAAGTAATTCCCGGGCATATTAAAGCTCAAATGACATTAATGACTAAAAATAATCTGCGACATTGGAAAATCTGCAATTCTATAAACCGTGTTGCCGATGAATATCAAAATTTTGATATTCCGGTTTCAATCATTATTGGCGGAAAGTCAAATCAGGTTGCCAGAAAAATTGCTGTAACACTGAATAATCATTTACCTAAAAGCACATTAGATATCATTCAAGAGGCAAGCCATTTTATGATTACCAGTCACCCCGCTGAGTGTACCGCAATTTTAACCAATAAATACACAATGTAAAAAATACTTTACATAATGTAAAAAAAATTTTACTTATCATTCATTCAAATGAGGAGTAAACCATGGACTTATCAAATAGAGAAAAAGAAATCTGGATAGAACTAATTGTATCGGTTGCTGTTGCCATTTATTATTTCAAAGCTGCCTATATAGCTGGTGGATTTAACGATATTGCCAATGCTGCCTTGGCGAAAGTAGCGGTCAATGCAATTCTAATGTCAATCATATCTACTATAATCCTAGGCTTTTTATTCAACAAAAAAAACAATGAAGCCAAAGACGAACGTGATATTGCCATCGAGGCCAGAGCTAATTCATATGCCTATTATGGACTCTGCATTTTTATATCAATTATTATTGCTCAAATCATGATTGATGCCGGTATCGGATATTTTGAAAGTCAGCGACCGGCAGGCGAAGATATTGGTTATTTTGAACATGATCATATAATGGTTAATCTTGCTTTGGTAATGCATTTGATGCTTATGGCGATGATTGCAGCCGGAGCCATAAAATCAATCACACAGATATACTTGTATCATCAAGGCGACTGATAATGTCCGATAAAATAATAACCAATAATATCAAAGCGTTACGATTTAATAACGGTGAAATAACTCAAGCCGATCTTGCTGATCATATCGGTGTGACCCGTCAAACAATCCTGGCAATTGAAGCCGCAAAATATGCGCCCTCACTTGAGCTTGCTTTCAAGATTGCTACCTTTTTTTCAGTCTCACTTGAAGAAGTATTTCAATATGTAGATGCTGACTAGATTACCCTGGTGGTCAGGGTATCAATGCCGTCAATCCCCGCTTCCATCAGATCGCCTGAAACCACTGGGCCAATGCCGGATGGTGTTCCGGTAAAAATCAAATCGCCCGGCTCAAGGGTATATAACTCCGAAAGCTCGGAAATTATTTTTGCGGTTCCCGCAATCATCTGATCAATATCGCTGTCCTGTTTGACGTCGCCATTAACGCTAAGCCAAATACGCCCGTGTTTGGGATGACCAATGACGCTTGCCGGATGAATGGCAGAAATCGGGGCCGACATATCAAATCCTTTTGACGGGTCCCATGGCATCCCCTTATCTTTCAGGGCAAGCTGCATATCTCTGCGGGTAAGGTCATTGCCGACGGCATAGCCATAAATATAGTCTTCTGCACCGGCTTCGCTGACAAATGAGGCGCGTTTGCCAATGGCAACGACAAGTTCAATTTCATAATGAAAATTTTTGGTATGAGACGGATAAGGGACCGGATCACCGTTTGCCACGACTGCATCGCCCGGTTTCATGAAATAAACAGGTTTTATTTTTGCCGGATCTTCACCAAATTCACGGACATGATCCACATAATTCAAGCCGACACAATAAATCCGGTTTACCGGAAATTTTTTGTCTGTTCCGGCAATATCCACAGTCGGGGTTGCTTTTGGTTCAAAAATCATTGTCATTAATATTATCCTTATTTATTTCCGTATAAAGCTTCAGCACGTCCCTCAAATGACATGACCATTCTATGTACTGCTTCCGTGAATAAGCCGCCAACCATTTTCTGAAATAATTTATTTTTAAATTCAAAATCCACTTCAAAATGAAGTGCACAGCCCCCACCATCCATTTCCCTGAATTCCCATAAATTATGGAGATAGTCTAGCGGACCTTTAATATAGTCAATTTCAATTTTACCTTCGGAGAGTATGACATGTGACGTAAACCGTTCTCTGAAAACCTTGAAACCAATGATGAGATCCGCATAAAAATCAGCCGATTTTTCATTATAAACCCGCGAGCCAATACACCAGGGCAGAAATTCAGGATATTTCCTTACATCCGCCACCAGATCATACATTTGGCTGACAGTGTATGGAAACGTTCTATCTTCTATAAAGCTGGGCATCAGAATTCATAATTGGGATTATGTTTTTTCATTTCCTCAATATCAATCGGCGCATCTTCATAACGTTTGCTTTCCGCCTTTTCAAGCTGGACTCGACGGGCCGCCTGTAAAACCTCAAAATCCTCACTGGCATGATGGCTTGAACGGGTCAGTGGCGATGATGATACATGCAGAAACCCTTTTGACATGGCCCGCTTTTTATATTTCAGAAACTGATCCGGCTTAATAAATTCTTCAACAGCCACATGTTTTTTGGTCGGCTGAAGATATTGGCCTATCGTCATAAAATCAATATCGGCAGACCGCATATCATCCATCACTTGAATGACTTCAACCTCACTTTCCCCAAGCCCCACCATTATCCCGGATTTTGTGAAAATCTCCGGGTCAATTTCCTTGACCTTTGATAGCAGGTTGAGTGAATGGAAATACCGAGCCCCCGGCCGGATATGGGTATAAAGGCGCGGCACCGTTTCAAGATTATGGTTAAACACGTCCGGCTTTGCTGCCACCACTTTTTCAAGAGCGCCTGGCTTGTTCCTAAAATCGGGGGTCAGGATTTCAATTGTGGTTTTGGGTGATGCCGCGCGCACCGCAGCAATAACCTTTACAAACTGATCGGCACCGCCATCTTCCAGATCATCACGGTCAACAGACGTAATGACGATATGTTTCATATCTGTCACCACAACCATTTCCGCGACATTGGCCGGCTCGTCCGGGTCAACCGGATTGCCTTTCCCGGTTTTAATGTTACAAAAACGGCAGGCGCGTGTGCAGGTATCACCCAAAATCATCACGGTTGTGTGCTTCTTGGTCCAGCACTCGCCGATATTCGGACAAGCCGCCTCTTCACAAACGGTATTAAGCTTAAGCCCCCGCATCAGATTGCGGGTTTCATTATAGCCTTTGGATACCGGGGCCTTGACCCGTATCCAATCCGGCTTACGCTTAATTTCGCTTATTTTTTTTGCTTCACTCATGACCAATCCGATACTTAATTTAGTTACTGTTTAAATATGTAACGCTTTGCCAAAAGCGTCAAGTACCGCTTCATGCATCATTTCTGACATGGTCGGATGCGGGAAGACAGTGTGCATCAGTTCGGTTTCCGTTGTTTCAAGAGTTCTTGCAACAGTATAGCCCTGAATCATTTCCGTCACTTCAGCACCAATCATATGGGCCCCTAGAAGTTCACCGGTTTTTTCATCAAAAACCGTTTTCATCAAGCCTTCAGCTTCACCCATGGCAATGGCTTTTCCATTTCCTATGAACGGGAAGCGACCAACTTTAACCTTGTGTCCTGCTGCAATTGCTGCTTTTTCAGTCATGCCAACGCTTGCAACCTGCGGACGACAATAGGTACAACCCGGAATATTTCCTTTATCCATCGGGTGAAGGTCCTTGATATCCTTATTGCCTTTATCACGGGCAATTTTTTCAACCAGAATAACACCTTCATGGCTGGCTTTATGGGCAAGCCATGGTGGACCGGTAAGGTCCCCAATCGCATGAACACCTTTGACCCCGGTATGTCCCCATTCATCGGTGACAACATGACCACGATCAATTTTGATATTATTTTTTTCAAGTCCTATATTTTCAACATTACCGTCAATGCCAATGGCGATAATGACACGGTCCACTTCGATCTGTTCGGACTTGCCGTCCTTACTTTCAACGGTGCAGACGACTGTAGATTTTTTCTTATCCAGTTTGGTAACACTGGCTGATGTCATCAGCTTCATTCCCTGCGCTTTAAAGGATTTAGCTGCAAAGGCTGATATTTCCTCATCCTCCACCGGGAGGACACGGTCCATCATTTCAACTACGGTCACCTCAGAACCCAGTTCATTAAAGAAGCTGGCAAATTCAATCCCGATCGCGCCTGAACCGATCACCAGCAGTCTTTTCGGCATGGTGTTTGGCACCAGCGCATGACGATAGGTCCAGACCAGTTCCCCGTCCGCCTTCAAATGGGGCAGTTCCTTGGCCCGGGCACCTGTCGCCAGAATGATATCTGTGGCTTCCACTTCGGTTTTCTGACCGTCTTTCTCGACCGACAATTTTCCCGGGGATACCAGGGTTCCCTGCCCTTCGATCACTGTGATTTTATTTTTTTTCATCAAATGTTTAATGCCACCACTCAGCTGTGCCGCAACACCGCGGCTGCGCTTGACAACCTTATCAAGATCGAAACCCAGCTGATCCGCAACCAGCCCATAATCAGCGGCATGTTTCATGTTATGAAAAACTTCAGCCGATCTAAGCAACGCCTTGGTCGGAATACAGCCCCAGTTTAAGCAGATGCCCCCCAGTTCCGCACGCTCGACAACGGCCGTTTTGAAACCCAATTGTGCCGCCCGAATTGCTGCAACATATCCACCCGGGCCGGAGCCGAGCACGACCATATCAAATTTTTGATTGCTCATTTCTCTCTCCTTTAAAGCAGCATTGCTGATGGTTGTTCAAGGAATGTTTTCAGCGCTGCCAGGAACGCCGCACCAACGGCACCATCAATAGCACGATGGTCACATGAAAGTGTTACTGTCATCACAGTGGCAACCGCAAGTTCACCATTTTTAACAACCGGGCGCTGTTCACCGGCACCAACCGCAAGAATGGCGGCCTGTGGCGGGTTAATCACGGCATCAAACTGCTTAACGCCCATCATTCCCATGTTGGAGATAGAGAATGTACCCCCTGCATATTCTTCAGGTGCCAGTTTACCTTCATGGGCACGCTTGGCCAGATCTTTTGTTTCCTCGGATATCTGTCGAAGGCCTTTTTGATCTGCACCGCGGACAACCGGAGTAATTAATCCCCCATCAATGGCCACCGCAACCGAAATATCGGCTCTCTTGAATTGATGCATTACATCACCCAAATATTGCACATTGGCTTCCGGAACTTTCATAAGCGCAGCAGCACAGGCCTTAATGACAAAGTCATTGACGGAAATTTTAAAGTCATCCGACATGGCATTAAGCTGTTTTCTTGCCGCAAGCAGTGTATCAAGTTCGATATCCACTGAAAGATAGAAATGCGGAACGGTCTGTTTGCTTTCGCTAAGACGCTTGGCAATAGTTTTACGCATATTGCTCAGCTTGACAACTTCATATGGTGCATCACCTTCAAGAGACACGGCACCCGAGATTGTCGCCGATTTTGCTGCCGGGGTATAATTTTCAACATCTCTTTTGATCACACGACCTCTTGGGCCGCTTCCAGAAATTTGTGAAATGTCATAACCGCTTTGTTCTGCAATTCGTCTGGCAAGGGGCGAAGCAAAAATGCGTTCGCCAGACGCTGCTTTTGGCGCTGAAGCAACCGGTTTTGTTTCGGCAACAGGTGCCGGTGTTGCTTTCGGTTCAGGGGCCTGTGTGGCTTCTTTGTTCGGTTCAGATCTTACTTCAGGAGCCTTTTCAGCTTTTGCGGCCGGGGCATCGGCTTTGATGGTATCTGCCGCTGAGGCATCTTCGCCATCTTCAAGAAGGACAGCGATTAACTGTCCGACCGGGATATCCTCCGTCCCCTCATCGACAAGCAATTTTCCGACAACGCCATCATCAATACTTTCAAATTCCATTGTCGCCTTGTCGGTTTCTATTTCAGCAAGAACTGTACCGCTTTCGACAGTATCACCCACTTTGACAAGCCATTTTGCCAGTGTACCCGTTTCCATCGTTGGAGAAAGTGCTGGCATGGTAAGTGAAATCGCCATGATTATTCTCCTTCTTTATAACAGACGGCTTTGGCCGCCTTGATGATACGTACGTCATTAACGACGGTCATTTTTTCAAGATTTGCCGCATAAGGCATTGGTACATCTTCATTTGTAACACGCATAACCGGTGCATCAAGATAATCAAACGCATCTTCCATCAAGCGTGCCGAAATTTCGGAACTGACCGAACATGTGGCCCAGCCTTCCTCGACACAGACAACGCGATTTGTTTTCTTGACCGATTCTATAATCGTATCCATATCCAGCGGACGAATGGTCCGAAGGTCGATTACTTCAGCGTCAATACCGTCTGCTGCAAGTTTTTCTGCTGCATCAAGGGCAAATTTTACACCGATAGAATAGCTGACAAGGGTTACATCTGAACCCGGGCGGGCCACTTTGGCCTTGCCGATAGGAATGGTATAATCTTCAACATCCGGCACGTCAAAGCTGTAGCCATAGGTAATTTCATTTTCGAGGAAAATAACAGGGTTAGGGCTTTTGATCGCCGCTTTTAGAAGTCCTTTACTATCAGCCGCACAATATGGTGCAATAACAATTAACCCTGGTATATGGGCATACCACGAAGCATAATTCTGCGAATGCTGCGCTGCAACACGTGATGCGGCACCGTTAGGGCCACGGAACACAATAGGACATTTGATCTGACCACCTGACATATAATGTGTTTTTGCGGCAGAGTTTACAATCTGGTCAATTGCCTGCATGGCGAAGTTAAAGGTCATAAATTCGACAATCGGCTTAAGTCCTGCCATCGCAGCCCCCACACCCAGACCGGCGAAACCCTGTTCGGTGATTGGTGTGTCAATAACCCGCTCCGGGCCGAATTCCTGCAGGAGGCCTTGCGTAACTTTATAAGCGCCCTGATATTCGGCGACTTCCTCACCCATAACGAATACATCCGGGTCGAGGCGCATTTCCTCCGCCATCGCATCGCGAAGTGCTTCACGGACTGTCATATTAACAAGGTTTGCACCTTCCGGAATATCATCTTCATGAAGGGCTGCTTTAACGGGGGTTGGTGGCTGATGCACCGCGTCTGCGGCATCGGCACCGACAACGGTAGGCGGCACGATCGGAGTTGAATGAACAGTGGCCGTCACCCCTTCCAGTATTTTCGGATCTTCACCTTCTTCAAGAATTACAGCGATCAGCGTACCGACAGCAATGCCCTCTGCGCCTTCAGACACAAGGATTTTACCCATCACGCCTTCTTCGTCTGTTTCAAGTTCCATTGTTGCTTTATCTGTTTCAATTTCAGCAATGATATCGCCCGGCGATACTTTATCGCCTTCTTTTTTTGTCCATTTGGCAATTGTCCCTTCTGTCATAGTCGGGGACATTGCGGGGAGAAGAATTTCTACTGACATAATGATTATTCCTTCTTATTATTCTGCGACCAGGATGTCGGTATAAAGTTCTGATGCTGCTGGCTCTGCACTTGTTTGTGCGAAATCTGCCGCTTCCGAAACTATCGCTTTAATATCTTTATCGATTTGTTTTAATTCGTCTTCTGTCATGATATTTCCATCAATAAGACGTTTTTTAACCTGGTCAATCGGGTCAAATTCTGCCCGCATTTTGGACACTTCTTCTTTTGAGCGATATTTTGCCGGATCAGACATGGAATGCCCGCGGTAACGATAGGTTTTCATTTCCAGCAAAGTCGGCCCCTCACCGGCACGACATTTGGCAACAGCACGGGCAGCAGCTTCACGAACGGCCAGAACATCCATGCCATCAACGGCCTCACCTGGGATTTTGAAACTGTCACCGCGGCGGTGAAGTTCAATTTCCGAAGACGCACGTGCAAGGGATGTACCCATGGCATACTGGTTATTTTCAATCACATAAACAACCGGAAGGTTCCAGAGTTTCGCCATGTTAAAGCTTTCATAAACCTGCCCCTGATTGACAGCACCGTCACCAAAATAAGTCACAGAAACATTGTCATTTTTGCGGTACTTATGGGCAAATGCAAGACCGGCACCGATGGGAACCTGTGCCCCAACGATGCCGTGACCGCCGTAAAAATCATGTTCAACACTGAACATATGCATGGAACCGCCCTTACCCTTTGAAATACCGGTTTCCCGTCCGGTCAGTTCCGCAAGAATCACCTTTGGATCAATTTTACAGGCAAGCATATGGGCATGATCACGGTAACTGGTAATAACACTGTCGCCTTTTTTCAGCACCGACTGAATCCCGGTAACAACAGCTTCCTGACCTATATAAAGATGGCAGAATCCGCCAATCAGGCCCATACCGTACATCTGCCCCGCTTTTTCCTCAAAGCGGCGCATAAGCAGCATATCCTTGTAATATTCAATTAGATCATCATTAGATACCGCAGGATCAGATTTTTTTACTGCCTTGCGGCGTGCGGCGGGTTTCCCGCTTTTTGTTTTGCGGGGGGCAGGTTTTTTAGCCATATTCCTCACTCATATTGTTGATGTTAGTCCTATAAGGCCTTTCCGCAAGATATGAAGAAAAGCCTTAAATAAGGATAAAGATTATCCTTAAAACATATTACTATAATCACCAAAAGTTATTGAAATACAACACTTATTTTTAATTAACTTAATTTGAGTTAATTAAATAATATCGTTAATTTTTTATAGCAATGGTTAATGCCTCTGTAACAATATGAAAACAAAAGACTTTTGCTACATTATAACTTTATGCAATTATTTTTTTTCAGGAATTACAATTTCATCCGGATGCGTAAAGCCAAGTTCTTTTCTCACAAGTTCATCCAGATAATCAGGATCAACATGGTTGCTGGACAGCAATCCAACGTGAAGTTCAAGGTCTTTTTTGCTGGCTTCAATCCTTGCCTGTTCGGCTTCGAGGGATCGGATTTCCTCTTTCAGCATCTTTTGCGCCGTAACGCTTTTAACGCCATGCGCCGCAAAATATCCCGATATCAGCAACGCTACAAACGGCACTGTCATCTTCTTCATGCGGAAAAATATCGGTTTTGTGTTTCTCATTCCTTCAGAGAATCACATCCGATTCGCCGGGTCAAGTGTTTTCCAAAAAAAAGAATCGCCTAGAGTCAGTAACATAGCCTACATACTAGATGTAGTAGGTTAGAGTCATTCAGGAACTATTTGATTCAGCGCAAGATTGACTTTCCGGCATACTTCGCGGCTGTGCCGAGCAGTTCCTCGATACGGATCAACTGGTTATATTTGGCCAATCTGTCTGAACGTGCCAGTGAACCGGTTTTGATCTGTCCACAATTCATTGCTACAGCAAGGTCGGCAATAGTGGCATCTTCGGTTTCCCCGCTTCTGTGTGACATCACGGATGTATAGGAGGCACGGTGTGCCATATCAACCGCTTCAAAAGTTTCGGTAAGGGTGCCGATCTGGTTAACTTTAACCAGGATAGAATTTGCCACGCTTTGTTTTATGCCACTGGAAAGTCTTTTCGGGTTGGTTACAAAAAGATCATCACCAACAAGCTGGACTTTATTTCCAATAGCGTCTGTCAAAGCTTTCCAGCCATCCCAGTCGTCTTCATCCATACCGTCTTCAATGGACAGGATCGGGTATCTGCTGCAAAGATCAACATAATAATCAACCATTTGTCCAGCATCCAGAGTTTTGCCTTCACCGCTTAGCACATATTTTCCGTTTTTATAAAATTCAGATGAGGCGGCATCAAGGGCAAGCATCACATCATCACCCGGTTTATAGCCGGCTTTTTCGATTGATTTCATGATGAAATCAAGGGCTTCCGTTGTCCCATTCAAATTAGGGGCAAATCCGCCCTCATCCCCGACCCCGGTATTATGACCTGCGTCAGACAGGTTCTTTTTAAGAGTATGAAAAATTTCAGCCCCCATACGGATCGCATCCCGGATATTGTCGGCGGAAACCGGCATAATCATAAATTCCTGAATATCAATCGGGTTATCCGCATGCTCACCGCCATTAATAATATTCATCATCGGCACAGGCAGAATATGGGCATGAGGCCCGCCAAGATAGCTGTATAGCGGCATGGCGGCTTCATCTGCGGCTGCTTTTGCCGTTGCAAGGCTGACCCCCAGGATTGCATTTGCGCCAAGACGCGATTTATTATCTGTTCCGTCCAGCTCACGCATGGCATTATCCAGAATAATCTGTTCTTCCGCGTCCATACCTGTCAGCGCGTCATAAAGTTCTGTATTAACGGCTTCAACAGCTTTCTCAACACCTTTACCCATATAACGGCTGCCGCCATCACGAAGTTCCACCGCTTCATGTGCGCCGGTTGAAGCCCCGCTTGGTACTGCTGCACGGCCGAACGCGCCAGTTTCCAGTGTTACGTCAACTTCAACGGTCGGATTACCGCGGCTGTCAATGATTTCACGGGCTTTGATATCGATTATTGCTGTCATAATATGTCTCTTACTTCATTAAACCAGTCGGGATTGTTTCAGTGCCGCCCCAATGAATGAAGCGAATAATGGGTGTGGGTCAAACGGCTTTGATTTTAATTCAGGATGATACTGTACGCCGATGAACCATGGATGATCCGGAATTTCAACTATCTCCGGAAGTGTTCCATCAGGGGATAGGCCGGAAAATTTAAGTCCTGCCGCCTCAAGTTTTTCCCGGTAATTAATATTGACCTCATACCTGTGGCGATGCCGTTCAAAAATAACCTCGCTACCATATATTTCGGCAACCCGGCTTCCGGGTTCAAGATGTGCCTCATAAGCGCCAAGACGCATGGTGCCGCCTTTATCATCATCCTCGCTGCGGATGTGAATTACACCATCCAGCTCCCATTCGGTCATCAGACCGACAATCGGCGCATCGCATTTACCGAATTCTGTTGAATTTGCGCCTTCAATTCCGGCAAGATTACGGGCTGCCTCGATACAGGCCATCTGCATTCCGAAACAAATTCCGAAATAGGGTATTTTTCTTTCGCGGGCGAATTTTGCTGCAGCAATCTTACCTTCGGCACCACGTTCCCCAAAACCACCAGGAACGATAATACCATCCACATCCTCTAGCTCACTCATCGCGTTTTCATCTTCAAAAATTCGTGCATCAATCCATTCGAGTTTGACGTCAACATTATTGGCAAAACCGCCATGAACCAGAGCTTCTGAAAGTGATTTATAAGCATCCTTAAGCTGCACATATTTACCAACCACGGCAATTGTCACCTCACCTTCCGGCTCATTGACATGATCGGACACATCCAGCCAGCGGCTTAAGTCAGGTGTCTTATCCTTTGGGTCAATATCAAAAGCTTTAAGAACCTCGATATCCAGTCCTTCGGCGTGGTAATTAAGCGGAACTTCATAAATGCTGTTGGCATCAAGCGCCTGAATAACGGCGCTTTCAGGCACGTTACAGAAAAGTCCTATTTTGCGTCTTTCGTCATCAGGAATTTCATGTTCCGTACGGCAGACGAGCACATCCGGCTGAATACCGATGCTGCGAAGTTCCTTAACAGAATGCTGGGTTGGCTTGGTTTTAAGTTCTGCCGCAGCAGCAATATAGGGAACCAGTGTCAAATGGACATAAATACACTGACCACGCAAATCATTGCCAAGCTGTCTGATCGCCTCAAGAAACGGCAGACTTTCAATGTCACCAATAGTGCCGCCAACTTCACAGAGTACGAAATCTGTATCATCATCAATATCCGAAGTGGCAAATTCCTTAATGGCATTGGTTACATGGGGAATAACCTGAACTGTTGCCCCAAGATAATCACCGCGACGCTCCTTAGCAATAATATCCGAATAAATCCGACCTGTTGTGACGTTATCCGACTGGCGCGCCGGAACCCCGGTAAAACGCTCATAATGACCAAGGTCGAGATCCGTTTCCGCGCCGTCATCGGTCACAAAAACCTCGCCATGCTGATAAGGCGACATAGTCCCGGGATCAACATTAAGATAGGGATCAAGCTTTCTAAGTCTTACGGAATATCCGCGTGATTGCAGCAATGCACCAAGAGCTGCGGAGAGGAGTCCCTTCCCCAACGAGGAAACCACACCACCAGTAATAAATATATAACGTGCCATTAGTTATTTGCTATCCAGAAATATAAACTAAATTTTATTTAACTAAAAAATGAAGCGGCACCGGGGGTACCGCTTGATATTAATTTGAAACGGGGACCTGAGGAGCATTATCCGATTGTGCTTCAGGAACTTCAGGAACCGTTTGCTCTGCTGCCGGGGGGGTCACACCATCAAGAACTGATGTTCTTGATGCGTCCTGCTCAGCCATCCAAGCCAGCAAAAGCGTGGTCACAAAAAAACAACCCGCAATAATTGTTGTCATCCGGGTCAGAAGATTCGCCGCCGAACGACTACTCATCATACTTGTAGGGCCACCACCAATTCCAAGGGCGCCGCCTTCTGATTGTTGCAGCAATACAGTTATGACAAGGGCTACTGCCAACATCAAATGTATAACAAGAATGACTGATTCCATCTTATTTTACTCTATCTTTTTAAATTTCGCTTTACGTATAAATAGCGTTATTCATGTTAATTACAAGAGGCTTTTACTCTAAAGAACCAACAATGGCTAGTATAAAATTAGCCAATTTTATCATAAGCGGAAATTATACCGTAAAAGTCCTCGGCCTTAAGACTTGCTCCGCCGACCAGAGCACCATTGACATTCTTAACGGACATAAGTTCCAAAGCATTTGAAGCTTTAACAGATCCGCCATATAAAATTCTTATATTGTTACCGCCATCACCAAAGCGTGCCCGTAATACTTCACGCACAGCTAGATGCACTTCTTCAACATCTCCTGCCGTTGGCGTATGACCAGTGCCGATTGCCCAGACTGGCTCGTAAGCTATTATTGTATTTTCCACTTTCGCACTCTCTGGTATTGATGCCTTAATTTGTGCTGTTACTATCTCAAGCGCTTTTCCAGCCTTTCGTTCTTCAATCGTTTCACCAACACAGATAATCGCCGTTGCCCCGACTGACTGTGCAGCGGCCGCCTTTGCTTTCACAATTTCATTGGTTTCACCGTGATCAGCACGGCGCTCCGAATGTCCAACGATTATAAAATCACATCCCAGATCGCTGATCATTTCCGCTGAAATATCGCCTGTATGAGCCCCACTCATATTCATATGACAGTCCTGGGCCCCTATTGACACATTAATTGCCTTTAAACTGACCAAAATATTAATCATTGTATAGGGCGGACAAATCAACACATCACACTTAGCCCCTTTTTCCAGAATTAGGGTATTGAGCTTAGATATTTCACTGGCGGAAGCCTTAAGTCCGTTCATCTTCCAGTTTCCGGCAACAAGTGCTTTGGGTGCTGTCATTGAATATTTTATCCTTCTTGTTAATAATTGAACATGTACCTAACAGAAATTTAGTTAATTTTCTATATGGATTGTTGGTTTTTAGTCTCTTTTATGGTTGCGATTAGGCAGGCAGGTAACTATTATGCCGCAATTATATTTATAGAGCATATTTAATTAATGCTTACAAAAAAGCTTAAAAACAGGTAACAATATTTATGTTAGACTTTTTCAGAAAAGGCATGGGGTCCATGTTGGCTGGCGGATTGCTCGCCATCCTAATCGTCAGTTTTGCTTTATGGGGTATTGGTGACCCGCTTAGCACACTTGGTTCAACTGAAATTGCCAAGGTTGGTGATGAAGACCTCACCCCAAATGATCTTGCCCGGGCATTTGAAAATGAATTCAGCAGACTACAGCAAAATGCCGGTGAAGGTATAACAAGACAGCTAGCTGTTCAGATTGGCCTTGGCGCTCAGGCAGTTGCCCGACTTGTTGAAACAAAGTCATATGATGTTGAAACAAAAAATCTGGGCCTTAGAACATCTGACGAGGAACTGCGAGATTATATTTTCAGTATTCCGGCCTTTCAGGACCAGACAGGCACCTTTAATCGTAGTTATTTTGACCAGATAGCAAGGACACAAGGATATTCAACCCGGGAATTTGAAAATCTTTTAAGGCTGGATCTGGCGCGTTCAAAGCTTTTCAACGCATTACTTGATGATGTTGTCGCTCCGGAAATTACAGCAAAAACTCTTACGAAATACGCTTCAGAACAAAGAACCTCCGAAATTCTATCCATTCCTGCCAGTACCATGACAGGCATTGGTGAGGTTAATGACGAAATTCTAAAAACATATTATGATGAAAACACAAACAAATATATGGCTCCTGAATATCGTGATATCAGCTATTTTGAAATTTCTGCCAGTGATCTGGCTGATACTATAGATATCAGTGACGAAGATGCCCTTGCCTCATACGAATCTCGCATTGCTGATTTTACTAAGCCTGAAAAACGCGGTTTTGTACAAATGCTGATGGATGATGAAGCAACAGCGGAAGCAGCTTATAAAGATCTGCAAAGTGGAAAGTCATTTGATGAAGTACTGGCCGATAAGACCGGCGACACTGCTGAAGACAGCACCTTTGGTGAACAGACAGAAAAAGAATTTGGCGATTTATATGGCGAAGATGCCGCAAAAGCACTCTTCAGTATAGGTCTTGACGAATATACTAGCCCGATAGAAACCGGCTTCGGTGTTTACATATTCAAAGTAAATTCAATCGATGCAGGCAGTTCGGAAAGCTTTGAAAACGTAAAAGATGACATTATCACCGACCTTAAAATGAACAAGGCAACGGATGCACTTTATGATGTCAGAAATAAAATTGATGATGAACTTGCCGCCGGATCGGCCATAGATACCATTGCGGATGTCATTAATGTTCCTCTTAAGAAAGTATCCAACGTCAGCGTTGAAGGCATGACCCCGGACGGTAAAGCCTCTACAGAATTACCATTGATTGTCGATTTCCTTGATAATTCATTCAAATTGTCCATGGATTCTGAGCTTGAACTATTTGAAGGAATTTCAAATAAATTTTATATGATCAAAATTGATAATATTATGCCAAGCAAATTACGTGCTTTTGAGGATGTAAAGGATAAGGTAGGAGAAGACTGGGCCCAGAACCGCCGTGAGACTCTGGCATCAGACTATGCAACAAAAATTGTTGACGAATTCAGCAAACCTGAAAATGCCGGTATGGCAATTTCCGAATATCCGGGCCTGCTAAGTCAGCTAAGTGTTAATGAAGTTACTGTTGGCAGATCGAATGATGATAATTCGGTTTCAGCAGAAATTCATTCAAGCATTTTTGATCAGAAAATTGGAACCGTTAAAATGATTCCTGCATCAAACAATGATGGATATGTTGTCGTCAGAGTAAAAAGCCGTGATTTTCCGGAAAATATTGATCAGGCAGCTATTGATGAAACCAAAAATCAAATTAAAACTTCTTATGAAAATGATCTAATGGGGGCTTATATATCACGATTATATGATACTCTGCCGGTGGAAATGAATAACAGAAATATTCAGTCAACTTTGCAGCAGATCGCAGGCCCTGAACAACAATAATGTCAGTATTTCCGGAACAGTCTGACTTTATAAAGTCATATAATGCCGGGAAAGCTCAGGTGCTTTGGACGACTTTGGTCGCTGATCTTGAAACCTCGGTCAGCGCCTACCTGAAACTGGCCCGTAATGAAGAATATACCAGCCTACTTGAATCGGTTGAGGGCGGTGCTATCCGCGGCCGGTATACATTTATCGGTTTAAAACCGGATGTGGTCTGGCGCTGTACGGGTGAACACGCACAGATAAACCGGAAAACGCTGGGCGGCGTAAGTGAAGAGGATTTTACAGACGAAGAAAAACCGTCCCTTGATAGCCTTCGTGATCTGTTTGATGAAAGCCTGATTGATTTGCCGGAAAATATGCCGCCAAGTGCCGCTGGTCTTATAGGATATATGGGCTATGACATGGTCAGGCTGATGGAAAAACTGCCCGAAGCCAAGGAAAATATCCTGGGCACGCCGGACAGTATATTCATGCGACCAACTATCATGATCGTATTTGACAGTATCACCGATCTGATCACAATTGTCACACCTGTTCGTCCCACAGATACTGTCAGTGCGGTTACCGCCTATTTACGCGCGGAAGAACGGCTTAATGACATCATCAGTGCTCTTTCCAGACCGCTTGAAATCAGCCGCCATAATATGGATGGGACACATCATCCCGCCAAGCCAAAATCCAATACTTCAAAAGAGCAATATGCAGATATGGTTGCACGCGCTCAGGAATATATCAAAGCCGGAGATATTTTTCAGGTGGTTTTATCCCAGCGTTTCTCGCTTCCCTTTGAACTGCCGCCCTTCACTCTTTACCGCGCGCTGAGGCGCACAAACCCGTCACCGTTTCTTTTTTATCTTAATATGGGTGATTTTTCCATTGTCGGGTCAAGTCCGGAAATACTGGTCAGGCTGCGTGATGATGAAGTTACTATCCGCCCAATTGCCGGAACCCGGCCACGTGGCAAAAATGCAACCGAAGACTTGCAAAACGCAAAAGATTTGCTCGCTGATCCAAAGGAATGTGCAGAGCATCTTATGTTGCTTGATCTTGGCCGTAATGATGTCGGCCGTGTGTCAAAAGTAGGAACGGTTGAACTTACCGAAAAAATGATCATCGAATATTATTCCCATGTCATGCATATTGTTTCGAACGTGCGCGGGGAAATCCGCGAAGAGTATGATGCATTAAAAGCATTGTCCGCCGGTTTTCCGGCGGGAACGGTCAGTGGTGCGCCCAAGGTCAGGGCAATGGAAATAATAGATGAACTTGAAATTGAAAAACGCGGTATTTATGCAGGTGCCGTCGGCTATTTTTCTGCGGATGGTAGCATGGATACCTGTATTACCCTACGGACAGCGATTGTAAAAGATGGTATGATGTATATTCAGGCTGGTGCCGGTGTGGTAGCAGACAGCACATGGCAATCCGAATATGCTGAATGCGAAGCAAAAGCCCGCGCCCTTGTCAGAGCCGCTGAGGAAGCAGTTCATTTTGCCGGTTCGGACAAAGTCATTCAATAACCACGGCTTAATTTAAGGAATTTATGATGAAGATCGGATATATCGGCCTTGGAAAAATGGGACAGGCAATGGTCAAACGCCTGCTTGATCATGGTCACGAGGTGGTTGCAACCGACCCCAACGAAAGGGCACGCCTGGAAGCGCAGGCAGCAGGCGCCGAAACAGTCGAAAATTTATCTGAATTTGCTGAGAAACTGCCGGGCGAGAAATTTATCTGGATGATGGTCCCGCATAATGTGGTTGATCAGGTCTTATCGGACCTTTCCGGTATTTTAAATCCCGGCGATGTCATTATGGATGGTGGCAATTCAAATTTTCAGGAAACCGTCAGACGCGGAAACGAGCTTCAGGAAAAAGGACTTATTTTCATGGATGTCGGCACCAGTGGCGGTCCATCGGGGGCACGAAATGGCGCCTGTATGATGATCGGCGGGGACCATGAAAAATTTCAAAAATACGAACAGCTTTTTAAAGATTTAAGCACTGAAAACGGCTACGCCTATATGGGAAAAACCGGCGCCGGACATTTTGTCAAAATGGTTCATAACGGCATTGAATATGGTATGATGCAGGCAATTGGCGAAGGGTTTGAGATATTGCAGAAAAGCCCTTTTGATCTGGATCTTGCTGAAGTCTCGCGCATTTATAATAACGGCAGTGTTATTGAAAGCCGGCTTGTCGGCTGGCTTCAAAAGGCTTATCAGGAAGAAGGCGTTGAACTTGCCGCCATATCGGGAGAGGTTTCCCACAGCGGTGAAGGGCTCTGGACGGTTGAAGCCGCAAAAAATGAGGGCGTCCCTGCCCCGGTTATTGAAGCCTCGCTGCAATTTCGGATCGATTCAACTGGTAACCCAAGCTATACCGGTCAGGTGGTCTCCGCCTTGCGTAACCAGTTCGGCGGCCACAGCGTTAAAAAGAAAGATTAATCGGCAGCTAGGCTGGTACTGGCGTATTTTTCCCTGACCTTTTGCGAAATGGGGATTATAGTGATGCCTTTTTCGGCGAGCGTAGGTATCCATTCTTTAAGGGCTGCCACCGTTTGGGCATAAGGATGGCCAATCGCCAGGGCGGAACCGTCACGTTTGGCAATCCTTTCAAGTTTTCCAAGCTGACCTTGAATATACTTAATATCCTGTTCATTATCCAGAAACACATCACGCTCGGTAACTGGTATATTTTTTTCAATAGCCAGCTTTTCCAGTTGACTGTTTGCTGTGGTCTTGCTGTCTAAAACCAGAAGGCCCTTATCTTTAATCACATCAAGAAAACGATTTACCGCTTCTTCATCTTCGGTAAAGCGGCTACCCATATGATTGTTGATACCAATATAATTGGAAAACTGCCCCAGATTATAATCAATGCTTTCCATCTGCTTACCCGCAGATGTGGAGGAAAGCAGTGCATGTGGGCCTGGGTCTGCCTTGCCCTTTGGCTCCATCGGGATATGAACAAGAATGTCATGGCCTTTTTTGTAGGCTTCATTAACCTGTGCCGCAATTTCGGTTGCATATGGCAGAAATGATAATGTCAGAGGCACATTCATTTCAATCATCTGTTTTGTTGTACCCTTGACGATCCCCAGGTCATCAATCACCAGAATAATTTCAGCATTTCCGGCAGGAACATTAACTGGATGAGCAGCAAATTTCTGCCACGTCTGTTCAGCACGATCATTTCTTTCCGGCTGAATTACAGGTGCTGGCTTTTTCGCTGTGCGGCGGGTCAGACGTTCAAGAAAGCTTTCCTTTTTGCCCTCATCCGGCAGCGGCACTGCGACCGTTACCGCATCCAGCCCCTCTTCATAAACATGAGTGGTATAATTTTTTTCTGGGCCCATTGTCGCGTCCCATTTAAGCCAGATTCCAACCATGCAGAATCCGATAAAAACAAAGTAAAAACACATCATCAGATATCTGATTATAGTGTTTTTTTGTCTTTTTCTTTTCGGGGGAGTGTGGCTCATGCTATCTTAATTTTGTCGGATTATCATGTTTCAATATTTTTACGTCAAAAAAACAAAATAAATCAATATCTGGGTGTTGTGAATTTGAATTCATACTCTATAGTGTAACCAAATATATTAAAAGTGATTTAATAAGAGCTTTAAAAAAACATGACTGACCTGTTTGAAGCGGCAACTGTAACGGCCGATTATTCTGCAAAAGATATCGAAGTCCTTGAAGGGCTTGAACCGGTGCGCCTGCGCCCGGGAATGTATGTGGGCGGCACGGATGAGCGGGCCCTGCATCATCTTGTTTCTGAAGTGCTTGATAACAGTATGGACGAAGCCGTGGCTGGTTTTGCTACACGCATTGAACTTACCATGAATGGTGATGGGTCGGTGACCATTACCGATAACGGTCGCGGTATTCCGGTTGATCCCCACCCCAAATTTAAAGATAAATCAGCGCTGGAAGTCATTTTTACCACCCTGCATTCAGGGGGTAAATTTAACAGCAAGGTATATGAAACATCGGGCGGTCTTCACGGGGTTGGCATATCGGTGGTCAATGCCCTTTCGGAATGGGTCGATGTTGAAGTGGCGCAGGACAAACAGATCTGGACCCAGAGCTTTTCCCGTGGCAAGCCGCAAACAAAAATTACCAATCTTGGCCCAACCAATAATCGGCGTGGAACCAAGATTACTTTTCTTCCGGACCATGAAATATTCGGTAAAGGAAAAACAAATTTCAAACCCTCCATCCTTTATAAACTGGCCCGGTCTAAAGCCTATCTTTTTAAAGGGATTGAAATTCGCTGGCAATGTGATCCATCGCTCATTGGTGAAAAAGAAAAAGACACCATTCCTGAGCGGGAAACCCTGCACTTTCCTGGTGGACTTAATGATTATCTGACGTCCCTTACAGAAAAAAGAAGTCTGGTAACAGCGGAAAATTTTTACGGTAAAGTACCACTTGCCGATGAGGCTGGACAAATTGAATGGGCCATCACCTGGCCCGAATATGGCGAAGGCAGCATTTCATCCTATACCAATACGGTACCGACACCGCAAGGCGGCACCCATGAAAGCGGCGTACGTGCCGCGCTTCTCAAAGGAATAAAAGCCTATGGCGAGCTGATCGGCAATAAAAAGGCCGCCGGACTAACCGGGGATGACATTTTTAATGGCGCTTGCGTACTGATATCCCTCTTTATTAAAAATCCGCAATTCCAGGGTCAGACCAAAGACAAACTGACCAACCCGGAAGCGTTAAGGCTGACTGAAAACGCTCTGCGGGACCATTTTGACCACTGGTTAAGTGGCTCGCCCGCTATGGCCAATGACCTGCTGGGTTGGGCACTTGAACGCATGGATGAACGTTTACGTCGCCGCGCTGAAAAGGAAGTCAAAAGGGTCAGCGCCACAAGCAAAAGAAAACTGCGATTACCTGGAAAACTGGCCGATTGCAGTAACGGTGATGCGACAGGCACGGAAATTTATATCGTGGAAGGCGATAGTGCCGGTGGTTCCGCCAAACAGGCCAGAGACAGGAAGACCCAGGCCATATTGCCGATCCGCGGTAAAATCCTCAATGTGGCTAGCGCCACACGTGATAAAATTCGCGCCAATCAGGAAATTGCAGATATTAATCAGGCTCTTGGTTGCGGGATCGGTGATAAATATAAGGAAGAAGACTTAAGATACGAACGGGTCATCATCATGACCGATGCCGATGTTGATGGTGCCCATATCGCGACATTGCTGATTACCATGTTTTATCAGGAAATGCCTGAACTTATCAAAGGCGGGCACCTTTATCTTGCCCAGCCGCCCCTTTACCGCATCGCCCAGGGCGGTAATGTGCATTATGCCCGTGATGATGATCATAAAAACGAGCTAATGGCAACGGAATTTACCGGTCGCGGAAAGATTGAAGTCAGCCGCTTTAAGGGCCTTGGTGAAATGCCCGCCTCACAACTTAAGGAAACCACTATGGTGCGGGGAAAGCGAACTTTGCTCAGGGTGGTTATCGAGGAAGGTACGCGTCTTGAAACGGCGGAAAAAGTTGATCAGCTGATGGGTAAGAAACCCGAACTTCGTTTCCAGTTTATTCAGGAAAATGCTGATAAAGTCGAAGAGCTGGATATTTAACAAGGGTGTCAAAATATGCGCCATCTTTCATTCTAGATAGCCTTTCAATCACGCAAACACAGGACTTGATAAAAAAATTAATTTTAAAATACATTTTTCTTTTGCATTTTGACTGAAATGGCTTTACCTGCTCATTTATCAAATTAACAATAATATTTGATTGAAACTTTACATTTAATTTTTGTCTGAAAAGCATAATCTGCTTTTAATTGGTGAGTAAAGACAATGGGTTTCATTTCTGATCAGCTTGATAAAAGATCGTTTCTTTACGGCTTATTCAAATATTCAATCTATTTGATGCTACTATCAAATATTTTTTTATTTTTTAGAGATGAATGGCTGGCGTCATCACATTTATTTGCCGGCAGTGTACCGCTCGAAGAAATTTTGAAAACCTTTAACACAACCATTGACACGCTGGTCTGGACAATTTTGTTAATCCTGTTTGAATTGGAAACCTGGTTACTTTCCGATGAAGCTTTGAAAAATAATCTACTGAAAAATTCACTTCTAACGATCCGAAGTCTTTGCTACATCGCAATTATTATAGTCTGTTACAACTATGCCTTAAGGCTTTTGATGTTTTATGATACCTCGCCTATGAAAATTGACAATATATGTTCCCTTGCCGGGTCAGAGTGGTCGTTTATCGATCGTGTAAACGGATATACTTCCCTTACCATTGAGAATTGCCAGTCTTTTCAGGGAAAGGCGCTCTTTTCGCTTAACCATTATAGTTTATTCGCTGACCTGGACACCATGAAGAAGGCACAGCAACTGGCGTGGACCGATGTTATCAACAGTTTTTCATGGCTTTTAATTGTTGCCATTCTGGAAATCGAAGTCTGGTATCAGCTAAAGCAGATCGTCTATAAACCATTGATCAAAACATTTCTGTTTATCAAAACTATAATTTACATCACCATGCTCGCCTGTGCCATATACTGGGGTATTGATGGATCATTCCTTGAATTCTGGGATGCGATGCTCTGGATCCTCGCTTTCGTATTCATCGAACTTAATCTGTTTCAATGGCAGGAAGAAATCCTGGAACGCAGCAGGAAGCGAAGACGCGAGAAAAATAATCGTATGGCAAACCCTTCTTCAGAAATCCCTAAATAGCAAGGCCAACTATTATAATTCTGTAAAATGCTAAGTATTTTCCCTATGAAAGGTGATGTATATTGACTTTTTGCACTTATTCCCTATTGTGCGCGGGAAAGATGACGTTAAAGGAATCCGATTAACTTATGAGTTTCGATTATCTAGGTTTAAGCGACGAGCTTCTATCTGCCATTAAAGATGCCGGATATACAGAACCGACACCAATCCAGAAAAAGGCAATCCCCAGCATCCTGCAGGGCAGAGACATTCTTGGTATTGCGCAGACCGGTACCGGCAAGACAGCGTCATTTACGTTGCCAATGATTGATATTCTATCGCAGGGACGAGCCCGGGCCCGTATGCCAAGATCATTAATCCTGGAACCAACCCGCGAACTTGCCGCGCAGGTTGAGGAAAGTTTCGATAAATACGGGAAAAATTCCAAATTGACCTGCGCCCTGCTGATCGGCGGCACTGATTTTGCCGGACAGGTCAAAAAACTGGATAAAGGCGTTGATGTATTGATTGCGACACCGGGACGGCTGCTTGACCATATTGAACGTGGAAATGTTATGCTGACCGGGGTTGAACTGCTGGTGGTTGATGAAGCTGACCGTATGCTCGATATGGGATTTATTCCCGATATTGAAAAAATCTGTAAAATGCTTCCCAAGAAAATTCAGTCCCTTTTCTTTTCAGCGACTATGCCGCCTGAAGTAAAAAAACTGACTGACAGTTTCCTGAAAGACCCAAAAGAATTTGAGGTGTCCGCCCCAACCCAGACGGCTGTTACAATTGCAGAACATCTGGCAAAATTTAAAGGGACCGATAAAGTTAAGCGCCAGGTCCTAAGATATCTGATCAAAGAAAATAAAGTTGATAATGCAATTATTTTCTGTAACCGCAAAAAAGATGTGAAAATTGTCAATAAATCCCTGAATGTACATAAATTCAGCGCAGCAGAACTGCATGGCGATCTTCATCAAAGCACCAGAATGGAAGTCCTTGATGACTTTAAAAAGGGCAAAATAAAAATTCTTGTCGCCAGCGATGTAGCAGCAAGAGGCCTTGATATTCCCGATGTCGGTCATGTTTTTAATTTTGATGTACCCTCAAACCCGGAAGATTACATTCACCGCATTGGCCGCACGGGTCGCGCCGGTAAAAAAGGTGTTGCTTTTACCTTAAGCACAAAAGCGGACAAAAAATATCTGGACGGCCTATTAAAATTCCTTGGTAAGGAAATCCCGCATTTCAAAATTCCAGACGACATTTTGTCTGAGAAAAATAATAAGAAAGCCGACAATTCAAAACAGCAGAAATCTAATGAAAAAGAACCCCGGATTGAGAAAAAACAGGACGAGACCGGGACCAATAACAGCAATAAAAGCAACAAGCCTGTCATTGGAATGGGCGATCATATTCCCGACTTCCTCACCCGCTAGAAAAAATCTAAAATATCCCCAGGGATAATTTATGGTTAATTTTTTCTTAAAATTCTGGAAAATTTTTCCTAATAACGGCTTGTTTTTAATAATATATTTTTAATTCAGCCTTAACTAATTTTTAAAATAATGAATTTACTATCAAATTCAGAATCAAAGCGTATATTAGTCAGATCGTATATTAGTATTTAATTATATGTATTTGAGTAACTGGGGGGAAGAAGCAATTGAATAAAAAACAAGAGATAAAGAGAAAATGACAAAGTTTCTATCCGACAGTGACAAAGAATTCATCTGGACAAATTCAAGCAGCACAATAAACAAGATGACTGAATATGAAGTTGTCCCCACCCCCAAAAATTATCATTTGTGGTATACTTATTCTGCCAATTCTGATCTTAATCTGACAAAGGTGGTTGATAGCCTCGTCGAAAAGAAAATGTCCTTTAACGAGGAACTAAACGAAAAATTATATGAAAAGTTCTTCTCTGCAGAAAAAGAATTAAAAACGATCGTTGAAACCGGGGCAACTTTTCAGAAAGAGCTGGCTAAAATTATCTCTGTATTAAAAGACGCAGGAAATGATACCAGCGAACATACAAAAGCGTTACTGGATCATATGGATAAATTATCTGACTTTAAAGGCTCGGATGAGCTAAAAGATATTATTCGACTGGTTATTTCCGATACGGACAAAATTAAAGAACAAAGCGTAAAACTTGAAGAAAAGCTGGAAGAAAGCACGCTAAAAATTGAAGGATTACAGACAAATCTTAACAATGCCCGACTGGAAAGTCGTACGGATGCTCTCACAAATATTGGTAATCGGAAATTTTTTGAAGAAAAAGTTGCTGAATATATGAATAATTTTGAGAAAATGGGACATGATTTATGCCTAATACTCTGTGATATTGATTTCTTTAAAAAATTCAATGACAATTATGGACATCAGATTGGTGACCAGGTGCTAAAAGTTGTGGCCCATGTCATCAAAAAAGAACTCGGTCTTATGGGCTCCGCAGCCCGTTATGGCGGTGAAGAATTCGCTATATTGTTACCAAAAGCCAAGTTAGCAGATGGTATTGAACTAGCGGAAAATATCCGCAGTATAATTTCACAGCGCATCATCAGAAATAAAAATACTGGGGCAAATTTCGGTAGAATTACCATGTCCTTTGGTGTTGCCAGCATACAGCGTGGACTTAAAGTCGAAGATCTGATTCAAAGAGCCGATTCAGCTTTATACCTTTCCAAATCTAGCGGTCGGAATATGGTTCATAGTGAACTGGAACTGGACCAGATTATCTCAGGGCAAAATAGTATTTCTGCATAGGAAAAATAAAGAATTATTGAATATGCCGTTCCTGATAGTACAGGACCGGCATTTTTATTAATCACGATCTATATTGTTATTTTAAGCCCATATATTTTTCAAGCTGCTCAGTAATACCAGGATGTTTTAGTCCGGCAATCCTCGCTTTGCTGAGAGCTTCTTCAGGTTTTTCTTTATCAACAGAATATAAATGCGTCGCTAAAACCATTGATGCCCGGTCACCAGAACCACAATGTACCAGCACATCACCATCCGAAGTGGAAGCTATAATGCCTAGGGCTTTTTCAAGTTCAGCTACATTTATTTTGCCGTCTTTTATGTCTCCGTATTGGTCATTATAAATTCGGGCCCTATAAAATTTTAATCCCGCCTTTTCGGCATATTTTTCTTCCTCAAAACCATTATTTTCAATAGCGGCCCGATTGGTGATAACGGTCGTGATCCCCCGCTCTTTCATCATGGCAAAAGCCTCTGCCGGCGGTTGGCTGGTGATATAGAAATTTTTATATTTGACGATATTATGAATGCCGCCGAAAGGCTTGATAACCTGTATGGATTTATCAATATAGCGATGAAATCGTGGCATCGCCCATTCACTATTCATGCCTGCGGCTGTTGCGGCAGCGAGCGCCTCTTCTTTCGAATACCCATAATCACGGTAAAGAATCATGCCCAGACTTGACCCTGCTCGCTGTCCGTGACTGCAATGAAGCAATATTTTCTGACCTTTGTTTGTTGCTTCATCCACTACTGACTTTATTTTGCTTAATGCTTCATCGGAAAATTCAGCTTCGAAAGTAGGAGCGGTAAGATAGGGAATTTGCATGTAAGTAATTCCCTGACCTTCTATCAGACCTTTTTCATCAAATCCCAGATCTTCATTTAGTTCACGGATATTAATGACCAGATCAAACCCTTCGCTTTTAAGCATTTTAACCGTGTCAGCATCCGGCTGTGCAGCATAAACCACATTGCCGAAATATGGTGTGTTTTTAAGATTGCCAAAAGGAACTTGCGTTTTCTTTTCTGTCCGCTGCTCTGCCGTTAATGATGCGGTCTGGGCATTGGCCTGTGTAAAAAACAGTAGAAAAATACCCAATGACTGTACAGTAAATGCTATTATTCTTCTCATTGGTTGTTCCTTTAATTTCAAAATTAACGTTTTAAATCAGACATATAGTCTTCAAGTGCCTTCAGCACATTCTGACTGGTCATACCGGCTTTTTTAGCATAATCAATGGATTGTTCCTTTGAATAGCCGTGATCCTTGTAAAGGACCGCTGCCAATGCTCCTGCCGCCCGTTGCCCCGATTCACAGTGGAGCAATACTTTTGACCCGTTTGCAGATGTTGCCTCAAGAAGTTTGCTTATTTCTTCAATGGCCTGTGGGTCAATGGCACGCGGCTGATCATTAATGCTTCCCTTATAAAAAGAAATCTGCTGGAACGCGATACCGTTTTTTTCGATCAGTTTCCGGGCATCAAACCCTACTGGTTCATCATCATACCTTACACTTAAGACCATTTTAATTCCCTGATCCTTAAGCATGGGAATTGTTGCCTCATCAGGCTGGCGGGAATAGACAACATTGCCCAATTGTGGTGTCTTATCAAGATTACCAAAAGGGGCCTGCGTTCTCTCAGTTATAAGATCAACCGATTGCGCCTGGGCAGATGCGTATAAAAAACCGCATACAAGGAGGGAATAAAAAATCCGGCTTGCAAACTGTGAAATGAATTTTGTCATGATCTTTCCTAAAAGGCTGTCAATTAGTGAATTTTATTTAAGATTATCAAGATACTCATTATGTATTTTGGTGATCATTTCACTGGTCATGCCTGCTTCCTTTGCCAGCCTGTTTGCCTCTTCGCGTGAGTAGCCTTTTTTATAAAGAGCCACCCCAAGCAATGAGCCGGCACGTTGAGAATGGGTACAATGCAATACAATTTTGGTACCATTTGCTTCTGACATATCCAGAAGAGAAATGAGCTGATCAACATTATCAGCATCAATGGCACGTCCTTTCATGTAAGGAATCTGCACAAAAGCCATCCCGGCCTTTTCCACAGCCTTGCGTTCATCATATCCGGCATTTTCATTTTCACCGCGGATGCTGATAACCATTTTAACATCCTGATCCTTATACATTTCAACAGTATTTTTGTCAGGCTGATCGGCAAAAATAACATTGCCGAACTGGTGCAATACCGTGTGATTACCAAATGGTTCAAGAGTACCCTCTACAGCCAGTGGCGAATTCTGCGCCTGTGCGGCATTCAATAAAAACATTGCCGTGATTAACGAATATACACTGACCAGTACGCGTCTTTTAGAAATTTGATAAATAACCATAATTGTGGTTCCTGTTTGTTAAAATTTTGAAAATTATACTTACTCTGATCTATTCATACAACATCATAATTCATATAAAAATGCGAAATATTCACTTTTTGTTCTCTTTTGTTCTTGACTATTTCAGTGAATTAAATTAGAACAATAATAGAACATAATAATAAAGGAAAATAAAATGGATATTCTGCTACAGCTGCTTTCTTATTGCTTTATTCCCCTGCTTGCCATTCTTGTCATAGGCGGACTTCGTGACATTTTTCATGGATTAAAGGAACATATGGAACTGAGCGGAATTAAATTTCCCTCATTCACCTTCGCAAATTGTTTTTATAATCTTTATGAAAAAGTCAGAATTGGGCGGGTTCAACCCAAACTGTGCCGCAATTAGGCACTTTCACCAATTTCACTGTTAATTTTATCAAACTGATCAAATTCATAATTGATCGACCATTCAATCATGGTTCGGTAAAGGTCAGCAACAAGTTTCGGATCGGCCCCATTTTTTGAAGCATGTTCTGAAACTTTTTTTATGACATCGACGACGCGTTTATCATCTCTGACAAGGCTTCTATGCTTTTTAAGCTCTGCAGCGCGGTCCATAAATGTTTTACGAAGCGCCAGAAGTTCGACAATTTCTCTGTCAAGATGATCAATTTGTCCCCGCAGTTCATTCATGTCCTGACATTGGTTAGGGTCTAGGTCGAGCTTATTTTTTAGGTCTTTTAGCACTATTAATTATCTTTCATCAAAAAATATGTACTTTACATATTTCATTTTACTTATTTTTTAAAGTTTAATTGGAATTATTAGACACTTTCATCACCAGGCAAGGCACCTGTTGGTTTTGAAGCATCTGGCAATTTTCCTGCGCGGCGCTGAAATTATCATAATGTCCAAAATAAAGCCTGAACCGCTGTTTATTTTCTGCAGTCATAATGGGTTTTATATCTATATTCTGATCTTTCAGCATTTCCGGTGCCAGTATTTGTAATCGGCGCCAATCAATAGTTGCGGCATTTTCAGTCGGATATGACCCCAATTGCAGATGATAAAATGATGCGTTGACAGGTGCCATATTCTGAATCGGCGGCATTTCTTCAGGATCATTTTCAGGAACAGAAGATGTCTCCAAAGCATTGTTCACTTCAGCTGCTTGAGACTCATTTTCTGGTCGTGCTGGTTCAGCTGTCAATGCCGGTGCGGCATCACTGCCCTGATTTTCTGAATTCAGGATATCTTCCAGCATTTTACGCTTCGGATCAATGGAAACGACTGGCTGACTCATTGTTGGCTCCGGTTCGGTAAGTTCTGCTTCTTTTGTTTCCTCTTCTTCATCAGGAAATGAATTCAGGTTCAGAAAAACCGCTTGTGCCCTGCGTTTACTAGACAGCCCACGAAGCCAGTTATACCGGTACATATTGGTTTCTATTTCTTCCGGTGTCATAAAACTTTTTGCCATGGTTCTGGCAGCCTCTTCCTCACCGGAAAGGGCATAGACCATAATCAGGTTCTGTTGTGCCGTTGTCTGGCTGTAATCCAGATTTACCGCTTTACTCAGCAGCTTGATGGAAGGGGCAAATTCATCCTGAAAAGCCAGCGATAAGGCCAGGTTATTTAAAAGCGAAATATTATCCGGCTTTTTGCTTAATCCGCGACCATAGGCCTGCTGAGCCTGATCATGAAGCCCCTGAAGATCATAGGCAAGTCCGATACTATTATAAATCCGATAATTATCAGGTGACTTTGACGCCGCTTTTTCCAGAAAATCTATCGCTTCTGCCGGCTGGTTATTCTGTACCATCATCTGGCCAAGGCCAAGCTGGGCTTCCGTATTATCAGGATCAAGGTCAAGAACCTGCCGGTAGTAGGTAATGGCCCCATCCGTGGCGCCAAGGCGCTGATAAATCTGGCCAAGTGCAAGCCGGGATGGCACATGCTCAGGGCTTTCATTCGCTGCGCGCTGATACAGCCTGATTGCGCTTGTATAATCCCCCGCTATACGAAAGCTTTCCGCCATTTTCATAAGCGATGGACTGGAAAAAGCAAGCTCACCATTAACGCGCCGTTCCGGCGGCATATTATTTTCATCATAATTTGGTCTAAAGCTATCGCCACCGCCACAGGCTGATAATAAAGCTGTCATAAACAGACCGAGTATTATGTGAGATAACTTGTTGGATTTAATGGGCATTTGCCGTATTGCACCTATTTGGGTAATGTTGAAAACGTGTTTATTAACTATAACGTCTATGGACTATACAGGAAACTAAATTGGATAAAAAGCAATCAATTAATTAATAAGTTGTTAAAATATAGTTGATACTTTAAGCTTGAGTTTAATAGTAAAGGAATAAAAATGGTTGATATAGCAGCAGCAAGTGCCGCATCTTCACAAATTCAGATAGATGCAGGACACAGTAGCACGCAGGAAAATGCCGCTATTGAAGTAAAGGCCCAGGAAGAAAAAATTGAAAATTCTGTTAATGGTCGCAGCACTGTTGAATCCGGCACTGAACCTGGTGTGGGTGAAAAAATTGATATAAGAGCCTGACGGGCTTAATTCAGACAGCAAAAAAGGCATGATCCGAGGGGTCATGCCTTTTTTATTTTATTTCTTCAGGAATATTATTATCCCTTTTTTGTCACTTCCTTAACTTCAGGCAAGACAATCCGCAGGTGAAGTTCCCGTAACTGTTTCATTTCCACCTCACTCGGCGCATTCATCATCAGGTCTTCTGCCTTTTGATTCATAGGGAAAACAATCACTTCACGAATATTCGGCTCATCCGCCAGAAGCATAACAATACGGTCGACACCGGGGGCTATGCCACCATGGGGAGGTGCGCCGTATTTAAGAGCATTAAGCATCCCGGCAAAACGCTGCTCGACAACTTCCGGGCCATAACCTGCTATCTCAAAAGCACGGTACATAATTTCCGGCACGTGGTTTCTGATCGCTCCTGAGGATAATTCAATACCGTTACAGACAATATCATACTGATAGCCCAGAATATCTTCAGGATTTTGATTATTAAGGGCATCCAGCCCACCCTGCGGCATAGAGAACGGATTATGGCTGAAATCAAGTTTCTTTTCGATTTCGTCATATTCATACATCGGGAAATCAACAATCCAGCAAAATTTAAATTCGTCATCCTTGATCAGGCCAAGTTCATTACCGACCTTTGTTCTGGCATGCCCGGCTAGCTTGGCTGCCTCATCCGCCTTGGCACAGGCAAAGAAAACACCGTCATTTTCAGTAAGCCCAGCTATTTCCATAAGTTTGGCGATCCGCCCTTCATCAAGGTTTTTGGCGATCGGGCCCATGGCTTCACCATCCTTGAAGCGGACATAGCCAAGCCCAGCGAACCCTTCTGAGCGGGCCCAGTCGTTCATTTTATCAAAAAATGATCTTGGCTGCTCAGCACCGGCCCCCGGGGCGGGCACAGCGCGGACAACTGAGCCGTTTTTAATGGCACCGGCAAAAATGCCAAAGCCTGAACCGTCAAAAACTTCAGTAACATCAGAAATCACGATCGGGTTTCTCAAATCCGGTTTATCAGAGCCGTATTTCAGCATTGCATCTTTATAAGTGATGCGCGGAAACGGTGCCTGCGTTACTTTTTTATCTGAAAATTCCTCAAAAACACCCTGCATAACCGGTTCGATCGCGCCAAAAACATCGTCCTGTGTTACATAGGACATTTCCATATCAAGCTGATAAAACTCACCAGGACTGCGGTCAGCACGTGCGTCTTCATCACGAAAACATGGCGCAATTTGAAAATAACGGTCAAACCCTGCAATCATAAGTAGCTGTTTAAATTGCTGCGGCGCCTGTGGCAGGGCATAGAATTTACCAGGATGCAGCCGTGATGGAACAAGAAAGTCTCTGGCCCCTTCCGGTGATGACGCGGTAAGAATTGGTGTCTGGAACTCTTTAAAGCCCTGATCAACCATTCTGCGACGAATGCTTGAGATAATATCGGAACGCAGCACAATATTTTTATGAATTCTTTCTCGTCTTAGATCAAGGAAACGGTATTTGAGCCTGATATCTTCAGGATATTCCTGCTCCCCGAACACGGGTAATGGAAGTTCGGCAGCTGCATTAAGCACGTCAACTTTTTTAACCAGAATTTCAATCTCACCGGTCGGCAGTTCAGGGTTTATCACATCTGAAGAGCGTTTGATCACTTCGCCTTCTACACGAATAACACTTTCAGCACGTACATTTTCAGCAACTTCAAAAATATCCCTAAAATCACTGTCGAACACACACTGGGTGATTCCATAATGATCTCTTAAATCAATAAACAACAGCCCGCCATGGTCCCGCTTGCGGTGTACCCACCCGGAAAGACGTGCAGTCTGGCCCACATCATCGCTTCTTAGTTCATTACAAGTATGAGATCTGTATTCGTGCATATCCATTCTTCTATTTTTTAAATATTTCAAGTTCAATTCAGTGTCTTTTTGTGCTTTATTGTCGCTTTGTCAAGTTAATCTTGAGTCTTAACCAAAGAATTAAGGGACTTTATGAGTGTAATAACAACAAACAAGGATTTGGATGCTCTATGTCAACGACTTTCAAAATCCGACTATGTAACGGTTGATACTGAATTTTTGAGGGATAAAACCTATTATTCAAAATTATGTCTGATACAGATTGCCGATGACGATGAATATCATGCGATTGACACATTGGCCGCGGGACTGGACCTTAAGCCATTTTATGACCTGATGGAAAATGAAAAGGTCGTAAAGGTTTTCCATGCCGCCAGGCAGGATATAGAAATTTTTGTCAATATGGCTAATATCGTACCAAAGCCACTATTTGACAGCCAGATTGCCGCTATGGTTTGTGGCTATGGCGATAGTATCGGTTATGAAAAGCTGGTCATGTCAATCTGCAACAAGCCCCTTGATAAAAGCACCCGTTTCACTGACTGGTCCCGCCGCCCCCTTACCGAACGGCAAATCGACTATGCGCTTGGGGACGTCACCCATTTAAGAGAAATATATAAGCACCTAAAATTAAAAATCGAAAAAAACGGACGTGATGCCTGGCTTGCAGAGGAGCTTGCCGAACTGATGGATAAAGAAAGTTACGTCATCAAACCGGAAAATGCGTGGAAACGGATAAAGATCAGAAACAGCAACCGACGTTTCAATGCAATTGTGCAGAATGTGGCTGCCTGGCGCGAAGAAGAAGCACAACGACGCAATATACCAAGAAACCGTGTTATGCGCGATGAGGTGCTGCTTGAGCTTTGTGCCGTGCGTCCAACGCACAAAAATGCCTTATCGAGCATTCGTGGCCTTGGCGCCAATTTTGCCTCCAGCAAAGGTGGTGATAGTGTTATTGCCGCCATTCAGGAAGCTATGGATCTACCAGAGGATCAGTTGCCAAAAATTTCCAGAAAACCGCCTCCTTCACAAAATACTGACCCAATAGTTGAGCTTTTAAAAGTCCTACTCAAGCTTGTCTGCAAACGTGAGGATGTTGCCCCGAAACTGATCGCCAATGTTGAAGACCTTGAAAAAATAGCAGAAGAGGACAAGGCCGATGTTAAAGCCTTACATGGATGGCGGTATGATATATTTGGCAAAGATGCCATATCCCTTAAAAACGGTAAAAAAGCGTTCGCCATTAAAAATAGCGAAATTATACTCTTTTCCATTAAGGAGTCCGTCAATTAAGGACCTGGCTTAAAAAATTAAAGACCTGTTGTAAGCTTATAGTCAATATCGAGAAATTTGGAGAGACTTTTCAGCCTTTGCCCGACTAATTCATTGACCATGTCTTCCATTCCCGGTTTAACACTTAAAATTAGAAATTTATCTGATTTCACCAGTTTGACAAGTTTTAGACCTTCTGACGTTCCGGCAGAAATTCTTTGTGCCAGCCTAAGTGAAAGACCAATTCTTCTGGCATATAGCATATCATCTGAACTGATCAGCGATCTTGCTGTTTTTACCTGTTTAACTCTGCTGGTTGTGCCGCCGTAACAGACATAAAGAGCCATTGCAATCAATGATGCATCTGTATGGTTTACCCCGCCTAGTCGGCCATAGAGTACTTCGGCAACTACTTTTTCAGCACGGTATTCAGGATGGCCGCGCCAGCCGACATCACATAATATACAAATAGCCAGCCGCAGTCTTTTATGGTCTTCAGACTCATTCTCGAACAAGCCATCAATCCATTTATAAAGCCTTTCACCATGGTCCGGGAAACGACCTGTCATTTTTGCGACCTGATGACAGCTGATAATCAGGCTGTCCTGTTTCCTGACTTCAGGTTCCATTTCATTATAAAGAATGCCCTCGCGGACACCGAATGCCGAAACGACATATTTACAGGGATTGAGAATTTTTAAAAGTCGCCAAAGAACAAGTGCGGCAAGAGGAAGGTTTTTTCTACGTTTAGTACTGATATGTGCCCGGTATTTTTTGAGGTCCTGTTCTGTCATTCTTGAAACACGTTTGGCCAGATCAAAAATTTCATCAACCGGAATGACATAATTATGCATATTGATCAGGGGATATTTAGTTTCGATCATGTGTATATGGGCCAGCGCCCGCCATGATCCCCCGACGGCATAAAATTTACGGCCCTGTTCTTCCGTTATCCAGCCGACACCTTTCAGATATTCATCAATCTTCGATTTTGCGGATGGGATCCGATTGCCTCTTTTATCCTGAAACTGCAGCGGACCAATGGGTAATGTGGTCTCTCGGGACACATTTTTTTCATGAACCAGTGCCAGTTCAAGACTGCCGCCTCCCAAGTCACCGATGATCCCGGTTGCCCGTGGCACGGCGCAGATTACACCGTTACCTGAAAGTTTTGCTTCTTCGGGACCACTGACAATTTTAATATCGAGCCCCGTTTCCCGCTTAACATCAGCAACAAACTGCCGTCCATTCAGGGCATCTCTGACTGCGGATGTTGCAATAGCACGGTAATCATTCACTTCCATTTTTTTTAGAAGAATCGAAAAACGGCTCAACGTCCTTGTCGCTTTTACGATTGATCTTCTGATCATTTTACCGCTTTCTGCAACCCCGAGTCCCAGGCCACAAAAAACTTTTTCGTTAAAGATTACATAAGGTGCCCGCTCACGATTCTCATAAACAACCAAACGCACCGTGTTTGAACCAATGTCAATTACAGCAAATCTTCCCAAACCTATTTCCTTATTCGTCTTTTTCCGTATCCTCAAATATAGCAGCACCAACACCTGACAAACTTGGGTTTGTCATGAAATACTGGTGGGCGGAAAACGCGTCTTCCCCTGCTGCCACTTTTGTATAACGATCATTTTCACCCAATATCCAGCTTTGTGCTGTATCATTTATATTGGCAACCATGATCTGGTCAAGTACCTGTGAGTGAACAGTTGGATTTTCTAGTGGTACGAGTATCTCAACACGACGGTCAAAGTTCCTTGGCATCCAGTCAGCGGAAGACATAAATACTTTTGCATTTTTTGAAGGCAATTTCTCTCCGTTCCCAAAACAGACAATACGACCATGTTCCAAAAAGCGGCCAACGATACTTTTTACTCTGATATTTTCGGAAAGTCCCTGAACCCCTGGTCTAAGGCAGCATATCCCCCTGACAACCATATCAATGGACACACCGTTTTGTGACGCCTCGTAAAGTTTATCAATAATAATGGGATCAACAAGTGCATTTAGTTTAACCCACATATTGGCAGGTTTTCCAGCTTTAGCGTATTCAATTTCCTGATCAATAAGTTCCATTAATGTCGAGCGTATATTGATCGGTGAAATTTTCACTTTTTCCAGCGACGTTGGCACCGTGTTACCGGTCAGATAATTAAATATATGAACGGCATCACGACCAAGCGCCCTGTTATCCGTAAAGAACGAAATATCGGTATACACTTTTGCCGTTTGCGGATGATAATTGCCAGTGCCAAAATGAACATATGATTTAAGTTTGCCGTCTTCACGGCGAATAACCACTGATATTTTGGCATGGGTTTTTAGCTCTAAAAAGCCGAAAACCACCTGGACGCCTGCCCGTTCCATATCCTGTGCCCATTTGATGTTGCGTGCTTCATCAAAGCGTGCTTTCAGCTCGACGAGGGCCGTAACCGACTTTCCGGCTTCTGCTGCTTTTATCAGAGCTGCGACAATCGGGCTGTTATCGCCCGTGCGATAAAGGGTCTGCTTAATAGCCAGAACATTTTCATCACCGGCAGCCTGCTTAAGAAAACTGACCACCACATCAAAACTTTCAAACGGATGATGAACAACAAAATCTTTCTGACTGATTGCAGCAAATATATCGCCGCCAAATTCCTTTACCCGGCTTGGATATCTTGGGCTAAACGGCTCAAATGTAAGGTCCTTGCGGTCTTCGACAATTAATTCTGACAATTCTGAAAGACCAAGCATTCCATCGATATTAATGATTTCCTCTCTGACCACACCAAGCTCTTTACGAACAATGCGTCTCAGCCGTCTTGGCATACTGCTGTTAACTTCAAGCCTTACAACATTACCGCGTCGTCTTCTTTTTAAGGCACTTTCAAAAACCAGGACCAGATCTTCGGCTTTTTCCTCTACCTCTAGCTCGCTATCGCGAATAATCCTGAATATGCCTTCACTGACCATTTGATAATTTGGAAAAATAAAGTCGATAAAAAGACGGAGGACATTTTCAAGCGAAATAAATCTTATTTGTCCATTCTGATCCGGCAATCTGATAAAACGTTTTGTCTGTGTCGGAATCGGCAACAAAGCCAGCAACGTTTCACCGTCAATCTGCCTTTGAAGCTCAATAATTAATGAGAAACCCAGATTGGGAATAAAAGGAAACGGATGCGCCAGATCAATTGCCAGTGGCGTCAAAATTGGAAAAACATTTTCAAGAAAGTAAATCTGAAGCCATTCTTTTTCAGCATCCGTCAGCTCAGACGCATCAAGAAGATCAAGATTATTTTTGCGAAGTTCACTTAATAGTTCACGACATTCTTTTTGCTGTTTTTCAACAAGCTCGGCTGCGAGTGCATTTATTCTTTCAAGCTGTTCCTTTGGGGTCATGCCATCATCGCTGATCACATCTGTTTCTGTTTTCATGAGATTGCGCAGACCCGCTACCCTGACCATAATAAACTCGTCAAGATTGCTACCTGATATCGACAGAAACCTTAGTCGTTCGAGAAGCGGATAATTCTTGTTACAAGATTGTTCCATCACCCTGATATTGAATGAAAGCCAGGATAATTCTCGATTGATCAGTCTCTCAGAAACTGTAAAATTTCCCTCTAAAGCCATTTTTATATGTTAAACCTCATCCCAGTTTTCCATTGCTTTTCTTGCTGTAGCAACGGTTATCTTCTTTTTTTCTATGCGCGATATATCATCAATTTTCTGTACAAGTTTACGTACCGCTTCAAATGATCTCTCTGTTCGTGCGACAAGATAATTTATAACGTCACTCCCTAAAGTGATCTGCCTGTCAGAAAATTGCTTATTTATGACTGCCTTGAGCAGGTCGTCATCAGGCGCCTTAATTTCTACCGTTTCCGTGGCCAACAGTCGCGATGACAAATCCTTTAAAGATAAAGGCCAGCTTTTTGGGCGGGAATTTGCAGTCAATAGCAGATACCCCCCCTGCTCACGTACCCAGTTATAAAGATGTAGAAGACTATGCTGCGTATCAATATTTGCTATAGACCGGTCAATATCCTCAAGCACATAAACCAAACTGTCTGACGACATAAAATCAATTTTATCAAGATCATCTGCGTTTAATAACTGTGCATTTGATATCTCCTGCCAGACATGGCAAAGATGGGTTTTGCCACATCCTTTTGGACCATAAATGATCAGGCAGTGAAAATGCTCCCCACCACGTTGCCAGTCCGGCCAGGCATCGATCCAGTTAACTGCTTTTTCGTTGGAATAGGAGGCCAGAAAATTACCTTGAGCAAATTTTTCATTGACGGGCCAGTTCAGCAACAATTGCTCCGGTATATTTTTCCCCTGCTCTGCCACTAATTTCTACTCATGTTGGTCGCAAGGTCGGTTAAGGCAATATTCCAATCCATGGTGCCCTGATTTTGAGTAAGGGCCAGACCTTGTTGTGCTAAGGAAAGGGCGAGTTGCTCTTCATCTCCTGCAAATTCGATTTCAATATCAACATTGTTGATGGTGATGCCTTTTAAATTGACTTTTCTGACCAGATTAACTTTTTTAAGCTGCTGCTGAATTATAACCCAATCATCTATTCTTTTTAACTCGCCGTGGGCCATAATTGATGATTTTGATCCATAATTGACCAGCACTTTGGATTTCCAAAGATCGTCAACCCAGTCCGTCGCAGCATCTACACCCGCTTTAAACAGAGCGTCTTCATTTAAAAGACCCAGTTCATCATAGGCAGGAACGGATACACTGATATACTGTAAAGGGTTTTCCGTCCCTTCATCAAGAATATCATTTCGGCGCAAAGCCATTTCAAGAACTAATTGATTTGCGGCAGTATCCTTTATGACATTCGCTGTGACAACAATCAGCTCGTTCAGGGTATTTTTCTGAATAAAGGCCCGAATAACATCCTGATCGTCATTTTTTGCCTGTAACGCACTAATATACATTCGGTTCATCAATGTAGGTTCAGGGGTATTTATCGGCACCAGATTATTGATTACATCATAATTTTGCCATGCTTCGCGCCATTTATTATTTTTTTCCCAAAGCATCAATGCACCACCTTCTTCAAGAACCGGAAGTACGCTTACGGCAGTTCCCAAAGTTTCGGCAAAAGGAATTTCATAACTGCTCAGAACTTCGTTGACTTTATCACGGTTAAAATGAACCACTAATGATGCAATATAGCGAACATCGGAACGTCTCTCATCATTAATTTCAAACCCGCTAATGAAGTCCATTACTTGCTGATCAGAAAAATTCGGCAATTTTTTACGGTCCGATATTAATATGATCCTTCTAAACAAACGTTCCAATGCCAGGCGCTGTCCTTTATTCAGTGCCTGTTCACGGGCCAATGTCACATTTCGGGCTGTTTCATCAACATCAACGTTATAAATCGTATAAATACTGGCTTCCCTATCCTCAGTATTAATTTCACTCTGAGCAAAAACCGGGTAATAAACAGGTAGTCCAATGCTAATAAAAAACATTAAGAAAATTATGTATCTTGCTGTAATATAATATCTAAAATCCAAAACATTTCTCATTAATTGTTGAAATCAACTTACTTTAATACCCTATCATGTCATGACTATGGCATATACTATAAATATCTTATGTTACATAATCATTGCAACAGACAGAATTTATTTTAGGTCATATTTCTATAGCCTTTTTTGCCAAGGGGCCTTATATCTGTTTTATTAAATTATACCATTGAAAGTACATAAAATTGTCTGACCAGAATAAATCATACAGTTATAAAGATGCTGGTGTCGATATTGATGCCGGTAATGCCCTTGTAGATGCGATTAAACCAGCAGCGGCGTCCACAAAAAGACCCGGATGCGATGCCGGACTAGGCGGCTTTGGCGCCCTATTTGATTTAAAGGCGGCAGGGTTTAAAGACCCGATCCTTGTTTCAGGGACCGATGGTGTCGGCACAAAATTAAAAGTCGCTATTGAAAGCGGCAAGCATGATACTGTCGGCATTGATCTTGTTGCGATGTGTGTGAATGATCTGATTGTTCAGGGGGCGGAGCCGCTATTTTTCCTTGATTATTATGCGACCGGGCATCTTTCTGTCGAAGTTGGTAAGGCCATTATTGAAGGAATTGCGGAAGGATGCCGTCAGGGAGGCGCTGCGCTTATAGGCGGTGAAACTGCCGAAATGCCGGGCATGTATTCTGATGGTGATTATGACCTTGCCGGTTTTTGTGTTGGTGCCGTCGAACGGGACCGAGTGATTGATGGGAAATCTGTTGGTGAAGGTGATGTCGTTCTAGGCCTCGCATCAAGCGGGGTTCATTCAAACGGCTTTTCTCTGGTTCGTAAACTGGTGGAAGTTTCCGGCGTATCCTATAATGATCCCTGTTCATTTGAAGCCGGAAAAACATTTGGTGAAGCACTACTTTGCCCAACAAAAATATATGTAAAAAGCTGCCTTGAAGCTTTTAAAGCCGATTGTATAAAAGCTCTTAGCCATATAACCGGAGGCGGATTCGTTGAAAATATTCCCCGCATTCTTCCCAAAGGCGTGACCGTCGATGTTGACGCTAGTCTCTGGACCCTACCCCCGGTCTTCGACTGGCTTCGGACAACCGGAAATATCAGCCCACAGGAAATGGCAAAAACGTTTAACTGTGGTATCGGAATGGCAGTCATCGTACCCGCCGACAAAGCTGATCTGGCCACCAAAATATTCGAAGAAAATGGTGAAAAAGTTTATAACATCGGCACAGTTCGCGCCAAAAATGAAGGCGAACCCTCAACAACAGTCACTGGCAAACCGGGCAGTTGGGGATTTGCTGATGCCTGGGTTGCCAAATCAGCACATTAAAATTAAGGGTTTTGAATGGTCAATGTAGCGGTTTTAATTTCGGGAGGCGGCACCAATCTACAGGCCCTGATTGATGCCTGTGCTGATAAAAGTTTCCCGGCCCGTATCGCATTGGTTATATCCAATAATCCCGGTGTAAAGGGACTTGAACGTGCTGAAAAGGCAGGCATTCCCACCAAAGTCATCAATCATCGCGACTATAAAAGCCGAGAAGAATTTGATGATAAACTCCATGAAGCACTGCTTGAAAGCGGTACTGAGCTTATTTGTCTGGCCGGATTTATGCGTATTCTTGATACACGCTTTGTCAATCGCTGGAAAAATAAAATTCTTAATATTCACCCTTCCCTGCTTCCGAGTTTTAAAGGGCTTCATACGCAGGAACGTGCGCTGGAAGCTGGAGTACGCTTTACTGGCTGCACCGTCCATTTTGTCAATCCGGAACTCGATGACGGCCCGATCATCATCCAGGCGGCAGTTGCCATTAACCCGGATGATGACGCCGATACACTGGCCGCAAAAGTGCTGACGCAGGAACATATTATTTATCCGCAGGCCTTAAGGCTCGTCGCGGAAGGCCGGACACAGGTTGATGGCAGCAGAGTTATTATCCGTGATGCAAACTATGCAACTCAAAAAATAATAAATCCTATACCGGAATAAAAAAACCGCGCACCATTGGTACGCGGTTCAGAATTTTTTATTTATGAACCGAATTAACCGACGATCTCTTTATCATTGAAAAAATATTCAATTTCAATTTTCGCATTTTCAAGGCTGTCTGAACCATGAACGGAATTTTCACCGATAGAAAGGGCAAATTCCTTACGGATTGTGCCGTCTGCGGCCTCAGCAGGGTTTGTTGCACCCATAATTTCGCGGTTACGGGCAACGGCATTTTCACCTTCAAGCACCTGAACCACAACGGGTTCTGAAATCATAAAATCAACAAGTTCACCGAAAAATGGACGGTCTTTATGAACAGCATAAAACCCTTCTGCTTTTTCTCGGCTCATACGGATCCGTTTTGATGCAATAACGCGAAGACCGCCGTCTTCAAGTTTTTTAATGATAGCCCCTGTAAGATTGCGTTTTGTAGCATCAGGCTTAATAATTGAAAATGTACGCTGTAAAGCCATAATTTTTATCCTTGGTATTTGAAATTTAATCTGTTGGCGCGCCTTATAGTGGTTATTTAGCAAAACTTCAATAATTATTTGCCATTGATATTTTCAGTTTACCTGATAAAACCCCATGCATGTTACATATTACGGACCTCACATATCGTATCGCCGGAAAGCTTTTACTGGAAAAAGCCAGTGTCACTATTCCTGCCGGGCATAAAGTCGGCATCGTTGGGAAAAACGGTGCGGGCAAAACCACGCTTTATAAACTGATCCTCGGCGAACTGGAAGCCGATGACGGCCAGATCAGTATTCGAAAATCCGCATCCGTTGGTCAGGTCGCGCAGGAAGCGCCCGGTGGACCGGATAGCCTGCTTGATACGGTGCTTGCGGCACATCCGGAACTGGTGGAACTTCATCACGAGGCGGAAACCTGCAAAGATCCGCACCGTATTGCAGAAATTCATGAAAGGCTGCAGGATATTGGCGCCTATGAAGCCGAAGCCCGTGCCGCCAGTATATTATCAGGCCTCGGCTTTAATGATGCCGAACAGCGCCGCCCCTGTAGTGAGTTTTCAGGGGGCTGGCGTATGCGTGTGGCCCTTGCCTGCACCCTTTTTACACAGCCTGACCTGTTGCTGCTTGACGAGCCGACAAACTATCTTGACCTGGAAGGGGTTTTATGGCTTGAAAATTTCATTAAAAACTATCCCTATACTGTTCTGATCATCAGCCATGACCGGGATCTTCTGAACAGTTCGGCAAATGCAATTGTTCATCTGGAAGCACGTAATCTGACCTATTATGGCGGGAATTTTGACAAGTTTGAAAAAACCTACCGCGAGCAGCGCGAGCTTCAGCGTGCGGCAATTAAAAAACAGGAACTTGAGCGCGCCCATATCCAGAAATATATTGACCGTTTCCGCTATAAGGCCAGCAAAGCCAAACAGGCACAAAGCCGCATAAAAATGCTGGAACGAATGGAACCGCTTGCCGCGCTTGCCGAAGAACATACGGTTCAGTTTAATTTTCCTAATCCTGTTGAGCTGGCACCACCACTGATTTCCATGGAAAATCTGGCTGTTGGTTATGAGACGGGTAAACCGATCTTAAGAAATTTATCCTTACGGATAGATATGGAAGACCGCATCGCCCTGCTTGGTCAGAACGGCAACGGCAAATCAACTTTTGCCAAACTGCTTTCAGACAGGTTGAAGCCTATGGAAGGCACCATAAACCGCTCCCGCAAACTTGGTATTGGTTATTTTGCACAGCATCAGCAGGATGAACTGGACCCGAATGGTACCCCCATTTCCCATCTGGCCCGCCTGATGAAAGGAGCAACCGAAACACAGGTTCGGGCCCGACTTGGCGGTTTTGGATTTGGCGTTGATAAAGCAGCCAATAAAATCTCCACCATGTCCGGTGGTGAAAAAGCGCGTCTTTTATTTGCATTGATGAGTTTTAATGCGCCGCAAATGATTATCCTTGACGAACCAACCAACCATCTGGATATGGATAGCCGTCAGTCGCTTATTCATGCGATTAACGACTATGAAGGTGCCGTTATCATTATCAGCCATGACAGCTATCTTGTTGAAGCCTGTGCTGACCGTATCATGGTTGTTGAAAATGGTGGCGTTCATGATTTCGACGGTGATATCAATGATTATAAAAATCTGGTGATCGGCAAGAAAACCGGTGTGGATAAAAAAGAGCCTCCAAAACCGATAATCAAGAAAAAGGCCAAAAAGAGTGAGCCACAAATAGATCAACGCGTTCTTAAAGACCAGATTGCCGAAGCGGAAAGACGGGTGGACTATCTGAGCCGTGAAATTGAAAAATATAATAAGGCGCTTAGCAACCCGAAGCTTTATGACAAAAAGGATCCTGCTGCTGGAAGAGCGTTAAAACAGTTCACGCGTGAAAAAAGTGAATTGGACCATAAATTGAAAGATGCCGAAGAAAAATGGCTTGAGCTGGAAGAAATGCTAAACCGATAACAAAATCAGGCTTTCTTTGTCCAGCCCCCTGTATCGCTCTGTTGATAATAACTAAGGGTATATCCATCATATTTATAAGCAGTCCAACGCGCCCTTGCCTGCTCAACCACTGTGGGGTTGTTGCCATCAAACATTTCCAGAACCCGTTTATAACCTTGCAGGATTGAAGTGGTCGTTCCGTCTGTTAACACCAGCACTTCGGCGGAAGCAGGATTATCATCAGCCGTTGTAATATAGATGGGTTGATCTTCCGGAAATTTGCTTTTTTCTGTCCCGTGGGCAAGAAAGCTATCTTTGTCAAACGTCCAAAGTGCCTGATCCAGATCATCCATTTCAATCGGACCGGGCACTTTCACCACCGCCTTCATCTTTGCCTCCACAACTTTACTAAGCAGTTTTGGCAAAGCAACCATCAGCGGCTGTCGTGTCAGATGATAAAAACTGATTTCCATGAATTAATCTTCATAATAATCCCTGATTAACCGGTCCAGCAGCCGGACACCATATCCTGTCGCCCCCTTTTCCGCGACATCCGAAGGTTTCTGCCGCCATGCTGTACCGGCAATATCAATATGAACCCAGGGCGTATCATTGACAAAACGCTGCAAAAACTGAGCCGCCGTGATACTACCCGCATATTTACCACCGACATTTTTCATATCCGCTATATCGGAATTAATCAGAGCATCATAGCTATCACCTATCGGCATGCGCCAGACAGGTTCATCAACAGCTTTACCCGCCGCTGTCAGCTGCTCGCAAAGTTCATCATTATTTGAAAAAATACCTGCATAATCCTGCCCCAAGGCAATCATCATTGCACCGGTCAGTGTGGCAAGATCAATCATAAATTTTGGTTTGAATTTTTCCTGTGTGTACCAGAGACAATCGGCAAGCACCAACCGACCTTCGGCATCCGTATTAATGACTTCAATGGTCTGACCGGACATGGAACTGACCACATCGCCAGGGCGCTGCGCCGTGCTGGATGGCATATTTTCGACCAACCCTACAACGCCGATCACGTTTGCTTTAGCCTTACGGCCCGCCAATGCCTTCATTGCACCGACAACGGCGGCACTGCCACCCATATCAAATTTCATATCCTCCATGCCTGGACCGGGTTTTAATGAGATACCACCTGTATCAAAGGTAACCCCTTTACCGATAAGCGCGACTGGTTTTTCCTTTTTATTTTTTGAACCGTTCCATTTCATGATCACCATCAGGCTTTGGCTGGCACTTCCCTGACCAACACCTAGCAGGGCTTCCATCCCCAGTGCATCCATGGCTTTTTCGTCAAGAATTTTTACATCCACACCCAATTTTGTCAGTTCTTTGATCTGCTCTGCATAGCTTTCGGGATAAATGACATTTCCCGGTTCGGTAACCAGATTTCGCGCAAAAATGACCCCGTCTGCAATTTTTTCGAGGACTTTAAATTCTTTCTTAGCATCGGCCGCCCCATCCGTAACCAAAGTAACTTGTTCAAGCGACGGTTTTTTAATATTTTTTTCAGTTGTATAATATTTATCAAATTTATATGCCCGCAGAATGGCCCCGAAGGCCCCTGAAGCAGCATTAGTTTTTGCAAAAACAGTGAGATTTTTTTCGCCCGAATACATTAATTTGACAATTATTTTACCGCCGATTTTTTCGGCCTGTTGACTGTCAAATTTTTCACTATTCCCAAGCCCAACCAACAGAATACGGCTTGCCTTAATACCGGACGGTGCAAGAATTTCAACCATTTCGCCAAATTTGCCTTTAAAATTGCTTGAATTTGCCGCACGTGTTATGGCCCCTGATGTTTGTTTATCAAGTGTTTCTGTCGTCGGTGCTAGGACAAAGCTTTTATCTTCACTATAAGCAAAGACAGCTAAAGCGCCTTCAATGTTGTTATTGTCTTCGGTAGTTTCTATAAACTTTATTTTCATTTTTATGCCTCAATTTAGTCTTGCTTGGCCAATATAGGAATTCACTACTTCAAGAGATAAAGATAGGATAGGATGTTATCAAGGGAAATAGATAATAATATTGTGGATTTTCGTTTAATTCACTATACCATCGAAACAAAATATGTAATAGAACCGCATGAATAAAACGAACCATATAATCAGTATCGCTATAGTGTTATTCCTGATGGGCCTGTCATTTTCTCAGGCCCAAAGTTCTGCGGGCAGCTCACAACAAATTAATTTTGCAGCAGACAAGGTGGTTTACGATCAGAAAACCAATATCATCACTGCCAGTGGCAATGTCATTTTGAACCAGAATGGCAATAGCCTGACGGCTGAAACAATTACCTATGATGTTAATACCGGGGAAGTAAAAGCAGCAGGTGGCATTACCATCAAAGAACCATCCGGCAATATTTTATATATGCAGGATGCCACTCTGAATGGTGACTTAAAACAGGGTTTTATAAATCATACAAGGGTCATTTTTACGGACGGTTCAAAGCTGATCGCGAGAAGTGGTGAACGTGAAGGACAGCTTACTATTCTACAAAACGCTATCTATACACCCTGTGAAATGTGTATGGAGGACGGCAATGAAAAGCCGACCTGGCAGATCAGGGCTGATCAAATTACCCACGATTCAGATGATAAAACCATAAAATATAAAAATGTCAGGCTTGAAATTGCCGGTATCCCCATTCTTTATTCACCTTATTTTGCCCACCCTGATCCGACTGTCAGGGCTAGAACAGGAATATTACCCCCTTCAAAACTGGGAAGATCAACCGAGCTTGGTGCCTTTGTCCAAATTCCTTATTATTTTAACATCAGTCCCCATCAGGATTTTACATTCGAGCCGATCATTACCAGCCGTGAAGGTATCGTTTTTGCCGGTAATTACCGGCAACGCACCAGCAATGGTATGTTCACGACATTAGCCTCCGTCGCAAACGTTAATGAACGGGACAACAACTTTCAAAAAACAGGCGACCATGAACTTCGTGGCCATATATTTTCAAAGGGTGAATTTGATTTACCCAGTCTCGATAATCTCGGTGGAGACTGGCAATGGGATTATGCAGTAAACTGGGTCAGTGATGATACTTATCTCAGACGATATTATGATGACAGATCGGACGTTCTTGAAAGCCATGTAAAACTTGAGCGCTTCTGGGATCAAAATTATGCTACAGTCGGAACTTATGTCTTCCAGGGCCTTGATGAAGAGGACGATTTTGGACTTACCGGACAGGCCTTGCCGTCCTTTGATATTAATGTGAATAAAGATACAGGCTTTATTAACAGTACGCTTAAATTCGATGCCAGCGGTGTCCAGATTTACCGGATTGATGGTATGCGAAGCCGCCGGCTGAGTACAAAAGCAACATGGGCGGTTCCTTTTCAATCAGATTTAGGTGACTTTTATACCCTTACCGCTTCTGTGCGAAGCGATCTTTATAACAACAGTAACTCAATCATGCCTGACCAGAGCCAATATGCCGGGGTTGATGGCACACATTCAAGAATTTTGCCAAAACTGGCCCTTGACTGGCGTATGCCGTTTTTAAAGTCGGCGGGAAAAACCAGTCAGGTCATTGAACCAATGTTTTCGATCATAGTGGCACCTACAAAACCCAATTTACCTGAAAATGTAATCAATTTTGCAAACGAGGACAGCCGCAATTTTGAATTTGATGAAAACAACCTGTTCAGTCACAACCGGTTTAATGGATATGATCGATGGGAAGGTGGAACACGGGTAAATTTTGGTCTCCGTTATAATTTATATACCGATAATATCAATATGATCGCCACAATTGGACAATCAGTCAGACTTAACAATACAGAAACCTTTCCAGTCGGCTCCGGATATGAGGGAAAAGCGTCTGACCTTGTTGGACGTATTGATGTATCAGTTGGCGACTGGATTGATTATGTGCACAGATTCAGGCTTGATAAACGCACCTTCCAACTCAGAAGAAACGAGCTTATTCTATCTACCGGGCCTGATTGGTTGAAACTTTCCGTCCGTTATCTTGATCTGGATCTAAATGATGGCAGCAGACTAATAGGAACAGAGCTTGAAAACCGCCGTGAAATCGGGACAGGAATGAAAATCAATTTTGACAAGAAATGGGCCTTACAAGGAAGCTGGATTAAGGACATTTTAAATAGTAAAACCATTTCCTATGATGCCGGGCTGGTATATCATGATGACTGCCTTGAATTTGGATTAAGTTATGAAAGACGTTTCACAACTGACCGCGATATTGCCCCGTCAAGTACCGTTCATTTCCGTATTATACTGAAAAATCTTGGTTAAAATATATGTTTTAGGCACAAAATGACCATAATTTTCAACATAATTATAGAACACACGATTAATTCGTTATATAAAGAATTTTTAATAATAATTAAGTGAGTAAGGTTAGGCTACTATTGAATATGGTTACGAAATTTAATAAATTCTCATTATTAAAATTATTTTTATTATGCTTTCCAATACTGGTGTTTTCGAATACCACACTTAAAGCTCAGCAACCCCAAGCCAATCTGCAAGATGTTCAACAAATTGTTGCGATTGTTAATGATCAGGTAATTTCCCTTTATGATCTTAAACAGCGTACTAGATTACTATATCTGTCCAATCCGACAAGATCACTAACACCTGAACAGGAACAAAATCTCCAAACTCAAGCGATGAACGGCTTAATTGATGACAAACTTAAAATTGAGGAAGCAAAAAAGTTCGAGGCACTGGCATCAAAAAGCGAATTAGAAGAAGCTTTTAATAACTACGCTCGCCAATTCAATTTAACTTCAGAACAACTTGAATCTGCACTAAAAGATGCCGGGATTGAAAAACAAACTCTCGTCAACCAGATTAATGGAACACTCGCCTGGCAAAGGGTGGTCGGTGGACTTCTTAGCCCGTTGGTAAATATAACTGATGATGAAGTGATGAATTTTCTGGATAAACTTGAACGCGACAAAGGAAAGTTTGAATATAATGTTAGTGAAGTTTTCCTTCTTATAACAAACAATGCACAACGGGACGATGTAGCTTCTTCCGCCAATCTCATACATAAACAGCTTATAGATGGCACTCCATTCTCAGGTATTGCACAACAATTCTCACAATCCTCAACAGCCTCTGTTGGCGGTGATATGGGCTGGGTAATGGAGAATGAACTGCCAAAAGAAGTTAGTAATGAACTTCCAAAGATGAAAGTAGGGGAAATCTCTGAACCAATTATTACAGAGGATGGCGTATATATACTCAAACTTACAAATAAAAGAAAAATTCTAACTCTGAATGATGATGATATTGCCGTAACACTTAAATTCCTTTACTTCTCAAAAGATGATTTTCCAAATTCCACAATGGAAGATCTGAATAAATTGGTATTGCCAAAAGTAAAAAATACAAATGCTTGTGAAGCAAATAAGGAAAATGGTGTTTCATTAAACGCTACTGCCGATGGTGAAATTGGTACAACTAAAGTTGGAAATTTACCTCAGGAAGCTAAAGAAGAAGTTCTAAATTTGGAAATAGGCCAAGGAACCAAACTTTACGAGGAAGAGGACGGTTACAGAAGCTTTATTTTGTGCGCGAAAGATATTCCTGAAATTAAACTTCCCGAATTTGATACCGTTCTTGAAAACATGACACAATCCAGGCTCCAGCTTGTAGCCAGACGACATCTGCGTGACCTTAGGCGTGACGCCATTGTAGATTACCGGTAAAAGATGAATGGCAATGGATGAACTGGAAGAAAATAAACTCCCCATTGCTGTTTCTATTGGCGAACCTTCAGGAATTGGCCCTGAAGTGGTACTTAAATCCTGGTACAAGAGACATGAGTTTTCTATATCACCATTTTTTGTTATAGGTAGCGCCGAAATGCTGCAATCCCAAGCGGCAGCATTAAATTTAAATGTCCCTGTAACCTCTATTAATTCGCCACGTCAAGCTATACATATTTTTAACAATTCTTTACCTGTGTTAGATTTTAACTTCAGAAGTGAATTTCAATTTGGTCATCCACACCATGACACTGCAGAAATGGTTATTGCCTCAATTGACAAAGCCGTAGAACTTATAATTTCCGGACAGGCCCGTGCTATGGCAACGGCTCCCATTCATAAAGCAGCTCTTTATAATGCAGGCTTTGATTGCCCGGGACACACTGAATATCTGGCCAAACTATCAACAAGGCATACGGGCGAGGAGTATCACCCTGTTATGATGCTCGCCTCAGAGCAGTTATGTGTGGTACCACTTACCATCCATGTCGCACTAAAGGATGTACCTCCCCTTATTACCCATCAGCTTTTGGTCAGAACGATTAGGACTATCCATGAAGGGATGAAAAAATTTTTCAATCTTGATTATCCGGCTATTGCAGTAAGCGGACTTAATCCCCATGCCGGAGAAGATGGAACAATGGGCATTGAAGAACGGGAAATTATTGCCCCTGCCATAAATGCGCTTAAAAAGCAGGGCATAAGACTTAATGGCCCTATGCCAGCAGATACTATGTTTCATAAATCTGCGCGGGCAAAATATGATGTTGCCTTATGTATGTATCATGATCAGGCATTAATCCCAATCAAGACGATTGACTTTGATGCCGGCGTAAATGTTACTCTTGGATTGCCAATTGTCAGAACATCCCCCGATCACGGTACGGCACTGAATATAGCGGGTCAGGGACTTGCAAATCCTACTAGCATGATTAATTCTCTTAAACTTGCTGATCGCATGTCAAAATATCTACCGATGATTGATGCAGAACAAGATGAATAGTGACGGACTTCCTCCGCTTCGGGACGTTATTGATCGTTATGACCTGCGAGCCAAAAAATCACTGGGACAGAATTTTCTGACTGATTTAAACCTGACGCAAAAAATTGCCCGCGCGGCCGGAAATCTTGGAAATTCCATCATATATGAAGTTGGCCCAGGTCCCGGTGCACTTACACGCGGCCTATTAATGCAAGGCGCACAAAAAATAATTGCCGTTGAGATGGATCACCGCTGCATTGAGGCTTTAAATGAGATTTCAGCTGCTTATGACAATAAAGTTGAGATTTTTGAAAGAGATGCCCTTGACGTTGATGAAGTGGCATTAATCGGTGATACAAAAGGCAAAGACATTCATGTTGTGGCCAATCTGCCCTATAATGTCGGCACGGCACTGCTGGTTAAATGGATGACAGCAGAAAAATGGTTGCCATGGTTTAAATCGCTGACACTTATGTTTCAAAAAGAGGTTGGAGAGCGAATTGTTGCCAATCCAAAAAGCAAGGCTTATGGTCGCCTTTCCGTACTTTGTCAGTATCGCGCTGATCCGAAAATTTTATTTGATATTCCAAGGCAGGCTTTTATTCCCCCGCCAAAAGTCACATCCTGTATTGTGCAAATTACACCCAGAGTGCAACCGGCCAATGCACCGGATCAAAAAACACTGGAACGTGTTGTTTCTGCCGCTTTTAATCAACGACGCAAAATGCTTAGAGCAAGTCTGAAAAGTCTTGGGATTGATCCGACCTTTAATCTTGCGGCTGCAAACATTAAAGAAACAGCAAGAGCGGAAGAATTATCCGTTGAAGACTTCTGCCGTTTGGCTTTAGAATATCAAAAAAATAAATAATGGTAATATTCTATGAAAAACTATCAAATTGGAATTCTTGACGGCGAAACCAAACTGGGCCGTTATATGACATTCTCTATACATTCAATTACCAATATTGCTGCTACTTTAATTAGCCTAAAAGAAAATATTGATTCTCAATTTACAGTGGTTGGGTTCGGAGAGTCGCTAATTACAGCTTTGGGAAAAGAAATACCCGGACTTAGGACTATGCCCGCGCAAAGTGTTGGCGGAATTGAAATTCCGTCCACACCGCAATCCCTTTGGATTTGGTTAAGAGGAACAGATCGCGGTGAAATTTTGCACAGATCACGTAAAATAGAAGCTATTCTTGCGGATGCCTTCTCAATTACCAGTGTTATCGACAGCTTTCAATTTGATAAAAACCGCGATTTAAGCGGTTATGAAGATGGAACAGAAAACCCTGAAGGAGATGATGCTTTAGTTGCGGCAATATTTAGTTCAGAAATTACTGAGATTAACGGTGGAAGCTTTGTTGCCGTACAGCAATGGCTTCATGATCTCGATATTTTTGAACAAATGGATAAAGAACGGCAGGATAATACCTTTGGCCGCCATGCGCAAAGTAATGATGAATTTGATGCACCATCATCCGCTCATGTAAAAAGAGCAGCACAGGAGGATTTTGAGCCAGAAGCTTTTATGGTCCGCCGATCAATGCCTTGGGCTGATGGAATGGATAGCGGGTTGGTCTTTGTCTCATTTGCCAATAATCTGGATAAATTTGAGGCAGTAATGAACCGAATGATTGGAAAAGATGATGGTATTATTGATGCTCTTTTTGATTTTACCCGTCCTATCAATGGCGCCTATTACTGGTGCCCGCCAACCAGGAATGGAAAGCTGAATTTATCTTCACTCGGTCTATGAAAACAAATTATTCTTTTGTAAGATCACTGACAAAGGAAGCAAGGCCAGACTGACGTACTCTTTTCATCCGCTCTGCTTTAAGTATGGTAAATAACTCGGCTTCCGCTTTTTCCAGATCATCATTTATGATCACATAATCATATTCTGCCCAGTGGCTAATTTCTGAATTGGCTTTCGCCATACGTTTTGCCACCACTTCATCCGTATCTTGCGCGCGGGTTTTTAAGCGTTTTTCTAGTTCGGCCTTGCTCGGTGGCAGAATAAAAACCCGAACCAGATCTGAACCTACTTTCTCATGAAGCTGTTGAGTTCCTTGCCAGTCTATATCAAACATGACATCTTTACCGTTTCTGATCATTTGCTCAACGGGGGCTGCCGGCGTACCATAAGAATGGTCAAATACAGTCGCATATTCCAAAAATCCATTTTCATTGACCAGTTGTTCGAAATCGGCCTGACTAACGAAATGATAATCCCTGCCCTCAACTTCACCCGGGCGTGGCGGACGGGTCGTGGATGACACCGACAGATAAATATCATCATCTTTTTCGAGAAGTAATTTTGACAATGTCGATTTGCCGGCCCCTGAAGGACTTGAAAGCACCAAAAGAAGTCCCCTTCTTTTTATTTCTTTCTTATTTTTTTCTGACAATGAGTTTTCCTGCAAGAGTAATGTTTATTTTTATAGCTTTAAATTACTATTAAAGTGTTGCGTGTCAATTTTCTTTTAAAGAAAAAGCTACGTTCTTATAATTAAAAACGCGGCTACATTTCAAATGCAGCCGCGAAATTTATCATTGATAAAATCAGATTTCTGTATCTTAACCTAGAATCTCTGACCGAACCTGAATCCTATAGTTCTTGGTCTGTTTGTAAATATAGTATTATCAATCAAACTTGGGAAACCAGGGTAATTGCGAACAATCTCTGCTCTTGTATCTGTTACGTTGTCTGCAAAAATAGTAAACGTCATATCATCTTTGCTCACGCCAACTGAAAGATTTAAAATGGTGTAAGCTGCCTGATTTTGACGTATGCCAACATCAAGATCATTCCAAGTTTGCCCGGTATGAGATATTGAAGCCTGACCAAAAGCAGGAATTCCGGCAATTTCATCTTCATAACGAGCAACAGCCGTGAATTGCAGACTAGGCACATAGGGCATTTTTGTTCCGATAGGCGCCAAAACTGACCCACCTACACTTCGACTGTAGGGTGATGTTAACTTCGCATCATTATAAGAGCCAGAGAATGATAATGTAAGCTGATCGGTAGCCGATAACACTAAATCAAATTCAGTTCCGTAAGTTCTTGATCCACCAACATTCTGAATAATCGTAAGTGGCGATACTGCAAAATCAAGGAAAGAAATCTGAACATCTTTCCACTCCATGTAATAAACTGCGCCATTAAAACGGAGTCGATTATCAAGCCATGTTGTTTTCCATCCAAATTCATAGTTATAAACTTTATCAGGCTGATACCCGGGAACATTTGGTACGCGGGCCCTGTTAACCCCACCCGGACGGAAACCTTGTGAATAAGTCAGGTATACCAATTTATCATCATCAATAGTGTAGGTCAGGTTAGCTTTGTAAATCTGTCCTGTATCTTTTTGTTCATCATCAAGAATTTTGGTGTCAAAACATGGGTATTGTGGCTCGCCGCCGTCAGCAGCTGCAATTTGCACAAAACTGCCATTTATATACTGACCCGTACAATGTGCCAGAAACCCGTTAAAGCCATAAAGCGAGTTTCTGTATTTGTAATACCGCATACCACCAAGAGCCGTAAGTTTATCCGTAATATCAAAACTGATTTCAGTAAAGGCGGCGTAATCCCTGTCTTCACGAACCTGCTTTGTTTGCCAGGTTGTGTGTCCACCTTCAATAACGGATTGACTTGACTGCATTCCCGGGACAATCCATTGCAAGTCAAAGTCATGTTTCTGTTTTTGGAAAAACACACCAGCAATAGCGCGAAGACGCTCATCTTGCGGTGTTTGAATTCGGAATTCATGGCTCTGACGTTTAAAATACTCATCTCCAGTAGTAAACTGAGTTGGATCAGCACAGGTAACACCATCTGCATTATAATAAAGACAGTTATAGCCATAATCAGCATATAATGATGAAAGATATTCCGCATAACCGATATAATCATCACTGCTTACCACATGACGGTCAAGATAGGCACCAGCATATATAACATCCAATCCAGCAACATTACCTTCAACTGTTAGCGTTGCCTGATACCAGTTTTCATCATATTTAATTGGTGCAAAAGTCGTGGAGTTTAAATCCCCAATTCTGTCCGGATCATGTGCAAAAGAACCTGTTGAAACTTCCTCCTGATAGGTGATTCCCGGAGTAACAACCCAATTCTCATTAAGATCCATTTTTAAAAGGGCACGGCCACCTGTCGTTTTGGTGTCATTGTAATTATTTTCAACAAGGGACGCATTGGTTTTGGTAATTCCACTGGCAGGGAAAGTAATACTGGCAGGAATATTATCAATATAACCACCATCCTTTTCGTGCCAGCCTACAAGACGGATCGCTGCATTATCGGCGATTGGAAAATTGGCAAATGCCTCAATTGTCCCTCCTGCTTCGCCGTGTGCTACTATATTACCTGCAACATCATAACCGGCACTAAATTCACCAATTACAGGCTGGTTAGTGATAATACGCATTGTTCCAGCTTCACTGCTTGCTCCAAAAAGCGTACCTTGCGGACCAGCCAGCGTTTCAATACGGGCAATATCATACATGTGCAGGTCAAGTATTTGGTTAATAGTCGTGATTGGTTGTTCATCAAGATATATACCTACACTCGGCATAGACCCAGAATGAACACCATCGCCACCGCTTGAAATACCACGCATGTAAATTTGTGATGTTCCCGGCCGGGAACTCTGAAATGAAACTGTCGGCAGGAAATAAACATAGTCATCAAAACCATTGATGTTAAGATCTTCCATTTGTTTATTCCCTAGCACGTTAAGTGAAAGAGATACATCTTGTAAATCAGATGTGCGCTTTTGAGCTGTTACATAAATAACATCCTCAGTTTTATCTGCATCCTGCGAATAGGCAGGTTGAGAAATAATAGCGCCTGACATCAATATTGTTGATGCTAACAGAGCGGTTTTTTTATAAGAAAAATTGTGACCCATTCAAAATCCCCTGGTCTAAAATTAACTGTCTGGAAATCATCAGCTCCACTCTAAACAACTGTTTATATTATATGGTGTAGTAATATAAACGATATAGATTGTGCGGAAACAATCTCCATATTTGTGTTGATAAGTAATACTATTGTACGACCGTACAATTTTGTCAATGCCTGTTTGATCACAATTTTAGTGTTCCTATGTCATTTTCGATGCTTATTTAAAGACGCATAACTACTAATTAGTTCAAATTAAATAGACATTCCAATACCCTTGACAAACTTTCTATATTTTCTTCTAGTAAGGAAAAATATGATTGCATGAATTCAATAAATAACAAAATTGCTATAAATGACTAATTCAGGAAGTTGCAGCACAATGCCCGATCAGATACCACATGGAGATTTAACAACTGCCTTGCAGCATGCTGCCAGATTACTCCAACAACATCCAATAATGGCTGAAGAACAAGCCAGAGAAATACTTAAAGTGGTTCCCGACCTTGATCCGGCAAAGCATATACTTACCGCAGCACTACGTTTACAAGGTAAAATTGATCAAGCACTAGAAATTGTCAAACCTCTGGCAATGCGATTATCAAATGCTGCACCGATTTCCCTGGAATTAGGTCTTTGCTATGCTGCAGCGGGGCGCACAAAAGAAGCAATCGCTGCGTTAAAGAAAAATGTTGATCAAGATCCCAAATCAATTGAAGGCTGGAGGATGCTTGCCGATCAGTACCGTATCAGAGGCGAGAAAGAAAAAGAAAAAAAATATTTCAGTAAATATTTGCAGCTACTAACCTCTAATCCGGAACTGGCAAAAGCGGAAAAATATTTTATAGATGGAAAAATTGCACAAGCTGAGCAACTTACAAAAGAAATTTTAAGAAAGCAGCCATCCGATGTTGTCGCAATGCGTCTTTTAGGTGAAATTGCCATCAAACTGAACCGTTTTGAGGATGCAAAAACACTGCTCATCAATTGCTTGGAACTAGCGCCAAACTTTCATCACGCCCGAAATAATTATGCGATCGCGTTATTTCGCACAGAAAAGCTGGAACAGGCAGCAGAACAACTAGAAATTCTTTTATCAACGGACCCTAAAAATCCTAATTATCTTATTCTTAAATCAGCAATTCTTGCAAGAAAAGGCGACAATTTACCTGCATTGAAAATCTATGAAAAAATTCTGAAAGAATATCCTAAGCAGGCAAAAGCCCTGCTGAGCTACGGCCATACTTTAAAAACAGTTGGACGACTTGATGATGCCATTAAAGCATACCGAAATTGTATTGATGCTAGTCCGGCAACTGGTGAAACATACTGGAGCCTTGCAAATCTTAAAACTTTCAAATTTAGTGACGAAGATGTAATAAATATGTCTGCACAGTTTGAAAAAGATGATGGTGATGAAGATGACAAGGCTCATCTGGCATTTGCTCTTGGTAAAGCATATGAAGACCGTGAAGAATTTGACACATCTTTCAGATATTATCAGCGTGGCAATGCAATAAGACGACGGCAAACCCCATATGATGCTAAAATCAATATATATGATACAGTGCGCCAAATAAAATTTTTTGACACTGAATTTTTTAAAAAACATAAAGGACAGGGATGCCAGGCTAAGGATCCAATTTTCGTTGTTGGATTACCACGTGCTGGCTCAACGCTAATAGAACAAATCCTTGCCAGCCATTCCATGGTAGAAGGAACTGCCGAACTGACAGATATCATAGCCATGTCCCGTGAAATTGGTGATAAAAAACGTGTAAGGGCCGTTTCAAAATATCCTGAAATACTTAATGAAATGACGGCTGAGGATTTTAAATATTTCGGTGAAAGATATATTGAAACAACCAGAATTCAGCGTAGTTCACTGCCCTATTTCATTGATAAAATGCCAAATAATTTTCAGCATATCGGTCTAATTCATTCCATTCTTCCCAATGCTAAAATTATTGATGCACGACGTCATCCAATGGGCGGCTGTTTTTCCGGGTACAAGCAACTATTCGCCCGTGGTCAGGCCTTTACTTATGACCTTTCCGATATTGGATTTTATTATCGCGATTATGTCAAATTAATGGACCACTGGGACGAAACATTACCTGGGCGTGTACATAGAGTTCAGTACGAGGAAATGGTGTCAGATACCGAAACCCAGATCCGAAAACTACTTGAATATTGCGGCCTTGAATTTGAAGAATCCTGTCTTCGCTTCTATGAAACGGACCGTGCCATCCGCACCCCAAGTTCTGAACAGGTTAGGCAACCTATATTTACCAAGGGAATGGAACAATGGCGAAATTACGAAACTCATCTGGCTCCGTTAAAAGAGGCTCTAGGCCCCCTTTTGGAGCGCTATCCCATAGAATGAATTATTTATTCAATATTGAGCACTTGTTCCCTGAATTGGTCAATTGCGGCTTTTAAAGATAACCCAATATTTGTTAATGTAATATCTGAAGATTTTGAGCATAATGTATTGGTTTCTCTATTAAATTCCTGAGAAAGAAATTCAAGTTTTCGACCAACAGCTCCTTGTTCTTTTAAGAGCTTTCTGGCACTTGCTATATGCGCGTTCAGTCGATCTGTTTCTTCCTTTACATCAGCTTTCGTGACCAATAGGATAATTTCCTGAGCCAGCCGGTCAGGATCCATTCCCTGATTATTATCTAAAAGTATTCGCACCTTTTCATTAAGTTTTTCTTTTAGTGCTGCTGGTTGAGTGGCGGCTACTTCTATTCCTTTATTGAGTAATATTTCTATTTCATCAAGGGTT